>CAZAPG010000018.1:0-116657 GCA_964486935.1 uncultured Caldilineaceae bacterium | reverse complement strand
TCCACCACCTCTTCTTGCAGCCCGTCGTACAAATCATCCCCCATCTGCTCGTACAACTCCTCTAACGTCAGTTCACTCAAATCTAGCTCGTCACTCATTTTCTTCACCTCTTCTTTAAAGATTTATGGAAGTCAACATTGATCTCCATTGCGCCTGGGGAGCAACACAACCCGTATTATAACTGAGGATATCGACAAAACATTTGCCACAAGTGATGGTTTTGGTGGATAAAACGCTGATTCACCCCTCCCGGCAAATATATCTGGTTGAATAGAATTGTTAGCCAACTTGTGCTACAATAAATTGACATAACTCTTAAGTTTAACTTGCGCGTATGCTGGTATCATTTATTCGATTCATTTTCAACACGGCGCTGCTGATTGGCGGGCTGATTCTCATTTTGATGGCGGTCGGGTTGCACCTGAGCGGCAGCGCCAACCGGGACCCGCGCCTGATAATTAACGGCGCCCGGCCCCCGGCAGACGCGGAAACGCTGGCCCTGCACCCCCTGCTGCAAGCTCGCGCCGATGAAATCAACCGGCCCCTGTCAACCGACTCCGGCCTGGTAGATTTTGCCGTGGCCGAAGGCGAAACGGCCCAGAGCGTCACCCAAAGGTTGCAGGCCGCCGGCCTGATTCACGACGCCGTGCTGATGCGCCAGCTTTTGCGCTACAACGGCATCGACACCCGGCTGGTGGCGGGCAATTACCAGCTCCGGCGGAATATGTCGATGAAGGAAGTTGCCGCCGCCCTCTTTCGGGGGCGCTCGGCCAGAATGGTGCTGACCGTGCCCGCCGGCTGGCGCATGGAGCAACTGGCTGACCATCTGGATAGCGCCGGCATAATGGACGGCAATCAATTTTTGCGACAGGCCCGGCGCGGCGACTCCATTAACCACCCTTTGCTGGCCGGCCACCCGCCCGGCCAATCGCTGGAGGGCTATCTTTTTCCCGGCACATATCGGGTGCTGGATAGCGCCACCCCGCGCGATTTGATGGCAGGCATGTTGGAGCACATGGCCAACCGCCTGCCGCCCAATGCCCTGGAACTGGCCCAACAGCAGGGACTCACTTTTTACGAAGTGCTGACCCTGGCCTCAATCATCGAGCGCGAAACGCTGGTTGTCGCAGAGCGCCCCCTGATGGCCAGCGTTTACCTTAACCGGCTGCGCTCGCAAATTCATTTACAGGCCGACCCGACCGTGCAGTACGCCATGGGCTTTCAACCCGAAAGCGGCCAGTGGTGGAAAACCCCGGTGCGGCTGGAGGAGTACCGGCAGATCGACTCGCCCTACAATACCTACCTGTACCCCGGCCTGCCGCCCGGCCCCATCGCCAGCCCCAGCCTGGAGTCGATAGTGGCGGTGCTGCAACCGGCCCAAACCAATTACCTGTTTTTTGTGTGTCGCAACCCAAATTGCGCCGGCGGCCAGCACGTCTTTGCCGAAACCTACCAGGAACATCTGGAGAATGTAGCCAATTACTGGCAGCAGCAACCCTGACCATGCATTTTAGAGTCACCCAGGTCATGGTATAATTTTGACCAGTCAACCTGCTCGTCAAGATTTTTTAATCCAAAGTTAAGCGATGGTTAAACGGTTGCCCACTCGACCCATATCCGGCGGCACTGCCGGCGGCGTTCGTCCGATGCGCTTTAACTATTGGCGCACCGGCTACGGCGCTAAACTTTTCTCCGGGTTGGATTTTTACGTCATCCAGGCCGGCGAGTACCATTGCAAGCCCGGTTACTTTACCGGCAGCCACGAACACGGAGATAACACCCAATTTTTCTATCACGTTGATGGCCCGGCCATTTTTGAATACGCCCGGCAGCGCGTTGCTTTATCCAGCGGCGATATTTTTGTGGCGCCGCCGCAGCACAGCTTTACTTACAGCAGCCGGCAGGAAATGAAATACCACTGGGTTTCAGTGAGTGGCTGCTGGCCCGCTTTTATGGGCCAGCCGGAAATCAAGATTTTTCATATTGGCGGCGACTCCGACATCGAGGCCATGTTTGTGGAAATCCGCGAGGTGCTCATTTTACGCAAACCGGGCTACCCCTTGCAGGCAATTGGCGTTTTTTATGAGCTGATGGCCCGCATTGAGGAATTTGCCAACACCACCGATGCCCCGGAGTCGGCCTACCCGGAGGCTGTACGCAACGCCATTATCTACCTGCGAGAAAATTACGCCCTGCCTTTTGACAGCGCCAAAACGGCCAGGGCAGTCGGGTTAAGTTCCTCTCATCTGCGGGCGCTGTTTGAAAAATGGCTGGGCGAGTCGCCCAAGCGGTTTCACACCCGCAGCCGTATTCAGCAGGCCCAACGCCTGCTGCGCGAGCAAAACCTGCCCGTTTCCGAGGCGGCTTTTCATACAGGTTATAGCGATGTGCATCACTTCTCGCGCGTCTTCAAGCAGATAACCGGTCTGGCCCCCAGCCAGTACGCCGAACAACAACATCCCCCGGCCAAAGACAGGCCCAATAACTACTAAACCATCGGCCCCATCCATCCGGCCAATGCCTGTTTGTCACAGAACAAAAATTCTAGTAAAATCAGGGGTTATCAAGGACAATCACGCCAGCAAAGGAGTTCACCTTGACCAATCTGACCCTAACCCCCACGCAAGCCCGTCGCCTGGCCATTATTCGCCAAAAACTGGCCGGGCCTCAGCCCGCTGCAAATCCCGATGGCATTATGGAAGTGATGCGCAATCTGGGCTACATTCAAATTGACCCTATCCGCGCCGTGGAGCGCACCCAATATCTGGTGTTGTGGAGCCGGTTGGGTAATTACAACCCGGCCCACCTGGATACCCTGCTGTGGGAAGAACGCAAACTGTTTGAATACTGGGCGCACGCCGCCGCCATTGTGCTGACCAAAAATTACCCCATTCATCACTTGCAAATGCGGCGCTTTGCCCAGGGAGCAACCAGGGGGGAGCAGCGCGTCCGCGACTGGCTCGAGGCCAACGCAGCTTTTCGGCAACACATCAAGGAGCGACTGCGCGCCGAAGCGCCGCTGGCAACAAACCAGTTTGAGGATTTATCCACAACGCCGTGGATGTCTGATGGCTGGAACTCTAACCGAAATGTGAGCCTGACGCTTCAATTTATGTGGGAGCAGGGCGAAATTATGGTGGCCGAACGCAACGGATTGGAGCGCAAGTGGGCGCTCATCGAGCAGCATTTGCCAGAATGGACCAACCACTCTCCCCTGCCCACCCCAGATGCGGTGCGGCAAGCTGTTCAAATCTCGCTGAGGGCGCTGGGTGTGGCCACCGCCAAACAGATTGCCAACCACTTTATCAAAGGCCATTACCACAATCTTAAGCGGGCGCTGGCCGATTTAGTATCGGCCAGGCAAATTGTGCCCGTTACTATTGCCAATGGCCAGACCCGCTGGCCTGGCGAGTGGTACATCCACGCCGACGACGCGCCCCTGCTGCCCCAACTATCTGATGGAAATTGGCAGCCGCGCACCAGCCTGCTCTCTCCGTTTGACAACCTGATTATCGACCGCGACCGCGCCGAACTGATGTGGGATTTTTATTTCCGTATTGAAATTTACGTGCCCAAAGCCAAACGCGAGTACGGCTACTACGTGCTGCCCATTTTGCACGGCGACCGCCTGATAGGCCGGATTGACCCTAAAATGGACCGCAAAAGCGAGACGCTCCACATCAACGCCATCTACGCCGAGCCGGATGCCCCGCAGGATAAAGTCGCCGGGCAGGCCGTTGCCCAGGCGATTACCGGTTTGGCCCAATTTTTAGGCGCAAAAAACATCAATTATGGCGATACAGTACCGCCAGGCTGGCAGGCGGCATTTGATTAGCTGCCAATTGGCCGGCCAATAGATGCCGGTCGTCCGGCCAGAAGAGTATCGCTGTTGGCATCCGTTGCTAGCTGCTGCCCAAACCCAGACAAAATCGCTTCCAGCAGCGGCAGCAACCGGCCCACCCGCCTGGCCCGAATGACCCAATCCCACACCGGCTCAAATTTTTTCCAACCGCCGGCATAGGCCAGGTGGCGCAGCTTGCCAACCACTGTCGGTTTTGTCCAGGCCCCACGGGCAATGGCGCGCCATTGGTAAAACTCGCGGTAGGCGCGCCAGTAGCCGGCTTCCAAAGTCTCCGGCGATAGGCCGCGCGGCTGGTAGACCACGTGGCGGGTATCGTACAAATCCCAGTTGTGATGGAGAATACGCCCTTGCGCCGCCATCCGCCGGTACAGCGCCGTATCAGGATAAGGGGTGAGGATATGAAACGTGGCGGTTTCGATGCCCTGTTCAACGGCCCAGGTCACAGTGCGGTCAAACACCGACTCGTCATCGCCATCCATCCCAAACACAAAGCTGCCGTTAATCATCACCCCCAATTCATGCAACCGGCCAATAGCAGCATTGTAATCCCGATTAAGATTTTGATACTTGCGCTGCTCGCGCAAATTGGCCGGATTGAGCGTCTCAAAACCAACAAACAGGCTACGCAAACCGGCCTCCACCGCCTGCTCTAATAATTTTGGCTGCAAAACTGATTGAACCGTGCCCGCCGCCTGCCACAACCTCCCCATGCCTTTCATCCCTTCAAACAGAGCCGAGGCAAACCGGGCGTGCCCAAACAGATGATCATCCAGAAAATAAAGATGACGGCCCGGCAGCCGCTCGATTTCTGCCAATGCGTCATCCACCGTTTGGGTATAAAATGATTTGCCTCCTTTGAAAAAGGCCTCTTTATAGCAGAAATCGCAAGTATGCGGACACCCCCGCGAAACCACAATTGAGTTGGGAACCAGATACAACTGCCGTTTGATCAGGTCCCGGCGGATTTTGGGCAACCCAACCAGCGTCCGCACCGACGATTGATAACATTTGCCGGGCCGGCCGGCGCGAAAATCGGCTAAAAATGCAGGCCAGATATCCTCGCCGGGGCCAAGAAAAATCGTATCGGCGTGCCGGGCCGCCTCATCTGGCAAAGAGGTAACGTGCAACCCGCCCAGGGCCACGTGCGCCCCCTTTTGCCGGTAATGGTCGGCCAACTCATAGGCCCGGTAGGCGGAGGTGATATAAACCTGAATGACCACCAAATCCGGCTCATCGCTTAAATCCAGGGTTTCCACATGTTCGTCTTGAATCGTGACCGCATCATCATCATCCAAATACCCGGCCAGCGTTGCCAACCCCAGGGGTGGAAATAACGAATATTTTATCGGTCGCCAAAAAGGGCTTTTAGCTTCGGTTAGCGCGGGTAAAATCATTTTGACTTTCATGGGACGGCTCCTTTCGTTAACAATCGCCGGTAGATAATAATCCGGTTTTCAGGTTAACAAATCGGGCGCCAACCTGCCACCACGTAAAACGCTTTATCAACGCACCTGCGTGCTTGACAGGCTCTTATCTCTTTGATAGATTGAGTATCCCTATGCTGAATTTATTATTGGTTGAAGATAACAAAAACCTGCGTGCTGCCCTAAAAGCCGGGTTGGAGGAAACCGGAGCGGTGCGCCCTGTTCATCATTGCGGCAGCGGCGAAGAGGCCCTTGATTACTGCCTCAAGCAGCCGCCCGACGTAATTTTGATGGATGTGCAATTAGCCGGAGCAATGAACGGTATTGAGGCCGCCATCGCCATCCGGCGAGAATTTCCAAGGCTGCCGGTCGTTTTCTACTCCATTCAGGATGACGACGCCTATTATCGTGATTTCCGGCGCTCCGGTATTTTGAGTCATTACGCCTATGTCCGAAAATCCAACTACCTGCTGCCAGCGATGATTGTGCCGCTGCTGCAAGATGCGGTGGCGGGCCGCAGCATTATCGACCCTGATATTGAGTCGCGGGTTCAGGAAGTACGTTATAAAGATGAGCAATCGCCGCTGGCGCTGCTGGAGCCAAATGAGCAGGCCGTGGCCCGCATGTTGGCTCAAGGGATGACCAACGAGCAGATTGCGGCCCGGCTTGGCTTCAAAGACAAGCGCACCATCAGCCGTACCAACGGCCAAATCTATACGACCTGGGGTCTCAATGAAACCAGCACCGATGAAAAAGTAGCCCGCACCCGCGCCGCCATAATTGTGCATCAGGGCCGGCTAATTCGTTGGGATGAAGGAGGCCTGAGCTGGGTGCTCAATGAACAAGATGAGTGGGTTAGGTGGGAATCTGATAAGTGACGACCGGCTACTGAAATGACCAGCAACTACCTTCTCGACTGGCCGATTATGGCGGTGTCGCTGTTCAACACCATTATTTTGCTGTGGTTGGGTTTTACCGTACTGCTCAATGCCGAGCGCCGCACCTGGGGCATATGGCTGGCCGGCGGGGGCCTGCTGATGGGTGGCATTTTTTTTGTGAGCCACTCTGCAATTTTGGGGTTAGGGCTTAATTACGTGGGGCGCGGCATGGATTTTTGGTGGCGCGCGGGCTGGGTTCCGGTGGTGGCTTCGCCGTTTGCATGGTACGGCATTATGCTGTGGTATGCCGGATTTTGGGACAACGCCCAATCAAGATTGCGACGGCGGCAGCGCCCCTGGTTGATGCTAACCACCCTGCTGGCCTTTGGTATGGTCGGCCTGCTTATCTTTGCCAATCCGCTACCCTCTTACTGGCGGGTAACGCAGCTAGACCTGGCGGCAACACCCTCGCTGGCCGGCATCCCAATTTTGGTCTTGTTCTATCCACTCTACATTATACTGTGTATCAGCCTCTCTATCGACGCGCTGCTGCGCCCCGAACCTTCGGCCAGGATGATGGGAGACTTGGCGCGGCGCCGGGCGCGGCCCTGGCTGGTAGCCACCTCCATTGTATTGCTAACGGTCAGCCTGTTGGTGGCCTGGATTATGTGGTGGGTGGTATTCAACGCCCGGCGGCAACCGCTGTACGGTCTCTATTTTGAAATGGCTAACACGGTAGCCTGGTTTGACCTGATTATTTCCACTCTAATCAGCATCGCTACGCTGCTCATCGGCCAGGCAATTGTGTCTTACGAGATTTTTACCGGCAAAACCCTGCCCCGGCGCGGACTGCGCCGCCAGTGGCAGCGGGCAATTATTTTGGCTGCCGGATTCAGCATCATTATTGGCGGCAGCCTGGCCATTCAACTGCGGCCCATTTACGCCCTGCTGCTGAGCACCCTACTCATCACCCTTTTCCATGCCCTACTAAGCTGGCGCTCCTATGCCGAACGAGAACGATACATTACCTACCTGCGCCCATTTGTCAGTAGCCAGCATCTGTACGAGACGCTTTTAACGCCTTCTCCCCTGCCCACGCCCGACGCCATCCCGCCGTTCCGCACTCTGTGCCGCGATATTTTGAATGCTCAAATGGCTTATCTGGTGGCGCTAGGGCCACTGGCGCCACTGGTTAACACACCCCTGGTTTACCCCAACGGCAATGCCCGCCCCTCTTTTGTAGTGACCGATTTGGCCGGCCAATTTGACTCGCCTCAGGTAATGGTTCTACCCATCGAGCCGGACCGTTTTGGCAGCGCGCGATGGGCTATTCCCCTGTGGAGCGAGCGCGGGCTAATTGGCATGCTGCTGCTGGGTGACAAGCAAGATGGGAGCCTGTATACCCAAGAGGAAATTGAAATTGCCCGCGCCAGCGGTGAGCGGTTAATTGACACCCAGGCCAGCGCCGAAATGGCCCGCCGATTAATGGCCCTCCACCGGCAACGACTGGCTCAAAGCCGAATTTTGGATCAACAGGCCCGGCGCGCGCTGCACGACGAGGTTTTGCCCCGGTTACACACCGCGCTATTATCGTTAAGCAAATCTAAAAAGAGCGATACTTCACCAGAAGCCATCTCCTTTTTATCCGATGCGCATCGTCAGATATCAAACTTATTACGCGAAATTCCACCGGCCACCTCACCAGAGATTGCCCGCTTCGGCCTGATCAATGCTCTGCAGCAAATGGTTCATAATGAGCTTGAACACGCGTTTGATATCGTTACCTGGCAAATAGACCCCGCCGCCGAAAAAAACATCCACGCAATCTCCCCTGTATCGGCCGAAGTGCTGTTTTATGCCGCCCGCGAGGCAATTCGCAACGCGGCCCACCATGGCCGGGGCGAGACCATTTCCACCCTCGCCTTAACCATTACTATCGGTTGGCAAGGCGGCATAAAACTTTCAATTGAAGATAACGGCGTTGGCCTGGCCGCTTCAAAAAACTCCCCTCAGGGCAGTGGGCAGGGGTTGGCCTTACACTCAACCATGCTGGCCGTGGTTGGCGGCACGCTGTCTATTGAAAGTGAATTGGGCAAATACACTCGCGTTTGGCTAACCCTGCCGCCTGAAGCCTGATAATCATTTCCCTTCAAACTATGGAACCAACCTTTGGCAAGCGGTGTATTTAAAGTGAATTCACCTTTCCGGAAAGACTCACGTGAGCGAAGCTAATCTGATTAATCAAGCCCGGCAAGGCAGGGAGCCGGCCTGGCTGAAGCTGGTTGAGCAACACCAGCAAGCGGTGTTCCGGCTGGCCTATCTGCTGCTGGCCGATACCGACGAGGCCCATGATATTGCCCAGGACACCTTTATTCGGGCATTTCATGCGCTGCACGGGTTCGACTCATCGCGGCCGCTGCGTCCCTGGCTGCTGCGTATTGCCGCCAACCTGGCCCGCAACCGGCAGCGGTCGGTGGGGCGATATCTGGCGGCGCTGCGCCGCTGGTTTCAGGCAGAGCCGGAACAGGTTGCTCCCAGCCCCGGCCAAACCCACCAGCAGCAACAAGAAGCCCGCCTGGTGTGGCAGGCTGTCCGCCGTTTGAGCCAAACAGACCAGGAAATCATTTATCTGCGCTACTTTTTGGAGCTATCCGTAGCCGAAGCCGCCGAAGCCGCCGGCATCGCGCCGGGTACGGTGAAGTCCCGGCTGCACCGGGCGATGGGCCGGTTACGCGATACTGTAAACAAAGAATTTCCGGCGCTATCCAGAGAACAAGTTCAATGAGTCAACCATCTGTTGAGCCACCCGCCAACCGCATAGAAGCGCAGTTGCAACAAGCCGCCCGGCATTTTCACTATCCCCCCACCCCGGATATTGCCGGAGAATTCGGGCAGCAATTGACGACATCCAGACCAAAGCGTTCCGCGCCCCGCGTTCCACGCGCAGCCTGGGCCGCGCTGCTAGCCCTGCTTATTCTGGCCGGCTTGCTGTTTGTGCCCCAGGTAAGGGCCGCCGTGGTAGAGTTTTTGCAACTGGGCGCGGTGCGCATCTTTCTGGTTGAACCGACCCGCACGCCATCGCCTGTCGCGCCGCCGGAGTCGTCACTTGAGGCCACGCCCACGACGCTGGCCTTGCTGTTGAACCTGGCCGGCGAAACTACATTAGAAGCGGCGCAGGCGCAGGTCAACTTCCCCATTCGGCTGCCATCAATAATGGGGCCGCCGGATAGGGTTTTTGTGCAAAACCTCAACGGGCCAATGGTGATTCTGGTTTGGCTGGAGCCGGGAAACAGCCTGCACCAATTGGGGCCGGGAGTGCTGATTAGCAAAGTACAGCCCCATCTTATTGAGGAAACAACGGTTCGTAATCAGCCGGCGGTGTGGGTTGAGGGGCCGTACCCCCTGCAACTCACTAATGGAAGCTACGAACTCAGGCGGGTGATAGAAGGTCACACCTTGATTTGGACCGAAGGGGATATCACCTACCGGCTGGAAAGCAGCCGGCCGCTCACCGAAACCCGGCAAATCGCCGAGTCGCTGGAATAAAGAGCGGCAATCAATTTACCTTCCCGTTTCCGGCAATAAAAACATCCATGAAGCTCTGTGGTTTCTCCGTGGCTCTGTGTGTTCCAATGGTTCGCTTGAGTAGTTACAAATATCCGGTAAAAAAAGGAGGCAAACAATGCAACACACTCTGTTGAAAATTGGATGGGTACTCATTTTTATCAGCCTGGGCTTTGCGGCCCCGGCAGCGCAGGCCGGCGGCTGGGCAGCCGTCACGCTCGACACGCTGCCGGTAGAAGCCCGCGCCGGCGAAGAAATTCGTATTGGGTTTACGGTTCGGCAGCACGGCCTGAGACCGGCCAGCATGGCCTGGGAAGGTCAGCCAATTACGCCCTATCTCACCGCCGAAAACGAGACCACCGGCGAGTTGATGCGCGTGGAGGCGTGGCAAGAGGGGCCGGAGGGTCACTTTGTGGTCGATGTCACCTTTCCCAGCCCCGGCGTCTGGCGCTGGACCATCAACCCGGAGCCGTTTGGCGCGTTTCCCGAATATTTTGAGCCGCTCACCGTCTTGCCGCCGGCCGCCGGCAACCCGGCGACGCGCTGGGGGCCGGTTGGATTGGCAATGATTGTGCTGGTTGGGTTGGCGCTGGCGGCGCAGCGCGGCGCTATTGCCAAAAAACTGGCGATGATTGGCGGCGCGGCAACTGTTGTATTACTGCTGGGCGGGCTGCTCATCTGGCCGGCGCTCACCTCGTCGGCGGCAGAAGAAAGCCCTACCGTCACCCCGTCTCCCACCGAATATGGCCGGCTGCTTTACACGGCCAAAGGTTGTATGGCCTGCCATATGTACCGCGGCATCAGCCATATGGTGCCGGGGCCGGTAATTGGCCCCAACCTGACCGATTATCAGGGCGACCCGGCCTACCTGCGCCAATGGCTGCGCGACCCGCAAGCCATCAAACCCGATACCCAAATGCCCAACCTCAACTTAAGTGACGATGAAATAGAAGCGTTGATTGCATTCTTATCTCAATAAATGCACGATGCAAGAGTTCCGGCTAAACTTTAACTCGCCGCAGCCGCAGGCTATTGCCCACCACCGTTACCGAGCTAAAGGCCATGGCAAAGGCGGCGGCAATGGGGTGCAGTTCTCGCAGGTAAATGGGCAGGCCGGGGAAGAAACTCAGCGCGCCGGCAGCTACCGGAATAAGCAGGACGTTGTAGGCAAAAGCCCAAAACAAATTTTCTTTGATGACGCGCATGGTCGCCCGGCTCAACCGAATGGCTCGCGGCACGCCGCGCAAATCGCCGCTAATCAGGGTGATGCCGGCGGTTTCCATGGCCACGTCCGCGCCGGTGCCGATGGCAATGCCCACATCGGCCTGGGCCAGCGCGGGCGCGTCGTTAATGCCATCGCCCACCATCGCCACGGCCAGACCCTCGGCTTGCAGTTGGGCCACGTTGGCGGCCTTATCGCCGGGCAGCACTTCGGCCAGCACGCGGTCAACGCCTACTTCGGCGGCGATGGCCTGGGCCGTGGCCTGGTTGTCGCCGGTCATCATGATTACCTGCAAGCCCATTTTCTTGAGCGCGGCAATGGCCTCTTTAGAGCCATCTTTAATGGTGTCGGCAATGGCAATCACTCCGGTAGCCTGGCCGTCAACGGCCACCCACATAGCGGTTTTGGCCTGATTTTGCAATTCTTCAACCTTTGCTCCCAAACCGTTTAAGGCCACCCCTTCGCGCTCCATCAGCCGCAGATTACCCAGCAACACTTTTTGACCCTCAATTTGGGCGGCCACGCCATGCCCGGCAATGGCCTGAAAACCGGCCGGCTCATTCAGGTGGAGACCTTTAGCCTGGGCCGCTTTAACAATGGCCGCCCCCAGCGGATGCTCCGAGCCGCGCTCCACCGAAGCCGCCAGTTGCAGCAGGTGATTCGGGTCAAACTGCCAGCCGCTGCCGGTCACTACATCGGTTACGGCCGGTTCGCCCTTGGTGATGGTGCCGGTTTTATCCAGCACCACCGCTTGCAGGGCGTGGGCGCGCTCCAGCGCGGCGCTGTTTTTAAACAGAATACCCTGCCCGGCCCCTTTGCCCATGCCCACCACAATGGCCGTAGGCGTAGCCAGCCCCAGGGCGCAGGGGCAGGCGATAACCAGCACCGCCACCAGCCGCACCAGCGCCGGCGTAAATCCGGCCCCGGCGGCCAGCCACACCACAAAGGTGAGCGCGGCAATGGCAACGACCACCGGCACAAACACCGCCGACACCTTATCGGCCAGGGCCTGGATGGGCGCTTTGGAGCCTTGAGCCTCTTCTACCAGCCGCACAATTTGGGCCAGCGCGGTTTCGCGGCCTACTTTGGTGGCCTCAAATTTTAGCAGGCCCTCTTTGTTGAGAGTCGCGCCGATAACTTCATCGCCGGTTTTTTTGTCTACCGGCAGGCTCTCGCCGGTTAGCAAAGACTCATCCACCGCCGAGTGACCATTGACCACCACCCCATCCACCGGAATCTTCTCGCCGGGCCGCACAATTACTATGTCACCTGCCTGCACCTGGTCAACCGGAATGTCAAGCACTTGCCCGTTGCGTTCCACGCGGGCGGTTTTGGCTTGCAAGCCCATCAAGGCTTTGATGGCCTCGCTGGTTTTGCCCTTGGCGCGAACCTCGAGCAGTTTGCCCACTTTGATGAGAGTGATGATGGCCGCAGAGGTTTCAAAGTAGACGTGTCCCCCCAGCAGCCCGGCCGTTACCACAATTGAGTAGAAGTAGGCCACCGACGACCCCAGCGCCACCAGCACGTCCATATTGGCCGATTTGTTACGCAGGCTTTTGTAGCCGCCCACGTAGTAATCCCAGCCGGTGTAAAATTGCACCGGCGTAGCCAGCAACAGAAAAAGAAAGTTAACCCACTGCGCGTGCGCCCAGTGGCCCACCAGCCCAAAATCGCGGGCCATGCTAAACAGAAACAGGGGCAAAGTAAAAATAACCCCCACCCACAGTTTGCGGGTCTGGCCGGCAATTTCGCGGTCGCGGGCGGCCTTTTCGGCATCCACCAACTCTTCGTCGGAGGCGGCCTTGACCACGCCGTAACCGGCCCGCTCGATGGCCGCAACCATCTCGGCCCGGCTGACCACGCCGGGAATGTATTTGACAGTGGCCTTTTCGGTGGCAAAGTTTACGGTGGCTTCTAAAATACCCGGCACTTTTTTATTGAGCGCGCGCTCTACGGTGTTGACGCAGTTGGCGCAGGTCATACCGGTAATGGGCAGTTCGATGACGGCGGTGGGCACCTGATAGCCGGCTTTGGCAATACGCTCAAGCATAGCCTGTGGCGTAGTTTTGGCCGGGTCGTAGGTGACTGTCACCTTTTCGGTGCTAAAGTTTACAGCGGCCTCGCTGACGCCTTCTATTTTTTTGACACTTCTTTCAACCGTGGCCACGCAGTTGGCGCAGGTCATGCCAAGTACGGGCATGGTAATTTGCTGTTCGATTGCCATAGAATCACCTTCACTATGTGAGGTATTATTGGGAGTCGTCCAAAACCGCTTGCAGCGCTTCTTTTACAGTTTCGACAGATTGCGGTCCAATAAATCGCTGAACTTCTTGTCCATTAGCATTAAAAATTAAGGTGGTGGGGTGGCCGGGAATACGATAGTTTTGCATTACAGCCGGACCATCTCCCTGGTTGGCATTTATCCGCCTGACCACAATCTGCTCGCTGTATTCGGTCTCCAGCCCATCCACGATGGGCGCCATTTGCGCTCAAGGGGGTCAGCCATCGGTGTAAATGTAGACCAGGGTGGGTTGGTTTTTTACCGCCAGAGTGGGCGCAGCCGGGCTGCCGCAGCCAATCAATAGCGCCAGCAGGGCGACCAGCACCAGCAACATGTGAGCAATTTTCATTCAGAATTTCCGTTAGCAGCCAATCCAGCCCGCCGAGGTATTGAACACCTCGGCGGGCTTCGGAATTAGTTTTCCGGCGGATAATTAATTTCTTCCAGCAATACCTTAATGTTGGTCCAGGCTAGCGGCGGCTCTTCCCATTGTACCGTGACCATTTTGGTTTCCTGGTTGGCAACCACGCTTTTGACGCCGGCCAACTCGCCAACTTCATTTTGAATGGTGTGGACGCAATGTCCGCAGGAAATATTGGGAACTTTAAAGGTTTTGGTTTGCATTGTAATTCTCCTGAATTGGTTTTATTTTGATTTGGCGTTGAAAACGCCCATAATTTCGGTAATTACGCGCTCCCGCTCGCCGGGGTCATCGCCGCGAATGGCGGTGGTAACACAGGTGTGCAGGTGTCTATCGAGCACCAGGCTGTTCACTTTTTGCAGCGCCGCCTGAATAGCCTGAATCTGGCTAACAATGTCGATGCAGTAGGCGTCATCCTCAACCATTTTGGTAACGCCCCGCACGTGCCCTTCGATGCTTTTGAGCCGGTTTACAATTTTGGTGGTCTCTTCATCCATCATAATCTGACGCCTTGGTTTTATTTATCCCCCCCCAGGGGGGAGGGGGTATTTATTCAGATTATAGCACCGGCAAAAAAATTTGTCAATTGTTTTTTTGGAGAAAATCGCAGGCAAGGGGATTTCTAGCGCCGAATCTATTTTGACCAAACCAGAACTAAAGAGAGCTGGTACGTAAAAATAGCCGAAGTTAGCACAGCAACAGATTGTTTCTGCACTATCCTCCGGCTCTATAGCTCTTATTAGTAGATTACACCGCAGGTTTTTGCAAAACGGCTTCATAATGAATCGTAGATTTTGAGAGATGCGCGACTGACAGCCCGTGCTGCCCAAAAATTTTATCCAGCTCTTGGGCGGTCGGGAAACCGCTCAAACTGCCAAGCAAAGTGCGGCCAATCGCCGCCGCCCAGCCGGGAAAAATCAGGTCGGAGTAGATAAAATAACCGCCGGGTTTCAGCACCCGAATCATTTCATGGACGGCCTCGGCCCAGTTGGGGATGTGATGGGTGACTTTATTGGTAAATACAATCTCAAACTCGCCATCATCAAAGGGAACCCGGGTGCCATTGATTGTCATAAAGTGGACGTTGTTTAAGACCTGACTGTTTTGCCGGGCCAGTTTAATCTGGTCCGGGTCCACATCAATGCCGGTAACGTTAAGCTGATACTTTTGAGCCACGTAAATTGGCGCGGCCCCGTTGCCGCAGCCTACATCCAGATAATTTTGTCCTACGTTGAATTGAGTCAGCTTGAGCAGCCTGTCGGCGTGATGGCTGACCTGCCGACTGTGACCGGGGCTGTTGACAAATTGTTTCTCAAGATTAGACATTTTCATAATTGCAACTCCATTAACAGACTAACTTTTTACGGCTATACGGTTTTACCCGCCATAAGTTGCACCGTTCAGCCAAAATAATAGGAACAATACTGATTGGTAAAGCAATTATGTTATAATGACGGTTCAAAATACAGGAGGGGTTTATGATTGACCTGCTTATTGATAATCCGCTGCTGTTGCTTGTGCTGGTATCAACCGTGGGGTATCTGGTGGGACGGATCAAAATTAAGGGGAGCAGCCTGGGGGTTGCGGCGGTTCTGTTTGTGGGGTTGGCCGCGGGCGCGCTGCACCCGGATTTGAAGCTGCCCGATATAATTTTTCTGCTGGGGCTGGTTATTTTTGTTTACACCATTGGCCTGAGCAGCGGCGCGGGGTTTTTTGCCTCATTTCGCCACAAGGGGCTGCGCGATAATCTTTTTATTCTGACCATGCTGTCGGTTGCCGCCCTGATTACGGTGACGGCGCACACCGTCTTGAGCCTGAAACCCGCCATTACGGCCGGAATGTTTGCCGGCAGTTTGACCAATACCCCCGCGCTGGCCGGTCTACTGGATACAATTAACAACACTGCCCCCCCCGACCGGCGAGATGCGCTGCTATCTGAGCCGGTGGTGGGTTATTCTGTGGCCTATCCGATGGGGGTGCTGGGAATGATTTTGGCCATTTTCGCTATGCAACGTATCTGGAAAATTAATTACCCTCAGGATGCCACCCAACTGCACGATTTTTCTCTGGTTGAGCAAAAACTCTATAACCGTACCATCCGAGTAACCCAACCCGAATGTACCGGCATAAAACTTAGAGATTTGGTTCAAAAGTATAACTGGCACGTGGTTTTTAGCCGGGTTAAGCGTGGCAATGAAATAACTTTGGCCAGCGGCGACACCCAGTTAGCCCCGGATGACCTGCTTGTGGTCATTGGCACACCGGAGGATGTAGAACAGGTAGCGCCCCATCTGGGCCAATTTTCAGAAGAGCATTTGGAGCTGGATAGATCGGCTTATGATTTTCGGCGTATTTTTGTCTCAGACCCCAGGGTGGCGGGGCGACGGCTGGCCAACCTGAACCTGCCCCAGCAATTTGGGGCCATTGCCACCCGCGTGCGCCGGGGTGATATTGACCTGCTGGCCCAGGGCAGCACCACCCTGGAACTGGGTGATAGAGTGCGGGTTGTGGCCCATCCCGATGATATGCCGGCCGTGAGCAAGTTTTTTGGCGACTCATACCGTGCCCTGAGCGAAATCAACCTGCTTTCGCTGGGGTTGGGGCTAACGCTGGGGATGCTGGTCGGCCTGGTTCCCCTGCCGCTGCCGGGTGGCATAACTTTTAAGTTGGGCTTTGCCGGCGGGCCATTAATTATTGCCCTGATTCTGGGGGCGTTACGGCGCACCGGGCCAATTGTGTGGAGTATTCCCTACAGCGCCAACCTGACGCTGCGTCAAATGGGGTTAATTTTGCTGCTGGCCGGCATTGGAGTGCGGTCGGGCTATACCTTTTTTACCACATTTGCCCAAAGCGGCGGCGTATCAATTTTTGTAGCGGGGACAATTATCACCTGCGTTACCGCTTTTTTGACACTCTGGATTGGTTACAAATTTTTCAAAATTCCCTTTGGTATGCTAACCGGTATGCTGGCCGCGCTGCAAACCCAGCCGGCCGTGCTGGGGTACGCCTCGGAACAGTCGGAAAATGATTTGCCCAACATCGGTTACGCCCTTATTTTTCCAATTGCCACCATCACCAAGATTTTGTATGCCCAACTGCTGCTAACGCTCTTAACCTGAATTTGAAACATCAATTTTCAATACGCGCTTCAGCCGGTTACAGTTTGCTTCGGTTAAACCGAGTTATTATTTCTAATGCTGCGCACCACAGAGAGTATCAGCGTAATGGTTGTCAGCGGCGCTACAAAATATAGCATCACCGTGTTAAACAGGGGCAGCGCCTGCGCCTGGGCAGAATCCAGAAGCAGGTAAAGGGTGTAAGCCACGTAATATCCTAAAAACAGTACCCCTTCCCAGCGGGCAATCAAGTGCCCCGTAAAAAAGATGGGCAAGCAGGCAATTGCCACGGCAATCATAACCGGCATATCAAAATAGAGGGCCGAGGTTGAAACTAAAATGCCATTGGGCGCAACCAGGCCAGATACGCCCAGCACCGTTAGAATATTAAAAATATTGCTGCCGACCACATTGCCCACGGCAATATCGCGCTCGCCTTTTATGCTGGCCACAATTGAAGTTGCCACCTCTGGCAGCGAAGTGCCCACGGCCACAATAGTCAGGCCGATGACCAGCTCGCTGACGCCAAAATAGCGGGCTGCCACCACCGCGCCATCTACCAGCCAGTTGGCCCCCACCACCAGCAGGGCCAACCCTGCCAAAATCAAGATAACCTGCGCGGCAATCTGTTTTGCGCCCATGCGTTGGGGAATATTTTCAAAGTGCTCGGAGTACTCTTGCTGAATTGCCTGATTCTCTTTGCGGCTTTGTTTGATGACAAAAACCGTGTAGCTAATGGCGCCGGCAAACAGAATTAAGCCATCCAGCCAATTGATGCGGCCATCGAGGCTCATGGCAAACAGCAGCAGCGATAGCCCAATCATCAGCGGCACATCCAAACGCACCAGTTGCTGGGCCACAACCAGCGGCGTAATAATGGCCGAGATGCCTAAAATTAACAACACGTTGGCAATGTTACTGCCTATCACGTTGCCAACCGCAATATCGGCGGCCCCGGCATAGCTTGACTGCACGCTAACGGCCAGTTCCGGGGCGCTGGTGCCATAGGCCACCACCGTTAAGCCCACCACCAATGGCGAAATGCCCACGGCTACCGCCACCCGCGAAGCGCCGCGCACCAGCAGTTCTGCCCCTGAAATTAACAAAACAAGCCCCAATACAAATAAAATAAAGGTTAGCATCCTCATTCCTTAAACTTGAAAATTTACCGGCTATAAAATACTTCGCCAGTTTAGCATGGCGGTGTTTAAAGTTTGTTTAAAAAGAGTGCCAAACTGGTGTTAAACAGCAAAATAGTCTACCAGTTTTGCAATGGTACAAGTCAAAAAAAGAGACCGAAAGGTTCGGCCTCTTTTCTGTGTAACGCTATTTTTTTATTTATTTAATCCGAGTTGCTACCCAATGCCAAAAAATCATCCTGAGTAGCCGCTTTTTGGCGTATCGAAGGGTGTTTGCGCCGAAAAGGCGCCAACTTGGGTTATTTACTCATGTCCCAACACCACCCCGGTCTGGCCATTCGTTTCGGAAATTAAGACAACGGCGTGAACGCCTCCTTTTTCAAAATAAAGCACGTCCTCCAGGCCAGCAACATCCGCTTCCAGGTTTATCACTGACCAACCTCTGGCGGTCATTTCGCGGCGGTAAAAATCGCGGGCTGCCTCAACGCCGGTGTTGGTAACATAGGCCACCACCCCGCTTTCGGTGCGTATTTGCGCGGCATCGGGCAGAATAGGCCAATCGCCCGCTATGGCAACAGCCACCGTTGGCGAGAGCGTAGGGCTGGGCGCTATAGTGGGCGGGGGCGTTGCCGAGGCCACATCGAGCGCCACTCCATCGTTGCCGGTATCGGACTGGTTGCTGTTTCCAGACTCATCATCGTCGGGGTCGGGGTTAGTCAGGTTTGGCCCATCACCCGGTTGGATAACGTCAAAAACAGGCGTATTTGTAGGGGCTGGAGTTGGCGTGGCGGTAGGTGTGGGTGTGGACGTCTCCTGTTGTAGTTTTTCGATATCTTCGACAACAGGCAACTCAGTAGCCGTTGGGAGGGGCGTAGTCGTTGCAGTTTGAGCATCTGTTTGATTGGAAGTCAGGTTAAAATTGGGGCCAACCAGCCCGCAGGCCAGGGTTAACAATGCCCACCCGCTTAAAATTGCGCTTAGATTTTTTTTATTCACATCCTCATCCTTCTAAATGCTGCCATCCTCCCACATATCTTCCGCGTCCGTTGCGGGCAGTCAATCTTACCCATTCGAGTTGGGCAATGCGCCGCTGCAAATAGGGGGAAAAGTGTCCGGCATATCGCCGTTGAAGTTCTGGGTTGAGCCAATCGTTGGCGGTAACCCGGCCCCGGCAGTTTACCGCGCCGCAGCCGCAGTCAAACTCGTCGTAGGGGGTGCTGTCGCTCATGGCGTAGTCAAAGCATACTTCTTCGCCAACGGCAATGTTGCGCAGCGCAACCAGAACAATTTGACCATCAAGGCCGGCATTGGGGTTGCACGAGTGGTTTACCCAATCTGCCGGGCCTTCTCTACCAGATACAAGATAGAGGCCCTCTTCTACCTGCACACTGAACCGTCTGACTTCTGGGGGGAGTTCCATGAGCGACTCCCAATCTACAATCTCGCCGCCCCACACGGTCAGCCGTTCACCGGCTCTTACGGGTTCAAGGGCATAAACGCCGCGACTACCGTCTGAACGTTCTTTACCTTCTAACTTGGGTGAAAGATAGCAGGTTGGTTGTTTGAACACTTTTTTCTCCTTAGTTAATGTAATTTTTGTAAGGCTGCAATCATACGTTGTGACGCCAGCGAGTTATCTAGCGGTTGGCTCAGGTTAAAATCGCCATACCAGCCAACCACGGTTAACGCGCCAGAACATTGAGCTAACAGGGTAATTTCTTGCGCAGAGAAGAAACGTTCCCGGGCAGTATCTTTAATGACTTGTTCGCTGCCGTTTTCTGTAATATGCATTTCAATTTCTACCTGGGCCACGCCTGTTATGGGGTTATATGCCGGCTGATTGGTGGCCCAAATGATGTCAACCTGCAGCCCATTTTGCCGACCGGTATAGCGAAATTTGCCATAATTTTGAAACGAGCTATCGCGCGGGTGGGTCAGGTCTAGCAGATAAAGGCCGTTGGGGGTAAGGTTGGCCGCTACGTTGCTAAAATGGCGCACCACGTCGCCATTTTCAGTCAGCGCGTCGAGTCCATCGAACAGGCAAATGGCTACGTCTACGGGCGTTTCCAGTTGAAAATTTCGCATGTCGGCTGCCAGCCAGTCCCCAGCAACGCCATCCTGAGCCGCCTGGTCGGCGGCAAAGGCAATCATTTCAGGCCGCAAATCCAACCCAACCGCCCGCCGACCATCTTTGGCAAAGGTTCGGGCGTGATACCCCGGCCCGCAGGCAATTTCCAGCATCGACTCAATATTGCGGCCGGTATGGTGCCGGTAAAGCTGTTTAACAAAGTCAATCTCCTGGCTTACGTCTCGCTTCAGGGCGATATCGTAATAGCGCGCGCGTTGGTATACATTATTATATTCCGCCATATAGCCTCCTTGATAATTATTGTTTAAATGCTTACTCACTAAACCAGGCAGTTAACCACAACACACTACTAACAATAGCAATCAACGCTTCTAAAACCAAAAATGCGCCTCCAATCCTAACAAACAAAAAGCGTTGAGGGTTGCGCTTAATTTTGGGGCTGAGGCGCGGAGCCGGGTTACTGTAACGTTCGGTGATGCCTCGCCAGTTGGTGGCTAACAGCCCCCCATATAACCCGATAACGCCCCCGCCAATAATGATAAAAATATCTTGCCAAAGCTGATGTTCCGAAAGACGAGCAACGCTTGCTACCACACAAAATACTATGCCGGCTATTACGGCCCACTGGTTAGTATCAAATTTATTGCGGTATTTCATTGCAGCAACTCCATAACCCTTGAAATAACAGGATTATTCAGACTACAAGAAACAGGGATGGGGGGACACCCCCCACGCCCCTCGGCCTACCGGCTGTTTCTTAGCGGTGCCTGCAAATTTGGTCCAGCTTAGATTTTTTTCCTCAAACTAAATAAACCCTCTCCGGCATCAATCCAGAAAGGGTTTAGTGTTATTTTTAATGCAGCCAACGGAGTTTTGTAAAATTGCTCGTTACCAATCGTCGTCACCCGAAGCCCAGTCGTCATCAAAATATTCACTATCGTCGTCCCAATCGAGCCTTAGTGGCTTAACGCTAACTACTTGCAGGTACGCCTCGCAGTTTGGGCAGGTAAGCTTTTGGCCTTGCTTGGGCAAGGTTCTAAAGTTGATCTCTTCTTCGCAATCAGGGCAAAGAGCAACTGTAGCTTGATTGGTAATTTTCATGACTTTATCTCCTTAGTTGAATAAACTTTGTTATAAAATGAGGGGACTACGTTGTGCCCGGAGAGGTCAGAGGGAGATGGTCTATTATCATATTGCAGCTTTAAACTATAAGTCCTTATTGTTTAAAAGTTGTGTAAAAAAGGTACAAATTATGTCTTAAACAGAGGTTGTATGTATGAATTTTGTGATAGCTTTAACGGGGCTGTAGCCAAAGTAAAAGAACCGGTCGGCTGACCGGTTCCGGCTTAAAAGAACAATGGTAAGATAATAATTATTTGGCAGGCTGTTGTTCATCTACCGAGATTAACCACTTTTCGGCGTAATCTTGCATAGCCGTGAAAACCGGCGACAAAGCAAGCCCCTTGTGGGTTAAGTTATATTCAACTCTGGGCGGAATCTCGGTATATGCCCGGCGCTCTATTAACCCAAGCTCTTCCAATTTGCTTAATCTTGCCGATAGGGTTCGGGGGCTGATAGACCCCACCGATTGCTGCAACTCGCCAAACCGATGACACCCCTTCATTAAATCGCGAATAATCAACAAACTCCACTTATCGCCTATTAATTTGACCAGTTGCTCAACAGGGCATCTCACCATTGAACACACCCCCGAACTTATTCAATAATCGTTCCCGTTGTAAGGCGAGGCAGGTTGAAACGCGGGTCATTTGGATTGAGAAGGCTCTTTCAACCTGCCTTGCCTCTCCACTATCTGGTAAATTTAGAATTGCCATAGTATATCACCAATGCTTGACATAGTAAAATTTACTCAGTATAATTACTATACTTTTTAAAGTAACTTTACAATTTACAATATTGTTTTCATCTGATACCACAAGTTGGGTATTCAGATTCCTGCTCGCCTATTGCCTGAGGCCAACATATCATTCCTTCAAAATCGGTTTAGCTCAACATAAGAGTTGGGCTATTTTTTTGGAAAGGGAAAATATACCATTTGGTATAGAGAAAAACGTCCCCGCCCCAAAACTTCATCCCAGGATACACCTTTAGTATCATCCAAAATTAATTTTTATCGGTTAAAATATAAGCATGAGCGCCCATCAGGGCGATACCTCTAATTGGGAGAGAGATAATGCGTTTAAAAATAACCTGTCTGGCGGGGATTGCTGCCCTGGCCCTGGCCCTGCTTGTGAGTCTGGCGCCTGCAACCCACGCCTCAACCAGCTCGCTGGCGCTAAACTGTACCCAAGATTATACCGTACAGGTTGGCGATTCCATCAGCTTAATAGCCCAAAAATACTACAACAAAGCTGAATTTTACCCGGCGATTATTAACGCCACCAACACCGCATCTCAAGAGAGTGCTAAATACACCCCTATTACCGATTCCGGTTCAATTGAAGCCGGACAGATACTCTGCATCCCCGGCGATGAGGATTTGGAGACTTTGCAAGCAAACTTTCAGGCCGGGCCTGCGCCAACCCAACCCCAAACACCACCGGCCCAAGGCGCCGGGCCAACGCCGCCTGCTCCCCTGCCCAGCTTCACCGACCAATCTATTGCCTTTTCGCAGGACTCGGTGGTAACCCGGCAACCGTTTCAATTAACGCTGACAGCCAGGGTTCCCGGCACAATACGCTACACCACCAACGGGTCGCTCCCCGACGCCAACAGCACGCTCTACCAAAACCCGCTAACCATTGACAAGAACACCATCCTTCGGGCGCAAGTTTTTGATAATGCGGGCCAACCGGCCGGCGGACTCCACACCAAAACCTACCTGCTTGTTGATTACGAGCAAACCATCCCGGTTATGTCGGTAGTAGCCGACTGGAACGACATTAATACCTTGCACGATGCCGCCCGCGAGCGCGGCAAAGAATGGGAGCGCCCCATTAACCTGGAATATTTTGCGCCGGGCGGACAGGTTCACTTCAACTTGCCCGCCGGTATTCGGATTCACGGCAACTTCTCCCGGCTGTTCAACCCCAAAAAATCATACCGCATCTACTTTAGCAAATCTTACGGCGGGCCGGGCAACCTGGATTACCCCCTGTTTGAAGGCAGCCCTGTTACCCGGTTTGACAAATTGGTGCTGCGGGCCGGTTTTCAAGATACCTTCACCCATCGCGGCATCCCCGACCGCTCTAACCGGCACGAAACCGCCACATACATTAGCGACCAGGTAGCCCGCGACCTGCACCTGAGTATGGGTCAACTGGCCCCCCACGGAACCTGGGTATTGCTGTACATTAACGGCGAATTTTGGGGGTTGTACAATTTAACCGAACGGCCCGACATTCAATTTTTGCGCTCCTACTCCGATAAAAACTCGGATTGGGATGTCATTGTTAAAGAAAGCGGCTGGGACGAATTAGGTCAGTGGTACAGCCACGAAGAAGTGAGAGAAGGCGGATACGGCGCCTGGTTGGAAAACCAGGACTGGATAGGCAACGCCGACTTTTCCAACCCCGGCAACCTTGGCGTGTGGGAGTGGCGCATTGACAAAGAAAACGTTTTTACCTACATGTTTCTGCAAGCCTACATTCAAAATACCGACTGGCCCAGCGCCAACTGGATTGTTTACCGCCGTAACGACCCCGCCGCAGCCGGCAACGAAGCCAAATGGCGCATGATGGTGTGGGATGCCGAAGACAGCTTTGGCACTATTGGCGGCGCATTTAAGCCAGATGAAAACACCGTGGTTAGGGTGCATAGCCCGCACGATAGCATTACCCGCATTTTAGAAAAGCCGTTTATCCGCAGTTGCGGCCTCAAGCATGAGTTTGCGCAGCGCTCGCTGGAGCTGCTGGGCGTTGAAAACCCGTATGGCAAACCGCCAGAGCAAATAGGCCAACTGTCAAAAGAACGAGTCAGGGCCGAAATTATAAAAAACTACGAAACCATCCGGCCATTTATGCCTATGGAAATTCAACGCTGGGCGCCCGATTTGAACATGGACCTGTTTGAAAGAAATATCCAGAATATGCTGCTGTTTGTAGACCAGCGCGAAGAAGTGATTATCCATCATCTGGATATTCTAAGGTACCAAACCTTTACCGAATGTCAGTAGCAAAGCGAGTTTATGGTGCAGCGTAAAAAAACGCCAAATCTTCTCTTTTGGGCCATAATCGGTCTTTGCCTGTTGGTTAGTGTCGGACAAATTTCAATAACAACCGCCCAGATCAAACCCAGCGATCTGATTATCAGTGAAATTATGGCCGCCAATGGTTCGGGGTTGGTTGATGAAGATGGCGACTACTCAGACTGGATTGAAATTTACAATCGCGGCAGCCAGCCTGTCAACCTGGCCGGCTGGTCGTTAACCAACGACCCCAGCCAACCCACCAAATGGCCCTTTCCCGATATCACGCTGGGCAGCCGCCAATATCTTGTTATCTTTGCCTCGGGCAAAAACCGAACCGGCCTGGAGGCGGAAACCGCGCTGCATACCAACTTCAGGCTAAATAAAGATGGCGACTTTCTGGGCCTGCACAATGTTTTGGAAAGTCGCTTTATCGACGAGATTTCACCCCAATTTCCGGCGCAGCTCAGAGATGTTTCTTACGGCCGCTACGGCCCGGAAATGAAATTTGGCTTTATGGCTGCGCCTACCCCCGGCGGCCCCAACGAAGCAACAAATGCCTGGGTCGGGAGGGTTTCGCCGGTAATATTTAGCGTAGAGCGGGGCCTTTTTGACGCGCCCTTTGCGGTTGAGTTATCTACCGAAACGGATGGGGCCGCCATTCGCTACACCACCGACGGCAGCGAACCTACCGCCACTAACGGCCAAATTTATAGCCAGCCCATCCCTGTCGCCGCCACCACCCTGCTGCGGGCGGCGGCCTTCAAACCCAACTTTTTGCCCTCAACCGCAACCACCCAAAGCTATATCTTTTTAGATACGGTGCTCGCCCAACCTGCTGCGCCGGCGGGCTTTCCGGCCAATTGGAACGCCCAACTGGCCAACGTTCAGGGCCAGCTTCAAGCCCGGCCGGTGGCGGCAGATTATGAAATGGACCCGGAAATTGTAAACAACCCTATCTATGGAAGTCAGCTTAAACAGAGCCTCACGGCGCTGCCCGTGGTTTCGCTGGTTATGGAACAGGGGCAATTTACTCAGCTATATACCCACCCCACCGAACGCGGTCGAAACGCCGAGCAGCCTGTTTCCATTGAACTTATCTACCCCGGCGATTCGGCCAAAGGGTTGCAGGCAAACGCCGGTCTGCGACTTTACGGCGAGGTTTCAGAAACCGTATCCAAGCGCTCTTTTCAACTATTCTTCCGCAGCAATTATGGCCCCACCCGGTTAGAGCATCCGCTCTTTAACAACGCCCCGGTTGAAACATTCAACACCTTGCTGCTCAAAGCCGGGGTGAGTCCGCTGGCCGGGCCAAACTCGTCAGACAATTTAACCGCCTACATCCGCAATGAGTGGCTGCGGCAATCCCAAATTGCGCTTTCGGGGTTGGGCGCTCACGGCACATTTGCCCATTTGTACATCAACGGCCTGTACTGGGGCGTTTACAACCTCACCGAAAAGCCCGACGCCGCCTTTATGAGCAGTTATACTGGCGGCGCAGATGAGGAATGGTTTGTTGCCAACCACGCCCAAACGCTAAATCTGCCGGCTAATAGCCAGGCCCAGGAGCTGGACTATCTTTTCACCACCCTCAACCTGGCCCCCCGCTTTAATAACCAGCAAGAAACGCCGGCTTATCTGGCCGACACCTTTGCCGCAGCCGCCTCGCGCATTGACCCGGTTCAATTTAGCGATTATGTTATTTTGTACTGGTACGCCGTCGCCCAAGGCTGGCCGGTCAGTAACTGGACGGTGGCCATTCACCCCCAGGATGCGCCTAACCGGGGCAGATTCCTGATTGAAGACGAAAGCCTCAACCGGCTAACCTACCAACCCGACGGTTTGCCCAACACGGCTGATGCGGATATTCCTCAACTCGAGGCGGTCAAAATGTTGTTCAAAACATTTATGCAAGACCCGGATTTTCAAGCGTTATTTGCCGACCGCCTGTACAAGCATCTGCTGCAAAAAGATGGCGGCCTCACTGACGAGGTGGCTCAGGCCCGCTGGCAAGAGATAACCACCCAAATTGAACCCGCCATCATCGCCGAATCTGCCCGTTGGGGCGACCTTGGCCGCGATACTCCCTTTACCCTGGCCAACTGGCAGACCGCCCAAAACAATGTTCGTGCCAAAATAAATGGCAGCGCCGCTAACCTTATTGCTATGGCCCGTGAGGCGGGCTACTATCCCAATCTTGACCCGCCCATAATCAGCCATAAGGGGGGGCTGGTTGAAACCGGTTTTACCCTGGACATGTCGCTAACCGCAGTCTCTCGCCAGGGCGATATCTACTACACCATCAACGGCCTTGACCCCAGAATGTCCGTAACCGGCGACCTCTCCCCCGATGCCGTCAAATACAACGGGCCGATTACAATTACCGAAAATAGCGTCATCAGAGCGCGGGTGTTTGACGGCGAAAACTGGAGCGCCCTCAACGAGACCTCTTTTAGCGTAGTCAAGCGAGATACCAAACTGCGCCTGACTGAAATTATGTACAACCCCAGCGACGGCGATGATTACGAATTTATTGAGCTAACCAACCTGGGCGTCGATAGTCTGAGCCTGGCCAATATGGCGTTTGTCGAGGGTATCCGCTTTATCTTTCCGCCCGATGTTGCGCCGCTGCCCCCCGGCGAGTCGGTGGTGTTGGTGCGAAACGCCGAGACGTTTGCCCAGAAATACGGCAATGTGCCTGTTGGCGGCGTTTACGATGGCAGCCTGTCAAACAAGGGCGAAACGCTCACCCTGATCGACTCCCAAAGCGAAATTGTCATCGACCTGACCTACAACGACGCCGACGGCTGGCCCATTAGCCCCGATGGTCGCGGCGATTCGCTGGTGCTGGTCCATACAGATGGCAACCCCAACAACCCTGGAAACTGGCGAGCCAGCCATAATCTCAATGGGTCGCCGGGCGTCTTTGAATAAATAATCACCGGCCACGTAGCGCGTTGCATAAAAAAAGCGGCAGGCCCTAAACCTGCCGCTTTATGCGTATGGTTGATTTTTCAAGACTCTTTCTCATTTAACTCCTGCCGCCATAATAATGCCGGTAATCTCCCACCAGTAAATGCAGCGGCGCTTCATCCTCCTCAATTTCAGGGAAGCGGCCCGCCGGCTCTAAAAAGCGGTTGTCGCTGGCATCGTCATTTACCTTGGATACCTCTCCCACCAGCACTTTGCTGCCAACGCCCCAAAATTGGTGGTACAGGCCGGTAGGCAGGGTGATGCTCTGGCCCACATTAAGCAACACCGTTTCGCCCGCCTTAAAGGTATGGCGCACGCCATCCATACTAACGGTCACGCCAGTGTCAGCCAGTTGCTCATCGGCGGTAGAGTTGTAAAGCTTTATGGCCAGTTGCCCACCCCCGCGATTAATGATGTCTTCGGTTTTTTGCCAGTGAAAGTGCGTCGGCGTTACCTGGTCAACATCAACAATGAGCGCCTTTTCGGCGTAGGTTTTGCCCTGGCCGGTCTGCAGACTGTCCAGGCTGCCGTTGCGCAGGGTAAACAGGAACAACCCAATCTTTTGATAATTGCCAGAGCCAAAATCGGTAATATCCCACCCCAGATTATTCTCGACAATCTCGCTCACTTCCTCGCCTTTGGCGGCCCACTCGGCGGGAGTCCAATAGGCAAACGGCGGCAAATAAAAACCGTGGGATTTCATAAAAGCGTCGGCCTGGCGGATAATTTGGTTGATTTCAGAACGTTTCATTGTTACCTCCTGTTCACAGCCTGCGCCCCGCTCTTCTCTTCCAGCCACTCATCAATTTTAAGAGAATAGACTTGCGAAACCGAGTCATCGCCCATGGAGATGCCATACAGGGTGCTGGCGGCTTCGATGGTTTTGCGGTTGTGAGTAATAACAATAAACTGGATATCCTGCGATAGCCGGGCCAGCGCCTCGCGAAAGCGGCCCACGTTGGCTTCGTCGAGCATGGCGTCTACCTCGTCAAAAACAACAAAGGGCGTGGGGCTGGTTCTGAGCAGCGCAAAAATCAACGCCTGAGCCGTCAGCGAGCGTTCGCCGCCGGAGAGCAGGGCCAAACTTTGCAGCCGCTTGCCGGGCGGGCGGGCCACAATCTCAACCCCGGTGTTAATCAAATCATCGGGTTCGGTGAGTAATAGCTGCGCCTCGCCGCCGCCAAACAGGGTTTTGAAATAACGCTGAAACTCGGTAGCCACCTGCTGAAACGTCTCGGCAAAAGACTCTTCCATGGCTGTATCCAGCCTGGCAATTACCGCCCGCAAGTCGGTCACGGCGGCTTCCAAATCGTGAATTTGGGCGGTCAAAAAGTCGTGGCGCCGGTGCATCTCATCATACTCACGCGGCGCGTCGGGGTTGATGCTGCCCAGCCGCCGTATTTGCACCTTGAGCCGTTTCACATCCTCTTCAACGCCCGGCGGCAACTCCTCCACCGAAGGCAAATCCTGCACCAGGGGTTTGATGGGCAGTAGCGGCTGGCCCACCTGCTCGTCGGATAGCTCCAGTTGCACCAGCCCTAAATCCTCGTTAATCTGGCGCTGCAAATTGTCCAGCTCATCCTGACGACGCGCCGCCTCCAGCGAAGCCCGGTTATGTTCCATTTCGCTCCGTTGCAGGCGCTGGCGCAGGGTATTCTCATCCCGCTCCAGTTGCAGTTGGCGAGCCTCAAGTTCGGCAAGCTGCTTTTCAGACCCTTTGACCTTTTCGTTCAGGGCCGACAACTTGCCCTCAAATTCATCCAGCCGAAGCTGCAACTCTTGCTGCTGGCCAAGTAAATTTTCGCGCTCTGTCTCCAGCGTGCCGGCTCTGGCTTGTTTGGCGGCAATCTGGTCGGCCAGTTGTTGCCGGCTGGTTTGGTGATTTTGCAGCATAGCCTGTTGATTATTGCGGCGGGCCTCGATGGCGGCCACCGCGCTTTTGGCCTGCGCTTCTTTGGCCAGCAGCGTTTCTGCCGACACGCTGCGCGCTTCGGCGGCCAGTTGCCGGGCTAATTCTTCGGCCTGGCGCTGCGTCGCTTCAAGCCGGGTAATCTCTTGTTGGGTACTCTGCCGGCGCTCTTCAATTTGGGCCAGCTCTGCTTCGGCTTTGACCTGCAAATCTTGCTGCCACCGAATATTGGCCGCCAGTTGTTCCAGCGAGCGGTTGACCTTATCGAGCGCCTCTTCTACCTGGCGCTGCTGCTGCTGCTGCTGCTGGTGCCGGTCAACCAGGGCCTGAAGTTGCTTTTTGACAGTGGTAGCTTCATCGTGATTTTGGGCCAGTTGGCTCGACACGTTTTGATGCTCTTGCCGTAACCCGGCAATTCTGTCGGGCAGTTCGCGCCATTCGCGCTCGCGGGCCAAAAAGGTGCCTTCCTGACTCCTTTTGCCATCTACCCGGCCGCCGGTAACGGCCCCACCGGAGCGGATAATCTCGCCCTCGCGGGTAACAATTTGAAAGCCGCCCTGCATAACCTCAAAGGCGCGGCGGCCCGCCGGCAAATCGTCCACAATCAACGCGCGGTTCAAGGTCAATTCGGCAATGGGGCGCAGCCGTTCATCCAGCGTAACCAGTTGCGAGGCCAGGCCGACCACGCCGGGCGTGTCGGGCACATCTGCGGCCCGGCCCGGACGGACGGTATCCAGCGGCACAAAAGTAGCCCGGCCTTTGGCGGTTCGTTTCAGGTAGGCAATGGCGGCTTCGGCATTGGCAAAGGATTCAACCACCACATCCTGCAACCGGCTGCCCAAGGCGGCCTCAAGGGCAATTTCCAAATCTGGCGGGGCCTGAATGAGCTGGCTGATAGGGCCAATTACGCCGGTTAGCCCGGCTTCGGGCTGAAGCACGGCCCGCACCCCGGCATAATAGCCCGACATATCGTGGCGTAATTTATCCAGCACATCCTGGCGCGCCTTGAGCGAGTCTTCGCGTCGCTCCAGGTCGGTGAGTTTGGCTTTAAGCTGCTCGGCGGTTTGGTTAAGCCGGGCCAGGGCGTCGCGCTGCTGCTGTTGTTGATTTGCCAACGCCAGCAACTCGCCTTCAAAACCGGTCAGCCGGTGGGTAAGCTGGTTTTGTTCGTCTTGCAATTCTGTTTGCTGCTGTTTGAGTTGGGCAATTTCGGCGGCCCGGCTGTCGCGCTCAATTTGCAGCGTTTGATGCCGCTCTTCCAACTGGGTCAGGCGGGCCTGGCGCTGGGTGATATCGTGGGCCATCCGGCGCGCTTCATCTTCGGCGCTGTTCTGGCGAGAGATAATTTCCTGTTGCCGGCTCTGATGGGCGGTGAGTTTTTGCTGAAGCTGCCGCAGTTCGGCCCCGGCCTGAGTTAGCTCTTGCTCAATCTGTTTGAGCGCCGTCTCGGCCTGGCCGACCTGCTGCTCCCGGGTTTTAAGGTTGGCCGTCAGCGGCTGCAATTCGGCCAGAATCTCCTGGCGCTGGGCGGCAAACTGGCGGGCGCGCTCCTGGCTAACAGCCAGCTCTCGCTGGAGCGCCTCGGCCTGCTTGTTGAGCCGGTTATTTTCAGAATACCACAGGCTCAGTTGGGCGCGCAGTTCGGTTTGTTCGGTGCGGAGGGCGGTAATTTCCTGGGTAAGCTGGCGCAACCGAACCCGATGTTCCTGCGCCGAGGCCTCGGTTTCGTGCTGGCGGCCGGCAACCTGCCGAAGCTGAATTTGGGCCTGGCGCCAGCGGTAGCCGTACCACACCCGCAGCAGGCCATCCAGATGGGTTTTCACCAGTTCGTACTCGCGGGCGCGTTCCGCCTGCTTTTCCAGCCGCTCCAGGCGCGGTTCAATCTCTTTGACAATATCGTTGAGGCGCAGCAGGTTGCTTTGGGTGGCCTCCAGTTTACTGAGCGCGTCAACCCGTTTGTGGCGGTGGTAAGTAATGCCGGCGGCCTCTTCAAAAAGCTGGCGGCGCTCGTCGGGGTTTAGCGAGAGAACGCGGTCAATCATCCCCTGCCCAATAACGGTATAGGTTTGACGCCTCAGCCCGCCCTTCGCCAGCAGTTCGGCAATATCTTTCAATCGCACCCGGCTACCGTTGAGATAATACTCATTTTCGCCGGAGCGATAGGCCCGGCGAGAAATTGTCACCTCAGAAAAATCAAGGGGCAGCCAGCGGTCGGCATTATCCAGCACCAGCGTGGCCGAGGCCATCCCCAGCCGGGCGCGGCCATCGGAGCCGGAGAAAATCATATCTTCGGTTTTTTTGCCGCGCAGGTTAGAGTAACTTTGCTCACCCAGCACCCAGCGGATGGCATCGGCCACGTTTGATTTGCCGCTGCCGTTTGGACCCACCACGGCAGTAATGCCTTCATCAAACAGTAACTCTACCTTGTTGGCAAACGATTTGTAACCCTGAACTTCAAGTGATTTTAAGCGCATAGGTTGTGGCGCGTAGCAAGTGGGGCACGTGGCAAACCACGCCCGGTAAACTACAAAGGTATCCTCCACGGATAATCTTAACAATTGCGGCCTGCGCGGTTGAGTATAGTCAATTTTGGGGGATAGTCAAAGCAACCGGTCACATGCCAGCAACAGCAAAAATGGGCTTATTTGTAATTTGGCAGACGGGTGAAAAGTTAAATTTGACAATTGCCCATATGTCGCTTATGATTTAACTACTCATTTATTGAGTAAAAGGGTGTTAATCATGCCAATGACTCGCTCTCCCTTGACTATTGAACATGCGCTGCTTGGTTTTTTGCGCCAGCAACCCATCCACGGTTACGAAATTTACCAACAGTTAGAGCAGGCTCAGGGGTTGGGCCTGGTCTGGCACATTAAACAGAGCCAGCTTTATGCCTTGCTCACCAAGCTGGAAAAAAAAGGCTATATTAGCGCCACTCTTGAACCGCAAGATGCCCGCCCCCCCCGCAAAGTTTTCCATCTTACTCCGGCCGGGCGACAGGCTTTTTTAGATTGGGTGCAAAGCCCGGTTAAACACGGACGCCGCTTGCGCCTTGAATTTTTAGCCAAACTTTATTTTGCCCAACAAGAAAACCCCCTGGTTGTTTCCCGGCTCATTGAACAGCAGCGGAACGCCTGCCGCGAGTGGCTGGCGCAGCAGCATACCCAGGCTGACACGCTGGCAAACGCCAACCCCTTTGATTGGCTGGTGCATGAGTTTCGCCTGGGCCAGCTCGAGGCCATGCTCAACTGGCTCGATATCTGCGAACAGGCTTTACTGGTCCCGGCAAAATAGCGCCTACCCCAATCCATAGAAAGGAATCCCCACACCGATGAACAAACAGGCATGGTTGGCATTAGTTTGGCTGGCAGTTGCAGCGGGCGGGCTGGTTGTATTACCCGCGCTAACCCTGCTGGCTGCCCCCGCCGCGCAATCTACCCCGTGCGCCGAATTTTATACCGTACAGGCCGACGACTGGCTGAGTAAAATTGCCGATAAATTTTTGGGGGATGCGCTGGCCTACCCGGCCATTTTTGAAGCGACCAATCAGCAGCACCAGCTTGACGCCGCCTTTGCCCAAATTGAAAATCCAGACCTCATCAAGGCAGGCTGGCAGCTTTGCATTCCCGCTACCAACGCGGCCAGGGAACTGCTGGCCCAAACAGCCGTTTCTACCGAAACGGCCCCGTTGGAACCCGCCGAAATTACCGTATTTGCGGCAGCCTCGCTAACCGAGTCTTTTACCGAGATTGGTCAAATTTTTGAGGCGGCCAACCCCGGAGTCAGAGTCATCTTCAACTTTGCCGGTTCGCAACAACTGTCGCAACAACTCAATCAAGGGGCGCAGGCCGATGTGTTTGCCAGCGCCAACAGCGCTCAAATGGATGTTGCCATTGAAGCCGGGCGGGTCATTAGCGGCACGCAGCAGCTCTTTGTTCGCAACCGGTTAGTAGTCGTTTACCCGGCTGACAACCCGACCGGGCTGCTGCAACTACAAGACCTGTCTAACCCCGGCTTGCGCCTGATTCTGGCGGCTGAAGAGGTGCCGGTGGGGCGCTATTCGCAACAATTTTTGGCCAGAGCCGCTCAAGAGCCAGCCTTTGGGGCGGCCTTTCAAACAGCCGTGCTCAACAACGTAGTCTCATTTGAGCAAAATGTAAAGGCCGTGCTTACCAAAGTGTCCCTGGGCGAAGGCGATGCCGGCATTGTTTACACCAGCGATGTAACCCCCGATGTGTCCAACCAGGTAGGCCAGCTTGAAATCCCTGACAATTTAAACACTATCGCCAGCTATCCCATTGCGCCGGTTAACGATGCCGCGCATCCGGTTCAGGCCGGGGCTTTTGTAGATTACGTGCTATCGCCTGCCGGGCAACAGGTGTTGGCAAAATATGGTTTCATACCGGTCAGCAAATAATCACTATCAACCTAGCCCAATTTTTAAGGGAGTAATCCTATGGCTCAATCCGCTTTACCCTGGACACAACCACAACGTTCGCGTCCGGTCACAACCACTAAACTGGCTCCGCGATTATGGCAACTGTTGAGCCTGCCGCTGCTGTTGTTTTTAACGCTGCCGCTAATAGCCTTATTTGTGCGCACCCCGTCAGAAAGCCTCTTGAGTAATCTGACCTCGCCGCAGGTTATTCAGGCCGTCAGCCTCAGCATGCTCACTACCCTGGTTACTGTTGGCGCAACCGTAATTCTGGGCACCCCCGTGGCTTATCTGATTGCCCGGCATGATTTCAAGTTGCGCCGGATTGTTGACACCGTGCTTGATTTACCCATGGTTTTGCCTCCGGCCGTAGCCGGGGTAGCCCTGCTTATGGCCTTTGGGCGGCGCGGTATTTTTGGCAGCTATTTAGAAATTATGGGCATCAACATTGCCTTTACCCAAATTGCGGTTATTCTGGCCCAAACCTTTGTGGCCGCGCCATTTTTTGTTAAAGCCGCCATCCTGGGTTTTAGCAGCATCGAGCCAGAGTTGGAGCAGGCCGCCGCGCTGGATGGCGCCGGAGGCTGGCAGGTTTTCCGGTTTGTCACCATCCCCCTGTCATGGACAGCCCTGCTCAGCGGTATGGTCATGACCTGGGCGCGCGCCCTGGGAGAATTTGGCGCAACCATTATTTTTGCCGGCAATTATCCCGGCCGAACCCAAACCATGCCCCTGGCCATCTATCTCGGCTTCGAGCTGGATTTGGGCATCGCCCTGACCTTATCCCTCATACTCGTGGGCTTCTCATTTTTGGTATTAATGATTGTCAAAGGCATCCTCCACCGCGAGGTGCAAACTTAAAACGCCTCCCAACCTCCTCCAAAATCGACAAACAAATAGAAAGCATGTTAAACTACAGCATCATTTCACAAAGAGACCAACCGAAGCGGCGCTGCGGCAACTGGTGATGAAAAAAAATGGGGGGATATTCCCCAAGCCCCCCGGCCTGCGGCGCTATTTTCAGAGGAGATGAAACAAGCCATGACTCGCGCCATTCGCGCCCCTCGCGGCGCCCAATTAACCTGCAAAAACTGGCTCATCGAAGCCGCCTACCGGATGATTCAAAATAATCTTGACCCGCAGGTAGCCGGCGACCCGGAAAACCTGATTGTTTACGGCGGTCGGGGCAAAGCCGCCCGCAACTGGGATTGTTTTGAGGCTATTCTGGAGTCGCTCAAAAAGCTGGAGCCGGACGAAACCCTGCTGGTGCAATCGGGCAAACCCGTGGCAATTTTCACGACTCACGAAGACGCCCCCCGCGTGCTGATTGCCAACTCAAACATTGTGCCGGCCTGGGCCACCCAGGAAAATTTTGACCGCTGGGAAAAAGAAGGGCTGATTATGTACGGCCAGATGACCGCCGGAAGCTGGATTTACATTGGCACCCAGGGCATTTTACAGGGAACCTATGAAACGCTCGGTTCGCTGGCCCGGCAGCACGGCTGGGGCAGTCTGAAGGGCAAATTTGTGCTGACCGCCGGGTTGGGCGAAATGGGCGGCGCGCAGCCGCTGGCCGTTACCATGAATGAAGGCGTCGGGCTAATTGTCGAGGTAGACCGCTGGCGGGCCGAGCGGCGGCTCTCGCTGCGGCAAATAGACGCCATTACCGACAACCTGGAAGAGGCGATGACCTGGGTAGACGAGGCCCTGGCTAACCGGTCGCCCAAATCTGTGGGGCTAATTGCCAATGCCGCCGAAGTGCTGCCGGAACTGGTGCAGCGCGGCATTACGCCCGATGTTGTCACCGACCAGACCTCGGCGCACGATCCGCTGTACGGCTACATTCCCGCCGGCATGAGCATGCAGCAGGCCGCCGATTTGCGCCGGCAAGACCCCGCCGAGTACCAGCGCCGCTCGCTGGAATCAATGGCCCGGCACGTGCAGGCCATGCTCGACTTGCAGGCCAGGGGCAGCATTGTGTTTGATTACGGCAACAATCTGCGGCAGCGCGCCTTTGATTGGGGCGTCAAAAATGCGTTTGATTACCCCGGCTTTGTGCCGGCCTACATTCGCCCCCTGTTTTGCGAGGGCAAGGGGCCGTTTCGCTGGGTGGCGCTCTCTGGCGACCCGCAGGATTTGTACGCCACGGACGAGGCGATTCTGGAGCTTTTCCCGGAGGATGAGCATTTGGCGCGCTGGATAAAGATGGCGCAGGAGCAAATTGAGTTTCAGGGGTTGCCGGCCCGCATTTGCTGGCTGGGTTACGGCGAGCGGGCCAGGGCGGGTCTAAAATTTAATGAACTGGTGGCCGCCGGCAAAGTGAGCGCTCCGATTGTGATTGGCCGCGACCACCTGGACAGCGGCTCTGTGGCCAGCCCCAACCGCGAAACCGAGGCCATGCGCGACGGCTCCGACGCCATTGCCGACTGGCCGCTGCTCAATGCGCTCGTCAACGCCGTGGGCGGGGCTACCTGGGTTAGCCTGCATCACGGCGGCGGGGTGGGCATTGGCTACAGCATCCACGCCGGGCAGGTGATTGTGGCCGATGGCAGCGCGGCGGCGGCGCGCCGGCTGGAGCGCGTGCTCACCAGCGACCCCGGCATGGGCGTAGTTCGACATGCCGACGCGGGCTATCCAGAGGCGATAGCCTTTGCCAAAAAGCAGGGGGTTAAAATTCCCATGCTAAAATAAAGCCCCAAAGGGTTATTCTTTGGGGCAAACAGATTTTAAAACTACGCCGGCACCAAAACTGTGTGGTCATTTACCGGAATCAGCCGAAGGTGTGGCGTTTTTCGCACGGCCAGCACCGAGCAGGGCGCGTACTTGATGACCTTTTGAGCCAGGTTATCGGGCCGGGTTTTGGCCCCAACCACAATCAGGTCGGTGGCCTGCTCCTGGGCCGTGGTCAGTATTGCCTCAACGGTTGAGCCGGGTTGCATAACGCTGCGCACCTGCACGCCAAAATGGTGCAGCCGCTCAATGGCCCGGTTGATGCACATATCGGCGGCGCTCAACAAACTCTCGCTCATTGCAGGAACCGAACCCTTCCGGCCGGCAGCGCCTTTGGTTGGTATGGCTACAATTGTCACCCTGGCCCACTGCGGCAGCGAAAGAGCGCCTAAAAATTCAACGGCCCGCCAGGCTTCGGGCGAATCGTCCACGGCAATCAGGGTATTCAGGGGGCGCACCTGCTCCGACGGTCGGGCTACCAGCAAAGAATAATCCGCCTGACAGGTCAACTTGTGCGTTACCGGACTTAGCCGGAACTGCCCTGCCGGGCACAATCCTCTGGCGCCAATAACCACCAAATTAGCCTCTAACCTCACCGCCTGGTCGACCACTACCTGCGAGACCGGCCCTTCGCAAACATCGGTTTGAACTTTTAGTTTGCGGGCTTTCAATTGGTCTCCGGCTTCTGTGGCGACTATTTTGGCCGCGGCCCAATCTCGCCAGCGCAACAGTTCCAAAGCTTCATTGGTCTCGCGGGGTGTTTCCAGGTTAGGGTCCATAATGGGCAAACGTTCTGGCACCACTGCCAGCACGTGAACCAGCGCGCCAACAGGCCAGGTGATACGGCTAATCAGGCCCACCGCCGCCGCCGAGTGCGCTGAATCGTCAACAACCAGTAAAATTTTTAAGGGAAACCCAGCATTAGATGCGCCCATCAGTCGCCTCCTGTCACAATGTGACCGCTATAAAATTTTTGAATTTAAGTTTACGGCGGGTTTGGCGGGCATAGGGTTTAAGCCTGGTCAGGCTAAATTTTAGCCGGAAAACGAAAATGAACTGTAATTATCCGGTGTGTTTTTACTACGGAGCAAAATCTGTTTGGGGTCAAATTGATCAGGGATGGTTTATTAACCAACTGGTAAAGAACAGGGATTTTTGGTCCCACTAACCCTTATTATTAATATAGCCGCGTGGAAGTTAGAATTCAAGTGATATCTGTCTTGATTTTTGGGCAGAATGTCATCTTCAGTTTATGACAAATCGCGCCTCATCCGCCCGGCCCCCTCCACCAGATTTTTGCCCCACCATCGGCAACACGGTTAACCGAGCGAACCAACCACCTTCATGGTTACATGGTGCAGCGACACCGCTCCCTGGCCGGCTGCCTGCGGGGTGGGGGTCGAAGCCTCGTCGGGCTTGTCGCTCAGGCCAAAAGTGAGCACGCCCTGGGCGACAAGTTGTTCAGAAATTTCCGCTACTTCGCCGGTAATCGTAATTTCCTGGGTTAATAAATCTGCCTGGGGCGCATCATCGGGCAAAACATTCATCGCGGCCACCGTGGTGTGATACTCGCGGTAGCGAAAGCTTTTAAAGGGCGTGGGGTCTTTTTTAGCCATGTTGCCGGTTACTTCCCTGTGCGCGGCCAATAGCCCGCCGCTCATTTCAGATTGATGGGCATCGCACAGGGTGACAAACTGTTTAAAGCCGGTCAAACTGCCGCTTTCCAAATCTACCCACAGGCGCCGGGCAGGATAAACCTGGCCGACGACCATCAGGCAAATGTAGGCCAGGTAGTCCTGGTTGTCGCTGGTAAAATGGTGATATTCCAGCTGGTTCAATTTGTCGTACACGGCGCAGAAGGCGGCCTCGTCAAAACCGCCGCCTAAAAGTTCCTCTACGGTTAGCTGCACCGCCGCCACCCGCGCCCGGTCGATGACTTTATCATTGCGCCCGCGCGCGCCAATGGCGGTTTTATCTAAATCCAGCAGCAGCGCGGTGCGGCTATCAAAGGCAAAGCCCTCGGCCTGCACCCACTCTAAAAAATCGGCCAGCGCCTGCCAGCGATTGGCCAGCATCATTGGGCCGTCGGTTTTTATCTGTCTGGTTTCGGCCAGCTTTTCGTTGCCAATAAAGCAGCGCATGGGCAGGTATTGCCCCAAATTTTTGGCGGCGGTGCCGTCGTTCATGGGGGTGTCGCCCACCACAAGTATCCGTTCCAGGGGCGGTTCGCCTCGCCGGGCCTGGGCGACCTGCAAAAAACGATAAACCGCAGCCGCGTAAATGGGTTCTGTTTTGCGGGGCACTCTAAAACTGTCCAGCCCAATCTCCTGCCAAATATCGGCCAGCCTGGGCAGGGCGGAGTCGCAAGGTATCAGGTTGCGCCAGACGACGCGGTCTCCCAAAAAGTCGGCCAGTGTTTTACGCGGGTACATGAGCCGTGGCCCCTTCCTTAAACATATCCAGCATGCCCTGAGCGTACATCAATTCGGCGTTAAGCACCGAGCCGCCCGCCGCGCCGCGAATAGTGTTGTGCGCCAGCGCCACAAAGCGAACATCCAGCACGGCGCAGGAGCGCAGCCGGCCCACGCTGGTAGCCATGCCCTGGCCGGCGTCGCGGTCAAGGCGAGGTTGGGGCCGGTTGGCTTCGGGCCGAATGACCAGCGGCGGCTGGGGCGCAGAGGGCAGGTTGAGTTGCTGGGGCAGCGGCTCCCAGGTTTGCCACGCCTGCAAAATGTCGCCCAGTGATGGCTTTTCTTTAAAGCGGGCGGAAACCGTAACCAGGTGTCCATCGGTAACGGGTACGCGGTTGCAGTGGGCGCTAATATTAATCCCGGCCATCTGCACCTGCCGGCCGTTGGATACGCCCAACATTTTATTGGGTTCGTTGTTCATTTTTATCTCTTCGCTCTCGGCCACAAAGGGGATAACGTTGTCCATGGCATCGAGGCTGGGCACGCCGGGATAACCCGCGCCAGAAAGGGCCTGCATCGAGGTAGCAATGACGGCTTCCACGCCAAAATGGGTATGCAGCGGGGCCAGCGCCATGGTCATGGGGATGGAGGTGCAGTTGGGGTTGGTCACAATAAAGCCGCGCTGCCAGCCCCGCGCGGCCTGCTGGTATTTTAGTAAATCCAGGTGGTTCGGATTCACTTCGGGGATGAGCAAGGGTACATCGCTATCCATGCGGTGCGCGCCGGCGTTGCTAAACACGCCGTAGCCGGCGGCGGCATATTGACTTTCCCACTCGCCGGCAGAGCTGGTGGGCAAAGCCGAGAAGAGCAGCTCGCAATCCAGGTTGGTTGACATCTCCTGCACGGCCATCTGCCCCAAATGCTCCGGCATGGGCTGGGGCAGAATCCAGTTGGTGGCCTCCTGATAAGTTTTTCCGGCAGACCGCTCCGAAGCGGCCAGAACGACTAAATCAAAATAGGGGTGGTCGGTGAGCAGTTGGGCAAAACGCTGCCCCACGGCTCCGGTAGCCCCCAAAACGCCTACTCTAATTTTTTTCATTGGGTTGCCTCCATCTTTTGTATCATTCAACGGTTGATTACAATTTCTTTTCTATCACCTGGCGCACTGCATCCATTTCTGGCTCTAGCTGCACCGGCGGGTTGGCAAATTTGGCATTGGCCCAGCCGCCGGTGTGATAATCTACCGTGGCGGTGGGGTCTTTTAGCAGGTTGCCGGTTAAAATACCGACCACTGTTTCTTCCGGTTTAATGACACCCTCGGCCAGCAAACGGCGCGCGCCCGCCACCGCCGCCGCCGAAGCCGGCTCGCAGCCAATGCCGGCGCTATCGACAATGGCTTTGGCGTCCATAATTTCGTCGTCGGTTACGGTTGTCACCAGGCCGTTGGTCCATTTCAGGGTGCGGATAGCCCGTTCGTAACTGACCGGGCTGCCGATGCGGATGGCTGTAGCCACGGTGCTGGCTTTAACCGTAATGCGCTCGGTAAAGCCGCGTTTGTAACTCTGGTAAAAAGGGCTGGCTCCCTGGGCCTGCACGGCGGCAATCCGCGGAATTTTATCGACCAGCCCCAGTTGTTGGGCTTCGTGCAGGGCTTTGCCAAAGGCGGCGGTGTTGCCCAGGTTTCCGGCGGGCAGGACAATCCAATTGGGGGGTTGCCATTGAAAACCCTGCAAAATTTCAAACACAATGGATTTTTGTCCCTCGAGCCGAAAGGGGTTGAGCGAGTTTAACAGGTAGACGCCCATCTCGTCGCACACCTGGCGAACCAGCTTCATAGCGTCATCAAAATCGCCCTGAATTTGCAGGGTATGAGCGCCATAAGCCAGGGCCTGGGCCAGCTTGCCTGCCGCAATTTTGCCAGATGGAATGAAAATTAGCGAGGGGATGCCGGCCCGGGCCGCGTAAGCGGCCAGCGAGGCCGAGGTATTGCCGGTTGAGGCGCAGGCCACGGCCCTGGCCCCCATCAGTTTGGCCTGGGTAACGCCCACGGTCATGCCCCGGTCTTTAAAGGAGCCGGTAGGGTTTTCGCCCTCGTGCTTGAGAAAAAAGTTTTCGGCGCCCACCCAATCGGATACGCAGCGATGCTCATAGAGTGGGGTGTTCCCTTCGGGGCGGGAAACAATGTTATCAATGGTGGCCGGTAAAATAATTTCGCGGTAGCGCCACACCCCGGAACTGGTAGTGGGCGCTACGCGAGGGCCGGGCGCGCCGCTGAGCCGGCCATCAAACAAACCCCGGTTAATTTGGGGGCGCAGCGCTTGCAGGTTGTGCCAGACATCCAGCAACCCGCCACAATCGCACAGGTAGCGAATTTGGCTGGCCGGGTAACTTTGCCGGCAGTTGATACACTGTAATGAAATTGTGACAGGCATGTCCGGGGCTTCATTGGGCGATACGTCAGCTTTCAACATCTTCAACATTTATCCCTTCGTTGTCATCATAATATTCTTCTTCCACAGCGGCGCTGCCCCAGCCTAAACGATACAGCCAGACCAGACCGGCCATTACTGCGGCAACCAGCACCAGCGCAACTCCGCCCAAACAGGCGGTTGTGCCGGCGGCTCCCAAAACCAGCGGCAGTTGCGAGGCCTGGGGGGTTGGCGTGGCCCGGCGGGGGCGGGTAGGCTCAACGGAGGGCCGGGGTTGCCGCGTGGAGGTAGGGCTGGGCGTGTTGGTGGGCGTCAGGGTGGGCGGCGGTGGCGGCGGGGTATAGGTAAAGGTAGGGGGGGCTGCCGTCACGTCCGGTTCGGCTGCGGGCGTGTCGGCTTGAGCCACCGGCGTGGCCGCTGCGGTGGGCGTGTTAGCCGGTGGAACCGGGGTATTGGTAGGCGGCGGGGCTTCGGGCGTATTGGTAGGCGGCGGCGCGGGCGTGGGGGTGTCGGTGGCGGGTTGCTGCACTTGCACGGCAATGGGCGCGCCATCTACCGGTTTCAGGCCAATATCGTCAATCCAGAACTGGTCTTTGCTGGGGGGGATGGAGAAGCCCTTTTCGGCGGCGCGTAACTTCCAGGTATTTTCAATTCTCAGGAAAACAGTCATGGTATCGGCCTGGGCGGTTACGGTGACTTGCTCAACGTTGCAAATTTTACAATCGTTGCGCCAGTTATCGGGCGACCAAACGATGTTGGGTGAGCGGGGGTCGGTTCCGCCAAAGGGGTCAATGCCAATGCGTCGCCCAATGCCGCCGGTAGCCTGATGAACGGCGGCGTCGTTGGCCAGCGAGTCGAACACCAGCCAGACGATGTTGGCGTAGTAGTTAGCGCCTCTGGTTACAGGCACCTGCTGGTAGATGCCCCCAATGAAATGGTCGTTTGAAACGATGTAGGCGGCGGGGCAAAGCGGCGCGTGACACTCGCCGCCGCCTTGCAGCACGGTGATATCGGCCGCGCCGGTTTCGAGAAAAGGCTGCCAGTGGTCGAGGCCGCTGTTAAAATTGCAGTTGGCCAATATGTTGGCCGGGTCCTGGCACACATCTGGAAAATCCTGAGCCGCGCCGGGGGATGGGTGTAATATTAAAATGGCAAGTAATAGGGCAAGAATGTGAATGAGTTGTTTCGACTTCAATTTACACCTGGTAATTGGTAATTGTTCTAAACCGCACAAGAGTGGTCAGTATACTTAAATAGCAATTGAATACCAAACTAATCATAAAAAAACCGGCCCCTCTGATTGAGGTGGCCGGTTGTGATTTTGCTCACATCCCTTGCAATATTCAGTGATGCCTGTTTTTTTGCAAAGGATAATCGGCGGCCACCGCAAAGATGCCGGTGTCGCTGGTAGTAGCGGTAGTTATGGTTTTGGCAAAAATTTGGTTACGCACCCTGCTCTGTATGGAAAAATTTGTTGAGTATTTCATCCGGGCAAAACCATCGTTGTTAAAATTAGTTGACAGGCGTTGGCGATACCACCTGAGTAGCGGTGGGGCTGGGTGTATTGGTTGGCGCAGCCGTGGGAAGCTGCAAGGCCGGCGTAAATGTAGCAGTGGGCGTATCGGTAGGAGCGGGCGTGGCCGTTTCGGTGGGCGTGGGAGCTTCTCCGGGCGCGGGTGCGGTTGTTTCCTGGGCGGGCGTAACTTCTCCCCCGGCGGGTCCACCGCCACCGCCATCCAGCACAAAGAAGTAATAAACTCCACCCAACGCAACCAGAATCACAACCAGTACCAACACCAACCCCCCCAAAACCAACATTTTGACATTCAGGCCACCGCTTTTCTTTTTTGCGGCCTTTTTTTTGGTCGTCTCAGGAAAAATCAGCTCATCGTCATCAAATTCTTCGTCGTCGTCTGAAACTATAAAATCTTCAATAAAGGTGGCGGGCACGCGGCCAACATCATCCTCTTCCTCTATTACATCGCTGAGTAGTTCGTTGATGTTAAACGTGCCCGATTGTAAAGCTTCTAGCCCTTTTTGAGCCACAATATTGTTTGGATTCAGAGCCAGAACGTTTTCTAAACAAATTTCTCTGTCTTCGTCGGTTTCTACTACGGAACTAAGCCACAACCAGACTTCTTCGTTATTTTCGTCTTCTTCCAGAATCTCTTCCAGTAATTGGCGACCCTCTTCCCGATTGCCCATTCTGATTTGTTCAATTGCATCTTCTAGCGTTGGCATTAAGCGCCCCCCGGATCAAAACGATGTGGCATAGCACCCAGTTACATGCCCTCCATTATAACATTAAATTTGTTGGACGCAAAAGCACAATGGTTCTTCCTCATGGACAAATGGTTAGGGAGATATTGTAATTTCAACTGTAGAGGGCACCACCTGCGCCCGAACACCGGCGGGCACAACTACCTGGGGCGATACATTGATAGTTTGCGGCGAGTTCAATTCCCGCGCATCAACCGTTATTTGCACCAGATTGGGGTCGCGTTCAATTTGAGCCAGCGTGGGCAAAGGCCCGTTCAACAGTACGTCTACGCTTGATGGCACAATAGTTGTGGTGATACCTGAACGGTTGGTTATTAGTTGCACCGGCCGGTTCAAGGCCAAATCACCCTGACGCGGAGCAATTTTGGCCAGAACCGTAACCGTTTGAATTTGCACGCTGTTGCCGTTTAAAGCCTGAAGGCTGGGCGTCAACTCTAGCGGAATTTCTATACTAAAATCGCCGGTAGCCTGACTCACATCAACCGGCAGGGTGTTGATGAAACTGCCTACTTTCATCAATTGCTCCTGGTCTCCACGCAGGGTTACACTGGCAGGGTTAACGCTAACGCCGCTTAACCAGTAGCCGGATGGGGGCGTGCCGGTAATTGCCGCCCGAACGCCAACCTCAAGCGTATCCAGCCGGCGGCGAACAGGAACCGAGACCCGGGTTTGCCCCGGTTGCAGGTTAACCCCTGATATCTCCCGACCCGCTCCGTCCAAAGCTCTAAGGGGGCGCACTTCTTGCAGCGAGGCGCTGGCATCGGCCACCGAGATTACCGCCTGGGCGTGTTGAACCTGCTCAACCACGGGGGCCGGCCCCACTACCTGCACGCTATCCGGCAAGGCAGTGGGAGTGCCCGAAATGCGGTAAGCCGGCGGCAGGCGATGCATGTCCAGCAAATCTATAGTTACAGGAATGGTTTTAGAAATTATGGCTGCAATTTCTACATCAACCATCGAGGGGGTTACAGATAAAATTCTTAATGGCGACGCGCCGGAACTAACCTGCACCGGCAAATGATGCAGCCCCGGCCCTAAACCATCCAGCGAAACCTCGGCTCTAAAGCTATCGACGCTGATGGTTGCTAAAACATCATCGGTGGTTTGAATTATGGTCGATACGGCCGCAGGCGGAGAACTTACCAACGCCGTGCCGGCGGGGATATCTTCAACCCGCAGCAGTATATCTTCAACCAGAGCGCGCCGGGCGGGGTTTGTTTGCTGAATCACAAAAGACCAAACTACCAGCGCCAGCAGCAGCGCGCCCAGCAGCAGCCCAATATTTACAAAAAATTGGCGCAGGCCGGGCAACGAAGGTCGTTTCCAGATTGAGTGTCCGGCCTGGTCAAGCAGCCGCCACAGCCAAAGATTTACCGGCGCATCAACAGGCGACGCGATAAAATCAAACAGTTGCTCTCTGAGAACTGCGCTATCAATGCCGTACTGTAACTGCCCATTGCGAACAATTGAAACCGCGCCGGTCTCTTCGCTTGCCACAATAACCAGTGCGTCGCTGTGCTCGCTAACACCTACGGCGGCCTGGTGGCGGGTTCCCAGCCGGCGCTGCAAGATGAACATCTGCTGCGCCAGCGGCAGTACGCAGCCGGCAGCAACAACTTTATCTTCTCTAAGAATTACCGCGCCATCGTGCAGGGGGTTTTCCGGGTAAAAGATGGCTTGCAGCAGCTCGCTGGTAACTTGCCCCCCAATTGCCACGCCGGTTTCCACCACATCTTGTAGCGATTGCTGCCCCTCGATAACAATGAGCGCGCCGGTATGGGTGTTGGCCATATTTTCTATGGCCCGCACTACCTGGGGAACAATTTTTTCGGTGGTGGTTTGGCGCACGGCTGTGGTTAAACCGGCTGTGCGGCCCACTCGCTCTAGCAAGCGCCGTAGTTCTGGCTGAAGGATAATCGGCGTGGCAATGAATATAGCCACCAGCACAGTTCGCACCACCCAAACAAAGGCCGGCAAGGGTAACAGCACGCTCACCACAAACAGGGCCATGCTTAACACCAAAACGCCGCGCAACAAAAAAGTGGCCCGGCTGCGCTGCATCAGCCTGAGCATAATATAAAAGGCAGTGGTGACTAACAGAATGTCAACAATTTCTACCCAGGTTAGTTGCGATAGGCGGAAAACCGCCTCGGTGTACAGCAATTGCAGCGGCGTCATAAGGTTTAATGACTCTGAACCGGTGGGTTAGATGAGTCCAATTCGCTTTCGACCAAACTAATAATGGAGTCGCCGGGTTGGGGGGAAAGGGAGTTGCCTGCGGTAAAAACAGACATTTGGCCGGTTGGGTCTATTAAAAACATAGAAATGGCCCCTTTGCCGTACATATTTTTAAAGGTTTTGTAATTAAACTGCTCGGTGAGTTTGGTGGTTTTGATAGTAGCCCCATTTTCAAAGCGATGGGTCAAATCAGCATAGGTCAGGTTCGAGTCGAATAACAGGCGGCCCTGCAAAGGGGATGAAACGGCTTCTTTGCGTTTGCTTTCCGTTTTTTTAGGGGAGAGTTGATACACTTCGGCCCGGTCAAATACTTCGGCTAAGTGTAGCGTGGCCAGCGAGTTCACCTCGTCGTTGGGGGTCAAAGCCAACAGGCGGCCCAACCCCCCCAATTCAATTTCATCCAGAATATACTCTGATAAGACGCTGGCATAAAAGGTGGGCAAACCTTCGAGCCGGGCGGCATTTAAATTGTTGCGGTTGGTATCAACCAGCAACACCTGAAAGCCATTTTTTTGCAGCTCGGCGGCCATTGCTCTGGCCCATTGGTGCGCCCCTACAAACAAGACGCCCTGGGGATTAGGTTGGGCCACCTTTAACCAGCGCCCCAATGGAGCAGCGCTTAACCCGTACACAGCCACCGTGCAGACAATTATAAGAAACATTTCCGGCACCATAAATCTGGCTTCGGAAAAACCCGCCTTTTCCTCTAATTCCAAAGCAAACACGGCGGTTACAGCTGCGGCCACAATCCCCCGAGGCGCCATCCAGGCCAGAAAAAATTTTTCTGACCAGCTTAAGCCCGACCTGATGGTTGAAACCAAAATGGCCGCCGGGCGGATAATAAGGATTAACACCAATAAAAACGCCAGACTGCTAAAGCCAAGTGATGACAGTTCTGCCAGGTTTAACCTGGCTGCTAAAATAATAAACAGGCTGGAGAGCAGCAAAATGCCCAAATTTTCTTTAAATTCAATGATGTGTCGAATGTTGAACATTTTTTGGTTGGCTAAAATCACGCCCATCAGGGTAACGGTAAACAGGCCCGACTCATCTTGCAACACGTTTGAAATTGTAAACGCGCCAACTACGGCCATTAAGGTGACGCTGTTTTGCAGGTAGCCCGGAATCCAATATCGTTTGAGCAATAAGACCAGCACCCAGGCGCTTATTCCCCCCAATAGGGAGCTAATTAAAATAGTATTGAGCAATCCCCCTATCACCGTTGCTGTTGTTTCTTGAACGCCACTAACTCGAATGGCTTCAAATACCAGTACCGCCAATACTGCCCCAATAGGGTCATTGACAATGCCTTCCCACTTTACAATAGAACCAACCCGGCCAACCACCCTTACGTGGCGCAATAGTGGAATGATAACCGTCGGACCGGTTACAACCAGGATAGCGCCAAACAGCAGCGCAATGGGTAGTTGAAAATCAAGAATATAATAGGCAGCGGCAACGCTCAACACCCAGGTAGTAAGCACGCCAATACTTACCAAATTCCTAACCACACGACCTGCCTCGCGCAGTTCCGAAAGCTTCAGACTCATCCCGCCTTCAAACAGAATTAAAGCGACAGATAACGATACTATCGGAAATAGCAAATCTCCCAACAATTCATTAGGGTGCAGAAAGCCGGCAACCGGCCCGGCTATAAAACCAAAAATCAGTAAAACCAATATCGAAGGCAGCCCCAGTCGCCAGGCCAACCACTGCGCCGCAATTCCCAAAACAATGATACTGGCAATACCCACCAAAAAATGTTCCAAAGTGTCACCTCTTTTGTTAATTTCCCCCAAATATGAGGCAATGTAAAAAGAAAAGCCATCTTTCGATAGCCTCTTTGGTATGAGCAAATATTTAACTGGTATGATTATAATAGTACCATCCTATTACCACAAGCGTTGCTTTGCGCAGTTTGGCCAATAAAAAAGAGCTATCAAAAGATAGCTCTAAACTTTAGCGAGTTTTCAGACCTTGTTTAACAAGGTCTTTTCGTGAGGATGGGTCATTAGTTTTGCTTTTGGGCGCAGGCGGTGCAAAAAGTTGTGGTTGGTAAAATTTCTAGTCTTTCCGGGTGAATCTGATGACCACAATTTTGGCAATATCCATAGGTACCCTGTTCTACCCGGTTGAGAGCCTCTTTTAAGGATTTTATCCGGGCGGTTACTTCGTCTCTGCGGGCCAGGGTCATTTCCCAGGAGGTGGCAAAGGTTGCGCCTTCGCCGGGGCCAAAATCGGGTTTATCATTTAGCTGTTCTTCTAGTTGGTCTTTTTCCTGGTTGGCTTCTTGTAATTCAAATTCTAATCGTTCTTTTACTGCAATCATGTTTACTACAACTCCTTATTTTAAACAATAAAGCTACCCCTGCGTCATTTGGGTTAGCCGCGAGAGTTTTATTTTGGCTGTAATCAATTGGGCCTGGGGAAATCAATTGGATAATTCGGTTGCTTTACCTAAGAATTTTAACCCCGGCAGTATCGCCTGTCCATACTAACCCGGATAGTCTGGTTGTGTTAGACAGGGTTATATTTTAGTCACCCTACAGGGCGAATATCAATTGCGGAATAATCGCCCATGCGGGCTAATGTATACCAGCGTAGCGATGGGCACGGCTTTTTTCTATTCGATTGGGTCAATCAAAGAGGGCTAACATTGGTATGAATCAAAAGATGCGCTATCTGAGGTTTTTTGAAAGATGAGGCCCATAAAGATTTAGGTGGTAAATTGATTCTAATTATATCGGCAAGTAAGGTAGTGGGTTTGCTCAATAATTTGAAGCAGAGTTGTTCTGGCGCCCCGGCCTTTTGGAATAAAATAAACCGGGCCTAAGGTCTTGCTGCTAAAACTTTGATTAACCTGGCTGGTAAGCATCACCACCAATGGACCTAACAATTCTGGGGTTGATTTGAGCCGCTGATAAATGGATTTTAGCTTGTTGTAGGCTTTAGATTTGGTTATATCAGAGGTATCAACATCGAGTACAATCAAGTCAAAATATTTTTGATCAAGATGCTCTGCATCCTCAGAGGTTGTATCGGTCTCGTAGGCCTGGCAGCCTTTGTTTTCCAGCCAGCGTTTTAACTTAAGCGCCTTCCAACAGCCATCTGCCATTACCAGTACCGAGGGGGGGTAGACCGTGCATCGACCTTCTTTGTTTTGGTTATCCATAGCGTCTTTGCCTCGCATATAACTACCCTTAAATTTAGCTACCTATATTATACTATAAAACAGGCAATTTATGTGTCATGAAATTTTAACAAATTTAAAACTCCGTTGGTTATAGAACAACAACTTTTTTACCCCAACATCACTCAGCGTGTCATCTCAATAATTCGGGGTAAGGTAGGGGCGAGGCAACTCGAATTAACGGTTTGAGCGTAAATAACCCGTTTTCCGAGTTGCCTGGCCCCTACTTTTTGAAGCGTACACTCCAGTTAGCCTGGGTGTTTTTGACCCCCTGCTTTTACAGTGAGGGAATAGATATTCTAGCCAGCAGTCTCCGTAAAGCAAACCTGGCCTGGCTAAGTGGCAAACCAGAACACAGGCTGTGCGATAAATTGCCCAACCGGTGCCCTAAACCGATTGGTTGCAACGCTATCCATTTGGCAAACTTTGCCGCCTGGGTTATAACCAACCTATATCACAAGTTAAATCCGGCTGCCCGCTGTAACAAAAATTCGTCATAGGCTGGAATTATACGGTTTGGAGCAACAACCCATGGCAACCAAAGCGCACCCCGACTATGAAGAAATAGAGCACACCGCCGACTGGGCCTTGCGCATCCGGGGGCGCACGCTGGCAGAACTGCTCGCCAACGCCGCCCACGGCATGGTCAGCCTGCTGGTAGCGCAGCCAGAAAAAATTCCCCTGGAAGTTGAAGAGCAATTTGAGCTGGAGTCAATCGACGCCGAAAGTCTGCTGGTCGATTGGCTCAGCGAACTGGCCTATTGGGCCGAAATGGAGCAGGTTGTGTTTTATCAATTTGAACTGGCCGATGTGTCGCCAACCCAATTAAAGGCCGTGGTTCGGGGAGGGCGCGTTCCCCATTTACTCAAACACATCAAGGCCGTTACCTACCACAACCTGCAAATTGTTAAAACAGAAAGCGGCCTGACAGCAACCGTTGTGTTTGATGTATAATATCAGTAGAGTACAAGGCAACAGAAGGAGATAGTCAAGATGATTAGTCGCGACAGCTTTAAAAAAATTAATGACTATTTGTATGAAATCCCCAAAACCTACCGGGCCGACATGCGCGTTCCGGCCCGTTTTTACGCCGACCACGAATTGCTGGCAGGCGCTCTGGATGACAAAAGCCTGGAGCAACTGGTCAACACCGCCACCCTGCCCGGCATTGTTAACTACGCGCTGGCTATGCCCGATATTCACCAGGGGTATGGCTTTCCCATTGGCGGGGTGGTAGCCACCCAACTGCCCGATGGCATCATTTCCCCCGGCGGCGTTGGCTACGATATCAACTGCGGCGTGCGCCTGCTGGCCACCCACCTGACCCGCGAAGAAGTGGCCCCCTACCTGGAAGATTTAGCCACGGTCCTCTTTCACAACTGCCCCAGCGGCGTAGGCCAGGGCGGTAATATCCGGCTTAAACCCGGCGATATCGACCGCATTGCCGAACGGGGCGCGCGCTGGGCCTTAAAACAAGGCTACGCCACCGAGGCCGACCTGGAGCGCACCGAAGAGAACGGCTGCATCGACGGAGCAGACCCCGGCAAAGTTAGCCCCAGGGCCAAAAAACGTGGCCAGGACCAGGTAGGCACGCTGGGCGCGGGCAACCACTTTATTGAGGTTGACGTGGTAGACGAAGTATTTGACGACACTGCCGCCCAGCGCACCGGCCTGTTTCCCGGCCAGATAGCGGTTCAAATTCACTGCGGCTCGCGCGGCTTTGGCCACCAAATCTGCACCGATTACGTTAAACGGTTTCAGCAGACGCTCAAGCAGTACGGCATCGATCTGCCCGACCGGGAACTTGTCTGCGCCCCGCTCAACACCCCCGAAGGGCAGGATTACCTGGCCGCCATGCGGGCCGCGGCCAATTACGCCTTCAACAACCGGCAGGTGTTGACGCATCACATCCGCCGCAGCTTTGAAGAGGTGCTGGCCGGCAAAGTTAAAAACCACCACGTTTACCAAATTTACGATATCGCCCACAACATGGCCAAGGTAGAAGAGCACCAGGTGGGCGGACGCGCCGTAAAAGTTTGCGTCCATCGCAAGGGGGCCACCCGCGCCTTTGGCCCCGGCTCGCCGGTGCTGCCCGCCGCCTACCGCGATATCGGCCAGCCGGTGCTGGTTCCCGGCTCGATGGGCACGGCCAGTTGGGTGCTGCTGGGCACCGCCGGCTCGATGATGCAAACCTTTGGCTCCACCTGCCACGGCGCGGGGCGCACCATGAGTCGCTCGCAAGCCAAAAAACAAATTTGGGGCGGCGACCTGCGCCAGGAGCTAGAAGCCGGCGGCATTCGGGTGCGGGCCGGCAGCATGCCCGGGCTGGCCGAAGAAGCGCCCCAGGCCTACAAAGATGTTGACCGGGTGGTGCGCGTGGTTGAAGGAGCAGGCATTGCCAAAAAACTGGCTCGACTCCGCCCCATTGCCGTCGTCAAAGGGTAACAGAAAGGTAAACCAATGGCCGATTTTCAACGTGTCGCCAATGTAAATGATATTGCCAGCGGCCAGGGAACCGTAGTAAAAATCAACGGCAAAGAGATTGCCCTGTTCAACGTTGATGGCAATTTTTTTGCCATTAGCAATGTTTGCCCCCACAGCGGAGGGCCGCTGGGCAAAGGGCGCCTGGCCGGAAACAAAGTTACCTGCCCCTGGCACGGGGCCAAATTCGATGTGTCCAGCGGCCAGGTGCTGGCCCCGCCCGCCCCTACGGGGGTTGATACCTACCCCACCAAAATAGAAGCAGACAGCGTTTGGGTACAAGTTTTCTGACGCCCAAAATCTGCAATTTTTGTACGCAAAGGCGTCAGGGCGCGGGCGCAGATTTTTGCTGCGCCGGTTATTTCTGTCCTGGCCTTTGCGTTTGTTTTATAACATAGCAAGTAAATAAGGAGGCCAAAAGTATGCATTACAACTATTTAATTATTGGCGGCGGCATGACCGCCGACTCAGCCATTCGCGGCATTCGGGAAATTGACGACAAAAGCACAATTGGCTTAATTGGCCTGGAGCCTGACCCGCCCTACAACCGCCCGCCCCTTTCCAAAGGGTTATGGAAAAAGATGAAAAAAAAACATATCTGGCGCAACACCGCCCAACTGGATGTTGCGCTCCATTTGGGCCGCAAAGCCACCGCGCTTGCCCCCAAACAGAAGCGCGTTACCGACGACCAGAATAGGCAATACACCTTTGACAAACTACTGCTGGCAACCGGCGGCTCGCCCCGCGCCCTCCCTTTTGGACACAACCAGATTATCTACTTTCGCACCCTGAGCGATTATGAGCGCCTGCGCGCGCTGGCCGAAGAGCAAGAACGCTTTGCCGTAATTGGCGGCGGGTTCATTGGCTCAGAAATTGCGGCGGCGCTGGCCGCGCACCATAAAGAAGTCGTAATGATTTTCCCCGAAGAGGGGATTGGCGGCCTCACCTTTCCGCCTGATTTGTCTAATTTTCTAAACGACTACTATCGCGAAAAGGGCGTAAACGTGTTAGCCGGCGGCACGGCCAGCGGTTTGAAAACGCGCGGCCAGCAGTTGGCGCTGCAAACCAGCAGCGGCGGCGAAATTTTGGCCGATGCGGTGGTGGCCGGCATTGGCATTAAGCCCAATGTTGAGCTGGCCGAAACTGCCGGGCTGGAGGTAGACGACAACGGAATTGTGGTTGATAAATCGCTGCGTACCAGCCACCCCGATATTTATGCTGCCGGCGATGTGGCCAGCTTTTACAATATGGCCCTGGCCAAACGCATACGCGTAGAACACGAAGACAATGCCAATACCCAGGGTATGATGGCCGGCAAAGCCATGGCCGGCGAGCCGGTGGTCTACAACCATCTGCCCTATTTTTACTCTGACTTGTTTGACCTGGGTTACGAGGCCGTAGGCGAATTGAATCCCAAACTGGATACGGTGGCCGACTGGCAAGAACCCTTCAAAAAGGGCGTCATTTATTACCTGAAGGAGGGCCTGGTCAGAGGCGTGATTTTATGGAATGTATGGGGGCAACTTGATGCCGCCCGCGAGTTAATTACCGCAACCACTCCCTTCAAAGCACAAGATTTGATTAACCGCATCCCGGCCAGCTAACCCTCGCCCAATTGGGCGATACCGCCAAACAGACACCCCCACAAGAGCTATCAAAAGATAGCTCTTTTTTTGCCTTTAAACCGCCTATTTGAGCGTAGGCAAACGCTGCCCAAAAACCTACACTGATTACAGGCAAGCTTACCAAGGAGAAACCAATGTTACGAAGTGTAAACTCACTCGGTGGGTATGTGGTTGAAGCCACCGACGGAGAGATAGGATACGTTGAAGAGTTTTTATTTGATGATGATAACTGGACTATTCGCTACATGGTGGTTGATACGGGTAACTGGCTCTCCAGCCGCAAAGTGCTGATATCCCCGTCGGCGCTGGGCAATCCGAACTGGAAAACCAAAACGTTCCATGTAGTGCTGACCAAAGAGCAGGTGAAAAACAGCCCCCGTATCGACACCCAAAAACCTGTTTCGCGCCAGCAAGAAGCGGAACTGCACACATACTATGATTGGCCAACTTACTGGACACCGCGCGGGTTGGCGACTCCGGGATATCTGCACACCACCAGAAGCCAAACGTCGATGCCCGCCAGTCTTGAACAAGAGTTGACCACAGTTGACCAGCAGCCTTATGCCTCAAGCCTGCGCAGCACCGATGAGGTGAGCGGCTATCATATTCAGGCCACCGATGGCGAAATCGGTCACGTGGAAGATTTTGTGGTAAATGACACAAGCTGGATTATCCGCTATCTGGTCATCGACACCCGCAACTGGCTGCCGGGCCGCCAGGTACTGGTTGCCCCCAACTGGATTGAAAAAGTGCGTTGGAATGATAAAAAAGTGCAGGTCAATATGTCCAAAGAAAATATCAAACGCAGCCCCAAATTCGACCCGTCTGCCCCCATTAACCGCAACTATGAGGTTCGGCTTTATGATTTTTATGGCCGGCCTCACTATTGGGATTAAAGACTTCAGCAAATTGCTATTTGGCAACAACGTTAAAACTGAGTACAGGTCGGTCGCCCAATTGGATAATGATTAACCGGCGCAACCCGCCCACGTGGGTAGGCTCAAGTTTCTGTTTTTGTCAACGGAGTTATCAAAAGATAGCTCTCTTTTATATGCGAAATCACTCAGACCGGTCTACCGCCATATTCGGATCGATAGTATCCTAAAACTACACACAAAAATATATCAACAGGAGGTTATCATGACAAACAAAGAAGCCTATCAAGAAAAAATCAACGCCCAGTTAAAGCAATGGCAAGCCGAACTTGCCAAATTAAAGGCCCAGGCCGACGAAGCCAAAGCCGACGCAAAAATAGAATACAACCGCCAGATTGAAGACCTGGCTACCAAACGAAAAAATGTTGAACAAAAGCTGCAACAGCTAAACAAAGCCGGCGGTGAAAGCTGGCGAGAGTTGAAAGCCGGCCTCGATGAGGCGGTAGACGCCTTGCAGCAAAGCTTTAAGCGAGCCAAAGACAAGTTACACCAGTTAACGGCCTAACCACGTTTGAGAGGATAGATAATGATAAAAGATATTTATCGGGAAAAAGCCAGGCCGGATAAAACCAATCCGGCCATAAAAAACGATAGTTACATCCACTTTACCCCGGCAATGCGCCTGGGCGACTCGCTGGCCGGGCGTGAAGAGCTGCAAGGCAAAAGCTGGACCGAAATTGAACCCACAGCCCGGCGATTGTGGGAAGAAAAACACCACCGGCCCTGGCGTGAATTTAGCGAAATTGTGCGGCAGTCTTGGGCCAGGGTAAAGGCCCAGTTTGCCCCTGAGGATGTTTTGGCCGCCCCCGACAACAGTTACGAGGCTATGTTCCGCCAACATTACCGCCAAAATTACGCCGGCAGCAACTACAACTACGACCAGTTTACCCCGGCCTATCACTACGGCTACGATTTAGCAGTCGATGGACGATTGAGGCACAAACTATGGGCCGATATTGAACCACAGGCCCGCCGCTACTGGAACAGCCAGAGTTTTGCCGGGCCGTGGGAGTCCTTTAAAGATGCAGTTTGCTTTGCCTGGCAAAAAACCCGCCAAAGAAGATTAGCCCAAAAGGAGTAAATTCACCGTGATTAAAGTAGCAATTAATGGGTTGGGCCGAATTGGCCGGGCCGCGTTTAAAATTATTCTTGACACGCCGGAGTTGGAGCTGGTAGCCATCAACGATTTGGTTTCAACCGACAACCTGGCCTACCTGCTAAAGTACGATACCGTCTATGGCCGCTACGAAAAGGAGGTGTCTCACCGGGATGACGCCTTGATAGTAAATGGCAGCGCCTATCCGGTTTTTAACATCAAAGAGCCGGCCCGCCTGCCCTGGTCTGACCTGGCCATTGATACCGTGCTTGAATGTACCGGCCTTTTTACCAAAAAAGAGGACGCCCAAAAACACCTGCAAGCCGGAGCCAAACGAGCCATTTTATCGGCTCCTACCAAAAGCGCGGATGTGCCCACCGTGGTTCACGGCGTAAACAGCCCCAAAGACGAACTGCACCAAATTATCTCTTGTGCAAGTTGCACCACTAATTGCATTACCCCGGTGATGGAGGTGCTGGACCGCCGCATTGGGGTAAAAAAGGCGCTGATGACCACCATCCACGCCTATACCGCCTCGCAAGCTCTTGTCGACTCGCCCGGCAGCAAATTTCGGCGCGGGCGGGCGGCAGCGGCCAATCTGGTACCTACTTCAACCGGAGCCGCGCTTGCCACCACCAGGGTTCTCAATCACTTTAAGGGGCTGTTTGACGGCGCAGCAGTTCGCGCTCCGGTGCCGGTTGGCTCGATGGCCGATATCACTGTGCTGACCCGGCGCGACACCTCGACGGCGGAGGTCAACAACATCTTCAAAGAAGAAGCATCCAGCCGAAAATATCAAGGCATTTTGGGCGCGTCGGACGACCCGCTTGTTTCAGCCGATATTATCAAAGACCCCCGCGCTTCGATTGTAGACCTGAGTATGACCCAGGTGGTCGATGGTGACATGGTCAAAATTATGAGCTGGTACGATAACGAGTGGGGATATGCCAACCAAATGATTAGAGAAGCCATCAGGCTGGGTAAATCCTTCTCCTCTCCGGCCCCCATTGCCCAACGGGAAATTCAGGCGCAGGTTCAGGCCAGCTACGGCTAAAATTGACCTGCCGCAAGCCCAAAAAAGAGGTATAATGGTTACAAAATAATCTTCACGTAAAGGAATATACAGACCATGAAAGAGGCAGAGCAGCAAATTGCCGAGGGCATTTTATTTACCGACCAGTACCAGCTCACCATGGCCCAGCTTTACTACAAAACCGGCCTGCACGAAAAAGAAGTTCAATTTGACCACTTCTTTCGCGATTACCCCGACTACGGGCTGCATCGTGCCGGGTACTGCATCAATGCCGGCCTGGAATGGCTGGTCAACTGGATGCAGGCGGTTAGCTTTAAAGACAGAGACATTGAGTACCTGCGCGGCCAAAAAAGCCGCACCGGCTCTCGCATTTTTGATGACGATTTTTTGAACTGGCTCAAAAACAGCGGGCCAACCCCCTTTATGCAACTCACCGTTAGGGCCATTCCCGAAGGCCGGGTGGTGCACCCCAATGTGCCTATTACCATGGTGCAGGGGCCGCTGGCTCTGGCCCAACTGCTGGAAACGCCGCTGCTCAACCAGCTTAATTACCAAACGCTGATTGCCACCAAAGCCGCTCGCATCAGAGAAAGCGGGCACGGCCAGCTTTTGATGGAGTTTGGCCTGCGGCGCGGCCACGAGAAAGGGGCCAACGCCGGCACGCGGGCCTCCCTCATTGGCGGCGCAGATTTTTCATCCAATACCGGCGTGTCGCACGTGCTGGGCTACCTGCCCAAGGGTACCCACGCTCACAGTATGGTGCAAACTTTTATGGCCCTGGGCGAAGGCGAACTGGGCGCATTCAGAGCCTACGCCAACGTGTACCCCGACGACTGCCTGCTGCTGGTAGATACCATCAACACCCTGGAAAGCGGCGTGCCCAACGCGATTAAAGTGTTTGAGGAGCTGCGCCGCAAAGGGCATGAGCCGGTCGGCATTCGGCTAGACTCCGGCGACCTGGCCTATCTCAGTATTCAAGCGGCCAAAATGCTCAACGACGCCGGGTTTCCCGACACAACCATTGTGCTGTCAAACAACCTGGATGAATTGACCATTTGGCAGATTATCACCCAAATTAGTATGGAAGCCCCGCGCTACGGGGTAGATGCCGACCAGCTTGTCAAGCGACTGGCCTATGGCGTGGGCACCAAACTGATTACCTCTGAGGGCGACCCGGCCCTGGGCGGCGTGTATAAATTAGTGGCCGTTCAGCATCATAATGCCTGGATTCCCGCCATCAAAATTTCCGAATCGCTGCATAAAACGCCCAATCCGGGCCACAAACTGGTGTGGCGCATTTACGACGAACGCCACAACGCCACCGCCGACCTGCTCAGTCTGGATTCGGAAGAGCCGCGCCAGATGAAAGAGATTATGCTGCGCCACCCCTCGGACCACACCGAGTTTCGCCAGTTGAGCCAAAAAAATATCACCAAAATTGAGCCGCTGCTGGTAGACATCATTGACAAAGGCAATCTTGTATATCAATTTCCTTCTATTGACGAGATTCGCGCCTGCCGCCAGCGCGATTTGGACAGGCTAGACTCCGGCGTCAAGCGGATTATGAATCCCCACATCTACCACGTATCCCTAACCCAACGGCTGTGGAACCTGAAACAGGAGTTAATCAAGTCGTTTCAGACATAACAAGTCAGGAGGTCAAAATGAAATCTAAAGAGGAATATCTAAAAGAAGCAGAAGCGCGTTTAAAAATTCGACAGGCCGAGCTTGAACGGCTCAAGGCCAAAATGGAATATAACCAGGAGCAGGCCGGCCTGCACTACGAAGATTTTATGAAGGCCGTTTATCGCCAGGTAGACGAAGTTCAGGACAGGCTGGAAAAATTAGAGCGTGCCAGCGGCGAAGCCTGGGATGTGTTAAAAGATGGTACCGAAAAAGCTCTGGCCGAACTGCAACAGGCTATCGGCCAGGCCGCCGCCAAATTTCAGGAAAATGGAAAATCAAAATAGCCCAGTAGGAGGGCATCAAACAATATACTTCCCTCGATTGGGTAACGGGAGCTATCGCAAGATAGCTCTTTTGTTGCCCAAAAATCACCCCAGTTGGGGTGTGAGGCTGCCGGTCAGCACAATATAATGACCACAGAACATCTTGAAAGGAGCAATTACCCTATGAAAATTGTTGGTTTATTTGAACGCGAATCAGCCGCAGATTCGGCCATTAAAGAATTGCAAAATGCGGGGTTCAACAAAAACCGGTTTGGTGTAGTGGCCCGTAATCAGATTAAACAAAAGGTGAATCGCCAGAAAGATACAGAGCAGGGCGCCGTTCAAGCCGATAGCAAGCTGGGTAGCGCCGGTGGCGCTGCCGTAGGCGGCTTAACCGGCTTGCTGGTTAGCGCCGGCACGCTGGCCATCCCCGGAATTGGGCCGGTGTTGGCGGCAGGGAGTTTAGCCACCGTTTTTGCGGCAACCGGTATAGGCGCCGCAGCCGGCGGGCTGTTGGGGGCGCTCACCAGCCTGGGCATCTCTGAAAAAGAGGCTGACTTTTACGCCGAAGGGCTTAAACGTGGCGGCATTTTAGTAGTCGTTGAAACTGACAAAGAACGTGCCTCTTTTGTCAAAAATGTGCTGGAACTGTCTGGCGCTGTTGAAGTTGATAAGCGCCGCCAAGCCTGGCAAGCCGGCGGCTGGACCACCTTTGACGAGTCTAAAGAACCGGATAAAACCACAACCCGGCTATAATCCCGCCTCAAACAAATCTTTTTCCCGGCGGCCACCTCGCCCCTACCCTGCCGTGGCAAAAAGATGATTGACAACAACAGTCAACAAGCCTAGAATTGAGTTGTGAGATATTTGTCTATCGCGGTACAGCAAGCTCACCACCTTGCCCAACAGCTTACGCCCAGGTTTGATTGAGCTTTAAACAATAACCTTGATGAATGCTATTTATGTAGCAATATTCTTTACCTCGGCTGCCATTCTGGCTTTTCAAGTAACCCTGACCCGCTTTTTTGCGCTGGCCCAGGGCCACCACTTTGCCTTTATGGCCATTAGCCTGGCCCTGCTGGGAGCGGGTGCCAGCGGCACTTATCTATCTCTACGGCAGCCCGGCCAGACCACCTGGCAGCGCATGTTAAAGAGTGGCACACTGTTGTTTACCGTATCCCTCCCGGCTGCCTATTTAGCCACCAATTACCTGCCGTTTGATGCGTACCGGCTGGCCTGGGAACCGGTACAATTGCTCTGGCTGGCGCTTTACTATTTGTCGCTCACCATTCCCTTTTTTTTTGGCGGATTGGTAATTGGCGCGGCCCTCTCGGTGCAAACAGAGCAGGCTGGCCTGATTTATGCGGTCAATTTACTCGGTTCCGGCCTGGGGCCGCCGGCGGCCCTGCTGGCCCTGGCCACGGTGGGCGGCCCCGGCGCCGTAATTATGTGTACCCTGCTCGGCTGGCTGGCGGCGCTTGCGCTTCAGCTACCCTCCGTTCAACCGGAAACGCCGGCCAAACCTCGCCTGAAAATAGCCGGATACGGCCTTGTTGTCCTGACCCTCATCTTTCTGACTTTTCGCCCGCCGGCTATTTTTGAGGTGCAGCTTACCCCCTACAAAACGCTGTCGCAGGCCCTGCTCTATCCGGGCAGCAGGCTTATCTCCAGCCAATGGAACGCCGCCTCACGAGTTGACGTATTGCAAAGCGAAGGCATTCGCTCGGCGCCCGGCCTGAGTTTTACCTATTCTGGCCAACTGCCGCCGCAATTGGCGCTGATAATTGATGGCGACAACCTGACCCCAATTACCACACCCGACGACCCCGCGTTTACCCGCTATTTACCATTAGCTTTGGCTTTTGAGCTACGGCCCCAGGCCAACGTTCTGATTTTGGAGCCGGGCGGCGGCCTGGCCGTGCTCACCGCCACAGCGCGCAATATCCCGTCGGTAACGGTGGTTTACAGCAACCCCACGGCGCTGGCGGCCGCGCGCCGGTTTGGCGGTCAACTTTACAACGACCCCCGCGTAACCGTTATTGTTGACAACCCGCGCAGTTTTTTGCGCCGCACCGGGCAACAATTTGATTTGATTATTCTCCCCCTCGCCGACAGTTTTCACCCGGTTACGGCCGGCGCTTACACGTTGACCGAAGATTACCGCTACACGGTTGAGTCATTTAGCGATATGCTGGACCACCTGACTCCGGCCGGACTGCTGGTGGTTGAACGCTGGCTGCAACTGCCCCCCAGCGAAAGCCTGAGACTGTGGGCGGCCATCATCGAGGCGCTGCGCCAAAGAGACCCCCAGCTCAACCCGGCGGCGCAGGCAATGGCCTTGCGTAGTTTACAAACATCGCTGGTGGTGGCCGGCCGTTCGCCCCTGCCGCCAGATGATGTGGCTTTGACCCGCCAGTTTGCCACTCGATTGCAATTTGACCCCATCTGGCTACCCGATATTCAGCCGGAAGAAGTCAACCGTTACAGCTTTGTGCCAGACGCGCCCTACTACCGCGCCTTTGCCCGGCTGCTAACCGACCCCAACCCGGCCACCTTTTATGCCCAATACGCCTATGCCGTTACCCCTCCCACCGATGACCACCCCTTTTTCTTTCATTTTTTTAAGTGGCGGCAAACTACTGAAATATTGCAGGCTTTGGGAAAAACCTGGCAGCCTTTTGGCGGCAGCGGATATCTGGTGCTGGTGATACTGCTGGCCCTGGTAGTCAGCCTGTCGGCCTTTTTGATTCTGGCGCCGCTATTTTGGCTAAAGGCTGAAAGCAGCCTGACCCAAAATGGGTCTAACCGGCCTGTCGATGCCGGCCCGCACCCGACAGTGCGGTTAAAGCTGCGCTATCTGTTTTATTTTGCTTTGTTGGGGTTGGGGTTTTTGTTTGTAGAAATTCCGCTGTTGCAGCGTTTTATACTTTACTTGGGCCAACCGACCTATTCATTTACGGTGGTTGTTTCGGCTATTTTGGTAGCGGCGGGGGTGGGCAGCGGCTATCTGTCTGCGCGATTATCGCTGCGGCTGGCGCTGCCCCTGATTGTGCTGTTGACCATCGCCTACCCTTTTTTGCTGCCCCTTCTGTTTGACGCCACGCTTCGGCTACCCTTTGCCGGGCGCATTGCCGTAACGGTGGCAGCCTTATTTCCGCTGGGGGCGCTGCTGGGCATCCCCTTTCCACGGGGGTTGAGTTTGGTGGGAGCAACCCGGCCTAAACTGGTACCCTGGGTGTGGGGCGTCAACGGTTGCGCTTCGGTGGTGAGCGCGGTGCTGGCCGCCATGATTTCGCTAACGTGGAATTTTTCTACCGTGCTGTGGGGGGCCGCCCTGGCCTATGGCCTGGCCGCAGTGGCAATTTGGGCTTTATTGCCGCACAAAGGGCACAAACCGCACCCCGCCCCAGTTACGCCTTAAAATCTGGTCACCCTGACGCTCCAGCACCCACAAACTTTGATAGCCGCCCGGCGGGCCAATGGGAATGACCATCTTGCCGCCATCGGCCAGTTGGTTAACCAGCGGTTGAGGAACGTGGTCCGGCGCAGCCGTTACAATGATGGCATCAAACGGCGCGTATTCCTCCCAACCCCAGTATCCATCGGCCTGTTTGGCCACAATCTGGCGATAGCCCAGCCGCCCAAAAGTTTGTTGAGCGCGCTCCGCCAGTTCGGGGATAATCTCGATGGTATAAACCTGGCCGGTCAATTCGGCCAGAATGGCGGCCTGATAGCCGGAGCCGGTGCCAATTTCCAGAACACGCTCGCCCGGTTGCAGGTCAATTAACTCTGTCATCAGGGCTACAATGTATGGCTGCGAGATTGTCTGGCCATAGCCAATCGGCAGCGGGTGGTCATCATACGCCTCGCCTCGAAAGTCAGCCGGCACAAACTCGTGGCGTAAAACCCGGCCCATGGCGGCCAAAACCGGCTCGCTGGAAATATCGCGGCCTTTGAGTTGGTATTCAACCATACTTTGCCGCTGCCGGGCATAAGCGTCAACCGGAGCAGCCGGGGATTTCTCAACCTGGGGCGTTGCTTCAATTAGGGTTGCGGTGGCAGTTTCGGGTGGTTGGGTTGACCCGCAACCCAGCAGGCCAATTATAAAAATGAGCGTGGACACGCGCGCCCAAAAACTGTAGCCCATGCGTTGCAAACCAGGCAATTCAGCCCTCCCTGCGCCACAGCAGCACGGCTGCCATCCCCAACCCCAAGGTGAGCCAGTACAAGGCGGCAATGTGGATAAACGTGAGGTTAAAATAGAAATGGTCAAACACCCCGCCAACCATTGCCCCCAAAATGGCCGCGCCATAGGCCAGCAGTGGCGTTTCCAGGCGGTGGTTGGCGGGCAGTTGCCGCAGCGAAAAACCAATGACCAGCAAATAGACCAGCCCGATTAGCAAATAGAGGCCGCTCCCCACCAGCCCCATTTGCTGGGCCACCAACAGGTACACGCTGGATACGCCCACATAGATATCAATATCGGGCGTTCCAAAAAAGCCCACGCCGGTTAGCGGAAAGCGGCCAATCAGGTTAAAGGCATCTTTATACTCGCCAAAGCGCATCTGGGTGGCTAAATCCTCGCCCTGAAATCCTTCCACCAATCGCTCAACGTAAATTTGGGTTTGGGGCAAAATAACCATTAGCGCCGCCGCAATCAGCATCACCCAAACCAGTTTGCGGTAGCGGATCAGGCTGACGACCCCCAGCCCGACCACCACGCCCAGCAGCGACCCCCTGGAAAAGGTCAGGTAGAGGGTCAGCAACATCATGCCGGAAATGATTAACAGGTAGCGCCGGCGCATGATGGGCCGGCGGGCAAACAGATGAACCACGGCAATAATAGTCAAAAAAACCATCAAGCCGCCCAGGGCGTTGGGGTCAATAGAAGTTGAAATGGCCCGCATGGGCTGTTCCGGGTCATCCTCGATGTAGCGCAAAATACCATCGGTGGGGTATTGAAAGACGCGCAGCAGCGACAGAATCTGCACGGCCAATGTTTCGGGGATAACGTAAAAGAAAATGCCCAGCGCCGCCGTGCCGCCGCCGGCCCAAATAATTACCCGCGATAGTTGCTCAAGCTGGCGCAGGGTTGTTACCTGATTGATGACTAAAAAAAACAGGCTAACGGCCAGCAGCACTTCCAAAAAATTACGGGCTACCGTAACATTTAAGCCGCCATAACGCAGGCCAAAAATAAAGATAAAAATGGCCCAGCCCATAAACATAAATACCAGCACCCCCAACGGCGAGAAGTTGAATTCTCGCTGCTGGCCGGTAATGAGGCGCATACCCCATACCAAAAAGAGGGCGGCCAGGGCCAAATCTAAAAAAGTTGGTCTAAAGCCAATACTAAAAGGCAGCGCGCCGTAAGGCAGCAGGCAAATGAGGGCAATCAGGGCAAACAGCCCCACCTGCGTGCTGCGTAACATGAGCACGGCCATTGCCACTCCGCCCAGCAAACCAACAGCCATTAAGGGGCCAAGGCCGCCAAACAAAGCGCCTACCAGCAGGCCGGCTACCAGCAGCACAAAAAACACCCCCAGGCCGGCCACCAGCCGGTTATCGGCCGTTATCCAGTTGCGTAAAATGGTGGTTGGATTCCGCATCATTTAATTGGAGAATTTCTGGCCTATTTGGTAGGATCTTTGAGGGGAGGCATGTTGGGGGGCAGAGTCAACATACCGGTTACGCGCTTCTTTTTGCGTTTTTCTATTTCGGCCTGCTCGTTGGGCACAAAAACAGTAACGTGGGTGCCCTTGCCAATTTCAGATTTCATGGTAAATTCGCCGCCAATCGACTCGGCCCGCTCGCGCAGGTTAATCATACCCAGGCTGCCCCGGGTTTCGTAATTGCGCATCACTTCATCCAGGTCAAAGCCCACGCCGTCATCGGTAATGGTGGTGTAGAGACCTTCGGGGGCTTCTTTTAGCTCAACCACAATATTGTTGGCTTTGGCGTGTTTAACGGCGTTATTGACCACTTCTTGCACAATGGCAAAAATGGTGGTTTCAATTTTGCCGTCGTGCCGGGAAACATCGCCGCTGGGGTTGTCGGTTTCAATTTTCAGGGCGAGTTTGGTATTTTGGTCTTCTGGAACATCTTTTTGCCGGCGCTCCAAAAATACCTGCAAGGCAGCCCCCAATCCTTCGGTTTCCAGCACCAGGGGGCGCAGTTCAAAGAGCAGGGTACGCATTTGGTGGCTGGCCCGCGAGGCTAACTCTACCATTTCTTCAAGCGCGTTGGGCAGCAGCGAAGGCTCTCGTTCCAGCGCTTTTTTGGCAAAATCCAAATTCATCAAAACAGCGGCAACCAGTTGGGTTGGGCCATCGTGCAAATCTCTGGCCAACTCTTTACGGGCTTCCTGTTCGGCTTCGATGGTGCGGGTGTGCTCGGCTTCAAGGCTTTGGTACAGCCGCGCGTTTTCAATGGCAATGGCCGCGTAAGAGGCAATTGAGTTGAGCAGGTCAACATCATTTTGGGTAAAGTTGCCTTCTTTTTTGTTAAGCACCTGCAACACCCCAATGGTCTGCTCGTGCAAAATTAGCGGCACGCACAGGATATTTCGGGTGCGAAATTGGGTTTTTTCATCGAGCACCTTAAAATGACGCCGGTCCATTTCAACGTCATCAACCACCACCGGCTTGCCGCTTTGGGCCACCTGACCGGCAATCCCCTGACCCTTGGGCACGCGGAACGGTTTAATTTCGGTGGCTTTATCACCCAGAGCTATCTGAAACACCAGGTCGCCCGTAGCCGGGTCGACCAGCAACAGCGAGCCGGCCTCCACTTCCAACATTTCGTCAACCTGCTCCATAATGTTGGTCAACACTTTATCAAGGTTCAGCGAGGCCGACAGGGTGCGGGCCACATCATTGATAAAAGCCATTTCCTCGGCTTTGCGTTGGGCAACATCTTTTAAGTGAGCCATTTCTTCGGCGCGCTGGGTGGCGCTATCTTTCAGGCGGCTCATTTCGGTGGCGCGCCGCTGGCTAGACTCAAACAATCGGGCGTTACGCAAGGCAATAGAGGCTTGCGTGCCAATTGCCGACAGCAGCCAAACCTGGTGATTGGTAAATACGCCGGGGTTATAGCTCCAGAGCACAATTGCGCCCTGGGCTGTCTCGTTAGCCAACACCGGGTTAATAATGGGGACACCCAACCAGGAGCGAATCTTTTTATCCGGGTGAATTCGGGTTAGCTCAAACTTGCGGTCGCTGTGATTGAGGTCTTTGACCAGAATGGGGGATTGGGTGGTGAATATGTAGCCGGTTAAATCCGGCTCATCAGCAATCGTCACCGAAAAAGGCTTCAGGCGCTGTTTCTGGTCAAACACCAGCATAAAGTTAAGCGCCTGGCGATTAGAGTCGTAAACCGCCAGGGCAAAATTGGTGGTATCAACCAGGCGGCTGGTTTCTTTGTAAAGTGACCAGATAACCTCTTTGGGGTTGAGGCTGGAGTTTAAGGCCACGCCAATATTGTAAAGGGCGGTAATCTCTTTCAGCTCGCCGGAGAGTCGTTTTACTAAATCGCCATCGGTGTGGTTATAATGGTTGGATGAGCCAGACTCCTGGCTTTCAAACGGCAGCTTATTTACTTGGGTATTAACGGTTTTTGATGCGGAATCGCTCATGTTTTTGAGTCACCGCCAGCAGCCAATCTTGTCTACCGGCAATTTTACCACCCCAGGCTTTTATTGATTGTAAATTAGCGCAAAAGAGGATGTTGACGCTGACAGGATAATTATAGCATAAATTTTAATGATTGGGTAAGAGTCTGCGATTTTCTTACAAGAAAAAATACGGGCCTGCTTGGCAATACCCACAGGCCCGTACCGGCAACTTCAGATTTTTGATAATTCAGACAATGGTCAGCAACACTTCGTTTTGCTCAACCTTGTCGCCCGGCAACACGCGAACCGAATGCACTTTACCAGAGCGAGGCGCTTTGAATTCGTTTTGCATTTTCATTGACTCCAGGATGATGACAATATTCCCTTTTTCCACGTCCTGGCCCTCGGCAACCGAAACCTCAACAACTACTCCGGGCATGGGCGCTTTGATAACGGCCTCGCCGGTAATGGCGGCGGCGCTGCTTTTTAGCCCGGCCAGCCGGCGCGTGCGTTCATCTTCAACCACTACCTCAAAAATTTCGCCGCTGAGTTGCACAATATAGGTGCCGTCGCCCTCGCTCATCCGCACATCGTGCGAGCGGCCGTCGATAATGGTAGAGTACATGGTGGTATCTTGCATTTGCAGCATGTCAACATTAATTACTTCGCCGTCAACTGTTATCACGCCGGAGCGATTAATTTCAATGGTAAACTGTTTTTCGCCAACTGTGGTGATATATTTCATTGCCAAAACCTCATCTCAAACGCCTGTCCAAAGCTTCGCGCCGGCCATAGAGCCGCCAGGGGCTGGGTCCCCCCTGATGCAGCAAAATGGCCCGCTGATTGCGCTGGTGGGCAACCAGCGTGGCGGTAATGGCCGCAATGCGCACCAGTTCGGGGTGGGGCGTTTCGCTAAATTTAAAGTTCTGCTCTAAAAAGGTGGTATCAAACTGGCCGGCCTGAAAACGGGTTGAGTTCATCAATTGAATATGCAGCGGGATAATGGTGGTGACGCCTGTGACCCGAAACTCCTCCAGGGCGCGGCGCATGCGCAAAACGGCCTCGCCTCTGGTTTCGCCCAGCACAATCAGTTTGGCCATCATCGAGTCGTAATAGGGCGAAATTTCGGAGCCAAAGTAGATACCGCTATCGACCCGCACGCCGGGGCCGGTGGGGGTGGTCAGGCCAATAATTTTGCCGGTGGAGGGCATAAAATTATTGCTGGGGTCTTCGGCCAAAATACGGCATTCGATGGCCCAGCCCTTTACCTGTATGTCCGCCTGCTCATAGCGCAGTTTGCGGCCCGAAGCCACGCGCAGCATCTCTTTAACAATATCCACCCCTGTCACCATCTCGGTAACGGGGTGCTCAACCTGAAGGCGGGTGTTCATCTCCAAAAAGTAGAAGTTTTTGTCTTTATCGAGCACAAATTCCATAGTGCCCGCCGAGTAGTAGTTGACCGCTTTGGCCGCGTTAACGGCAATGGCCCCCATTTTTTGGCGCAATTCCTCATCTACCACCGGCGAGGGGGCTTCTTCGATGAGTTTTTGGTGGCGCCGCTGAATAGAGCACTCCCGCTCGCCCAGGTGAATGACGTTGCCGTGCTCGTCGCCCAGCACCTGAATTTCAATGTGCCGGGCATTTTCAATGAACTTCTCCAGATAAACCCGGCCATCGCCAAAGGCGGCCTCGGCCTCGCGGCGGGCCACGCGAATGGCTTCCTGCAAATCTTCGGGCCGGTGAACGTGGCGCATCCCTTTGCCGCCGCCGCCGGCAGCCGCTTTAACCAGCAGGGGGAAGCCAACCTGTTGCGCCGCCGCAATCAGGTCATCATCGCGCATATTTTTTGATTGGTCGGTGCCGGGAACCAGCGGCACATTGGCCGCGGCCATGGTAGCGCGGGCGGTCAACTTATCGCCCATCAGCCGGATGGCGGCGGGCGGCGGGCCAATCCAGGTGAGACCGGCGTCAATAACGGCTTCGGCAAAGCTGGCGTTTTCGGCCAAAAAACCATAGCCGGGGTGAATGCCATCGGCGCCACATTTTTTAGCCACGTCGATAATTTTATCGCCGCGCAGGTAGCTTTGCAGCGCCGATGAGGGGCCAATGGAATAAGCCTCTTGGGCCATACGTACATGGGGGGCCATACGGTCAGCTTCGGAGTAGACAGCAACGGCGTCGTAACCCAATTCTTGACAGGCCCGCATAATCCTAACCGCAATTTCGCCCCGGTTGGCAACCAGAATTTTTTTGAGCATCGTGTCGATTATCCTTCTTTATGACGACTAACAACAATCACAACGGAATATTTCCATGTTTCTTGGGCGGGTTTTCGTCGCGCTTGTTTTGCAGCATTTCCAGCGCGTTGATGAGCATGGGGCGGGTTTGGCTGGGTTCAATCACGTCATCCAGGTAGCCCCAACTGGCCGCCACATAGGGGTTGGCAAACGTTTGGCGATACTCTTCGACCAGTTGAGCGCGCAGGGCTTCGGGGTCGTCGGCCTCGGATAGCTCCCGGCGGTAGAGAATATTAATGGCTCCCTCCGGCCCCATCACGGCAATTTCGGCGGTGGGCCAGGCCAGGTTTACATCGCCGCGAATGTGTTTGCTGCTCATTACGTCGTAAGCGCCGCCATAGGCTTTACGGGTGATAACGGTAATTTTGGGCACGGTGGCCTCGGCAAAGGCGTACAGTAGTTTGGCCCCATGCCGAATAATGCCGCCATGCTCCTGGGCCAGGCCGGGCAAAAAGCCGGGCACATCTTCAAACGTAATCAGAGGGATGTTGAAACAGTCGCAAAAGCGCACAAAGCGGGCAGCCTTAACCGAGGCGTTAATATCCAGCACGCCGGCCAGTACGGCCGGCTGGTTGGCTATAATGCCGATGCTCCGCCCGTTGAGCCGGGCAAAACCGACAATAATATTTTTGGCGTAATGCTCATGCACTTCAAGAAAGTAGCCGTCGTCGACAATGGCCGAGATAACCTCGTGCATGTCGTAGGGTTTGTTGGGGTTATCGGGCACAATGGTATCGAGCGCGCTTTCGGTGCGCAGGGGGTCATCTTGATTGGCAATGACGGGCGGGTCTTCCATGTTGTTGCGGGGCATAAAACTAAGCAGGTTGCGGATGGTGAACAGGGCGTGCTCTTCGCTTTCGGCGGCAAAGTGGGCCACGCCGCTGGTTTCGCTGTGAGTCATGGCTCCGCCCAGTTCTTCAAAGCTGACTTCCTCGTGCGTTACGGAACGGACCACATCAGGGCCGGTGACAAACATGTAGCTGGTGTTTTTGATCATCACAATAAAATCGGTAATGGCCGGCGAGTAAACCGCGCCGCCGGCGCACGGGCCAAGAATGCACGAAATTTGGGGAATCACGCCGCTGCTGATGGTATTACGCAAAAAGATGTCGGCATAACCGCCCAAACTGACCACGCCTTCTTGAATCCGCGCCCCGCCAGAGTCATTCAGGCCGATAATGGGCGCGCCATTTTTAAGGGCCAAATCTTGCAGTTTGATGATTTTATCGGCGTGCGCCCGGCCCAGGCTGCCGCCAAACACGGTGAAATCTTGAGAGAAAACATACACCAACCGCCCGTCGATGGTGCCGTAGCCGGTCACCACCCCATCGCCCAGGGGTTTTTTATCGGCCAGGCCAAATTCACTGGTGCGATGGGTAACAAACGCATCTATCTCTTTGAAAGAGCCATCATCCAGCAAAATCTGGATTCGCTCGCGGGCGGTCAATTTACCCTTTTCTCGCTGGGCTTCGATGCGCGCTTTGCCGCCACCCTGTTTGGATTTTTCTTTCAACTGACGCAATTGGTCTATTTTTGGATCAAGGCTCATATTTCCTCCGGTCGAGATTTAGCATAAGGGCAAGCCGGTTTAGCGACAAATGTCGGCGTCGCTTTTTCTGGCCTCAACCTGTACTTAACCCCAGGCTTGCAAAATAGTTTCGTAAATTGCAAAAATTTCCCTAAAAAACCAATAAATTGAGGGCCAATTATAACATAACTTGTTGTCTATAAAAATTAGGCCGGCGCAGATAACCCGGCCCCCGGTGATGCCGAATTGGTCAAATTTTTGTAACCATAGTATCATTCGGGCAACATGCTCAATCAAACAAACCATTTTACCACCGAAACCGAAGTTAAACTGGCCGTGCCGGATGCGGCCACGTTGGCCGCATTGCAAAACATCAGTGAACTGGGCCGGTTTCAAATAAAGGCAAGCGGCTCTAAAACCATTGTTGACCGTTATCTGGATACCGCCGGCAGGCGTTTGTTTCAAGCCGGCTATGCCTGTCGGTTGAGGTTAACCAAACAGCAGCAAATTTTGGCCATCAAATCATTGACGCCGCCCCAAAAAAATGTGCATCGCCGCCTGGAAATTGAGCAGCCGGTTGACACTGACCAGCCGCAACAGTGGCCCCAGGGGCAGGCTAAAAATTTGGTTCTGAAAATTATCAACCACCATCCCCTGCAAACGCTGTTCACCCTGTACCAAACCCGGCACAAATACCAGATTATTTCAAATGGACAACCCGTTATCGAGCTGAGTTTAGATGAGGTCAGCCTGGATAATCCCGCCACGGTTGATTACTTTGAGCTGGAAGCCGAATTGCTTGGCAACGGCCTTGAGGCCGATTTGTTTGAGTTTGTTGACGCGCTGCAAAGCTGCTGGCCGTTGCAGCCAGAAACCCAAAGCAAATTTGAGCGCGCCTATTATCGCCAATTTCCATCAGGAGGCAACAAGGAAGAAATTAAGCGCTATGAACCTGAACAACGCCGAAAAAATAATTTTGGAGAGAGTCGCCGCCGGTGACGATAAACTGCTGGCCAGGCGAGCCATTATCATTTTAATGAGCGATGGCCAGGCCCAGCCAGAAAATATTGCCAAAGAGGTAGAGCTGACAACCCGCACCGTAAAGCGCTGGCAACGGGAATTTGAGAAAAAACGGCTTCAGATTTTTCCCAAAGATGTTCTAAATGGTGATGACCCTCTCCCTCCGGCCACCCCCCCGCCAACGGCCCAATTCCCGGCAAGCGTCCCCGGGCCAGAGCCGCAAACTGCCCCCAAATCTGCCAAATCAAAGTTAAAAAAAGTTAACAAATCGGTTAAATACCCCACCCGCAAAACAATTGGTTTACAGCCCACCGATACGTTAGCCGAAGCGGGGCGCAAAATTTTAGGCTTTCACTTTGCCCGTATGCTCAAACACGAGCCGGGCACGCACCGGGGAGAGGATATCGAAGCCTTGCATAATATGCGGGTAGCTACTCGCCGGATGCGGTCGGCGTTTAATATATTTGGGCCGGCTTTTTCTAAAAAGGCCATCAAACCGCTTAAAGAGGGGCTAAAAGAAACCGGCGGGGCGTTAGGCCCGGTGCGCGATTTGGATGTCTTTATGGAAAAGCTGGAACAGTATCTACAAACGCTGCCGGAAAACCAGCGGGACAGCCTGCAAATTTTAATGAGCATTTGGCAGAGTAAGCGCGAGCGGGCGCGGGAAAACATGCTGGCGCATCTGGACAGTAAGAAATATCTAAAGTTCAAGCAGCAGTTTTTACAGTTTATAAAAAACCAGGGGATGGGCGTCAAACCCATTCCAACCACTATGCCCCCTACCCCGCACCAGTTGCGCCACCTTGCGCCAGAATTAATCTACACCGCTTACCACCAGGTGCGAGCTTATGAAACTATTTTGGATAACGCCCCTATCGAGACGCTTCACCAGTTGAGGTTATCGTTTAAAAGGTTACGCTATGTTATCGAATGTCTTCAGGAAATATTGGGCGAGGAAAAAAAGGCCGTCATCGAAGATGTTAAGGCTATGCAAGACCATTTGGGCCACCTGAACGACGCGGATACTGCCAGCAAAATTTTGCAAGAGTTTTTGGCCGATTGGGAAGAGCATCAGCGCAACCTGCCGCTGGCAGAACGGCAGAGTCCGGCTCAAATTGCCGCTTATCTGGAAGTCAAGCTATCAGAAAGACACCAACTGCTGATATCTTTTGCAGACGCATGGACGCGCTTTAACCGCCCGGAGTTTCGGCTTAATTTGGCCAGGGCCATGACCGTTTTGTAAATCTACATCAAAAGACCGGCCCAAGGGCCGGTCTGCCTGATTTAGCAAAAGATGTTATTCGCCGGTAGCCAGCGTCCGAGAGACGATATCGTCCATTTCTTGCTTGTGTTTTTGCCTGGTTTTATTATCTTTTTCCTTATCCGCATCAGACAATTTATCTTTACCCTGCAAGGCCGCGGCATAGGCCAAAGCCATGGCGGTGGGAACCGGCTCTTCCTCAATAACTTCTTCAACAACTTCTTCAACGGCGGCGGGCTGGGGAATCTCTTCCTGGGGCGGCGGCAGTAATTCCTTTATCGACAGGTCAATTTGCCGCTTTTTGCGGTTTACCTTTAAAACCTTTACCTGCACCGTGTCGCCAACAGCCAGCGTATCCGACGGGTGTTTGATGTAATCGTGCGTAATTTGAGAAATATGCACCAGGCCATCCCGCTCGCTGCCAATATTCACAAAAGCGCCGTATGACTCTAACCGGGTTACGGTTCCTTCCAACTCTGCGCCCTCGTCAATATCCCTTATTTTTAGCGAGACAGGTTTAACCATGGTCAGGCTAATCCGCCCTCGTTTTTTATCAACCTTTTTAACCCACACCTCTACTTCTTGCCCAACGCTCACCACATCTTCAACTTTATCTATTTTTTGTTTAGCCAGTTCAGAAATATGCACCAACCCATCCTGAGGCAGACCAATATCAACAAAAGCGCCAAACTGGGCAATATTTTTTACCTGCCCTTTTAAGTGTTGGCCTCTTTGCAAGTTGAGAATTGTGACAACACCATCATTGGTTGAGTTATCGGCGGAGGATTCAGCTTCGGCGGGGGCTTCACCGTTGGTTGACTTTACCTGGGGTTCAGCAGCTTCAGGTTGAACGGCGGGGGACTCTTGGGCGGAATTGGCTGCTGCTGACTCGTTGGCCTGGTTTACCGCTTCCGCCGCAACCGTGTTTTGGTCTGTCATGTTATTACTCCTTTACCATGCGCCACTCGCTCTGGATATAAACAAAAAAATGTTTGAATTGTAGCGCAGATTGTACAAATTGTAACAAACGCCGATTATACCACCCCTATGCGCGGCTGGCAAATACCGGGCCATTGGCAGGTTTGATCTTATTTTTTGTTAGCCGGATGGGCTTAAAAAGCCTGCCTGTTGCTCTATTTCTCTGGGCCGGCTCTAATTTTGATGCAGCGCCTCCCGCACCCGGCCTGAGTCATATAATACCCCCAGCCGGGTAAACAGCTCGGCGGCACGGGCCAGATTTTCCTGACGGGCGGAGTTGCCAGGAGACAAATGGCAACCCAGTTCGTAATATGCGCGAGCTTCTTCGTAAGGCATTTCCATCCGGCGGGCCAGTGACAGGGATTTGGCCCAGGCCCGCCGCGCCTGTTGCGGTTTTCCCTCTAACCAGTGGCATAAACCTTGATGCAACCAGGCCCGGGGCCGGCCCACCGGCAACAGACGGCCAAATACCTGCAAGGCTTTAACCGCCTGCCGGGCAGAGTTGGCCAGGCTTTTATCTTCCGGCGCTGACTGGCCATTGGCTGCCCACAAAGCCAGGTAGACTTCAGCAGGGCCGGCGTACCCTTCCAGGCTGTAGAATGCGTTGGCTTGCGCCCTGCCAATCCGTTCAGCGGCCTGTTGGGCCGCCTGCCGCGCCCCTGCCCAATCTGCCTGTTGTAAGCGTACCTGCGCCAGAACCCCATAATATCTGATTTCCTCCACCAGACCATGCTTTCCGGCTAACAGCGCCTCTGCCTCGGTCAAAAAATCCAAAGCCTCAGCCAGATTGCCCAGCCGCAAAGCATTTTCGGCCATACCCGATAGTTCATGAAACTGAAATTGCTGGTCTCCCCGGCGGCGAGCCGAAGACAGCGTTTCTCGCTGTAAAGCCAGGCTCTCGGCAAAGCAACCCTGTGCAGACAACATTGCGCCTAAAAGCCCCACACACTCTTCCCACCTGCGCCCGTCGCCAAGTTGGCGGGCAATCTCTGCCCCTTCCTCAAGCAATACCCTGGCGCTGCTCCATTGACCAGCCCTTAGCCAATACAGGCCGGTATTTTCCAGCACCCAGGCTAAGGCCGAGGGGTGAGACTGGCTGCGAGCCACGGCCAGCGCCCGGCGCAGGTAAAATTGGGCCAAAGAATGCCAGGGGACAAGACGGGCTAACACCGGCGAAGGGATATGGCTAAGGCCAACGCAGGCCGTAGCATAGGCCCGGGCCAAATCAGGCGAGGGGCCGGCTGCTTCGGCCAGGTTGAGGCCGCGCAAGGTGGGGTAAACCAGACGACGGTTGGCTTGGCCCTGAAACCAGTAAATAACGCACAATCGCTCGCAGGCGCGGGCCGCTTCTAATCTGTTTTCGCTTTTCTGTTCAGATACCGGGCGTTTTGCCGGCCAAATGCGCTGCCAGCCTTGCAGCAGAGTTTGCTCTGCTATCCGCGCCATTTGCATGGCAGACCGGTTTGGTGCGGGCCGGTCTAACAAGGCCAGAGATTGCTCTAAATGACGGCGACTCTCTGGCAGGTTGCCCAGGTTGTAAATGGCTTCGCCCAGCCAGCGGTGCCAGCGTCCTTTTTGTAATGCCGAAGCCTGCTCCAGAGTAAGGGCCTGTTCCAGGGCAAAAACAGCCTCTTGAAACCAGCCCTTGCGCCGGTAGTAAAGAAACAGGCTCTCCAGGTAGGGCGTAATGGTTTCTAGCTCTTTTTGGGTTAACAGCCACTCCCAGGCGGCGCGAATATTTTCAATTTCCGCATCAATGGCGGTCAGGGCCGAGGGGTCGTTTTCATCTGCCAGAGCCGCCCGGCGCGTTTGCAGAAAGCTGGCATAAAAGCGGCTGTGTTTGCAGCGCGTCTTCTGTTCTTCGGGCGGCCAGGCGGCCAGACGGCCGGCCCCATACTGGCTCAGGAGCTCATGCAATCCGTAACGCCCATGTTCATTCCGCCGTAACATAGATTTGTTCATCAACCCATTTAGAAGGGACAGGTTGGCCGAGGCAATTTGCCGCGCCGCGGCCAGGGTAAAGCCACCCTGAAAAACGGCGAGGCGGCGAAAGAGTTGTTGCTCCGCTTCGGTTAGCATCGCCCATGAAGAGTCCAGCACCCCCCGCATCGAAGCGTGAGGGCCGGCAGCGTTGTTCAGACCATCCGGCGCGACATCCGGGTTTTGCTCAAGGCGGGCCGCAATCTGGGCGCAGGAAAGCAGGCGTACCCAGTTGGCGGCCAGTTCAATCCCCAGCGGAAATCCACCCACCAGTTGGCAAATGCGATTAACCGCCTCCTCCTGACGAGCCGGCGAAAAATTAGGTTGAATCCGCCTGGCGTGTTGGACAAACAGGCGAGCGGCGGGATAGGATGCTTCCGCATCGCGGGCCAGGGTGGGGGGATAGGGCAGGCCCGGCACTTCTACCAGCCACTCCGGGCTAAGGTTTAGCCGCTCGCGGGAAGTAACCAGCAATTTGACGCCGGGAGCCTGTTGCAGCATGTCCAGCAGTAAGCCGGTTATCGCTTCTCTGGCTTGCAACCGGGGCGACAAGAATGCTTCAAAATTATCCAACAGCAGCAGCAGTTCTTTGTTTGCCAGGTAGTCAAGCAACAAATCGTGGGCGGCGCGGGGAGCGGAAAAAGTGTAGGCCAGCGCGCCGGCGATGCCGGCAATCAGCAGTTCAACAGCTTCGCTTGCGCCGGCAGGGTTAATGCCCTGCAAGGAAACAAAATAAACGTTATTGTGAAAATTTTTAAGCTGGCCCTGGGCGGCAGTTAAAGCCAGCCGGGTTTTGCCGATGCCGCCGGGACCAACCAGCGTCAGCAGGCGGCAATCCGGGTTAGCCAGTAAGCGGTCAATTTGGGCCAGTTCCGCTTCTCGCCCAACAAAGGGGGTAAGTGGTTGGGGCAGGTTATGGCGAGAAGCGGGCGGGAACGCTGCCGGGGTAATGGCCGCCGAACTGCTTTCTGCGCTGTTGCCATAACTAACCCGGGCCAATTCTCCCTGTTTGATTTGGGCATAAAGGGCCGCTGTTTCGGCAGAGGGTTCAACCCCCAACTCTTCAAGCAAAATTTTGCGGCAGGTGTCAAAGTGGTTCAGGGCTGCGCTTCGCTGGCCGCCAAGCGCCAACAACCCCATCAGATGCCGGTGCGCCTCCTCGCGCCAGGGTTCCAGAGATAGAATGCGACGGGTGAAGGCGATGGCCGGCTCAATCTCTCCCCGCTGTTGGGCTGTCTCGGACAGATAAAAGAGGGCCGACAGCGCCAGTTGTTGGAAACGCTCTCGTTCAACCAGCACCCAGGTTTCAAAATCAGGCGCATCCTGAAGATAGAAGTCGGCCAAAAAGTCGCCCTGGTATAAGGCCACGGCCTCTTGCAAACGGGCGTAGCTGGCCTTTTGTGGGGCCGCGCAATGGGTTACAAAATCGGCGGCATCGAGCCAATGAGGTTGGGAGAAATCAAAGGCCAGCGATTGCCGGGTGACCAGCAGATAGTCGCCCAGCACTTTCCGCACTTTGTTCAGCGTAAAGCGCAGATTGCCCCTGGCCCGCTCCTCCGGTAAATCGCCCCACAGCAAACCGGCCATGGCCTGGCGCGAGCAACTTTGCCCGGTGACGGCCAGATAAATCAACAGCGCCTGCCCCTTGGCCGAAATCAGGTCGGCGGTGAGGGGTTGGCCCTGCCAGATGAGTTGTGGTTTACCCAAAACCACAATTTTCAGGGGCTGAGGCAAGGGGGAGTTCTCCAATTTTCAGAAAAACCGGTCCAACTAACGATAAACAAACGATAGATAAACAAGCCGATGGTATTGTCAGCTTAATCATAAAATCAATTTTAGTGGCTTAAGGAGGATTATACCAATGGCTGAGATTTACAAACAAAGAATGACGGTCGAAATGGACGGTGAGTTTATTGTATATTTCATTGGTATGCGGGTCAATAAGCTCTGGAAAATCCACAAATGGTGGCCCGTTTTTATAGCTATGCCCCGGATGCTTAAAGAGTTGTCGGCCAACCCGGACTTAGGGTTGTTGGGCTACCGGCTGGTTAACCCCTTTACAGTTGTCCAGTACTGGCGTTCGTTTGAGCATCTGGAGGCTTTTGCCCGCAGTAAAGAGCATACTCATTTGCCGGCCTGGCGCGAGTTCAACCAAAAAGTTGGACATAGCAGCGGCGACGTTGGTATCTGGCACGAGACGTACCGGATTCAGCCGGGCTGTTATGAGGCGGTCTACGGAAACATGCCGGCCTTTGGTCTGGGGCAGGCGGGCAAGCTGGTCCCCGCCGCCGGTTATCGGGATACGGCGCGAGGACGGATGGGTAAACCAGAAGTACAGCAGGAGGTGAGTATGGTTTGAAGAAAAAATTGTTGGCCTGTTCTTAAATCATCCAAATCAGATTATTATTATCAAGGAGACACAAATTATGTACGCACGATTAGTAATGTTTACTATGGGGCCGGGCAAACGGGCGGTAGCCGAAAAGATGGCCGACCAATTTCTTGGGGCAATGCAGGGATTAAAGGGTTTCAAAGGGTCCACCTTTATAGTGGATGAAGCCGTGGGAGAGTATGGCGCTTTGAGCCTGTGGGAAAGCAAAGAGGCGTTAGAAGCGGCGCTCGAAACCTTGACGCCCGGTTTGCAGCAGGCTTTAGAGGGAATTGTGCAGGGGCCGCCCATCCGGCGCACCTTTGAGGTGTATGAGCCGGTAGTTGCCGGTCGCTAACATTTGAATTGGATATAATCAAAAACACCGGCAGGCGGTTTTTTAGCGCAAAACCGCCTGCCGGTGTTGGTATATTGCGCGCAGATTGTGGCAAAGGCATCGGCCAGCAACTGGCTTTACGGATAAACTTTGCCCCAGCGCACGCTCAAATCCTGGGTAACAAGAATCAGGTAGGCTTCGTTGGCCTGAATTTCAAACTCAACATTGGTGGCGCCGCCGCCGGGCAGGCTCAGGCCGGGCCGGTATTTGCCGGGGGCTACATCGCGATAAAAATTCTGCGCGCCGGGCATCACCGCAATTGAGCCGGAGCCATCGCCAAAATCAATGTTGTACTCGTTGCCGTATTGATTTTGCATAAACACGCGGGCTACGCCGGGCGGCGGGGCAAACGGGTTGGCTGCCGGGGCCGGAGTAGCGGTCGGCGGCTGGGGCCGGGGGGTGGGGGTGGCCGCCGGGGCCGCCTTAAGCGCAGCGTCGGCATCAATATCATAGCTGTTAATCATCGCTCGCCAGGTAGATTCCATCTCATCGTAATCCAGCGTGATGAAATAAAAGATAAACACAATCGTATCACGCTGGTCAAAAAACAGGTCGGCCCGGCCGTTGCCGTTATCAAATGAGGCGGCTACAAAAATAAAGCCGCTTTCATCCAATACATCATTCTCGGCAATTACTTCGTAATTTTCATCAAAATCGCCCACAATAATATCCAGCGAGCTGTCGATAAAGCGCTCCAGCTCTTTTTTGGCCAACACCTGACCGCTGTTCAAGAATATGGCCCCTACCCGCGACCGGTCGGTGCCAAACAGCACGCTGCTTTCATCGCCGTCAATCCCCTCAAATGACTCTGGCAAGGCAAAGGTAAATGCGCCAGAGGGATGCACGTAAGGTTCTTCTTTAAAGGGCAGCGGTTCAACCTCCGGTTCCGGTTCCTCGGTTGGCTCTGCATCCTCCTCTTTTGAGCCGCCAACGGTGTCGCCGCCTGAACCGGCGCTGCCCAGCGTGTCGCCCGATGAAGACCTGGGCGTGTTAGTGGGTTCAGGTTCCGGGGTGGGGGTCGGTTCGGGAGTGGGTTCGGGGGTGGCAGTGGGTTCGGGAGCAGCGGCCACTTCGCCTTCAACCTCAAATTCCAGGCTGCGGTTCAACTCATCGTTAAGATATAGGTCAACTTTGTATTTGCCAACCGGCCAAAGCTTATCGTTGGTTAAATTAAAATTGAGCGTCCCGCTGCCAGAGGTAAGTTCCACCGTGTCAATTTCAAGGTTGGGGTCGGTACCGTCGGCCTCAACCGCTATCCACACGGCTTTCACTTTGGTGTCGTCGGGCGCATTGGCTAACTGAACCACGGCATAAAATATGTCATCTTGAGCAAACACCGTGGTCGGGTTGTTGCCGTCGGCATCGCGAGCCATTTTGGCTTCGGCAATATTGGCAGTGCTGGCATTAAATCCACAGGCCAGCGTAACCAAAAGCAACAAACCACCAACAAAAGAAAGTGCTTTTTTCATTGTCGACTCTCTCTCCACAGATAATTTATACCATCAGGGAACTTTCTATTTCAACATAACACCATTGACCCGCTTTGTCAACGACTTTTCCAAAAGCGCCGAGGTTGGGTATAATTCCCGTTTTAGCCGCTCAAATTTCAGAGGAGAAGCAACTTTATGCCTGCTGGTATCATCATTGTTGGCCTTGGCCCCGGCAGCAGCGAGCAGTGGACTCTATCTGCCTACCATCTGCTAACCCAGGCCGATGAAATTTACGCCCGTACCGCGCGCCACCCCAGCATCGCCGATATCCCTGTACCCCTCATCAATTTTGATGACTGGTATGAGCAAGGCAGCGATTTTGCCCAAACCGATATCCGCGTGGCCGCCGAAATTGTGCGCCTTGGCCGCCGCGATAATGGCGTGGTTTATGCCGTACCCGGCCACCCGGATTTGGGCGAAGCCACCGTGCCCCACATCCGCCGGCTGGCCAGGGCCAAAAAGCTGCCCGTTACCATCATCCCCGGCCTGAGCTTTTTTGAAGCAACCTTTACCGCCCTTGAAGCCGCCACCCCGGCCAACCTGCAACTTGTTGACGCCAGCCAGGTAGCCTCGCGCCACCACCCGCCCCTGGAGCCGGACCGGGCCGCGCTGATTACCCGCCTGCACGGCCAAAAAATGACGCGGCAGGTCAAGCGGGCGCTGCTCAACGCCTACAACCACAATTTTACCGTCACCCTGGTTCAGGCCGCCGGCACCGCCGCCCAGCGCGTTTGGCACTGCCCCCTGGCCGCGCTCGATAGCCAGCCCTGGCTGGATAAAATGCTGACGACCCTCTACCTGCCCGCCGCCACTTCTCTGGCCGGGTTTTCCACCTTTCAGGAAACCATTGCCCACCTGCGCGCCCCCGATGGCTGCCCCTGGGACCGCGAGCAGACTCACCAGAGTCTGCGCCCCTTTTTGCTGGAAGAAACCTACGAGGTGCTGGAGGCGCTGGATGCCGGCGACCCCCAGGCCCTGGCCGAAGAACTGGGCGACCTGCTGCTGCAAATTGTACTGCACACCCAGGTTGCCATCGACGCCGGCGAGTTCAACATGGGCGCGGTCATCGACCATATCAACCGCAAGCTGGTACGCCGCCACCCGCACGTATTTGGCAGCGTGCAGGTCAACGGCGTGGCAGATGTTACGGCTAATTGGGAAAGCATCAAACGGGCCGAAAAGGCGGCCAAAGGGCAAAACGACTCCCCGGCCTCGGCGCTGGATGGGGTGCCGGCGGCGCTGCCGGCGCTGGCGCAGGCGCTGGCTATTTCAAAACGGGCCGTGCGGGTGGGCTTTGAATGGCCCAACATCGAAGGCGTGCTGGAAAAAATTATCGAAGAGGCCAGGGAAATTGTTGAGGCCAGGGATGACGGTCAGCTTGAGTCAGAAATTGGCGACCTGTTATTCAGCGTGGTTAATTTAGCCCGCTGGCGGCAGGTAGACCCAGAGAGCGCGTTGCGGGCCACCAACGCCCGTTTCAGGCGTCGTTTTAATCAAATGGAGGCGCTGGCCCAGACGCAGGGGCGCTCTCTGGCCGGCATGTCTATTGCGGAAATGGACGAATTGTGGAACGCGGCCAAGCAGCAAGAAAGTTAGCGGGGCCACATTGGCCGGGAGGCAAACAAAATAAACATAGCCACCAGCATCAAAAAAAAGTTGCCGCGTTCAAAGGCCGCCAAAATTAACCCTACCGCCACCACAAAACCAACCACCATTGTAATTTGGGTGGCCCGCAGGTAAGAAAACAGGGGGGTGAGCAGCGCCCGCAAAATGCGCCCGCCATCCATTGGCAAAGCGGGCATAAGGTTAAAGGCAAACAGAACAACATTAGCCATTATCATCAGCACTACCAGGCCCAGCAGGCTGCTCTCTTGAAAGTAGGCAATGATAATCCGGTCAACAATGGCGGCAGGCGAAGCCAGCAGACTGTTGAGCAAAATTGGTCCGGCCAGCAGCATCAGCATGGGGACAAGCAACACCACAATTATCAGGTTGACCAGCGGCCCGGCAGCGGCAATTAAAAACTCGTACAGGGGCCTATCGGGTACAGACTCAATTTGGGCCAGACCGCCAAAAGGCAGCACCATAATATTTTTGACCCGCACCTTCAGGCTCAGGGCCATCAGCGCGTGGCCAATCTCGTGCAGCACAATGCAGACAAACACCAGCAGCACGCTCGATAAAAACAGAAGCGTATTCCACAATTCGCGCTCTTCAAACGCGCTTTGCGCCAGCACCCACAAAATAATAAAGCCGAAACTCCAGTGAATGTCGATGCCCACCCCGGCCACGCGGGCAATCCGCCAGGAACTTTTCATCATCAACCAGAAACTAAAAATCTAACTTGATTATAGGAATTTGCTTTTTTGGGAGGACGCCCCCCAAGCCCCCCGCCCTGCGGGGCTAATTAAAACCGCGCCGATTTTTTATTCCGCTGATAGCCTCTTCCAACTCATACTTAAACTGCATGGCGTGGAGTTTGTGGTAAAGCCCTCCCTGTTTGAGCAGGTCGGCGTGGGTTCCCTGCTCAACAATGTAGCCGCTATCCAACACCAAAATCCAATCGGCTTTAGTAATCGTACTCAAACGGTGGGCGATGACAAATGTGGTGCGGTTCCGCATCAGCCGCTCCAGCGCCTCTTGCACCAACTGCTCCGATTCGCTATCGAGCGAGGAGGTGGCCTCATCCAAAATGAGAATACGCGGGTCCTTTAAAATGGCGCGGGCAATGGCAACCCGCTGGCGCTGCCCGCCGCTTAATTTGATGCCGCGTTCGCCCACCAGGGTATCGTAGCCGGCCGGGGTGTCCATAATAAACTGGTGGGCGTTGGCGGCGCGGGCGGCGGCCTCAATTTGGGCCTGGCTGGCCTCCAGCTTGCCGTAGCGAATATTTTCGCCAATAGACTCGGAAAAAAGCAGGGTTTCTTGCGGCACAATGCCAATCTGCTCGCGCAGGCTCAGGCTGGTAACTTGCCGGATATCGCGCCCGTCGATGGTGATGCGCCCGGCGGTCACATCGTAAAAGCGGGGGATGAGGTTAACCAGCGTGGTTTTGCCTGCTCCGCTTGGCCCCACCAGGGCTACTACCTGCCCCGGCTGCACCTCAACCGAAATTTGACGCAGCACCGGTATGGTTGAATCGTACTCAAAGCTGACGTTTTCAAAGCGCACCCGGCCAATAATGGTGGGTATGTGAGAGGCGTCGGGCGCGTCGGCAATATCGGGTTGGGTGTCGAGCAACTCAAACAGGCGCTCGGTAGCGCCCAGCGCGCTTTGAAACTGGCCATACAGCCCGGAAAAGGCGGCAATTGGGCCGGCCACCAGCAGGGTGTAAATTAAATAGGCCACCAGTTCGCCGGGGGTGAGCCGGCCTTGAATCACCTCGTACCCGCCAAACCAAATGGTGACAGTTATTGACATAAAAGCCATAAAGCCGATGGTGGGGGCCAGGATAGCCGTAATTTTAACTCGCTGCATGGCGGCCCCAAAAGTTTGCTCAATTTTGGTGTTAAAGCGGGAAATCTCGTAGGCTTCGCGGGCAAATGATTTGACAATGCGAATGCCGCCGATGCTCTCCTCGACCACCGCCGAGGCTTCGGCCAGCCGGTCTTGGACCAATGTGGCGGCCCGGCGAATTTTTCGGCCCAGGTAAACCATCGTCAGCGTTACCAGTGGAATGCCCAGCAAAATCACGCTGGTCAACCGCCAGTCGAGCCAGAACAAAAAGATAACGCCGCCTACAAGCGTGAGGCTTTGCTGGAGCAGGCTGACAATGTTATCGGTAACGGCGCTTTGCAGGGTTGTTACATCGTTGGTTACGCGAGAGACAATCTCGCCGGTGCGGCGCTCGGCAAAAAAGCGCAGCGAGAGCGAGACCAGATGCCGGTAAAGCTGCTGCCGCAAATCGGCCACAACCCGCTCGCCCACGTAGGCCATATTGTAGCGGTTGACAAAGCTGAAAACGGCCTGGGTCAAAAAAATCAGGGCCAGCAGCAAAGTAAAGCGATTAAGCAGCGTTAAATCTTTTTCCACAAACACCACATCAACCACGTTACGCACCACCAGCGGCATGGTCAGGCCCAGCAGAGTCGCCAGGGTCAGAGCGGTTAGCGCCAGAACCATACGGCGGGTGTAAGGGCGGGCATAACGCAGCAGGCGGCCATAATCGGCCAGCCGCTGGCGGGTCAGCGGAATGCGCTCCTGGGTTGACAGGTCGGGACGGCGCGGTCTAAACATTTTTGCAGTGTAGCACGGCGCAAATCAGGAAGCAAACCTTTTTGAAAAAAAACGGGGTTTAAGATAATATTTACGGGAAATTTACTGACAACAAAATTGACTCGTGCTATATTACAAACAGTGAATAGCCTGTTGCGTCAAGCCCTCCCAAAATGGCTGCACCCACAGCCATAAAAAGCCTCTAAAAAAATTATCGGCCTGACTGACGCTGGAAAAAAAATCTTCCCCAAGATTTAATTTTGCTAAACGCAACAGGACATCTAAAAAGTGCGCTCACTTCCTCCCAGGTGAGCGCACTTTTTTTTGCGCAGAAATTACGCCGTTGAAGTATCAAGCGCCTTTCTTAAAACAAAGCTCGATATTATCCAAAAAGGTGACGTTTGTCACGGTTAAGGGGCGACATTTGCCACTTTCGCCGCTTAAGCGAGACGCTTATGATAGAGGTGGTGGTAGACCGCAGAGATCTCAAACAAAATAATTAAAAAGGCCCAATGAACAACTCGCTCGATTTGAAACGCATTTCTATCTACCTGGCCTTTGCCTTTGGCCTGGCCTGGGGCACAGCATTGATCGTCTATCTAACCGGCGGCTTGCAAGATAGCCCCGTGCTTGTTTCCGGAACCGGTATCACCCTTGCCTTTGTGCTCGTAGCCAGCGTTGTTATGTGGTCGCCGGCCCTGGCTCACATCTTGACCCGGGTAATCACCCGCGAAGGCTGGCGCGATACGTATCTGCGCCCGCGTTTCAGGCAAGGCTGGCTTTACTGGTTGGCAGCCTGGTTTTTGCCGGGGTTCCTGACCATCTTTGGGTTGGGGCTGTTTTTTCTGATTTTTCCGCGTTATTACGACCCGTCATTAAGCGCCCTGCGCCGCATGCTGACCGGCGTCGTGCCGCCCAATTTTGACCTGAGCGGTCCCAATTTGTGGCTGATTACCGCAGCGCAGGTGGTTCAGGCCCTGCTGCTGGCCCCGCTGGTCAACAGCCTGGCTACCTTTGGCGAAGAGTTTGGCTGGCGAGCATACTTGCAGCCCAAACTGATGCCGTTGGGCAGCCGCCGGACAATGCTGCTCATGGGCCTGATTTGGGGCGTCTGGCACTGGCCAATTATCCTGATGGGCCATAATTACGGTTTGGATTATCCCGGCGCGCCGTGGTTGGGGCCGCTGGCTATGGTCTGGTTCACCTTGATTTTGAGCATCTTTTTGGGCTGGGCAACGTTGAAGAGCGGCAGCGTCTGGCCGGCCGTAATTGGCCACGCCGCTATCAACGGAATAGCCAGCCTGGGCGTTATTTTTGTGCAGGGCCAGCCAAACCCGCTGCTAGGCCCGCTGCCGGTTGGACTCATCGGCGGCGCCGGCTTTGCCCTGGCCGCTCTGCTGATTTTGCTCAGTCCACGCGCTCTATCGACGGCCTCTTGATAAGAAAAATTTCAACAATCCCTTCTTCGGAGAAATTTCCACCTGTGTGAGACTGCGGTTTGAGTAAAGGAGAAAAAAATGTTGAAACCAAGTTCGATTGAACAACAGGAGAACAGCGCCAGCACAATCAACCTGCCGGCAGAAAAACTTTCTAACCAACAGATTAAAAAGGGTTTACTGATCCTAGCCGCTTTTGTGATTTTGCGAACGATACTGGCCCGCGTTGGCGAAATGGACCAGGGCTTGCAGTTCAATACACGCTCCATCCTCTTTCTTGGCAGTGCCTTCCTCATCATGTCGGTCGGCCTGGTCTATTTTGGATTCAGCCGGTGGGTGGGGATAGATTTGTGGCAATGGTGGCGATTTGACCGCAAGCGGCTTCCAGGCGACATTGGCTGGGGATTATTAGGCTGGTTTAGCGGCCTGGTGTTGACTCTTGTAATTGTCATCCCTGTGGCGCAGTTGAGTTTGGTTCCCGAGGCTATGATGAATAGTCAATCTGCGCTGCCTTCGCCTGGTGGATGGTTACTGAGCCTGTTTTTTGGCTTTGCCATTGCCGGTTTTCAGGAAGAAACTATCTTTCGGGGATTCCTGCAAGGGGTTCTTACGGAAAGGTTTGGCCGCTGGCCCGGCAATATTCTTCAGGCCGCCATCTTTTCCCTGGCCCACATTGGCTATTTTCCCTGGAAGGCATGGCCTCTGTTCATCATCGCCTTCGTCCTTGGTCTGGTCTATGGCTGGTTGCGATTGAAACGAGGCACATTGGTGGCGCCCTGGCTGGCGCACGGACTGATGGGCTAGAAGGCTTTAGAGGCTCGATCGAACGGAGGGGGAAGCCCAGCAAGTGGGTTACGCCGCGGGCCTTGCGGGTATTGAAAGCCTGCTATCGGGTAACATTGACGCTTGGGCCGCGTGTCTGACCAAGCTCATCGCTCCATAAATTATATCTTGCTTCCTTCAGGGTGATGGATGAAAAATACAATCCCCCGGCGTTATCCATTGGAGCGCCAGGGGATGTGAGTGTAACGCCATCAGACACGCAGCGATGCGATGACCCGTTGCAGCCGGGTTTTGGCCTCAGCGGCTATCGGGTTTAAGGCGGGGCTTTCTACCACCCCCAACATCGAAAGCGGGTCAACGATGGTAACGGTGGACTGCCCCTCTTCGGTTTCGTACACAATCACATTACATGGCAGCAGCAGGCCAATTTCCAGCTCATTTTGCAGCGCCTGGTAAGCCAGGTTGGGGTTGCAAGCGCCCAAAATGATGTAACGCCGAAAGTCGGCCTCCAGCTTCTTTTTGAGAGTGGCTTTCACGTCAATCTCGGTTAATACGCCAAAGCCCTCTTCTTTTAGGGCTGCCGTTGTTTTTTCAATGGCTTCTTCATAGGGCATATTTAGGGTTGTTCTAAACCCGTAAGCAGTTGTCATTGTTTTGCCTCTTATATTTTTTGATTGTTTGTTACAGGTTGTTCTTTCAAACCGAGGCGGTTAGCTCACCCGCTGCACACCCCGGTTTTGCGCTTCGTTTACACATCTTATTGTAGTTTTATAAAGCCTGTATAAGGGCTGTATAAGGTTTCTGTAAAGATTTATCCGGGCTGTTCACGGTCAATAGAAATCCCGGCGAATTCCGCGCCCCGGTGGTGAAATTCTCGCGGTTTGCATGTCAACTGCCTAAGTGATAAAGGCGGCCAGGGGGCGGCGGATTTAAGCAAATTGAATTACCTCTCTAATTTGTCAACCAATTTGAACAAGAGTATAATCGGGAGTCCGAACCCAATCTCCCAGCAATTATTTTAGAGGTAATCTCCAACTTGAGTCAACGGAAAACACAAACCGCTCATTATTGGCAAAAACAATTTACCCCAAGCAGCAAAGATATTGAAACCATTTACAATCAAATACTTGAACTTGGCCGCCCGCTTCATTTGGATGACATTGCCATTGGCCTGGTTCGACGCCACTGCGAAGCCGAAGAGTTAGAAGCCCGCAGCGACCTGCAAGAGGGTAAACTCTATCAGCCAAAAGATAACTATCAGGTTAAAGATAAACTCGTCTTTCCCACCTTAAATTACACAGTGGGTACCGTAGTGGCTACCAGAGCGGGCAGTCATCCAAAGTACGGCGCCTTTTCCGTAATTGCGGTTGACTTTGAAAACGACGGGCAGCGAGAGTTTGCCGCCAATTTAACCGACCATCCGCTCAATACAGGCGAGCAGGCATTAGCCAGCTTACAGGGCCTGATGTCGCCCGACGAGCTTTACCAAACCTACAAAGATTCTATTGTCCCTAAAATAAAAACCGCCCTTGACGACAACAGTGATTTTGTAGAATTTCACGACCAGTATTTTTTGGCCGATTTGCTTTCCGACTTTCACGAAGGTCTTTTTAATATTGCCGACGCCGCCATCGATATTAACCAGGGGCCGCTGAGTATCGATGCCCTGATAGAGCAAATGGGGCTGGTAGAGGAAGGCAAAAACATTACCGATGTGGTGCGCTTTTCCGTAAGCTATCGGCTGGCCAACGATGAGCGCTTTGACGACGTTGGCCCTACCGGCCAGGTGCTATGGTATTTAGAGCGCATGGAACCCCCCGAAGCGCATCACCCGCCCCGGCGGTTGCAAACCATCTCGCAAGCCTACAACCCCAACCTGTTTGACGATGACCTGCGCGCCCTGCTGGCCGAAATAGACGACGAACTAACCCGTCCCGAAGATTTTGGCGAGGTTGACCCCCAGGCGCAGAGCGTTATCATCACCCTTAATTACCCTCACTGGCGAGTAGGCACGCTCCCCCTGACCCCTAAAACCCTGCCCTTTTTTGCCGCCAGCCATTACAACCCGGTGCTGTTTGAATTTGTCGACGGGCGCACCGGCAATACCTTTCCCGGCTGGACGGTGCTAAAACACAACTACGTATTTGGACTGGAAGAGTGGTACAAAAAGAACAAACTGCCGGCGGGGGCGTATGTCTCCATCAAACGCACCGATGACCCCCTCCGCCTGATTGTTGATTATGAAGCCACGCGCACCCAACGCGATTGGGTGCGTCAGGCCAATGTTACCGGCAAAAAACTCACCTTTCAAATGAATCCGGCGGCTTACGGCTGCAAATACGATGATTTGATGATTATTGGCGAGTCTGATACCTCTCAAATAGATACGCTGTGGTTAAACGCCGAAGAACGGGGGTTGTCTGTTTACGATTTGCTGTGCCAGATTTTCCCGGAACTATCCAAGCTCAATCCGCAAAGCACCGTCCACGCCAAAACACTTTACAGCGGGGCCAATGTTATTCGCCGGGTGGGGCCGGGCGCGGTTTTTAACGAGCTGGTTACGCGCCGCTGTTTCATCCACATGAACCACGGCTACTGGACTTACGACCCAAGCTTACGAGACTAAACCAGGGCAACAATTTTTATGGCTAAATACATCAAACCAACCCTCGAAACAAAATTTCATATCGACTTCTCCTGGTGGCAGGCCAAAGGGCAAAATCTTAGAGCTTACCTGCAAAGCCATACCTGCGATGCCTGCCGGGACTTAGCCAAAAACAGCGAACCCGAAATGTTCGATTGGGTTAGCCCCCAAACCGGCGAGGTTTTTCAAATAGATATTTTGTGGCACATCATCCAGACCCATTGCAGCCAGGACCACACCTACATCGACAACCGCATCCCCCTGACCAGCGCCATCTTTCGCACCTTTATTGCCAACAACAACACCCCCCTCTCCTCTCTGGAACTGCACGAACGATTGCCCAAAAAATCGGCAGATTTGATTTTGAACACCATCGGCAAGCGCCAGGTGTACAAAGGCATCAAACCCGTTCCGGTGGTTTAACATCCAAACACAAATTTCTCAAACCGTCCGCCCAGGGCGGTTTTTTGTTTTATACTGGCATTATTCTTTAGTTAAGATTAAAATAGAACTACTGCAACTTGCGGGCCAACCAACATGAGATGCTTCAACTTAACCGGCAAAAAATTAATCGCTCTTTTGATTGCGCTGGCCGTTGGCCTATGGGGCGCAGCCGGCCCGGTTCTGGCCGACTCGCCGGAGGCCGAAACCGCTGCTAAACCGCTGGTTTACACCGTACAACCAGGCGACACGCTGGTTTTGATTGCCCTGCGCCACAACCTCAACCCCATTGAAATTGCCCTGACCAACAAACTGGCCAACCCCAACCTTATCTTTCCCGGCCAGGAATTGATTTTGCCCAACGCCGCCGCGCCGCCGGCAGATGAGCCTGCCCCAAACATTACTCACATCGTTCAGCCCGGCGAAACCGCCTCTGGTATTGCTGCCCTGTATGGCGTGCCGCTGAATCATCTGCTTCTATTGAATCAGCTCGACCCGCCCGATTCGCTGCAAATTGGGCGCGTGCTCAAAATCCCCGGCGGGCCGCCGCCGGAACCCGGCCCGCTGGCAACGCCATTTACCGCCCTTGAGTTGTCCGAACCCGCCATTATTCAGGGCCGCACGCTGGTAATTCGGGCGACGCTCTTGGCGCCGGCCACGCTTGGCGGCAACTTTGAGGGCTGGCCGCTGCTTTTTTACCCTGGGCCGGGGGGTCAACAGTGGGCCATTGCGCCGGTACACGCCCTGCTCAAACCCGATGTTTACCCCATTATCATCACCGCCGCGCTGCCCGACGGCCAGCACGTCACCCGGCACATTAACCTTACCGTTATTGAAGGCCCCTACGGCACGGAAAATATTCAACTGGATGGCAGCCGCGCCGCCCTGCTGGAGGCCGATTTGGTTCAGCAAGAGCGTGAATTGCTGCTCAATATCTGGTCGCAGGTGTCGCTGCGGCCTCGCTGGGCGGGGCCATTTTGGTATCCGGTTGCGCCCGACACGCTGCGCATTACCAGCTACTTTGGCACGCGTCGCCAATACAACAACAGCCAGGAACTGAGCTTTCATGGCGGCGCGGATTTTGGCGGCGGCATTGGCGCGCCCATATATGCCCCGGCAGCCGGAACCGTGATGCTGGCCCGCCCGCTGACAGTTCGCGGTAACGCCGTTGTGATAGACCACGGCCTGGGCCTGTTTAGCAACTACTGGCACCAAAGCCAGATTGTTGTAACCGAAGGGCAGGAGGTGCGGCCAGGCGACCTGATTGGCTACATTGGCGATACCGGGCTGGTAACCGGCCCCCACCTGCATTGGGAACTGCGCCTGCAAGGGATTGCCGTTAATCCGTTGCAGTGGGTGCAGCAATCAATACCATAATGAGGCGTCGATGACAAAACGCAAAAAAACCTATCTGATTGATATGGACGGCGTGCTGGTGCATGGCAAACACGCCATTCCCGGCGCGGTCGAGTTTATCCAGCGGTTGATTGATGGCGGGCATCGCTATTTGGTGCTCACTAACAACTCGCGCTACACCCCCACCGATTTGCAACATCGCCTGCAAACCGCCGGCATCAACGTGGAAACCAAACATATTTATAGCAGCGCGCTGGCCGCGGCCACTTTTGTCAAATCGCAAAAGCCTAACGGGTCGGCCTATGTAATTGGCGATACCGGGCTGTATCAGGCGCTGGCCGATGTGGGTTACAGCCTGACCGATTACAACCCCGATTTTGTTATTTTGGGTGAAACCGACTCCTACCCCTACGATAAGATTATCCGGGCCACCCATCTTATCTCCGACGGCGTGCCCTTTATCGCCACCAACCCCGACCCTTCCGGCCCCGGCGAAGGCGGCCTGCTGTCTCCCGCCTGCGGCGCTGTGGCCGCGCTGATAGAAAAAGCCACCGGCTACCAGCCCTATTTTGTGGGCAAACCCAACCCGCTGATTATGCGCTCGGCGCTGCGCTACCTGGATGAACATTCTGAAAACGCGGTTATGGTTGGCGACCGCATGGACACCGATATCAAGGTGGGGCTGGAAAGCGGGCTGCAAACCATTCTGGTGCTGACCGGCGTCACCCGGCCGGAGATGATTTCCAAATTCCCCTACCGGCCCAACCAGGTGTTCAACTCCGTAGCGGATATTGAGCCGTAGATAAACTGGCAGAGACTAAATTGGCTAAAAAGAAACGTTCTAAACTGGACCCAAACCGATTTCAACAGCAAGATGACGGCGGGCTGTTCTCGTTTGACCCCATCCGCCGCGACCTGTTCAAGTGGGGTTTGATTGCCGGCGCAGCCGGGGGGTTGTTCATGATGCGCCCCGAAATTCTGTGGCAAATTGTGGGCGTGGCTGCCGTGGTTTTTATTTCTAACTACCACATCAACAAAGCCTCCCGCCGCATTCCGCGCTGGCACGCCACAATTATTGCCTTCATCGGCGTATTTATTGCCATGTTTGGGGTGATTATTGCCGGCACCATTATTATCTCTTACCTGCAGGCCGGAGAAGCCGCCGGATGAAGCATGTGGTCAGCATCAGTCTGGGCAGCTCCAGCCGCAACAAAAAAGTCGCCTTCAAACTGGGCGACCAGCCCATTACCCTGGAGCGCATTGGCGTTGATGGCGACGTAAAGCAAGCCACCACTCTGTTTGCCGAAATGGATGGCAAGGTTGACGCCCTGGGCGTGGGCGGCGTAGAGCTTTACGTGCGGGTTGGCGGCAAAAGCTACCCGTTCCACTCCGGCCTGAAAATGGTGAAAGGAGTCAAAAAAACGCCCTACACCGATGGCCGGGGCATAAAATTTGCCCTGGAACGCAACGTGTTTCAACTGGCCGAACCGCTGCTCCGGCACCCGTTGACCCCCCGCAAGGCCATGATGACCTTTGCCTCCGACCGCTACGGCATGGCCGAGTCGCTGCACCGGGCCGGCTTTGAGCTGGTCTTTTGCGATTTGATGTTTGCCCTGGGTATTCCCATCCCCCTGCGCACGCTCAGGCAGCTTCACGTGGTCAGCGCCATCGCCTATCCCCTGCTGGGCTGGCTGCCCATCAGCGTTTTCTATCCCACCGGCTCAAACCAGGACGAGATTGTGCCCAAATACCAGAAATGGTTCAACTACGGCCCGGTCATCGCTGGCGATTTTCTCTACATTCGCCGCCACATGCCCCCCGATTTAAGCGGCAAGGTGGTCATCACCAACACCACCACCCAGAGCGATGTGGAGTTGCTACAAGCGCGCGGCCTGTCCTACCTGGTCACCAGCACTCCCCGCATCGACGGGCGCTCGTTTGGCACCAACGTGCTGGAAGCCGCCCTGATTGCCTACGCCGGCAAAGGCCGCCCTCTGACCGACTCCGAACTGAGCGCGCTGGTCAAAGAACTGGATTTGAAGCCCTCGGTGCAGGCGCTCAATCCGGTTTGACAACTCTCAGGTAAATTCAACAATAATTTTTATCAGAAGGAAGGAGTAAAATCGACATGGCCCAACAAAAACAATCTCGCGGCAAATGCGCTTTTTGCGGCAAAGAAATGGCCAAAGGCGGCCTGTCGAAACATTTGGCAACCTGCCAGGAGCGCAAAGAAGCCATCAACGCCGCCAACCAGAAAAGCGGCCAACCTCAACAACTTTACCATTTGCAGGTGCAGGATGCCTATCTGCGCGATTTCTGGCTGCATTTAGAGATGAATGGCTCGGCCACCCTGAAGGATTTGGACAAATATTTGCGCGCCATCTGGCTGGAATGTTGCGGCCACCTGAGCCAATTCTCGGTGGGCGGCTGGGGCGGCAGCGAGATTGCCAAGAGCCGGCGCATCGCCCAGGTGTTTGACCCCGGCGTGGAGCTAACTCATATTTACGATTTTGGCACGTCATCAGAAACGTTAATCAAAGCGGTGGGCGCGCGAGAAGGCAAACCGCTCACAAAACACCCCATCTTTTTGATGGCGCGCAATGACCCGCCGGAAGTCTACTGCATGGAATGTGACCAGCCGGCCCAATGGCTGTGTATGGAATGTTTGTATGAATTAGAAGAACCAGGGACGTTGTGCGACAAACACGCCAAAACCCATCCCCACGAGGATTACGGAGAGCCGGTACCGCTGGTCAACTCGCCACGAGTAGGGATGTGCGGTTACGTTGGGCCGGCCGACCCGCCCTATTAACCGGCTGTTGCAAGGCGTCCCAATGACCGACAAAGAATCCGTTATTGGCCACATCCGCGCCGCCTTTGGGCCAAACCCGCATCCGGGCGACCGCTTTTTGCAGGGCAGCTTTGAGGGCAGCGAACCCTACGACGAGATTGAACCCTTCAAGGGCCGGCACGCCTGGCAAGATATCGAGGCCGAATTTCTCGACGCCCATTATTCGGCGCTCAGTTTCTTTGACCACTTATGATTATGCCCGCTGGCGGTTGTCCATTTTTACCAGAGAAGAGGCGCAGGCCATTGTGGCTTATCTGCGCTATAAAAGAGACGCCGACCCGCATGACCTGCATCGCCGCCAGATTGACGCCGCCCTCGATGCGTACTGGCTTGACCGCGCCCAACACGCTCCCACCACCGCCAGCCTCAAGCAGCACCTCACAGAAGAAGCGGACTATCTGGCGGCCATCAGTTCCGGTTTCGACAAGTCAGCCGGGGGGTAACGATGTCCAAAACCAAAAAAGTAAAGATGCTGGCTGGCAGAAGCGTATGAGCCAACCCCAATTAAACCGGCTTGGCCGCCGCGTCTACTGGCTGCCGCCCAACGACGCGACCGACCGCCCAATTCTGGGCGTGGTGGCCGGAGAACAAGCCTCGCTCATCATCGACGCCGGCAATTCTCCGGCCCACGCCAATCTGCTGCTGCAACAACTGGCGGCATCTGATTTGCCGCCGCCCGCCTTTTTAATGCTGACCCACTGGCATTGGGACCACGTTTTTGGCGCGTCGGCCTTTAACCTGCCCATTTTGGCCCACACCCAAACCAAGCGGATTGTAGCGGAGATGGCCCACCTGGATTGGAGCGACCAGGCGTTAGACCGGCGCGTTGAACAGGGGATCGAAATTGAATTTTGCCGCGATATGATTAAAGCCGAACTGCCCGACCGCAGCCGGCTGGTTATCAAACCGCCCAATGTTGGTTTTGCCACCCAACTTGAGCTTGACCTGGGCGGCCTGACCTGCCACATTGCCCACGTTGGCGGCGACCACGCCGCCGACTCCAGCATTGTCTACGTGCCGGAAGAAAAAATTATGTTTTTGGGCGACTGCTTCTACCCCGACCTGTACCACGGCCCGCCCAACTACACCACCCACAACCTCTTTCCCTTACTCGACCGGCTGCTCAGTTACAAGGCCGATTTTTACCTGCTGGCCCACCACCCGGAGCCAATGTCGCGGCCGGAGATGTTCAAAGAGGCTGCGCTGCTCAAACAGGTGGGCCGGTTGGTAGAGCGCGCAGGCCCACAGCGGGAGGTCATTTTGGCTGAATTAGCGCAGGCCATTGAAGGGCCACTCACCGAAGAGCATTTTGAAATGGTGGATGAGTTTATTGCCGGGTTGAATAAATCAACGATTGCAAATAGAGCGCCATGACCGAATTTCTTCAAAGCATACTTTCCCGCTTGCAGGAAATCTTCTCCCCGGAAGCCTTAAGCGATTTGCTGGTCCGGGGGCTGGCAAATATTATTGTCGGCCTGATTGTTTTTATAGCCTTCTATGTGGGTTGGTTGGTCCTGCGTCCACTGTTGCGGATAGGGCTGCAACGCGGGGGCGCGGATGAAACCACCTTCTCTTTTGTGGAAACGCTGGTTAAATACAGCGTGCTGATTATTGGCCTTATCACCGCGCTCGATTCGGCCGGAGTGCAAACCTCGGCAGTGCTGGCCTCGCTGGGTATTGTGGGGTTGACCATCGGCTTTGCAGCCCGCGATGCCCTTTCTAACCTGATCTCCGGCCTGCTCATTTTTCTGGACCGGCCTTTTGTTATTGGCGACCTGGTGGAAATGGAAGGGGAATCCCCGCACCGATACAAAAACCGATACAAACCCCCTCCTCCCCTTGTTTGCCCCAATTTTCTGCGTTACAATTGAGGCAAGTTCTATCAAAACAAAATAGCCGCGAAGGGGCCGGGCCAATGAACCAGGACGTTTCTTTTGGAACCATTATCAAAGAGCACCGCCGGGTGCTTGATTTAACCCAGGCTGAATTGGCCCGCCGGGTCGGCTGCGCCACCATCACCATCCGCAAAATCGAGGCCGACACCCTGCGCCCCTCCGTGCAAATTGCCGAGCGGCTGGCGATGGCCCTGGCCATTCCCCTGGAAGAACGGGCCGGCTTTATCCGGCTGGCCCGCACCCTCTCGCTGGCCGACCAGTCGCCCCCGCCGCTGCCCACAGCGCCGGTCACATTAGAAGAAATTGGCCGGGAAGACCTCAGCGGCCGGGCCATCCGCGGCTACGAGTTGGGCGAGCGCATCGGCTCCGGCGGCTTTGGGGCGGTCTACCGGGCCGTCCAGCCGCTGGTTGAGCGCGAAGTCGCCATCAAAATCATCCTGCCCCAATACGCCAACCACCCCGATTTTATCCGCCGTTTTGAGGCCGAAGCCCAACTGGTGGCCCGGCTGGAACATCCCCACATTGTGCCCCTGTACGACTACTGGCGCGAGCCGGGGGTGGCCTACCTGGTCATGCGGCTGCTGCGGGGCGGCAGCCTGGAGCAAAGCCTCAAGCAAGGGCCGCTGCCGCCGGACATGGTCCTCCGGTTGCTGGAGCAGATTGGACTGGCCCTGCACGCCGCCCACCGGGTGGGGGTGGTCCACCGCGACATCAAGCCGGCCAACGTGCTGCTGGATGAAGACCACAACGCCTATCTGGCCGATTTTGGCATTGCCAAACATCTGGGCAACCCCAACTGGGAAGAGCAAACCCAACTGGGGGCCATTGTCGGCTCGCCGGCCTATCTGTCGCCGGAGCAAATCCGGGCCGAGCCGGTGCGCCCCCAGACCGACATCTACAGCCTGGGCGTTATGCTGTACGAGTTGTTGACCGGCCACAAACCCTTCCGCGGCCCCACCCCCATTGCCTACCTGCAACAGCATTTGGACACGCCGCTGCCGCCGCTGACCCGCCACAAGGCCGACCTGCCGCCCACGTTGGACCCGGTTTTGCAGCGGGCCACGGCCAAGCAGCAGCACGACCGTTACCCCGATGTGCTGGCCGTGCTGGCCGACATTCGCAACGCCCTGGCCGATGTAAGTCTGCCCCCCTTCCCGGCGGAGACCTGTGATGCGCCGACGCTGCTGGCCGTGCAAAGCCTGACCAATCCCTACAAAGGGTTGCGCGCCTTTGGCGAGGCCGACGCCGGAGACTTCTTTGGCCGCGACACCCTCATTCAGCAGTTGCTGGGCCGCCTGGCCGAAGCGGGCGACCCCGCCGCCGGCGCCGGGCAGGAGTTGGCCCGCTTTCTGGCCGTGGTGGGACCCAGCGGCAGCGGCAAATCGTCGGTGGTGCGAGCCGGGCTGGTGCCGGCCCTGCGCCGGGGCGGCCTGCCCGGCTCCGAAAACTGGTTCATCATTGAGTTGTTGCCCGGTTCCCATCCTTTAGAAGAGTTGGAAGCCGCCTTGCTGCGGGTGGCCGTCAACCCGCCCGACAGCCTGCTGGCCCAGCTTCAGGAGAGCGAGCGGGGCCTGCTGCGGGCCGCCCGCCGGGTGCTGCCCACCGAGCCGGAGGTCGAACTGGTGCTGGTCATCGACCAGTTTGAAGAGGTCTTCACCCTGACCGCCGGTGAAGCCGCCCGCGCCCACTTTTTGGACAGCCTGGTTGCGGCCGTGCTCGACCCGCGCAGCCGGGTGCGGGTCATCATCACCCTGCGGGCCGACTTCACCGACCGCCCCTTGCAGTACGTGGATTTTGGCGAATTGCTCCGCCAGCGGGCCGAATTTGTGCTGCCCCTCACCCCCGACGAGCTGGAGCAGGCCATTGTTGGCCCGGCTCAGCGCGCCGGCCTGACCCTGGAGCCGGGGCTGGTGGCCGCCCTCAGCCGCGAGGTGGGCAGCCAGCCGGGCGCGCTGCCGCTGCTGCAATATGCCTTGACCGAACTGTTTGAACGGCGCGAGGGGCGGGCGCTGACCCTGGCCGGGTATCAGGCCAGCGGCGGCCTCTTGGGCGCGCTGGCCCGCCGGGCCGAGCAGTTGTACAGCGAACTGGACCCCGCCGGCCAGGAGCTAACTCGCCAGTTGTTCCTGCGGCTGGTCACGCTGGGCGAAGGGGTGGAGGATACCCGGCGGCGGGTGCTGCGCAGCGAAATCGCAGCGATTCAGCCCCCCTCTAACTCCCCCCAGAGGGGGGAGGATTTTCAGACTCCCCCACCCCTGGCGACCGAAGGAAGGATTGAGGGGGGGCTAGACTCCGTCATCAACACCTTTGGCAAATATCGTCTCCTCACCTTTGACCACGACCCCGTTACCCGTGGCCCCACCGTAGAGGTAGCTCACGAAGCTCTGCTACGAGAGTGGGGTCGCCTGCGAGAGTGGCTCAACCAGAGCCGGGCCGATGTGCGCTTGCAGCGGCTGCTGGCAATAGCCGCGAATGAGTGGCTGGCGGCAGACCGGGCCGAGGGCTTTCTGCTGCGCGGCAGTCGGCTGGATCAATTTTCAGGTTGGGCCACGCAAACCACGGTGGCCCTGACCGGCGATGAACAAGCCTATCTGGAAGCCAGCCTGTCAGCCCGGCAGGCCCGCCGGGCCGCAGAAGAGACCCGGCAGCGACGGGAGCTGGAAACGGCCCAAAAACTGGCTGAAACAGAAAAGGCGCGGGCGGAAACCGAGCAACGGCGCGCCGCAGAACAGGGTCGCGCTGCCAGGCGCCTGCGCTGGTTGGCCTTGGGATTGGCTCTCTTTTTGATAGCGGCCATTGGCGCAGCATGGCTGGCCTTGCAACAAACCAACCGGGCCGAGCAAGAAGCTACCCGCGCCGAACGCGAAGCCCGCTTGTCCACCGCCCGCGAATTGGCTGCTGCCTCTTTGAGTAACCTGGAGATAGACCCGGAACGCAGTATTTTGTTGGCGCTGCAAGCCATCACCACCACCTACACCGTGGATGGAAGCGTGTTGCGAGAAGCAGAAGAGGCGTTACATCGGGCCATTCCGGCTTCGCGGGTTCGGCTGACCCTGACCGGCCACACAGATTGGGTTCTAGGTGTGGCTATTAGTCCCGATGGTTCACAATTGGCAACGGCCAGCCGTGACAAAACGGCCAGGATTTGGGATAGTGCCACTGGAAAAGAGTTATTCACGCTGGCCGGCCATACGGATGTGGTCGAATCGGTTGCCTTCAGCCCCGATGGGTTACGCCTGGCTACGGCCAGCGATGATAAAAGCGTCAAACTGTGGGATACTGTTTCTGGCCGGGAACTTATGACTCTGGCCGGTCATTCCTTAGGGGATGTCCTGGCCGGCAAAGGCGACTTAACCGGCCATACCGCCGCAGTTTGGGCTGTGGCTTTTAGCCCGGACGGGACACGCCTGGCCACGGCCGGTCTGGATTACAAGGCCATCATTTGGGATGCCGCTTCCGGCGAGGAATTGCTTGTTCTATCCGGCCATACCGCGCAGGTAAATAAAGTTGCATTTAGCCCCGACGGAACCCGTCTGGCCACGGCCAGCAGCGATAACGGGGTTATTGTCTGGGATGCGGCCAGCGGAGAAGCCTTGTTCACTCTGAGTGGTCATACCAGTAATGTTAGAGCAATTGCCTTTAGCCCTGATGGAAGGCTCATAGCCAGCGGCAGCGAGGACGCAACGGCCCGATTATGGGATGCCAATACCGGGCGTGAACGGCTGGTTCTAACCGGCCATTCATTTGGAGTCACTACCGTCGCGTTTAGCCCTGACGGAAGCCAACTGGCAACGGCCGGAGGTGACCAAACAGTAGCGGGTTGGGACCTGGCTACTGAGCGTGAGGTGTGGCGGCTGGCTGGCCATACACGAGGTATTTTTGATATTGCTTTTAGTCCAGACGGGACCAGGCTTGCTTCAGCCAGCGATGATGGCACGGCTAAAATCTGGGACATCACCCCTGGCCGGGAGCAGTTGACCTTGTCTCAGACCGGGAGGATTGCCAATGAAACTGCCGGCCAGATTGCTTTTAGCCCAAATGGTCGTCAGTTAGCCACCACCGGCGCTGATGACCAGACCGTCGTCCTGTGGGATGCAGTCACCGGTCAGGAGCAGTTTATCCTGGCCGGTCACTCTGACAAAATCGAAGATATTGATTTTAGTCTGGATGGAACGCGCCTGGCTACAACCAGCGCAGACCATACCATCCGCCTCTGGGACCCGGCCACGGGACAAGAGAAGCTGAAATTAGCCGGTCACGCCAATAGGGCCATTTCAAGCGCTTTTAGCCCTGATGGCGCCCGTCTGGCTTCGGTTGGTTACGATAAAATAGTCAGAATTTGGGATACCACGACTGGTCAGGAACTCTTGAGCTTAAGCGGCCACACTGATCACATTGAAGGGATTGCTTTTAGCCCGGATGGGGAACGGTTAGCCACGGTTGGCGACGACTCTACTGTCAGATTGTGGGACGCTGCGACCGGCCAGGAGTTGCTAACCCTGACTGGCCATACCGATTGGGTCTATACTGTTGCTTTTAGCCCGGATGGGGAACGGTTAGCCACCGGCAGCGGTGATACCACTGTAAAGTTATGGGATATTGCCACCGGTCAGGAATTATATACGCTGGCCGGCCATACTGGTTTTGTGCTTGGCGTTGCCTATAGCCCTGATGGGGCACGTTTGGCCACAGCCGGAGGTGATGGCAGCGTGAAACTATGGGATGCCACGACCGGCCAGGAGTTATTGACGGTAGCAAAAGGCTCCAGTGCGGTTCAGGATATCGCCTTTAGCCCCGATGGAACACGCCTGGGAGCCACCAGTTTTGATGGGATGACTCGTGTCTACATTCTACCCACTGACGAGTTGCTCCCCCTGGCTCAATCTCGCCTGACCCGCACCTGGACGGAAGAGGAGTGCCGGCAGTATCTACATGTAGAGGCATGTCCAACCTGGCCATAAATGAAACAATGAACCCTTCAACCGGGAACCCGCCTGCCCGGCCTCGGGGCCTTGAGCCACCCTCCCTCTTTTATAAATACGCCGGTAGGAGCGCGTGGCCCCGCGCCCCTATTTTATTGTGATATAAAAGTGATACAATCGCGCTTAACCCCTTGAAAGCCGCCGTTTGCCGCCTTATAATGGATAATAGAATTCATCAAAGAATTTAGCTCTCTCCAACAACTTTCTGTTTGCCTCTTTGCGCATACCTCAAAAATTTATCAAAAACGACGCCTCCCCCGACCAGGGCCGAAAATCATGCCCCATGTTACGTAGTGCGTGGTACGTCGAACATAGCCCAAAGGTTGCGGTTAGGACAATCAAGTAACTATTTACAAGGAAGGCAGTCTATGAACCAGGAAATAACTTTCGGTCAAATTGTCAAAGAACGGCGCAATAGTCTGGGTTTAACCCAAACCGAACTGGCCCGGCGAGTGGGCTGCGCGCCCGTCACCATCCGCAAAATTGAGTATGACGCCCTGCGCCCCTCGGTGCAGATTGCCGAACGCCTGGCCGTGGCCCTGAACATCCCGGAGGCGGAGCACCTGGCCTTTGTCCGGCTGGCCCGCCAGGAGCCAGACCCCAGCCCCATCCCGGCTCCGACCCCGGCGCCCGAAGAAATTGGGCAGCAAGACCTGAGCGGCCGGGCGATTAAGGGCTTTGAATTGGGCGAGCGCATCGGCGCGGGCGGCTACGGGGCGGTCTACCGGGCCGTGCAAACCACGGTCGAGCGCGAGGTCGCCATCAAAATTATTCTGCCCAAATATGCCAACCAGCCCGAATTTATCCGCCGTTTCGAGGCCGAGGCTCAACTGGTAGCCCGGCTGGAGCATCCCCATATTGTGCCCCTGTATGACTACTGGCGCGAGCCGGACGTAGCCTATCTGGTGATGCGTTTTCTGCGCGGCGGCAGCCTCAGCGACAGGCTCCGCTCTGGGCCAATCTCCCCTGAAAGGCTGCTGCCCCTACTGGAGCAGATTTGCGCCGGGCTGGACGCGGCCCATCGCGCTGGCGTCATTCATCGGGATATCAAGCCGGCCAACGTGCTGCTGGATGAAGGTGGCAACGCCTATCTGGCCGATTTTGGCATTGCCAAAAATCTAACCGAGGCCACCAACGGCGGCGGTCAAACCTCCGGCGAAATCGTCATCGGCTCCCCGGCCTATATCTCGCCGGAACAAATTATGGCCGAGCCGGTCAAACCGCAAACCGATATTTACAGCCTGGGCGTGATGCTCTATGAACTGCTGACGGCCCGCAAGCCCTTCAAGGGACCCACGCCCATCGCCTACATTCAACAACATCTTAATGAACAGCTTCCCCTTATCGCCGCCCAACAGACCGCAGAGGTTTTGGAAACCTCTGAGGTCTCGGCCAAACAAGCAATCCCCACGCCTCTGGATATTGTGATTGGCCGGGCCACAGCCAAAGACCCCCGCGAACGCTACCCCGACGTTTTAAGTATGCTGGCCGACATCCGGCGAGCCATGGCCCCGGAGAGTACGGTGGCCGATATTGCCGGTGAGCACGCGGGCCTGACCACGCCGCCTCACGTCGCCGCCATGATCGAGCTGCCCGAATTGGCGAACCCCTACAAAGGGCTGCGCGCTTTTAGCGAGGCTGACGCCGCCAACTTTTTTGGCCGCGACACGCTCATCCAGGCATTGCTGATTCGGATGGCCGAGGAGAGCGATTTGAGCCGCTTTTTGGCCGTGGTGGGGCCAAGCGGCAGCGGCAAATCCTCGGCGGTCAAGGCGGGTTTGATTCCGGCCCTGCGCCAGGGCGGCCTGCCCGACTCGGACAAATGGTTCATTGTTGAAATGACGCCGGGAACCCACCCGTTAGAAGAACTGGAAACAGCCCTGCTGCGGGTGGCCGTCAACCCGCCCGACAGCCTGCTGGCCCAATTGCGTGAAAACGAGCGCGGCCTGCACCGGGCGGTCAACCGCATCCTGCCCGCCGATGGCGAAATCGAGTTGGTGCTGGTCATCGACCAATTTGAAGAAATCTTCACCCTGGTCGAGGACGAGGAACTCCGCGCTCACTTTCTTAACAGCCTGGTCACAGCCGCGCTCGACCCGCGCAGCCGGGTGCGAATCGTCATCACCCTGCGGGCCGATTTTACCGACCGGCCCTTACAGTACGTTGACTTTGGCGAACTGGTCCGCCAGCAATCCGAGTTTGTGCTGCCCCTCACCCCCGATGAACTGGAACAGGCCATCACCGGCCCTACCAAACGGGCCGGCCTCAGCCTGGAAGCGGGGCTGGTCTCCACCATCATTGACGACATTGGCGACCAGCCAGGCATGTTACCCCTGCTGCAATACGCCCTGACCGAACTGTTCGAGCGCCGCCAGGGCCGCAAACTCACCCTGGCCGCCTATCGAGACAGCGGCGGCGTTCTGGGCGCGCTGGCCCGCCGGGCCGAAGAGTTGTACGCCGGTTTGGACGAAGCCGGCCGGGAAGCCGCCCGCCAGCTCTTTTTGCGGCTGGTCACGCTGGGCGAAGGGGTAGAGGATACCCGGCGGCGGGTGCTGCGCAGCGAAATCGCTTCGCTGACGAATGACGAAAGACCAATGACGAATGTTGGCCAGAAAAGTGACCCTTCCTCCTCCGTCTTTCGTCCTTCGTCTGTTATTGACCAATTTGGCCGCTACCGCCTGTTGACCTTTGACCACGACCCGGTGACGCGCGGCCCCACCGTTGAAGTGGCTCATGAGAGCCTGCTGCGCGAATGGAGCCGGCTGCGCGGCTGGCTGGCAGAAAGCCGGGCCGACATCCGCTTGCAGCGATTGTTGGCTGCCGCCACTCAAGAGTGGCTTCAGGCCGGCCAAAACCCCGGTTTTTTGCTGCGCGGCAGTCGGCTGGACCAATTTGAACATTGGGCGACCGGGGCCGCTGTGGCCTTGACCCAAAACGAGCGGGTCTATCTGGAGGCCAGCCTGTCTGCCCGGCAGGCCCGCCGAGCAGAAGAAAAAGCCAGGCAGCAGCGCGAACTGGAAACTGCCCAAAAACTGGCCGCAACGGAGAAACAGGCCGCCCGACGCCTGCGCTGGCTGGCCGTAGGGCTGGCAATTTTTCTGCTGGTTGCCGCTGGCCTGGCTATGTTTGCCTTTAACCAGCAGGCCATTGCCCAGGCCGACTTCACTCGCGCCGAGGCCCAGCGACTGGCCGCCGAGGCCAACACGCTGGTACAGGCCGGCGGCAACGCCGAGATGATAGCTCTGCTGGCGCTCAAATCATTGGGCACGCAATACTCGCCGCAGGGTGATGCAGCTTTGCAGGCTGCTGCCGGGCTGGATTATCCGCTAAAAATTTTGGCCGGCCACGAAGGCTCGCTGTGGGCGGTGGATTATTCACCAGATGGCAGTTTTGTTGTGACCGGCAGCGGCGACGGCACGGCCCGCCTGTGGGGTACAACCAGCGGTAAACAGTTGCGAGCATTTATTGGTCATGAGGATGAAGTTGTTAGCGTGGCCTTTGGACCGGACGGGCGCACCGTGCTGACCGGCAGTTACGACCAGACTGCGCGGCTGTGGGATGTTGAAACGGGCCAGGAGTTGCGCCGGTTTGTTGAACCGGACAGCACCTACGTGGCAGTGGCTTATTCACCGGATGGGCAATTTGTGCTGACCGGCAGCGGTAACGGAAACTCGGCCCATTTGTGGCAGGCCGACAGCGGCGAATTGGTACAAACCTTTCTCCCCGGCAGCGAGGTTAGCGGCGTGGCTGTCTCGCCGGATGGGCGGTTGGCGGCAACAACGGGCGGCCAAAATCTCTATCTGTGGGATATTGATAGCGGCCAACGCTTGCAAACGTTTGAGGGGCATACCGATTTGGTGATTGATACGGCCTTTAGCCCGAATGGTCGCACTCTGGCCAGCGGCGGTTATGATAAAACCGCCCGGCTGTGGGACATCAACACGGGTGAATTGTTGCAAACCTTTGTAGGCCACAACGATGCCGTTGAAAAAGTGCGCTTTAGTCCCAACGGTCAAACCCTGCTCACCGTCAGCGATGACCGCACCGCCCGGCTGTGGGGTGTGGCCACCGGGCAGGAAATCCGGCAGGTGGCCGGTCACGCCAGTTCAATTTTTGGTGCGGCCTTTGCCCCGGATGGTCAGAGTATTGCCACTGCCAGTTTTGACCAAACGGCCAAATTGTGGGCTGTGCAAGCGCAGCCGGAGTGGCCGGTGTTGGCGGGGGTCGACTCGCCCAGTTTTGCCAATGCGATTAAGTTTTCGGCAAATGGCGATATGCTGATTGGCGCCGGTTTAGCCGGTTTGCGTTTGTGGAACAGCAACGCCGGCGAGTTATTACACCAGTTTGAGGCCGGCCCGCCGATGCTCAGCGCGTCAATTTCGCCGGACGGCAGCCGGGTGTGGGGTGGCGGAGTCAACGGCGTTTTGTATGGTTGGGATGTTGAAAGCGGCGAGAATGTACAGACTCTCACCGGCCACGAAGCGGAGATTGTTGGCCTGGCTGTTTCGACGGATGGGCGTTACGCGCTTACCGCCGGGGCCAGCGATGGTACAGTGCGGTTGTGGGATCTGGAAGCCGGAGAACCGGCCCAGGTTTTTAACCCGGAGGCTGGGTTTGTGCTGGATGTAGCGTTTTCGCCGGATGGACAAACCGCGCTGGCCGCCACTGCCAGCGGTGTGGTCTTTATGTGGGCGGTCGGCGACGGGCAGTTGGTGCGCCAGTTTAAACTGGATGGCCCAACAGGTGCGCCTTCGGTGGCGGTTTCGCCGGATGGCGCAGGCGTGGCCGTGGGTAGTCGATTTGGCCCAATCGTTTTGTTCAACGCCGCCAATGGCCAGCAACAGCGTGTTTTTTCCGGCCACACCGATGTGGTGCGCGACCTGACTTTTTCGCCGGATGGAACGCTGCTGCTCAGCGCCAGCGCCGATGGTACGGCCCGCCTGTGGGATGTCACCACGGGGATGGAACTGCGCCGCTACAACCGCCGGCCCTTTACCGCGCACAGTGTGGCTTTTGCCCCGGATGGTCGCTCGGTGCTGGTCGCCGCCAACGATGGCCAGGCCCTGCGTTACGATGTTGATTACCGGCAGACCGTCACTTACCTGTGCAGCCGTTTACAGCGCGACTTCACCGATGATGAGCAGCTTCAATATGACATCCTCAACCAGGAACCCACTTGCCCGGCCTCGGGGCCTTGAGCCGCTATAATCAAAAATTAGAGGCAAACCAGCGACGAATCAACTCCACCTGAAAGCGATAGCCGCCGTCTGCGGCCTCAATCAAATCGCGCTGCAACAGGCGCTGCACGGTCTGGTCAAATTCCGCCGGCGTTTGGCCGCCATGTGTTTGCAGCGACTCTTTGCTCACCACCGCCCCTTCCCCGCAAGTCGCCATAAAGCGCAGCAAAGCCGACCCCATTTCATCCACCTGATTTTGGGCAATATCGGTAAAAAAGAAGCTGCCGCTTGCCAGCGCCCGCGCCGCCGCGGCCTCTACATCCGACACCTCGGCCAGCCGTCGCAGGTGGGCGTCCTGCTCATTTTTTAGCGTAACCAGCTCATAACACAATAACTGCACCAGGGCCGGGTGGCCGCGAGTTAATTGCTGCGCCCGCCGGCTGGCTTCTGGCCGGTAGCGCAGGGCAAAATTTTTAATTGGATGCTCAATCAACTGCGCCGCTTCGGCCATATCCAGATAGCCAATTTTAATCACCTGCACATTGATCAGGTAACCGGCCCAGCGATTCAACTCATCTAACGTGTGTGAGCCGGCCAGCATCACCTTAAAATGGGGACGATGCTGAATCATATGGCGCAGCAGGCTTAATACATCGGTTTCATCAAAGCGGCCTTTAGCCAGGGCGCTGTCCAGCATTTCAAACTCATCCAGGGCCAGCAGGGCAATGTTGAACCCGTGCGCGTCGAGCGTTTGCTCCGCCTGGTCCAGCCACTCGTTAAAACGGGTAAAGGGGCTGGCCGCCAGCGCCTGCCGGTTGAGAGGCGGCAAATTTAGCTGGCGCTGCTGCCGGGCCGAGCGACTCATCTCGCGGGCCAGGTTGTGCAGAAAGTCGGCATAATCACCGGCCAGGGCCACGCGCTGGCCGTCAACAAACAGGGGCACAATGGTTTTGGGCAGCAATCGCCCCAAATTGCGCAGCAGCGAGGTTTTGCCCATGCGCCGCTGGCCGTACAGCAGCAGCGGCGGGTGGCGCTGGTCCAGCAGCAGTTGCTCGATGCGGGCCACAATATCGGCGCGGCCTACAAAAATTTCCTGCTGTGCGGTTAGCGGCACGCCGACCACGTAGGGATTATCAATTTCCTGGCTTTGCTCAATCGCTTCGGCCAGTTGGTTTAACCGGCCGGCCACAAGCTGCTGCCACTGCACGGCAATGGCATAAAAGCGGGGCGCATGGGCGCTGCCGCTGGCCGATAGCTCCCGCGCCAGGCTACCCAACCGGTCGTTAATGGCGCTAAGGGCCAAACGCTGGTGGTAGGCCGTCCCCTGGTTGAGCGCGGCCTGCGCATCCTGGCTAATGTGGCTAAAATCGCGCAGCAGGGGGTCTGCGCTTAACCCCCGCTGCGCCTGCCCTATCATTTCAACCGTTTGACACGCCTGCAACCGGCGCGCCTGCAGTTCAATTTGCACGGCCTGCACCGCCCACCGCTGACGCCCGCGCTGCAAATAGTCAAGCGCGGCCTGCCCCTCGGTGGGGTTGCGCTCGATAACCAGCAGCACATGCTCATCCAGGCCCAGCAGAGGCAGGCGCTGGTGCTCATCCCAAAAAGCGGAATGGAGCCGCAGCCGGTGCGGTCCGGGTCGTTCGCGCTGTTCGTCCAGCCGCAGTAAAATCAAATTCCAGGCCGCCAGCAGCGGATAAAACGCTATCGACAGCCACCACGAGAGCGTCATCCCCAGCCCAATGGCTATCAGGCCCAGCGGCAGCGTGGGCCACAGGGCAATATTGTTGCGCACCACGTGGCGACCCCAACTGCCCAGCGAAGCGGCCCAGGCCCCGGCCCAGGCCCCGGCAACCCAGTTGGCCAGCACATAGGGCAACACTATTGTGGCCCCCAGCGACGTGCCAAACAGCATCCCGCTGGTCAGGCCAATGGCCAGGCCGGTCCACTCAAGTTTCCAGCCCAGCACGGCTATGCCGTAGGCCAGGCCGCCCAAAAATCCCCCCAGCAAACCGGCTCTGGGGCCGCGCTGCCAGCCCACGGCTACTCCAATTGAACTGCCCACCACAATCATCCGCGACAGGTTATAGCCCGTATCGCCGGGAGGGGCCACGGTTACATCGGCCAGCGAGGTTAGCCCCCAGCGAATAGCGCCCATTACCAGCACGCCCACGGTAATACCAATCACCACGCCGCCCAGTTGCCGGCTGGATGAAAAGGTTGAATTGGTTGGGCCGGGGTTGCCGGCGGCGCTCAGGGCAGCGCTCAAGGCAAAGGCTATAGCCACTGCGGTTACAATGGTTCCGGTAAAACCACTAAAGATGCTGCCCAGCACGCCCACGGCCAAAGCTATGGTCAGGCCGGCAGATATGCCAGCGGCCAGGCTAATAATTGCGCCAATCAATATGGCCAGAGTCAGGTTGACAGACACCACGAAAAAAACGGGCACAATCATGCTTTGTAAAGAGCTGCCTTTTTGCCACAAAATACCGGCCACCAGCAAACCGGCCATAGCCGGCCAGATAACGTAGCCTTGAATGAGCAGCCGCTGCAAGGCGGCATTTTGCCACTGCGCTCTGGTTAACCCGGCCAGGCTGAAGTTGGGCGGCAGCGAGGGGTCGAGCCGGGCAGCGTAATTTTGCCAGGCCGAAGGGTGCATAAAAAGCCAGAACAGTAAATGAAAACTGCCCAAAATCAGGTTGGCGTGCAGGTTGGGGGAGTCGGTATAGTTTTGAGTTTTGAATTTTGCGTGTTGCGTGGTCGATGTTGCCGGCATTAAAAGATCAATCCAATAAATAGCGAAATGCAGATAATCGGTTTAAGCCTTCCTGCTGCCAATCATTACCGGGTTGACCTTCTTCCAGGGCAGTCAGGCGGGTATCGCACAAAATTTGCAGCAGGGCCGGCCAGCGCCCGCTTTGCGCCAGCATCCACTCGACCTCTGCCGCTGCAAAGGGTTGGGGCGAGCTGGCAATCAACTCGCGGGCTTCCGCCTCGGTTAGCGGCCCCAGTTTGATGGTGTGTCCAAAAATATTAAAAAATGGCGAGGGTTTGCCCTGCTCCTGGGCCAGCAGGTTGGGCGCCTGGTGGGCTGTCAACAAAAAACCCAGCCGGCCCTCGGTAAAGTTGCTGCCCAGCGAGCGCAAACTCCACCAGAACTGCTGATCCAGCTCCGGCGAACTCAGCCCCGCGCCAATTTCATCCATTAGAATGAGCGCGGGATTTTGCAACCGGTGGCTGACCACCTCGATAAAGCTGTTCAAATTGCACGGCTGGGGGATGGGCAACTCCAGGCAGTTTAACAGGTAACTGAGTAGCGGCTCTATGCTGCGCATCTGCGCGTTTTGAAAGTCGATAAAAATAAGGCGGTAGCGGTGGGGTTGGGGCAGCCAGTTGACGCGCTGGCCGGGGCGCAACTGGACCGGGTTGGCGCGGGTGATGGTTTCAATGTAGCGCAGCAGCGAGGTTTTACCGCTGCGGTATGGCCCGATGACGGCTACATTTTGCAGGGGGAAACGGCTCCACAACCCAAAGATGCGCTTGAGTTCCTGCGCCCGGCCAAAAAACTGGCGCGGGTGGGTGATGGGCGGCCCCACCACAAAGGGGGCCAGCATATCCAGGGCGGCATGAGGAAACAGGCGGCTGCACAGTTGGACGGCGTGGGGATAATCTGCGCTTTCAAGAAATTGCTGCAAAGTGGGCAGGTCCAGCCCGTCGCGCTTTACCAGTTCGACAGCCAGGTTTTCGATATCATGGGCGGCAGCGGGGATATGGCCCTTGCGCCAATACTCAATTGCCGAGCCGCCGTCGCGCCCCAGGGCGTAGCCCAGCTCATCCTGCACAATGCGGATGGTCTTTTTGACCGTTTTCGACTCCCGCAGCCGGATGGTGTGGATGGCCTCGGTGAGAATTTGGGCAAATTTTTCTGGCGAACCGCTCATATCTCGAATATACCGATTTCCGCCGGGCTTTGCAAATGGATTAAGCGGTTATCTTGTGATATTATTTAGTCCAAGTATAATTTCAGAAATGATAAGCTACGCGGAGATGAGTTATGTCAGATTTACCACCCAAAGTTCAAAGCCTCTGGCTTAAAAATTTTACTGCCTTTGAAGAAGCGCGATTTGATTTTTGCCCCGGCATCAATGTGTTGATCGGGGCAAACGCCACCGGCAAATCGCACGTGATGAAGGTGATTTATGCGTTGTTAAAGATAGCCAAAACAAGTTGGACAACTAAAATTTCAAAGTGGCACGAAGTTGAAGATTTAGCTTTTGAGATACTTCCTGCAATTTTTCAGTCAACATCTCTGAGTGAACTTATTCATAATCATAATGAGAGGGAAGCTTTTGTAAATTTAAACTGCGGACAGAGAGATTTGGGGGTTAGAATAAATGGAGACGAGGAGGATATTGAAGCATCTTATGAAACGGAGAATTTACCAAATGTAATTTCGCCAATTTTCATCCCCGCTCAAGAGTTCCTTTCAATCAACGAAGGCTTCATCGCCGCCTATCAAAAACGTGAGTTGCCTTACGATGAAACTTATTATGATCTCAGTTTAGCCCTGAATGCCCTGCCTCTACGCAAAGATCAATTGGGCGAGTTGCAAGAGATCATCAAGTATCTAAGAAAAATCATTGCTGGAGAGCAGGGCCAGGAAAATGAAGTGGTCACTCAAGAAAACGGGCGCTTTAAATTTTTTCTGCCGGAAGGTGAACTGGATGCCCATCTGGTGGCGGAGGGCTACCGCAAAATTGCCACATTGTATTACCTGCTCCGAAACGGCTCGCTGACGAAAGACAGCATTTTGTTTTGGGATGAACCGGAAGCCAATTTGAATCCCAAATTGATTGTAGAAGTTGCCAGAGTCCTGCGGATGCTGGCTTTGGCCGGGATGCAGATATTTGTAGCCACGCACGACTATTTGTTGAGCCACGAACTTTCGTTGCTGGCTGAATATCCGGGCCAAGCTGGGATTGATGTTAAATTTTTTGCACTCTATCGCGCCGGCAGAACAGCCGGCGTTGAGGTTGAATCGGCGCAAACCCTGGCCGAAATAGAAAACAACCCTATTCTGGAAGAGTTTGCGGCTCATTATGACCGCGAGGTGGCTCTATTTCACGCACCCGAAGTCGTAGGCTAACGCCTATGCCCCATTTTGAGGAAGGAAATTTAGGCTTTGAATTTGATGACCGCCAATGGCGCGTCCTAAAGTTTGATGACCACCCTGACTATCGAAAGCGAATGGAAAAGGTAGATGAAACCAAGGCGGTTGATTTTGTGGGTGTATTGAACGAACAAGAGCTGTATTTGATTGAAGTTAAGGACTTTCGACAACATCGAATTGAGACAAAAGAGAAGTTGTTGAAGGGTGAACTGGCGGTTGAATTGGCTCAAAAAACACGAGACTCGATTGCCTGTATGGTAGGCGCATATCATACCTCAAGCACTCCTGGCGATTGGCAACCATTTACCCAACTATTGTGCAACAAAGATAAGCAAGTCAAAGTCGCTTTGTGGCTAGAGCATGACCTGCCTCAACATTCCCAACAAAGAAAAAAAGTGTTGGCTTCGGTGCAAACCAAACTATTCAAGCCAAAATTAGCCTGGCTCACCAAGCGGGTTTTAGTGTGTGGCAGTCAATGGAAGGGACTGCCAGGGTTGAGGGTGAGCAACTTGCCTCGCTAAAAATCAGTTATTTATAATCAACGCAAAGGAGCAACGCTATGGGCAAGGTTAAAAATGTACTGGGCGGCGAGTTGAAAAGCTGCTCTCAAAGGCCACTGACCGGCTTTTATCGAGATGGCTGCTGCAACACCGGCGCAGACGATGTTGGGATTCATATTGTTTGCGCCGAAATGACCGAGGAATTTCTCAGCTTCTCAAAGGCGGCAGGCAATGATTTGAGCACCCCTGTACCCCCCTTTAATTTTCCCGGTTTGAAACCCGGCGATAAGTGGTGCCTGTGCGTAGCGCGCTGGGCCGAAGCGCTGGCCGCCGGCGTGGCTCCGCTGGTAGATTTGGAAGCCACTCACATTGCCGCTCTGGAATTTGTATCGTTAGAAGATTTGAAGAAGCACGCCTTAAAAGTTGAGTAGAGCCTGGACGTTATGGCCTCCAAGCGTTTCTCTAACGTTATCGGCTTTGATGACGCGCCGTTTGCCCCCGATTACGTGGGGCCGGTGCCGGTGGTGGGCGCGGTATTTACCAGCCTGCAAGTTACCGGCGTGGTAATTGGGCAGGTAGAAAAAGATGGCGCCGATGCAGCCCGGCAACTGGTCCGCCTGGTGCGCGAGACTCGCTTTGCCGAACACGTGCAGTTGGTTTTGCTGCAAGGCATTGCTCTGGCCGGCTTTAATGTGGTTGACGTTTTTTACCTGTACCAACAGCTTGAAATGCCCGTGCTGGTGGTGTCTCGTAAAATGCCCGATTTACCCGCCGTAAAAAACGCGCTGCTCACCCAAATTGCCCAGGGCGACCAAAAGTGGCGCATTATCGAGCAACTTGGCCCGCTGGAGGCAGCCGGCAACGTTTATATTCAACGGGTGGGGTTGACCGCCCAGCAGGCCCAAACCATAATTAAACGATTTGCCATTTACAGCCACATTCCAGAGCCGCTGCGTCTGGCCCATCTGATTGCCGGAGCTATTATCAACGGGCAGAGCCGGGGCCGGCCCTAACCTCGCCAGAGTTGTTAACAATGAGAGCCTGGCTTATCAGTAAAAATGTCACTGAATCTGGTGATGAATGTCACTGGTAACTGTTGGTATTTTTGTTAAACTAAAATTGATTTAAGTAATTGCTTCTTGTTACCCTAAGAGGTTTGTGGGCTTTGGCAATGCGGAGCCAGGTAATTCCAAAAACCCGCCCTTGTCCACAGATTGTTAATCCTCTCAGGGTAATATTTTGCAGAATGCTGAAATGCCAACGTAAAGTTACAGCAAGAAAGGAACAGAACAGTGACAGAGTACAGTGTTGGAAAATATAGCCCCATAGGTTTAGACACGCACGGACTGACAAATCTAAAAAGCATCTATTGGAATCTATCTACGCCTGCGCTTTATGAGGAGGCGCTCAAGCGAGATGAGGGCATTATGGCCCACCTGGGGCCGCTGGTTGTTCGCACCGGCCAGTTTACCGGGCGCTCGCCCAACGATAAATTTGTAGTTGATGAGCCATCCAGCCACGATAATATCTGGTGGGGCAAAGTCAACCGCCCCTTTTCAGAAGAAAATTTCGACGAGTTGCATCGCCGCATGGCCTCGTACCTGCAATCTAAAGATGTGTTTGTGCAAGATTGCTGGTGCGGCGCCGACCCCGACTACCGCATGCCGGTGCGCATCATTACCCAATATGCCTGGCACAGCCTTTTCATCCGCAATATGTTTATTCAAGCCACGCGAGAAGAACAGTCTACCCACCGGCCAGAGTTTGTGGTGATCGACTGCCCCGGCTTTCACGCTTACCCGGAGCACGACAAAACCAATTCCGACGTGTTCATACTGGTCAACTTTGCTAAAAAACTGGTGCTGATTGGCGGCACCGAATATGCCGGCGAAATGAAAAAATCGGTTTTTACCGCCATGAACTACTTTTTGCCCTTTGAGCATGTGATGCCCATGCACTGTTCGGCCAACTACGGCCCAAACGGCGATACCGCCCTCTTTTTTGGCCTGAGCGGCACCGGCAAAACCACCCTCTCTGCCGACTCCTCACGCACGCTGATTGGCGATGACGAACACGGCTGGAGCAGCAACGGCATTTTCAACTTTGAAGGCGGCTGCTACGCCAAGGTGATTCGCCTGTCGGCCGAGGCCGAGCCGGAAATTTACGAAACGACCCGCCGTTACGGCACCATTCTGGAAAACGTGGGCATTAACGCCGAAACCCGCCGCCTTGATTTGAACGACGCCTCTCTGACCGAAAACACGCGAGCCGCCTATCCCATTTCTCATATTCCCAACGCCACCCGCGAGGGGCGGGGCGGGCATCCCAAAAACATCATCTTTCTCACCGCCGATGCCTTTGGCGTGATGCCGCCCGTTTCCCGGCTCACCACCGAGCAGGCCATGTACCACTTTATCTCCGGTTACACCGCCAAAGTGGCCGGTACCGAGCGCGGCGTCACCGAGCCGCAGGCCACTTTTAGCGCCTGCTTTGGCGCGCCCTTTATGGCCCAACGCCCCAGCGTGTACGCCCGGCTGCTGGGCGAGAAAATTGTTGAGCACAACGTCAAATGCTGGCTCATCAACACTGGCTGGAATGGCCGCGGTCAGCGCATGAAAATAGCCTACACCCGCGCCATGGTCAATGCCGTGCTCAACGGCCAGCTAGATAATGTTGAATACGCGCAAGACCCGGTTTTTGGGGTGCAGGTTCCTACCAGTTGCCCTAACGTGCCCGTCGAAGTGCTGCTGCCAAAAAATAGCTGGGAGGATCAGCCCGCCTTTGACGCGCAAGCCAAAAAACTGGCCGGCATGTTTGTTGAAAACTTCAAGCAGTTTGAAGCCAACGTCTCAAACGAGATTAAAGCGGCTGCCCCAAAAGCCAAATAAATAATTTAAGCTGCTACCGGCTGAAAAGTCATACATTAATATAACTCAGTTGCCACCCTATTGGCGCAAGCAGCCTGAGTAGCCGCTTTTTGGCGTATCGAAGGGTGTTTGCGCCGAGAAATCACCTCCTCCTTTTCCGGCTGACCCTTATGCCGCAGGCATATCGGTTGGCCGGTTTTTTATTTTGAAGCGCAGCAGCGTGTCAAAACAATTCTGAAGCGGGCCAGACAATCAAATTGTTAAATGGTTGCATCCCCACAGCGGTTGTGCTAAAATTTAGCCCATCTTTGTGCCCAAAACTTTTCCCTAAAAATGTAACAACAAACAAATCTTTTACATTGGTGTAAATGTTTATTAACATGGGAAACTCTTTCTCTTTTAAGATTCCTGATTGGATCAGGTCGGTTATATATTTTGCCGTTATCGTTGCGGTTTTGGCTTTGGTTTGGGAAGGCTACAAACTGCTGGCCGCGCCGGGGGGCCAATATTTGCGCGGCACCGCCCCGGTAAGGGTGGGCGACGAGCGAGCGCCCGGCCCGCTTTGCCAGAGCCTTGGTTTGTGCCAGGTTACGCTGCCCGTTCGCGCCGATGACCGGGCCATGCCCCATGTGAAAGATATGGTGACAACAATTTTTGAACCGCCCCGGCGCGGCAGCGAGGAAATTCTGTTCACCATTCTGCTAAAAGCCTCGCTATTTACCCTGCGAGAAGCAATTGCCGGTTTTTTGATTGGCGGCGTGCTGGGCTTTGTTTTAGGCGTTGTGTTTGCCCACTCTAACCTGCTGGAACGGGGGTTGCTGCCCTATGTGGTGGCCTCGCAAACCGTGCCGCTGCTGGCCATTGCGCCCATGGTTGTAATTTGGATGGGCGGCAACTGGTTATCGGTAGCGGTTATTGCCGCTTATTTGACCTTTTTTCCCGTCACCATCAATACCCTGCGGGGGCTGCGTTCGCCGCAGCCAACGGCGGTAGAGCTAATGCACTCTTACGCGGCTACATCGTGGCAAATTTTGTGGAAATTGCGCGTGCCGGCGGCGCTGCCATTTATTTTTGTGGCGCTTAAGGTATCGGCCACGGCCAGCGTGGTGGGGGCCATTATTGGCGAACTCCCCTCTGGCATTGCCAACGGGCTGGGCCGGGTAATTCTTAATTTTAACCAATATTACGCCACCGGCCCGGAAAAATTGTGGGCCAGTATCTTATTTGCCGCCTTAACCGGAATGGTCTTTTTTCTGATAATTACCATTTTAGAAAAATTGCTCGTTCGCCATCAACCAACCGGCGCTTAAAACCTTAAACTGCCGGGGCAACAATCTTTCAGCCTGCCGCAAACATTATCATAAGGATATCAACAAAGCCGATGACTAACCCAGCCGTTGCAATTGAAAACGTCAACAAAATTTTTGGGCAGGGGACAGACAACCAGGTTCACGCCCTCAAAGATATAGATTTGGTTATTCAGCCCAACGAATTTGTCTCGTTTATTGGGCCATCGGGCTGCGGCAAGTCAACCCTTTTGCGCGTTATTGGCGATTTGATTAGACCGACCTCTGGCAATATCACCATTTATGGCAAAAGCGCCCCCCAGGCCCGGCTGGATAGAGATTACGGCATGGTCTTTCAGGCCGCCACCCTGTACGACTGGCGCACCGTAGCCAAAAATGTGCAGCTTCCTTTAGAGCTAATGAACTACCCCAAAGCAAAAAAAGAAGAACGCACCCGCGAAATGCTGAAACTGGTTGAGTTGAGCGACTTTCACAAGCATTATCCCTGGCAGCTTTCCGGCGGAATGCAGCAGCGGGTGGCCATTGCCAGGGCGCTATCGTTTGAACCATCCATTTTGCTGATGGACGAGCCGTTTGGCGCTTTGGATGAAATGACCCGCGAACGCATGAACCTGGAATTGCTGAGTATCTGGCAAAAAACCCAAACCACGGTTATATTTGTTACCCACAGCATCACCGAGGCGGTATTTCTTTCAACGCGGGTAATTGTTATGTCTGCCCGGCCGGGCCGCATTACCCATGATATCAAAATAGACCTGCCCCAGCCTCGCAACACCGACACCCGCGAAAATGTTCGCTTTTTTGAGCTGGAAACAGAAGTGAGAGAAGCTTTGCGAGAAAGCGAGAGCCAGCGCCCATGAACGATAAACACCAAAAGTACACAGCGCCCATAATTATATTGATTATTATTTTAATCTTGTGGGAATTTTTGGTTGGCGCTTTTCAAATCGAGGCGTTTTTACTACCCAGGCCCTCGGTTATTGTTGGCAACCTGGCCAGGATTATTGTTTTTACCCCAGATGACACCCCCGAAGATACCGCAACCCTCGAAGCCGAACTCAGAAGCACCCAATTAATGGTATTTGTCCCTAAAAACACGCCGCCGGCAGCGCTTCAATCTATTATTGACGCCCGGATTTTCGCCCGCTTCTCGCTGTTTGGCAACAATATTCTGTTGATTCAAGGAAGAAACCTCACGCCTATTATTCAAGCCGGATGGTTCACCCTAAAAGAAGCCCTGGGGGGCTTTGCAATTGGCTGTAGTTTAGGCATTTTGGTTGCTTTAGCCACAGCCCGCTGGACAACCACCCGCGAAGCAATTATGCCCTTTGCCATTGCGGTTAACTCCATGCCAATTATTGCCTTTGCCCCCATAATGAACAACTGGTTTGGCATTGATAATCCCTTTTCAAAAATGGCCGTGGTCGCCATTATGACCTTTTTCCCGATGATGATTAACACTGTGCGCGGCCTTACGCTGGTAGATGCGCGCTCCCTGGAACTGATGCGCTCTTACGCCGCCAGCGAGTTTGAAATTTTGCGTAAGCTGCGCGTCCCCAATGCCCTGCCTTATGTTTTTAATGGATTTAAAGTGGCCGCCGCCCTAAGTATGATTGGCGCGATTGTGGGTGAATACTTTGGCGGCCCCAGAATTGCCCTGGGCGTTTTTATTACCCAGGAAGCCGCCCTGTTCAGATTTTCTTCGGCCTGGGCGGCCATTATCATTGCCTGTCTTATGGGCATTGCGCTCTACCTGGTTATTGTGATTGTAGAACGGCTGGCAATGCCCTGGCACGTTTCTTTTAGATAGCAGCTACTCCAGACCTCAAAGGTTTTTGAAACCTTTGAGGTCTTCATTAGGCCAGAAACAGTCTGTTTCTTGGGAATTATTCACAACAGAATCTGATTAAAAGGAGGTGATGTGTATAGAAGTTTGACCAAAACCATTTTTACTATATCCATTGAAGGTCAACCACTTAAAGAATCAATATGGAGGAGATTCAAGAAATGAAACGATTGTATTGGTTACTGGCATTGTTGACCACCCTGGCGTTAATTGCCGCCTGTGGTGGGGGAACAGTTCAGCAACAGGTAGAACAGGCCCAGGAACAGGTAGAAGAGGCGGCCCAGCAAGCCGAACAGGCCGCCGAACAGGTCCAGGAACAGGCCCAGGAAGCCGCCGAACAAGCCCAGGAAGCGGTCGAAGAAGCCGTCTCCGGCTGTAGCGACGCGCTGGGGTGCGTGA
>CAZAPG010000017.1:0-123196 GCA_964486935.1 uncultured Caldilineaceae bacterium | reverse complement strand
GTTGCACGGTGTCCACGTAATTCATCACTCTATTGGATGCAGTTGGCGGAAAAAAGCGGAAGAAATCTGTCTATATTATACAGGCGCTATCCAACCCTGTAATCCGTCAGAAAGCGGAATCTTTTTAAGGCTGAAATGATTATCTCAGGAGCAGAACGACTCCGTCTTAAGACGTATATAAGGCTACGACATTTGTTGTAGTTGTATATATGCCTTTAAACCTTTCTTTGGCGTGATGATAGTTTGGTATTGGGTAGACCGCCAACGCCCGGCTCCGGCTCCTGACGAAAGTTAAGAGAGAATTTGTGGCTTAATTCTGGCTCTTTTTGATGACCAGCGTTACAAAGGTCAATTCGGCCTGACCGACTTTGCCAGTTACCTCCCAGCAATCCTCGGCAGGAAAAATGAGGCCGGCGGCTTGAAAGCCGATATTGCCATAACCGTCGGGAATGCCGGCTTGCAGGGTTGGAGCGGGGGCGTCCAGGCGGCGGCCCTCGATAGTCAATTGGCCTTCTACCCCCGCCACCACTACCATTTCATCCCCAAAAAGCCGTCCTCGTAGATTGTGCCGGGGCCGCCGGGTTCATTGACGCCGCCGGGAACAGGACCGGCGGCTATGTCCATGAGCGAGTCCCACTGCTGCGCCGCCGGGATAAAGCTAATCTCAACCGGGAGGGCCGGATTGGAAACATCCAGGTTGATAATGCCTTTTCATTCTGCAACTTCCAGCATCAAGACCTGTCCATTTGCCGTGCCAATAAACAGAGTCCTATCCTGGGCAAAGTTGGGCGAAATCGTCACGGCAGTTGGAATAACCCCGGCAGGCAATTCAAACGGTTGCCAGGTTTGCCCGCCGTCATTCGAGCGATACAGCCGGTTTGACTCTACCGAGCGCGATATTGTCTGATCCGTTAAAGCTGACAGCACAAACATAGGCCGATTCTGCTCGATATCGGGCGCGTAGATCAGGTGTTTTATCCAGCCGTCCTGAATGGTTAAGACCGGCTCCCATTGACGCCCGCCATCCGTTGAGCGATATAGGTTGTAGGAGTCATAGGCAAATACGGTTTGCCAGGTGGCAAACAGGGGAGCCAGACTCAGCGTCGTAGCCTCCTCCGGCATCTCTCCTACTTCCACCCACTGCTCGCCGGCATCGCGTGAGATGAATAACCGGGCGCGTGCCCTTTGGTTATCGCGGAGGCTGCCCAAGATGATCTGGTCCCGGTCAAATTCGGCTGACAGGGCCAGGTCTTGCCATTGTCCCGGCTGGGCTGATGAAGGTGAGCCAAGAATTTGCCAGGTCTGCCCGCCATCGGTGGAACGGTACGAATAATAACCCGCCATAGCAAAAGCGGTTTCATCGGCGGCAAAACCGGGCGAGAGCAGGATTTTGCGGGTGAACCTGTCGGGTAAACTTACGCCGGATGGCCGCCACAATTGGCCGCCATCCGTTGATTTGAGGATGCCCATATCCTGCACTCCGGCCAAGAGGGTTTGGTCGCGGGTATAATCTGGCGATATTGCCAGAGAGGGCCAGTTGAGGCCGCAACTACCGGCCAGGCCGCCTTGAGATTGGCCCCAGCTTTGGCCGCCGTCACGGCTAATATAGAAGAGGCTGTTGCAGGTAAACAGCCGGTTATAATCGCTGATGCTGGTTGGGTCAAGCCAGGTCCCAAACAGAGTTTGGTCGGCCGGCCAGGCCGGAGTGACGGCTAAAAATTGGACCGGGGTCGTCGGCACAGGGGAGGCCACTAACGGCTCCGGCGCAGGCGGCCGGATGGCGTTGGCCGGCCACGCCTGCAATTGCCCATTAACCCGAAATTGCAGGGTGTCGGTTTTAGCTTCGTAACGCTCAAAGGTTCCGGTGATAGGCCGGGGCAAAGCCAGGGCCAAAGTCAGGCGCTCAGCGTCATAGACCTTCAGTTGCCCGGCGGCAACTTCATAAAAAAGCTGCCGGCTGGCATCAAATGCAACCCGGCTCTCCTGGTCGCTCCAGCCGGTTGAGTCGAACCACGGGCGGCTGCCCCCCCACACCGAAACCCAACCGTTGCACATGGGGCCAGAACAATTGAAATTGGTACAGGACAGATAGCTGCCCACAACAGTCCCCAGGCGGCTGTTATCGCAGGTCACTTCCTGTCCGGCAGCAAGATCGTACACCACAACTTTGCGCGTGCTGCAATCGCCGCCCATAGAAGACGTGCAGCCGTGAACGACAAAAGTCAGATACAGCAGGCGTGTGGCAGGGTCATAGAGCGATCGTTCAATCGGCGCTATCTCCTGAATGTAATTGATGACCTCAAAAGCGGCCGTGTTAATGATGGCGCCGCGCTCCGGGTCGGCAATATAGACCACGTTATCGCGGAAAACCAGTACATGGCCGGAAAAGGGGTCGGCCTGGGGCAGTGGGGAGCCGTAGCTATCTCTACCCGGCATTAAGATGACGCGCTCAAGCCGGCCGGCGCGGGTGTTTACCACGGCCAGGCCGGCGTTGTTATATTGGTCAACGTAAAGCCGGCCATGCGCCTCGTCCAGGGCCAAACCGCCGGCCAGGTCATATCGCGCCAGGAACCGCTCATCCGTCAGGTTCAGCGCCAAAGTTTGGGGTTGGTCTATCCCATCCACATAGCCGCCGGTGTAGAGTTGCTCACTGGTAGCGTCAATCAGGCGCGGGCCAAATTCATCAAGGCTCAATGATTGGGTTGGCGTTACCGGAATAGCGGCGACCACCGGTAAAACGGTTGGCACAGGAGTCCATTCTCCATCGTCAAATACGCTGACTCCCCCGCCGTTGCCTTCAAACGGGAATACCGGAGACCCGGCAATATCAATGAAAAAGCCAACCCGCGAGTAAGCCAGCCACTTCCGCCCGGCCTGGTCGAGGGCCAGACTGTACACCGGCTGGTGAGGCAACCCATCGCGTTTGGTGTAGCTGGTCCAGCTTGTGGCATCAACCGGTTCGCCTTCGTTTAGCGTAAGTTTGCTCAGGCCGCCGCTTGTACCAAACCACAGCTTTCCCGTTTGATCCGGGGCAATGGCATAAACAACATTGCCGGCCAGTCCATCGGCGGCGGTGTAGGTGGTCCAGGTTGCGCCATCAAACTTGCTCACCCCGCCGCCCTCCGTGCCAAACCACTTATGGCCGGCAGCGTCAACGGCGATGGCATTGACCCAATTGTGGGCCAGACCATCGGCGGTGGTGTAGGTGCGCCAGCTCCGGCCATCAAATTCGCTGACGCCGGCGCCCTCAAACTGAGCCGCGCCGAAAGTAGCAAACCATTTGTGGCCGGCCGGGTCAACGGCAATCGCTTTCACCTGATTGTGGGCCAGGCCATCGGCGGTGGTGTAGGTGCGCCAGCTCCGGCCATCAAATTCGCTGACGCCGCTTCCATATGTGCCAACCCAAACCGGCCCGGCCGGGTCAACGGCGATAGCGGTGATATGATTGTGGGGCAGTCCGTGGCCGGTGGTGTAGGTGCGCCAGTTTTGACCATCAAATACGCTCAGGCCATTGGCCGTGCCAACCCAAATCGGGCCGGCCGGGTCAACGGCAATCGCGGCGATGTGATTGTCGGCCAAACCATCAGCGGTGGTATAAGTGCGCCAGCCTTGACCGTCAAATTGGCTTAAGCCGACATGCGTGCCAAACCATTTATGCCCGGCCGGGTCAACGGCGATAGCGGTTACATAATCATCCGCTAAACCGTGGGTGGTGGTATAGGTGCGCCAGGCGCTGCCGTTTGAGCCGTCAGGTTGGATCAGATTGCTGGCCGTCAACTCAGAAGAAATAAGCGCCCGCGTATCGCTGGGCGGCAGAGTGGAGTTTGAAGGCGGCGTTGAAGCTGGCCGGGCGGGAGTCGACAGAGGCGGAGCAGATATAGACGTGACAGTTGGCGGGTGAGTAGTAGCAATTAGAGAGAGCGGTATGCCAAACACATTGGCCGGGACTCTCTGATGACAGCCGGCGAGTATCAAGACGGTTAACCAGAGGCCAATCATCCACTGGAGTGACTTGCAATCGTTCATTGGGTATCTTCAGGCTCCTCGGTGGCCTCCGGGCCAGTTGTGGGTTCTTCCAGGGGAGTAGCAGGGGGTTGACCGCTCGGCTGCCGGAGCGATGCGGGTATCTCTCCAATTTCAGCTGGCGCCGTCGCTTCGGCTACATTCAGAACTTTCAACCCGGCGTCGCCGGCGGCCAGGTAGAGATAGTTGCCGACAGCGGCCATATCTCTGATTACCATGGGGGAGCCAGGCAGCCATTGGCCTATGGGCCGGCTGAGGTCGGTGGAGCGAAAGACCAGCAGACCGTTGTGGATGGCTACATAGAGATGGTAGTCATCGGCAGAAGCGTAGATGTCATCATCGAGGGTTACTACCTGGCTGTAGCTCAGGCTGACTTGATCTACCAGCCGGGGGTTGGCCGGGTCAGAGGCATCTATCGCCTGCAAACTGCCAAACACACAACCATCGAGCGGGCTGCACTGCCCTTCCACCAGGTAGAGCTGGTCGTAACCGGCGTGGGTCACATCCCAACTAACGGCCGGTAAGGCCGCGATTTGCGCCGGGCGGGTGGGGTCTGACACATCTACCACCCGCAGCCCGGTTGTGGTAGCCAGGAAAACAACGCGCCCGCCCAGGGCAATCCCTGTGACCGCCGTCGCCGGTTCAAATTCAAGCGCGCCCACTTCCACGGGCGCGGTCGGGTCGGTCACGTCTACCACCCGCAGGCCGGCGGCCCAGGCGGCTATGTAGGCGTAGTTGCGGGGCGTTAGCAGCCCCTCAGACCACTGTTGCACCGCCACATCCATCCCGCGCGGCGGCGGGGGCAACGGCGAAGCCATCGTGGTGTAGCCCGTCCAGTCGCGTAGCGGCGGCTGATAGAAGCCCACCTGGACCGGTTGGGTGGGGTTCGAAATGTCAAAAATTCGCAAACCGCCGGCCATTACATACACATAGTGCTCATAGTACCCCAGCATGGCAATGGCGGTGATTTTGGTTGCGGGGGGTAGGGCTGCCACGCCGATTATCTCCGGTTGAGCCGGGTTAAGGGTGGGATTCAAAATGACCAGGTTGGCCCCCTGACCGAGCAAGAGATACGGCATGGAAACGAGAACAGCCTCAACGGGGCCTTCAGGTGGAACGACTGCCGGAACCGGGGTGGCCGGAGCCAGCGGGGTCAGAGCTTGCTGCCAGATGAGAACATAGGGGATGCCCAATTCGGCGCGGTCAATTTGTAATGACAGCGTAACCTGAGTGGCGGTTGGATCAATAGGCTGTTTCAAAGCCCCTTTAAATTGGTAGGGTAAGCTATCTGAGGAGAATTGCTGGCCCCAGCCCAGATTACCGGGAATGCCATAATCAAATGTATATCTTTTGCCGTTGTTGTCGGTGATCTCCAGACGGGATAGATCAATAAAAAAGGTGTGGCCTTTATCGGCGCGCTCTATCTGTAAGGTGAAGTACTTGCTCCCAGGTTCGATGGCAGAGAGCGAGACAACCACCCCGATGTCGCTGGTGGGGGCAGGCGAGCATGTATCGTCAGGAACAGTCGCCGCCACGGGCAGCGCGGCTACATTCAAATTACCGCAATCCATCAACTGCGGGCCGGCGGGAACCCAGCCGGCCTGGGCCGTTTTGGGGAGCCGAACTTGCAGCCACGCGCCGTCAAGGCTTCGAGCCAGCGGTGAAAACACTACCCCGCTGGTCAATACGTGTTCATACGGACTCGTCCAGATTGACCTCAAGTTTGCTGAGGAAGCGGTACACAGTTTTAGCAGGTCGGCCCTAACCCGGCACTCTGACATTGGCGGGTTTTGGCCCGGGGACGGCGTATGGGTGGACGGCAGCGGTGAGGTGGGTGTAGCGACCACCAGCGGGGTTGAAGCAAACTGACCTGAAAAACAGGCCGTAAGAACAACCAGGGGGACAATGTGAATCTTACTTTGACCCAACTTTACCAATGCAACTAACCTTGCTGCTGCACGCTTAGTTATGCGTATATACAATTTGTATGTTCTCCTTCAACGTGGCCACGCGCTGCATTGGATCAAACAAACGGCTGGCGAATAACGGTCTTTAGTTTTTCCGGCGCGGTGCGGCCAGGGTCATTCAGGTAGATTTCGTGGTGTTTGCCCACGGGCTGCCCGCCCCGCTCGATAATGAACCGGTGGAGCTTCTCGATGGTTGGCGCTTCGGCGGCGTAGGGGCCGAGGTGCATCATCTGGGCGGCCTGACCTTCGTGCAAGGTTTCCAGGCGCAGGTGTGATAAGGCCGGCAGCTTTTTCTTGCGGGCAATCTGAACACGGGCCGTTTCAACCAGGTCGGCCACAATGTATTCCGGCTGCATGACCATCGCCGTCCATTGCCAGCCGGATTTATCATCCACACTGAACTGGCTCATATCATCTACCCACCACAGCCCTTCCAGCGGCATGACCGCGTAATCAACCGCCAACTCTTTTTTTACCATAAACTTGAGTGCGTAAGAAAGGCTAAAAAGTGCTTCAACCGCCTCTTTGTAAGCGGCGGTCGTGTTGGGGTCGCCCCGACCGTCAACCATCAGAAAGTTTAGCGGCGGGACATCTACCACCACCACTGCTTTGGGCGAGGAGTTATAGAGGTGTTTGAGTTCTTTTTTAAAGTCAATTTTTTTCATAGAGTTCAACCCTTTCCAGAATTTGGCTGGAGGCAAACTGGTTGAGTGCCACGGTATCAATCGCCAGCAAGTCGACCTGCCGGCAGCGGGTAAGAAGTTGTATCGCGTTCACAACGACGATTATCACTCTATTGGATGCAGTTGGCGGAAAAAAGCGGAAGCAGTTGGCGACCTGTTCTCCTTTTCAGGTCATCACTACTTGTAGGGCTTTGATGGCTTCCAGTTCAAGGTCATGAATCTTGAGTACATGGGCGCGTAAATTCTCGCGCATGGTCGCAACTTCGGTTTCGTTGAGGGGGAACGAGAGGAGGATTTCGGTTTTGAGTTCACTTAAGCGCGTCTTAATCTGTTGCCTGGCGGATAGGGCTGCACTGCCCTGCTCCAGAAACAGCCGGTGCTGGCGCAACATCAGCTCGCGGGTTTCTTTGAACGCCGGAATGTCATCGGGCAAAAGGGCCTGGGCTAACTCGCGCCAGGCTTGCCCGCAGCGCCTGAATTGCCGGGCAACATCTTTGAGTGCGGGTTTGTTTAAGAGCAGGCTGGCTTCGTCTAAAAAATCGGCATAGATGCCCCGCTCTGCGTCCTGACGCAGGCCATCCTGGCCAAACAGAGCAATGCTATTGAAGGCGGAGGTTAGACCGGCGTACATTTTGGGGCCGGGCGGAAATTCTTTGGCCCAACTGAGGCGTTGTTTAGGGTTAACCAGCAAGCCGGCCCAGCGTTTAAGAGCGGTCAGGCCAAAGTTAGTTTTGGAGCCTCTGGGGGGCGCTTCGGTGTATAGTTTAAGGCAGTCCCAAATGCCTTTTTGCACCGCTGAAACCAGTTTATCAGGGTTGGGCATGTCCAGAGTTAGTAGTCGAAACTTGATTTTTTTGACTCGCCCTCGCGCCGCGGCCAATTCAGCCGGGGATACAGTCAGCGGCACGCCGGCCTGGTCGGCAATCCAAACCGTGTCGGCCTCATAACCATAAACAACAATGGGGAACATCTGCCACATACCGCCATCGTGGGGTAACTGGTTGTAAGGCAGGCTGAACATATCGGCCCAAACAAGGGGTGGCAGGCCATCTGCAAGGCAGTCAAGCAAATCGGCCTGGGCTTTGCCGGCGTTGCTTGTTTGGCGCAAGGTTTGTTCCACGCCCAGACGGGTCAGAAGTGTTTCCAGCGGGGAAAAGGTGTTACGGGTTAGTATGGCAACGTGAGGGTCATACCCTTCATAGGCAAACGAAAAGTAGCCTATCACTGCTCCACCGCTAATGCCCAACAGCAGCGCTTCGGTGTAGGGTTGGTTGGTATGTGGCGCTTTAAAGCCTTGATACGCCAAATGATTGCAAACGGAGCCGGTTTCCCAGTGCAGGCCATTAAATTGACGGTAATCATTGAGTGTTGGCATCGGTCACATCTCCCAAGGTTTAAGACTAACCTCATTTTAGCACACAACCGAGATACCGGGGTGAAGAAGAGACATACTATTCAAACTGATATCACAATTTATTTCGCTCATCAGACCCAGGGAAGGGCAGCGGCGCTTCCGGTTCTGCAATTGGCAATCCAACACAACCGGATGCCAACCTTGATGGGAAAATACAAGGCGCCCCATTACGACGCCAAGGGAGAAGCCAACAAATTCTTTGTGGAAGCCGGCGTTCCATCAACGTTGCTGCTTATCTGGCTTTTTGGGGAAAATATGATATATTTTGGCCAGGGGCCTAAACGGGGACAGGCTGGAAAACTGGCTCTCACCTTGCCGATGGCCGATAAAAAACTTCCGGGCATTGCCGCCGAGGATATTGGCAAATGCGCCCATCGTAACGCTGGCGTAACGATTAGAAAACGGAAATCAGGTAAGGTGTGATTAAACATTATGATAATTTTATATATTGAAAGGGGTTTTTTATGTCAACTATAAATGTCGCAGTTTCAGCTACAATTAATGCTCCGGCCACAAAGGTCTATCCTATCCTGGCCGATTACCGTAACCACCACCCGCATATTCTGCCCAAAGCCTATTTCACCGGGCTGGAAGTGGAAGAAGGTGGCCTGGGTGAAGGGACGGTTTTCAAAGCCGGTATGAAGGTAATGGGCAAAGTGCAAAATTTCCGCATGCGCGTTAGCGAGCCGGAACCCGGCCGGGTACTGGCCGAAACGGATTTGGATAATGGGCTGGTGACCAAATTTATTGTTGAACCGCGTGGTAATGACCAGTCAGAAGTCACCTTCGACACCACCTTTCAAGCCAGCCCGGGCTTAAAAGGCTGGGTAGAACGGCTCGCCGCGCCGGCTATGCTGCGGCGCGTCTATCGCCAGGAATTGCAGATTCTTGACAATTACGCGCAGCGCAATTTTTAACACACCCCCCGCATAACCACTACCTGCGATTTAATGAGATAGCAGAATCAGTCGCCGCCTTTAAGGAATTGGAGATTAGAGATTGAAGATAGTTTGCGCGAGTCGCCTATCTTCTAATCTCTAATCTCTAATCTCTCTTTTTGGTGATAATGTTGAAAACGTGTTAACACCGAATCTGCTGAGACTATTACACCGGCACCGAATCGCCTCCCTCCTGACCGGCGGCTGGCAGCGAAACATGTGACTGAACCAGGAACCATTCGTCGTTCCGTTGTTCCAGCACGGCGGTCATCCGCAGAGGAAACTCGATCTCCTGGCCTCCAACCTTGCCCTGACCCTGTCCCTCAGCAGCGACCCAGGCCACCGCCCCTGCCGCCGAAATTTGATGCCAATTGAAGTTAAAGGCCAGCGCCTCTGTCTGCGCCCAGTCCCGTTCCGCCTGATATCTGATTTGGTCCCGGCCAATTCGTTTCTCGTCAATACCGGTGCCAAACAGAATCTGGTCATCATCCGGGGCGAAGAGCGCCATAAGGCCGTCAATATCACGTTGTTGGTAGGTCTCCAAAAATCTGTTCATTATAGCCAACACTGCCGATTCTGTTTTTGCATTTGCTTTCATGATTTTTCTCCTTGTTTGAATAATGAATTGATTGTTTTGTGGTTTTATGATACTCGCAAAGGGAGAAAATATCATCGGGGAAAACCCTATAATGCCAGCTAGAGTAACCCTATATTTTTGGAGGCTGTCACAGGATAAAACTGTATAGGAGAGCAGGGCTGCGGCCAGCCCTGGATTAGCTGTCGGCAGAAAGGCTATCCAAATCTTGAGGGGCAGGGGCCAGGCCCTTATCCACCGCCCAGGCCGCAACCTGGGCGCGGGAAGAAAAGCCCAGCTTGGAGAGGATGCGGGTGATGTGGGCCTCGACAGTTTTGACGCTCACAACCAGTTCGTCGGCAATCTCCTGATTGGAGAGGCCCTGGGCAATGACCGCCGCCACCTGGCGCTCTCGCCCGGTCAACCCGCCAAATTCCTGCCTGGCTGCCTGCTGCGGAGTACGTGGTTGAGCCGGGGGGACCATAGCTGTGGCCCGGCGGCGGAAATTTTCGGCCAACGCTTCATCCTCAATCGCCAAGGCGACGGTTTCGATGTGGGCGCGGGCGGTGTTGAACGCCTCGCCGGCCCGCTTGACCTGCAACGCGGCCTGATAGGCCTCTCCCAGCGCCAGGTAAATCCGCCACAACCGGTGGTGGCCGATGCCGCGCGTGGTGTACAGGTTAACGACCTGGCGCAATATCTGTTCGGCCTCAGTCCAACGCCCCTGCAAGATCAACGCCTGGCCCTGTAAAGTCAAAGCGGGGCCTTTAAAGAACATCACCCCCCCGCCTGCCATCTCGGAGGGGGCCACAATGTTGAGGACATCCTGCAACAACTGCAACATCCCGGCCCCGTCTTGCCGGGCCAGGGCCAGCTCGATTTGGGCCAATTTTACCGCGTATAGTGCAGGTTGCCACGTTTCGGGGGCATCGGCCAGCAACTTTTCCGCCATGTCCAGGTCGCCCTGCCAGATATAGACCGAGGCCAGACTGCCGGCGCCCACCAACGAAAACCAACTCGAGCCGACTTGCCGGGCCAGCGCCAGGCCCTGTTCCAAATGCTCCCGCGCCTGATCCAGGGCCAATAACTCGGTATAAATCTGGCCCAGAAAAATATGGGCGCTGGCAACCCATTGCGGATGCTCAATAGCTTGCGCCACCTCAAGACTCTGCTTTCGAGCAGCTAGGGCCTGGCCGTAGCGCCCCAAAGCAAGAAGCGTCCAACTTAAGGCCCCCAAAGCGTATGCTTCACCGGAGCGCCAGCCAATATCACGCGCCAGCGTCACGGCTTCATTAGCCTGCTCCAGGTTCAGGGTATACATCACCACATTGGCCAGGCTGGAAGCCAGGGTCTGGCGGTCATTCAATTGGCGCAGGATGGGGATGGCCTGCTCGTAGTACGTCACTGTCGCTGCCCAATCACCGGCCTGGTTGCTGGTCATCGCCAGCAGGTCTAGCGTGGCAGCGATGCCGGCGCGGTCATCAAGCGCTTCGAAGCGCTCCAGCGCCTCGCGGTGATAGTTGAGAGCATCGAGCGGCTGGCCGCTGTTCATCAGCCAGTTACCCAGGCGGTTGAGGCTGTGTCCAATAGCAGCCGCATCCCCCATTGAGCGAGCCAGCCCCAGCGCCTGGCGGCAGTAGTCGCCGGCCCGCTCGTAGTCGCGGGAGGCCCATAACAGGCCCAAATCAAGTAAGGCTTGCCACGCCGCCCGTTGCTCCCTGGCGGCTTGAGCCGCCTGTAAGGCTGCCTCGTAGTCGGTCCTGGCCTGGTCAAACTGGCCCAACGTATCAAAAGCCTGCCCCCGGAGACGGTACAGAGCTGCCGCCGGCAGGGATGAGGATAACCGATTTGCCGCAGTTAAGGCTCGCGTAAATTGCTCAACCGCTGCGTGCGGAGCGTACAGGGCCAGGGCCTTTTCCCCCGCGCGTTGGGCGTAGTCAAGGGCCTTGCTCCACATAGCGGCCTCAAAGAAATGATAAGCCAGCGCCTCCTGGTGAGCCTCAAGCGCACCGGCGTGAATTTGTTCGATGGCCTGGGCCATCTGTCCGTGCCGGGTCTGCCGCTCGCGGGCCAGTAACCGGACGTACAGCGCCTCGCGGGTGAGGGCATGGCGAAAGGCAAATTGATCGACGCTCTCTTCGACGACGAATTTGGCAGCTATCAACTCCTTGATTAGAGTCAGCAGTTCGCTGTCGCTGTGGCCGGTCAATGCTTGCAAAACGGCAAAATCAAAGTTGCGCCCACTGACCGCGGCCAGATCGAGCAACTGTCGGGCCGGTGGAGTGAGGTGGCTCAGGCGCTGTTCAACCAGGCGCTGCACGCTGTCGGGAATATCAATCTGGTGCAGGGGTTTCCGCTTCCAGCGTTCCTCGACCATATAAATATCTCCCCCGGTGATCAGCGAGGTGAGGATTTCTTCGGCAAAGAAGGGGTTGCCCTCGGTCAGGCTGTAGACCGCCGCCACAAATTCGGCCGAGGGAGGCTGTGGTTGGTTGAGAATCGCCTGGAGCATCTGGGTAACTTCTATGCGGGTCAGCGGGCCGAGCTTGATCTCCTGAGCGATGGATTCTCGATCCAGTCCGGCCAGAAGCTCAACCAGGCTGGTTTGGGTGCCGGCGCTACGAGAGCTTAACAAGAGGAGGATGGGCGTATGAGCGATACGCCGAACGAAATAAAGCAAAAACTCCAGGCTGGTCTGGTCACACCAATGCAGGTCTTCCACAATCAGTAGCAGAGGGCCGGCCTGGCTCTGCTGTAGAAAGAGGGAGGTTAAAGCATCGAATAAACGCCGCTTTTCGACCCCGGATTCCAGCGGTACAGATTGCGGTCGGGATAGGGAACTTGTTAATTCGGGCAACAACCTGACCAACTCATGAGCCAGCGGGCCGAGGGCTTGAAGCCGGTTGGCAACCGAACCTCGGGCGAAATAAGGCCGTAACATATCGGTTAGGGGAGCATAGGGGAAGGCGCGATCCTGCTCAAAGCAGCGACCAGCGAGAGTGGTGAAGCCTCGCTCAACGACTCTGGCCCGGATTTCGGTGATGAGGCGGCTTTTGCCGATCCCGGCTTCACCGCTGACGAGGAGACATCGTCCATCGCCGCCTTGAACAGCGACCACAGCACTTTCAAGCCGACTTAATGCCTGGCTGCGCCCAACAAATATAGGTGTGACAAATGATTCCATCTAGACCTTCAACTGTTACAGTCAGCAGAGTGCAGTACCTGTAGCAGGCATCCAAAACTCTGGCCGCTTCAGGGGTCTTCAAATGGGCCAGGAGCGCCTTTCGATTACAGTCTCCGTTCCGAGAGTTTGTTGGAGGAGACGCATTGCAGTCTACTGTCAATACGGGCGTATTCTACAGCTTGAGGATGGAATTGACAAGGCAAGATTTGCTGAGGCCGTCGCCGGCTAAAAACCCGATACATAGTCGGTCATCTCAGCCGGTAAATTCGGTGGCCATTGTGAACGGCCAGATTGTGGTTGAACTGATGACGCGCCTCCCGGTGAATCCCTGGCCGCCCCGCCGAGCGTGCCTGAAACCCAAACCTACCAGATCGAGGTCAACCTGGTGAAAGTTGAGGGTCAAGAATCGGGCGCGGCCTCACTTGAAGCGTTAGAGGGTACAGCCTGGGTGCTGGTAGATATGAACGCTGGTCAGCAACCTGTGCTGCCCGATACGGAAATTACCGCCGTCTTTGCCAACGGTCAGGTTAGTGGGTCGGCGGGCTGCAACAATTACAATGCCGATGTTAGCGCCGAAGGCGACAGCGCTCAATCGCTAACAATTGGCCCGGCCATCAGCACCCAAAAGGCTTGCCCTGATGATATTTTAAACCAGGAAACCGAATATCTGGCCAAGCTTCAGGCTGCAACCCAATGGAGCTATTATCAGAATGGTCGATTGACCTTAACTTATAACCTTGATGACGCTTGGGGCACAATGATATTTGAGCCGCAACAATAATATCAAGATAGAGGGATAAGGCGAAAGAATGATCTTTCGCGGGGGGATATCGAGTAAGAACGCAAACTGGTATGGATAGACCCCCTGACCTGATAGCCTTTGGAAGACACCCCGCCAGCGAGCAACGGAGAAGATATTTTTCGTACCCAAGCCTCCCGCCTCGGTTGATGGGATGGATAAAAGTTGCCGTTCTGCCCCTGTTTGAACCTGTCTAGGCCCTGGCCAAGGAGCGCTGACAGGCGCTCAAATCAACAGATAAGGGTTCTCCAGCACCGTCTTTAATTCGGCCAGGAACCGGGCGGCAGCCGCGCCATCCGCAACGCGATGATCAACCGCAATCGTCACGTTCATCAAGGGCCGCAGTTCCAGGCCGGTTTTGCCCTTCATCGGGGTGTCAACAATTGCCCCCACTGCCAGAATGGCCGACTCCGGCGGATTGATAATAGCGGTGAAGGTTTCGATGCCGAACATCCCCAGATTGGAAATGGTGAATGTGCTGCCGCTCATCTCGGTTGGAGCCAGGCGTTTGGTTCTAGCCCGTTTTACCAAATCGTCCATTTCAATCACAAGCTGTTCCAGATTTTTTCTTTGCGCCTCCCGAATCACCGGCACAATTAGATAATCCTCAAGACTGGTGGCAATGCCCAGATGAACATCTTCCCAGACAATAATTTTATCGCCCTTGAGCGAGGCGTTAAGGAAGGGATGATTAGGCAAAACCGAGGCTACCGCCCTGGCGATAATCGCCGTAAAGGAGGGTTTTCGACCCGTTTTCTTCTCGATCAATTCCTGAACCCGGCTGCGCAATCGGACTGCTTCGGTCATGTCAATCCGCAGGGAGAGGTTGATGTGCGGCGCGGTAAAAGCGCTGTAGCTTAGTCGCTCGGCAATGATTTTGCGCGGCCCGGCAAACGACACCACTTGCTTTTGCCGGGCATTTGGCAGCGGTATATCAAGGGCGGCGACTGCGGACATTGGCCCCGGCGAGCGCGCTGCTGCGGCCGGCTGCGGCTCTTGGGCAAAGGCCAGCACATTAGCTTTGTGAACCCGACCATTCTTCCCCGAACCCGCTACTTGCGAGAGGTCAACCCCCAATTGAGCCGCTAACCGGCGGGCGGCAGGCGTGGCCCGTACCTTTGCTGTATTGTTACCTGCTTGGGGAGCAGGTGGCTGCTCAACTGCTGGTTGGGGGGTGCTATCGGCGGCTGCAACGGCAACTGGGGCCGCCAATGCTTTGTTGGGCAAAGACTCGCCCGGCTCAAGAATGTAGGCAATCACTTCTGTTACCGGAATCACATCGTTTGGTTTGGCGGATATACCGGCCAATATGCCACTGCCGGGAGACTCAACCTCAATGTTGGCTTTATCCGTTAGGAGTATAAAGATTGGCTCGCCCTTTTCTACCGTGTCGCCTTCCTGTTTCAGCCACTCAACAATGGTGCCGCTATCCATCACCATATCCACTTTGGGCATAATGACTTCTATGGCCATTGTCTATCTTCCTTCCTGAGCCAGCGTTCTGGCCGCAGCTACTATATCCTCCACCTGGGGAACGGATGCGCGTTCCAGCGCCCGGTTATACGGGATGGGAATATCCCGCCCGGCCAGACGGCGAATGGGGGCGTCAAGATAATCAAAGGCTTCACTATCGGCAATTATCGCCGCCAGTTCGCCGCCAAAGCCGCCAGTTTTGGGCGCTTCATGGGCAATTAAAACCCGGCCCGTTTTGGAGACCGAGCGAATAATTGTCTCTTCATCCAGCGGTTTAAGGGTGCGCAGGTCAACCACCTCAATGTGAATGTCTTCCTGAGCCAGTTGCCCGGCGGCTTCCAGGGCGCGGGGTACCATAATGGAGTAGGCCAGAATAGTCAGGTCGCTGCCTTCTCGTTTCACCTCGGCCCTACCCAGGGGAATAGCGTACAACCCTTCAGCCACAGCCCCCCTGGTTCCATAGAGCAGCTTATGTTCCATAAAGATGACCGGGTTGTTGTCCCGGATGGCCGAAATCAGGAGACCCTTGGCATCGGCGGCGGTGGCGGGGGCCACAACTTTGATGCCCGGCGTATGAATAAACCAGGCTTCCAGGCTTTGCGAGTGCTGCGCCGCCGCGCCCGTGCCGGACCCGGCGGGAGCGCGCACGACCAGCGGGATGCTGGCTTTGCCGCCAAACATAAAACGGATTTTGGCCGCCTGGTTAACCAACTGGTTCATAGAAATGGTCAGGAAATCCATAAACATAATTTCCATAATGGGGCGCATGCCCATTAAGGCCGCCCCGGTAGCCGCGCCGGCAATGGCCGCTTCAGAAATGGGCGTGTCGCGGATTCGCTCCGGGCCAAACTCTTCCAGCAGACCCTTTGTTACGCCAAAAGCGCCACCGTAGACCCCAATATCTTCACCCAGCATAAACACTTCGGGGTCGCGTCGCATCTCCAGAATGAGACCCTCGCGGATTGCGTCTAAATAGGTTATTTCGCGGTTACCGTTTTGAGTCACGGGGCATACACCTCGTCTTCCATATTTTCAGGGGACGGTTCGGGCAGGTTGACGGCTTCTTCTGCGGCCTGGTCAATGGTGGTTTTGGCCTGCCGGTCAATGGCTTCCACTTCTTCATCAGTCATTATCCCGGCTTCGAGCAAAACTTTTTTGAAGCGGACAATCGGGTCGCGGGTTTTCCACCTGTCAATCTCTTCCTGGGTGCGGTAGAGGTTTCGGTCGCTCTTGGAGTGGCCGCGCCAGCGATAGGTCACATTTTCCACCAGCGATGGCCCTTCTCCGGCTCGCGCTCGCTCAATTGCGGTGCGGGCGGCCTGATAAACGGCTAATACGTCGTTGCCGTCGGTTGTCTCGCCGGGAATACCGTATGAGGTGGCGCGGATTGAGAGGCGGTCGATGTTGGTCATATCGGCAATGGCGGCGGACATGCCGTACTGGTTGTTATCGCACAAAAATACCACCGGCAATTTCCAAATTGAGGCCATATTTAACGACTCGTGAAATTCGCCCAAATTGGTGGCTGCGTCGCCGAAGAAGGAAAGCAGTACTTTATCGGATTTGCGCATTTGTAACGCCAGGGCAATTCCCACCGAGGTGGGGATACCGCTGCCGACCACGCCGGTTGCGCCCAGGTTGCCGCCAGGCAGATCGGCAATGTGCATCGAGCCGCCGCGTCCCCGGCAGTAGCCGGGTTCCTTGCCCAGAAATTCGGCCATCATTAAGGTGATGTTGGCGCCCTTGGCAATGGTATGCCCGTGGCCGCGGTGGTGGTGGATAATCAAATCATCGGGCCGCAGGGCAGCGATGGCCCCCGTTGAGGCCGCCTCCATGCCAATAGACAGGTGCATGGTACCGTGCACCTGCCCGCGAATATAAAGCTCTTCCGCTTTTTCTTCAAAGTAGCGGGTTTCACACATCTTCCGCAGCATCCAGGCCAGCTTTTCTTTGGGGAGTTCATGAAGCAAGCCGGTAATTGTTGCAGGTTCAACATCAGATATCGTCATCGCTTTTCCTCCTAAACATTAACGTTTCCGCGATTTAGAGGCCAAGAGGTTAAGCCTCATACTTGACCGGTCTCATCCGTTTTGAGGGCGCAAAAGAGACTTTCCAGAGGGGCACGCGGACACCCATAGCCGATAATAACTCTATTTTAGCACAGTGACCCTCGATGTAACACATTTGGGGGCGCTCGCTGGGGCAGCCGGTGTCCCCAAATACAGCCCTGGCGGCGTTGGGCGCGGCCATCGAAACCGGGTTGCTGTGGATGCTTTATTTCTTATCGCCGCCGCGGAAGAGTTACGGGCGCTTATGCCGGGGGTGAGCCTTGTTCAGTTTGCTCTTAAATGAATTCTGATGTTTAATGCTGTTACTTGCATTATCTCTGGTGCAAAACGCATCTCTCAACTTGAAGAAGATACCGGCGCGGCTGAGCTTGAGGCAATTCCGCAGGCAACAATAAAATAGACACAATCGCTTTACAACAACTTGATTCAGCCGCATGCGCATCATTACTGGTAATGCGTTGTTATAAATTTTACTGTATTGTTGTTTCACTATAAATATTTTCCATGGAGGAAAAATGACAACCCAAAAATCATCAAGGCGAGAGTTTTTGAAAAAATCCGCAGTTGCGGTAGGGGCTGGTGTTGCGGCTTCGACAGCATTAACTGGTATCAAGCCGGCAGTGGTAAGGGCGCAGCAGACAGACCCGGCAGCTGCCACCAGCAAACTGTACGATGTACTTGAACGAGGACGTCTTATTGCCGGAACCGGCAGCACCAACCCGCCCTGGCATTTTGAGGACGAAACCGGCAATCTGGTTGGCTTTGATGTTGAGATGGCCCGTTTAGTGGCTAAAGGCTTGTTTGACGACCCCGATAAAGTGGAATTTGTCCGCCAGGCGTCCGATGCCCGGATTCCCAATTTACAAACAGACAAGATAGACGTTGTGTTTCAATTTATGACAGTCAATGCCCAGCGGGCGCAGTTGGTTGAGTTCACCATTCCCTACTATCGGGAAGGTGTGGGTACGCTGCTGGCTGCCGACAGCCCTTATGCCGGGGCGCTTGATATGGCCGAAGCGGGCGATGCTGTCACAGTATCCATTCTGCAAAATGTTTATGCCGAAGAGTTTATTCACAAAGTTATGCCCAACGCCAATGTATTGCAATTAGACTCTCAGGCAAACGTAATTCAGGCGCTCGACTCCGGGCGGGTTGACGCAGCGGCCATTGATGAGTCAACCGTCCGCTGGCTGGTGCAACAGGAACCCGATAAATACAAGGCCGGTAATTATGGCTGGTCGCCGCAAACCTACTCCGCCGCTGTACGCCCGGGCGACCCCATCTGGTTGAACTTTCTCAATACCGTGCTGCGTGAAGGTATGGTTGGCGTAGAATTTGACTTTTATTCTGCCGCCTTTACCAAATACTTTGGGGTTGAACTGGCTCCGCCGCCCATTGGCTTCCCCGTAGAGTACGGCGGATTTCGCCAACTCTAAAACAGCGCTTTAAAAGTTTAGGACCTGGTAATTAGTAAATAGCAGTCGGGCCAAATTACCAATCACTATTTACTAATTACCGGTCTTCAAACGGTCTGGTGTGAAGTAGCCTGAGTCGTAACATCTACCCTTTCTGGCTGAGGCTGGGCCAATGTATCATTTTAACTGGCAGCCCGTTTTCCAAAACTTTGATTTACTTTGGAACGGATTACTGCTTGCTCTGGAAATTTCCATACTTTCATTAGCCCTTGGCATGATAATTGGGTTGATTGGGGCCTTTGGGCGGGCGTATGGCCCCGGGCCGCTGCGTCTGTTGATAGCGGCTTATATGGAGTTTGTTCGCAATATTCCTCTACTGCTGATTATTTACTTTGTGTTTTTTGCGTTTCCCCTGCTTGGCGTCAGTATTTTAGATAACTTTTGGTCTTTCATTTTTGCCCTGGCTATTTACGCCGGCGCTTACTTGATAGAAATTTTTCGGGCCGGAATTGAAAGTATCCACAAAGGCTATATTGAGGCCGGCAAAGCTATCGGTTTGACCCCCATCCAACGGGCGCGTTATGTAATCATTCCCTTGATGTTTAGAATTGTGCTGCCTTCTTTAGGCAATACGCTGATTTCATTATTTAAAGATACCTCGCTGGCGTCGGCTATTTCTGTGGCCGAGTTAACGTATGGCGCGATACGGATTAACGTGAACACCTGGCGGGTAATTGAAGTTTACACGGTAGTGGCTTTAATGTATCTGGCAACCTCTTACCTGATTGCCAGCCTGTTACGGTTGCTGGAAAAAAGATACGCGATGGTCCGCTAATTTCACAGTCGCTTTATTTAAAAGACTAACCGGGGCTGCGCTGCTGCAAGGGGCGATGAAAAAAGATGGGGGGACACCCCCAAGCCCCCAGCCTGCGGGGTTATTTTCACAGGAGTCGCTCACATGGAAACCATCATTGCCAGTTGGCCGCTGATAATGATTGGATTAAAAGTTACCATTCAGGTGTCGGGGCTGGTTATACTAATCGGTACAGTAATAGGGGCCGGCGGCGGTATATCGCTCTTGTATGGCCTGCGCCCGCTGCGTTGGGCGGTGCGAGGATATGTAGATATTGTGCGCGGTATTCCATTACTGGTTTTGTTGTTTGCCGTATTTTATGGCCTGCCGGCTTTAGGGGTGCAGGTTTCGGCGCTCACCGCCTCGGTTATTGCCTTAAGCGCCTTTTGCGGAGCGCATGTGTCGGAGGTGGTACGGGGCGGGATAGACTCGATACCCAAAGGGCAAACTGACGCCGGCAAAGCCATCGGCCTGACCTTTATCAATAGATTGCGATATGTTGTTATTCCGCAGGCAATTAGCCGCATTTTGCCACCCTGGGTAAATACGGCAGTGGAAATGGTTAAGGCATCATCGCTGATTTCATTGCTCAGTGTCATAGATTTGATGTTATCAATTCAGCAGATTGTGGGGCGAACCCGGCAAACGCTGCTGCTTTATGCCGTAGCTGCCTTACTCTATTTTATAATTAATTACACAATTTCTACCATTGGCCTGATTGTGGAAGAACGTTACTCTTATTCTTAAAAATTGACAAAGTAAATCCCTGATGACCCAAAAAGTTGTTACTATTCAAAAATTAGTTAAACGTTTCGGCGCAAATGATATTCTGCGGGGTGTGGATTTAGAAGTTGATAAAGGCGAGGTTGTGGTTATTATTGGCCCCAGTGGTTCTGGCAAAACCACCCTGCTGCGCTGCATAAATTTTTTAGAAGTATACCAGGAGGGCCGCATTTATGTTGACGGCCAACTGGTAGGCTATAAGGAGCAAAACGGCAAACTTTCTAAACTGTCCGAGGATTCTGTTTCAGCTATGCGGGCCGACGTGGGCATGGTCTTTCAAAGCTTTAATCTTTTCCCGCATCTAACAGCCTTGGGTAATGTGATGCTGGGGCTGACCAAGGTTCGAAAAATCCCCAAAAATCAGGCCGAAGAGCGGGCAATTATGTGGCTAAAACGGGTAGGGCTTGGCGACAAGCTCAATTCCTACCCGTCTGAACTATCGGGCGGCCAGCAGCAGCGGGTAGGCATTGCCCGCGCAGTGGCAATGGAACCGAAACTGATGTTGTTTGACGAAGTGACATCGGCGCTGGACCCAGAGTTAGTTAATGAAGTGTTAACTGTAATGGAAGATTTGGCCCACACCGGTATGACTATGTTGGTAGTTACCCACGAAATGTTTTTTGCCAAAGAAATTGCCCACCGCATCATCTTTATGGATGAGGGTGTAATTGTTGAAGAAGGGCCACCCCACCAAATCTTTGAACAGCCCCAAACCGAACGGCTGCGTTCGTTTTTGCGCCACTTTGCCAAAAGAACGCTGTAAAGGCCAAAACGCTAACAATGAGCCGGAAACAAACAGCAGCCCAAATCCTCAAAGAGCGCCTCAGTGTATTGGCTGTCATTTTAGCCTGTATAATTCTGGTGATTATTTCTCAGGAAGCGCGGCGATTCTTTACAGCGGAACCCCCAAAACCCACAACCACATCAGTCGCGGTCGCAACCCCTTCCCCCACCTTAAAAAATGATGGGGCAGCCCTGGCCGAGCAGCCCGCTCCCCAAAATGCAACGGCTACAGCCGGCCCATCATCATCCTCTACCCAGGTTCCGGCAAAACCCCTTAACTTTACCGGCAAATGGACCGGAACATTCTCCGAAGTTGTGGATGGTATCGCTTACGATTACAACTACACCCTGGAACTTACCCAACAAGGCGCCTTCATTTCCGGAAAGTCAATCATCGAAAGACAGGACGACCCCGGCACGTTTGCCAGATTTGTGGTGAGAGGCCAGATAGTGCCCAACACCAATCCCCCGGCCATTAAAATTACCGAGGATTTATTAGACGCTAAAAACTTGCGTTCCGGCAGCGCGGCTGCACCCCGAATAACCCAACTAGGTTATGTTTCAGCCCAAGATGGGGAGTATCTGGTAGGCGAGTGGGTTGACAAAAGATACAGCGCGCAAAACGTGTCTGGCATAGTAGAATTGAGCAGGCAACCATGATAATTGTTGAGCAGTATCACCCAGAGCGCCCCCGCCACTGGAGACCAGGGGCCATTACTGTCACCGCGTGGACCAGGCATGGCCCGGTAGAAAGGCGCGTTGTCCCGAATATGCTCAAACAGCTTCACCAGACTCGCACCCGGCTCTCCTGGCCTGGGCGCCGCCGGAGCGTTTAATATTGACCATAGCCAGTTCGGCAACCTCATTAACCGTGACCGCATCAAACCCCTTCTGAATAGCCAACGCAATGGCCGCATCGCGCAACATTTTGTGGGTGCGCATCACCCGCAGCTCATTCAGAAAAATCTTTCATTTTAACCGGCGGCTCCGATTCCATATCAGGGCGATGCCCCATCCACCCAAACAAATTGCCCCTATTAAAACTAATCCTACATATGCCAAATCTGAAAAACCTCTTTCAACTTCGGGTCTGGCTATTCCCGTATCGGGCAGAAAACTAACCGGCAGTGGCGAGCTGGTAGCTTGCGGCGCAGTTGGCGGTATGGTTGTAACAGGCGGGCTATTGGCGCTTACTGGCGGGTCGCTATCATCGTCATCATCGCCGGGAGGGGTGTTGTTTTTTGGCTCTTCTGGCGCCGGCGGCACGTTAACAACCTGAGTAATTGGGCTGACTTCCGTATCTGTTTGGGGCAAAGTCTCGTTACTATCCAGGGCGGCCTGATTGGTAATTTGGTTGCTGTTGGGCGATTGGTTGACCTGGACGCTAAATTCAAGATAATGAGTTGCGCCATCTGGTGGTAAAGCCGGTATCAGCAAATGCACCCCCATCACGGTGGCCGGTTGTCCGGCCACCCAGTTGAGGCCATCATAAAACTCGCCTGTGCCAATATCGGCGGTGAGAGTGCCAGATACAAAAGTGCTGTTTACGGGAATCAAATCGGTAATGACCACATTAGTGGCGGTAATGAGTCCACTATTTGAAAAAGCCAGGGTGTACAAGAGAACATTGTTGGGGTTAACCGTACCTGTAGGGGATACTTGTAAATCTAAATGCAACTGCGGCGTTAGGGGCTGTTGAAACCCAAAATCTACCGAGGTTGTAGTGCTGGTAGTTACGGTTATGGTGGCGGGGTCATTGGCTGTTGTCAGGGTGCTGGCAGCCGGTAAATTGGGGTCGAACTCATCAACATCAACCGTTACCGTACCGGCGGCAACGGTGGCGGTGTAGTATCCGCCGGTATCGGTAGTAAGGTACTGGGCCAGGCCCAGGCTATCGGTTATGATTACGGTAATGTTGGGCAGCGGCAATTCGCTGGCAGATTCAAACAGGGCATTGCCGTTTGAGTCTTGCCAGACCAGGCCGGTGATAGTAGCCTGTTGGGGTGGGGTTGACACATTGACCAACGCCACTGCGGTGCCGGTTAGCCCCTGGCTGCTGGCAATCCAGGCTGTATTGGAAATAACCGCGCCATTGGCAAGTCCACCATTAACCTGTACGGCCAGCGTTACCACCGCCGATGCGTTCAAATTCAGTGTTCCCAATGTCCAGGTAATTACGCCGTTCAGGTCGGGACCTTGATGGGGTGCAGTGGCTCCCACAAAACTGGTGTTAGCCGGCGTTACATCGGTAATAATAACGCCACTGACCAGGGGGTCAACATAATTGGTAACGGTAAGGGTGTAGGTTAATATCTGTCCAGCCTGCACCGGGTTGGGCGCGCCTGTTTTGGTAAGGACAAGTTTAGAGCAACTGCTTAACCACTGCACCAGTTGGCGGGCAGCCCTGGCGTTGTTCTGTTTGAAGTAGCCGTTGGCAGTACCTACTACAGAGTTCCAGTTGCTATCGGTGGCCAGAACCGCGCAGCCGGACCCATTGGCCAGGGCAGCCATAATCGGCGCGCCGGCCGGGGTAGCGTCGGCGTCGGTAGTGATAATGGCGTTAGCCGGTGAAGACAACCAGGCCCCGGTAAGCATCTCGATACTGCTAACGCCGCTCAGCGCCGGGTGAGCGGCAAAGTTATCGGTTTGATAAATAACCCAGCTATCTGCCGGCGGCGGAGCCGGCAAGTCGGCGTCGGTGGGGTCGGTGACGGGATTTGGCCCCTGCAAGGCGTAGCCGTAAGCCTGAAACAGAGCGGCGGTTCCACTGGCAAAAGGTCCCCAATCGCCCGACAGCAGCAGCCCGTGCCCGGCGGCCACCCAGGTTTGTACCTGCGCGGCCTCGGCGGCGGTGTAGGGGGCAATCAGCGCCAGGTTTTGGGCCAGCCCCTGCACAATTAATACATCTACACAGGCGGGGATGGGGCCAGCGCCTAAATTGACCGTCCCCAAACTAAACCCGTTAGCTACAAGGTCATTGGCCAGGTCGGTAATATCGTTGGAATCCTGACCTTTTGAAATTTCAAAGCCAACCACCGGCGAAGTCATCGTATTGCAATCCACAGGATTGAGGGCCTGGGCTGTAATTTGGGCGGGCAATAACCGAGTTGCCTCTACCCAGCCGGAGCCGGTTGAGACCAATGCTGGCGTGGCGGTTGGCTGGGGCGCTCCCGCCGGCTCTTGGGCGTTAACCATGCCGGTACGCCATATTGCAATGAATAACCCTATAACAAAAATTGTAACCAAAAAAATATGCCGCGCTGACATCCCCCCTCCTGTCTCACGGCCTGGATTTAAATTACCAGGCAACCCACCCTTGTTTGGCCGCTAAAAAAGCGGCCTCGGTGCGGCTTTGAACATTTAATTTGGCAAAAATGTTTTGCAGATGCGCCTTGACAGTGTTTTCTGTAATTGTCAATTGTTGACCAATTTGAGCGTTAGTAAAACCCTGGGCAACCAGCTCCAACACCTGTCGCTCCCGCTCAGAAAGCGAGTGACAGCCATCAACGCCGGCATCTTGTGGTTGAAACTGAACCAGCACAAATTTCTGGCGTTTTGTGTCAAACCCAACTACGCCAATTAATTCAATCCAGGGATGGCTGTGGTTGAGCCGGTCGCAATCGGTGATGTTTTTGAGCAAGTGGAGATTATCTGTTGTAAATAAATACGGTTGGGTATTTTGAATGTTTTCAACAACTGAGGCGGTCATTATTATTCTCCCGGCGGCCTATTTAGGCTTTTGGCTTTAGCGTCCCAGAGCCTTCAATTCATAATGGACAATGGGCTGTTCTAAAGGGTCAATACACAATTCAAAAGGAGTGCTCTGGTTATCGGCGCTGGCAGGCAACAGGGCAGAATATTCGCCAAAGCTGGCTACATAACCCTGATTGTTGTAAATGGTAGCCAGCACCACCAGGTAATCCTCTAGCAACGGGCTGGGGTTTAATACCTTGCCGCCCAAACAGTACATATTGGTTTTGCTGGTCCAGTGGGTAACATCGGCAAATTGAAAATCTTGGCGTGGCGGGTCGCCCGATGGCTCTGACCGGGCGTACAAATCCAGGCGATAGATTGGCTGGGCGCTTTCGACCACCAGTTCAAAGGGGACGCGGCCCCCCACCGGAATAATTTCAACCGGCACATAACTCAACGACTCTATTTCATCCAAAATCACCTGATTATTTCTGTCGTAAAAAACACCGGAAACGTAGACATCTCGCTGGGGAATCTGGGTGTTATTGATTAGCTCGCCAACCACAACCGCGTCTTCATAATCAATAACGGTACGCACGCCCACAAAGGTCCAGCCGTCAACCGCCGGCGGTATCGACGGGGTTGGTACGGTTTTGGGGGGCGGCAGCGTGGCGGTCGGGTTGGCCTGGGGCGGCTGGGTAGTAGCTGTGGCCGTTATTGTTGGAATAACCGGCAAAACAACAGTTGTTGGACTTGTAACCGGCGAGGCCAAAACATTTGCAGAAGTGGGAGTGGCTGTTGGGCTGGCCGTTGGGGCGATACTAAGCGGCTGTGTTTCATTGGCCTGGGTAGCCGTTGGGCTGGTTGGCGAAGCCGGGACGATGCTGGCGGAGGTATTTTGGGCCGGCGGGGCCGATTGCGCTTTGTTTGCCGGCTGGGCTGCCTCAACCGCCGGGGCTGCCTGAGATACAGCCACCACCGTAGGCGTAAGGGTTGGCAAGGCTCCTTTTACCTGAATTACTTTGGCGGTTTTGGCCCCCCCACAGGCCAAAGACGCGCCCACAAGAATTGCTGTCAGCCAGAATAAGAAATTTGGGTGTTTTAACATTAAAAACTCCTTGGAGCTAAAATTGTTAAATCGAGTGCGTCAGCGCAAAATCATCGGCAAATAAACGCGGCTCAACATTGCCTGATAACCGGTTAAAAAGTTGACCCGCCCATAACCGTAAGTGTTGTCTGGCCCTACGGCTCCCTTATCCTCAATACTGGTCAGCAGAATGGCTTCTTGCTGGGCGGCGGTCATATTGGGGTTGACATTTAACAACAGAGCCAGCGCCCCGGCCACCTGCGGCGCGGCCAACGAGGTGCCGGTGGCATCGTAGTATGTGCCGTATAAACTGGTAGTGTGAATATCAACGCCGGGCGCAACCACCTCTGGAAAGATAGTGCCATCGCAGGCCGACGGCCCCCGGCTGCTATCGGTCCAAATCAGGTCATTATTATCGGTTGCGCCCACGGCAAACGCGGCGGGGTTGTTAGCCGGGCTGTGGCTGGTTAGGGCCGAGTTTCCGGCGGCAAAAATGGGCAAAATCCCGGCGGCCCGCAGGGCCTGCAGGTCGGCCTGAAACTCTAAATTGCAGCCCTGAAACCAGGTCCAGGAATTGTTGACCACGTGCGGGGCGTCGGGCGTGTTGGGGTTGCCATCTGGGTCAAGAATCCATTGAAAAGCCTGGTGAATACCCAGGGCAGTGCCCGAATTGTTATCTTTGAATATTTTGGCGGCAATCCATTTGGCTTCCGGGGCAACCCCAAAAGCGGTACCATTATGCTCGCCGCCAATCATTACGCCCATGGTGCGGGTGCCGTGCCCGTTGACATCGGTTGGCGTGGTGGGGTGTTCACCATACGGGTCAAACCAACTGTTGTTGCCTCCCCGCCACCTGGCCCACAACGCAGGGTGAAAATAACTGTTAAAACTCACGCCCGTATCCAGGTTGGCAACGATAATATCCTGGCCTCGATAGCCCATGGCCCACAACGCAGGCACATTGATAATTTGCAAATTAATCTGACTATCTGAAAACGCGCCAACCCCGGATTTGGCCGGCGCTGGCGGCCCCTCAATGGTTCGATTGGGCGTGATTTGCTGTACGTCGGGCCGGGCGGCAAGTTGAAAAATAATATCCGGCGTGGCTGTAACAGCCAGCCCATTAAAAATCCATAAGGGAGTTATCTGGCTAACCCGGCCTTCAGCCTGACGCTGGCGCAATTCCCTTAACACGGCTTGTTGGCCGCCAGCCGCTTTGCGCTGAAGCTGATTAATGACGTGGTTCAGGCGGGCTGTTCGATTGGCGTGTGCCGGCAGGGTTAAGGCAGCCAGACTGGTTTGATCTTGCAAGCGAACAATCACCGTCAGCATGTCACCCGCCTTTGCCGTTTGCAGCAAGGTTTGCAGGTCGCCAGATATTTTAAGACCCGGTGGAGGCGAGTCGGCCCGAACCGGAAGCGGCCAACAAGTTAGCAAGCAGGCCAGCAGCATCGCCGCCAAAATCCGGCCAAATTGGCTCAATCCAAACAGTTGCGCCTTCATTCAGGCCACCGTTATTTCATTGTAAAATTGTGGTCGGCCGCTTCAAGAATGGTGATGGTAACTTTTGCCCCATCTTCCAATTCCTGGTGGGTTCCCACCGATAACCGCGCGGCAATTTGGTGCGTTCCCGGTTCCAAATTGCGCAAAACAGCGCTGTTCATTTGACCCATAATCATAATGCCGGGCCGGTCGTCAACATAAATGTGCCAGTGATTGCCGGCCTGCCCCAGGTTAAAATTTTCGGTAGCAATTTGAACCGGCACATCCCGGCCCGCCTCAAAAACGGCTTCGGCGGGCGGAGAGACAAGCTGAACCCGCGCGCCGTTGTTGGCTATTAGCTCCGGCTGGTGCTGCTGCCTGTGCCCGGATGAATGCCCTCCCATTTCAATGCTCATTTTCTCTTCAACAGCCACAGCAAACTGGCGGCGGGCTATTTGCCGGCCGGCCAGCGTTGCATTTATCTTTAGAGTCCAGTTACCACTGGCGGCCCAAATAAAAGGGGTTTCATAGTTGCCGCTGGCTTCGGCCGGTTTCATGGCCATCCGTAACTCCATATCATCCTGGGCCATTGCGCCGACAACTTCCACTGTGGCTCCTTCAACCGGCGCGCCGTTCTGGTCGGTTAACGTAACTGTAATCTGGCTGGGGCCTACGCCGGGCGGGTCTGGCTCAACCGATAATGTCATATTTGCCTGGGGCCGGCTGCTTACGCAGGCGGACAGCAAAATAGCGCCGCCAAGGGCGACGGCCAGGCTGAATTTGCTCATTAACGCGATGTAAAATTTCATGGTCATCCCTTTGGTTTGGAGCGCCTTGTTTTTTGAAATTGCGGCCAATACTCCCCCTGCCAAGCGCAATCAGGGGAATCATCAACACGGCCGCCGCAGCCAGGGTCAATGCGGACTCCAACGCCCGTCTGGAGATAAGCGTTGGGCGTGGGGCGCCCGGTGGGGCAACTGTCCAATGAAAAGTAGCGATACTGTCTTCAACCCCGGCGCGGCGCACAATAACCTGCACCTGCCAGGGGCCGGCCAGGCTCAAATAGCTGCCGCCCAGTTGGTACAGGCCGGGTTCCAACTCAACCGCATCTGCCGAGGTGCGCCCCATTTCCCGGCCCAAAAAAGTAAAGCGAAGAATCACCCGCATCACTTCGGCGGGAGGAGGGCGGCGGGTGCTGGCAGCGCGAATAGTAAATATATTCTGGCCGGGGCGGTTGGGGCTGGCCGAGAACGCAATAATCATATCGTCGACGCTCTGGCTCAGCGCGGTAGGAATATCATCAGGGTTAATTTCAAACTCAGGACCGCGAGCCTGGGGCAGGGCCGTGACCATACCGGTTAACAAGACCACCAGCAGGCCCAATCCGGCTTCGGCTACCACCAGCGCAGGCAGATGTTGTAATTTAAGCAGCGCCCACCCTGCCGGATGGCGCAGCAGCCGGGCCAATGGAGCGGCCAGGGTAGGGTGCAGCAGCAGCGCATTGACTAACCCGATTGCGCCAACCAGCAGCATCAGGCTAATTTTGCTCAGTAACGCCTGCCCGTATGGCGTGGCGATAAGCGCATCGACCGAGGCCACCTGCCGGCCCGTGCTATACAACCCGGTTGCGACCAACAGGCTTACGCTCAACGCGGCCAGGCCGCTAAAAGAGCGCAGTGGCCCGGCCAATTCAGCTCTATTTTGGCGGACCAAAGGCAGACAGCCCACGCACAACGCGGCCAGGCCGCCAACCCACACGCTGGCGGCCATCATGTGCAGCACATTGACTACTACCGCCAGCGCCGTGTAAGGGGTAATGGCCGCCGCATGTCCCATTAGCGATTGAAGGGCCACTACCGCCGCCGGCAATCCGACCAGCAACACCGGCCACCAGCGAGAAGTTGAGTCTGTGGCCGGGCGCGTTAATCTAAATATGACGGCCCAGGCAATTAGCAACAGGCTCTGCCGGGCCAGCCACAGCAAGCCCCACCGCGTGCGGGTCAACACCTGCCAGCCTGCTTGCCAGCTTGACACGCCTTCGGGCAGAGTTTGAGCCACCGTAATGACCTGCCAGACCAGCAGCCCAACCCCGGCCAGTAATCCCAGCGCAGCGCACCAGCCCGCCAGTTTAAGCGTTCGGCGGCGGGCCACGGGGCGAACCGCAGATGCTTTTAGCGCCAGCAGCGTTACGGCTACGGCGCCTACCAGCCCCATCAGCGCGCTATAGTTAACCCAACGCAGCGTCACCTCTGGCCAGGGAAGGGCCTCTTCTACAGATGCGGCTACCGGGGTTGATATCTGCACGCCCTGGCCAATACCAAATACAATGGGTCCCTGGGTGAAGTGCCCATCCGATTCTGACAGGACCCGCCAGCGGATGCTGTACAGGCCGGGCGCCAGCTTAGGCAGCGTGATAATCATCAGGTGAGAATCGCTGGAGTCTACCTGAATCTTGACCGGCTGAATTGTTTGCCCGGTTGCATTCAGAATTTGGGCGGCGCTGAACTCTGCCGAGATGGACTCGCTGAACCAAAGGCGCACTTGCTGGGGAGGGTCCGTTAAAACAGCGCTGTTGGCCGGGTCGGAGCGCACCAGGGTGGCATGAGCCTGCGCTGCCGAAGTTGCCATTAGCGTGATAGTTAAGGCCAGTAAAAGGGGCAGCCAGGTTCTGACCGGCCGCCAGAGCGAGATGTTATTAGAGTAAATGTTTGGGCGCATATCCGGTTTAACCCTGTTGCCGAACCCGAGGAAAAATTATGACGGCTATGATAACGATTAGTAAAACCATCGAGGACAGAACCATCTGTCCAATGGGCCACTTCTGGTTGCGGTCTGCCGATGATGAATTAGAGGGCGTTTGTTCAAATTGACCTGTTTGGGCTTTGCCGACTATAAAATTAAATTCGCCCTGGGTAGGGTCGCCATCGTCGGCGCTAACAACCGTCCAGCGAACGATGTAGTGGCCATCGGGCAGCGCGTTGGGCAGGCTAACAACCAGCGAATCGTGATCCGGGTCATACAGGTCAACCCCGCCATCGCCCTTATCAACCTGACGGCCATCGGCGCTGTAAACCTGCATGGTGCTAAATTTGGTCTCTAGCTCCTGGCTAAACCAGGCGACCACCTGCTTGGGCGGCTGGTTTAACTCGGCCTTGTGTTCAGGATTAGATTTGACCAGAAGCGCGTGGGCCGACACGCTAACGTTAAAGGCAATCATCGTCAAAGCCAGAACTATCAGGCTAAATTTCAAAGATTGGCGGGTTAATACAGCCAACTGATTCATACAAATCCCCGAATTTTACTGGACTACTATATGTTGTAAACGGGATGTGCCAACTTGCACCGAGATTTCTGTACCCCGTTTGATTACCCCCGCCGGATTCATAATCAGCTCGTGATAGGTAACGGCGGTGTGAGCCTCAAACTCGGAATGTTCGTGGTAGGGTGTGTTGACGACCTGCCCGGTGGCTTCAATTATGAAAGAGGGGGGATTCTCATCATCGTGAACGATAACCGCCTTGTCGGGGTCTACCACCTGGTAACGCAGGTCTAACATACCGCCGCCGGCAACCACGGCCACGCCCACCAGCTTGATGCCGGTTTCTTGGGTAAAGGTGGTTTGAGAAACTCCTAACGGTTCCTGGGCCACGCTAGCGTTGGGCAGGCGGGTCAGGTTAGATATAATCATCCACAATGCCAGAGCTACCAGAACGGTAAACAGAGTTAGCGGCAGTACCAGGCCCCATAAATCGGGAAATGTTTTGGGGTGAGTAGATATTGCTCTTTCCATATTTTTTGGCTCTTTCTGTTTTTCAGCACAGCCCGCTCGGGGCCAGGGTATAATGTTACCCTGGCCCCGAGCCATTGGGTTAGAACTACTAGTTTTGAATTGAGATATTGCTAAAAATACTCTCGGCGGTTGGGTTGGCCACGTCGTGGTCGTTGGCAAAAGTGAGGTAGAGCATATTACTGCCAACCCCGGCATACGATGGCCCAACTGTGATGGAATAGGATTGGACGCCCGCCCCGGAATAGTTATGATGTGTTTGGATACCCCAGTTTTGCGACCCGTAAAGCTGGTAAGTCAGGTTGGGGCTGATATTGTCATCCACATCAAAGCCAATCCCGTGAATTTCACCCAGTGCGCTGCTTTCAAAGTTAAATGTAATTGTGGTATTGGCCGTTACCGGATAGGGCAGCGGCAGGGCCACTTTCTTCCAGCCATTACCCACAATTTTGAGCGTTCTGTTATCAACACCTTCAATGGTGACCGTGGGGTTGGCGTCTTGAGAGCCGCCATAGGTCACAACCGGCAGGTCCGCATCGGAGCCGCCAATGCTAACTCTAAGCGTGGGTGGAGGGGGTGGGGGTTCCTCGTAAATACGGATGTTTCTGAACATGCTGACCGCGGTTGGGCTGGCTACATCGTGGTCATTGCTGAAAACAAGATAAGGCATTAACCCGGTGTAGAACTGGCCGACCGGAATTTTGTACAGCTTCCAATCATCAACCGGGTTGTAATTGTGGTAATCCTGAAGCCCCCAGGTTTGGGTGCCATATAATTGAAAGGTGCGGTCAGGACTGATACTATTATCGGTATCAAAGCCAATCCCGTGAATTTCACCCTGGGCGGTGCTTTTGAATTCAAACTCCAGCACGGTACTGGCGCTAACAGAGTGAACTACATTATATGGCGGCGATAGGGCAATCTTTTTCCAGCCGTTGCCCTGGATGGTTAGCATTGAACCATCGGGCGATACTGTGACCGCAGGATTGCCGGCCTGGCTTCCGCCGTAGGGTTCGATGATGAAATTGGTAAGATTGAGAATAGAGGGCGCCGCGCCTGTAATTTCAACAAAGGTCATCATCCCGCCGGGTGAGTGCAACATCTGGTTGGCTGGCAAAGTGCCATTGGTCAGGTGAAACTGGCGATTGTAAATGGGGAAGCGGTCTCCCACAGCGCCATCAGCGGTAATGAGAACGTCGGCGGTTTGGCCGGAAGCAATAGTTTCGCCCACTACGTCGAGGGGGGGAGCCAACTCATCGGCATCTTTGGCAATGAGTCGCTGATGCAGGCCCAGGGTTGCCATAGTGTGATGAATGGCTCCGGCGTTGAGATAACGAACCAGCGTCGTTTCGCCGGAATTGGCCTCGATTTTGGCCGAGTAGGGCTGCGAGGTTGCAGGTGCGGCGGGGTCGAGCGTTTGGGGGAAGGCCCGGCCATTGATCATCCAGTAGGTGGGGTGGTAATCGAGCATGTTTCCAAAATCTGGGCAGCCACCGTTGTTCACGCAGGGGTCAATCTCGCTGAGCACCAGCACGGTTTCCTGGTTATAGGCGGCGCCGGGCGTGGCCGGCTCAACAATGAGGGCGCCGTAAAGCCCCATGGCAAGCTGCGTCTCTACATCGCTGCCGCTTTCGTACAGGTAGGTGCCGGGGTGGGTGGCTTCAAAGGTGTACTGCACGGTTTCGCCGGGGTTTGCTTCCAAGGTAAAAATGCCCTGGTTGCCGCTGCCGTTGGTCATCTGGGCCGTTACGCCGGTTAACCCCGGAAACAGAATGGAAGTTGGCGCATCCAGATTGTTGGTGAGGTTAATGGTAACGGTGCTGCCCTGGCTAACGCGCAGTTCTGGCCCCGGAAGCTGCACTACACAGCCGGAACCGGTCATCAAACCAAAGCCCCAAATGTTAACGACGGCGCCGTCGGGCATTGTGATTGTGCTTTCATCATCAGCGCATAGCTCAATTGGGCCGCCCTGAGCGGCGGGCGCAGCCAGAACAGCTTGATGATGCGCAACCGGCGGTTGAGGACTGGCCAGAACTGGGACGCTGTTCAAAAGCGTACTTGCAGCTAACAGGATCAGGCCCAGTCCGGTCACTTTCAATATCTTTTTTAGGCTCATTATGAACTCCTTTCTATTTAGCTGGGCCGGCCTCAATTAGTTGGACAACCGTTCGGCGGGTCAACCCGAACCAGGGTTAACATTCCGCCAAAGCCCTCGTCAAAGTTTTGCACCTCATTGAGAGCGTGGCTGTGCCAGGGAAAGTAAAATTCGCCGCACTCATTGAAGATGGTGGTATCCGGCGGGAAGGAATCTTGCGGCGTTGTTGCGCCACCTTCGCCCAGGTAAGGGTTGCCGCTGTAAAAGGTTACGCCATCTTTAAAAACCAGGTTGAGCTGGCCCGGAATGGTGATTTGGGTAGGCAGTTGCCCGGCCGGAACGTTGGGGTCCCAGGCTTCCACATCGCGCCATTCAAAGAAAAGGTCATAAGTTTGGCCCGAACCAATGGTGGTGGTGAAGTTTTGAAATTGCTGGCTCAATGGGCGACCATCCCGGCCAACCACCGTCATGTGGTTGCCGTGCGGGTGGAAGGGGTGATTTTCCCAACCGGCGTTGGCGTACCGAATCAGGGCGGGCAGTTTGTCTGCCGCTTGCGGCGCAGCCTCTATTCTGACCAGCGCGCCGTAAGGCTGGTTGGGCAGCCAGGGTACAAAGTTATCGGCAATCACGTCGGGCATAGAGCGGCCATTGATGGTCCAGTAACGGTCGTGGCGCTCAGTGACGGTGTAGCCTTCGCCGTGTTCTACCTTGGCGTGCAGCACCGGGTCAATTTCATGTAGCAGCAGCAGGTACTCGCGCTCAGGGTCGTACTCGGTGGTCTCGTCGTTGTACACAAATTTGCGCCCATCGCCGGCGTGGGTAGCATCGAGGGCAGGCCGCACAATCAGCGCGCCGTACAGCCCCATTTGCACCTGTTTGTGCGGGTCGGTGCCGCTCTGGTACAAAAAGGTGCCGGGGTGGGTAGCCTCAAAGGTGTACTGCACGGTTTCGCCGGGATTTGCTTCCAGGGTAAACAGGCCCTGGTTGCCGCTGCCGCTGGTCATCTGAGCCGTAACGCCACTCTGCCCCGGAAAGACAATCGAAACCGGCTCGGACAGGTTGTTGGTCAGATTGACCACAACGGTATCGCCCTGGTTGACGCACAGGTTGGGGCCGGGCATTTGAAACGCTCCATTCTGCACGTTGTAGCCCCACATAAATACCTGATTGCCGTCGGGGGCGGAAAAGAAACCGGTGGACGTTTCCAGATTGAAGAGCGGTCCATCTGCACAAACCAGGGTGGACCCGGCCGCCTGGCTGGCCGGCGCGGTCACGGGTCGGCCAATAACCGACGACGGCAGCATGGCCGCCACCAACACCCCAATTGCCACCAGCAGACCCGAACTGAGTTTTCGATAGGGTGTGCTAAACATAACAGTTCTCCTTTCTATCCTGGTTCAAGCCTGGCCAGGTTAAAATGTTTGGTTGGGCCATAGTTGTGTTCCAAGGTTGTTGTTGCCCTGTTCATAAACGCGCACCTGGGTAATCATTCCGCCAATGCCCGGTTCGGTGTTGTTGACCAGCCGCTGGTAGTTGCGATTTTTGAACCAGTACACGTTGTATGGCCCGGCGCTATCGGTGCCGCCGGGGAGGGCATCATTGTAGGCCGGGGCGGTAAACAGCACATCTCGCGCCTCGCCCGGCCCAATGTAGATGGTGTTGGTTGAATAGGCCAGGGTATCCAGATAGGTGGCATCATGGCCCATCACCCGCATCCGAATGCCAATCAGTTGCATGGCGTGCTGCTGGTAGCCCAAACAGGCCATCCGCAGCAGAATCTCTTCTCCGGCTTCGGCCTGTATTAGCGATGAGGTGGGCTGGTGTTCCAGTTCGTGGCCGGCGGTAATCTCCTGGTCTTTTACAATGGTATCGGGGTAAGAGCGGCCATTGATAACCCAGTAATTGGGCTTAAAGTCTGACCAGACAAATTCCTGCACCGCTTCCAGATTATCGTGGGGGGTGGTGTCAATCTCGTTGAGCAGCAGGGTGTACTCGCGGTCAAACCGGGTGTCAAAGGCGTTGTAGGCGTAATTACGGCCCATAGTCGGGCGCACAAAAACTATGCCATCCATCCCCATTTGCACGTGTTCGGTGTCTTCAAAGTGGCAGTGGTACATATAGGTGCCGGGGTCGTGCGGTCGATAAAAATAGGGAAAGTCACGCGCCACCGGCACCGAGATGGAGACTTCGGGTACGCCATCAAAAACGGCGTTGGGGTTGCGAAAACCGTGCCAGTGGATAGTATGGGCGTCGTCCAGGTCGGGCCGAATTTCTAACCCTAAATTGGTCAGGGTTAAGTAGACGTCCGTACCCTGCTCAACCTCAATAATGGGCGATGGCATTTGCGTTTTGCCTTTGAAAGCGTGAATCAGGTCGCCAATAGGCGTGACGGCGATTTCATCTTCAACAAAACCAAACACATAAACGCCGTTGTCATCAGCCCGGCGGCGGCCCGGCAGCGAGATGTGACCATCGGTGGCGGCCAAACGATAGGTGGTGAAGTTATTGCCGTTTGGACGTTCAGCCGGCAGGGTTTGCCGGGGCCGGTCGGCTGGAATAGTGGCAGCGGCGTGGGAGGGATTGGACCGCACCAGGCCGGCCAGGACGCTCCCGCCAAAAGTTGCCATCAGTGCGCTTTTGCCTCCCAGTTTCAAGAAATCTCGCCGGGTAAAATTGCGAGGGATTAATCGGTTTTTCATCTGTCGCGTTCCTCCTTAAATTTCTAAACGGGTCGTCAGATTTGGAGTCCGGCCTGCTCTGCTTACAAGAGCAGGCCGGCTACTATCGTTTTGGCTTAGGGAATATCAATGCCGTTCAGGTCTCTACCGTTATTAAAGTTGATACCAAAATTGGCCCCGATGAAGAAAGTGTTAAAGCCGCTACAGGCGCTGTTGGCCCCGATGGTGGGGAGTTGGCACACAAACACATCGGCATCGGCGCCGCCAAATCCGCCGGGCAGGTTGAAGGCTCCGGTAGTTGACAGGTAAATGGCGTCTTCGGTAACAGTAACGCCATCAACATCTTCGGCATTGGCCGAAAGTCCAATATCAGACCCATCAAAGTAGATTTCCCAGGTGCCGCCGGCGTTGGGGTTTTCGCCATCTTCCATTTTGAAGAGCAGCAAGTCTTCATCTTGAGCGCGGACAACCGGCCCGCCGCTTGCCGTGGTGTCTGCCGGAACTCTGGCGTTGCCAACGGTGGAGATAATCAACATATCGCCTTCCAGCAGGTGAATTGCGTCGATATCTTCGCCATTAGCGGTCAGGCCCACTGTGGACCCATCCAGAAACAGGCTGAATACGCCACTGGTGTTGTTTAAGCCAAACGAGGTAGGCGTAAACCGGACAATATCCGAGTCGTCTACCAGGGTTGGCGCGCCATCAAGCAACAGGGTGGCCGCAGTATCAAACGACATGAGAATGGTGTTGTCATTAAGAATATCGAAGGCGGTGATGTCTAAATTGGGGTTGCCGGCGCCGCCGCCAATACCCACATTAGAGCCATCCAAAACCATCACATAGTCATAGCCGCCCAGGTTATCCTCAACCAGCCCCACGATGTCTTCATCGCGCACGTTCAGCAGACTGCCGACATTGTTGTTGCCATTCTTGGCAAACGACATGTAGAAGGTGGCCGCCGGCGGCACAGCAATGAGCGGCGCATCAACAATGGTGATGGCATCAATTGCGGTGCTGCTATAGCTGGGGTTGGTGGTTGAAGTCGCCACAACCTCAACGGTGGCCACTGTGCCGCTAACAACGCCGGTAGGGATAGTCACCTGAACGGTAACGGTCGCCTGGTCTAGCTGGTTGGGTAGCGACACGCTATCCGGTGGGTCAACCGTGGCTGTTGCGCCGGCCAGGTCAATAGAGGCGGTCAGGTTGTAAGTATCGGGCAGTTCGCCGGTATTTTTGAGCGTAAACTGCAACGTTAGCTGGCCCGGCGAGAAAGCCTCTAGCGGCGGGATTTGGTTAGAAGCCAGGCTGACCCCCAAACCGGGGCCGGCCACATTGCAATCAACCGGCGCATCGCCCACCAGGGTTTCGTCTGCGCCAATGTCGAAGCCGCCGCCGTAGGGCCGGTCGTCGTTATCAATATCATCGCAGGGGGCCAACAGGGGGTTGGGCAGAGCCAGTCCACCGCCGCCACCGGTCGCCACCTGATCGATACCGGCATCCTGCGCCGCCGAGTTATCGTTGATGTGATAATCGTGGGGCAGGCCGGCGGCAGGCAGGTTAACCGTTACCATTCTGACATCAATAAAGTTTGGCTCCATGCGGAAGGCTACCGCCTCAAGCTCGGTTTCGTACGGGTCTACAAACAGGTCGGTTAGCAGGCCGCAAGCGCCGTTGGTGCTGTCAGACTGGAAATCTTCCTGCCCGGCTGCGTCGGTGGGGTCGGTTAGCAGCGAGAAGGTGGGGTGCAGCACTTTTAGCGGATCGGGGCTAAAGACTTCCAGATCATAGTTGAAATCGGTGGCGTTTGGCAGGAGTTGGGTTCCGTTCCAAATGTAGGCCTGGTTCTCGCAGATGATATTGTTGAACATTACCGGGTCAACGTAGCCATCGGTTGTGCCCAGGTGGGCGTTCAAGGCGGCGCTGTAGGTTTCAACCGCTAGGCCGGCCGCGTGAGGCGCGCCATCGCTATCTTCGGCGGTAGAGGTGTTGGCGTTGCGGGCAATGGTGTTGTTGACCATAGTCACGCTGGCCGCGTCATCCAGGGCCACGCCGCCGCCAAAGTCGGTGGAGACGTTGTTAACGATGATGTTGTTGAAGATGTCGATGGGGTAATCCCACGGTTGCAGCAGCCGCAGGCCGCCGCCATCATCGTTAGAAAGGTTGGCCTGAATCAGGTTATGACTGATGTCTACCGCGCCAGACCCCTGGGTAACGCCGCCGGGGGTCAGAGGCAGCTCGCCGCCCACCAAAATACCGCCGCCTTCATCAAAGGCATTGTTAAAGTAAACACGGTTGTGGTGGATGCGGCCGTTGTGGCTCAGGCCAAAGTGAGAGATACCGCCGCCGTACTCGCCGGAGTAGTTGCCGCAGATATCGTTGTAGGCCACTTCGTAGTTGTCGGCCCCGTTGAAGATACCCACGGCTCCGGCCACGCTGATGCCGCCGTTATTGAGAATGCGGTTGTGGTGAATAATTAAATTATCGTTGTTGTTGTCGCCCCGGTAGGGCTGGCCCACCACAATACCGCCGCCAAAGTTACCGCCATTGCTGCGGATGATATTGTTGCTCACAATCAGCGAGTCGACGTTGTTGTTGACATACAGGCCGCCACCCACATCCTGCTCGTCGCGGGCGTTCATAATCAGAAAGCCGTCAATTTGCGGAGTGTAGCCGTTACCAAACGGCCCTACCCCCACTACTTCAAAGCCAACTTCGTTCAGGATGAAGCGCTGGTCGAGCACGGTGCCGCCGCTGCCCAGGCCATCGGGCGCGCCGGGGCCGTAACCCTGCAATTTGACTGCTTTATTCAGCACAAACGGATCGGTGTAGGCGCCCGGCTCAACGATGATGAGATCGCCGTTATTGGCCGCGTCGATGGCTGCCTGAATGGTGGGATGATCGGTGGGCACAACCCTTCTGGGCGGGTCGTACCCTGGCCCGCGCACGTGGAAGGTGAGACCGGTGCGACTCACGTTGCCGTTGGCGGCTGTCACCAGCAGTTGTTGCGGGCCGGGTACGGGCACCGGAGCGCCGCCGGGCAGGGCAGAGTCTGCGTTTGTGGTCAGGTCAACCGTAATTTGGGTGTCTGACCATTGCTCAACCGGCAGCGACACATCGCCCAGGGTAACTGCGCCCGCTGTGGTTCCAAAACCAGAGCCGGTAATTACCAGGTTGGGGTCGGCGCCGTTGGCCACGTGGTAGAAGACCCGGCTGATATTGTAAACCTGCGGCATATCGGCCGGCAGGGTGCAGGCGGCCGGCTGGCCAAACTGCGAGCCGGGGAAGGCCGCGAAAGCGGTGATAGGGAAGAGGGCCACGTCGGCGTAGGTGGCCTTGCCGGGCCACACGTCAAAAACAAAGGTGATGGTCTGGTAATTGGGGTTAAAGTGGGGGCTGGGGTTGCCGGGGTCGCCGGGGTCGTTGCCAACCACCTGATACATGGCCGGGCAAACGCCGGAGGGAATGGGGCAATCGGCCACGTAGGTGCTGGGTAGCAGCACTTCAAAAATGCCGTTGTCGTCCGTTTCCAGCATTTTAATCAACCGCCCGGTGAAATCGCGGATGCCGACGGAGGTGTGGGGGATACCCCGTTTTTCGCCGTAGTAAATGAAGTTTGGGTCGGTTTCTATGTTCAGGTCATCCAGCAAGAAGCCGTAGATGCGGCCCGGAATTGGCACGGCGTTGTCGGTCATCAGGTAAAAATCTGCCGCCGCGTTTTGGTGCTCGCGCAGGCGCACGGCTCTGCGGTCGCATAGAGGCATAGGATCAATGCCCGGAATGGGGTTGAGCAGGTCGGTATCAACGTAGGCATCGAAGGGGCTGCCATAATCATCCGGCACGTTCATCAGGTAGCGATCGCCTACGCAGCCGGAAGGCGGCAGGGCCGGAACCAGGGCGTTGCCGTCGGCGGTGTTCAGGTCCTCTTCGGTTACAATTTTGTAGCCGGCCGGCGGAACCACTTCGACAATGTAGTCGCCGGAAGGTATGGTAATTTCATCAACGCTACCTTCGCAAGAGTCGCCGGGCTGGATGCCGCCGGGGCAGATAGTTTCAAAGGCGTAGCCGCCGTCAAAGACGCCTTCTTTGACCTCGTTGGAGATGTTGGGCACCTCGATACAGTTGTCGGCCATCCAGGGGTGTATTCCGGTGGTAATCGGCGTACCGGCGGAGTCGGTAGCATCGCAGCCGGCGGGATGTTCCCAGGCGTCGGTTTGGGTTTCATTAATCAGCAGGCCGCGGGGGTCTGAATTTGGCTCGCCGGGCAGAGCGGCGGGGTTGTAATTGGGGTTTTGGGTATACAGCCGCACGGTAACGTTGGGGACACCCGGCTCGTAATCTTCGGTGGCCTGGAGTCTGGCCTCAAACTCGTTGCGGGTGGTGGCATACTGGACAATACCGGAGATGCCGCCATTTTGGTTATCGCCGTAAGCGTATTTACCCCAGTCTACGGTGGTCCGCTTGGCCGCCCAGTTGAGGTTTGAGACGGTCAGCGCTCCGTCGATATGTTCGTAACTATTCGGGTTATTGGGGTCATACGGTTCAAACTCATCGTGGATCAGCGCGCCGGTGTAGCCCATGTTGGTAAAGCCCACTTCGGTTACGTAGAACTTCTCCAGTTCAAACACTTCGGGGAACTCGTAGAAGCCGCTGTTATCGGAAACAGCGCCGTACCGCAGGGAGCCATCGCGGAAGCGCATGGCCAGGCCTACGCCGGGTAATCCTTCTTCGCCGGACTCGCGCAGGCCGTTTTGGTTTTTATCCAAAAAGACATACCCGGAGAACCAGCCAAACCAGCGCGGAACGCCCACGCCGTCGCCGTTGGGGTTCATGCCATTCATATCAACCGTACGCGGATTGTTATCGTTATCAAAAACCGGAGCTTCGGGGATTTGCACGGTGTAAAAAGCGATGATGTAATCCAGGTTCTCGTCCCAAATGGCCATCTGGTAGGTGCCGTCGGGCACGCCGGAAATATTGAAGACGCCATTTGAGCCGCCGCGCCCCAGATAGACCTGGCGGTCGGTATTGCCAATATCGGTCAGGGCAATCCAGGGGCGGTCAATCGGGTCGGTTAAAACCAGCGGCGGGGCGGGGGCCTGGGGCGGGGTCCACTCTTCGATGGTTCTGACGGTGCCGTGGATGCTGCCGCTGCCGGCGGGAATGCTGTCGCCGTCGCCAAAGTTCATCGGCTCTACAAAGCCAACCCACACGCCGGCCACCTGAAAGCCCTCGCGGGGGCTGTAGCCATCGTTGCCTTCGTAAATCCAGGCGTCAATCACGGGCGTGCCTTCGATGGTGGTGGTCTGGACCCAGTCCGAGCCATCGGGCGGGATGACCAGCACCTCGTATTTGCCGCGCGGCAGGGCGTCGACCAGCAGGTCGCCGTTGCTATCTGTTTTGCAGTAGCCGCCGGGGTTGCCGCCGTCGATGACCGGCTCGTCGCCGTTCATTTTGATGGTACCGTCGGGGTTGTGCTCGTAGTTGGTGCAGAGCGGGTTGCCAAACCAGTCAACCGTTACCTCGCCTACGGTATCTTCAACAACCACGTGGAAGCCGCTCAAACCCTGCTCTACGGGGATGTCGTTTTCACCATTTACGGGCTGGTTATCATGGAAGGCGTGCACTCTAATTTTTGAGAGCGGCAGCGGGTCTTTAACTAACTCAATCAACACACCCTGCCCGCCGTTGGATACCGTCACGTGCTGGCCGCCCAGTTTGTAGCCATCGGCCCGCACGGTAATAAGGTAGCGGCCGTTATCCAGCGTTAGCGGGACAGTCTCGTTGCCGGTGGCCACCACCGGACTGTGGCTGGCCATGGGCGTGGTAGAGGGCATGTTGCTGGCGTTGTTGGCTTCGCCGGCATTATCCTCATTAACCAGGAAAGTAAATTGGCTGATAGCGGGGCCGGTGCCCGGTACGGGTGCGCCGTCAACATATTCTTTGACAATTAATTGGATGGTATAGTCTCCGGCAGTGGCGGCAAAGGCGGCTTTGGGCAATGCCTGCGCCTCTGCTGTCACGGTATCGGTCAACTCTGTGGTTGGAGTCAGGGTGGGGCTGGCCTCAACCGTGGGGGTGAGGGTTGGCGCTGCTTCCACGGTAGGGGTCAGGGTAGGGCTGGCTTCAACTGTAGGTTGAGTGGTGGGTTGGGTGGTAGGCTCGCCGGTGGGCTGGGTGGTGGGTTCGGCGGTGGCCGGTGGTTGCTCGGTGGCCGGTGGTTGGGTGGTGGGTTCGGCGGTTGGGTTGGCCGGGGGTTCGGTGGTAGGCTGGGTTGTAGGTTCGGTGGTGGCCGGCGGTTGCTCGGTGGCCGGGGGTTCGGTGGTTGGGGCTGTGGCCGGTTCGCCGGTTGGGTCAACCGTGGGGCTGGCCTGGGGTTCTGCCGTTGGCTCGGCGGTTGGGTTGGTTGTTTGTTCGGTGGCCGGGTCGGCGGCAGGCTCGGTGGTTGGTTCCTGGGCCTGGGCCGGATGCGGCACAAAAATAGAGGCTTTTGCTCCAACGACAATGATTAGTAAGATAAACACCACAACGAGACGATACAAGAGCCGTCTCTGCTGTTTTTTGCTTGCACTTGCGGGCAATCTCATAAACTACCTCCTCTCCTGAAGTTATTGAGTGCCAAGCGTTCTTAAGAAGTTAAAACGTTTCAGCTTTCATTTGCCATCTATTATTCTCCCCTTTCCCAGTACATTTGGCTGTAGTTTTGAAGCACAATGTTGATTAAGTCTGCCGGTTTAGTGAGCAACAGATTATGCTTGTGGTAGATATGGATCAGGTTGTCGTTGGCGCTCACAATTACCAGCCGCAACTCATGAAATTTTCTAAGTAACGCCAGCAGGCGCAGGGTATGGGTCAGGTAGGTGGTTTCATCTATAATGATTACGGATGGGTTAAAATAGCGAATTTCACGGATTAACTCTTCTTCATTGCCAGGTGAGATGCCAATTACCTCTAAATTGTCATTTTGCTGCAACAGCATCTCCAGACCCGCGCCCAACAAAAGTTTGTTTTCGACCACCAGAACCCGCTGTTTGATTTCAGCCTGCATTGTATTGTTAACTTCAGCATTTACTTTTAGCTTTGTTTGAACCAACCAGGCCAGCGCAACGCTTAGAGTCAAACCAATTGCTATGACAAAAATCAGCTCTTCCTGAAAAGAGTGCGAGATCACGCTGTTGTTTCCTTTAGTCAGGTGGCTTGTGGTCTTTAAGGGTTCGATATTGGTCGGGTAGTCTAAAAAGTTTTACAGTTTGGGCGCGGTCAGGGGCATTTATTTACCATTGAAGTATATTAAGTTGCGGGCCTTTTGTTGATAGCTCAAGGCTATATAAGTGGAACTAAAAAAGGACTATCTCCGGGATAGTCCTGAGCAGTAAGAATTAGTTATTTGGAACTATTGGAACTATCAAAAATAACTACGAGGCAAGTAGTTGTTTACCTGTAACTACCGGTCTCCCAAATTCTTCACGTTGGCGCGCTTGCCATCTTTTGTCTGTCAATAAGTGATGGTGAGGTTGGTTTGGGCGTAAACCCTGGCAGAGCTTGCCCGGTTTTGAGGCTAATTATTATAATGAAGCTGGCAATGAATTATTTTTGGGCAGGGATTTATGGGGATTTAAAGTGCTGGCGGGCGTATTCGGCGGCCTCGCGCCGATTTTTGAGGTTTAGTTTGGTTAAAATATTACGCACGTGGTTTTTAACCGTATTTTCAGCAATAAACAGGCGATCGGCAATAATGCGGTTGGTTGCGCCGGTTACTAACTCTTGTAAAACTTCCAACTCGCGGGTGGTGAGTTCCTCAGAGGCGGTCAGGTCACGAGAGGGCGACTCCATGCGAGCAAATTCATCAAAAATGCGGCTGGTCATTGCCGGAGAAATAGCGACTTCGCCGCGTTCTACTCCACGCAGAAAGGATAGCAATTTTGAGATAGGAACATTTTTTAACAGATATCCTTTGGCCCCGCTTCTAATGGCGGCAAACAGCCGGTCATCTTCCTCGTGCACAGTCAGGAATACAATTTTGATATCCGGGTTGTCTCCTAAAATAGCATGGGTGGCATCCAGGCCGGTGCCATCGGGCAGGCCAAAATCCATCAGAATAATATCGGGCTTCAGGTCACGGGCCAACCTTCTGGCTTCGGCTACAGAACCGGCTTGAGCTATTACCTGAAAATCGGGCTGGCTATCTAACAAGCCAACCAGCCCTTCTCTAAAAAGAACGTGATCGTCAACAAGCAATATTTTGACCATTTGTTAGCCAACTTTTTAGAATATTATTACAACCGGCTAAACAAAGTTTTGTACAGCTTTAATATATCAAATTTTGGCCGGATTATCCAGGGGTGGCAGCAGATTTATATCTTTTAGCTTATCGCTAAAGCCTGACCGGCTCAGTCAAATGGCGTATTTTGTTGGGGTTTTAAAAGGCGACAGGCAGCGGAAGTTGCAAAACCAGCGTGGCTCCATGGCCAGGGGTTGATGATACGGAAAGAAAGCTCTGAATGTCTTCGGCGCGTTCTTGCATGATAGTCAGCCCATAATGGCCCGTTGAGCGAGGCGCATTTGTTTCAAAACCGCAACCGTTATCGGTAAGTTTGATTAATAGCTGCTCTTCAGTCCAAACCAGGTTAAAATCAACCCGGTCGGCCCTGGCATGTTTTTCCACATTACTCAGCGCCTCTTGAAAAATATAAAGGACTTGTTGTTGCACCACCGGAGAGAGCGTCCGGGGCTGGCCTTCGGTTGTTAAACTAATTTCAAAGTGCGCTCTGTGTCCAAATAGCCTGGCCTGGGCCAACAGCGCCGAGGCCAAATCGGTAGAGTTGGATGGCCGGGCAGCCGCCAGAATATTTCTGACCAGCTCATAGGCATCGTTGGCAACATCGCGCATTTCAATCAAATCCCGTTTAAGAGATGCGGTATAGAGTTCGTCACCCTTGCTTGCGGACTCATCAAGCTTTAAACGCAGATACCCCAAATTCTGGCCTAACGAGTCGTGCAAATCACGGGCCATGCGCGAGCGTTCCTTTTCAACCGCAGCTTCGCGGGCTTTACGCTCGGTTACGTCGCGCACTATGGCTAAAACCTCGTTTTCATGACTCATCACCAGCCACGTTTCAAAATCTCTGGTGTCGGTTGGAAAACGGAGTTGAAATTCAAAAATTTGTGTTTCGCCGGTAGTGAGTGTTTTATCAATGTTATGCAAAAACAAATCAACCAGGCTGGGAGAAAACCAGGGCAAGTTAGCCAATGTTTTGTCGATGCCAGCTTCGCCGAACATTTCAAAGGTCAAGTTACCATCGTGGATTTTATAATCTACAATTCGCCCTTCGCGGTCAAGGTGAAAAATCGAGTCAGGAATAGCATCTAATATAGCCTGATTTTTAGCGGCTATCTGGCGCAACTCACGTTCCACCTCAACTCGCTCGGCAATTTCTTGGCGGGCCTGGTCGTAAAGGCGAGCGTTTTCTAGCGCAATGGCGGCTGCATGCGCCAGCGGCAACAGCCGGGCGGCATCTTTCATTGAAAATTTATTAGGGGTATCGCTATCTAACCGGAGTAAGCCCAAAACGCGGTCGCGCAAGCAAATGGGTACAGCCACAAAAGATTTAATCCAGGCTGTTTGAGAAATTGTTACCCACTGAGCATTCTGGCCGGTATCGGGCACAACCAGCGGTTGCCGAGATTGCACCACCTGAGCGTCCAGCGGATAATCCTGGAGCAACTGCTCCAGGTTTGAAATTAACTGCTGGCTTTCGGCTGTGTGATATCCTTTGAAACGCGCTATTCGCAGTTTATTGTTTTGCAATAACACAATGTTTGCAGCGCTGTGCGAGACGACCCGTTGTACCTGTCGCAAAATTTCATCAAGGACGGTTTCGTAGCTGGTTTGAGCCGTTAGCGCCAAAAAAACCTCGCCCAGAGTTTCAGCCAATAATCGCTGTTCATGTTCGGTGGCCAATAGCTTTTCTTTTTCAATTTCGGCCTTTTTACGCGGGGTAATATCTCTAAAAACCGTTTGGATAGCCGGTTTGCCATGATAAGTAATAGGTACGGCGGCAACCTCTACATCTACGCCGGTGCCATCCGGCCGCAGAAATTTTTCTTCAACCAGGGGCGCGCCTACTCCGCTTTGAGTGGCCTGTTGGACACGTTCTTTGACGACTTCCAAATAATCTGGATGAACAAAATTTAAGATGGGTTTGCCGATGAGGTCATGAGGATTAGCCGACCCGACAATTTTGGTTGCCGGCCCGTTTGCATACAAAAATTTCCCCTCGCTATGCACAACCACGCCCTCAAAAGATAGTTCTACCAGCCGGCGATATCGCTCTTCACTTTCACGCAGCGAGGTTTCGGCCTGTTTTTGTTGAGTCACATCTCGGATGATTCCTTGGAAACCTAAAATGGCATCATCGTTAGCCCGCCATTCGCTGATGGTTAACAGAAAATACATTCTATCGCCGTTTTTCTTGTAAAAATCTACTTCAAAATCCCTCACAAATCCCTGTTGGTCAATAGTACGCTGAAACTCAAGAGCAGCGCCATTGCGAATAAAAACATCTTGATAATTTAGCCCTAAAATTTCGTTTTTGTCATAATCAAAAAGCTCAATCATAGATTGATTGATATCTAGGATTTTATTTTCTTTATCGGTGATAAAAATGGCATCTTGAGACTCTTTGAAAAGGTTATCAAACAGGGTGTGATACCGCTCTTCGCTTTGTCGTAGCGCATCTTCCGCACTCGAGCGCTGCTCGGCAATTACAAAAACCAAAATGAGAACAGAAGTTAACAGGGGTATTTCTATAATCTCTTCAACCTGGGTTTCGCCGGCAACAATTGCCAAAATAACCACAATGGTTGTAACTGCCACCCAAAAAACTGCGCGGATGGCAAATGCGCGAAACAACCAGTAAAAAGCCCCCAGCGTGAGCAAAATAAAAACAATATGAAAGAACAGCACTTTAGCCGGGGTTACAATCATAAGAATAGCGGTTATCAAAAGCGCCAAATCTAGCAATATAAACCAGCCATTAAACTGAAGCACTCCCAACAATTGGCCGCCAAGTTTTCTGGCTGTCGCAATATCCTGTTTTATTAAATCTACTTTACCGGCCATATTTACCCCCAAAAACAAAATCAACCTATTCTGAACAGGGTTACTTACATCTTACCACATTTTAATCACAAAATAGGAATTTCTAAAGTAGTTGTTGTTGTAGATTTTGCCCAGCTGGTGAGCGGAGCCGTGTTTAAAAAGAGCAATGACCACTCGGCATCGCAAGCTGAGCGCCTTGCCAATCTGCTCATGACAAAAGTCGTAAATAACCCCGACAAATATCACTTATCAGCCGCCCGGAACAAATTTATACTGTACAACAAGAGAAAACAGGCATTTTGGCGTGGTTGCGCCTTATGCCAAATCATCATTACAGAGAGGAGCTAAAATGAAACATCGTCGGCGTAGAACCCCAATGCGCGTAGCCGCGCCCTTACCCAACTTGCCTCATCTTCGCCCCAGGCTTACCATGCTGGACAGAGCGGATTGCCTGAAAATTCATCAAGCCTCGTGCGAGATTCTGCGCAAAACCGGGGTGCTGGTTTACAACAAGGCCGCCCGTACCCTTTTGCGCCAGGCTGGAGCTGTCGTTGTTGGCGAGCTGGTCAAAATTTCTCCCTCGCTGGTAGAGTGGGCGCTGGCCTCGGCCCCCGGTTCATTCAACCTGTACCGGCGGGGCACAGATGAGGTTGCCATCAAACTTGATGGCCGGCACGTTTATTTTGGCCCCGGCTCAGATACACTCCATTATCTTGACCCGCAAACCGGTTGTCACCGGGCTTATCAACTGGCCGATCTTGCCGCCTGCTATCGCCTGTGCGATGCCTTGCCCGAACTCGGCTTTGTCATGTCGGTAGGTATTCCCCAGGATGTGCCGGGCGAGCGACATTACCGCTATCAATTTGCCACAATGCTGCGGCACACTACCAAACCCATTGTCTTTGTGTGCGACAACCTGGCCGACATCGAAGCTATGGCCGCAATGGCCGCAGCCGTGGCGGGTGGAACCGCTAAACTGGCCCAATATCCTAATCTTTTGCTCTACTCTGAACCCAGTTCACCGCTGCAACACGCCAAAGATGCCACGGATAAACTTCTGTTTTGCGCCGAACACGCCATTCCAGTTACCCACTCGCCGGCCCCAATGATGGGTGGCACGGCGCCTATTACCATCGCCGGAGCAGTGGCTTTGGGCAACGCCGAAATCCTCAGCAGTCTGGTAATTCATCAACTCAAAAAATCTGGAGCGCCGTTTCTTTACGGACACGGCGTTCACCACCTGGATATGAAAGAGATGATCAGCGTTTACGGCGCGCCAGAGTTTCAACTGGCGCGGGTGTTGGCCGCCGAGATGGGGCGCTTTTATAAACTGCCGGTTTGGGGTTACGGGGGACACAGCGATAGCAAAGTGGTCGATGGCCAGGCAGCCGCCGACGCCCAGTTTTCGGTGCAGGTGGCGCTGCTGGCCCAAACCAATCTTAATCACGATGTGGGGTATCTTGAAAGCGGCCTCACCGGCTCGCCGGAAATGATGGTGTTGACCAATGAGCTTATCTCGATGAACCGGCGATTTATGGCCGGGGTACGCATTGATACCGAAGCGTTAGCCGTGGATGTCATCCACCACGTTGGGCCGGGTGGCGAATTTTTAACTCACCCGCATACCATGACCCATTGGCGCGAATTGTGGTTGCCGCAACTCTTTGACCGCCAGCGACTGAGTAAGTGGCAGGAGCAAGGGGCAAAAGCTCTCGACAATCGTTTGCGCGAGACAACGTTAAACTTAATGAACGAGCATCGGGCTGAGGCGTTGCCAGGCCCGATTGACCGGGAATTGAGTGAAATTTTGCAAAGTTAAAAAATGGCGCAATAAGGTTCTGACCATGGCAAAAAGACTACAGGTACACAACGTAATTCCAAACGAAACGCCTCATCAACTTTTTACCAGCATGTGCGGCATTTGCCCGGCCGGGTGTGGCGTGAATATCCATTTGGTTGATGGAAAAATTGAACGGCTACAGCCCTTAAAAAACCACCCCTTGGGCATTGTCTGCCCGCGGGGCATGCAGGCCAGAGAGATTGTATATTCCGAAGATCGCCTGCTCTACCCCCAGTGGCGGGTGGGCGCGCGAGGGCAGAATCGCTTCGAGCGCATTACCTGGGACCAGGCTTATGAGTCGATGGTTGAAAATTTGCAACGAATTGCCCGGCAGTATGGCCCGGAGGCTGTTTGCATTTACACCGGACGGGGCAATTTTGAATTTGGCCTGAACGAACTTTTTGCGCCCGCCGATACCGTCGAGTCCTCGGCCAATGCTGTTCTCTTTCCCTTTGGGTCGCCCAATACCGCCGGCGTCGGGTCGCTCTGCTATGCCTCTTACGGGATGATTGCCTCGCGGGCCTGCTTTGGCGATTATATCCGCAACATGCGCGAGGACATTGGTAATGCCGACCTGATTGTGGTATGGGGCGAGAATCCGGCCACCGACTCTCCGCCCATTAACGTGCGTAATATTCGGCAAGCGCAAAAACGGGGCGCGCGTGTCATTGTTATTGACCACCGTTTCAGCGAAACCGCCCGCGCCACCCACGCAGAATGGATTCCCATCCGGCCCGGCACAGATGGCGCCCTGGCGCTGGGCGCCCTGCACGTGCTGATTGAGGAAGAGCTGTACGACCGCCATTTTGTGGATAACTGGACCCACGGCTTTGAAGCGCTGCGCGCCTATGTTAAAAATTTTTGCCCGGAACGTGTCGAGCAAATTACCTGGGTGCCCGCCGAGCGCATTCGCGCATTGGCCCAGGCAATGGCTCAATCCAATGGTTGCTCAATTTTGATGTATAGCGGCCTGGAATACTCCAATAGCGGCGTTCAGGCTATTAGAGCCGTTTGGACGCTGCAAGCGCTGGCCGGCCATCTGGATGTGGCCGGGGGTAAGCTGTTTAAAATGCCTGACCGCTTACAGCTTAATCAGCTTCTGACAGACCCCCCAAAGAATGCTCCCAAGCCAATTGGCGCTAAAGAATATCCCCTGTATTATGATGTACGCAAGGAGGCTCACGCCGCATTGCTCCCTCGCGCCATCCTAAATAGCGAGCCGTATCCCATTAGAGCCTTGATTGTAAGTGGCGCTTCATTAATTACTTCCTGGCCCAATCCGGGGCTGTGGCGGCGGGCCTTAGCCGCACTTGATTTTTTGGTGATTGTCAATCGCTTTCCCACCGCCGATGCCCAATTTGCCGATATTCTGCTGCCGGCCACTACCATGTTTGAAATCGAGTCGTACATGATTTATGATGGCTATGTGCAGCTTCGCCGCCGGGTGATTGAACCCCTGGGTGAGGCCTGCAATGATTACCTGATTTTTGCCGGGTTGGCCCGGCGGCTTGGTTACGGCGACCATTGGCCCCAAACAGAAGAGGGGATGATTGAATACGCCCTGCGCGGCACCGGAATTTCACTTGAGCAGCTACGCGCCAATCCGGCCGGCGTGCGGTTTCAGGAGCCGGAAATGCGCTACCGCAAGTATGAGTCGGGCGAACTGCGCCGCGACGGCCTGCCCGGTTTTGAAACCCCCACCGGCAAATTTGAGATTGCTTCGGAGTGGCTGCGGGTATATGGCTATGACCCGCTGCCGGTTTACACCGACCCCATTGAAGGCCCGCTGGCCGCGCCTGAACTGGCTAAACGCTATCCCCTGGTTTTTAATTCTGGCGCGCGCACCCTGTTTGCCTTTCGCTCGCAGCATCACAATATTCCCTCTCTGGTGGCTAAAGAGCCTTGGCCGATGGTTCACATTCATATTCAAGACGCGCAAGCCCGTGGCATTGAAGATGGGGACATAGTAGAGGTTGTTTCCCCGCGCGGGCGTGTTACCTTTAGGGCATACGTTACCCAGGATATCACGCCGGGGGTTGTTGAGGCCAACATGGGCGGCGGCGGGCCACTTGGGCCAAAAAGCTGGCAGCAAGCAAACGTAAACGAGTTGACCAACTTTGAAAATCGCGACCCCATTTCGGGCTTTCCGGTGTACAAGGCGTTACTTTGTGACGTTGTTAAATAAGGCAGTTATCAGCCGCTTATGGCCGGGAAGCAATCCATTTGCAATTGGGCGACAACCCGATTACTTTGAAGATACCCGCGCCTGGGCGGCGTTGGCCAGGATTTTAGCAAGACAATTGCGTTAGCCAATTCGGGATCAGTTTCACCAGATTAGCCGCGGATAGCGCGGGCAACTGTCGTAGCCTCCGTCTCTATCAGGCCATCTTATTCCGGCTCATGTAATACTCTCGTAACATTCATCTTGTACAATTACACAAATTCCAGAGCCAAAAGGACGGCTATGTCTGAGTTAATTCCTTTGCAGGTTTCGCCCCAAACTGCCAACTCCTTTCGCCCATTGCCAGAACAAACCTTTTTGCCCGAAGCTTATCGTCTGCCTTCTGGCGCGTCCAAAGGCCCAATTTCGCCTATCAATCCCCAGGTCGTCTTCATCGAAGTCACCAATCGCTGCAACCTGCTGTGCGAAACTTGCCCTCGTACCTTCTTCAATCGCGAACCTTTGAAATCGCTAACTTACCAGGAATTTGTCGAGATTGCCGAACAATTCCCAAACATGCGCCGGGCCTCGCTGCACGGCATTGGCGAACCGCTGCTCAATAAGCAATTGCCGCAAATCATCAAATATTTGAAGGAACGAGACGTTGAGGTGATTATCAACTCCAACGGCACCCTGCTCACTCCGGCCTGGCAAAAGGCGCTGGTTGAAAGCGGTCTGGATGAGTACCGCTGCTCAATTGACGGGGCCAGGCCCGAGACTTATGCCCGCATTCGGGGGGCCAATTTGCTTCACAAGCTGGTTGCCGGGCTGGGCGGACTGGTCAATACCAAAGCCAGATTGCAGGCTCAGAACCCCCGTATCTCCATTTGGTGCGTAAGCACTAAGGAAAACCTGGCCGAGTTACCTGAGTTAGTGCGGCTGGCTGCCCGGCTGGGCGTGCCCGAGATTTACTTGCAGCGGATGACCTATTTTGCCCAGGAGCCGGAGCAGCAATACGGCATGGCCCGGCAGGAGTTGGCGATTTTTGATCCCGACCATGACTATCAGGAAGAAGTGATTGCCGAATGCGAAGCCCTCAGCGCCGAGTTGGGCCTTGACTTTCGCGCCGCCGGCGCTCGCCATCCACGCAGCAGCCTGGAGGCCGCCCGGCCCGCCGATTTTGCCCCCTGGCAGGAGTGCATGCGCCCCTGGACCACCGCCTATGTTACGGCCAACGGCAATTGCCTGCCGTGCTGTATTTCGCCCTTTGCCACCCACAATTATGACAGCCTGATTTTGGGCAATCTCTTTGAGCGACCTTTTGCCGACATCTGGCACGACCATCTTTATCAACACTTTCGAACAAAATTGTTAAGCGCCCAGCCCCATCAAGCTTGCGCCAGTTGTGGGGTGTATTGGAGTTTGTAAACCAGCGCAAACGAGGTAAATGATGACTGTACCGGCCACCGAAACACAAACCAACCACACGCCGCCGGCTTTCATGTGGAAGTTGTGGCTCTATACCAACTATGATTGCAACCTGCGCTGTTCCTACTGCGTGGCAAAATCTGGCCCCAATGTGCCGCGCCGGGCGCTGGGTCTGGCCAACGTCCAACGCCTGGTTGATGAAGCCGTTGAGCTTGGCTTCAGCGATGTATTTTTCACCGGCGGCGAGCCGTTCATTCTCAACGATATTTATGACATGCTGGCCTACGCCTCGGCCCGGATTAAAACCACCGTCTTGACCAACGCCATGCTGTTACGCAGCAAACGGCTGGACAAATTGTGCCAGATTGCTAACGACAACCTGATTGTGCAGGTTAGCCTGGATAGCGGCTGCCCGGACGACCACGATGCCTACCGGGGCCAGGGCACTTGGGCCAAAACGGTTGAAGGCATTAAACTGCTGCAAGAGCGCGGCTTCCGCGTCCGTCTCAGCACCACCGAGACGCCGGCCAATTCAGCCCGCCTGGAACAGGTGTGCGAATTCCACCGTAGTCTGGGCATCCCCGATGAAGACCACTTTGTCCGCCCTTTGGCCAGGCGGGGTTACGCCAAAGAAGGGCTTGAATTGGATATGACCAACCTGCTGCCCGAAGTGACAGTTAACCTGGATGGCGTGTTCTGGCACCCCCTCTCTACCGATGCCGATATGCAAGTCGGCAAGAAGATATTTCCGCTGGCCGGCGCCGTTGAACGCATCCAGCAGCAACTTGAGGCAATAACCGCCGGCGGCGCGCCGCTGATGACCTTCACCTGAGGCTAGTTTACCGGCTTCCGGGTGAAGCGAACAAGGTAGCAGGTTGCAGGTTGCAAGTAAAAACTTGCTACTTGCCCCTTGCTACTTGCAACCTTAAATCTTAAACAGGAGAATACCTATGATCCAAGCCTTTGTTTTTATTGAAGCAGAACCCAGCCGGGTTCAAGACCTGGTTGAGGAACTGGCCGGAATGGAGTTGGCCAGTTCGGTGATTAAACAAGTCTACGCCGTTACCGGGCGTTACGACCTGATTGCCCTGATTGAAAGCCCCGACATCACCTCAATGGGCGACTGAGTTGCCAATGGCATAGGGAACGCCGTGGGCGTTCGCCGCACCGAAACTAACCTGATTGTCTGGTCACAATTAACCCCTTCTCCAAATAAAAACCAATAGAATAGAGAATGCGCCATGCCAGATTTTATCCGTTTCATTGAGGTGGTTTTATCGCACCCCAACCACCCCCGCCTGGTTCACTTTCCGGTAGCGTTATCTTATGTGGGGGTGTTAGTGGTGTTGCTGGCCTGGTTGCGCCGCGATGCCTTTTTTGAGCGCGCAGCCTTTTACACCCTGCTTCTGCTGACCCTCAGTACCCTGCCCGCCGGGTTAACCGGCATGCTCGAAAACCAGGCTATCTACGCCGGCAATGCGCCCAACGCAATGCTTAAAGTTATTCTGGCCGGGCTGCTGCTACTCATTGCCGCCGGAGCAACGCTGTGGCGCTGGCGCACACCCGATATTTTGGAGGGGTCGCTCAGCAAGTACCTTTACGTGCTGGTCTTCATCGCTTGCGCCGGTTTGACAACGCTGCTCGGCGCGCTGGGCGGTATCATCGTCTGGGGCGCATAAAGATGTTGAAAATGCCTGTATGTACGCAATACGCAATACGCAACACGCGCTCCGCACTCCGCACTACATTATATTTGCTTGGCGCGTCTCTACTGATGTTGATTTTGTCCGGCTGCGCTCTTGAAGGCCTGGAGCGCATCCCGCCCGGCAGCACGCCCTCGGCGGAACTGGGGCAGCGCCTGTTCCAGCAGAAAGGCTGTATTGCCTGCCATAACGCCGACGCCGCTGGCGGCCTGTCGCTTGAGGCCCCCGACCTGCGCGGCACCAGTCTCGGTTTTCAGGCTGTGCTCAAGCAAGTTCGCGCCCCCAAAGGCCAGATGGCGGCGCGCTCCAAAGAGCAGGCCAGCGACGAGGAGATTGCCGCCATCTACGCCTGGCTGCAAACCTTCCCCAAACAAGAACCAACCCTTGAATTTGACGAGTCGGCTTTCCCTACACCCATCCCCGAAGCAACGCTCATTTCTCAGGCCACGGACACGCCTGCGCCCCCAACTCTGACCCCCACCCCTACCGATACTCCCACCTCCACGCCCACCAATACCCCCACACCTACCGAAACCGTTCCGGCCGGCCAGCCGACCAATACGCCCGCGCCCACCGCTACCCCAACCGCTACTCCAACGCCCACCGATACGCCTCTGCCGCCCACCCCAACCCCCATCCCACCCACAGCCACGCCAACAGTTCCACCCATCGCCGTTGCCGTTGAGCGGCTGCTGGCCGCGCAGCAAAATGCCGATACCCTAAAGGTTGCCGCCGATTATGCCAAAGACGCCGCGGCCAACCTTGATGAATTGCATAACTACATTAATGAAGGCTTGAATGCGACCCGGGCGCTGCAAAACGAAGTCAACGCCATCCGGCCCGAAGCCACCGGTAATCTGTTGCTCACCCTTGACCAGCTCCAGCCACACCTGACCACCTACCTGCAAGCGGCCGAAGCCGCCGCCGGCAGCGGCGATTTTGCTGCCGCCAAAGCGCAGGCCGCCACGATGGTCTATGAAGCCCGCATTTTTGTGCTGCCCCTGGCCCAGCAATTGCTGGTTGATGCCGGGTGGGTGGGCGTGGTGCGGGGTCGTGTTATCGACCAGTCGGGCCAGGGTTTAGCCAACGCCGCCGTAACGGTTGCTTTTGGCCGCTACAAGCGCGGGCTGATTACCGACGCCAACGGCTTTTTCACCGCCGCCAACATTCCGGCCATCAAACCCATCGAGGTCAAAGCCTACCAGACCGGCTACATCTACCACGAAGTCCACACCGAACTGGAACCCGGCGGCACTGCTACCGTCCAAATTACCCTGGTGGCGCAAGGCGGCAACGCGCCCAACATCAGCGTCAGCGATTTCTCGATTACGCCCGCCGAAAATGGCGCCACCCTGCGCATGCGGGCGGTGCATCCCCAAAACGACCTGGCCGAAGACCAGATTTTCGCGCTCAACCCCGCGCTGGGGATTGGCGTGGTGCTGCTGCCGCAGGGTGGCGATATTTACCAAACAACCGTACCCTTTGCCCCGCAAGGGCGCTGGTACTTCTTTGCCGTTGACCACCGATGTTTTTCCAGCACTGTTGTACCTGTAGACTTTTAATGAACCGCTGCTGGTTGTGGCCGGCGGTGGCCGCAATGGGGTTGATTTTGGTGCTGGCCGGCGGCTGGATGCTGGCCGGCCGGCTGGCCTTAAGCGCCGAGGCCGAAACCTGGCTGGCCCACTCCGTTGCCGCCCTACCCCCCGCCATCGCCCCCGATGATGGCCACTGGGAGGAGGTTGCGCCGTTCCATTTGCCGCTCCATGCCGGCTCGCACGGCCCGCCTACGACTGAAGCAGTTGAGTTGCGGGCGCTGTATGATGAGTCGACCATTGCTTTCCGGGCGCGTTGGCGCGGAACGGAAACCGCTCAAATAAATGAGCGTTTTGCCCTGATTTGGCACAAAGACGACTTGCCAGGGCAGCGCGGCCAGGATTGCGCCACCGCCTGCCACGTGGCCCAAAGCAATGGGCAGGGCGACATTCAAGCCGTTGCGCCCTCCTTTGTTCCGGCCGGGCGCGAAGAGCCGCTGTTTACCCAGGCCACCTGGCGCGATGGATACTGGACGTTAGTCTGGAGTCGCCCGTTGCGCTCGTCCGAAGCCCGCGATATTCAATTTGTTGACTTGAGCCAGCGCTATCGGGTGCGGGCCAAAGTTTTCCTTGACCTTAATCAAAAACCCGACCTGTTGACCGAAGATACTTATTTAACCTTTGCCCACCCTAATCAGTAGAAAACTGGAATACGGAGAAACGCAGAGGAGACCCGGAGATACGAACAAATTTCTCTGTTTTTCTCCGTGCCATCTCAGTGGCGCTCTGTCTATCTGGAGAGTAACATGCATAGAACAATCAAGGTAACTACTCAGCCGCCGATTCGCCCAGCGTTAAAACGCCGGGCTGAAACAGGTGAAAGGACGCTCAAGCGCCCTGAATTCGCTTAAAATTGGGCTTTTGAGTCGGTTTTAACCGACTTTCACCTGTCTTAGCCTGGGATTTGAGTCCCAGGCGACACCGGCTGAGTAGTCACCAATCAAGAAAGGTGCAACCAGTGATAAAACAAGCTGAACAACTTCGCCAGGGTGTGCATCGGGCTTACTCTGCGGTGGCTGAACATCCGCAGACGGAACATCCCTTTCCGGTAGGGCGGCAATTTGCCGCAAGCCTGGGCTATCCACCGGAATGGCTGGCCAACTTGCCGGCCTTTGCGGTTGAAGCCTTTGCCGGGGTTTCTAACGTGGCCATCTTTGCCGATATCCCGCAAGGCGCGACGGTGCTCGACCTGGGCTGCGGAGCGGGCCTCGACTCGTTGATTGCCGCCCGCCGGGTTGGGCCTGCCGGCCGGGTGATTGGGGTTGATTTTAGCGAGTCGATGCTGGCTCGCGCCCGGCAAGCTGCCATCGAAGCGGGTTTTGACAACACCGAGTTTCGTTATGCCGACGCCGAGGCGCTATTTGTTGAGGATAACTCAATTGATGTGGCTTTGGTCAACGGCATCTTCAACCTGAACCCGGCGCGAGAGGCCATTTTCCGAGAGTTGGCCCGCGTGGTGCGGCCCGGCGGCGCGGTTTACGGCGCCGAAATCATCCTGCGCGAACCGCTTCCGCCGGAGGAGCAGGCCAGCGAAACCAACTGGTTTGCCTGAATTGCCGGCGCCAGGGAGGGCGGGGCCTTCCTGTCCGAGTTTCGGACTGCCGGTTTTCGGGAAGCCCGATTTTTGCGTACGCAGCGCAATGCCCGCACCAAGAATCAGCACGTGCTGGCGGCAGATGTATATGCCCAAAAATAAGCGCCAGGCCATATTTGCTACAGCATTGCTAAAAATCTCTGTTGATGTTTGCTAACTCGCCAAATCAGCGCCAATCTATCTTGCCCCCAATAAAAGCCGGGTTGCGCGTCCGGCTGGTTCCCTTGTTGCTGGTCGCGCTAATTGCCGCCGATTTTCTGCTGCTGGGAGGGTTGGCTCTGCAACGTCACAACACCTTCAACAGTAACGCCCTTGACCTGGGCTACCACGACCAGGTTATCTGGAACACGCTGCACGGTCGCCCCTTTCGCTTTACCACCTACCGCCAGGATGAACGGGCGCGGTTTTGGATTGACGTTCCGCTTGACCAGATTCGTGACCCCGACTCGCTGCTGAGTTATCACGTTGAACCGCTGCTGGCGGTGCTTGCGCCCCTTTATTGGCTGTGGGAGGATGTTCGGCTGTTGCTGTTATTGCAGGCGGGCGCGCTCGCCTTGGGGGCCTGGCCGGCCTATCGCCTGGGCCGCCGGCAACTGGGCAAGCCCTGGGCCGGGCTGGCTGTGGCCCTGCTTTACCTGCTGGCTCCGGCCCGGCAGGCCGCCGCCCTGTCCGATTTCCATACGGTTGCATTCACCGCCCCCCTTTTTTTGCTGGCCCTTGACGCGCTGGATGCCGGCAAAACCCGCCTGTTTCTGTTGGCCGGCCTGCTTTGTTTGATTGCCAGAGAAGACACGGCGATTATGGTGATAGCCCTGGCCCTGTATGCTGCTGTGTTTCAGCGCCAGCTGCGCCGCCCGGCGTTAACGCTGGCCGGGGTCTCGCTGGTTTACCTCTATCTGGTTACTCAGGTAATTATGCCTTATTACAACGGACTGGCCGGGCCAACTTATCTGTATCGTTACAGCCAGTTTGGGGCCAGCCTGCGCGAGATGGCCTGGAACGCGCTCGCCCACCCTCAGCTTTATTGGGATTGGCTGCGCCGGCCCGACATTTCAGCCTATCTGGGCGGGCTGCTGGCAACCGGCGGATGGGTAGCTCTGGCCGCCCCAGAAATTCTGGCTATCGCCCTGCCGGTGATTATGCTCAATGCCCTGGCCAATACGGGCTGGCCTTCCTCCGGGGGAGCGCACTATTCGGCGGCGATTGTGCCTTTTTTGGTTGCCGCCGCTGCCATTGGCCTGGCCCGGCTGGGCCAATGGGTTTCGGTTATTGGTAGATGGAGCCGGCGGAGTCAAAATTCAGCCATTAAGGAATGTCCTCAGCCCCATGCGCCGTACCTGTCCCTGCTCCCACCTGTTTTTGCTTTTAACCTGCCCGCTCTCCGCCCGGTCACGCTACTCATTATTGTGGCTGTGGCGGTTGCCTTGCATTTTCAGTTTGAGCAGGGGGTAGCTCCTTTCTCGCGGCGCTGGACCTGGCCCGCGCTCAACGCGCACGACCGCCTGGCGGCCAACATCCTGGCCTTGATTCCGTCCGACGCCCCGCTTTCGGCGCAATCAGACCTTTACCCCCATCTCTCTCACCGCCGCCAAATTTATCAATTTCCCACCATTGCCAATGCCGATTACGTGGTCCTGGATGTCACCGCCCGGCCCGCGCCGTTGGATTATCCCGGCTACTTTCATCACGCCCGGCTGGCGCTGATTAACCCCAACTTTGGCCCGCTGGCTGCCGGCGATGGCTATCTGCTGCTGCAACGCGGCGCGCCCCGGCAGCCTGCCCTGGTACCTGAGTTTCTCTCCTTTACCCTGGCCCAACCGGGAGAAATTGAACAGCCGCTGCAGGCGGATTTTGGCGACACGCTTCGCCTGGAAGGTTACACGCTGGCCTTGCTGCCGGTGATTGACCAGCGCGGGCCGCACGTCCAAATTACCACCTTTTGGCGGGCGTTGCGAACATCACCCGGTAACTTTCGCCCGATTTTTGCTTATGCCCGCGCCGATGGCGCGATTGTGTATCAACAAACGCAACTGCCTTTTGAACTGTACTGGCGCTCCACCGGCGAGTGGCAGGCCGGCCAGCTTTATAAATTAACGATGCCGGAACTGCGGGTGGTAGATAATATGAATGAGGCGTTTCTGGCAGTTATCCCCGCCGGCGCCGACCCTGCCGACCCCACTGCCCGCCTCAAAATTTTGCCCGTTTCGAGCGACGTTCCGCCGGATACTATCGACTCAGATACATTGATGCACCTGTTGAAATTACCCAGATAAGAGAAATAATTCTGTAAGAGATTAGCAATATTGATGGGCTAAAATTTTAACATAGTTTTGGAGTAAACAATGCCGCCTGAACCCTGGAAAACAGTTTCATCGCGTGAGATATATAAAAATCCCTGGACTCGAGTTCGGGAAGATATCGCCGAGATGCCTAATGGCAAAACGACCATCTACGGAGTGATTGAATGTGGGCAGTGTGTGGGGGTGTTGCCCTTTTTGGATGACGGCCGCGTGGTTATGGTTCGCCAGTACCGCTATGTGTTCGGAGAAAATCATCGTTGGGAAATGCCTACCGGCGGGGTCAAACCCGACGAGGCGCTGGAAGCGGCGGCCCGTAGAGAACTGCGCGAGGAAGTTGGTTACGATGCTGCCGAGCTTCAGCACGTTAGCACCTACTTTACCAGCAAATCTATTGTGCAGGAGATTGGCCATCTGTATATTGGCCGCCGGTTGACTCGCGTTGAGGCCGTTTCCGATGACACCGAATTTTTAGAAGTCGCCATTTTTCCCTTTGAGCAGGTGTTACAAATGGTCCTCGACAGCGAAATCCGCGACAGCATGACGGTCATCACCGTGCTTCACGCCGCCCGGCTGCGAGGCCGGTAAATTAATATATTGAGAAAGATTTGATGATTACTTTTCAGGTGAGCGATGAATAATCGTCTTCCATCCCTTAAAAATGCCTTGCTAACCGTTGCCAAGCGACCGGCGCCCGGCCAAACCAAAACCCGCCTGACTCCCCCCTTATCACCCGCGCAAGCAGCGGCGCTTTATGAGTGTTTCCTGCTCGATACGCTTGACTTAATCCGTCAAGTTCCCCAAACACAGCCGGTTATCGCTTATCTGCCCCAGGAGGCAAAACCCTATTTTACCCATTTAGCCCCTGATTTTGACTGCATTTTGCAGCAAGGCCAGAACCTGGGCGCTCGACTGGATAACGCGCTGACCCACTACCTGCAGCTTGGCTACCCGCACGTGGCAATTATGAACAGCGACGGCCCCACCCTGCCGGTTGACTATCTGACAGCCGCTTTTGAGGCGCTGGCCGGCGAGGCAGATGTGGTTTTAGGCCCTTCTGATGACGGGGGGTATTATCTGCTTGGGCTAAAGCGGCCCGCCCCGCGCCTGCTGCGAGAGGTACAGATGAGTACCCCCACAGTTACTGCCGACACGCTGGCCCTGGCTAAAGAAGAAGGGTTACGGGTTGAACTCTTGCCCCCCTGGTACGATGTAGATGACGCAGATGCTCTGGCCCGACTGAGCGTGGAACTGGCTCAAACCTCTCCCGATGTGGCCCCCCATACCCAAGCCTTTTTTGCCTCAAATAAAGAGATATTGGCCACTATACAAACAAACCAATAACCCAGACCGCGCCTGTAACTATAATTATATTTTGCCGGCGGCTCGGAAAAGGGGGGCGCTCGCCCTCCCAAATCATGTAACGGGGTCAGACCTCCGCCCGGTTTGCCAATCCATAAAATGTGAAACATGATTACGTTCACGTCATTTCATGTTTCACGTTTTGCTTTTCAGCCAATTCGCTTTATAGTTTTAGTAAATACTCAATGCGGCCAATATTGCGCCAAATATTACCAATCTGCTTTCGCACAATGCAAAAATCGGATTATTTGCGGCAGAAAAAATTGAATCCCAGCGATGAATTGAGAGATTTACTGAACATTTTGGAAGATTATCAACCTCAATTAAAATCGCTCAATCAATCGCAAGCCATCAATCTACTGCGCATGTTAGACCAGGTAGACCAATTATTTAACCAACTTCAGTCAACGGAGCTTAGTTTAGTTCCTGAGCAGACTCGTTTTGCAGTGGTGCAGGCCCATTACAAAAACAATGTAGCTAAAATTCTAAAAGCGCTGGGTGGGTCGGCAGCCCTGAGCAAGCATCGCCCGGACCCCGCGCCGGAACGCGCTCGCTGGTGGTGGTACATGCACGAACTGGTAGCCGCGCACCAACAGCAAATGGTTCGACGAGTGCTGGCTGGCGGAGTACTGTTTTTTGCCACTTTAGGTGTATTATATTTGGCCTTTAATACCATCCTGGCCCCCTCGCCCGAAGCCGTGGCCCGGTTGGAGGCGGAAAACAACTCCATCGACGCCTATCTGGCCGGCGATTACGGGCAAGCCCTGGCCGCCCTGGAGCAGGGCCTGGCTGTTGTGCCCAATGATGCCGGCTTGCTGTTAATTCGGGGGGTGGTGTACGAGGCGCTGGGTGACGATGACAAAGCAAACCAGAGTTTTGAAGCAGCCAAAGCCAAGCTGAACGATACCGCTATTTATTACCTGGGCAGGGGCCAACTTTACTATCGCACCAACCAGTTTGAAAAAGCTGAAGCCGAAGCCCGAAAGGCAATTGAGGTCAACGAAAATTTATCGGCGGGCTGGCTGCTGCTGGGGCAATCGCTGGAGGCGCAGGGGCGGCGGTTTGAATCGATACCGATTTACCAACAGGCCGGCGAGGTTGCCCTGTCTAATGGCGATAACGAAATTGTGGTTTTGGCCCGGTTAGCTTTGAGCCGGGTTGGCGCAACGCCATAATCTAAAAAGAGTGGTTTTTGAGATGCGGAGATTGGGAGATTAGCCGGTAGTTAACCCAATCTCCTAATCTTCAACCAACCAATCTCAGTTTTCAAAGGAGGAGGCGTCAAAAATGTTGGTGGATGTGATGATAATTCCCCCCAAATTTGACACCGAGTACGACACCGATACCCAAACCGATACCGGTATTGACCTTGAATTCATTGTAATGGATGAAGAGGAGCTGGAGCGGCCCTATCGGGTTATCATTCACAATGATGATGTGACCACCTTTGAGTTTGTTATCAATATTTTGGTAACGGTTTTTCAACTGACCTTTCGCAAAGCCGAGCATATTGCCTTTGAAACCCACTACAAAGGTAGCTCCTACGTTTGCACCCTGCCTCTGGAAGAGGCCAAACGCAAAGTTTTCAAAGCCCAGTTTGCCGCCCGGCAGCAAGGCTTTCCCCTCACCTTCACCATCGAGCCGGAATAGAATTTAGAGATACTTTTCTAACAACGCCTGAAATTGCGGGTCGCTTTGCAGACCTGCAAAATCGGGATCGGTTTTGATAGCTTCGGCAGGCAGGCTCATCCCAGCTTCAAACGCCCGCCGCAGGTATCTAATTGACTGCTCCGGCTCATCCGTAGAGGCAAAGATGCAGGCCATATTGTAATAGGCGTGCGCCTCGCCCGGATTCAGCCGGACGGCGGCCTGATAGTCGGCCAGCGCCTGGGGGTAATTTTTCAGATGATGATAGGCGCTGCCCCGGTTGAAATAAAGGTCGGCCTCGTCAGGGTTCAGATGGATGGCCTGGGAGTAATCGGCAACAGCCTGCGTGTAGTCATTTTGTTGGGCATAAAGATTGCCCCGCTTGACGAATGCGGCGCTGTTGCCGGGTTCAAGTCTGATTGCCTGGCTGTAATCTTCAAGCGCCTGTTCGATATCGCCCAACTGCCGGGCCGAATCGCCCCGGCCAATGAGCGCCGCTGCCAGCGTCTCATCCAGCCGAAACGCCTGGTCAAAATTTACCCAGGCCCGCCGGAAATCCCCCTGCCGGTAATAAATCAGCGCCCGCCCCATTGCGGCCCGTCCATCTTTGGGGTTGTAGCGGATGGCCTGGGCGTAGTCGCTGAGCGCCTGCTCATCGTTGCCCTGGTGAAAATGGGCCAGAGCGCGGCTGATGTATATTTTGCTCTCGTCCGGTTTCAGGCGCAGCGCCTCATCATAATCGGCAATGGCCTGGGCATAATCATCTAACTGTTGGTGAATCATCGCCCGCCCGGCGTAGGCTCTGGCATCGCGGGGGCTTAACCTGATGGCCTCCGAGTAGTCGGCCATGGCCTGGTTGAGGTTGCCGGTTTCGGCGTAACATCTGGCCCGGTTGATAAAGGCTATGCTGTCTTGCGGGTCAAGCGCAATGGCCTGAGTATAATCGGCAATGGCTTGCGGGTAGTTGTTCTTTTTGGCCCGAATATTGGCTCGATTGAGCAGAGCCGCCGCGTCATCCGACTCGAGTTTGAGAATGGCCTCAAAATCGGCCAGCGCGGCCTCATCATCATCAAGGGCCAAAAAACTTTGGCCTCGGTTGTAAAGCGCGCTGGCGTAATGTGGATTCAGCGCAATGGCCCGGCTGTACGACTCGATAGCCCGGCGGTAATTTTGCTGCTCAAAATAAACATTGCCCTGCCCCACCCAGGCCGGCTGGTATTGCGGGTCGAGCTGAAGCGCCTGCGTAAAATCGGCCAGCGCCGGCTGGAGTTGGCTCAGTCGCCGGTAAATATTGCCGCGCTTGTAATAAATTTGGGGGTTGTTGGGGGTTAGCGCACTTGCCTGGTTGTAATCTGCCAGGGCTTGCTGGTAGTGACCGGCTTCTGCGTAGGCTTCGGCCCGCCGGTAATAGACCTGCCCGTCGGTGGGGTTGCGCTCAATCTGCGCCGTCAGCGCGTCGATAGCATTTTCTTGAGGGGATGATTGATCGGCCAACGTTGCTCCAAAAGGGAAGAAATCGTTACAAAAAACAAAGGGCCACAACTGTGTGTGACCCCTTGCCGCGCCGTAGCATCTTATCCATTGACTGGAGGTGATGCTACGGCGCTGAACATGCTACTACTGCCATTCATTAGCATCACCTCCTTGTATTGGGATAGCGAGTTTGGAGGTGAGGGCTATATTATTTACCCTGCACGATGGTGATATTATGGCATAAAGCAGGGGCGTTGTCAACCAACGCAAAGTTAATTTTTCCCCTGCGCTAGCCACCGTTCAAGATTTCTGCCAGCAAGCGGGTGTCGATATTGGCCCCGGTTAGCACGCACACAACGGTTTGCCCGGCAAAGGGTTGATTTTCTGCCAGCAATGGGGCAATGGCAATAGCCCCAGAAGCTTCAACCACCAGTTGTTCCCGGTCAACCAGGGTGTAGATTGACCGCCGCAGCTCGGCCTCGCTGAAAAGCAATATTTCATCAATCAAGGTACGGGCAATGTAAAAGGGATGCGCCCCAAAGCCACCGGCCAGCCCATCGGCAATGGTGGGTTCGTGGTTGTAGGGGTCAATGGGCCTGTTTTGCTCAAACGAGAGTTTGGCCGCCGGCGAGGCAGCCGGCTGCACCCCAATCAAGCGGCTGCCGGGGTTGACTCCTTTGGCCGCTACCGCAATTCCGGCCATCAGCCCGCCGCCGCCAATCGGCGTAATAATAACGTCAACGGCAGGTAATTCTTGCATAATTTCCAGGCCGCAGGTTCCGGCCCCGGCAATTACCTGCGGGTCGTCATATGCCGGAATGTAGATTGCGCCAGATTCTGCGGCAAATGCCTCGGCGGCCTGGTGGGCGTCCTCATACGTTTGGCCCACCTGTTGCAGCGTGATGGGAAAACGGCGTAACTTGGCTACTTTGGCTGTGGGCGTCGTTTCCGGCACAAAAATGGTCACATTCTCCAATCCCAGCGCCCTGGCCGCAAACGCGACGCCAAGGCCATGATTGCCGGCGCTGGCTGTAACCACCCCCTTTGAATGGGCCGCCTCGCCCAGGGCCATCATTTTGTGCGTGGCCCCCCTTACCTTGAAACTGCCGGTGGGCTGGCGACACTCCAGCTTGAGCCAGACATTGGCCCCGCTCTGCTCGCTCAACGCCTGGCTCTGCGCCAGCGGCGCAGGCCGGATGTAGGGTTTGATGCGCCGGTGCGCCTGCATAATATCGCGCAGTTTTAACATTTGTAGCTGCTCCTCATGTAGAGAGATATTTTACTGCCCAAACTCGCGGCGCAATTCGGCCAGTAGTTCCGGGGTAAAAGGGTTTTCGCCGACAGCCAAAGCGGCCACCCATTCGCGGCGGCGGGTCAGCTCAATTTGCCAGGTGTCCCCCGGTTGCGCTTCCAGCCAGTCGATATAACGCTCAAAATCCTCAATCGCCGCCGGATAGTTGTTGAGCAGGGCATAAGCCAGACCCCGGCTATCGTAAAAAAGCGGCCTGGGTTCGGCCTGAACGGCCTGCTGGCAGTAGGGCATGGCCGCCTCCGGCTGCTGTTCCAGCGCGTACCCCCAGCAGAGCGAGTTGAGCGCCGTGCCGTAACCGGGGCGAAGCTCCAGCGCCTTTTCCAGCAGCGGCGTAACCTGAGCCGTTGATTGCCCCTGCCGCACAAAAATGAACGCCTTGTTCAAATAGGCTTCGGGAAAATCCGGCTTCAGCAACAGCGCCGTATCAAGGTCGGCCAGGGCTTGTTTCAAATTCGACTCGCCGCCCAGATTCATCAAAATCGAGGCCCGGTTGTTGTAACCCGAAGCCCAATCCGGGGCAATTTCAACCACGCGCTCGGCGTCGCGCCGGGCGCGCTCCAAATCGCCGGGTAGTTTGCGGGCTTCATACGCGGCGGCCCGGTTGAGCAGCGAGGAAATCATACTCGGCCAGTTTTCAAGGGCCTGGCTGTAGGCTTCAATGGCCGCATCCAGATTGGGCGGGTTACTGTGCTGGTAAGCTACGCCCAGATAAAAATTGACCAACCCCACCGTCTGGCTGTCAACCGGCGGATTGTTTTGCAAATTGTTACGCGCTTGCAGTAACAGCGTTTTTGCGCGGTCCAGATTATTTTCCCCCAGCGAGATTTGCCCCAGCGCAATCAGCGCCGGCGAGCGTATCTGCTGGGGCAGGTCGCTGTTGATGATCGCCGCTAGCTCTTGCAAATTTGCTACATGTCGCTGCACAGCCGGGTCGGTGAAGCTGTTCTGGTTGGCCGGACTGGCCATTTTTACCACTACCCGGCCCGCGTCGTATTCGCCATAAATTACCAGCGTGGCGCTCACGGCGCGACCCGCTTGCAGCGCAGGCCCACTCTCGGCCACCGGCTCCGGCCAGATGGCTACCCGCGCGTCTGCCAGTTGCGCCCGCTCAATCTCTTCGGTCAGCGCCTCGGCCAGGCGACCGGCCACGTTGTAACCTGTCTGCTGGCTGGCGTAGTTGGCAAAATGTGTCACCAGCACCAGCGTTTCGCCGCTGGCAGCCGGGGCAATGCCGGCGCGGGTTGGCGTGGGCGTGGCAAATCCCCCGGCGGCCCACCAGCTTCCCATCCCCACTACCAGCAGCAAGGCCACAATTACCACGCCCCCACCCAACCATTTTTGATTTTGGACGAAGTGCCCGATGGCTATTTTGGGTTTTGGATTGGGTTCAGTCTCAATTAGCTCCTCTGCCCCGGTTCCTGAGCCTGTCGAAGAGCTGCTCCCCTGCCCCCCTGCCGCAATGTTAATTGACTCATCCACAGGCGGCATGGCCTCCGGCGCAAACCCGGCAGACAGCAGCAGCGTGTCGCGCTCTTCCGGCGTTAGCCGCAGCTTTTGGGCAATAGACAGCACATCCTGACGGTGGCGAGGCCGGGCCGTGCTGCCCTCGCGCCAGCGAAAGATGGTTTGGCGACTCACGCCAACGGCGCGGGCCAGTTCGCTATCGCTGATGCCCAGCCGCTGCGTATATCGGTTGAATAGCTGGTTGAAGCTTTCCATGTCGGCCTCATTATACCGAAGGCCGGCTGAAGTTTCAATAGACGGCCCTGTTGCACGCTATGTAACAGTTGTGGGTCTTGTAGTGCAACCGATGTAACGGTAATTTGGAAGGCAAAAGTATTCATTTACCCAAAGGAGTATGCAAAATGACCCGTCAACGATTTTCTAAAACAAAAATCAATTATCTGGTAATGGCCGGAGCGGTTGCGCTGATGTTGCTGATTTCGGCCTGTAGCGCCGGCGCGCCGGCCTCGGAGCCGGTTCGGGTGGCAGAGGCTCCCGCCCGCGAGGAAGCGGCAGAAGTAATTGAAGCTGCCGAGCCGGAGGTCGAGCCGGTGGTTGCTCCCCAGGCCGCCGCCGAAGACGAAAGCGCCGCCGGCAGCCCGGCCACCAACCGGCCCAACGTCTACAACCGGCTCATCATCAAAAATGCCGAAGTGCAACTGACCGTGGAAAGCGCCGATACGGCCATCAATCGCAGTTTGGGCATTGTAACCGAGTATGGCGGCTATGTGGTCAGCAACCGCACCTGGTTTAGCGATGACGGCAAACACGCCACGCTGACCATCGGCGTGCCGGCGGAAAATTTTGAGGAGATGCTGCGCCGCTTGAAGGAGCTGGCCGTGGAAGTCACCAACGAGACCGTCTCTGGCCAGGATGTGACCGACGAATTTGTTGACCTGGAATCCCGGCTGCGCAATTTGGAAGCCACCGCCGACCGCATTCGCACCTTTTTGGAGCAGGCCCAAACGGTTGAGGAGTCGCTAAAAGTGAGCAATCAGTTGGCCGCCATCGAAGCGGAAATCGAGCAGGTCAAGGGCCGGATGGCCTATCTAAAAGACCGGGCCGCCTTTTCCACTATCACCCTGCAATTCTCGCCGCAGGTGGTTGTGCCAACCCCCACCCCCAGCCCAACGCCTTCGCCCACGCCCACGCCGGTTGTGTGGAGCGCCTCAAATACGCTCGATAAGGCCACCACTGTTACCAGCCACACGGCCCAGGCGCTGTTCCAAACCGGCGTTGATTTGCTCATCTGGTTTGTGGTGGTGATTTTACCCTTCACCCTGCCGTTTGTGGTGGTGTTCTGGATTGGGCTTCGGCTGGCGCGCCGGTTGGCGGCAAATGTAAACGTCCGCCGGCCTTCATCCTAATTTGTAAGCTGTTTTCGCCAACTCATACGCCGAGGCGCGAATCATCGCCTCGGCGTCGCTCATGTCAACAATGCCGCGCAGCACCAGCCCGGCCAGCCAGTTGGCATCCACCCGCCGCCACAAATCGTGCCGGGCGGCGATAGAGGGGTAGGCGCGGGTGTCATCATTAAAACCGGCGGTGTTGTACAGCCCGGCGGTTTCAACCACCTGCTCGCGGTAGCGCCGCATCCCTTCCAGGCTGTCGTAAAACCACCAGGGCGGCCCCAACTTGACCGCCGGATAGTGCCCGGCCAGCGGAGCCAGCTCGCGGGCGTAGGTGGTTTCATCCAGCGTAAACAGAATCAGGCTGAAGCGCGCATCGTTGCCAAACTTGTTGAGCAGCGGGCGCAGGTTGCGGGTGTACTCGGTAGGGGTGGGGATGTCGGCCCCCATATCGGGACCAAAATGCTCAAAAATCAGCAAGTTGTGATTGCGCAGCGAGCCGGGGTGAAGCTGCATCACCAGCCCATCGTCCACGCTCATGCGGGCGTTTTCCAGCAGCATGTGGGCCGTAAAGCGACGCGCATCATCGGCGCCGGCCTGCCCTTTGAGGGCGCGTTGAAAAATTGTATCCGCCTCTTGCGGCGATAGTTCCTCGGTGTAGGGGGTCAGCGCGGCGTGGTCGGTGGCGGTTGCGCCCATCGTTTTGAAGTGGGCGCGGCGGTTTTCCAGGGCCTGAATGTAAGTTTGATAATTGTGGACCTGTATCCCGCTGACCTGGCTCAACGCCTCGATGTTTTTGGCCCAGCCCGGCGCGTCGAGGTTGACTACCGCGTCGGGCCGGAAGGTCGGCAAAATTCGCCCGGCCCAGCCCGACTCGCGGATGGCGCGGTGATGCTCCAGCGGGTCGGTGGCGGCGTCGGTGGTGCAGAGAACTTCGATGTTGAACTGCTCAAACAGGCGGCGCGGGGTAAAGTCCGGCGCAGTCAGTTTGTCGGCAATCTGGTCGTAAATATCCTGGGCCGACTCGCCGGTCAGTTTGTCTTCAACACCAAACACGTCGCGCAGCTCGTGGGCCAGCCACATACCGGTGGGCGTGCCGCGAAACAGGTAAAAGTTGTCGGCAAAGGTTTGCCAGATTTTGCGCGGGTCAGTCTCAACCGGCCCGCCATCGCGCCGGGGGATGCCCAGACTTTCCATTGAAACGCCCTGCGAGTAGAGCATCCGAAAGACGTAGTGGTCGGGGATTATCAGCAATTCCGCCGGGTTGCCGAAGCGATAATCGGGGTCGGCAAACAGGCGCGGGTCAACGTGGCCGTGCGGGCAGATAAGCGGCAGGCCGGCCACGCTTTGGTACAATTGGCCGGCAATCTCTTTTTGCCGGGCGTCGGGGCCAAAGTAACGCTCCTCCGGCAGATGAATTTTGGGGCGGGTTGGCATCAAAGTTCTCCTTTTTTGTAACTACTCAGCCACCTGTCGCCAGGAGTTAAAACCCCAGGCTAAGTAGCCAAAGCCGACTCAAGTCGGCTGGAAATCAGCTATTAGCCTTGAGCTTTAGCTCGAGGCGGACGCCGCAGGCTGAGTAGTTCTCCTTTTTTTATTCCGGGCGGCGTTACACCCCACTGTAGGCCGCAAAGCCGCCGTCGATGGGTACGACGACGCCGGTGACAAAGGCCGAGGCCGGCGAGAGTAGCCACATGACCGCGCCCAGCAAATCTTCGGGGCCGCCAAAACGGCCCATCGGGGTGTGGTCAATGATGCTTTGGCCGCGAGGGGTAAGCTGGCCGGTTTCTTGATTGGTTAGCAGAAAGCGATTTTGCTCGGTTAGAAAAAAGCCGGGAGCAATGGCGTTAACTCGAATGTTGGGCGAATATTCCTGGGCCATGTGGACGGCCAGCCATTGGGTAAAGTTGCTGACCCCGGCCTTGGCCGCCGAGTAAGCCGGAATGCGAGTTAGCGGGCGAAAGGCGCTCATCGAGGAAATGTTTAAGATGACCCCCTCGCCGCGCCCGGCCATATGTTTGCCGACAATCTGGCAGGGCAGAATTGTCCCCAGAATATTCAGGTCGAACACAAAGCGCAGGGCGTCGGGCGGCAGGTCAAAAAAGGATAATTCCGGGTTGGTGGTGGCCTGGGGTTTATTGCCGCCGGCGGCGTTAATCAGGCAATCAATCTGGCCGAACTCGGCCAGTACCCGGCCGGTGGTTTCCTGCATCACCTCCGGTTTCAGCACGTCGCCGTAAACAATAATTGCCCGCCCGCCGGCCGGCTCAAAGCGGTGAATCAGCCGCTCGGCCATTTCCGGGCTGCGGTCTACAATGGCTACGTTGGCCTTGCAGCCAACCAGGGCGCAGGCAATCTCGCCGCCCAGCACGCCGGCCCCGCCGGTAATCAGCACCGAGCGACCGCTAAAATTATACATGGTGGTCAATTCGTCAAGGTTCATGGTTGTTCCTTTGTTTTTCTATCCAGGCGGCGGTTTGCCGGTAGGCGGCGTCCAACTCGCCCACCTCCGACTCGTGGCCGCCAACGTCTACGCCAATCTGGCCATTGAAGCCGGCCAAATCCAGCGTTTCAAAAAAAGTTTCCCAGTTGATGGCTCCCTGGCCCGGAACCAGATGCTCGACCTGCTGGCCCCGGTTATCTGACAGGTGGATATAGTCGATGCTACCGGCCAGCCGCCGCAGCGACAGGGCCAGGTTGTCTTTGAGCACAAACTGGTTGGCGGTATCCAGGTTGAAGCGCAGGTTGTCGCGTTTGACGGCATCGCGGAAATAGAGAAACCCTTCGGTGGTGCAGGCCAGCACGCCCAAACAGGGGTGCATCTGGTAGGTCAACCCAAATCCGGCGGCGATATCGCAGGCGGTTTGATAGGTGGCGACCAGTTCGGCCCAGTAATTGCGCCAGTTGAGGCCGGGCGGCAGGTGAGCGGCTTGCAGCACGGCTTCGTCAAAGTGGCGCACAATGGGGATGTCATCGGGAAAAAGATAAGGCGGCAGCGGCGCGTTGTCCAGCACGCCTTTGGCCTTGAGCAAAGCGGCCACTTCGCAGCCTTGTTGAAATAGCTGCAAATTTCTCTCCCGTTCCTGCGGGTTGGCCGAGGCCAGGCCGGGCAGCACCACGCAAAAGTAGGGCACTTGCAGCCCCAGTTCTTGCACCTTGCTGGCAATTGCCTGCCGGCGCTTGTACACCGCCAGCAGATGCTCGTGACGGATGCCTTCAAGCTCCACGCTCTGAAAGCCCAGCGCCTTCATTTGTTCCAGATACAGTTCCGTGTTTTCCGCCGGGGGCGGGTAGCCGTACCGGGTAATTACGTACAGATAAGCACACACAATGGATGGATTAAACATATCTTCCTCCTGAATTCAGGGAGTGTGACCGAGCCTGCGGCGCAGCGCCGAGAATGAAAAAAGGAACGCCAAAGCAACGCTTTGGCCGGCGAAAGCAACTTACTCCCACAGATTACCCAAACGGTTGCAGATGCCGGTCAAAGTGGGTCTCCAGAATGCGGTAGTAGGTTTCTTCGTTGCGGCGCAGGGTATCAAAAAAGGGTTGCCGGAAGGACTCGTCATGCAGCACCGAGCCAAAGGTTACGTGCAAAATCTCGCGGGCGTCAAAGTTGTCCAGCAGGCGGGGCAACTGCTGGTCCGAGAGGCCAGCCAGGGCCGGCATTTTGTCTACCTGAGCCGAAACGTGGTAGCTGGCCCGGTCGGTGGGGTAACGCTGCCGGGCAAAGGCGGCAATCTCCCGAAACAGGGCCGGGTTCAGCAAGGCAATCGCCCGCAGCGCCTCCAGATAGCTGGTGCCGGCGGTTTTCAGGTGAACCAACTCGCCGGCCACTCTGGCGGCAATGGGGTAAATGCTGAACTTGTCGGAGCCGGAGTGCAGGCTGAGTTTGTAGGGACCAAAAGTCTGGGCTACGGCCACGTGCTGCGCCAGAGATTGCTCAAACCGGGCCAGGTCGCCAATATAATCCACGCCTTTTTCAAAGCTGCCCAGGTAGCGCGGGGCCAGGCTGACCCAGTTGACCCCCAGCCGTTTCAACTCGCTGACAATGTAGACGTGCTCGGCCAGGGTGGTTACGGTTTCGGTCTCGTCAACGCTCATCTCCAGCTCAAAGGGGCGTGTTGCCATTACTTCGGCCAGGTGGCGATACATCCCCACGGTATGGGCCACGGCGCGGCCATATTTGGCGGCGGCCCGCAGCAACTCCTCCCGGCTGATGGTCAGGCCAAAATCGCCCAGGTCAACAACTTTATCAGCCAGCCGCTGCATCAAATCCTGCGGATTGCTATTCAGCGCCAGCCAGGGCAGCGCGTCGACCATTTGCTCCAGCGCGCCGGAAGGGGCGGCGTTGGCGCTGTCATCCACGTGTTCGCCGGGGTCGATGGTGTAAAAGGTGTACCCGGCGGCGGCGCAAACATCAATATCGGCAGTGGTTTTGAGATGGTCGGCGTCTGCGCCAAAGCCATCGCGCCAGCCCTCTTGAAAGACGCCCCACATGGCGTCGTCCATCACCTGTTGGGGGGTGCGGCCCGTGCGGGTATTCTCGCGGATAGATTGCTGGGCCAAAATGGGGGCCATTGACGATTTGCGCGCAGCCCGAATGTGACCGGGGGTCGCCAGCCCCAGCCGGTCGCCGCAGCCGGCGGATTTACGCAGCCCCAGCGGCTGCGCTACCAAAAAGGGCAGCCGCCCGCGCAGCACCGCCGCATTGCCCGCCGTCGTCGGGCCAACGGTCAGATAGAGTTCTGTGCCCTCTGCCGGAATGGATTTGGTGTGACCTTCAAACATCCGGCCCGTTTCCGGTTCGGTCGAGAGTACGCCCAGATGTTTTTCGGTTTCGGCCCGGCCTAAAAAGAAGAGCGATTGCTGCGCCGCCGTAATCGAGGTGGGGTAGACCTGCACCCCGGCCAGTTGGGTCAATTCACCGGCCAGTTGCTGCGCTTCCAACGCCGGCAATGGCGGGGTCAATATATCTGCATTTAAATAAGTCAGCAGTTGAATGGTCATTGGTTATTTGTCCTTGGTCATTGGTCATTTATCATTGGTCATTTGTCACGCTTTTCGCGGTCCTTCGTTATCAGTCACTCCTCGCTCCTCAGCTACCCACTTCCGGCCCGACCGGCGCAAAGCGAAACATGCCGTATTGGGCCTGATACATATTGTAATCGCCGGTCTCGCGGATGATTTGCCACATGCCGGCCGCCATTGACTCTAACACCGGCCCAAACTCCGGCTCGACGGCCAGGTTGCGCAGCTCATGCGGGTCGGCGGACAGGTCGTACAACTCATCCTCATCAAAGCCATTGAAAACGTATTTGAAGTTGTCGCGCCACAGGATGCGCTGGGTGTAGAAAAAGCGCTGGCCGTGACATTCGGCAAAGGCTTCGTTTGGCCACTCCGGCCGGCTCGATTGCAACAGCGGCAGCAGCGAGCGGCCGTGGCCGGCAAAGTTGCCGCCGGTGGTCAATTGCGCCAGCGTCGGGGCCAGGTCGAGCAGGCTGACAATTTGCTCGACGCGCCGCCCGGCGGGAACGCCCGGCCCGGCCAGAATCAGCGGCACGCGGTAGGCGTCATCAAAGGCGGGGATGCCCTTGAGCATCAGCCGGTGTGCGCCCATGTAGTCGCCGTGGTCAGACGTAAACACAATCAATGTGTTATCCAGTTGGCCCAGTTGCCGCAGCGTTGCCAGCAGCCGCCCAATCTGGTCGTCAACCAGGGAGCAGAGGGCGTAGTAGCAGGCGATGGCCTGGGCAAAATCGGGCCACTCCAGTTGCTGCCAGACGCGCTGCGCCCGGCGATAGATGCCGGGCCGGTGCGACAGGTCATCATCAAAACTGGCCGGGCGGGGGATGGCGGCAGGGTTGTAGCGCTGGTAGTAGCTGCGCGGCGCCACATACGGGTCGTGCGGGGCCTCGCTGCTCAGAAAGAGCGCCCAGGGCTGGTCGGGCTGCCGGGCGGCCCGCTCCACAAATTCGATGCCGGCTGAGTAGAGCCGGTACTCGGCGGTAGACTCAACCGGCTCATCATTGACGCCATACAGCAGAAAATCCTTGTAACCCTTTTGCCGCACCCGGCCGCAAGGGTTCAGCGGCTCGCTTTGCTCCACCAGCCCCAGCTTTTGCTGGTAACTGGCCACATCGTACTCATTGAAGCCAAAATTCTCCAGCCGGTTGCTGCGCTCAATGTGCCATTTGCCATAGTAGCCGGTGTAGTAGCCGGATGTTTGCAGCGTTTGGCTCCAAAATGGCAGGTCGGCTTTCAACTCGGCCCGGTAGGGTTCCACGGCGTGGGTCACATCGACCATGCCGTGGCTGTGGGGCAGCAGGCCGGTGAGCAGGCTGGCCCGCGTGGGCGAGCAGATGGGATTGGGCGCGTAGCAGCGGCTAAATTGCGCGCCGCCGGTGGCCAGTTGCGCCAGGTGGGGCATCTGGCAGAGGGTGGACGTTTCGGTGGTGTCGGCCCGCTGCTGGTCGGTGATTAAAAAGAGCAGGTTGGGTGGACGCATTGAAAAACTCCTCTTGAGATTAACGGGGCGACAGCACGGCTTGCAGCACCGGCCGCGCTCGATAGGCCAGCCACAGGGCCTGGGCTACCAGACCGGCGGTCAGGGCGATTAAACCGACATACAGGCCGGTCATCTGCCCCCACCAGACGCCGCCCCACAAAACCGCGCTGCTGATAAGTAAAAAGATGACCACGGCTTCGGTGATGCCCCGGGTGTGGCGGCTGTAGGTGATAGCGCCCTGATACCAGCTTTGCAGCACCCGCAGGCCGGGCAGCAGCAGCCCCAGCCACAACGCTTTTTGGGCCAGCTCGACCAGCGCCGGACTCAGGCCGGCCACGTATTTGAACCAGAGCGCAGCCAGCGGAGTGATGGTCATCACCAGCAGCAGCGCGGTGGTAATAATGACGAGCAGCGTGGTAAAGCGGCGCAATCCCGGCACGGCGTGGGGCTGGTCCAGCAGGGCAATCACCGCCTCGTTGTAGGAGATGCCCGCGCTTTGCCACATCAGCAGCAGGCCAAAAACCACCGGCCAGACCGCCAGCGAGTCCAGCGGGCGCGGCATCCGGCTGAGGCCGGCGCTGACCATCGGCTGAACGGCCATAAGCAGCAGCACCATCACCGCCAGCGGCAGGTAAAAATTGAGAAATGCGCCAAAAGTGAGCATTGAGCCGGTGGGGACAGCCGGTTTTAACTGGTCGCGCAGCACCGGGCGGACTCGCCAGCCGGCGTATACCGCCTCGCTGATTACGCCGGTAATGATGGCCGCCGCGCCAACCACAACGCCGGACAGCCCGCCCCATAGATAACCCAACAACAAGAGCGCGCCATCGGCTGCTACCCGAATAAGCGACCCCCAAATGACGGTGCGGGAGTGGTCAAACCGAATGAGCACGCCCTGCTGAAAACGGCGAAAGGCGGTGCCCGCCGTCCAGGGGGTCATAATCATCAGCCCCAGCCGGGCCGGCGCTACAATTTCGGGCGGTACGCCCAGCACGCGCTCCATAACCACAAAATAGAGCGGGGTAAAAGCAATTAAAATATGCAGGCCGGTGAGGATGGTGACGGTAATGAGCATGTAACGGCGCAGCCGGCGGTATGATTCCCAATCTGTGCTCAAGGCGGTTGAAGCCGCCAGCAGCATGGTGCTGGGTGATTGCACAATGGTTGACACGGCAAAAATAATACCCCAGGCGGCCAGATTGATTTCCGGTTCGACCAGCCGGGCAATGACCGCGCTGATGAGCGGCAGTTCGGTGGTCATCAGCAGCCAGCTTCCGGCCAGCGGCCACCAGGTGCGCAGAATACGGGCGGTGGGCAGGCGATTGGGTGATTGCACGTTGTTCACAGAACATTTGCTTTCTCAGGCCTGGGCCAATCGCTCCAATACCTGAACGCAGTAGATAAGCCCGCGAGGCAGATGGAAGGGGTCTTTAACCGGCAGGGCCACGGTTTGGGTAAATTTTTGACCCCGGCGGTCCAACTTCTGGGTCCATTCTCCGTGGCCGGGTACGGGATAGTGGCTGAAGGCATAATTGTGAACGCGCTCAAACCAATCCAGGCACCACGGCTGGCCGGAAATTTGGTAGGCCAGCAGCAGGGCGTAGAGGCTCTCGGTGTGGGGCCACCACAATTTGGAGTCGGCAAAACTCCACCAGGGGTCGCCGCCCTCGGCGTCGCGGGCAAGCAAAATGCCGCCGTACTCCTCGTCCCAACCAAACTCGATATGCCATTTGATGGTTTCAATCGCCTGGCGGATGCGTTCATCGTTGCCAAGGCGTTGAAAAATATGAATCATAAACCACATCGACTCGATGGCGTGACCTGGCACCACCGCCCGCCCGCGCGGCGAGTTGATGAGCGAGTTGTCGAGACTGGCAAATTCAAACAGCAACTTGCGGTTGGGCCGGCGGTAAACATCCATCACCTCGCGGGCGTGGTGCAGGCTGGCGTCGATAATGTCCTGCCGGTTGAGCAGGTAGCCCAACTCGCTAAACACCTGTGAGAAAATCATCGAGATACCGTGAGCCTTGACGCCTTCGGGCAGCGGATAGGGATCGGTTTGGTAGGAGCCGGGCGCGGCCAGCCGCTGCTGCACATTCTGGTAAGTTTGCAGGGCCAGGTCAATGGCTTCGGAGTCGCCGGTGGCGCGGGCCAGTTCGGTGAGGCCGTAAATGGCAAAGCCGTCGGCGTAGATGCTGGTGGCGCCCTGTAAAATGTTGCCGGCCTGGTCAACACAAAAGACCCATTGGCCATCATCATCGCGGCCACAGCCTTTAACAAAGTTGAAAATGTGCCGGGCGACATCCAGCCATTCGGTTCTGGCTTCAATCTTGTTGTACAACGCCGAGAAGGTCCAGATGGCCCGCAGTTGGGACCACATATATTTATCGGTACTGAGCACCTGCCCCTCATCGGAGATGCAGGTTAAAATACCGCCGTTATCCCAATCAATGGCGTGTTCGAGCCAGAACGGCACGGTTCGCTCCAGCAGTTCGGCCCGGTAAATGGCGAGTAAATCTATGAAACGGGGGGTGATTTGCATGATAACCTCTTTAAATTGATAAAGGGTTGGCGTGTTGCGTATTCCGTAGGTCTATGGAACACGCAATACGCTTCACCTGAGCGCGTTGTACTTTTCCAACGCCTCCTCCTTCAGCGTGGTACCTGCGCCCGGCAATTGCGGGGCGACAAAATAACCATCCACGACGGTGGCCGGCTCCTCAAAACAGTCGCGCAGCCAGGGGATGTATTCCAGCAGGCGGCAGGCCGGGTGAGCCAAGCTCAGGTGCAGATGAACCTGCATCATATCGCCAATGTGAGGGACAACCGGCAGCCGGTGGGCCAGGGCCAAATCGGCTGCCTGCCACCATTCGGTAATGCCGGCCAGCCGCACGGCGTCGGGCTGCACAAAATGAACGGCCCCGGCCCCGATAAATTGGCGAAAGCTGTCCAGCGTGTAAAGCTGCTCGCCCAGGGCAATGGGCGTTGCCAGTTTGCGGGCCAGCGTGGCGTGCCCGGCCACGTCATCATACCAGACCGGCTCCTCAAACCAGTAAACGTCAAAATCGGCAAAATGACGTCCAATGTTGAGCGCGGTGGGTACATCCCAGCGGCCGTTGGCGTCAACCATCAGGCGGGCGCGGGGGCCGATGGCGTTACGCGCGGCCTCGATGCGCGGCAGGTCGTCAGCCGGGTTGGGGCTGCCCACTTTGATTTTGACGGCCCGGTAGCCGCGCGTCTCCACCGACTCCCGGCAGTCGGCCACCAGTTGCTCCAGCGGCCAGTTAAGCCAGCCGCCGTCGGTGTTGTAGCCCTCAATTTTTTTCGACGCGCTGCCGCCCAACAGCTTCCACAAGGGCAGGCCGGCGACTTTGGCCTTGATATCCCACAGCGCAATATCAACCCCGCTGAGGGCCAGTTGGATGATACCGCTGCGCCCCACCCATTGCGCCGGCGGAAAATGGGCCAGCTTTTGCCACAGATACCCCACTTCCAGCGGCTCTTCCCCCAGCAGCAGCGGGCCGTAGGTGTGGGCAATGCAATCGGTGATGAGGCGGTCGGTGGGCAGGTGGCCGTGGGTGCCGGTGTAGCCGTAGCCGGAAATGCCGGCATCGGTGTGGATGATGACGCCCGGCGCGCCCCAATAGCTCACTTGATGGGTGCTGTCGGCAATCTGGCCGCCGGTGACGGGCACGTGCAAAATAAATGGGTCAAGCTGCGTAATTTTCATCGGTTAGTTTCGGCGCGGGCGAGGCCGCCGGCTGCTCGGTTTGGGTTCCGCGCTGCTCTCGCTTTGCGAGACGGTTATTTTGACCTCTGATTTTTTCCAGACGCGGGCCGCTTGCAGCATGGCGTCCATATTTTCGGCGGGCATTCCGGGCGATACGCCGCCACCTACCGACAGTATCATCCCCCCGCCGGGGGCGGCTTTGTCCAGGCAAGTTTTCGACCACTCGGCCACCACCTCCGGCGACTCCCGCACCGCGACATTTAGCGGCGGCACATTGCCCATCAAAGCCACTCGATGGCCCATTTGGGCTTTAACCGTGGCAATATCGACGGTGTGGGTGAAGTTGAACACGTCGAAATTGGCCCCGGCCAGGGCGGGGAAGAGATGGGGGCAGGGGGTGTCGTTGTGGTAAATTCTGATGAGTCCCTCAAACTCGTTGAAGATGCGCTGCAAATGGGGGGCCACAAATTCATTGTAATGGTCTACCGAGACCATTCCCACAATATCGTCCAGCAGCATAATGCCTTCCGGCGCGGTCAGGGTCTCCAGTTGGGCGCGTAACCAGTGGATAATGGTGGTGGTGACGGTTTCCAGAAATCTGCTGATTTCTTTGGGGTGGGAAATGAGACCGGTCATCAAATCGGTGATGCCCATAATCCAGCCGGCGGTGACCATCGGGCCGCGGGCGGCCACCATTTTGATGCCCAGCCCTTCGGCCTGCAGCCGGGCTTCGGCGTGCTCATACAGCCGCAGAGTGAGCGGCATAAAGCCATCCTCTTTAACGTTGGGCAGTGGCGCGTTGGCCCAATGGTCAATGCTGGTAGTAACCGGCATAATGGAGGGCGGCCGGTCGTGATGAAAATGAATCCGCGCGCCAAACGCCGAGGGTTCGGCGGCCATACCGTACTCCACCCAAAAACCGGGAATCCAGACCGCGTCGGGGAAGCGGTCTATCAGCCCCCGGTGAATCTCAAACCATTTGTCGGGCAGTAAAAAGAAATCCAGGGTGTTGATTTCGGCGTAGCCGGGCAGCCAGGGGCTATCCACAATAAAGGCCACCGGCACCTGCTCCGGCTCCTCGAGCCGGGCGGCTTGCTTAAATCTTTCCCACGGGGTTGTCATAGGCGTCTCCTTTTGTTAACGGGCGGCCAGCTTTTTAGATGCGGCCTCGGCCTCGGCCCAGCTTTTGCAGATCTGTTTGTGTACAACGCCTGTAGTGATGTCGTCGAATTCGGCGGGCAGGTCGCCATCCCATAGCAGGCAAATTTTCGCTTTTTTGGCGATGTCGTAGCGGGCGGAGAAGTCCTGCATTTCCGGGTTGCCAAATTGAATGGCGCTGACGCCGGCGGTGCCAACCATATGCTCAAAAAACTGGTTGCCCTTGCCGCAGAAGTGCAGCAAGGCGCCTTCGGTGGCCTGGCAGGCTTCGGCGTTGTAGGGTTTTACAAACTCCCCGTACATGGCGCCCGACATCATCACCGCCGAGTCATCGGACATCCGCCCGCCGCCCCGAATTTTGTACGAGAAGGAGTAGCCCACGTCCATCGGCTCGTTCATCAACTGCTTGTGGTGGCGGATGACGGCCAGATACAGGTCGGTAGAGAAGCGCATCAGGCGGTGAACCAGCTCCGGCTCATCGTTGACCAGGTAGTAAACGTTGACCCCGGCAATATTGACCGCCGTGTTGAACGGCCCCTGGGCGTCGGGGCAGCCGATGCGAACGGTCTGGCTGAGTTTGGGGTAAGGAGCCAGCATCTCCTTGAAGTATTGTTCGGTTTCCCAAATCTGGCCGGCGATGCCGCTGCTCATATGGGGCAGACCTGCATCCAGCATCCGCCGCACGTCGTCTACGTTGGTAAACGCCTCGGCCCAGGGCATATTTTCCTGGTCTTGCCAGTAGGGGCAGCCCACCATCGAGGCCAGCACAATCAGGCCATAATTGGCCCGGATGGTGTAGGAGCGGTCATCTTTTAACAGCGCGCCCTCATAAGCGCGGGTCAATTCGGAGATGAGCATTTTGGCCGGGTCGCGGTAGGTTTGGCTGTAAGGAATGCGAATCCAGCCGGGCGGAAAATCGTGCTGATGATGGCCCCAATCATCGCGCACGGTAATAATGGTGGGCCGCCGGTCGACCGGCTCAAAGCGCCAGGCGGCCTGCTGGCGGGCCTCGGCGGCCAGAACGTGCTCCACGTCAATCAACGCTTCTAGTTTTTCCAGATATGGTATTGGATCAAAGCTGTTCATTGTAATCCTCTCTTATTTTTTAAATCGGATGCGAATATTTTTGTTCGCTGTTTGCCGGTCGAAAGTAAACCCAAAAGACCATCGCTCCGGCGGCGGCCAGTAACGCGCCCAGCAAAAACAGGCCGGTGTACCCCAGATAGACAATTAAAAATCCGCCGCCCAGCGAGGCAACCCCCCAGCCCAGCCCCACCGCAGTGGCAGTTGCGCCCGACATAAGTGTGCGCCATTGGGGCAGAACTATCTCCATTTGAAAAACCACAATGGCCGGGCGAGCGATTCCAATGAGCGCCGTCAAGCCCATATAACCCAATCCCGCTGCGGCCCAGTGGGGAATGAGCGCCAGCGGCAGCAAAGCGACTGCCATACCCCAGGTACAGAGTAAATAAGTTGGACCATCGCCCCAGCGAGAGGTGAGCAGCGGCATCACCAGCGCCGCCGGTACGGCCAAAAGCTGCCCCGTCCCTAACAGCGTGCCAATCGCGGCAGTCGACATAGCCAGTTCCGTGTCCATATAAATGTTAATAAAAGTTCGCACCACCCCCTCGCCAACTACCCGCAGGGTAATTGCCAGGGCCAGCATAAAAATTGGGCCGATGGGCGCCGCGCCGATTGGGCCGGTTGTGGTCGGGTCTGGCGACGCATCTTCCCGACCCTCTGGAATTTTGGTTAACGCTATTACCGCCGGAATCATCAACAGCGCGGCCACAAGCAGTGTATAACGGTATGGCGCAGGATAATTGAGCGTGGTATTTAATGATGCGGCGAAAATTCCCGGCAAAAAGCCGCCCATCAAACTCCCGGCAAAGCCGGCCAGCGGCCACAGGGCCGTATTGACCGCATACACGTGACTGCGCTCAAGGGGCGTGGTTACGGTCATCAAAAAGGGGCCGGAGCCGACAAAGTAGGTGGCAATACCTAACTGCCCAATAATGTGGGTGGTAATCAACCACGCGGCCAAAAGCGGCCCGTTCAGTTCAAGCAGTGGAAACAGGCCAAAGCCAATCGCAATTAAAATCAGGCTGGTAATGAGCATGCGCCGGCTGCCAAAGCGTCGCCCCACTGCGCCAATAGGGATGGCCAGCAGCGCAAAAACCAGTTGTCCTGTTCCATTAATAACCCCGGCAAACTCCGGCCCATAGCCCAGGCGCAGCAGGTAGAGGTTGAGCAGGGTGGGGTAAATGCCGCCGAAAATGCAAAAGCCAAATAGCGCCGACGTAATCAGATAGAGCCGCGCCTCGCGGCTGAACTGCCGCCAGGCCCGCGCGTAGGAGGTTATCATCTGGGGCGGCTAGCTGCTGACAACCTGGTTGTAATCCCAGCCCTGCTCCTGGCAAACAGTTTTGACGTGGTCATCCCAGGTAGGTTCGGCGCCGGGGCGTCCGCCGGGAAAGCTATCGACGGCCAGATATTTGAGCGACGCGCTGCCCACGCAATGAATCCGGTGCGGGGTTTCGGGCGGAATGCGCGCCACATCGCCCGGTTTAACCGCAAAAGCCTCTCCGTTTTTGCCAATCTCCAGCCGGCCTTCCCCTTCCAGCACGTAAAAGATTTGCTCGGTGTCGTCGTGTTGGTGCAGGGGCGGCGCTTCGCCGGGGGCCAGAACCACAATGAATACCTCGCTGCTGGCGGCCTGGGAGCGGTCTATCACCAAATCGTTAATGTGGGTGGGAAAGCGATAGCGTTTGGGGTTGGCCGTGCTAAATACGTATTGCATTGATTTATTTCCTTTGTAAATTTTGTTTGTACTCCTGCAATATCTGGTCCATAACCCAACTGGTGCGGGCCGCGCTGCGGCCGGTGCTGGGGCAAACATCCAGGCCGAGCAGGTTGTTAACCACGGTTTGAATGAGCGGCTGCTGCACATGGGGCGGGTTGTCGATGGGAAATTGGGTGACGCCCTGGTTAGTGGTTAGCAATACCGGTTCCACGCCCAGGGTGGAGAAGGAGATTTTGCCCTTGTCGCCCACAATATTGGTGTTGTCTACTTCGCTAAAGGCGGAAAAGCACCAACTGCCTACCCCCTGCACGCCCGATTCAAACGCAAAGGCGGCGCTGACCACATCCTCGGCGGGGAAGAGGCCGGCCTGATTGGCGGCAAAACCCCGCGCCTGTTTGATTGGCCCCAGCACGTAATCCAAAAAATCCAGCGTGTGCGAGGCCAAATCGACAAAGCGCCCGCCGCCGGCAATTTCCGGGATGACCCGCCAGGGCAGGTCGTCGGCAAGCTCCTGGGGCGTGGGCGGCTGGTACAGCGAAATTTCAACAAAACGGGGTTGCCCAATGGCCCCGCTATCTACCAGCTCTTTGATTTTTAAGAAGCGGGGCAGGGCGCGTCGATAATAAGCTACAAACAGCGGCACGCCCGCCGAGGCGCAGGCGTCAATCATTTGCTGACATTCTGCAAAATTGAGAGCCATTGGCTTTTCCACGTAAACAGGCTTGCCGGCCTGAGCGCCAAGCAGGGTATATTCTTTGTGCGATGAGGGCGGCGTGGCAACATAAATGGCGTTTACGTCGGGGTCGTGAATCAGGGCCGAGGCGTCATTGTACCATTTGGGCACGTTGTGACGGCGGGCGTAATCCTGGGCCAGTTGGCCGGTGCGACGCATAACAGCCACCAGGTTGGAATTTTTTGCTTTTTGAAAAGCGGGGCCGCTTTTAACCTCGGTTACGTTGCCACAACCAATAATACCCCATTTGACGGTTTGCATTGGGTTCCCTTTCGTATCGCTGCGGATAGTTACGGCAAAAGTGGGCACAAACCTGCCGGGCAAGCGCGCGCCCATTTTGCCAATCCAAGGAGGAGTTAGTGAATTTAGTTGGCAACACCGGCCAGGTTCAAACGTTCTGAAAAGTGACAGGCGGCATAATGGCCCGGATTCACCTGGCGCAGAGGCGGCTCCTCTTGCTGGCACCTGGCTTCGGCGTAGGGGCAGCGTGGATGAAAATAGCAGCCGGAGGGCGGGTTCGACGGGCTGGGAACATCGCCTTTGAGCGGAGTCATTTTGGCGCGTATCCGGGGGTTTGGCACAGGGATGGCCGACAGAAGCGCCTCGGTGTAAGGATGTTGGGGCGCGTTGAAAAGTTGCTCGCTGGGGGCGGTTTCAACAATTTTGCCAACATACATCACGGCCACCCGGTCGGTGATGTGTTTGACCACGCTCAGATTATGGGCAACAAAAAGATAAGTCAGGTTGAGTTCCTGCTGCAACTCCAGCAGCAAATTAAGCACCTGCGCCTGCACCGAAACATCCAGCGCCGAGACCGGCTCATCGGCCACAACCAGGCGAGGGTGCAGGGCCAGGGCGCGGGCAATAACAATGCGCTGCCGCTGACCGCCGCTAAAGGCGTGCGGAAAACGGCGCATATATTCGGGCCGCAAACCGACCAGGCGCAAAATTTCGGCCACGCGGTCCATCCGCTCTTGCCGGTTTTTAACGCCGTTAACCAGCAGCGGCTCGCCGACAATATCCAGCAGGTTCATGCGCGGGTTCAGCGAGGCAAACGGGTCCTGAAAAATCATTTGCATCTCGCTGCGCAGGGGCCGCATCTCTTGTTCAGACAGGTTGGCAATGTCGATGATGCCGCTGGTTTTGGTGCGGTAGAGTATCTGCCCGTCGCTGGGGCGAAGGGCGCGCAACAGGCAGCGGGCAGTAGTGGTTTTACCGCAGCCGCTTTCGCCAACCAGCCCCAGGGTTTCGCCCTCGCTGATAAAGAAATTAACGTTATCAACCGCCCGAACGTGACCGACAAGCTTTTTGAAAATACCTTTTCTAATTGGAAAATATTTTTTCAGCTTTTTGACTTCTAACAAGACCTGATTGTTGGTTGAGTTATTATTCAACACGCTGCTACCTCTGGTTAACATTTTGATGCTGGCCTGATTGGTTTTACATTTCTTCAACCGCTTCATGGTGCAGAAAACAACTGACCGATTGGGTCTGGTTAACGGGCTGAAGCGCCGGCAGACGTTTGTCGCAAGTGTTCTCCATAAACTCGGGGCAGCGGGGGTGGAAAGGGCAGCCGGTAGGGCGGTTAAAGGGGTGGGGAATAGACCCCTCGATGGTGGGCAACGCTACGCGAGCCTGAGATTGAATGGTAGGAATAGATTTGAGCAAAGCCTTGGTATATGGGTGTTGGGGATGGTGAAAAATATCGTCTACCGGCCCTGTTTCCATTACCCGGCCTAAATACATTACCACCACATAATCGGCAATTTGGGCAATCACGCCCAAATCGTGGGTAATAAAAATAATAGACATGCTGTGCTGCGCCTGTAACTGGCGCAGCAGGTTTAATACCTGGGCCTGGGTGGTCACGTCGATGGCGGTGGTCGGTTCATCGGCAATGAGCAGTTTGGGGTTGCAGGAAAGGGCCATAGCAATCATCGCTCGCTGGCGCAAGCCGCCGCTTAACTCCCAGGAGTAGGCATTGAGCCGCTGCTCCGGGCTGGGCACGCCCACCTCGCGCAGCCGCTCGATGGCAATTTGCCGCGCCTGTTGTTTGTCAACCGGCTGGTGCAGCAAAATAGTCTCCATAATCTGGTCGCCAATGGTATGGACCGGGCTAAAGGCGGCCATTGGCTCTTGGGGAATGAGGGCAATTTCGCCGCCCCGGATGGCGCGCATCTCTTTGCCGGTGGCCTTGAATTTAGCCAGATCAACCATTTCTTCCGCGCCGTTGCCGGTTTGACGTCTGAATAGCATCTCCCCATCCGTAATGTGGCCGGGCTTTTCTACAATCTGCAAAACAGATTTTATGGTGACGCTTTTGCCGCAGCCACTTTCACCCACAATGCCAACCACTTGGCCGGGGTATACATCAAAACTCACGCCATCAACAGCCTTGACAGTACCCTCGTCAAGTTCAAAATAGGTTTTTAGATTTTTGACAGACAGCAGGGGTGAATTTGGTTGTGTGTTCATATTTTTTTGCTGCTTCGGTGTAAAAGAATTTCGTATTGCGTATTGCGTGTTGCGTTACCTGTTATTACGCAACACGCAATACGGACAGGTCTAACTTTGATTGATAGTGAAAATAATATATCTCTTCGTTAGCTGTACGGGTCTGCCGCGTCGCGCAGGCCATCGCCCAAAATATTCAGCGTCAGTACAGTAATGATGACCGCCAGCCCTGGAATTAGCAGCCAGGGCGCCAGGGCGATGGATTGCAGGTTTTGGGCTTCTTGTAGCAACACACCCCAACTAATGGCCGGTGGACGCAACCCCAATCCCAAAAAGCTCAGAAAAGTTTCGCTAATAATCATCACCGGGATAGCCAAAGTGCTGGCGGCGATAATGTGGCTGGAGAAGGTCGGTACCATATGTCTGAAAATAATCCGGAGTCGGGAAGCGCCAATTAACATGGCCGCCATCACAAAGTCCTCCTCGCGTAATGAGAGGAACCGACCACGTACCTCGCGGGCCAGGGTAGTCCAGCCGATAAGCGCCAGGATAAGCGTAATGGCAAAATAAGTTTGTTCTACGCTCCAATCTCGGGGCAGGGCGGCAGTCAGGGTCATCCAGATAGGGATGGCCGGCAGCGATTGTAGCAGTTCGATGAGGCGCTGAATGATCAAATCAATCCAGCCGCCAAAGTAGCCGGAGATGCCGCCCAGCAGCACGCCCAAAAAAATGCTTACTAACACAGAAACCAGGCCAATAGAAAGCGACACTTGCGTACCGGCCATTAAGCGCGACCATTGATCTCGGCCCAACCGGTCGGTGCCAAGCAGGTGAAATTTTTGGCCGTCTTCCGGGTTTACTACACCAAACAGGTGGGTGCTCGTAGTTATTAGCCCAAAAATCTCGTACTCATAGCCCTGCGCAAACAGCTTTACCGGAACGATAACATTTTCATCAGCTACCCATTCCATCATCAGCGTTGTGGAGTTGCGCTGTCCCACAACATCATAGACATACAAAAAAGAGCCGTCAGCGCCAAAAAAACGCAGCCGTTGTGGGGGGATAAAGGCCCTAAATTGATCGCTTTCGTGGGGGGGCAGGGTGCTGTAAAAATCGGGAAACATACCAATGGTGGCGATAAAAATAATAACGATGCCGCTGAACAGCGCCAGCCGGTGTTTTTTAAAGCGCCACCAAACCAGTTTCCAGTTGGGGGCCACGTAAACGGCTTCGGCGGCGTGGTCGGCTATACCGGGTATGGCTACGGCAGCGGCTTCTTCGGGATCGGTGAATATGGGTGATGTCTTTGTGGTAGACATGAATTAGCCTTCTTCCATTCTGATGCGGGGGTCTAGCCAGGCCAGTAATATATCAGAGACGAGGGTGCCAATAATGGCCAGCATACAATAAATTAAAATAATAACTCCGGCCAGAAACATATCTTGCACAATAAGCGCCCGCAGCAGCAACGGGCCAATGGTGGGCAGGTTCATGACCGTAGCCACAATGAGACTGCCGGAAAAGAGCAGCGGCAAATACCAGCCGATAGTGCTGACCAGCGGATTAAAGGCCAACCTGACCGGATATTTCATGATCAGCCGCCACTCTGACATGCCTTTAGCCCGGGCCATTTCCATGTAAGGTTTTTTTAGCTCATCCAGCAGGTTGGCCCGCATAATCCGGGCCAGACGGGCCGTCCCATCAAGAGCCAGAATCAGGGCAGGCAGCCATAAGTGTTTGAGCAAGTCTATAAAGCGGGCTACACTCCAGGGCGCGTCAATATATTCCGGCGAGAAAAGGCCGGTAACGCTGGCGCCAAAATATTTAAAGGCAACCCACATCAGAATGAGCGCAGTCATAAAGGTAGGGGTAGCCACCCCAATGTAATTGAACACCGTAAAGAAATAATCAAAAAAGGAGTATTGATGCGTGGCCGAATAAATGCCAATGGGAATAGCAATGGCCCAGGTAATTAAGAAAGTGAATGCACCCAGCAGCAGGGTTAAAATTAACCTTTCCGATATTAACTCTGCGTTAGATTTTCTCCAGTCAAGGGATACCCCCAAATCACCCTGTAGAATATTTCCTATCCATTTAAAGTATTGAATATACATGGGCCGATCCAGGCCATATTGCGCCCGCAAAGCGTCAATTTGGGCTTGTTCCATAGTTGAACCTGAAGCAGCCAGTTCGGCAATGTAACTGGTTATAAAATCACCGGGGGGAGCTTGAATCAGGGCAAAGGCGATAACCGAAAATATAAACAGGAGAAACGGTAACAGTAAAAGCCGCTTGATAATGTATTGCGTCATAGCGCACCCTCATAAATTGTGAATTATGAATAAGGAATTATGGATGAATGTTCAAGACATAATTCGCAATTCATAACCCGCAATTGACAGACCCTAAAGGTTTCAAAAACCTTTAGGGTCTGCGTTAAGTAACGGTTAATGCTTACTGCGTAAAGAAATACTGTTCCGGTCGGGTATCGCCGGGGGTGCGCAGCGGCCAGTCATTGCCGGCCACTTCAGGCACGTTGCGCAGGTTTTCGTTAACAACAACAACGCCCTGAACGGCAGGAGTCAGACCAACGGTGCCGATCTCCCAAACGTTATCGGCCCAAAGCCTGAACAGTTCTTGCGCTAACTCGATCTGGCGGCCACGCGGCGATACTTTGGCTTCGTCGATGATCTCGACAATACGGGCGATGTCTTCCGGCGGCTCGAGACCTTCAGCGCCGCCACTGGTGTACCACTTGCCGTACAGCGGGGCGAAGCACAGGGCTGGATCGCTGCGCGGGTCAAACTTGGGCTGGCCGCTGAACGGAAAACCGGTGGTATCTTCATTCCACATTTCGGCCATCAACTCGTTGGCGGGGCGCATAGCAAAATGTAAGGTCCGTTCTCTAATTTCAACGTGAGCTTTAATCCCTACCTCGGCCCAGTCTTCAACCACCAGTTGGGCAATCGAAGGCCAATCCACAAACTGTTCCGCAACAACGCCAAGTTCAATGTCCAGCGGGGAGCCGTCGGGCAGGGTGCGGAAGCCCTCGGCGTCTTTGTTGGGCAGAATTTCATCGAGCATCTGGTTGGCCAGGTCCGGGTTGTATTCGGTGTATCTATAAGCGTATTCATCGCCCGGATAGTAGGGGTGGAAGGGGGCCGGCACGCCCTGGCGAGCTTCGCCAATACCCAGGAAGGCCAGTTCCTTAATAGCCTCGCGGTCAATAGCGTATGAGAGGGCGACGCGGAAATCCTTATTACGGAACATCTCAACTTCCGGACCGGTCCAGGTTTGGTTGAACATGATCACTGCTTCAGAGCCGCCGAAGGCTGGCCAGGTGATAACCCGGTAGCCATTGGCCGGGCCATTTTGCACCAGGACGGGGTAGTTGTTCATATCAATGTGCCGCCCCTGCATATCAATTTTGCCTTCTACAGCGGCCAGATTCAGGGTTCTTCTATCCAGATATTGGGTGAAGCGGACTTCATCAATGTAGGGTAACTGGTTGCCGGCCGGATCGACCCCGACGTAGTAAGGGTTGCGGACAAGGGTGAAGACCGGATCGGACACGGAGGTGCCGTTGGGAACCCAGGCAGCCATGCTGGGCCGAACGCCGCTCAGGTGAGGGAGGGCTTCACGGGAAAACAGTTCTGTCCAGGTACTAAAGCCTGCTTCGGCCACCTTGGCGTCCAGTTCGGCCTGGTCGGTGTAGTTTGGGTGGAACTGTTGCATATAATGAGCCGGCACAAAAACCAGGTTGCTGACGGCGGCATCCGCCCCGTCTTTGTTGGCCAGGTCAAGCAGGAAGGCGGTATTCGGCACAGCAAAGGTCCATTTTACGGCGTAATCGCTGAGTTTTTCAACCGTAGCCAGGCTGCCGTCCGGATTCTTCATCCAGGTCAGACCACCGGGGGTCAACTCTTCATTCAGCAGAATATCGTTGTACCAGAACATGATGTCGTCGGCGGTAAAGGGTTCGCCATCTGACCATCTGGCGCCGGGGCGCAGGCGAACGGTCCACTCAGAGAAATCCTCGTTGCTTTCCCAACCAGAGGCGATGTGGGGAATGACTTCTGCGCCGGTGGGCGAGTAGCGCACCAGGGCATCGTAGACCACACGGGTGTAGTTGTTATGGTCAGAGGGTCCGGTGAATCCACGGTTCAACACACCGCCGTATTGGCCAATTTCCTGGGCTACGGGGATAATCAGCGGGTTTTGGGGCAGGCGCTCGTCTACCGGGGGGAGTTCTCCCGCGGCCACCATCTCGGCCAAAATTGGGGCCTCGTTGTATCTACCGCCCGGAATGTTGCCAATGAGATAAGCGTTGGCTTCTTCGTTGGTGGGCAGGTAAATCGTCCAGCCCGGTTCAACCACGTTGGGGTCTTCAATCAGGTTGATTGACTCGTCCTCGGCGGCCCGCAGGTTGTTGTAATAAACAATGGCGGTAAAGGCCAGAGGGTCGCCGTACTCTTTTTCGGCAATTCTTGAAAGCGTATCTTCGGCTTGAACGGTGTAAACGCTGCCTCCCTGGGCCAATGCCGCCATTGGAACGAGCATTAAAATTAATAGAACCAGCGTTAACAGTCCAAATAGTTTTTTACTCATTGGGTGGTTCCTCCTTGAATTCCACATTGAATTTATGACTGAGCCTGTTTATTAGACCCAACTACCAGAAAAGTAAAAGTAATAAAGCGGCTAGTTACCCAGTAACTCACCTCCTTTCAGATTGAGCATTTATTATTTGGTTACAAATTGGCCGCCGAGTCCGGGTCAAGATAAAGCCGGGCGTGGTCTACCTGGCGCAAAATGGAGCCGGGGCGCTCTTCGCTAACCGGCTCGGTCAGGCAGGCGCGTACGGCTTCGGCCTTGCGGGCCTCGGGCACAATGCACAAAATTGCTTTGGGGGCCAGCAACGCCGGAATGGTCAGGGTGATGGCGTGGGTTGGCACTTGGGCCAGCGATTTGAAGTGTCCCTCGCCAACCTGCTGGCGGCGGCTGGCTTCGGCCAGCTTAATAACTTTAACCCAAACCGGGTCATCAAATTTGGCATAGGGCGGGTCGTTAAAAGCCAGATGACCATTTTCGCCCCAGCCGCAGGCAACCATATCAGCCGGGTGTTCTTTTAGCGCAAACTCGTAATCGCGGCAGGCTTGCTCCACATCATTGGGGGTGTTGGGCACCGGAAAAAAGGCTTTTACCTTGACGTAGTTTAAAAAGTGGTGGCGCAAAAACAGCGGAAAACTGGCCGGGTGGTTGGGGTCGATGCCAATATATTCATCCATATGAAATATATTGACTTTTGACCAGTCAATCCCCGCCAGGTTGCGCAGCGTTTCTAAAAAGGTAAGTTGCGAATTGCCGGTGGCTAAAATAACATTGGCCACACCCCTGGCGGCAATGGCCCGGTTGATAATATCGCGGGCATCCAGCGCGGCGGCCTGGCCCATTGCCTGGTTGCTTTCATAAATGGCAACGGGCAGTTGGTTGTATTTGGCGGTTTTGATTGGTTTTGTGTTAATCATAATCTCATCCAATGTTAGGTGTCAGGTTATTTTACTTGACTCTTGATCTATCTATTACCCACACCTTTGGCGCCCGGCGTTCGCCCCGAATTGAAATTCAGGGCTAACACTTGCGCCTGCGCTGCAAGTGCAGGTGTAACTAAAGTATGCTAAAGCACACTGTTTTCACTCTGACAAGGACATTTTGAGCCGACTTGAGCTATTAGCCTGCGAATTCATTTGCAGCAAGGGTGGCTCTTGCTCTCAGATAACCCAAACCCAAGGGCATCAAGCCTGATACACCCACTCTCCCTCAATCATTGCGCGCCAGGCGGTAAAATCATCCTCAAAAATGGCGATATCGGCATCTTTGCCCGGTTCAAGGCTGCCTTTTTGATGGGCTATGCCAATAACGCGAGCCGGGGTGAGCGTAACCATCCGTACAGCCTGCGCCAGCGGAATGTCAACAGCCTGGTTGAGAATGGGAATCATCTGGTTGAGCAGGGTGGTGCTGCCGGCAAACGAGGAGCGATCCAGCATCATCCCTACGCCGTCGCACACGTCGTACTCCATGCCGCCCATTCTAAAGCGAGCGCCTTCGGGCAGGCCGGCGCCGCTGGTGGCGTCGGAAATGGCGCACAGGCGGTCTGGCCCAATGGCTTTGTAAGCCAGCTTCATCAGGGTGGGGGGCAGGTGTTTGTTATCGGATATCATTTCTACGGTCAGGCCGTCAAAGGCCAGGCTGGCTTCTAGCAGGCCGGGTTTGCGCCAGGGGCCTTCTTTGATGGTGGTGGATTGGGCGCTCCAGATGTGGATAATGTGGCGCAGGCCGGCTTCCATGGCCGCCCGCACGTGTTCATCTCTGGCGCAGCTGTGGCCCGCCGCCGGAACAATGCCCAATTGGTTGAGTTGGGCGGTCAGTTTTAGCGCGCCGGGCAGTTCGGGGGCGTAGGTAAAAATTTTGATAACGTCGTGGTAATCAAGCAGCGCCTCGGGCGTGCCGTCATCGGGGTTGCGAATGTGGGCCGGGTCTTGCGCGCCGCGCTGTTCCAGGCAAAAGTAAGGGCCTTCTACATGGACACCCAATACCTGGGCGCCTGGCTGCGGCTCGCTCATCCAGCGGCGAGTAAAGGCCAAACAATCTACCAACTCTTGAATTGGGGCGGTCATGGTAGTTGCCAGCAGAGAGGTGACGCCGCGCCGGGCGTTTTCTGCGGTAATGGCGGCAAAGGCTTCGGCGGTTGACTCATTAAAGATGCGCCCCAATGCGCCGTGAATGTGCAGGTCAATTAACCCTGGGGAAATGTAGCGCCCGCCCACATCAACGGTTTCCATATGATTGCTGAGTGCGCCGGCCTCAACCAGCCCTACAATTTTTGAGCCTTCTATGATTAAGGCTTTGCCGGTAGCTATTTTATCGGGCAGTATGATGCGGCCATTGATTAAGGCTGTTTGTGTTTGTATCCCGCCATTACTGGTCATACAGCCATACTCGATTCTCTGATAATCAGGGGGCAGGGAAGCATTACCCGTTCTACGGTTTTATCTGGATTGGCAATTTTATTTAGTAACAGTTCAATTGCTTGTTGGCCCGCTTCTTGAATAGGCAGTTTGACGGTAGTGAGGGCGGGATTTAAGTAAACGGAAAATGGCTGGTTATCGTTGCCAATTACGGTAATATCTTGCGGAACGCGCAACCCGGCGTGTTGAATTGTTCTCATAACAACGGCGGCTACAATATCATTAGAGGCCAGAATGGCCGTAGGACGTGGTTTGATGGATAACAACTTTTGGGTTGCCTGTTCCCAAATTTCCGGTTGAGCTTCGTAATCGCCCGATCCGGTGTACTCTTCGCAATAGGCTATTCCGTGTTTGTTAAGGCCCTGTTGATACCCCTCAAAGCGTTCTTTAGAGCTGCGGCGGGTGGCCGGGCCAAGCAACTGGGCAATGCAACGGTGGCCCAAACTAACCAGATAATCTATGGCTTCAACAACGCCGCCGGCGTTATCCCAATGAATGTGGTCGAACCCTTCCAGTATTGAAGTTCGGTTGACCATCACAATGGGGGGCGCTGTTGCAGCCAGAGTAATTAAATAGTCATCTTTTAAGTACAATGAGTTGGATAGAAAAATGATACCGTCAATTTGTTTTTCTAACAACAGATTAACGGCCTGTTGCTCGTCTTCAAGGGAGTGGGCGTTGCAAACCAAGATATTATAATCGGCTTCACGGGCAATAGGCTCGATAATGTTAAGGGCTTGCAAAAATAGAGGGGTCTCGATTTCGCCAATAATTAAACCAATGGTCGCCGTTCGGTTTGTAACCAGACTGCGGGCTACCCGGCTGGGGCGATAGTTTAAGGTGCGAATTGCCAGTTGGATACGCTGAAGGGTTTCTGCGGCCATAGCCTTGGTGCGGCCATTGAGCGCGTTTGAAACCGTAGTAACCGAAACACCTGCGGTTTGGGCCACATCTCTAATAGTGACTCGTCGGGTGCTTCGCCTTGTGGATTTAGACCCCATTGTCCATTTTTTACACTTTTATAACAAGATGAAACGTTTTACTGTAACGTTTCACCAAGATACCATACTTTTTTTTGCGTGTCAATTTTAAATTATACTATAGATTAATGGCGGCAGTTAGTGATAAATGTCACCCTCAAAATAGACAGATTTCACCCTGGCCCGGCCATTAACCGGCAACTTGGCCCGATAGCCAATATTAATTCTATTTGACCAGCCCGGCCGCTTGATAAATGGATAAGACCGTGGCCAAACTACGCCGGCCTTCTTGCCCGCTAACCAGGGGCGGGCGGTCTTCTCGAATGGCCTGGATAAAATCGTGGATGATGGCGATGAAGCCGGTGTTAGAGATGGCGCGGGGGTCGCCGCCGGCGCCGGCAGCGGTGGCCTGGCCGGTTTGGGGCGGTTCTACGCTGGCTTTGGATGGGTCGGCCAGGGTCCAGCGGCCCGCAACTTCGCCTTCTACCTGGATACCGCCGTTGGTTCCGTAAAATTCCAAACGGTGAGGAAAGCCGGGGCTGGCGGTAGTAGTGGCGGTGATGGTAGCCAGCGCACCGTTGGCAAAACGCAGGGTGGCGCAGAGCGTATCTTCTACCTGGATACTGCGGTGCAGGGTGTCGCCATAAGCCTGCACCGAAACCGGGTTGCCCATACACCACACCAGTAAATCAACAAGGTGAATACCCTGGTTCATCAGTATTCCGCCGCCATCCAGCGCCCAGGTGCCGCGCCAACCGGCCTGGTTAAAGTAAGCCTGATTGCGGTGATAGGGCATCGACACCATGCCCAGCGTTAGCTCGCCCAAATCGCCGGCCCGGAGGGCGCGGTAAATTTGCTGAAAAAGCGGCTCGGCCCGGCGCTGAAACATAACCCCCAGTTTTACGCCGGCCTGAGCGCAGGCGGCAATCATTGCGTCGGCATCGGCCAGGTTTATAGCCATTGGTTTTTCTACCAGCACGTGCTTGCCGGCGCGGGCCGCGGCAATGGCCTGGGCCGCGTGCTGCCCGCTGGGCGTGCAGATGCAAACAGCATCTATCTCGGAGCGGGTCAACAATTCTTCAATGGTCAGGCAGGGTACGCCAAAGGTGGCGCTGATTTCATCAAACCGGCTGGGGTTGTAGTGCCCCACCGCTACCAGCCTGGCTCCCAAATGGGCGTTGGCCAAAATAGCCTGCTGATGGTTTTGAGCCACAATGCCCGGCCCCAAAATAGCAAAATTGATTGGCTGATTGTTAGACATATATCCCCCTTTGACTGTAGGTGTTAAGCATAGCTTACCTCAAAGCAAAAATAAGCAAAAATGTAATTGTATCTACCAAAGGTACTCCCCCCACCAAAAGCCCATTGTATCGCGTAAAGGGCTTTGTTATACTGAAATTAAAAGAACCTTTACAATTTAACCTTAACTTTGTTGTTATGCAAACCTACCTTCTTGCTGCTAACCTGTTTGCGCTTACGGCCCTGTTGCTGGGCCTGTACGATTTTTCAAAAGGCCGGCATAGCTGGCGGTTAATCCCTCTGTTTTTGTTGGTTATTAGCCGTTCGGTCAGCCTGATTGTGGCCCTAAAAACAGGCTCCGACCAACCCGCTTACCTGGCAACGCTAGAGGTATTTAGCGCCCTCTGCCTGGTGTGGGCCTTAATGAACCCCTTGAATCTGCCGCCTCTCTGGCAGCGCCTGGCCTGGTTGGGCGGCGGCATTTCTCTGTTTTTGGTCTTAATGCCGGCTTTTGCCGATTGGCCGGCGCCTTACCCCCTGCACAGTTTGATAATTGCCATGTTTGGCGCGCCGTTGATTTTGGTGAGCCTGGGCCAGCTTAGCTGGATTCATTTGGCCTCGCCTTTGCTGTTGGCTGCGGCCAACTTTTTTGGTTTGCTGGAACTAACCAACCTGGCCCAATTGATAACCCTGCTGGCTTACGTTGCCCTGATTGGCGCGCTTCACCTGGAGGGATTGCAAACTTACAAAGGCCGCCAGCAAGCCTCGCAGGCAATGGCCGCAGACGCAATTTATTTGAACCAGGCGCGGCAGCGGCTACTGGAAGTTAGCGAGATTATCAGCGCCGTGCCCGGCCTGGCCCAATCAATGGAGCACGTGGCCCGCAGTATGGCCCACATTACCCACTCAGACCAATCGGTTATTTTGATGCAGGAGGTTGGCCCCAAAACTAAGCTGCGCGCCGCCGCCATCTACTCGCCGGAGCGACCCGTTGAGCTGGATGAATATCAAAATAATCCGGTTGACCTCTCTGGTTGCCCACCGTTACAAAACGCCATCGAGCAACAAACGCAGCAAATTCTTTACCCCCGGCCCGACGACGGCAACAGTTTAAGCAGCGTTTATGCCCTGTGGGATGAATATCGTTTAGGCCCAACCCTTATTCAGCCGCTAATGGCCCAGGGCCGGCCAATTGGCGTTTTAATTTTAGGGAATCCCGTTACCCAGCGCCCTATTCAAGATGATGACCAGCTTCTATGCCAGAGCCTGTCCACGCAAATTGCCATGATGGTCGAGTCGTACCGTCAATATTTTGACTTGCAGCGCCAAATCACTTCCCCCGCGCCAACGCAGCCTTTTTACGCGCCGCCGCTAATGGAACAAACTGTTGCTGAACCGGTTAAAATTGCAGAAACAACCGCCGCAAACCAGTTGCCGGCCAAAGCCGCGTTGCCTGTTAGCTTATCAAGAGCAACCTCACCCCTGGTTGAAAGAGAAACCAAACTGGGAAATTATCTGGCAATTGTTGAGGCTGTTCAACAGGGGATCGTGGTCAGCAATGCTCAGGGGCGGGTTCAACTGGTCAACCAGGCCGCCGAACGGATTTTGGGCAAAACTCGCCGGGAACTGCTACAGCAGCCCATTGGCACTATTTACGGCCAAATTGATTCCGGGGAGTCAATTGAAGAACTGGCCGCCGCCTTTTCTCGCCGCAACGAACCGCTGCCCACTTTTTTTGAAAACGAGGAGCGGGCTATTCAGGGGTATCTTATCCCCTGGCGCAGCGCCAACCGCGAGTGGCTGGGCATTATTGCCCTGTTTAACGATGTTACCCGCCAGGTTAAAGCCGACAGAGCGCGCAACGATTTTATTACCGCCCTCTCCAGAACGTTGCGCGGCCCGCTGACGCTGATAAAGGGTTACGCCGAGTTGATTATCAACGGGGCCTTGGGCGATTATTCGGCAGACCAGCTACAGGTGCTGCGGGTCATCCACTCCAGCGCCGAACGGGTGGTGCATGTGCTGGATAACGCCCTTCAGGTTAGCGTCCAAAATAAGCGTCAGATTGTACCTAAATATGAAAAAGTCGATGTCATTGGCGTTATCAGCGCAGCCGTTCACGAGGTTGCCCCAATGGCCAAGCTGCGCAACATTAAACTTGTCAAAGAAATTAAATCAGAGTTGCCCCACATTATTGCCGACCGTAAACACTTGCATACCATGTTAGAGAATTTGCTTTCAAACGCCTGCCGTTTTACGCCGCCGGGCGGGCGCGTTACCCTGCAAGCCTGGGTGCAGCAAGAGCGAGATGGCAACATCAAACGCCCTTACCTGCAACTGGCCGTCATCGACACCGGGGCAGGCATCCCCCGGCCAGAACAACGCCGCATTTTTGACCCCTTTTACCAGCTCGAAACGCCGGAGGCTGAAACTGAAGAGCGCGGCCTGGGGATGGGCCTGGCCGTGGTCAAAGAGCTGGTTGAGTTGCACAATGGCCGGGTATGGGTAGAAAGTACGCCGGGTAGCGGCTCTGTATTTCAGGTATCGCTGCCGGTGAGCCAGGAGTAGAGCCGGCCTATTACTTTTGACTCGTTTACTGCGCGGGTTATAATTCAGACGCTATGCAAAATCGCGATGACAATAATAAGTCAATCTTAATTGTTGAAGATGATGAAACCTTGCAGCAAACCCTGGCCTACAACCTTGAAAAAGAGGGATATGCCGTGCAGGTTGCCGCAGATGGCTCGGTGGGGCTAGAGCTGGCCCGCAGCCAGCCGCCCGATTTGATTATTTTAGACGTGATGCTGCCGGGGTTAGATGGGTTATCGGTGTGCCGTATTTTGCGCCGCGAAATGGAAGTGCCCATCATTATGCTCACCGCCCGCTCCAGCGAGGTCGATAAAATCATCGGGCTGGATTCCGGGGCCGATGATTACATTACCAAGCCCTTTGGCCTGGGTGAATTTTTAGCCAGGGTGCGGGCCGCATTACGGCGCAAGCCCAAAGCGGCCACGCCGCAGCAATTACAATCGGGCGATTTGTCGCTGGATTTAATTGGTCGCCGGGCCTATAAAGGGGCGCAGGAGTTGAATTTAAGCAACAAAGAGTTCGACCTGCTGGCCGAGTTGATGCGCAATCAGGGGCGGGTTCTCTCGCGCGATTTGCTGCTGACCAAAATTTGGGGATACGACTATTACGGCGAGTCCCGGACGGTGGATGTGCATATTCGCTGGCTGCGAGAAAAAATAGAGGATGAGCCTTCAACCCCCAAACGCATTTCTACTATCAGAAGCATTGGCTATCGCTTTGAAGAGTGATTGGCAGGGGCGCGCAGGGTCAAACATGTGCGCCCTATTATTCTGGGGACACTCTCACCGGTCGGTTGGCTCATCCTCGGAGTCTGCATGGAGTTCTTGCAGGTTGCCGGTAGCTTTGTAGATGACCCGCTCGGCAATATTGGTGGCCAAATCGCCAAAGCGCTCCAGCTCGCGGGCCGCTCGAATAACCTCGTAGTTGACCTCAATTTTATCGGCATTTTCTGTTTGGGCCATTTGGCGCATAATTTTGGTAAAGAGTTGGGCAAAAAGTCTGTCTACCTCATCATCCTGCGGAATTACCAGCCGGGCCAGGTCAACATTGTCGTGGGCGTAAGCGGTCATACTTTCGCGGAGCATATTGACCACCAGGTTGCCCATTTGCTTCATTTCCGACAGGTGCATTTCGGTGGGGTATTTGATGAGATGCGGAATTACTTTGGCAATGCCCTTGGCCTGGTCGCCCATTCGCTCCAAATCAACAATCATATTCATCACCGCCACAATGGCCCGCAAATCTCTGGCGGCGGGCTGCTGGGTAACAATCAAGGTAAAGCACTGCTCCTCGATGGCAAAACGTTTGGCGTTGACCGCCTTATCGGCCTCGGAGACTTGCCGGGCCAGGCCGGTGTCTAATTTTTCCAGGGCTTCCAGAGCCAGCTTCAACTCCTCATCAACCATACTGCCCATCTTTAAAATTTCATCTTGCAATTCTTTGAGCTTGCGCTCAAAGCGTTCGCGCATCACCATAAACAAGCCTCCTCTTGTTGAATAGTGGTTTAGGAGTCCAAAAGTACACTTTTGGACTCCTAAATCTACCCCCGCCGCCCGGTAATATAGGCTTCGGTCAACTCTTCTTTGGGCGTTTTGAAGAGCACATCGGTTTGGTTAAATTCAACCAGCCGCCCCAGCCAGAAAAAACCGGTCCAGTGCGAGGCGCGGGCGGCCTGTTGCATATTGTGGGTAACAATGACAATAGTATAGCTTTCAGCCAGTTGGCGCATCAACTCTTCCACACGCAGCGTGGCTACCGGGTCTAGCGCCGAGCACGGCTCGTCCATTAAAATTACTTCGGGCTTAACGGCAATGGTGCGGGCAATGCACAGCCGTTGCTGCTGGCCGGGGTTCAAATCCAGCGCCGAATCTTTCAGCCGGTGCTTCACTTCGTCCCACAGCGCGGCCCGTTCCAGGCTGTCTTGCACAATCTGCTTCAGGTTGCTATCCAGCCCCAGCACGCGGGGGCCAAAAGCCACGTTATCAAAAATGCTCTGCGGAAAAGGGTTGGGCCGCTGAAAAACCATCCCAATCCGTTGACGTAATTCTACCACGTCAACGTCAAGGTCGTAAATGTTTTTATTATCCAGCAACACCTGGCCCTGGGCGCGCGTATTTTTTATGGTATCGTTCATGCGGTTTAGCGAGCGCAAAAAGGTTGACTTGCCGCAGCCCGACGGCCCAATCAGGGCGGTAATCTGGTTTTCTTTTACGGGAATGTTCAGCTCTATCAACGCCTGAAAATCGCCGTAATAAAAACTAAAGTTGCGAACGTCGATTTTGTTCTTCATCAGCCAAACCGTCCGGTAATGTAATCTTCGGTGCGCTGGTCTTGCGGTTGGGTAAACAGCCGGCCCGCCGGGCTGACCTCTATCAACTCGCCATCCAGCAGAAAGGCGGCCCGGTCGGCCACGCGGGCGGCCTGCTGCACGCTGTGCGGCACCATAATGATGGTGTACTGTTGCTTAAGCTCGTATAGCGACTCTTCGACAACATTCGTCGAAATCGGGTCGAGGCCGGAGGTGGGGTTGTCCAGCACAATCACTTCCGGCTCCAGGGCCAGGCTGCGGGCCAAACAGAGCCGCTGCTTTTGCCCGCCCGACAGGGCAAAGGCCGAGCTATCGAGCCGGTCTTTGACCTCGTCCCACAGCGCGGCCTGTTGCAACGAGCGGATGATGCGCTCCTCTTGAACGGCAATATTTTTGATACCGGCCATTTTCAGGCCGTAAATCAAATTATCGCGGATGCTGCCCGGCAGCGGGGTGGGCGTGGCAAACACCATGCTAATACGTCGCCGCAATTGGCTGACATCTACCGCGCGGTCAAAAATATCCTGGCCGTTAAACAGAATTGTGCCCTGGTATTGGGTATGCTCAATCAAATCCGAGAGGCGGTTGAGCAGCCGCAGCAGGGTAGATTTGCCGCTGCGGGCCGGTCCAAACAGCACAAAAATTTCGTTGGGGTAAATATCCAGCGAGATATTTTTCAGGGCCTCGGTGCCATCGCCGTAGGTAAAATAGAGTTGGCGCACAGAAATTTTGGGTTGCATGTTGACTACCACTCCCGCCGTCGCCGCATGGCGCTGCGTACCACGGTTGCCGCCAGCGTGAGCGATAGCACGACCATCAGCAGCACCAGCGCCGTGCCATACTGCACTGGCAGCGGCATCCCCGGCACCTGGGTAGAAATAACAAACAGGTGGTAAGGCAAGGCCATACTCTGGTCGAACATAGATTTGGGCAGTTCCGGCAGGTAAAAGGCGGCCACGGTAAACAGAATCGGCGCGGTTTCGCCGGCGGCGCGACTCAGGCCCAAAATAATGCCGGTAAGAATGCCGGGCAGGGCGTGGGGTAACACCTGATGGCGGATGGTCTGCCAGCGGGTCGCGCCCAAACTCAGGCTGACTACCCTGAAGGCCTGCGGCACGGCCAGAATAGCCTCTTCCGAGGCGCTAATTACCACCGGCATGGTCATAATGCCCAGCGTTAGCGAGCCGGCCAGAATGGAGGTGCCAAAATTGAGAAACAGCACAAACGCGCCCAGCCCAAACAGCCCGTACACAATCGAGGGAATGCCGGCCAGGTTGACAATGGCCAGCCGCACCCAGCGGGTCAGGCGGTTATCGCCGGCATACTCGGCCAGGTAAATGGCCGCGCCAATCGACAGCGGAATGGAAACGATGGCCGTGCCAAAGGTTAAAAAAATGGTACCCAGCAGGGCCGGCATTATGCCGCCCTGGCGCATGCCGTTGCGGGGCGGCGCGGTTAAAAACTCCCAGTTGATAGCGCCGATGCCGTTGATAATGATAAAAAAGATAACCAGCAAAATGGGGATGATGACCAGCGCGGCCACGCCGGTAATCACCGCCACGGCCACTTTTTGGGTTTGCTGACGCTTCATAATCGACCTCTTTTGCGGTGGGCGGTTTGTGCCCCCACCAACTTGCTGGCCAGCAAGTTGATGGCAAAAGTGATAACAAACAGCACAATGCCAATGCCAAACAACACGCTGTAATGCAGGCTGCCCTGGGCCACTTCGCCCATTTCGGCGGCGATGGTGGCCGTCATAGTACGCACCGGCTGAAAGAGTATGCCCGGCTCCAGGGCGGGGATGTTGGCTGCGTTGCCTGTAACCATCATCACGGCCATTGTTTCGCCAATGGCCCGGCCAATGCCCAGCATAACCGCAATCACAATGCCAGAGCGAGCCGCCGGCAGCACCACCCGCCAGATGGTTTGCCACTGCGTGGCCCCAATCGCCAGGGCGCCGTCGCGGTACTCTTTGGGCACGGCGTACAGGGCGTCTTCAGAAATGCTGATGATGGTTGGCAAGGCCATGTAGGCCAGTATCAGCGAGCCGGTAAAGGCGGTCAACCCGGTGGGCGCGCCCAACTGCTGAATGAGCGGAGCCAGCGCCACCCAGCCCAAAAAGCCCAGCACAATCGAGGGGATACCGGCCAGCACCTCGATGATAGGTTTGAGTATTTCGCGCTGCCAGGCCGGAGCAATTTCGCCAAGGTAGATGGCGGTGGTCAACCCCAGCGGCACGGCAATCAGCACTGCCCCGGTTGTCACCATCAATGAGCCGACTATCAGCGGCCATAAGCCAAAAATATTTTCAATGGGATACCAGCGCGAGCCAAATAGCTGCCGCAGGGGAATGTCTAAAAAGGTCGGAATTCCTTCGCGCAGCAGAAAAAAGAAGATGAGCACGACAATAACAATGGCCGACACCCCGGTCAGGCGAATTAGCCCCTCGATGATGAATTCTGTCCAGCGAACCCAGCGACCGGTAGTTGAGGGGGTCAAACCGGTACGGTTAATCGTTTCAAATCCGCGTTGCAGTAGACTCATTTTATCTCTACTCCCTATGGCGACTACTCTGGCAAGGGCACAAAGCCCAGTTCGGCCACAATGGCCTGGCCTTCCTGGCCCCTAATCCAGTTGAGGTAATCGGCAATCACATCGGTGGGCTGGCCGGCAGTATACACATACAGGTTGCGAGCAATGGGGTAACTGCCGTCGGCCCCGGTTTCGACGGTAGGACGCACATACGACGAATTGGCATCTTTGGCTACGGCAATGACCTTTTCGTGCTCGGTCACATAGCCCAGCCCATCGTAGCCAATGGCGTTGGGGTTGCGGCGCAACTCGCTGGTAATGCCCACGGATGAGGGCATCAACAGGGTTTGCGGGGCAAAAATATCTTTGTTATCTGTTTGACCCTTGCGCACCACCTCTTCTAAAAAGTAAACGTGCGTGCCAGAGTTGGTCTCGCGGGAGAGGAGCACAATCGGGGCGTCATTGCCGCCCACCTCGTGCCAGTTGGTAATGCGCCCGGTGTAAATATCGGCCAATTGGCCGATGGTGAGTTGCTCAACCGGATTGTCGGGGTGAACAATCACCGCCAGCGCGTCGATAGCCACCACAAATTCTACCGGAATGATACCGTTTTCCTCAGCGGCGGCAATCTCATCCTCTTTCATAGCCCGCGAGGCGTTGGCAATATCAACTGTGCCGTTGATGAGGGCGGCAATGCCCGTGCCAGAGCCTCCGCCGGTCACGGCAATCGAGACATCGGGATTGATTTGCCGGTATCGTTCGGCCCAGGCCAGGGCCAGGTTAACCAGCGTGTCGGAGCCTTTGTTCTGGATGGCTCGCTGCGCGCCGGCAGCCTCTTGCGCCGCCGAGGCCGGACGGGGTCCGCACGCGCTGAGGCTCACCGCCAGCGCCAGTAACAAACAGATGATTGCGCCGGCGTGTCGCTCTGTCATAGCTTTGTTTATCATTTGTAGCTATCTCCAAATTTTACGTCTATGCCAAGATAATGCCTGGATGTAAAAAAGATGTTAATGGTGGTTTAAGTGGTTGTTAAATAATTGTTAAATTTATTTAACAAAGCCAAAGCTAGCTGTTAGCAACCGGCAATATCAGGCCCGGAGACCCAAAAAGTTAAATTTCCTTAACAGAGTTGCAGGGCGTATAATCACCCTGGCGTAACCAGGCTTACTTTCAGGGAAGCCCTCAAAATTCTGGTAGCGAAAGGCCAATTATGGACTCAATAGAATATGTCGACTCGCTGGAAATGGGGGCCATCATTATTGGCTTGGTAGGCGGGTTGGCCCTGTTTCTGTATGGAATGGATAAAATGGCCGGCGCGCTGCGGGTTGTGGCCGGCGGCAAAATGAAAAGATTACTGGCTGCGCTCACCACCAACCGCTTTATGGGGGCTGTGGCGGGCGCATTTGTCACGATGGTTGTTCAATCGTCCTCGGTAACAACGGTACTGGTTATTGGGTTTATTACCGCCGGGTTAATGACGTTGCAGCAGTCGATTGGGGTTATCATGGGGGCCAATATCGGCTCAACCATTACCGCTCAAATTATTGCCTTCAAAATAACCCGCTATGCCCTGGTTTTGATAGCCCTTGGCTTTGCCCTGCCTTTTTTGACCAAAAGAAACCGGTATAAACATTATGGCACCATTGTGATGGGCATCGGCCTGATTTTTTTTGGCATGGAGCTGATGAGTCAGGCCACAACCCCTCTGCGCGCCTACCAGCCTTTTGTTAACCTGATGCATCAAATGGATAACCCTTTGCTGGCTGTGCTGGCGGGCGCGTTCTTTACCGGTCTCATCCAAAGCTCGGCGGCCACCACCGGAGTAATTATTGTGCTGGCCGGCCAGGGCCTGATTACCCTGGAGGCCGGGATTGGGCTGGCCTTTGGCGCCAATATTGGCACCTGCGTTACGGCCATTCTGGCCGCTATCGGCAAACCCCGGCAGGCAATGCAGGCGGCAACGATTCACGTTATGTTTAACGTGGTCGGCGTTATTTTTTGGCTGGGGCTTATTGATCAGTTGGCAGCGCTGGTGCGCTGGATTACCCCCGCCGCCGCCGGCGACATCACCGGCATGGCCAAACTGGCCGCCGAAACGCCGCGCCAAATTGCCAACGCCCATACCATTTTTAATCTCGTTAATACGCTGATGCTCATTTGGTTTGTTGCGCCCCTGGCTAAATTGGTGCAGTGGCTCATTCCTGTAACGCCCTCGACCGGGCTGGAGCCGGTTGAACCCAAATATCTGGATGATATTCTGCTGGAAACCCCGGAACTGGCCCTGGACCGGGTGCGCCTGGAACTTGGCTGGCTGGGAACCCAGGCCCTGCGGATGGTCAAAGAATCGCTGCCCGCGGTGCTGCGCGGAACCGAAGAAGAGCTGGAACTATTGGCCGGTATGGACGACGACGTAGACCGGCTTTATGGCAGTATTGTCACTTATCTCAGCCAACTGTTCCGCAAAAATTTGTTGCAAGCCCAGGCGCGGACCGCGCAGGATTATATGGCCATTGCCAACCACATCGAAAATATTGGCGACATGATAGAAACTAACCTGGTTGAAGCCGGCCAGGCGCGGCTGCGGCAGGAAGTTCAATTTAGCTACGCCACCCAAAAATTGCTGGGAGCGCTGCACGCCAGAGTTTTGTGGTCGGTTGAACGAGCCTTGGAATCGCTGGCCAACGCCGACAAACAGGCCGCCGAAGAGGTGATGGCCGCCAAACTGGAGATCAATCAACTTAGCGCCAACGTTGAAAACCACCTGGCCCGCCGCCTGATTGCCGATGAACCCAACCGTTTTGACGCCTTCCGGCTGGAATCGGAGATTGTGGAATATCTCAAGCGGATGTACTACTTTGCCAAACGCATTGCCAAAGTGGTGGCCGATGTTGAAAATTCCTACAAAGTAATTTCTGACCTTGATGAAGGCTACGAAGAAGTAACAGTGGAGCCAGAGCCGGACAGCGTTATTTCTCCGTAAAAGCGCAAATTATTAAAAAAATTTAACAAGGTTTTTACACGTTCTTAAAGCGCCCTTAACTTCGGCTTTAATTTAGACTTTTACAATCCAGCTTGACACCTAAAGCTGGATTATTGTTTTTAAACCGCCGGCCCCAAAAATGAAAACACTCGAAAAAAAACAGGTTCTGATTGTTGAAGATGATGAAGTAATGCGAGAAACGCTGGCCTACAATTTAAACAAAGAAGGCTTTGCAATTGACGTGGCTGCCGATGGCGCTGCCGGCCTCGAGTTGGCCCGAAGCAAAACAGTCGATCTAATTATTTTAGATGTGATGCTGCCGGAGATTGACGGTTTAACCGTTTGCCGCATTTTGCGCAAGGAGATTGAAGCCCCGATTATTCTGATTTCGGCGCGAAGCAGCGAGATTGACAAAATTGTGGGTCTCGACTCCGGGGCTGATGATTATCTAGCCAAACCATTTGGCCTTGGCGAACTGATGGCCCGTATTCGGGCAGTGATGCGCCGCCGCCCCCGGCAGATGCCTAGCCATCTCAAAGCCGGAGACCTGGCTCTGGATTTGGTGGCCCGCAAGGCGCACAAGGGTGATAATCAGCTCAATCTCAGCTATAAAGAATTTGACTTGCTGGCCGAATTGATGCGAAATCAGGGGGTGGTGCTTTCGCGCGATATTCTGTTGAGCAAAATTTGGGGTTATGAACGGGCCGATGGCTCCCGTACCGTTGATGTTCATATCCGCTGGCTGCGCTCTAAAATAGAAGATAACCCCTCAAAACCCAGCCGCATTGTCACTATCCCCCGCGTGGGCTACCGTTTTGAAGGTTAATCCCCTCTATTGTGTTAATCAACCTTAACCCGCTCTTAATTGAACCTTAACCGCTAAATAACCTGCGCTTAAAACTAACCGGTTATAGTAGAGATATAGTAACTGCTCAGGCGCATAGAGTTACGCAAAGAGAGCGCAGCCAGCCACCGAGAAAAAAGGGAAATTTAAAAAATCTCCGCGCACCTCTGTGATTTCTCCGTAACTCTCTGTGTTCCAAAAACGGCGATTGCGCACAAGGCAAATTTGTATGGCAGAAACATTAGGCACCCTTGAGTTAAAAATTTTCAGGCTTCAACATCAATTGAAGGTGTTGCAGCAGCAACAGCAACTATGCGCGGCTTATCCCGATTACCAGGCGCATCTGGCTCAAAAGATGCTGCGGGTACAATCGCAATTAACGGAACTGGTGCAGTATCGAGAAGAGCTTTCATACCGCATTGATTTGATAGAGGGGGCATTCGATGGGAATCGTCAAAAACAAAGAACGCTTTACCCAATTAGTTGAAGCCTTGCAAACCGGTTGGGAAATTGAAGAGCCGGTGCTGTTGGGGTCTACCTGGCGAAATATTCACGGCGAGAGGGATGGGGTTTATCATTTCATTTTGAGAAACAAGATCGAAGACAAAACCACCATGCTCAGTCTGCCGCCATCACCCAAACTGCTTGTCTTTTTGCACGAGAATAATATCGCTATTAACAGTTTGTAGTTACCGCTTCCATTTTGGGCGTTTTCTCTCTTTTTTAATTCTTCTCCTCCTTTGTAGTCAGGAGCAAGGGGTACGAGTCCCCCCTTGCTCCTTTTTTTTTGAAGACCTCGATGGTTTCAAAAACCTTTGAAGTCTGGAGTAGCTGTTAAGCAATTTTTACAACAACTTAACCCAAGCTTAAAGGTGGGTTAACTGAGCCTTTAAAGAAAACGGGTATGCTATTTTCCGGTAGCGGCTGAAACTATGTTGCCTGCCACCCCAAAATATCAACAAAAATTATAAACAGGAGGAGACATCTAAATGATGCTTCAAAAAGTAAAATTCAACACCATTTTTTCTGTGATAAGCGTACTGTTAATTGTTGGGCTGCTGGCCGCCTGTGGTGGAGCCGAACAACAACCGGCTGAACAACAGGTTGAAGAGTCAACCCAGGTTGCAGAGGCCGCGCCAGAGCCGGCTCAGGAAACTGCCGGGGAAGTAGCCGCAGAACCGGCGGCTGAAGAGGTCGAAGAGGTGGTGGCCGAAGAGGAAGCCATAGCCGGGCAACCTGCCAGCGGCGAAGAGATGGCGGCCAGCATTGTTCAATTACCCGCAGTTGATCCGCTGTCGGTGACGGGGGACATCATCAGTGCGGGGAGCAGCACGGTGTTTCCGTTGACGGAGCGGATGGCGGAGCGGTTCCAGGATGAGGGGTATGGGGGGAACATCACCATCGACAGCATCGGCAGCGGGGCGGGGTTTGAGCGGTTCTGCGTGGCCGGGGAGAGCGACATCAGCAATGCGTCGCGGGCGATCAAAGACAGCGAGGTAGAGAGTTGTCGAGGGATAGGGCGAGAGCCGATAGAGTTTCGGGTAGGGACGGATGCGTTGGCGGTGGCGGTGAGCGAGGCGAACGATTTTGTGGAAGAGGTGACGCTGGCCGAGTTGGCGCTGATTTTCAGCACGGCGGAGCGGTGGTCGGATGTGCGGCCGGAGTGGCCGGACGAGGCGATCCTGCGGTTCAGTCCGGGGACGGACAGCGGGACGTTCGACTACTTTGTAGAGGCGGTGTTTGAAGAGGATGAAGAGCCGATCCTGGCGGCGAGCAACCTGCAACTGAGCGAGGATGACAATGTGCTGGTGCAGGGGGTGGAAGGCAGTCCGTATGCGATAGGCTACTTTGGGTATGCCTACTTTCAGGAGAATGAGGACAAGCTGAAGGCGTTGTCGGTGGAGGGGGTAGCGCCGACGGCGGAGAGCGCCGAGGATGGGAGCTATCCGTTGGCCCGGCCGCTGTTCATCTACAGCGACGCGACGGTGATGCAGGAGAAGCCGCAGGTGGCGGCCTTCATCAACTTCTATCTGAGCAACGTCAATGATGAAATCCTCGATGTCGGCTACTTCCCCGCCAGTGGCGCTGCCCTGGATACGGCCAAAACCAACTGGCTCGAAGCCATGAGCATGGAAGTCGAGTCCGCCTCAGCAGCGATGGCCGGCGAGGAGAGCAAAGCGATGGCTGCCGGCGAACTACCCGCAGTTGATCCGCTGTCGGTGACGGGGGACATCATCAGTGCGGGGAGCAGCACGGTGTTTCCGTTGACGGAGCGGATGGCGGAGCGGTTCCAGGATGAGGGGTATGGGGGGAACATCACCATCGACAGCATCGGCAGCGGGGCGGGGTTTGAGCGGTTCTGCGTGGCCGGGGAGAGCGACATCAGCAATGCGTCGCGGGCGATCAAAGACAGCGAGGTAGAGAGTTGTCGAGGGATAGGGCGAGAGCCGATAGAGTTTCGGGTAGGGACGGATGCGTTGGCGGTGGCGGTGAGCGAGGCGAACGATTTTGTGGAAGAGGTGACGCTGGCCGAGTTGGCGCTGATTTTCAGCACGGCGGAGCGGTGGTCGGATGTGCGGCCGGAGTGGCCGGACGAGGCGATCCTGCGGTTCAGTCCGGGGACGGACAGCGGGACGTTCGACTACTTTGTAGAGGCGGTGTTTGAAGAGGATGAAGAGCCGATCCTGGCGGCGAGCAACCTGCAACTGAGCGAGGATGACAATGTGCTGGTGCAGGGGGTGGAAGGCAGTCCGTATGCGATAGGCTACTTTGGGTATGCCTACTTTCAGGAGAATGAGGACAAGCTGAAGGCGTTGTCGGTGGAGGGGGTAGCGCCGACGGCGGAGAGCGCCGAGGATGGGAGCTATCCGTTGGCCCGGCCGCTGTTCATCTACAGCGACGCGACGGTGATGCAGGAGAAGCCGCAGGTGGCGGCCTTCATCAACTTCTATCTGAGCAACGTCAATGATGAAATCCTCGATGTCGGCTACTTCCCCGCCAGCGAGACTGCGCTTGACAACGCTAAAGCCAATCTGTTGGGCGCGTTGAAGTAAGGCGATATTTATCACGCAGCAAAGTTGAGCAAAATGCAGATTTTGAGCTAAGAAAAGGTAATTAATGATAGGAAGGGGTGCGCTGTGCGCCCCTTCCTATCATCTCGTGAGAAACACGCTGTTTCTAGCCCAATGAAGACCTCAAAGGTTTCAAAAACCTTTGAGGTCTGGAGTAGCTGGTAAGAAGCTGTTTGTTTGTAACCACGCCTTTGCCAACAACCCTGCTGCCAAAGGGGTGATTGCAAACTAACAACAAATTGTTCGAAAGGAGTTAAAATATGGCCGTGGGAGCGTCAACCCGAACAGCCGTAAGGACCGACGACGAGAGGGTCAAGGCAGAATTACGCCGGCAACCTCGCGTTGGCGAAACAATTATTGAAACCCTGCTATTTTTAAGCGGGGCCGTTTCAATTCTAACCACCATTGGTATTGTTTATGTTCTGGCCAAAGAGTCCCTTTTATTCTTTGCCACCGACGAGGTAACAGTCTGGGAATTTATTAGTGGCACAAAATGGCAGCCGGCCATTGGCGATTTTGGCATTTGGGCTTTGGCTAACGCTACTCTTATGACCACCGCCATTGGTATGTTGGTGGCCTTGCCCCTGGGGCTGGCTGTAGCTATCTACCTGAGCGAATACGCCTCGCACCGGGCGCGCAGTATCTTGAAACCCATTTTGGAAGTGCTGGCCGGTATTCCCACTGTGGTTTACGGCTATTTTGCCCTAACGCTGATGACGCCCGTGCTGCGCTCTATTTTTGGCGAGGATATTGTCCAAATTTACAACACCGCCTCGGCCGGCATTGTGATTGGCATTTTAATTCTGCCGCTGGTTAGCTCTATGAGCGAAGATGCCCTGCACGCCGTGCCCCACTCTTTGCGAGAGGCGGCTTACGGCCTGGGGGCAACCAGGCTCGAAACGTCGCTCAAGGTGGTGCTGCCGGCGGCAACCTCCGGGGTGGCTGCCGCTTTTATTGTGGCTATCTCGCGGGCCATTGGCGAAACAATGGTTGTGGCCATTGCCGCCGGCGCCGGCCCCAACTTTACCTTTAACCCCTTTGCCGCCGCAGAAACCATGACCGGCCATATCGTCCGCATTAGCGGCGGCGATTTGAGCTACGACTCAATAGATTACAACAGCATCTTTGCCGTGGCTCTCACCCTGTTTGTTATTACCCTGGCGCTGAACATCATCAGCCGCTATGTGGTGCAATATTTCCGGGAGGAGTATGAATGAGCAAGCTTGACCTGACAACCCCCGGCCAATTTCCCGAATCGAGCGAACTGGAAAAGTTCATCAATAAACGCAAACGCATGGGGAATTTCTGGCGCATCCTCTTTTTGTGCGCCACCATTGTGGCCATTATTGCCCTGACGGCCCTGCTTTACAACATCATCAACGGTTCCTTTGGCTACGTGGTGGTTCAAAACAAGGTAGACCCGGCCAGCCTGGTGCTGGCTATGGATGAAGAACGGATGTTGTCGGCCCCCAATGTCGTCTCCAGCGAAGATGACAACGAGCTGGTTAAAGGCATTGAAGCCAACCCCCACGCCATTGGCTTTTTTGGCTACGCTTACTATCAAGATAATATCGACAAGTTGCGGACTGTCTCCATAGATGGCGTGGAACCCAACGCCCAAACCGTCAACAGCGGTGAATATCCGGGCGCGCGCCCGCTGTTCATCTACACCTCAGCCGAAACAATGAAATCGAAGCCGCAAGTGGCTGAGTTTGTTAACTATTATCTGGCTAATATCGACCAGATTGTTGCAGAAGCCGGTTATTTTGCCCCGTCTGCGCCCGAACGAGCCGGGGACGCCGCCGCCTGGCTAAACGCAATGGGTAACAACCAGGCTACCTCGCTGCCGCCGGTCGAGCCGTCTCAATTTACCGGGGAAGATACTCTGGTAATGGCCGGCAGTTCCACGGTATATCCTCTGACCCGCGAGGCGGCCAAACTCTTTCGACGCGCCGGTTTTGCCGGCCCCATTCAGCTTGAGAGCGTAGGTACAACCGAGGGCTTTCGCCTGTTCTGTACCTCAAACGGGGTTGATATCGCCAACGCCAGCCGCCCCATCAACCGGGCTGAAATTGAAGCCTGCCAAAAAGTGCGGCGTGACCCCCTGGAGTTCAAGGTAGGCGGCGATGCGCTGGTTATTGTGGTTAGCCAGGAAAACAATTTTCTGCAAAACGTTACCGAAGACGAACTGCGCCAAATTTTTACCACAGCCCAAACCTGGTCCAGCGTAAACCCGGCCTGGCCCAACGCGCCTATTGAGCGCCATATTCCGGGAGTCGATAGCGGCACGCTGGACTTTTTTGCCGAAACGTTTTTTGACCGTCAACTGGAAGACCTGACCTCCGAAGAGCTGACTCTGGTTTTGCAAAACAATCTTTCCAGCGGGTTGATTGCCCGCTTTAACAGTGAAACTCCTCTGGTTGAGCGGAGTCAGGAAGAATTGCTGCAACTGGTCGAAGACCGGGTTCTGGAACCTCGCGTGGTTAGAAGCTGGCCGCTGCGAGACTCGCTGTTGGAGCAAGCCGATATTCAAGCCTATGCCGAGACCGTACCGCAGGGCCGGCTCAAATTTCGCAGTTGGCTTACCTCTAATTTTTTAAGCGGGCCCCAATCCAGCACGCCAGATTTGGCCGGCATTCGCACCGCCATTTTTGGCACGCTATGGGTAGTGTTCATCACGGTTGTAATCGCAATGCCGCTGGGGGTGGGCGCAGCCATTTATCTGGAAGAGTACGCCACCCTGGCCAGCAACCCAACGGTAAAACGCCTGAATGCCATTATCCAGACCAATATCAACAATCTGGCCGGCGTGCCCTCGATTATTTATGGAATTTTAGGGCTGGCTATTTTTGTGCGGGCGCTGGAGCCTGTTACCAGCGGAACCGTATTTGGCCTGGCCGACCCCACCACGGCGAACGGCCGCACGGTGATTTCGGCCGGTTTAACCCTGGCCCTGCTCATTTTGCCCTTAATCATCATCAACGCCCAGGAGGCTATTCGAGCGGTGCCGCAATCGCTGCGGCAGGCCGGCATGGGGCTGGGCGCAACCCGCTGGCAAACCATCTGGTCGCACGTATTGCCCAATGCCCTGCCCGGCATTTTAACCGGCAACATTCTGGCGATGTCGCGGGCCATCGGCGAAACCGCGCCGCTGGTGGTCATTGGCGCTTCAACCTTTATTACGGTTGACCCCTCTGGCCCGTTTTCAAAATTTACCACGCTGCCTATCCAAATTTATCAATGGACGGCCCGCCCCCAGGATACGTTTCGCAATATTGCCGCCGCGGCCATTGTGGTCCTTTTGATTTTACTTTTAACCTTAAACGCCAGCGCCGTGTTGCTGCGTAATAAGTACAGCAGGAGATTAACATGAGTGTCAACGGTCAAGTTGTTTCAACTAACGGTAAGTACGCCCTGGAAATAAACAACCTCAATTGCTACTACGGCGATTTTAGAGCCGTTAAAGATACAAGCCTAAAAATTGAACGGCAAAAAATTACCGCCTTTATTGGCCCTTCGGGTTGCGGCAAAAGCACCGTGTTGCGGGCGATCAACCGCATGAATGAGCTGATTCCCGGCGGGCGGGTAGAAGGCGAAGTGTTGTTTAGAGGCCAAAACCTGTACGACCCCCACGTAGACCCGGTGGAAGTTCGGCGGCGGATTGGTATGGTGTTTCAAAAGCCCAATCCTTTTCCCAAGAGCATTTACGATAATGTGGCCTGGGGGGCCAAAGTCAACGGTTTTAGAGGCAACATGGACGGGCTGGTTGAGCAATCGTTGCGGCAGGCCGCCTTGTGGGATGAAGTAAAGGACAAGCTGGACCAGAGCGGCCTGGGCCTGTCTGGGGGTCAACAGCAGCGGCTGTGCATTGCCCGCGCCATTGCCACCCGCCCCGAGGTGATTTTAATGGACGAACCCTGCTCGGCGCTGGACCCGATTGCCACCCTTAAAATTGAAGACCTGATGCGCGAGTTGCAAAAAGAATATACCATAATTATTGTAACCCACAATATGCAGCAGGCCGCCCGCGCCTCGGATTACACCGCCTATTTTCTAATGGATGGCATTGACCGCGCCGGAACCATGATAGAATACGGTGAAACCAACGAGATTTTCACCAACCCCAAAGATAAACGCACCGAAGATTACATCACCGGGCGATTTGGATGATTAACAGGGGAGCAGAAGGGAAGATAAAATCCCCCCGTCCCTCTGCTCCCCTGCCTAAAAGGAGAAGGCAATGTCTACCAAACAGGTGTTATTTCTCTGCACCGGCAATTCCTGCCGCAGCCAGATGGCCGAAGGGCTGGTTAATTATTTCTTGGGCGACTCCTGGAGAGCTTACTCTGCCGGAACCGCGCCATCCGGCTATGTTCACCCTATGGCGGTGCAGGTGATGGCAGAATTGGGTATTGATATTTCCGGCCAGCAATCCAAATCAACCGATAAATTTCGGGATGCCGCCTTCCATCTGGTTATTACCGTTTGCGATGACGCCGCCGAAAATTGCCCTGCCTGGTTGGGGGCAGGTCAAAAAGTCCATATCGGCTTTCCCGACCCGGCCAAAGCCACCGGCGCCAACCCGGAAAAGTTAGCCTTGTTCCGCCAGGTGCGGGATGATATTAGGCAAAAAGTGCTGGCATATATTAGCCAACACAAATAACCCGCCAATGTTAAGACACGTTTTTGAGCAAAAGCAACGCCGGCTGCAAGATGCGGTGCTGGTGTTGGGCGGCCATGTAGAAGATGCGTTGCGACATTCGGTGGAAGCGGTGCGTCAAAAAAATGTTGACGCCGCCCGCAACCTGATTGCCAATAGCCGGAATATCAGCCGAAAATGCGCCGCCATTGAAGCTGATACGCTGGCGCTGCTGGCTACCCAGCAACCTATGGCCGGCGACTTGCGGATACTGGCAACAACCCTGGAAGTGGCCCTGGAACTGGAGCGAATTGGCAGCCACGCCAGAGAAATTGCCGGAGTTAATTTAAAGCAGAGTAATTTGAACCTGTTTGACTCCTTTGCCGAGATTGATGACATGGCCAAACTGGCCGAAAATATGCTCCATCGCGCTTTGGAAGCATTTGCCCGGCAAGATGTCGAACTGGCCCGCGCGGTTCCCTGCCAGGATGATCGGGTTGACGATTTGTACCGGCAGATTCACCGGCACATCCTGGCCCAAATAAAAGCCCATCCTGGCGCAGTTGCCCAGGCAATTTACCTGTCGCACGTAGGGCATCACCTGGAGCGAGTGGGCGATAGAGCCACCAACATTTGTGAATGGGTAGTGTTTGCCATAACCGGCGCAATGAAAGAGTTAAACGGCCAGGCAAACCTGAACCCAGTGGATGAAAGGATAAAGACTTAACAATGACAAGAGAAAATTTTGACCAAAAACTGCGTAAATTGCAAGACCAGGTGTTGGTGCTGGGCAGCCTGGTTGAAAAGGCCCTGATCGACTCGGTAGACATGTTAAAGCAACGCGACCTCGAGGGGTCTCGTCGGCTCATCATGGCCGACCAGCGCATCAATGAACGTCGCTTTGAACTTGAAAATGAAACCTTAACCCTGATTGCCACCCAGCAACCTATGGCCGGCGATATGCGTACCCTGGCCGCCGTGCTTGAAATTGTAACCGAACTGGAGCGCATTGGCGATTATGCCAAGGGCATTGCCAACATTAATTTGATGATTGGCGCGGGTCCGCTGGTGAAACCGCTCATCGACATTCCCCAAATGGCCGTAAAGGCCACCGACATGCTGCACCGGGCGCTGCAAGCCTTTGCCGAGCGCAATGTGGAGCTGGCCAAAAAAATATCGCTAGAAGATGACGTGATTGACGACCTCTACAACCAGGTCTACCGCGAGTTGCTGACCCTGATTATGTCTAACCCGGCCAACATCGACCAGGCCACCTACTTGCTGTGGGCCGCTCACAACCTGGAGCGCACCGGCGACCGGGTTTTGAATATCTGTGAGCGGGTCATTTTTACAGTAACGGGCGAGCTGGTGGAACTCAATCTGGCAACATCGCTCAATACAACGGCATAAACTGCCCTAACCTGATAACCTCACCCATATTCAACTCAATAGATGAACAAATACATTAGCGAATTTATTGGCACATTTGCGCTGGTATTTGCCGGTACCGGGGCAATTATTATTAACGATACCCACCAGGGCGCCATTACCCACGTTGGCATTGCCTTAACCTTTGGTCTGGTGATTATGGTAATGATTTATGCCGTGGGGGATATCTCTGGCGCGCATTTCAATCCGGCGGTAACTGTAGGTTTTTGGCTGGCCAATCGACTGCGGGGACAAGAAATTTTGCCTTACATTTTTGGGCAGGTAAGCGGCGCTATTGGGGCCAGCCTGCTATTGCGGATTATTTTTCCGACACATAAGGGGTTGGGCGCAACTTTGCCGGCTATTTCAGAGTGGAGTGCCTTTGTGTTTGAAATTATCCTGACATTTTTGCTCATGTTTGTGATTATCAATGTATCAACCGGGGCCAAAGAGAAGGGGTTAATGGCCGGGGTGGCCGTCGGCGGCACGGTAGCCTTAGAGGCCATGTTTGCCGGGCCGGCCACCGGCGCTTCGATGAATCCGGCCCGGTCTTTGGCTCCGGCGGTGGTTGCGGGTTACTTAACCCACCTGTGGATATATTTACTGGCGCCGCTGGCGGGCGCAGCCCTGGCAATTATAGCCTACCGGCTAACGCGATAAGAAGCGAGGTTTTATATTTCTGCCAGCGAGTAAGTAACCTGGCGTAGATATTTGGTTAATTGTTTGCGCTGTTTGATGTCCACAAGCTGCTGGTAGGGAATGGGGCTGCCAATAGTGATGCGGATGGTCTGGCCAATTTTATTGTTGACTTCGTGGATAATCAGCGACAGCCGCAGGGTCAGGCTAAATTGGCTGGCAATTTGAAAAATGCGGCTGTTCTGGCCGTGAAAATAAACAGGCACTACCGTGGCCTGCGACATATGAATGAGTTTGGCTACAAACAGCTTCCATTCCAAATCGGTTACTTTGCCAAACGGGCCTTGCGCCGTTGAAATACCCCCCGCCGGAAAAATAACAATGGCCCCGTTGTTTTGCAGCACCCTGAGCGCCTGTTTTTTAGAATTGATATTGAGGCGCACGGCCTCTTTGGTTTCGCTAAAGTCGATGGGCAGCATGTATGGGGCAATGCGCTCTTCGCGGCACAGCACGCTGTTGATTAATATTTTGAAATTCTGGCGGGTTCTGGCGGCCAGATGGCAAATAATCAAACCGTCCAGCACGCCAAAGGGGTGATTGGCGACAAAGACAATTGGGCCGCTTTGGGGAATTTTGGCCAGTTGAGCAGGGTCGTAATCCAGCTTCAACTGGAGTTGTTTTAGAGCCGCCTCCCAAAAGGTGTGGCTGCTCTCTTCATCCAGCAAATTGGCGTACAGCTTTTCCAGTTTGCGCTTGCCGGTTAGAACCTCTATTGATTGGATGAGTGCGTTTTTAATAAACGGGTTTTCGGGAGAGGCATAGGTAAGCCTGGGAGTATTGTTGGCTGTCATTACAAAATTACCCTGGCCTCGCCGCCATCTTCGCGTAGTTCAGCGGCGATGATTTCGTCATCGGTAATGGCGATGCTGGCGACGCCGGCCCGTGTTACCCGGCATTCGGGATAGTCGGGCGGCATCTTGATGGCCCAAATAACTGCGGCCTGCTTGCGGAGCGAGTCTCTGAGAATTTTGGCATCCGACCAATTTAGCACCCATTTTAGCATTGGTACAAACTCCCTGTTTGAATAATTTTAGCTCTAACATAACCAACAACTATTAAGCCCAGGTAATGCCTCAATTAAGGTTGGTTTAAATGTTTGTGAAGCTTTATTAACACTCAGCGTACACACCTTTACTGAAAGTTAATTAATTTTTACTCCGGTTTAAACTACTCTTAACTTCCCAATTACTCCGGCTTAATATTTGGTCGCTACAATGGAGTGGATTAGACAAAAAGGAGGTTGCCTTGTGAAGAATTGGATGACAGAACTGGCCGCACACTACAAAGCCATGAGAGCGCGTTACCCCACCGACCAACTGCTGCTTTTATTTGACATTGACGGCACCATTCTTGATATGCGCTACCTGGTGCGGTACGTTCTGCAAAGTTACGACCGGATGTTTAACACCCGCTATTTTCAAGCCCTCACCGTGAATGATATTACCGTGCATGAAAATCAGGTGATGCCGTTGCTGTCGGCCTTAAACATTAAACATGCCGACCTGCACCAAATTTTGGCCTGGTACGAAGCCAACGCCTGGTCATCTGCCGCTATTTTGCAGGCGCACCGGCCCTTTAGCGGTGTATTAGAAGTGCTGCGCTGGTTTCAAATGCAGCCCAACACCCACATTGGCCTGAATACCGGCCGGTCAGAGTTCATTCGGGCCGACACGCTGCGCTCGCTCAATCAACTGGGGCAAGAATACAAAGTGCAATTTACCGACAAAATGCTCTACATGCGGGCCAGTAACCAGGCGCCCGTCGCCGAAGCCAAGGTTGAGGGCGCTCGCTATTTTCAGCAGGCCGGCTACCGGATTGTGGCCTTTATCGACAACGAGCCGGAAAATTTACAGGCCATTGCGGAATTTGACGCCTCCCACGAAATTCTGCTGCTGCACGCCGATACCATTTTTCAAACCAAACGCGCCAAACTACCCAAACGAGCCATCAGCGGCCAAATCTACAAATTCACCGACTTAATCTCGGAAAGCGCCCTGCCCCGGCACATTCAATTTGTGTGGCGCGGCATCCACAATGACGCCAACCTGGCCCAATTTCTGGCTTCCGATGTTCACTGGGGCGAGTTCGATGTCAGGCTGAACCCTACCAACGGCCAGTTGATTATCCGGCCCGACTCTTTTAGCCAGACTGCCCTGCAAAAAGATGAAACCTGGCTGACGCTTGATTACACACTCGACCGCCTGCGCTACCGCCAAAAAGGCATCAAGCTAGATTTAAAGGCCGGCGGGCACATGATTGACCGGGTGTTGAAACTGGTCACCACTTACGGCTTCAACAGCCTCAACCTGTGGTTTAACGGTCAGGTAGAATATCTGCAAGAGCCGGGCTTTCACCAGCTGGCCACGGCCCATCCGGGCGCTATTATTGAATGTCCGGTTGATTTTTTAGTGCCGTTAATTTGCGATGAACCGGCCCGGGCCAAAACCATTCTCAATCGCTACCGCTCGTGGGGCATCAATCGCTTTTCCATCAGTTGGCAAACACCCAATTTGCGCCGCTTCTTTGACCAAATGGATGAATGGGGCTTTGAAGTCAACATTTACAATGTGCCCGATTTGGAAACATTCTTGCAAGCCATCCTGCTGCTACCCCACTCCATCACTTCTAACTTTAACTTTCCGGCCTGGAGCTACTACGGCGCCGGTACCGGCGAAAATGGGCATCAGCCCCAAGAGACATTGGAACAGTATGTAGCCTGACCTGTTGTACGCGTAATGACCTCCATTTTATTGCTCAACGCCAGCTACGAACCATTGGCAGTCATCACCCGCAGACGCGCTCTTTTACTGCTGATGAAGGGCCGGGTAGAGGCCGCCTGCGCCGAAGCGATTGAATTGCAGAGCGTCTCGCACACGCTGCACATCCCCACGGTTATTCGCCTGCGGCGCTACGCCAATGTTCCCCGGCGCGGAATGCGCTGGAGCCGCCGGGCGGTGCTGCAACGCGATGGCTACACCTGCGTTTACTGCGGCCTGCAACCGGGCCAGATGCAGCGCGGCAAAATTCTCTCCAAAAACAGTTTTACGGTTGACCACATTCTGCCGGTGAGCCGGGGCGGCAAAAATACGTGGACGAACACCGTTTGCGCCTGCCCGCTGTGCAACCAGCGCAAAGGCAATCGCACCCCCCACGAAGCCAATCTGAAACTGCGCTGGGAACCTAAAACCCCTCGGGTTAGCTATCTGGTGGCGTCTGGTCACATCCCCGCCGCCTGGAAAATCTATTTTCAGGTAGGGTAACACTACCATTCAAACAGTTTTGGGTTATAATAACTACAGAGTAAACAAGGAAATGAGCGTGATATGATTGGATGGTGGGTTGCCGCCCTTCTGAGTGCAACAGTGTTGGTCCTGGTTTGGGCTTTCCGGCGCTTAAAAAATCAATATCGACAGGCCGTGAGCGAAACCTACCGGCTGCAACGCAAACTGTCCGAAACCCGGCGCGAACTCTCGGAGGTGAATGCGCGCCGCAAAAAGTTGCTGTCGGCCTCAACCCAGGCCCTCATTATCGTCGAAAGCGATTGCACCGTTACCAGCGCCAACAAGGTTGCCAAAAGGCTATTTGGCAAGCGCAGAAAAGGGGCCACCTTAATGGCCTGGACTCGCCAGCACCACCTGCAAGAGCTGGTGGAACAAACGCTGCAAAGCAACAAAATGCCGCCCATTTACTTTTATTGGGAAGAGCGCCATCTGGAAGCGCGGGCGCGGGCCATCAAATCTAACCAGCAGGTAGTGGCCGTAGCCCTGGCCATTTACGATGTGACCGAACTGGAACGCCTCAGCCGCGCCCGCCGCGATTTTGTTACCAACATCTCGCACGAGCTGCGCACGCCGCTGGCCTCGCTGCGGCTGCTTACCGAAACGCTGCTCAACGGCGTGCTGGATGACGACCAAGAGATGGCCCGCCATTTAATTGGCAAAATTGCCACCCAAACCGACGCCTTAAGCCAGATTGCCCAGGAAGTGCTCGACCTGTCGATGATTGAATCTGGTAAAGCGCCGCTGCGCATGGTCCCGCACTCGCTCAAAGAAATAACCCAGGCCCAAATTGACCGCCTGCTGCCCCAGGCCGAGCGCAAAAATTTAACCCTGCGGGCCGATATTAGCCCGGATATCACCGTTCTGGCCGATGAGACAATGATTGGCCGGGTGATGACCAACCTCATCCACAACGCCATCAAATTTACCGAAAAAGGCGATATCACCGTTTCGGCGCGGCTGGCCAACGGCAATGAGTCTGCCCCCAACGGTAGCCAGCCAACCGACGAGTGGGTTACAATCAGCGTAGCCGATACCGGCGTTGGCATTGCCGCCGATGAACTCCCCCGCATTTTTGAGCGTTTTTACAAGGTTGACTGGTCGCGCCGCCGCCAGGACTCCGGCACGGGGCTGGGGCTGGCCATTGCCAAACACATTGTCGAGGCCCACGGCGGTCACATTTGGGCCGAAAGCAGCAGCGCCGGGGCCACCTTCCGCTTTACCCTGCCCACCGAAAATATCTCCGCCGCCGATTGACCCCCGGCAAATTTTGTGATTCTCAAAACATTTGTATATGATAATTCTCTAAACTAACCACACAGGATTCAATCCGTGTCACTATATAATCCGCGTTTTTTGGTTGATGCCTACAAACGGTATTTGACCCTCAAAACCCATAAAATTCACGCGCTGCCGATTGCCATTTTAATGCCGCACAGCGGCTGCAACTGCCGCTGTATTATGTGCGATATCTGGAAAGGCAACGACAACGTGCAGCAACTCACCGAGGCCGACGCGCGCAACTTGCTGGTTTCGCTTAAGGCGCTGGGCACGCAGTGGGTGGTCATGTCGGGCGGCGAGGCGCTGATGAACCCCAACCTCTTTCGGCTGTGCGACCTGCTGCGGGCCGAAGGGCTAAAAGTGACCATCCTCTCAACCGGGCTGCTGCTGACCCGCTACGCCCGGCAGGTGGTTGAGCAAACCGACGAGGTCATCGTCTCGCTGGATGGCTCCGAGGCCGTGCATAACGCCATCCGGCGCATCCCCACCGCCTACCAAAAATTGCGCGAGGGCGTGCAGGCGGTCAAAACCTTACAGGCCGATTTTCCCATTTCGGCCCGCTGCGTCATCCAGCGCCACAACTTTGCCGACTGGCCCAATATTATTGAGTCCGCTCGCCAGATGGGGCTGGATAAAATCAGCTTTTTGCCCGCCGATGTGTCGAGCGAAGCCTTTAACCGGCCCGACCCCTGGTCGGAGGAGCGCATCGAGGATGTCAAACTGAGCCAGGCCGAACTGCCCCAACTTAATGCTGTTATCGAGGCGCTGATTGCTGATTACGCCGCCGATTTTGCCGGCGGCTTCATTGTCGAGTCCCCCCAAAAAATCCGCCGCATTTACCAATATTACGCCGCCTTTTACGGCCAGGCCGGCTTTCCGCCGGTGCGCTGCAACGCGCCCTGGGTGTCGGCGGTGGTTGAGGCCGACGGCACGGTGCGCCCCTGTTTTTTCCACAACCCGGTTGGCAATATCCGGCAGACCCCCTTGCCGGAGCTGCTCAACAGCCCCAGCGCTATCAACTTTCGGCGCAACCTGGATATGGACAGCGACTCCATTTGCCACAAATGCGTTTGCTCCCTTAATTTGCGCCCCACGGCCAAACTGTTGCCATGAGCCGCCCCTGGCCCTGGCACGATTTACATGTTCACACCCGGCCCCACTCGCCCGATGCCCACTGGCGCGCCTCGCTGGGGGCGATGCTCAAAAAGGCCGCCCAAAATGGCGCGCAAACGGTGGGGCTGGCCAATCACTATTTTCCTAACACAAATTTTAAAATTTTTCAAAAGTTGCCGCTGGAGGTTGCCAAAAAAGCGCCGGCAGGAATGACCGTGCTGGTTGGGGCCGAGCTATGCGTGCTCGACACGCTGGGCCGCATCAATTTGACCCCGGCGGAGGCCGCCCAGCTTGATTTTGTGCTGGCCGGGCCGCACCATTTTAAGCAGCGCTGGGTAGAAAAACCGCCCGCCGGCGACGCGTCGGCCTTTGTGGCCCATCAGCATCAAATGTTGTTGGCGGCGGTCAGGCATCCGCTGGTTGACGGGCTGGCCCATCCCTGGGTAATTGGCGTGCACCGGGCCAGGCAACGGTGGGGCTTTGAGCCGGCTGATTTTCTATCGGCCTGGGGCGAGGAGCATTTTGCCGAGTTGGGGCAGGCGGCGAGTCGCCATGATACCGCGCTTGAAATAGGCATGGGCATCCATTTGATGGCCCAACACCAGGGCGAGGAATTTTGGCAAAAGTATGCGCGTGGTTTGCAGGCAGCGCGGGTGGCCGGGGCCAAATTTTACTTTGGTTCCGACGCGCATCACCTGTTTGTAGTGGCCCGGCTGGATTGGTTGCAGCCAACCTTGCGAAAGCTGGGTTTTACCCCGGCAGACATCATCGAGCCGCTGGAGTGGTTAAAAAAGCGCGTTCAAAAAAGTAGCATAAATGGGTGATGGACAAAATCAACCTGATTCCCCATACTATTAACGTAAGCAAAATTTTGTTTGAGAGTAATCAGTCCTTAACAATGGATCAGCTACGCACACTGGTAATTGATGACAACCGGGCAGTTAGGGAGTTTGTTGTTGATTATGTGTTAAAACCCCACGGATTTTACGTTGATATTGCTACCGACGGCGCCGAAGGGCTGAAAAAAGCCATCAATAATAACCCCGATTTAATCTTGATGGATTATGAAATGCCCAAAATGACGGGGCTTGAAGTATTACGCGCCCTGCGCCAGAGTAATATTCAGGTACCCGTTATTTTAATGACCTCGCACGGCTCTGAGCAGGTGGCGGTAGATTTTTTTCGGCTGGGCGTTCACGATTATCTGACCAAGCCGTTCGACCCCCAGGATATGCTCGACGCCATCGAGCGCGCCCTGACGCTGACCCGCTTGCAGCGCGAAAAAGAAGAGTTGACCCGCCGCGTGATTCAAGCCAACCAGCAGCTTAAACAAAATGTGTCCGAGTTAAACGCCCTGTATGAGGTGGGCAAATCTATTACGGCCTTAATACAGCCCAACAAACTACTGGAGCGCATTGTTGACGCCGTGCTGGCCGTTACCAAATGCGATGAGTGCTCGCTGGTGCTGGTCGACTCGAATACCGGCCAGGTAAAAGGCCATTTGCGAAAACGGCAGGCCGATTACAAAGAACGGACCAGACAGGCAAGTTTGGTTACGCGCCAGCTCTCGCCGGAAATGCTGGAGCGAGAAATAGCCAACCAGGATAATGGCGACGAAACCATTTTGTCGGTGCCGCTTCAGGTGGGTAAACGGGTAATGGGCACTCT
>CAZAPG010000016.1:0-127843 GCA_964486935.1 uncultured Caldilineaceae bacterium | reverse complement strand
CTCCTGCCGCAATTGCAGTTCTGCCGCGTTTTCAACGGTGATGATGCGCTCGTCGTTGGGAATAAAAGAAGACAGCACGTTTAACAGCGTCGTTTTTCCAGAACCCGTACCGCCGGAAACAATGATATTCAGGCGCGCTCTAACGCAGGCTTTAAGAAATTCGGCGGTTTCATTGGTCATCGAGCCAAACCGCACCAGGTCGTCAATGGTTAGGGGGTCTTTTTCAAATTTGCGAATGGTCAACGTGGGGCCATTTAATGCCAGTGGAGGGATAATCGCATTCACCCGAGAGCCATCGGGCAGGCGGGCGTCTACATAGGGCGAGCTTTCGTCAACGCGCCGGCCCAGCGGCGACACAATTCGGTCGATAACCTTCATAACGTGCTCATTATTTTCAAAAGCTATGTTGGTAAGAGTCAGCTTACCCTTTCGTTCAACAAACACCTTATGGGGGCCATTGACCATAATTTCACTAACAGACTCGTCGGCAAGTAATGGTTCAATGGGGCCAAAACCCAAAATTTCGGCCACAATACTTTCAAACAGGCGTTCACGTTCGGACCGGCTGAGAATAATATTCTCTTGCTGGAGAATTTGGTCGTACATATCCTGAATGGTGCGGCGAACTTCATCTGTACGAGAAACATCCATCGCCGGGTCTAGTTCGGCTACCAGCTTATCTTGAATCCGTTCCTTCAAATCTTTAAAGGCATCCCTTTGGGCTGCCGAAGGCGCTCGTCGCCGTTGGTCGGTTGGTTTGGGCTTGGCGGGGCTGGGCGCCGGCGAAGATGGTCTTGCGCCACCGCCCGTACTTGTTGATTGTCCACCGCGTTCAATACGTTTTAATAAAGACATAACATCCTAACCCTCAACATAACTTAAGTGATAAAACTCTCTGGCCTGTTTTAACTATGTGTCATTATCGCTGTCTTTAAGAGCTTGCAATAATTTGTTAGCCAGTTGTACAGTTGCCTGTGTTAACAGGCTGTTTTTGTCTCCTAAAATGTAGGGAACCCCTTGGTTTACGGCTGTGGTTACAGAACGCTCATCAAGCGGAAGTTGGCCCTGAATGGGATATTTAATATTAGCTTCAATATCTTCTGCGCGAATATTGATTCGTTTATCGGCTTTGTTTAGCACAAACATAACCCGCTCACGTTCATAATCAAGCGCTTCAGTAACCTCAAAGAAAAGTTTGGCATCTTTGATTGCCGGAATTTCGGGGGTGGTTACTACAATTATTTTATCAGATAAGTCGAGAACATTCAAGACAACATCATCAAGCACACTGCCGGTATCAACAATGATAACATCAAACTGCCGCCGCAATCGTTGTAACACATCAGATACCAGAGATGGGGTGACGGTATCGGCTACTTCAGGCCGGGGCGGGGCTAACAGGGCCTTAACCCCAGAGCTATGGGGAATGAACACGTCGCTAATCAATTCGTCGTCCAGTTCATCGGCATTTGAGGCCAAATCCGCAATGGTTCGGCTGGCGTACAGGTTTAGCAGCACCCCAATATCGCCAAATTGCAGACTTGTATCTACCACCGCCACTTTAATGGCCGCGGTTTGTTGCAGGGCAATGGCCAGGTTAACCGCAATAGTACTACAGCCAACACCGCCCTTGGCGCTGAACACGCAAACAATCTTTCCGGCGGCGTGCACCCGGGTTTCGGCAACGGCTGCCGCGCCCGGTGTTACGGCAGGCCCCACCGGCATTGCCTGCCGGCGGCTGGCCCCCAACTGGTAAACCCGGCGAATACTGCTAATCAACTCATCGCTGGAGAAGGGTTTAATTAAAAATTCTCTGGCGCCGGCCAGCATCGAACGGCGCAGGTAATCGGCCTCGCCCTGCACCGACATCATAATGATTTGCGTAAATGGAGATTTCTGGCTAATCATCTCGCTGGCGGTAATGCCATCCATGCCAGGCATGTTAATATCCATCAACACAATATCAGGCTGCAACTCGATGGCCATTTGCACGCCTTCTTCGCCATTTGTTGCAGCCCCAACTACTTCAACGTCAGACTCAAAAAACAGAAGCTTTCGCAAATTTTCCCGGGTTTCGGGAATATCGTCTACCAGTAGCAGACGTATTTTTTGTTCTTCATCCGGTAACGGCGCTATGGATCCTGACATACGTTATTATCCCAAGATATAGATTTTGAGCTGATTAAAAAATTTGTGTAGATATTGAAATTCTGGTCCCCCCATCTATGTTGCCAACTGATGGAATTAAACAGAGACCAGAATTTCAATATCAGTCACAAGTGACTTTAGGGGTTTATTATACACTTATATTAGCGCAGTTGCACAAAAAACCAAAATTATTCTCGGGGAGCCTGTTGTTCCGTTACTTCTCCCACAATAACAGATTGGTCTTCCAAGTCGGAGATTGAGGTGGCCATCACAAATTCAATTTTAGGCGGTACCGCAATGTTAAAACGAGTTAGCATGTACTGTAAGGTTACGGCTTCCGTCAAATGGTCTGCCTCGTCTTCGCCGGCGGCGCGCAAAGCCATTTCATTGTAAATACCGCTTTGCCTGAGCCAGAGTAAAACCAGGGCATCTTGAGGCGTTACGGCTAAAGTTACAATATCTGGAGGTGGGGGTGGCGGCGGCTCCGCGCCCTCTTCAGGTGGTGGGGGCGGGGGTTCTTCAAGCCAAGGGCCTACCCTCAACACTTTAGCCGATTGAACTGTCAACTGAGCCACGCGCCGGGGAATTTGTGGCGTGCTGGCGCTTACAATAGAGGCTATTTCGTCGGCGCCCAATTCAAAGCGTCCTTCATCAAAGGTTTCGCTTAGTTGAATACCCGTTTGTGTGCCGGTTTCTTGATCAAAAATGGGAAAGAAGAACCGTATTTTGTTGGGTAACGGCGCCTGAAATTCTTCATCAACATCAATAAAGAAGGCTGTAACCAAAATATCCACCGAGTCGCCGGGCTGAATAGCATAGGCTACGCTTTTTTGGCGGTTCATCGGATAAGCCACCGCCACGCGTCCGGGTGGAATATTGAGGGCTGCCTCACCAGACACCCCTTTATCTACCAACATACTGCGAACAATTACCTGGCCCTGAACAATTTCCGTTTTAGCTACCTTGCCAATGGTTTCCGCTTCATCGGCAATGGTGTCGGGCGGAACGTTGTTAGCCGGCCAATCTCGCCGGCCAATAGAGCCGGCCACAAATTCAGAGCCACGAGGAATTGGTTGTAAGGCTACAATAACTTGAGTGGTAGGAATGCCTGTCGGTTCTGCCGGCGGAGCTTCGACTTGCTCAGGCGCAGGCGCGCCGCCGCCAAGTAAACCTCCGCCCCCGCCTCCAATAAGAAGAAAAGCAACTGCACCAATTGTTAGCAGGCCCAAAACAACGCCAAGAATAATTAGCAGTCTGCCACGTTGCATATCTTTTTAACCCCTTTCCATCACAATTGACGAAAAGGACGCTAGCATAAATATGATACCACTTAACCGGGAAAAGTCAAGATTTCTTAAAAGTAAATTTGACATAAAATCGCTCATTACGGGCTGGTCACGCAGGCCGCCGGAAGCGGAGTGGTTGTATCAAAGCTGGCCGTCACATTATTAGGCGAGCCGGACGTGTTGTGACTTACAATACTCACCCACACAAAGCCATCAACAGTAACCGTGTTGGGGGCAGGATTAGAAGTGTAAGGGATGATAATGGGCCGGCCTTGCAGCGCGTCAAGCTCTGCGCCAAAAGCCGGGTTTGAAAGCGAGACCCGCGTTACCGGGCTGCCATCTTGAATGCCGCCGGGTTGGGGGTAGTCATTCAATGACATTTGTGGATACAGGAGCGCCCTCCCCAGATATTCCTGATCCGTCATCGGTGAGGCGGTGTTCCATTTCAGCCAGCCGTATTCAATGATATTTTTTTGAGTTGGCCCAATATCGGTATCTTTTACCAAAAACGGGTACACCAAACAAATTGGGCCGATAGTGTCGATGCCGGCGGTAATATTACCTTCAACGCCGCCGCTGCTGCGAGCCGCCCCAATTAAGCGCATGGTGGTATGGGTATAGAGCGGCACCGGGTCGGTGTAGGGGTTTGAAATTAGCGGAAAGCCAAACAACTGGGGCTGGTCGTGAAACAACTCGGTCACGATGACATTGTTAGCCGAGGGCACGCCCCCTTTCTTGATAATTTCGCAGTTGAATTTGTTATTTTTGCCGGCCAGCGTTGTCGCCAGCGTATTAAAATCAATGCGGCTGTTTCTGGGGCCGGTTACTGTGGTTTCCGGGCCAAAGGTCTCCTGCTGATAACCATAACCGGGCAAATCCGGGTGAATAATCAAATCGTCATAAGGGAACGGGTTATAGGTTGCATCGTAAGCCGGGTCATCAGGATCAAATTTGTTACATTCACAAGTAGCCGAGCTATCATCGGGGCAGGGTCTGCCGGTGTCAATCACCGCGTGAGATATAATCAGGGTAGTAGGCGAGTCGGGACTATCAAATTCAATATTGAGTTGGCCGCTCACCGAGGTTAAAGTCCAATCTTTGACCCGCTGAAAACTGGCGTCAATATTGGCCTGCGTCGAAAAGTTCAGGTAGCCCGGCCTGATGGAAAAGCGCGTAATCTCGCGGTTCACGTTGACCAGCACCAGATAGTTTCTGAGCGCCCAGCCCACCTCAAATATGCCTATCAGAAAAAAAATCAGCAGCGGCGTAATAATGGCCATTTCAACCAGGCTTTGGCCCTGCGCCGATAAACGACGCAGCCCCGATTTTGATTTGGCCGGAGCCGGTCTGACCAATCCTGAAAACCCGCGCCCGCCCACCGGGACGGGTAGCAGTTTTTTTACATTTATTATCCTCATGCCTCTATCCTTCCCCACAAATTTCAGACTGACTAGAATTTTTGATTCTGGCTCTTGATGCGTTTCAAGGGAACAGCAAGTGACAGGTGGAAAGTGACAGGTAAATGCGACTTGCCACATGCAAACTTGCAACATTTGGCAGGTCTTGGCCCTACCCCACAATCCGCACAAAGATGTTGTTGAGAATCTCTTCAAAAATCGCGTCCAGATCGCTGGGTTTGGCTGCGGCAAAATATTTACCGCCTTTCCCTTCAAAATAGAAGCCATCATCGCCAGCAACCGGGTTAGGGTCTGTACCGGTAGCCATCGCCGTGAGCAGTTCAACGTTAACGCCAGAACCAATACCAATGGTATAAAGCACCACGTTATTATCGGCGGCCTGGCTGGCAAAGTACATGGCGCAGTCGTAATCGTTGTTGCCGCCGCCGCCGGCAAATTGGCCGCGCCACACGTAGCTGCCGGGGCAACTGACGCTCAGGTTAGGCGAGCCGTCGGTCATCAAAATCAGGACGCGCCGGGCCGCGCCGCGCCGGTCGCAGGCGCGTTTATTATCGCTACTGAAGGTATCGCTAGAGAATTTTTTACACTCGCTGGTAACACCGGGGTTATAGGTGGGAATTTCAATCCCCAACTCTTCCAACCCTTCTCTCATCCCCTCGGCAATATTGGTAGAACCTTCGGGATTGCGATTCTCAATATCCTGCAGAACGTGGGTATAGGTAATGGGGCCTCCCGAAACCGATGGATCGTAACACTTGGCCACACCGGCTGTCTCATGTACGCCGGCCCAGCGCAGGCACTGCAATTTAACCCGCGATTTGATATTATTGCTAAACGCCACCACGCCAATCTGGTCAAACTTGGGGTCAAGGCGGGCGGCAAAGTTTTTAACGGCCTCCTGGGCGCTACGCAGCGGGTCAACATCGTGGTACAGGTCATTTTCAAGCTGGTTGGTGGCGGTGACAACCGCAGTGCAGCCCAGCCCCGCCCCGCCGCCGGGGTAAGTGGTGCCGCTATCTGTTGGGCCGGTTTTACAACTGCACTGGTTTGGCTGTACCGTTTGGCCAAAAGCCGGGTTGCACATATTGCACGCTTCTCGCGTGGCCGAGCCGGCGGTGGCATCTGGCCCTTCTGCGCCGCCCACAAAAAAGTCGGTCCGATAATCGCCCACGTTGTTGGTGGGCCGGTTGGTAAAAATAATCTTGTCCAGGTTAAAGCCGGAGCTGCCCTGGTACAGCCGCAGCGTATGCTGGCCGTTGGCCAGATTCAAATCGCCGGCAATTTTTACCCAGCGCCAGTTACTATCGTTGATAGCCACCCGCTCGTTACCCTGGTCTCGCAGGTTGTTGAATGGACCGCCGGCCACCGGGCTGCCATCAACCTGCCAGTAGATAGATTTTCGCCAGTCATTTAGCTGTTGAGCGCCCTTGCCGTACCATTCCCAGCTCCAGCTGCTGCCGCCCAGCGCCCTGATCCAGATGTGCGTTCGGTTATCGGGCAGGCCGGCCCAATCAACCGTAAAATCGTATTCAACGTAGGGCGGGTTACTGGGAGCCGATTGGCCCAGGGCGCTGGCCCGGGTTTCCCAGCACTTGCCGCTCAGGTTGCCGGCCCCGTCAAAACATTCGGCGTTGTAAGAGGCCCCCTGCAACTGGGGATAGTCGGAAAGGTTGCTCTGGCTGTAGGTAACAAAGGGGTGGGTGCGAATGTAAGAGTCGTTAGAGCCTCTGTTTTGCCGCTGCACCACCCAAAAGCCCTGCCCGGCTGTACGCTGGTTGAATTCCCAGCCGTGGGTGGGCGAGTCGACCGAGTAAAATTCGGCTTCGTGCACCAGGTAGCGATATCCACCCGAAACCAGGGGGGTGGGGGCAGTGTTACATACCGGATGGCCGGCCAGGCCCGTATTGCCAAAATTAGACGAGTCGCCTCCCCAGAAAATATCATACGGTCCACCCGGACCAGGCGGATCAAAATTTACCGGGTTGTGGTCGCCGTTTGTGGGGAACGGGTTATTGAGAATATCGGCCGACCTGGCGGCAACTTCGTTCCAGCAGCCAAAACAGGTGGTTTCAAAGTCCATCGAGCCGGACACGTCAAACACCACCACCACATCCAGGTTGGTTACGTTTTCGCCTACGGCCTGGTCCGATACCGGCACCACGCCAAAGCCAAAGAAGCGCATAAAATTCATAGTGACGCCAACCTGGCCGGATACCCGCAATTTGTTGGCCGTGCCGTACAGCGGCGTGCCGCCGGAATCGGTGCAGTTTTCCTGATTTTGGGTTGTCACCAAACCGCCGGCATCCCGCTCAACCGGCTGGTAGGCCAGCGTATCGATGACAAAGATGGCTTCGGGCGGGTTGTTGAGCGCGGGTTGGTAGACATAGCCACTGATGAGACTGTCCGGCTGGGTATCAACAGGGTCGCCGGCGGGGTAGGGGGCTGTTGCGCTGAAATCGCCAACATTCTGTAGCCCGCTGGATGTATCAATACAACCCCTCACCCGAATTTCGGTGCTTTCGCGGGTGTAGCCGTTCAATTCGATAAACTCGGCGGCGCGCCGGATGGCCTCTTCTTCAAAGGGCAGTTCGACCACCGCCGCCAGGGCCGCCGCGTCGGTGGTGCGGCTCACCCGCACCCGCTCGATATAGACCAGCCCCAAATCCAGCGCCAGCCCCATCATGGCAATGAGTCCTAAAATGGCAAAGACAAAAATTATCAGGCTTTGCCCCTTTTGCTCTTTGACCGCCTGAAAATGTTTGGCTTTTAGTTGCAACAGATAGTTTTTTAACATCCTATCCTCCGTACTGCTAAATAAATGAACAAAATAATTTCAAATTGCTGCCAATTAAAAGTTTTGGAGTAGGGAGTAAGGATAGAACTCCCTACTCCACTCAAGCCAGGTTTGTTCTAACCACCGCGCCGTTGGTTACGTCAATCACCACAATATGAATATCTTGCGTGCGCCGGTCGGTGCCGATGACTATCCAGACCGGGTTGGGGTGGTTGTTGATGCGTCGTAATTGAATTAAAACCTCCAGCCCCGGGTTGCGGACCACCAGGTCTGCGCCGCCATAATCCAGCCAGATTGCCAGGGCCGCCGGGCTGTCGATGACCCAACTGCCGGTATCGAGCACCGGCGGCGGCAGGGTTATTTTAACCACGTGCTCGATGGTATGTACCTGGCCGTCGGGCTGAACTTTGGCAATGAACAATCGCTCTTTGGCCGGCGAGTAGAAGCGATAGGTCCATTCGCCCGGCGCGCCAATTTGCTCTTTGTTAAGCACCGAGAGCCAATTGGCGTTGGCCGAAACCAGTTGGGCATCGGATGCCCAGGCTGTTGCCTGCGCCTGGGCCAGCGCGTACTGGTTAAGCCCGGTAATTTGCGCAAAGCTAACGGTATGCGTTGGTTCCGGCCCGGGCGCGCCCAAAAATTCCGCGCCCGCCGGCCCGGCATTGGCTGGCCGAAACCTTAAAATCAGCAACCCCACCACAATCACGCTAAAACAGGCCAGCGACAGCAACCCGGTCAGCAATATCAAATCCTGGCGGCGAAGCCGTTGCAGCAGAAAGGGCCTGCTTTTTTTTTTCTTTTTCGATGCCGCCCGGCCTTTTTGGGGGGGCGGCTGCGTTTCTGTTTCCGGTTTGGATGTCATAGATAATTTGGGTGGAGATTAGAGACTGGAGATTGGAGTCTCAGTCCAGCCAGTTTCTCCTCTGAAAATAGCCCCCCGCTTGCGCGCAACCCTGCCCCGATATCGGGGGAGGGAGTCGCCGAAGGCGGCGGGTGGGGGTGGGTTGGATTTCCATTCTCGTTGCCGCCGAAGGCGTTAGGGTCTGTCTGCCTCTTCTCCAAAGCCCCCGCGGGTTGGACAAAATATATTCTCCCAGGAGTTACGCAGCCATGTCATTTCGAGAAGCGAAGCGACGAGAAATCCCCAATTTGGCCGTCTGCATAGAGGTTTCTCGCTCATTCTTCGCTCGAAATGACATTTGAACGTCCAACTGCATAAGTTCTATCTCCATTCCACAGGTTAAAAAGTCTTGAGAATAATGGGCAGGAACATCCCTCCGCTGGGCGCCTGCACCGTAATATACGGCCCCCGGTAGTAGATATTGTATTGTGACGCGCCGCCGCCGCCCGCGCAGTCGGCCGGGTTGCCGCCCGTATATTTCATATAGATGATGTGCCGGGTGCTGCCCTGAACCACAATATCCGGGTCGATGGAGTAGGTGGTGCGGTCATTATCCAGTTGGCCGAGTTGGGTCGTCCAGTTGGTGGAGGATTTGTCGGCAAAGAAAATGGCCGACGTGCCGTTCAGTTCAGGCTCGCCTTCGCCGGGGTTGGCATCCTGGCAAACATCGTCGTTGCGCTCCTGCCAGACCACCACAAAGTTATTGGTGGGAGTTACGGCCACGCTGGGCCGCAGCCCGATTTCCTGCACCGGCGTGCTGGAGTCTTTCGACCGCCGTTTGTCGATATCACTACTTGTGCCAACATAAGAATTAGCCGAGGTGATGTAACTGGCTGCCGTCCAGCTATCTCCCGAATTTGAGCCGGTTGAGCCGGCCAGTTTGAAGATATCCGGGTCGGCATTTGTATCACGAATACTCCAGGCCAGATAAGCGCCCGTACCGCCTGCGCTTGCGGCCAGGCCAATATCATTCACCTTATCATAAACGCCACTGCCGGGGGCGGCTTCATCGGCGCTGAAGTTGGCTCTGTTTTGCCAGACGTGGGGGTTATCACCCACCGGCGAGTTGTAAACGCTCACGCTATTCTGCCCGACCACATTGTTAATAAAAGCCAAAATCACCTTGTTGGTCGCCGCCGCAATAGCCGCCTGCTCCGGGGCGTCGGGTGAACCGGGAACGGAGGCGGTTGTTCCCCAACTGCTGCCGTTATGGACCCGGCTTTCAACCTTATCATTAGCCGGCACCGTCCAGGCCACGTGCAGGCGGCCGCTGCCGTCAACCGCAATCACCGGGTTGTTCAGAATTTCGTTGGTGTCGCTTCTAAGCACTGTCGCGGTATCATCGCAACTGGCCGTGGTGGGGCCTAGCGTGCATTTTTTATATTCAACTACCTCGTTGCCCGTTTTGAGCCAGACCGCGTGCACCACGTTTGTGCCAGAAATAGCCAGGTCGGGCACGCTGCCCTGGCCCAGCGTTACCGGCGTGCCGTACCAGCCGCTAATGTTTTTGGTGGCCTGCAGGTAAACGCTGCCGTTTACGCCCCGGTAAACTGCGGCCACGTAATCGCTGCTGGCTACAATTTGCGGGTCAGAAAAGCCGCCGGTCAGGTGTTGCGACAGGTTGGCTTCGCCATATTCGCCAATCACCGTAATCGCAGTCTGCGCGCCAATAGCCAGTTCATCGCGCTGGGCGGGCAGGTTACTGTTGTCCACCCGATTGCCGGCGCTGGCCTCGAAGGGCAGCAGAAGCAGGGCTGCCCCCAAAGCAGCCACGGCAATCATTAATGGAATTGCCAATTTTTTGAACATATTCATAAAAACGTCCCCCACTAAATCTGTTACGTACTAATTAGATACTTTACCGCAGAGGTTTTGAGACCCTCTGCGGTTTCATTTACAGCTAGGGCCGGGGCGCCAGAGTAAACAACTCCAGGGCAACCGTAGCCGGATTACCATCGCCGTTGCTGCTCTTCAAAATAATGGAGCTGTCGGCGGCCAGGGTTTCTATCTGGCTGGGGTTAAACGGGTCAACCAGGTAGTACTGGGCAAAAATGGTGTACTGCGTACCCGAGGCGGTTGCCGGCAGGTTGTAGAAGTTGAACTGCCCGCCCTGAATGGAATAGGTTTCGTAAACGGTGTTATCGTTTTCAGCGTAGGCCCACACCCGCACAAAGGGCAGTTTCTCAACCGAGCCATCGCTAAAGTTAAGGGTCAGCGAGCCGTTTATCCGGGTGGTAATGGGGCTGGGTTTGGGCTGGGTAGTGCAGTTTTGCAGGCTCATATCATCAAAGTAATAGTGGGTGGCGCAAAAGCCGCCGCAAGCCGCAGGATTGTTGCTGTTGTTGTAAAAGTACAGATATAGCTGCTGGTTGGCGTAATCTTCCAGGTTCACCCCTGCGGCCACGTTGAACCGGATGGTTTGGGCCACCCAGCCGTTGGGGTCGGCCGGGCTGCTGCCCACGCCGGTGCCCACCAGGGACGGGTCGGTAATGGCCGAGGCAAGATTGGGCGCGGTGGCCACCACGGCAAAGAATCTATCGTCGGGCTGGTTGGTTCCCTGGTTGTCAACGTTTCTATAGAAGCTCACATCCAGGGTAGTGGTTGATGACAGGATCCAATCGGGCATGGTGAAGCGCTGCCAGAATCTGGGGTTTTGCGGCGCGCCGCTCAGGGTAGAAGCCCGCAACGAACGGTTGCCGGTTTTCTTTAGAGAGGTGTCCTGAGAAACGCCGTTGGTGCCAAGCCCGCCCCAATCGACGGGGGGAGAGGTTTCAAAGCTGCGGTCAACCAGCAGTTCCGTGCAAACCTGCAACCCCGGCGGAAGGTCGGGTGTTTCGGTGGGGTTGGGGCAGCCGGCCGGGTCCGGGTAAACGCTAAAGTTATCAAACTGAGATGTGCTGGCAGAACTGGAGCTGTACGATGCGTTGAACACCCCCACGTAGACATTATCGGGAAAACTGGACAGGGTTCGGGTTCGGACAGCCGCGCCCCACCAGGCATCGTAGCCGGGGTCGTCGGCCGGCGGCGGCGCAGCGGCAGATTGCCTGATGTAGAAATTAAAGGTATTGGCGCCGGCCAGCCGCTCGATGCGCAGCCAGTAGGGGCTGCCGGGGCTGAGCGAGTGAGACGTGTCGGAGCCAATAATTTGCATACCGCCGTTGTACTCCCGGTAACTGGCTCGCAGGGTACCGTTTTTAAGAAGTTCTATATTTACCTTGGCGCTTAAGGGGTCGGCGGCATCGCCGCGCACCTGCAGGCCGGCTTTGGCAGAACTGCCGCCGCCCGAAATATCCAGGATTTTAACGTGGACATCCAGGCCGGCGCTGGTCTCGATAGACGCGGTTCGGTGGAAGTACAATTCGCCTCTGCCGCTGCCGTTATCGTTGTTGGTCCAGTTGCTCTGGCCGGTGCTGTTCACAGATAAAATTCCGTTGGCGGGGTTGCCCGTTACCTGGGTGCCGTAACCGCCGGTGGCCGTGCCAAAGCGGGCCACACTCCAGCCGGGAAGGGCCGCGCCCTGGGCGTAGTCGTCGGGGCTGAAGGTCTCTTCAAATACGCCACCGGGGCAGGTTGCCAGGTAAGTTGTGCTGCCAATGTTATTGGGGTTGGCTACTTCACCCGGGGTTTCATCTTCAAACACAAAGTTGCTGGTGTCGGCATAACCATAAACATTTTGCACGCCCGAGCTTTCTACCGGGAGCATGTGGGTAATTGTGTAGGCTTCGCCGGGGGCAAAAGAGTTTTTCCAATATTTGATATCGCCGGGGAAGTTATAGCCGGCCAGATAACTTGGCCCAAACGGGTCGGGCTGGGGATGCTTCATAAAGTAGAGGTCGATATCGACCCATTTGTTGATAGCAATAGGATTGACATTTTGCACCACCACCTGAACCGGAATAGTGGAGCTAATAGTGGCGGTTGCCGGAACCGAAATTTGAGTAACCACCAAATCTGCGGGCACAATTGTCAAAGTAGTTGTAGCTACCCGCTCGATGGGACCCGACACCGTTTGCGACCACATATCAAAGGGAACGCCGTAGTTGGCCGGGTTGCTAAAATTGGGGCCGGGAGTAACGGGCAGGTTGGTTAAACTATAACTGGTTGTTTTCGACCCATCGGGATCGGTAAAGAGGGAGAACAGTTTCTTTTCGGCGTAGAAAACATCGTAGCTGAAGTTGGGTACGTGGCTGCTGAGTTTGATGGTAATGGTTTGGTCGGGGAAAACCTTGTCGCCTTCCAGCACCTGGATAACCGGCTTGGCCAGAACGGTGATATCGAGCGTGGCCTGTTGGGCGTTATTGGTGGCATCAAAAGAGGCGATGGTATAAGTGCCGGCGTCCTTATCCAGCGGGATGGTGTAGCCAACAATTCTGTCGCCGCAACTGCCGGTAATAAATGTATCGTCGTTGCTTTCGGTGGGGATACGCTCGCCATCAAACTCAAGATAGTGCGGCTGGTTGACCTGATGCTGGTGAACCTTGATGTTGATAAAGGAGCCGATGGTCCAGGTAGTGCCGCCCTCTACGGTAATAAACGGGTCTGGCGGCGTTTTCACTTCCACGTTTTTCAAAATGGCTATTTGATTGGTGGTTGACCCCAGCGGGTGAGAGGTCAGGTCGTAAAAGCCATCGGGCAAGCCGCCGCCGGTGCCGCAATCTTCGTCAATAATCCAAACTCTGGGGTTGGTTGTATCGCCGGAGGCGTTAGTATCCAGCGTATCCAGCAAGATAGTACCGGTAGAAGAAGGTATTTTTATACTGTAGCGCCGGCCCGGCGTATGCGCTTTGAGAAAGATGTTGACATACTGGCCGCGGGCATAGGGGCCAAGCCCGCCGGACAGGATGATTTCGGGCTGGTTGATGTTGACTTTAACCTCGGCGGCCATATCGCCGTTATCCTTAAAAGACCTGATGGTGCATTTAACGCCGCTGGCCAGATCGCACACGGTTTGGCCAAGGGCTGCCAGGTCGGCCGGCACCCAGGTGATATTATCGGTGCTGATACCGGAGTGGTCAGTTGCAATATCCTGCACATAGACGCCGGCGCCATCGTACAGTTTAACGTCAAAGGGGCCGTCGGTAATCAGGTGAAACAGCAGGCTTATTTGGGTGGCTTCGTTGGCTGCCCAAATGTTACCGCCCTCAACCAGAATTTGAGCGTCGCCGCCGGAGACAATTTGAACCGGTTCGGGCGCGGCGGCCACACGCGGGCTGGTTGAGGGGGAGACGGTAGAGTATAAATCGTAAGTGCCGGGAGGGATGCCGGTGGGAGCCAGCGGGCAATTTACATCGGTTCTGTTTTGGGCGTCGGTTGTAACGCCGTTGTTGGCGGTTGGGTTTTCATCGCCACAAATAAGGTAAGTCGTTCCCGAGCCATCGGCCAGATAGATGTTATACTTTTGGCTGCTGGCATGGTTTTCCAGGTGGACTCGTAACACATCAGATTGTTGAATATTGTTGTAACCGCTCACCGACCAGATTCTGGCGTTTGGTATAAAACTACCGCTGCCGCCGCTGGGGTCGGGGGTGGGAGGCGGGTTAATGCCGGGCGGCGGCTCGATACCGGAAGCGGAGTCGAGGCCCTCGTTTTGAAGCTGGGTTCGGCCTTCGAGCCTGACAAAGGTGCCGCCCATAATGGCATCAAAAATGGGGGTGAGCATTTGCAGGTTATAAAAGGTAGTAACCTGAATGTTTAGCCCTTGCTGGCCGGGGTGATTCATGACCGGGTCCGGGGCCACAATCAGGGTGCCATCTGTGGTTTCGGTTGTTACCTGCCCCTGAACCAAAATGCCAATAGCGCCGGGTTGCTGGGCGCAAGTGCCAAAATACTCTTGAATGGAAAGTTCCCTGACCAGGTCGGGGTTATAGAGGTTAACCTCATTTTCGGGGGGTGGAAAGCTGGTAAAGCCATCGCCGCAGATATCGCTCCAGGCCAAATTGGTCAGGTGGTCTAAGGCAACTCTTTTGATACCCTGTACCCGGTCGTCGGCGCTGCACAACCAGGGTTGAATCCCCAAATCGGTCACGGGGTCGGGTTCATCAAAGCCGGTTTCGTTTCTGGGGTTGCCCAGGCATACTTTTGCCTGATCCGCAATTGAAGTATTGGAATCTAGATAAGGCCGGCCCGTTACGGCGTAACGGGTGGCTTCTCTGGCGGCGTTCTGCACGGTAATGTAAGCCCATATTACCCGGCCTGCCTCAATAACCCCCAGCAGTAGTAATAGCAACAGGGGCAAAATTAAGGCAAATTCTGTAAAGCCCTGGCCTTTTTGATGTTGTCGTCTTACCACAGCTACACTCCTATGTAAATACAGTAATCAGTCGTCAGTAATCGGTTGCTAGTATTGTAGTTTCTTCGCTTTGAGGTTTCTTGCTACTGATTGAGTCTGGCACGATTACAAAAAGGATACGGGTAGCTATAGTAAAGGTTAAAATTTAAGGTTGTCATAATAATAAATGTTGTCGCACTCACAACTTAACGCTACTAGAAATTATAGATGCTGGTTTAAGGAGCGTCAACGTTACCAGAGGGCTAATAGAGTTTGGGGAGTTTTTGGGTTAAACAAAAAAGTCCCATCTATGGCTGGGACTCCTGTGAAAATAGCGCCGCAGGCCGGGGGGCTTGGGGGGTGTCCCCCTACTTTTTTTATCACCGGTGCGGCAGCGCCGCTGCGGTCAGTCTCTATGAAAAAAGGCAAGCGAATGCCCAAATAGACGAATGGCGAGATTATCGGCGGTTAGTGGTCAGTAATCGGTAATTAGTAACCTGAAACCTTTTACTGGCTCACCGGCAGCCAAAAATCAACGCGGGTTCCCTTGCCTACGCCGCTATCAAATTTTATATTTCCGCCGAGCATTTCTACCTGCTCTTGCATACTGCTTAACCCCAGCGTTCGGCGTTGCCGGGAGGCGGCCAGGGCTTCGGCTACATCAAAGCCGGCGCCATCATCTTCAACAACTACCGTGGCTTTATCGTCGTCAACATTTAGGGATACTTGAACGTGGGTGGCCTGGGCGTGATTTTTTACGTTGTTTAGCAGGTGTTGAATTACCCTGAAAATGGTTACTTCGGCGTGAGGCGGCAGGCGATGGTCTTTACCGCTAATGGTCAGGTTGCAGGCGATGCCGGTTTTTTGCTCATAATCTTCAATGCTCTTTTTGAGGGTGGGGTTAAGCCCCAAATCATCAAGCATCATGGGGCGCAAGTCAAAAATAAACTCGCGCACTTTTTGAAACGTAGCGGTTACAGCGTCTTTCAGTTCGGTGAGTTCGGTTCTGGCTCTCACCGGGTTGGTATCAAACAGGCGCTCACAAATTTCTGCTTGCAGAATAAGGTTGGTTAGGGATTGCGCGGGGCCGTCGTGCAGTTGGTTGGCCAGATGTTGTCGCTCGTTTTCCTGGGCGTCGATAATTTTAATAATGCCGGCGCTAAGGTCGGGGTTGGGGCCGGCAACGTTTGCCGGGCCGCCCGCTTCGGAGGCGACTATTGAACCGGAGATGTCGATGATTTTTTTCAGGCTTTCGGCATACCGTTTTAGGGCTTCTTGCCGGCTTTGTAGCTGCTCTACCTGGCCCCGCATCATAAACAGGCGCATTTGAGCTTCTTGAGAGGCGTTGTAAATTTCCTTAATATCGGGGCGGGGTATGGTATCGATGTTGGCTTCCATGGTGCGCACTTTGTTGGTAAGTTGCGCGTTACGTTGAGCCAGCTTTTCCACCTCGGAGGTGCTTTGTTTTTCCAGAATCTCTATTTCTTTGAGTTCTTTTTGGATCTGTTCGTATTCCTTGTGAACCTGCTCGATGACCTGAGCGGGTGTCGGCGGGCCAGAGGCTTCGGGTTGGGCCGGCTGTTCTTCTTCTAAACTCCGCAAGCGTTGTAGACTCATTCAAGCGCCCCTTTCCAGGCAAATTTTTGGCTGTTGCCAAATAAGTTTAGCTTGCACTCGATAACGTAGCAAATATTATTTATTGTTCTTCATCGTTCAGGCGAATCCAGCCACGTTTTACGGCGTACAGCGCAGCCTGAGTGCGGTCGTTAACGGCTAATTTTCTTAAAATACTGGTCATATGGTTTTTTACGGTCTGGCGACTAATTCCCAACTCGTAGGCCACTTCTTTGTTGCTTTGGCCTTTGGCAATGTGCTGCAAAATTTCCATCTCTCGCGGCGAGAGAGGAGCAAACATCTCGTTGGGCATACCGTCGATGTAGGCAACTTTATCAAACTGGGTTAACAGCCAGTTGGCTACTTCCGGCTTGTCTAGCACCTCGTCGTCAATTACGTAGTTGCCTTTACTCACCTGCCGAATGGCTTCAATCAGGCGGCGGGGGGTCACTTCTTTGGGAAAGTAGGCGGCTGCGCCGGCCCGCACCGAGTGAAAAATCTGTTCATCATCGTGGTAGGCGGTTAACATAATCACGGCAACTTCAGGTACGGCCTGTTTTAACTCACGGGTTACTTGCAGCCCGTTCATATGGGGCAAATTGATATCCATAATAACTACATCGGGCACAAGTTGTTTTATCAAACGCAACGCCTCTTCCCCATCGGCTACTTCCATAATCACTTCAATGTCTTCTTCTTTCTCAAGCACGCGTCGCAATCCCTGGCGAAAGAGAGGATGGTCGTCAACCAGCATTAAACTTGTTTTAGTAGCCATGCATATCTCCTGATTTTGAGTAGCTATTGGCGGGTAAACAGGTAACAAGGAGTTGTGGTATCATCTCAATAATTCGGGGAGCAACCTGCCAGACCGCAGAGGTTTTTAAAACCTCTGCGGTCTTTACCCCGAAAAATTGAGAAGTTACGAGTTGTGGATTTATCTAATTATAACGCCGAATGATAAGGAACCGACAGAGTTACCCGCGTGCCCTGGCCTGGCTCGCTAAACAGGCGCAGCTTACCGTTTAATAGTTCGGCGTAGTCCATCATCCGGGCCAGGCCAAGGTTTCTTTTTGAGGCATCAATCCGGTCCGGCGTCATTCCCTGGCCGTTATCTATTACGCTGAATTCAAGGATGGTATTTTTTTCTTCTATGACTACATCTACCCGGGTTGCGCCGGAATGGGCGTAAACATTGCGCAGCGCCTCTTGAACAACCCGAAAGATGGTATTTTCAATAATGCTGGGCAAACGGCCAACGTTGGTGTTAATCCGCAGCTGGGTTTTAATTTTGGTTCGCGTTTCGTATTGCTCCAGGTAACGCCGGATACCGCCCCCCAGGCCAAAATTACCCAGAATGGTGGCCGGCTCCAGGTCGGTAATAAACTGCCTGATTTCGGCCAGCCCTTGCTCCAGTTCTGATTGCAGCGCGTTTAGCCCCCCAGACACCGCGCCGGGGTCGTGCGTGAGCAGGTGCCGGCACGAGGCCAGTTCAAAGACGGCATTGGCCAGCAACTGCCCCATACTATCTTCCAGCTCGCGAGCCAGTTGGCTTCGTTCTTCTTCTTGGCTTTGTAAAATTTTAATGCGAGGCCAATGGTCATCATCAATGGGCGGCGCGTCAAGACCATTTTGGAGGTAAGTTTGGAGAGTGTGGCTTCGCTCAGAGAGTTTTGAGAGCTGCTGTCCAATTTGTTGTATCCGGCGCGCAGTTTCATTTTCAGCAGCATCGTGCCCGTTTGCCAGCAGTTGGTTATATTGTAACTGCGCGGTTTGGGCCAGTTGTTGCAGCTTGTTTTCTGCTTCTTGCAAAGCAGCCGTTGCCTCGGTCACAAACTTAGCCAGAACAGCATTTTCATTGCTCATGCACAACAACTCCGGTTACGACACACGGCTATAGTATACCATAACAATTATTTTTGGTGCAAACAACATTAAGGGCCGGTCAATGGCTTTACCCGGTAGATGGCCATATTATCGCCGCCGGCCTGGGGTGCCCATGGGGCCTGGGTGCTGTAGAGCAAATCCAGGCGCGGGCTGCGGGTCATTTGTGGATACCACGAGGGGAACGTCACCAGATAGTCGGCCCGGCGAGCCAAAATCAATTCAAGCAAGGCCGGCTCATCTCTGATAATGGGGATGACCTCCGGCGTTACCAGCCCGGCCAGGTCAATCAAGGGGGTTTGGGTAAAGTAGCCAATCGCGCCGATATCATGAGCGGCCACCAGCGCCCCCGGCGATGCGTGCCGGCCAAGCCATTGGGCCGCGGCCACCATCTCGCTTTCTATAAAACGGACATCTCGCCCGTAGGCTTGCGCGCCCACCCCGGTAAAGGCCAGCAGCAGCAGCCCCAGCGATAAGGCCAGCGCCCGGCCTGTCACCCGGCCCCACATTCCCCGCGCAGCCAGCAGGTTGACCAGCCGAAGCGTGCCCCACACGCCCAGCAAAATTACCCAGGGGATGGCCGGAATCTGGTAGCGGCCATGCTGGTATGTAACCGGCAGCCTCAGTCCGTACAGCAGCAAATAGCTAATCCACCACAACCAGGCCGGCAGCAGCTCAAACCGGCGCTCACGCCAGGTAAGCCAGCCGGCCAGCAGCAAGCCGGGCAGCAGCAGCACCTGCGCTCCAATAAAAATAACCCTGAACACGCCCTGCACCGATTCGATGGGCGGGCCAAAATTGCCAAACAGCCGCCACCACAGCGGAAAAGTCTGCAAAATAATGCCGTACTCGGCCTGCTTGGCGTACAGTGTATTGGGAAAGGGCAACCCCGTCAGGTAGAGGTGAAAGGATATGTAAGGGACAAGCAACAGCGTAATGCCGCTAACAATTACAACCCAACGTTGCAAGTTGCAAAAGGCAGGCAGCAGGTTTTTTACTTGCAACTTGCCACTTGCAACCTGCCGACCGATGTTGAGAATTGAGTATTGAGTATCATTTACGCGCCAGCATCGGAAAGCCATATCCAGCCCAATCAAACCCACCAGCCCCAGGCCCTCCGGGCGAGTCAAAATCAGCAACCCGCCCAGCAGGCCCAGGCCAACATCCTGCCGCCACGATGCCGCGCCTGCCGCCAGGTATCGCTCAAACACAAAGAGCGACAGCCAGATAAACAGCATCGTTTCCATACCGGAGACCGCCGCCCAGGCCAGATGCCACTCGAACAGGCAAAACAGCCCGGCCCACAGCCCCACCCATCGCTGCTGCGGAAACAGGCGGCGGCCAAGGCGGGTTGCGCTCCAGCCGGTCAGCGCCAAAAAAATTATCCCAAGGCCGTAAGTCCACCATTTAAAAGGGACACCCAGCAAATAGCCCAAACTCAGCAGCAGCGTCCACAGCGGCGCGGTTGAGCCGGCGCTGGGCACGCCCGGCGTAAAGGCCAGTTGGCCGCTGCGGGCCAGGTTGCGGGCATAGGTTTGGTGAATCCAGGCATCGTCTAGCGGAAAGCCAAAATAGCCAAAACCCCAGGCCGAAACAGCCAGATAAAACAGGCCGAGCAGTAAGGCCAGGCTAAACCAGAAAACAGGGGAGTAAGCAGCGAAAAGCGAGAAGTGAAACGCGGGACGTATTGCGTGTTGCCTATTACGTGTCATACTTGCTCCTCTGCTACCTGCTCTCTGCCACCCTGAAGACATAAATGGGACTCCCCGAATCTCGGCCAAAAGTTTGCGCCAGCCCCAATCTGGCAGCAGATGTTGGGTTATGGTACAGCCCGGCCAGGGGAGCCGGGTGATTGCCATCCAGCACTAAAAATTCCACGCCATATTCAGCCGCCGCCTGCAAAGTGGTCTCCAGATTTTCGTTGGGGATAATCACGCTCAGGCCGCCGCCGTGGTAGCGATAGGCCGGCGGGTTGCCAACCATCACCACGGCGTTGGGGTTTTGGCGCGACACCCAGGCCGCAATGGCCGGGTAGTAGCGGTCGGCGCTGTTCCAGCGGTTATCTTTGAGGACGCGCTGGTAGTAGATAAAGCTGCTCAGGGCCACGGCGATGACCACCAGCCCCAGCCCGAACACCCGTTTGGCAGCAGAAGCTCTCCAGCCCCGGCGACGTGCCGCGGCCCAATCAACTGCCATATCCAGCCCGGCCACGGCCACGGCGTAAATAAAGGGCAGCAGCGCCGCCCCGGAATGAAAAAGTCCGCCCCGCGCGCCGGGAAAGGCAAATACCAGCGTCATCACCACAAACAGCAATCCGGCGTAAAGCGCCGCCAGTTGAATTAACAGATGCCACCGCAGCCGCCAGCCGCCAAGCAGGGCCAGCGGCGCTAAAAAAATCATGCCCCACACGGCCAGCACGGTTTGCAAGTTGCTGGTCAGCGCCCACCAGCGCCCCTGTATAATAGACCCCCAGCCCTGGGCCAAAAAGGTTTGGGGCGACAACTCCCGGTTGTAGCTGAACAGGTCATCGTAATTGGTTAGCCAGATGGTCTGCGCGCCGCCGCCGGGCAACGGTGTCCCCACTGCCTGCCAGTTGCGAACAAACCAGGGGGTCATAATAAGCAGGTAGCCGGCGAGCAAAAACAACCCGCTACGCACCACCAGGTAATACGCAACCCGTGGCCCGTGGCCCGTAGCGCGTGGTGCGTGCAGTACGCAAACCGGAATAATAACGATGAGTAACAACGGGCCGTCGGCGCGAGAGAGGTGGGCCAGGCCGGCAAATGCGCCGGAGCAGAAGAGCAGAAACGCAGGGGAGCGGAGGAGGTTGAAAATGGGAGATTGGTAATTAGTAACGAAGTGCCCTTTGGGTATTAGTAATTCAGCATTTTTCTGACCGCTAACCGCTAACCCCCGCCAGGCAAAAAGCAGCGCCAGCGAACCGGCAACGGCAAAGGGGGTAAAGTTGTCGATGGCCGTCCAAAAGGGAAAGTAGAAGCCGCTGAAGATGGCAAAAAGTCCGGCCAGCCAACTAAGGCCGCGCCGGCCTGTCAGAAGATAAGCGGTGTAGCAACTAATTGGGGCCAGCAGCGCCGATACAATAATAAAAGGTAGCTGCGCTGCTCGATAACTAATCCCTGCCACAGCCATCCCCAGCCAGGCCAGCACCGAGGTGAGCGGCATCCAGTACAGGTGGCCGGGGCGGGGCGGCGGCCCTGGCGCGTCAAGATAGTTCCAGATAAAATCCTCTACAAAGCCCCGGCCCTGGGCCAGGTTGACTCCATTCACGTAATAATAAGCCGCGTCCATGTAGTTGGGCTGCTGCTGCGGCAGGGCCGCCACAAAGCGAACCGCCAGCGCCAGGGCCAGCAAAATCAGCAGGTCTGACCGGAATGATTTTGAGGAGGTTTGCATGGGGACATTCATTGGCAAAAAGGGATGGGCGTAAATGTGGCCGCATCGGGCGCATGGCGTTTGAACAGAAGCAGGCCGTCGCCGGCCACAATCAGGCCATACTCCGGGTTGGTTAAAAATTGTTCAACATCCCGGCAGTAGTGTTCAATATACTCGTAGGGGTAGAGCGGGCTGTGGATATCGAATACAACAAATTCGGCCCGGATATTTTGCTGCGACCATTTGGGCAAAATGAAAATCCAATCTCGCCGGCTGAGATGGGCGGCCAGGTTATTTTGCGCCGCCACCGCTGCCTGCGGCGGAATTTGAGCCAACAGGGCTGTTGCTTTTTGGTGGTGCGGGTTAACGGCAGGCCATTCAAAATAGCGGCCAATGGGCGTGTGTCCAAATTGGGCCTGATAAATCAATGTAACCAGCGTAATCATGGCCAGCAGGCTGTTTTGCAAAAAGGCGGGCTGAACGTGCTTAAATTTGGGGGCAGCCGCCTTTACCAGCCGGGCCACGCCGTTGATACTGGCCGCCACCACAAACGGCACAACCGCGATGGAATAATGAAACCGGTCGAGCTGGTAGTTGGGCGGGTAGGCCGAGAGGGTGTTGATGACCAGTTCCGGCAGAGCCAGTAACAGCACCAGCGGGTCGAGCAGGGCGGTAAAAGCGACCGGCATCGTCAGCCTGAGCCAGTAGCGCAGCCGGTCGCCGCTAAACATGAATGGCAATGCCTCCAGCGGATTCAGGATGACGCCCGCTATCACCTGGCTCATGCTATCGCCCCACTGGCTGTAGCGTTCCAAATGGATGTTTTCGCCAACGGGGCTAACCCAGGGGATAAAAACCAGATTGACCAGCCCAAACCAGGCCGCGGCCACCCCGCCGACGACAACCCCCCAGCGCCACTGCCGCTGCGCCAGGGCAATATATCCCCCCAGCATAAAAATTAGCAGAGACACGTTTTCTTTGCAGGCCATAGCCAGCAGCGCCAGCGCCAGCACCAGCCGGTAACGTCGATTGAAGAGAAACCATAAGGCCCAACTGATAAAGGTTGCTGCCAGCGCAAAAGCGTGAAAATCAAACAGCAGCGCGCCTTGAAGGGCGGGAAAGAGCAGGTAGACCACGGCAAACACCAACCCGGCTCTGGGGCTGGACAATTTTTGTTGGGCCAGCAAAAACATGGGGACAGCGCCCAACGAAATAAAGATTGTTTGCAAAACAATTAAGGCGCGCGGCGTTGGAAACAGGGCGTAGATGGGCGCAATCAGCAGCAGTACAGGCTCAAAATGAATTTGCCAGTTTGAGGTGATATCTGGCACGGTGGTCAGGGCCAGGGGTTTGCCGCGCAGAGTATTCCAGAGCGCCTGTTCATAATTGCCCAAATCAAAACCGGCAGTTTGAAAGGCGGCATGTTTTTGCCAGGCGTAGGTGATAAAGAAGGCGTTATAAACCAGCAAAAGCAAAAACAGGCCAACCAACCCTTGCCGCCAAAAATGCGAGCGCAACATGTTACCTTGCGCCGGCCAGTAAAGTTTCTGCATCGCAGCGAATCACTCTATAAGGGCCGCTGGCAAAAACCGGCTCCAGTTGCGGCAGGGCAAAATTTGACCGGCCGGCGATGCGCGTCACAATCTGGTCGTTCCAGGGCTGGTAGAAAAAGTTCTCCTTTTGCAAAAACTGCGGCGAGAAATCTTGCATGTCTAACACCAGGTAATCAATCTGGTAGCGCTGGCAAAAATTGAGCATGGGGGCGGCGGTTTCGGCGTACTGGGCGTCAAAATATGGCACAATCGGGGCATCGGTGCGGGGAAACAGGTCTCTAAACAACACGCTGCGTCTGGAAAACAGGGGGATGTTGGTCATAACGGCGGGGTTGCCGGCCAACACGGTATTTTTGGGCAGCGCGGCCACATATTGGTAGATGGCGCGTTCGGCGGCTGACGGGTTGGTGGTTTTTACGCCTAACACATTGATGTAAAGAGCGCCAAGCGTCAACACAATCCCGCTCAGAACCAGGGCCGACCCCCAGGTTGCCGGCTTGCTATTAAGGGGCCGGGTATAGATTATCCAAACGATGGCGCTGCCCCCCAGCAGGGTTAGCAGGCCGCTAACCATAATGCCCAGCAGCCAGAAGGTCGGGATGAGCAAGCCTCGATTGGGAGAAAAAATATAAACAATTGCCAGCGCCACGCCCAGGCTCAGAAAAAAGAAAATAATCTGGCCGGCCTTTTGGCGCAACCAGCGCGGCAACATCCCTAAAAAATCAACCCAGTTGAGACCCACAAAGTAGAGCATAAACAACAAGAGCGTGCTGCGGGTGTATCGAGAGGGCAGGTAGAGGGCAAAAGAGGATAGCCCAAACACAAAAAACAAAGATAGGGCGTACATCATAAAACCGGCGATTAATAAATACCAAATCTCCTTTGGCGTCTGCCGCAAAGATTGCCGGCCAACCGTTTTGTAAATTAAACCGGCAAATATAAACAAGACCAGAAAATTGGTCACATCGCCGCCGGTATCAAACACGCCGGCCCGCCCCAAAAAGGGAAAGCCCGTAAACAGGGCCATCGAACCGCCGGATTGGTAGTTGGGGTTATCGGCAACATCCACCGGCGCCGAAGCGTCGGGCGCAAACGCAGGAGGCGGCGGGGCAGAAATCAAATTAAGTTGAACGGCCAGCGCCAGCCCCACAATCAACGCCGAAAGCGCCAGGCTAACCGCCAAAGGCAGTAAGCCGGCCCGGCTAAAATTTATCGACATGTTAAGAGGTCGTTCAACTTTTATAAACGACAGGCCATAAACCAGCGCCATTGGCGGAAAATTGGGCAGATAAATCAACGCGCTGATGAACATCAGCGCCGCTGCCCAAACATATTGCCGCCGGATAAAGTAATAGAGAAAAATGATGAACAGCGGCAGCGAGAAGGCTCGCTGCAAACCGCTGACAATTGAGGTTGACAGAGGCGAAGCCAGCGCAAAAAACACAAACATCAGGCTCAGACTGACGCCGGTTAAATCGCTGCCCAGAAAGCGGCCCAGCTTAAATAAATAGATAACAGACAGACAAATCAGCATCAACCCGGTCAATTTGGCCAACCAGATGAAATCCAGCACAGCGCTGGCCAGATAATAAAACGCGCCATACCCCGGACTGAGCGGGTAAAACAAAAAATGAAAACCCAAAATATTGGTCTCAACAATGTAATTACTGGAGATATAGAGGTAATCTTTGGCAAAAAGCGCCGGGTCTTTGGCGCGGGCCAGCCAGTAAAAATTTTGGGTATCTCTGACCACCTGATACCCATCCCACCAAAAAGAGGTTAAACTCCAGATGGTGATGAGCAACGCAGCGGTTAAAACTATGGCTAACAATCTGCCGGACGATGGTTTTGCGCTTTGTGTAAAATTCAGCTTATCTTGACTCATGAAATACCCGCAGCCACATTTCCAGATTGATTAATCGCCACAAGCCGGGCATGCTCAAAATCCCGACGGCTGACACATTTTGCAGTTTTTGAATAGTTTGTGGAGCCAGATAGGACGCGCTTAATAAGTCGCCATTGGTAAAGAATTCAGCAATTTGAGCGGCGCCCTCTTGCAGCCACTGGCGCTCAGGCGTGGCAAACCCCAATTTGCTGCGCCGCCAGCGAATCTGTTCGGGCAAGAAATCGGCCATCGCCTGGCGCAGAATCCATTTGGTCCAGCCTTGCCGAATTCGACAATCTGCCGGCAGGGAAAAGCAAAACTCAACCAGCCGGTAATCTAAAAAGGGAACCCGCGCTTCAAGGGAAAAGGCCATCGAGTTCCGGTCTTCATAGCGCAGCAGCGCGGGCAGGCTAAACATAAAGATATCCTGATACAGCCGCCGGGCCAGGTTGTGAAAACTTTGGTGCTTGCTGCGGCTCAGGTGACGCTCCGCGAATTGGCGCTCGAATGAGGGCAACAGCATTGAGCCGGAAACGGTTGGGTTGGTTCTAAGGCGGGTATTGCCCAAACTGAGCATGCGGCGCTGCCACTGGCCGGGCAGGTTGTTGTAAAGCCCCAGCGCCAGCAAAAACAGGGGCGAGCGCCCCGTGCCCGCCGCTGCCGCCCGCGCCGCAGCCAACACCGGCCATAGCCCCCGCGCCCGCATGGTTTGGGCCAGGTAAGGGCCAAGGTAATGATGGTATCCGGCCAGCAACTCGTCGCCGCCCTGCCCATCGAGCAGCACTGTGACGCCCCGCTGCCGGGCCAGACGCATCACGTTCCACTGCGAGTAGATGCTGGTAGAGCCAAACGGTTCTTCCTGATGCCAGATGAGCTGCTTCAACTCGGCCCACAATCCGTTTTGTCCCTGCGGAAATACCCGGTTTGACTCCGCGCCGGTGTGGTTGATGATTTGTTGAATGTAGGGCCGTTCGTCAAGGGCGGGGTCATTAAAGCAGGCGCTGAAGGTTTTTTGTTGATTACCAACCCATTCCCGCGATACGGCTTGCTCCTTGAGCAGCAAATGGTTGGCAATTGAAACAATGCTCGATGAGTCAAGCCCGCCGCTCAGGCAGGTGCCAACAGGCACATCGCTGCGCAGCCGCAGGCGAACGGCATCGACCAGTAATTCTTTGAACCGGGCCGAAGCATCCGGTTGGCCGGCCTGACCGTTCAGGGCGGTATTAATTTGAATATCCCACCAGCGCTGCGTGGTTAGTTGCCCTGTTTCAAAATTGAGCAGCAGGTAGTGTGCGGCGGGCAGGCGGTGGATGTCGGCAAAAAAGGTTTCAGCCGTGTGGTCTACCGAGCCAAGCGCCAGATAATCATAAACAATGGCCTGGTTGGGGCAGCCGGAAACTGCCGGGTGGGCCAGCAGCGCCTTTATTTCCGAAGCAAAGATGAGTTGCCGCGTATCCCAGTAATAATGAAAGGGTTTGATGCCCAGGCGGTCTCGCGCGCAAAAGAGTTGCCCTTTGCGGCTGTCCCACAGGGCAAAGGCAAACATGCCGTTGAAATGCTGCAAACACTCCGGCCCCCATTCGGCGTAGGCGGCCAGAATCACTTCGGTATCGGTGTTGGTGTTAAAGACGTAGCCTTTGCTTTTTAGCCCGGCGCGGAGTTCCAGATAGTTGTAAATCTCGCCGTTGTAGGTAATCCACAGTTTGCCATCCAGATAGGCCATTGGGCCGTGGCCGGCTTCGGTCAAATCCAGAATGGACAGGCGGCGGTGGCCCAGGGCCAGGTTGTATAAAGCATCGGCCTGAGCCGGCAGAGGGGGCAACTTCAAAGCGGCAATTGTCTCTGCCCCGGCGCAGGATATCCATTGCCCCGTTTGCCAATTAGCCAGCAGATAGCCTTCGTCGTCGGGGCCGCGATGGCGCAACGTTGTTGTTGCATTTTGTATCACCGAACGAGCTACGGTCTCATTGTCGGTGCGCCAGATGCCATAGATACCACACATAACTTTTATCTTCCATGCTTTGCCGGGTTGATTTGAGCCGGGTTACAGGCCCTTCAAAATGACTATTATAAGCCGTTATTGTTTCTGAAAGTCATTCTTAAAACAGGCTCTACAGGTCCAAACCCATTGTTTTTTTTATGACTTGTAATGTCCAATAAACCGGTTTAGCTCGCTCCTGGGCCAGGCGGGCAGATAGTTGTGCCAAAAACCACATCAACCGATTGGAGGTTGTGCGTGATTGAGCCGCATGATTGTGACATACCATCTCAATTTGATTGGCAAAGGTTTTGTAATTGTATTTACCGCTTAAATAAATATCCTGATAGGCGCGCTCGGCGATGGCGGTAACAAGGGCATGATCCTGAATTTTAGCTAAGACTTCATCAAGGTTTGAAAAATCTCTCTTAAGAGAAATATAATGTTTATCTGCCTCCAAAATTCCGTCATAAGCGCCTTCTACCAACACCTGGCAGGTTTTAACAATGATGGCTTCAAAATGACGGGGGCTGACTGCAAAAAATTGATAATCATCCCAGCCCGGAGACAGGTAGGCATTTGCTTGAGCAAAGGAAAGTTTTGGATTTTGGTGCAGCAAGGCTCGAAGTTGAGCTTTAATTTCACCCCGACGATCAAGGACGCTCGAGCCGCTTTCGCAGCCAATAACCACTCTCCCCGAAGCCAAAAAATCTAACCACTGATTGCCCAGAATCACATCTTCTGGACGCGTCGAGATATTGCACCGTAGCCCGAATGCCCCGGCGCGTTCTGCCACAACTTCTCCAATTTGGTGCTTTAGTTGGCCCTGGCTGCCAAACCAGTAGGGTAAATGTGAGGCTCGATAGACAATATCATATGGCCGTTGTGCCGGGGGTTGTAATTTGTTGGCGTATTGTTGCGCCGCGATATCATCAACATAACCGGTAAAGCATTTATAGAATATTGCCTGGTCGTGCATAATGGGGTAAAGCAATTGACGACAGGTACAATCAAAGTTGGTAAATATTACAGAAACACCCAGCTCAAACAACCATTCATCCAAAACTTCGGCATGATCATACTCATCTTGAGGCATGGCAATTTTTAGACAATCCCAATCGCCTAACCATCTCAAATTCCACTTCCAGGCATTAAATAAGGGGGTCCAGCGCATGCCCAGGAAGGTTGTATGGAATATTACCGCATCGAACCCCACAGAATTTAGCCAACGTGGAACGCCATTGAGCGCATTAAAATAAAGTATCTGATGGTTAACCGCACCGGAATCAAGCACGCGCAGGTGTTGCCGAATAGCGGCTCGCATTTTACTAATAGGCCCTTGATGGCGATAAAGAACCAGGATTCGCTGCGGCTTGTTACCCATTAATTACTGTCGATTCCCGATTAAGATAGGTCTGAATAACTTTTTTATATGCGCGTGGCCTGTCTGAGTCGGGCGCACTAAAAACCGCAGTAACGCCATATAGCCGCTCAATATGTTGGCCTATCTGCGGAGAAGGGGCAATAACTCCGGTAGCCTGTTGCACAAGCCGGCGCTCCCAAAAAAGCTTTAACCTTGCCGGCCCTTTTTGATCTTTTTCTCTTGTTTCAGGCCAGGTTTTGATACCACTGTAAACTATGTGGCAGTTAAAAATTTTTTTTAGACGCAAGGCGGCGATTAACGCAAAAATATCGTTACAAATAATCAGACGCGGAAATATTGAGAAGGCCCTGCTACGCTTATAAAGTACGCCGGCAGCCAGCCAACCGCGCAACACCGAAATGATTGATTTTAGACGGGATTGAGTAACAAAGACATTTGTAATTTTTGAGGCTGGGGTTAGAAGCCGGCGCAGGTGATTAACAAGCAGAAATAAACCCAACTGGGTTTTTGAGGCGTAACCGGCGCGCTCGATATAAACCCTGCCTTCATATTGGCGTTGTGGTTTTTGAGTAAAAAGCACAAATGCAACAACCCTGGTGGGGGCAAATTCGCCACATATTTTAGCCTGTTCAATCATGTCTGCTGTGTCTGCTGGTTCGGTAGAAGAAAGTATTAAAATGTGATACAAGCCCCTATACTTTGTCTCCATAGGCATTATGCCCAAAGCTGTTGATAAATAATATCCAGCTGTTGTGTCTCCCCATTCATCAAGTTATTTCTTTTCAACTACAATATTAATTTCAACCGGATGGGTTAAAGTGCGCAAGAGTTTTTGGTAAATAGGGCCGGTAGCCTTTTTTATACCGGGCAGTAACGCAGCAATGATGCGGACGAGGACTCCATTGCTTTTAGGGGCAGGCAAGGGGTATTTGAGTCTGGTGGGAGATGGCGCATAGCCGGCTGTTGTCATTTCAATCACGTTGCAATTAAATATACGTTCAAAAAGTAACTGCAATGAGTTTTTATCAAAATTTCGCAGGTGGGTGTATTTATAGGGACAGGCAGGGTCAACATATTTACTCAAATCCTCGCGGTAGGGCACCCTGACAATCAAGAATCCGCCTTTTTTGAGTACCGCCAAAATTTTGGCGCAGGCCAGGTTCAAATCAATCACATGTTCCAAAACATCGGTACAGGTAACTATATCAAATAGCTCTTCGCGGTAGGGCATATCTTCAATTAACGCATAGCTTACATGAATGCCTTTGGCCTGGGCAACCTCCAGATAACCCAGGCTAATATCTATACCGTATCGCTGTAAATCTGCGAAACCGGAGAGCAACCGGCCCAAACCAACCCCCACGTCTAAAATCATGTCGCCTGCTTTGGCATATTTTCTAATTAGCTCAATGGTCGAATTTTCGGTTTGAAGCCATAAATCTTGTTGAATAAAAGGGTTGGCCTGGCCCTGTTCTATTGCCGTCAAATGGTCAGAGGCAATCTGCTCATAGTTCGCGGTATATTCGTTTTGGGGAGAGAACATCGGAATTGTCTTATGAAAAGCTAAAGGCTCTTTGTTAAAAATATCGCCGGTCATGCTCTCTCCGTAGGCTTTAATTTTAACAACATTGGCAAAGATAATATCTGCACCAGTTGCTTTGCATAAACCCACAAAACGCGCCGTTCCTGTTCATTTAGCAAAATATAAAAAATAATCACAAGCAAAAACAGAGCGGTTCCCGACAGGGCGAACTCGGTTACTAAAGAAAGGTTTCGCTCCCAGAGAGTAAGGGCTGCAAAAGGAACATAAAGACTGGCAAACTTCACAAGTCTACCCCACTGGTATGGCACTTTAAGATATATTTGCCGACGGCCAAAGTTCCAGGCGTGTTGCAATATAACCATTGCCAAAACACCCATAACTAAGGCCATGCCGGCACCCAATACCCCCAATAACGGAATAAGCAGCAAACTGCTCCCCATAGATATAAGTGCGGCTCCGCCTTGAAGCAGGCTGACATATCTGATTTCTTTGGCAAAGTAAATGCCCGGAAGCAGAATATTGAAAACGCCTATCAGAAATTGGGCGCTGGCAGCTAAACCAATAACCTTGTAGGCTTCATAAAACATCGGTTGAGTTAAGATCATAACAGCCGGTTTAGCCACAATATAAAAAAGCAAACTTAATGTCCCTATACCTAAAACATAATATGTCAAAATGCGACTAAATAAGGTAGAGGCTTCATTCTGATTCTCAATAAAAGACATAAAATAAGGTAGCCAGGCTCTTTGAAAGGCGGAAACTATCAGGCTCAACCCCAAGCCGAGGTTAAAACCAACGGTGTAAATACCGGCTGATTCTAATCCAGCGGTCCATTGCAAGATGTATTTGTTCCCATGTTGTATCACAAATAGAAAGGCAAATGATGGGACCAGTGGGATGCCCAGCCGCAATAACTGCTGCCCTAACAGCGTGTCAAGCCGAAAATCTATCTTGAATGCAACCATTATTATAAAGAGTGTAAAGGAAATTATCCGGGCGATCAATTCGCCTTCAATCAGCCCCTGAACTCCTTTTTCTAAAACAACAACCATAAATATTTGGATACTTATTGAAAAGAAAACCGAAATAGTTGTTAACGCGACAAAAACTTTGGCTTTTTCTTCAAATTGAAGGTAAAGCGTAAACGGCAAGATTAAAATATTCAAACCAATACTAAGAAGCGTAAGGGCTACCAGATATCCATATTGGGATGATTGAAAAGCCAGCACACTTATTTGTTGAGCAAATAGAACCCCCAGAATCGTCCAAAAAGAAACACTGATTATTAAAATAATAAATGCTGTCCAAATAGTTGCTGTTTTTCTTTCCTGGTTATTGCCTTCAAAATAGCATACCCCAGCCGCTGCCCCAAAACCCAGTGAAGCAACCGGGGTTACAAACAAACCTACTACGCTCAAAATAGCTGCAATACCATAGTCAGATGGCGTTAAATAAAATGTAAAAACAGGCAACAACAAAACCGGAACAAGACGATTTAGAACTTCTCCTAACCCATAAATCAGCGCGCTCTTTGCCAATCTTGCAAGTTGTTCTTTCATAATTGATCGCAGTTTTTATCGTCAGACGGTAGCAGTATTGATATTCCTGCCGGTAGCGCGGCGTTCAATGCTGTTGCAAACAAAGTCTGTCACATCAATCTTTTCGGCCAGCAATTGTTCTCGACGACATGCCCATTCCGCTTTGGCATTGCCTTGCTCTAACAGGGAAACCGCCTGCCGAAGCGCCTCGTTTGGATCATAATATGAATAGACCAGTTTGTAACGTTCCATCAATTCTACAAAATTGCCCATATTCAAGGCCATCGAGGAGGCGCGAACCGCCGGCGTGCCCAAAATACCGGCCTCGGTGGCCATCGTTGCGCCATCGCCCATAAACAGGCGGGCGTAGTAGAGTACGTGGTGAATGCGATGGGGCGGGATGGCGACCCGGTGGGGTTCAAACTCTGGCGGCAGCGGCGTTTCCGAGGTAATAAAGACGCGCCCGTAACGGCTGAGGGTTTGAATCAATTGCCGCTTGAACTCAGGCGAAAAGCCCTGCTGCCCAATATCGTGGCTGGCTTTCCAGGCCACAAAACGCAATACAATGTACGGCTCATCCACAGCAACGCCAAGTTCGGTTAATACGGTTGGGTCTGGCTGAAACTGTTTTGGGTGCAGGTAGGCCAACTCATGATAGCCGGCATAACGTATGTGGCGCGCCCCCAAATTGCGCATAAAGCAATCGGGCGTGTAAATTAAAGTGGCAAAAGGATAGGTAAGGTAATTATCCAGAGGCACCGGCTCGCTATCGGTAAAGACAATAGAAGGGACGCCAAGCAATTTGCAAACCGGAGCAATAAAAAGCCCCCCAATCTCGGTGACAATATCCGGCTCAAACTCTTTTATCAGGCGCAGCAACGCCCACTCACGCTGCAAAAATTCTTTGGCCATGCCCCAAAAGCCCCGGCCAATTTGCGACAGGTTGCGATAGGGTAGTCCATAATAATCCAATAAACTCAGGGTGACATCCTTATCGCGGGCCGAAACTAAAATCTGGTGTCCGTTTGCCTGCAATTGCCAGATGATATGCTTGTAAAAATGCACGTGTCCGGGGTGTCCAATATCAACCAGTATTCTCATGTCAGCGAACTTTCAAATCTTTGTTGTATTCCATATCAAACCACATGGCAAAGAAAAGGGATTGCAAACCGGAAACAAAAAGAAACATAGCAAACAAGGCGCTGGTAGCAACAACCGGCCCAACAAACAGACGGTAATAAACCAGATATAGGCCCGATATTAACCCGGCGGGGAACAAAGCCAGGCCCATTAAATAAAAAAAGACCAGCGGGTGGAAATCGCGGATCATATACTTCTCTTTCATTCGCCACAGGAAGCATTTTACCAGCAGCCATGAGATGCGGGGAATCACCCTTGATAACCGAATACCGGATTTTTCGCCAATATTATAAACCGGCCGCACCGGCACGTCCTTGACCCGCCGGTCAAAAATATTTAACATAACCAACAGGTGATTGGGATAGCCGTAACGAGAATAAAGTCTGTTCAGGGGCAACAGGCAAATGGTTTCAGCAGAGATGGCGGTGTAGCCGGTCTGTGAGTCGGCCACGTGCCAGTAACCGGAGGCGATTTTGGTAAACAGCGACAGAAAAGCGTTGCCAATATAGCGGTACTTGGGAATCATTTGCCAGGCTTCGCCGGTAAACAGGCGGTTGCCTTTTACATAATCGGCCTCGCCCCTGACCACCGGCCCTACCACCTGCTCCAGTTCGGTCGGGTCCATTTGGGCGTCGCCGGCCATTACGGCTACCACCTCCATGCCCTCCTCAACAGCCTTTTTGTAGCCGGTGATAATAGCGGCCCCCACCCCCTGATTTACCGCGTGCCGAATCAACTTGAGGCGGCCATTCAGGGTTGGCTGATTGAGATACGCCTGCACCCGCTCGCTGGTGGCATCGGGGCTGCAATCGTCAATCACGTAAATACCATCAACAAATTCGGGCATCGTCTCGATGACCCGCCCAATCAACTTTTCTTCGTTATATGCCGGAACTACAACTCCAACTAATTTATTGTTTAACATAAAATTTTTTCAAGGGCGTAAACTGCCTTTGGCCTTATTCAGCATACAACAAAACCACAAACTCAAAAAAGGGGCGAAAGTCACAAATGGGCGGGGCTAAAGTACCTAATTGCTAATTCCCTAAGGTCATATCTTACTTAAAATCTGCCCAATCTTCTCCGCGGCGCGGCCATCGCCAAATACAGGTTCGGGCGACGCGTCGGGCCAGGCGTGCTCGGTAGCGGCCCAGACAATTCGCTCCCGGTCGGCATCCACCACCAGGTTCCAGCCGGCTTCTACTGTTTCTACCCACTCGGTTTCTGGCCGCAGGGTTAGGCAGGGGACTTCCATAAAATAGGCTTCTTTTTGCACGCCGCCGGAGTCGGTCAGGATTAGCCGGGCATTTTTTTCTAGCCGCAACATATCCAGGTAGCCAACCGGCTCAATCATTCGCACCTGAGAGCCGGTCAGCCCTTCGACGTTTAACTTTGCAATGTATTGGCGGGTGCGCGGATGCACCGGAAAGATAATTGGCAGGTTGACTTCCACAAACGCCGTCAAAATATCTTGCAGCCGTTCCGGGATATCGGTGTTATAGGGGCGGTGAATGGTGGCCAGCAGGTACATTTTTGGCTCCAGTTGCAGCCTGGCCAGCATGGTTGAGCGGTTTTGAGCAATTTCAGCATTATGCAGCACGGCATCATACATCACATCACCCACCAGATGGACGCCTTTGCTAACGCCCTCGTGGGCCAGCCAATCTACCGCGCTTTGGGTGGGGCAAAAGAGCAGGTCGGCGCAGTGGTCAGTCAGCACGCGGTTGTGCTCTTCTGGCATCTGGCGGTTGAAAGAGCGCAGCCCGGCCTCTACGTGGGCCACCGGAATATGCAGCTTGACTGCCGCCAGCGCCCCGGCCAGCGTCGAGTTGGTATCGCCGTAAACCAGCACCGCCGCCGGCTTTTCGGCCAGCAGCACCTCTTCAATCCGCATCAGCATCTGGCCGGTTTGCTGCCCATGCGGGCCGGAGCCAATATCCAGGTTGTAGTCCGGCTGCGGGATGTCAAGCTCTCTAAAAAAAATGGCCGACATGTTGTCATCATAATGCTGGCCGGTGTGCACCAATATTTCGGTGTTGGCCTGTCGCCATGCCCGGCTGACCGGCGCGGCTTTAATAAATTGGGGCCGGGCGCCCACAATGGTTACAATTTTCATCCTATTTGTTTTCGTAAAACTCGGCAATTGTATTGGCTACGATTTCCTGCATTGCTTCGGTTAGCTCCGGGTAGATGGGCAAGGCCAGGGTTTCGGCGGCGGCGCGCTCGCTTTCCGGGTAGTCGCCCGGTTTGTAGCCCAAACTGGCAAAGCACTCTTGCAAGTGCAGCGGCTGGGGGTAGTAAATTTCACTGCCGATTTTCCGCTCCTTCAAAAAGTCCATCAGTTCATCGCGGTGGGGGCAGCGAATGACAAACTGGTTGTAAATATGGCGGCGGTTGGGCAGTTCGGCAGGCAACCCAATTTGAGATAGACCCGCCGCCGCAAATAAGCGGCGGTAAGTTTGGGCGTTACGCTGGCGGCCCGCCGTCCAATCATCTAAATGGGGCAGTTTGACCCGCAACACCGCCGCCTGAATGGCATCCAGCCGAAAATTTCCGCCGACATCCTGGCTAAAATATTTCTGGCGGTAGCCGTGGTTGCGCAACCGGCGGACTTTTTCGGCCAGCGCCGGGTCATTGGCCGTAACCATCCCGCCATCGCCAAAACCGCCCAGGTTTTTGGAAGGGAAAAAGCTAAAGCAGCCCAAATGCCCAATGGCGCCGGCCTGCCGCCCGTTGTACTCACTGCCAATGGCCTGAGCAGCATCTTCAATAACGTAAAGGTTGTGCCGTTGGGCAATCTCCATAATGGGGTCCATCTCGGCCATTTGCCCGTACAAATGCACCGGAATGATGGCTTTGGTTTTAGCGGTAATGGCCGCCTCGATGCCGGCGGGGTCAATGTTGTAACTCTGGGGGTCAATATCTACAAAAACGGGTTTGGCCCCCAGCCGGGCCACGCAGCCGGCCGTGGCAAAAAAGCTGTAAGGCGGCGTAATCACCTCGTCGCCGGCCTCAACGCCTACGGCCATCAGCGCCACCAGCAGCGCGTCGGTGCCGGATGAGACACCAATGCCAAATTTGCATTGGCTATAAGCGGCCACTTCCTGCTCCAGGGCCACCACCTCCGGGCCTAAAATAAAATATTGAGACTCGATGACCCGGTCAACAGCCTGGCGCACCTCGTCTTTGATAGTAGCGTATTGCGCCTTTAAATCCAGCAGCGGAACGGGTTGAATATGAACGATTGAAGGTTTTGCTTCTGACATGATATTTTTGAAGTTTCCTTTTAATGAAAGGGATTATTATCGAGAGGGTAAATTGTTTGTTGAAAGTTGGCAAATTTAAGCGGCGCTACTTTTATGGTGGCTGCACACTAGACCGTGGTCGATGCCGCTGGCGTCCGCCGAGCGTTAAAACGCCCGGCTACATTAGGTGCAAGCCGGCTAAAGCAGGCTCAAATAAGCTCTATGAGCCGGTTTTAATCGGCTTTCATCTTTTAGCCTGGCGGCTTTAGCCCCAGGCGGTCAATCACGGTTTAATGTGGCGCTACCGCTTTTATTTCAACGGCTGGTCTTCCGGCCAATCCAGGCAGCGCAGCACCCCCGGCTCAACCTCCCGATAACGCCAGCCGCTTTCCGGGCAGGTCATCAGGCCATCGCCATCGGGCGCAGGCAGCCGGTGGCCGTGGCGACTCATCCAGCCCTGCCGGGTGGCCGGCACGCCCACCATCAAGGCGTAATCCGGCACATCTTTGGCGACAACTGCGCCCGCGCCCACAAAAGCATAACAGCCCACGGTAATACCGCAAACAATGGTGCAGTTGGCCCCAAACGTAGCGCCCCGTTTCACCAGCGTTTGGCGATACTCCGTTTTGCGTTCAATCTCGCTGCGGGGGTTGATAACGTTGGTAAACACCATCGAGGGGCCGCAAAACACGTAATCCTCAAGAATAACCCCTTTATAAATTGACACATTGTTTTGAATTTTCACCCCGTTGCCAATGCTTACCTGGCCGGCCACAAACACATTTTGGCCCAGGCTGCAATTACGCCCAATTTTTGACTTACCCATCACGTGGCTAAAATGCCAAATACGGCTTCCCGGCCCAATCTCGGCGCCGGCATCCACAATGGCGGTGGGGTGAACATAAACATCGTCTGTCACAATTTTTTCACCTGTTGGTAAAATTTTTTCTGCGCCGATAATCGCCTACCGGTTAACTCAATAACATATATTGACCCCTTAAATTGCGCAAACGGCGTCCGGGCAATTGGGCACAAAAGCGCCGAAGTTGGGCAACTAACTACCAAATAAAATGGGCGCTTTATCAGCGCCCATTTACAAAAAATAAGGGGGAGGAATAAAATAATGAAAATAATATGTTACCCATACTATACAACAAAAGGATGAGACCCAAAAGAGACTGAGGTACCTGATTCCAATGAACGAAAGTCACTTTTTGATTGCGCCAAAAGTACCTACATCGATTTACGATTTTGGATTTCCCTGGCGCAATCCGGCCAGGACTGTGTGGATTTACGATTTAGTTACAACAATAAGTTTCCCGTCAATCGTAAATCGGTCGATAGCAAATTGTTTGCAATGCAAAATCGACAATTCTTTGTCACTGTGAAAGCTTAAGCGCCTAAAATGGAACTTTTCGTCATTTGTCTTCCGCCCTTCGTCCGTTTTACCCCGATTCGGCCACGCCCTTGAGCAGCAACACATTGGTTGCCAGCCAGAACGTGCTGTAATTGAGAATTCGCCAGGAGCGAACCAGGCCGCCAAACAGAATCATACTGACAACCAGCCCCTGCGTTAGCCGCAGCATCGCCACCGGCTCTCTAAAAGTAGAGGCGGGTAAAAACAAAATTATCAAACTATTGAGCAACAAGCTGAACACATACGGGTGCGACAGCCCTTGCAGCAGGCTGCGGCCACTCAGCCACAATCCGGCCAGCGCCGGCAAAATAGACATCGGCGCCACCACCAGCGATATCACCAAAAAGGCCGGCAGGCTGACTCCGCCAATAGACAACCAGCCGCCCAGCGGAATCAGGCTAAAAGGTGTCGCCCCGGTCCCGCCAGAGCCGATGCCAAAACTGCCCAACCATTGCCACAGCACAAATTGATAAATAACAAAAGGCAAGGCCGACATACCGAGCGCCGCCAGCCACCGCCATTGGCGTTCCTTTAAAGCAAATAACAGATAAGCCGCCAAAAAAATCAGCGCGGTCTCTTTGGTGAGGGCGGCCAGGGCAAAAGCAACCACGGCCCAACCGCGCCGCTCTTTGGCCCAGGCCAGCAGAGCCAGTTGCACCAATCCCTGCGCCAGCGGTTCATTCAAATCGGCGCGCAGGCCCAAAAGCTGGCCGCCGTACAGGCCGTAGGTTAAAGCATACCAGCGGCTGACCCGCAAATTCAGCAAAAGCTGCTCCGTGGCCCACGTGCCCACCCCAATGGCTATCAGATTGACCACTATCAGCGTCCACGGGATGAGTTGGGGCTGGCCCAGCGCCAGCCAGCGGGCCAGCATCGGGTACAAAATGCGCTGGTAGCGATAGGCCGGCACATCAATGCGCGGCGCAGCGTTGAGCGGGTCAACAGCAATCTGGTAGGCAAACTGGCCGTCGTAGCCTTCGCTGCCCTGGGGGTCGCCCTGGCTAAAGCGTGTACCCAGCAGGGCCAGGGCCAGCGGGTCGCCGTTATTATTTAACAGGACACCCACAACGTAAATCAGGCAAACGGCCAGGGTGACAAGGGTGGGCGTCAACCATTTTTTTTGAAAGAACATCATTTGCTCCCTTGCAGGTCGTACAGGTAAAGCTGCACCGCGCCCCAATCCCACATGTTCAGCCGGGGGTAACGGGCATCAATCTGTTTGAAGACCGCCTGCTGCTCCGGGCCGGTGTAACCCGGCATAACGGTGAGCCACAAGCGGTTGGCGTCTGCGACGGCTGTTTGCCAATCAACCACATCGCCGCCAAACAGCCGGTGGGTTTGCGCTACCGTCCAGGCCGCGCCCGTCACGTTGGCCAAAAAATGAGATGGCTGCGGCGCGTACCAGACCGCCGGCATAAACGAAGCATCCTGAAGGTGCAGGCTGGCATCGCCGGGGGCAAAATTGACGGCCAGGGTTTGGGCGGCTTCTCGCAGCGGCGGTTTGGCCGGGTCGGGCGTGGCAAGATGCGCCAAAAGGGTCGCAGCCACAGGAATGATGAGCAGCCCCGCCAGATAAGGCGTTGGCGACCGGCGGGGAGCGGCCATAGCCCCGCGAGTCAGCAGCAAAACCAGAGCCAGCGAGGAGACGGCAAAGGAGCGCTCCAGGTAGATGGGTCGAACCAGCCAGGAGATAAGCAGCACGGCGGCAATGGGCGTGACAATAGCGAGCCAGAGTACCAGTTCAAGTTGGCGCTCTGGTTGGGGGCGGCGGCGACTCTCCCACAGGGTTAAGATAAGCACCGTGAGCATTAAAAACAAGCCAATGGGAAAGGCCCACGCCGGCGAGCGATGGGCGAACAATAGATAGTAAAGAGTTGTCAGCGGCGAGAGCGCGTGCGGCGAAGCCTGCCAGGCCACGCCGCCCAAATAGGCGCCGGTTCTGGTTAGGGCTTGTTGCAGTTGAGGCAAAAACAATAGCGCCGCCAGCCCGTTAGCCAGAACCAGCGGCAGCAGCAGGGTTCGGTCCAGCCGCCGGGCAAAAACCAGCCAGAGATGAAGCCCCAGTAGTAAAAAGGCAAAATAATAATGGACGTACAGGCCCAGCGCAGCAACCGCGGCGTATCCCAGCCAGGCCGGCCACCTGTTTTTTTGAGAAACGGCGGCCACAAATATCCACATTAACGCCGTTGCCAAAAAAATGGCCGGGCCGTACATGCGCGTTTCCTGGGCAAAATAGATTTGAAACGGCAAAACTGCCATAGCCAGCGCAGCAATGGCCGCTGTGGGTTTGTCAAACAGCCGCCGAGCCAAGCCGTACAGCAGCGGAATCGCGCCCCAGCTAAAAATGGCCGAGAGCGAACGAATGGCAAACTCGCTGCGCCCCAGCGCCAGCCAGAAGTGCAGCAGCAGGTAATAGCCGGGGGGATGGTCGGTGGCGGCGGCGTTGGCCAATATTTGGGACACGTTCATCCCGGCAATCAAGCTGCTAAGGGCCTCATCGTACCAGAAGCTACGGGCATCAATTTGCAACCAGCGGAGAATAGCGCCCAGCAGGAGGGCAGCGATTAGAATTTGGCGGCTGTATTGGTTTAACGCGGCTTTTCTCACTGTTGGTGTCCACTTAAAAGTTCAGCCCCGGCCATTGCCTGTTTGAGCTTTACCGAAAACAATCTGGCCCCGCAGCGGTTGAGATGGTCGCTATCGGTAAAGAGTTGGTGCTGATTGACAAACTCGCTATCTGTGGAGAAATCGTAATATTCCACGCCATACGCTTGCCGCAATTTTTGCATATTCTGTTCCATCGAGGTTATGGCTACGGGCGCGTTGGCCTGGTATGTTTGGGTGTAGGTATAAAAATATGGCGGGGTAAAGAAAACAATCCGCACGTTTTGTTTTTGTAATTGCTGTATAACTTCAACAATTGTCTGGTAGGTGTCAGCTTGCAGGTTGGGATGGTTGCCGGCCATATCGGCGCTTTGCCGGATGTGTTGAATGGCCCTTAATTGAGCGTGAGCATTGATATATTGGTACCCCTGGTCAACACACCCCACTTTCATCAGGTCTATTTCATTGGGGGATGTATCTGGCGCAACACCGGTTTTGAAGACGCCCTGCCAGTTATCCTCTCTGGCAATGTCCATCACCGGAAATATTGGATGCGTTTTGCCAATGACAAAATTTGCAAAATCTCCTTTCAAGGGATACCAGGCCGGAATAACGGCATAGGTATGAATCCGGCGGACTCTGCTTTCATCTGATACCGCGTTATCTCGCTGAAAGGAGAAATAGGAAACGGTGATAAATACGGTTTTTACCTTTGGTAATTTTGGCTGTAAAGCGTCTAAATAATATTTGATTTCAAAAAAATCACGGCCAGAGCGCGCCAGGGTATAGCCGTTGTAAGCGAGCGTGTCAAAATCAATGGCCTGAGCGTGAGAATTACCAATCGCAACAGCCTGTAACTGTTGGGCCGAAGCCAGCAGGGTTTCAACGGCTTGCTTATCGCTGTGTAAAGTTATGGCGTTGTTATCGGGAGCCAGGCTTCTGGAGATGCAGGCCAGGCTTTGAACCAGAACCAGTAAACCCAGCAAAAAAATTGTGGCTTTGAGAATAAATTTAGCCATTTTAAAATTGAAAGTAGATAAACTCTTTTACGCCAAACTTTCCAAACATCAGAATGATTAAAACCAAAGCGTAATACAACGGCCACCGAACCCAGATGGGTCGAGCCGCAACAATTTGCCTGACGCTGCCTTCTCTCTGTATCAAATGGACAAACTCCATCAGCCAAATGGCAATAACGGCAATAATCAGGTCAACAAGCCCTAAACCGATATCAAAATTTGTGCTCAGGTTAAACTCAAATAAGTGGCCGACAATATAAAACGCATCCTGCACCGAGTTGGCCCGAAAGAATATCCAGGCAAATGTAACCAGATGAAACGTACCCAACACCTGAATATATTTTTGAAGCCGGCCAAAAGGCCCGATGCCCAAAACGCCCCCAACTTTTGCTCTTAAACCGGCCAGCCAGATGGAGCAAAGCATATAAAAACCGTGCAAAGCCCCCCAAATTACAAAAGTCCAGTTGGCCCCGTGCCACAGGCCGCTCACTAAAAATACAATCAGCAGATTACCGTACCAATGCCACGGTCCAACTCTATTGCCACCCAATGGAATGTAAAGATAGTCTCTAAACCAGGTGGAGAGGGAGATGTGCCAGCGCCGCCAAAATTCGGCAACGGATTTAGAGAAATAAGGCTGCTTAAAATTTTCCATCAGGTCAAAACCCATTACTCTGGCTGCGCCAATGGCAATATCTGAATACCCCGAAAAATCGCAATAAATTTGAAAGGCAAAAAAGTAGGTTGCTATCAACAGGGGAAACCCTGAATACTCTGTGGGATTGTTATAAACCGTGTTGACCACCACCGCCACCCTATCGGCAATGACCAGCTTTTTAAAGAAACCCCAGGCCATTAACTTTAACCCATCTGTGACCCGCTGGTAATCAAACTGATGCGCCCTGTAAAATTGAGGCAAAAAAGTTGTAGCCCGTTCGATGGGTCCGGCCACCAACTGAGGAAAAAAAGAGACGTAAAGCGCAAAGATACCCAAATGTGTTTCCGGCTCTTTATCGCCCCGATAAACGTCAATGGAGTAACTCAATGTTTGAAACGTATAAAAAGAAATCCCAACCGGTAACAACATTTCAAACGCGGGCACATTGTAAAAGATATTAAATTGATTAAAAAGCGTTCGCGCCGACTCGTTAAAAAAGTTGAAATATTTAAAACCAAACAAAATTCCCAGATTAGAAACAATACTGAGCAACAAATACTTTTTGCGCCCGGTTTTGCCGGCTGCTTTGCCCATATGCAGGCCGGCATAATAATCAATCATCGTTGAAATAATAATCAAGATGATATATTCAGCTTTCCAGCTCATATAAAAATAGTAACTGGCCCCAAGCAGCAGCAGCCAGCGGTAACGAGGGTTAAGCGCAAAATAAGCCGCCACCACAACCGGGAAAAAAATTAAAAACTGAATCGAGTTAAACAGCAAGTTTTACACTCTGTACCCTTTCTAATTTTAACGCAAAAATATAACTGGTCAGGCCAACCATTGGAACACAAAGAGGCACGGAGAAATCGCAGAGTTTCGCAGAGATTTTTAATTTACCGCCGTTAACCGGCTGCACACCATCACAAAATAATTTTCCGCCTCAAACAACTTCAAATCATCGGCTACTTGCGCCAGTACAAATCCACTTTGACTTGCCAGATAGGGTTGCACTTCCCGATTATACGGCTCAAAAAAAATTTCGCCTCTGGCCAAAAAATCGTTACTGTAGGCGTTGCTATCGACCACCAGATAATCAACGCCGTATTCCCGGCAGAATTGGGCAATCACCTGCGGGTCATCGGCGTAATAGGCTTTGAGCGCATCGTTGACGATTTTGGCTTCACGCGGCTGCTCGCAGCTAAACAAAACTTGCCGCCGGGCAAACAATTGCACGCTATCCAGCGCGCAGGGCGTGCCGGCAATGAGCGTATCTTTGGGCAGCGTCGCCAAAAATTGCAGCAATTTCCGCTCGGCGGGCGGCGGGTTGAGATAGCTGACTTCGGTGAGCAACGGCGCGTACATGGCCCAGCCAATGACAAACAAAGCAATGACCGCGCCCACAAGCAAACGTCTACCGGCGGGTTGCAGGTTAACCGCCGGCTGCGGCGGATTTTTGACCAGCGCCACCCCCAGCAGGCCAAAAGCCGCCCCGGCCAGCGCCAGCAGCCACTTCATATTCAAGCGGCCAATCATCGCTCGCTCCGGGGGGTAAAAAATAATCAGCCCCACAATCACCAGTTCGACCCCCGCCACCAGCCAGGCCAGCCGCCGGGGGTCGCGCCGGAGCAGTTGGGGCGCTTCTTTAACAAAATCCGCCGCATTCAAAAAGACAAACATGATAAGAAACAGGTACAATCCCACCCGCGTGTAGCGGCTGGGCAAATACAGCGCAAACGAGTTGGTCAACCAGATAGCCAGCCACGACAGCGCAAACATGGCTATGGTAGCAGCCAGCAAACACCAGACCGCCGCCGGCAGGTTGAGCGCGCGCCGGCCTCGCGCCAGCCAGATTAAGCCGCCAACCAGCGCCAAAATCAGCAGGTTGATTAAATCTTCGCCCAAATCAACCAGCCCGCCCCGGCCCACAACCGGGAAGATGATAAAGAGGGGATACGCCCCGCCGGTTTGGTACGCGGGGTTTTCCCAAATAGAGAGGGCCGGCCCGGCGGGGGATTCCGGCTGCGGTTGGTTTGTCTCGGCAGCGCTGTCAAACCCCAATATAGGCAACAGAACCGGAGCCAGTACAACAGCCCCGGCGCAGAGAGTCAACAATAAATAACCCAGCCCGCCCTGCCTTAACAGTGTTTGCAGTTGGGGCCGCCGATTGCGCCACAGCGCAAAGACGCCCCAAATGGCTGCCGCCAGCGCAAAAATGGGCGCGTAAATGAGCGAACTCAGCAGCGTTACCACCGCCGCCCCAAAATATTGCCTGCGGCGCAAGTGATAAATCAGCATAATGGTCAGCATTACCGCAAACGAGCGCTGCAAGCCGTTGGCAATAGAAATGGCCGATGACGACGCCAGGTTGACAAACAAAAATCCCAGCGCCAATACCACCCCGCTTTGGCGATTACGGGCAGAGCGGCCAAACTCAAACAGGTACAGAACGGTAACGGGCATCAAGGCAAAAGGTAAAACTTTGCTAAATAATATTGGACTCATTGCAAAACTGGCCAGATAGAAGAGCAGCGCATAGCCCAAACTAAAAAACGTCACCGGAATATTGCCCCAGGGCAGGTTAATATTTTGGTAGCCCTGGTAATCGTCGTTGGGGAAAAGCTGTTCATCCTGAAAGCGATGCATCCAGTAAAAGCTGCGAAAATCTTCATCCACCCTTAACTCGTCGCCCAACCGGGGCCATTGCAGCCAGCCCACCGCCAGCAGCGAGACGACGACCAGCATGATTCTCGTATCAATTTGCTTGATTAAACGGAACATAGGGAGTTGCTCGATATTTTACAAGATGTTGACGATTATTTATGGCGCTGAGAAAAAATCAGAGAAATCTCCGCGTCTTTACGCTTCTGCGCGAGATTTTCAAAACATGGCGGTCATTTTTACATTGACCCGCCGCGCCCGGCGATTTCGAAGAATCCGGTCGTACAGGGCGGTGAGCAGGTAGGTCCCGGCTACAGCCAGCAGCGGGTGCAGCGGCATCCTGAAGCGGGCATCGCCCCAAAACAGCAGCGTTACCAGCGAGAACACCGCCAGGTAGCCGGTCAAAATAATAAAGGCTGCCCGACGCCCGGTGACGTACAGGGCAAACAAGCCGGCCAGCCCCAAAATTAACAAAAGTTGATAATAGTACTGTTGGTACACCCCCAATAGTTGGGGCGGGTTGGCGCGGTAGGGCGTATTGGGCAAAATTGAGTTGTGCATCCAAAAGCGGATAAGTTTGGTGGGGAGCAGCCCGGCCCAGGCAACCGGATTGGCCCGGATAGACTCCAGCGCCAGCCGGGTTTGCGTATCGTTGCGGGTCAGCTCGTCCAGTTCGGCCAGCCGGTATTCGGTGTATTCCGGCAGCAGATAAACAGCCACCCACTCGTTGCAGCGATATTGCAGGCAGGTGTCGTTATAAACGCCCAGCAACACCTCGCCCATTTGCGAGGTGGCCGGAATAAAACGATTGAAGACCAAAAAATTACGGCCTATCCAGGGGGTCAGGCACAATATAAATATTGCCAGCACGGCTCCGGCTCTTTTCAGCCAAACGGCAGGCCGACCCGCGCCCGCCAACGGTAACAGCAACACGCCGGCTACCCCCGCCGCCAACCCATTAGAACGGGCCAGGGCGCAGCCGGCTAAAACCACGCCTAACCAGAGTAAACTGCTTTTATTGGACAATTTTACGGCGCGAATAATCATGAGCACGCTCAAAACAAATACAAAAGTAAACAACGCCTCGCTGTAAAAAATGCCGGCAAAAATCCAGGCAAAAGGGTCAATTGCTGTTGCCAATCCGGCCAGCAGCCCGGCGCGCCGGTTAGCGATTTCTCGCCCCAGCAGCGCCGCCAGCGGAGCAGTCAACGCGCTGATGAAAATTAACGCGGCCTGCGCCACCGCCCGCTGATGTCCCGCCACGCTGTAAACTCCGGCCAGGAGCAGCGGCAGCAACGGCGCGCGCCGCGCCGTAGGCGGCGAATCGGGATATTCCGCGTAACGCCCGGCCTGGGCCAGAGTCCAGCCGATGGCTTCAAATTCGCGGTCGTCGGAGGTTTGGCCGCTTTGATTAAAACCAAAAAACCAGGCTGTCAACCCTACCCTAAAAACCAGGGCTACGACCAGCAGCGCCATCAATTCAACGGTTAATGTTTTTTGAAATTGCCCGGCCATACAACTTTAACCAAAGGTATGCTATAATTGAGCAGTTTTGAACAAAGGACACCCCATTGACCCACCCCCCCCGGCAACATTGGAAAACAGCACTAATTTTGGCAGGCTTGTTTGCGGCTGCCGTAGCGTTGATGATGATTCCCTCGTACCGGCTGCTGGTTGAGCCACGCGGCAACGCCTTTGACCTGTTTTGGATTTGGGCCGGCGGGCAAGCGATACTCACCGGCCAGAACCCCTACGGCCCCGAAACTACCCGCATCATTCAACAAGGCGTTTTCAAGAAAATTATTCCGCCGCATCAGTACCAGCACGGCTTTCCCCACCCGGCGCACATTGCCTTTATTATGCTGCCATTTGTCGTGATGCCCTTCTCGTGGTCGGTACTGGTTTGGATTTCGCTGCAAATTCCGTTGTTTATGGTTACGTTGCTGCTGGGGTTTCGGGCGCTCAACTGGAATATTCGTCCGATAATGCTATTTTCGCTGACACTTGTGGCCCTGCTGGGATTCCGCTACCCGGTTAACGTGTATGTGTTGGGCCAGCTTATTTTTTTTGTTCTGTTTTGTATGATTTTGGCCGTATGGCTCTTTCAGCAGAAACGCCCTCGCTGGGCCGCCGTGGCTCTGGCCGGCGCTACCATTCGCCCCGATTTATCGCTGCTGGCTATTTTTCTGGCCTTTATATTGACTCGCCGCTCGGCGCACCGCCATCAATTCATAACCACTCTGCTGGCGGCGGGGGTGGTGTTGACTCTTATCCCGGCCCTGTTGATTGGCCCGCTATGGCCTGTCACCTGGATTCGGGCCATTTTTAGTTATGGCAACAACCCTTTTGCCACCTGGCCGCCGGAGCTTTTGCCCCTGCCCGTCGCCATTGCTTTAATCCTGGCCCTCATCATCTGGACAGGACGCTATCTGGCATTGGGCTGGCGGCAGGCCACTCCGTACCGGCGCAGCCTGATGGTTTCGGCGGCGACTTTGCTGGGGCTGGTTATCTTGCCCCAAACCGGCTCGTACACGCTTACTTTTGCCCTGGTTCCGGCCTTTGTGCTGCTGCGCTACGCCCCCACCCGCTGGCTGCAAATTGTTATCGCGGCCAGCTTACTGACGCCCTGGCTCTATTTTGCGCTGGGCCAGCCCTTTGACCGGCTCATCTTTTTGCTTATTCCGGCGCAGTTCATTCTTTTGCAAGAGATGGTTGTTTACTTCAATGGTCGTCAGTTGGCATCGAGCGCATACACCTGATACGCGCCGGCCACATCAAACACCGGCTCCAGATATTCATTCTCCAGTTTACTCAACACAGCCCGGTCGATAGTTTCTGGCTGCTCGTTCAACATAAATTCCAGCCCGGCGCGGTGAATCAGCACGTGCGACACGCCGGCCTGCCGCCATTGATGGGCAATGGCTGCGGCGGAGCCAAACTGATAAACCAGATGCGGAAATTCGTCAAGAATGCTGTCGGGGCGGCAATCGCGCCGGCAATAGTAGCTGCGCGGCTCCCACAAAAAAACAACTTTGGCCCCGGCGGGTAACTCGCTGTTGATTTGCTGCATGGCGGCGTAGTGCGCGCCCAGCCGCCGGGTCAGGTATTCATCGCGACTCTCCAGCCCTACCAGATAGGGCAACGGGTCGATTTTAAGGGTCAACAGGGCGGTATCAACCAGCCCCAGCGCCAGCGCCAGCCCCACAGCAATGTTGGCGAACCGGCTCACCGAAAACCGGGGCAGGTCAAAGCGGGGCAGGTTGACCCACGCCCAGCCCGCCAGCGGAACCAATCCCACCAGCCCCGGCAGCAGCAAGCGAGATTGCCACAGCGAGCGAGACCAGATAACGCCGAGGGTCCAGAAGAGGAAGTGGGCCAGAGCGTAGACTAGTAGCAGGTTGAAAGCGGGGGAGGGTGATGAGCGAGAAGTATTGCGTGTTGCGTAATACGTAATACGTAAGCTGCACAGCAAAATTAACGGCAAAAAGAGCAGCAGCAGCGGGCCGGTGCGGCCATCCCAATAGTTGGCATCGCGGACGCCCAGGGTAAGCAGCCAGGGCAAAGCCAGCAGCGTTGAGGGCCGCCAGCCAATGCCGGTGCCGGCGGAGGCGTACCACCCGGCCCGAAATCCGTCCCAAAACTGGCCGTCGAACAGGGTGTGCAAAAACGGGTAAACCGGGTTGCCGGTGAAAGCCCAGTTTTTGAGATACCACGGGCTAGCGGTTAGGAGCGCCGCGACAGAAAAGAGAAGCAAATGGGTTAGCGTGGTGCGGAGTGCGTGGGACGTGGGACGTGATGCCTGATGCGTGACATCTTCCTCCCGTGTCGTCGCGCTCCGAATTCCGCGCCACAAAATAAACCCGATGACCACCAGCGGCGTCACAAAAGCGGTGTATTTCAGACCCATCGCCAGCCCGGCAAAGACCCCGCTGAGAATCAACAACGAATGACGACCGAGCGCGAAGCGTGGCGAATATTGGTGATTGGTAACTGGTAACTGGTAATTGATAATCGCGTACACCGCCGCCAGTTGATAAAACGCCAGGGCCAGATCGTTATAGGCCCAGCCGGCCAGGGTACCGAGCATCGGCATGCTGGCTAAAATGAGCGCGGCGGGCCAGGCCCCTTTTTGGCCCAACAGCCGCCGGGTAACAAGGTAGACCAGCCCCGCCAGCAGCAATCCAAATACAGCGTGCAGCAGTTTGGCCGCAATATCGCCGCGCAGCAGCATGGCCCAGGCAAAGAGCATCTCCATCAGCGAGGGAAAGTTAAAATGGGGCACGTCTACCCCGCCGATGACGCCGCCCGCCTGAAGATAGAACTTGGGGCCGGTCAGGTGGTAAAACAGGCCATCCCAATCAATGGGAGGGGTAAGGGCGACCAGGAAGGCCAGGCCAGCCGTAGCCAACAGGTAGAACGCAATCCATTTGTCGGGCTGGTTGGCGGGTCGCCAATGGCGAAGTTGCCGGCCCAATTGCCGCCATTGAGGAAAAGCGGCCACGCTCAAAATCAGGGTAATCAGATAAGCCGTTAACGGCTGAAACAACCCGGCCAAACCCAGCCCAAATATCAGCAGGCCCAAAAAGCCCAATCCCAGGCCCGCGCCCAGAACAATCCGCTCGATCAGCCACAGGTCCGCCGGGAGCCAGCGCAGAATCCACAGGCCCAACCCCAGGCCGACCAGCGCCAGCCAGCCCGCCACCAGCAGGTCGAGCAGCACATTGCTCACGGCGGCAAAGTTTTCGACGGTGAACGGTTTTTGCACCGCAAAAAAGCTGGCCAGCACAAAAAATATCCACAGCACAAACGCCGCAGAGACCACCCACGGCAGGACGCTATTTTTCATCGGGCCGGTTCCGATTGGGGTGATTTGATTTGCCCAACCCCCTGGGCGGTGCGCCACAGGGCGCGCCAATCGAGGGCGTAAAGCAGCAGCAGCAAGGCCGGCAGCAGGCCGTGCATCATCACGTGCTCCCAGTTGCCCTCCAGCGTAGCGGCAAATACGCCCCACATCAATGCAATTAGCCCCGCTTGAATGAGAATAATCAGCAAATTAGCCCGGCGGGTCGCGCGCGTCAGGCGATGGAAAAAGAAAAACAGGGGCAGGTAGAGAATAATCTGGTTAGTGGTGGCCGAGCGAAAGGTGATGAGGCTGCCCACAATCAAAGTGGTCATCACCGCCCAGGTGAATGCGCCCTCGATTTTGGATACTTCGACTTCGCTCGGTACAAGTTTTGGATTTTGCCTGCCCCAGGCAGTCCAGGGGATTTTGGATTTTTCACGGACTATCCGCCACTGACCGTCGTTAAACGCCAGCCAGCAGCCAGGCAGTAACGCCACAAAAAACAGGGTAGATAATATCACGGTCAATGGCGCGGCCAGCGTGCCGGGCAGCAGGTAATGAAGCAGATTCTCCAGCGGGGTGCCAAAGGCTACGTAATCGCTGTAGGCAATGGCGTTGTTGACAAAATCAAGCGGCCATGAGGGAACCAGCAGCATACTGGTGCTGACCAAAATGAGTATGCTCGCGCCAAAGCTGATGACCACCCGCCAGCGCCGGTGGACCAGCGCCCACAGCAGCAAAAAGGCCACCACCAAAAAGACCATCTGCGGTTTGATGGTGGTGATGGACAGCAGCACCCCGGCCCAAACATCGCGGCGCTGCTCAAGCGTCCATAAAGCCAGCAGCAACGCCAGCCCCACCAGCAGCGAAAATTGCCCCAAAATGATGGCTCGCGCTCCGTTGTAAAAAAAGATGCCCCAAAAAATCGTCAGCCAAAAGAGCCAGCCCGGCGGCTGCCAGCCCGATAACCGCACAGACAAAATGGTGACGCCCAGCAGCATAAATTGCAGCAAAGTCATCCAGATGGCCTGCGCCCAGGCGTAAGGCAGCAGGCTGAGCGGCAGAAAAAAATAGAAGGTGTAGAGCGGGTAGGCAAAGTAGGCTTCGTCTTTATCGCCGGGTTGGGCCAGCCGGCCAAACATTGCCCGCTGGGCCTGCTCGGCCACGGACTGGTCAAAGGGGTTGGCGCCGTGCAGCAGATACTCCCGGCCTCCCAGCCAGCGCACAAAAAAATCGTTGGCGCCGGGGAATTTGCTGGTAAAAACAGTGTAGAGCGCGTAAGATTCTACCGCCACCAGCAGCAAAAATAGCGCGGCCAGAATCATCCACAAAACAAGCGGTCGATTTGTGGCCATGCGTTTGGCGGGTTGGTTAGCCCATTGATTCGTCATTTTTTAGAGCGGGTCGGTTGCCAGGCGCGTACCTGGCCGGCGAGGAAAATTTTTTGGATTTGTGCTGATAAAAGTAACGATACTTGATCAGCGTCCAGATGGCAACCAGGCCATCGTACCACTGAATTTTCTTGCCCTGCTCCCAACTACGCGGGTAGTATGAGATGGGTACTTCTTTAATCTCAACGCCCTGTTGCAACAGTTTGGCCGTAACCTCCGGGCAAAACTCAAAACCGTCGGTTTCCAGGCCCAGGCCGCGCAGCAGCTCGGTTTTGATGACTTTATAGCCGGTGGCTTCATCGGTGATGTGAGCGCCGTAGAGCCAGTTTGTCACCCAACTGAGCAAACGCCCGCCCCAGTAAAAGGCAAATGATGATTTGGGGTTGCGCTGCAAATTGCGCGAGCCATAAACCACCTGCGTTGACGAGTCAACAAAAGGAGCCAGCAGCGCCGGATAATCGGCCGGGTCGTATTCCAAATCGGCATCTTGCACCAGCACCAAATCGCCGGTTACGGCGGCCAGGCCGGTGCGGATGGCCGCGCCCTTGCCCCGGTTGCGCTCGTGGCAGAGAATGGTGAGCGATGGGTCGCCGCTATTTTTGAGCCGGGCCAAAATTGAGGGCGAACCATCATCGGAGCCGTCATCGACCACAATAATTTGCTGCGCCAGCCCGGTAGCCCGCACGCGCCCGATAATTTGGGGCAGGGTAGCTGATTCATTGTAAACGGGGATAATCACAGAAAGTTTCATGCAACCCATCGCTTTCCGGGAGTCAAGTTATCAATAGACAGGGCCTTTGCCGGACGAAGGGCGAAGAATAAGGGATGAATGACGAATGACAGATGACGAATGACAAAAGTGAAATCATGATCCGTCCGGCAAAGGCCGCCACACGCCAAAGCGCGCCCATTCAGCATACACTAAAGCGCCGGCCCATTTTAAGAGGCAAAGGTCATCAGTTGGGCTGGCGCTAAGGTACCTGCCGGCTTTCCCGAAAGTCCCTTAAAACAGGCAGCTCGATTATCAGGGGCAGGCTGACCACCCCCAGCGCCAGCGGCAGGGTAAAGCGATACACCCATTCGGCGGCGGTAATTTGCAGGCCGGTTGACTCGGTGAGCAGCAGCGGCAAGATAAAGGCCAGCCAGCCGGCCACAAACAGGCTAATAACTCCGCCCCACAGCCAACGGGCGTAAGCCGGATAAGCGGCCTGGTAGCTGTTAAGCGCCATCACCAGCGCCGGCCCCATGAGCACAATATGCAGCATACCAAACATGGGTATTATGACCGCGTTAACGCAGATTGTAAAGGCCAGCAGCCCGGCAAAGGCCGGCTGCTCCGGCGGGGTAGCCCGATGCCGGTAAATCAACCACAAGGCCAACCCGGCCAGAGCCAGGCTGATAAATTGGTACGGATTCCAGAATAAAATATCAATTACGGAGTTTATAGGCACGTAACTTTCCAACGATTGCAAAAAGCTGACCACCCAATTTGGCTCCAGCAACTCGGCGATGGCCCACAATCCAACGCTGACCAGCGCCAGCCCCGGCCAAAAGCGCCGGCGCTCGCGCCGCAGCGCGCTCCAGAGCAGCAGGAAAATTAGCGGCAGCAGCGTGGCCTGCGGCTTGAACAGCAATCCCCCGGCCCACACGCCGGCCAGCAGGTACCGCCGCCGGCGGAGCGACACATAAATCAACGCCAGCGACAGCGCCGCAATCGAATTGAATTGGGCGTAGAGGGTATGCTGAAACACCGGCACCGCCGTGGTGAACAGCGCCAGCAGCAGCGTCAGTTGCCCCACCGATAGCCCCGGCTCAAGGCGTCGGGCAATAATAGCCATCCCCAGCCACAAACACCACAAGCCAAACATTACCCACACAAAATGGGCGGCGGGGTAGGGCAGCAAGGCTAGCGGCGCGGTGAAGATAAGCATGTAGGCCGGGTAGTAGTAGCCTAACTGGTTCAGATAAGGCCAGCCGGTTACTTCCGACACCTCGGCGGCGTTGGCCCAATCATAAATGCTGCGGCCGGTAGTCAGCAATTTGTTCGAGGCGTGCCAGCGCGGAAAAAAGTCGCTGGTCAACCTGGCCCTGGGCAGGCCCTGAAAAAAGTAAGCCAGCGACGCGCTGTAGAGCAGCCCCACAACTATGAGGACAATTAGTTTTTGGCGTTCTTCGGATAGATTCATAGCGCATCAACGCGGCTGATTGTTTGAGCAGGCGCATCTCAATAAACGGGCGAAAGACCAAAGGCGAATGACAAACAGGCACACGCCCGATTAAGGATGACTCAATGACGCCGGCCTGCTTGTCGATACAAATTGGCCCAAGTATAATCGCTGTATGCTGTCCATTAGACCCGGCCCGATGTGGCGTTCAATTTTGCTGCTGGCGAGTCCTTTTGTAGCGGCCATCGGCCTGCGCCTGTATCTGCTCCCCCTCAGCCGCATGCCGTTCGACTCCGATGAGGCCATCTTTCTGCTCATGTCTCGCCACATTTTGCGCGGCGAGCGCCCCCTCTTTTTTTACGGCGAGGCTTACGGCGGCAGCGCCGACTCTTATTTAACCGCCCTGTTTTACGCCCTGTTCGATGACACCATTGCCGTGGCCCGGCTGGCGCAAAGCCTGGAATATCTGGCCGGAATGCTCTTTACTTATCTGCTGGCGCGACGCCTGCTGCCCGGCGCTAATTTTGGCCCGCCGGCCGCGCTGTGGCTTATGGCCCTGCCGCCCCTGCTGATGACTACCTGGACCACGCCGGCGGTGCTGTATGCGGTAGTCATTGGCCTTGGCAGCGTTATTTCTTATCTGGGCCACCGGCTGCTATTTGAGGATGCCGACCGGCGCGGGCGCTGGCTGCTGTTTGGCGCGGTCTGCGGCCTAGCCTTTTGGACATTTGGCATTCTGGTGGTCTACATGCTGCCGGTTTTTTTGCTGTTTCTGTGGCGCTGGCAGCGGCGACGCCTGCCCAATTATCTGCTCTCTGCCGCCGCCTTTTTTCTCTTCAGCCTGCCCTGGTGGACGCAGGCGTTATCGGGGCTGCTGGTGGTTTACAACCCGGAACAACCGCCCGATGTCCCGCCCTTTATCTTCAGGATATTTGCCTTTTTGACCCTCACCCTGCCCGGCTTCTTTGGCTTCCGCGAGCCGTGGAGGCCCGACATTCTCTGGCCGTGGCTGGCCGGGCCGATTTTGCTCTTTTATCTGGCGGCTCTGCTGTACGCTATCCCCTATTTGCGCCGCAACGATGACCATCGCCCGCCGGTTGAGCCGGTCGGCTGGGTGATGCTGGGGTTGCAGGTGCTGGTCTGGCTGGCGCTTTACTTTGGCACTCGCTTTAGCCTGGATGCTACGGGCCGTTACATTTTGCCGCTGTACCCGGTGTTGTTTATGGCCGCCGGCCTGCTGCTGGAGCGCCTCTATGGCTGGCGACGCCCGGCGGCCATCGCCCTGCTAACCGCGATTCTGGCCTTTAACCTGGCCGCGCATCTTAAAGCCGCGCAGCGCGTGCCCCCCGGCCTTACCGCCCAGATGAACCCGGTCTTTTGGTTTGGCAATGAGCACGACCAGGCGTTGATTGATTTTGTGGCCGCCCAGGGCGGTCTCGGTTACAGCCACCACTGGATTAGTTACAAAATCGCCTTCCTCTCAGACGAGCGGGTGATTCTGGCGGCCTACCTGCCCTATCGCGCCGATTTGGCCTGGTTGCCGTTAGACGACCGGTACGCGCCCTATGGCGCCGCCGTGGCCGGCGGCCAACATCGGGTCTACGTCACCCATCGAGAGCCTAACCTGGAAAATTACCTGCAAACTACCTTCAAAGAGCGAGGCATCGCCTACCAAATCAAAGATATTGGCCCGTATCGAGTCTATTACAATCTGTCCGGGCTTATCACGCCGCAAGAGATGGGCTTTGGGCCGCAGCCCTGATTAAAACCGGCCCCAATCAATCAAACTCTACCCACCCATGTTCGCCCAAACCAAAAACAGAGCCATAGAAATAGCGGCGCGGAACAGAGTCAGCAGCCGTTGCCTTGAGCAGCGACAGGCTGTAAGGATGCGCTCGCCCGGACTCAGGAACGTTCATAAAATCCAGCAGCGCGGCAAAAATATTGCGGTGGGCGGCCTTGAAGGTGGTATCGACCGCCACAGGCTGGCCGGAAATCAGCAGCAGCGGCACAGAAGCCTCGAACCGGGTTTTGCCGCAATGAATCAACTGCTCTTTCGCTTCTCCCAAATTTTGGGCGTGGTCCGATGTATAGACAATGACGGTCGAGGCCAAAACTTCGGGCTTGACCAGCAGCCGCTGGAAAAAGTTATTGATATTGTGGTAAACGGCATTATCGTACGAGTTGACAACTCGCTCCGTGTCATCCGAGATGATGACCTGCGGCCCCAGAATTGGCCTCCACCTGGCCTGCTCATTGGGAAAGGTGGCGCTATACGGAAAGTGGGCGCCCCGTTTCAGAATAACCACAAAGTTGCCGGTCGACTCGCTCAAAATCGTCGCCACCTGGTCGGCCAGGCGCAGGTCGGTATCATAATCAATCCCCAAATCGTCTTGAAAAACCACGTTGTCCAGATAGGCCAAATCATCCGCGCCAAACGGAAAACGCAGCTCATTTGCCTCGCCATCAAAATAATGGACGGTGTAGTTCATGGCTTTGGCATACTGAAAAATTGAGGGCCACTGGCGCAAGGCGTAGGTTTCGTCGGGCAAGTTGTTAAAACCGGTAAACAACATGGCCCCCGAATGCAAAGAACAGGTGGCCCCGGAAACCGCCAGCCCCCAATTATACAAAACCCCCTGCGTTTGCAACTGCTCCAAAAAAGGGGTGGTAGGACGCCCGTAGCCGTTCAGGCTCAGGTGGTCGTAACGCACCGACTCATCAAGGATAAAAACCACGTTGTTATTGGGCTGCGTGTCGGCCTGAAACGACAACCTTTGCCGGGAAAATTGAGCCAGGGTTAGCTGCTCTAGCCCCAGATGAGAAATTACCCGAAAGAATGAAGGCAGCGACACAGAGGGGCCGCGGGAATAAATTTTCAATAGCTGCTCACTTGAGTCCAGGTTGGCGTAGTACACCGCCGCCAGATTCAACCCCACCGCGCCGGCCACAACCGCCACAAACAACCTTAGCCCATGCCCCCCCCGCGTTCTGAACAGCCACAAAAGCAATCCAAAACACGCAACCGGTATCACCGCCAGCCAATTAATATAGGTGATAATGGCCTCATCCCAATGTTGCGCACTGGCCGAGGCGGTATAGATATCCTGAAGCGACAGGTAGTTGCCGGTGGCGTTTTGATATCCGTACTCCAAAAAAATAATATAGGCAAACGCCGCCATATAAACCGCTTTGAAAGTTGGCCTGGAGACCAGCGCCGCCAAGACAAAGCCGGATATTACCAGAAATACCAGCAGCGCCTGAATGCCAACCCGCAAAAATGTTTCGCCGGCGTGTTCAACTTCGGTAAAGACGAAAACGAGGAACTGAAAAAAATCAATCCTGAAGGACCACTGCTCAAAAAGCATCAGCATCAGCGCAAAGCCAAACGAGATCCAGGCAATTTTGTAAGCGCAAACTTTGGCCCAGGCCGCAGGCCAAACGCTAATCCTTTTTTCCAGACGCTGTAACAGTATTCCGTTCATTTTCTTTTTCGACTATAAATCACGGCCATCTCATCACGATAAAGCTCTTGCCAGCCGGCCTCCAATGGCAAAAATTTGGCCAGGGTGCTGTTGGCCTCAATAAAAATCAGGTTGATACCGTCCTCGTCCAATGTTTGTTGCCAACCCTCATCGGCCACCATCACCTCCAGGTAGCGGCGGATGAAGGCGTCATCGTACAAATCGGTGCGGCCATCAATATAAACCGGGTAATCGGGCCACAGCCTGAAGATAAGATAGCCGCCCCAGTTGTAGCTGTTAAACAGAGGGCCGGCCGGTTGGGTGTCCTGCAAAAAGTTTACGGCCTCGTAGGGCAGGCTATCCTGCTCGGCTTTGAGGTTGGCCCCCGGCGTTAGCGGCAGGGCAATTTTGATGAGCGCAGCCACTACGATTAAGGCTAACAGTCCCCAGTTTAGAATGACGCCCGACCGCCGGCGGCTGGCGGCCAACGGCTGGCTAAACGGTACCCGCTGAAACCCCCAGCGATGCCACTGTTCAGTCCAGGCCAAATCGGCGTAGCGGGCCAGAATGGGCGTCACCACCACTCCAAAAATGGCGATGTTGCGGGCGGCAAACAGCGCCCAGATGGTCCACATAGCCACCAATGCCAGGTCGGTCCAATCGGCGCGGCGGGTGGTGCGGGCCAGGGCGGCTATAACCAGCAGCAGCATCAAGATAAAGGGCTGCACCCAAATTAAATGGAAATTGGGGCTTTGCCACTCTTGAATAAACTCGCGCAACGCGCCAATCCCTACCGTTTGAAACGGATACAGCCACATACGCCAGGTGTGCGGGTTGATGACCACCACCGCCAAACTGACAATGACAGCCAGCAGCAGGTGTTTAAGGCGCGTCCAGCTTGCCGCCGGGTCTTCGTGGTGGCGGGTCAGGTTGTTGGCGGCCTCACCGGCCAGGTAGGCCATCATCAGCATAAAGCCGATAGCAAAGCCGCCGTGCACGTTGACCCATAGCAGCATCACCAGCGGCAGCCAGGGTAATAAATCCCCCTTTTGGCGCTTGTAGCGATGCAGCAGATAGGCCACCACCGCCGTTAACACAAACGAAACCATCTGGGGCCGGGCCGCCCAGACCACCGACGAGACAATTGCCCCCAGAATCATGGCCGCCGCCGCCACAAACAGGTTGGCGTCAATTTGCTGCCACACAAACCAGAAGGCCAGCGTGACCAGCGCGGCCAGCGCCAGCGCCACAGCGGCCCAGCCGCCCAGGGCATACAAGCCATACCAAAAAATTTGGGCCAGCCAGCCGTGGTCAATCCACAGCATGTCGCCGCGAGTGTGCGAGAAAGGGTCGGTGGTGGGGATGGTCAGATTTTCCAAAATATATTGGCCGGAGCGCAGATGCCACCAGGTATCGGGGTCTGCCGGGACGCGTACGGCCATGGTAAAAATGGCCACAAACACAATGGCGCTGAGTAGCTTGTGGGTGGTGAGTTTGGTAAAAAAGGGCGCTTTGTAAGTCATTGTTCAATTCGTTTGGTGGTTTGGGCAGACCCAAAAACTTTGCTCACACGTAATGCGTGAAGCGTGAGAGATTGAATTTAACCCCTCACTTATCACTTTTCACGCTACGGGCTGTCAATTGTTGGTACAACTCCACCGCCAGCAGCGCAAAAATCAGGGTGCGGGCGATAATTGTTATTGGCAGCAACTCATTCAGGCCGCGAGAGAGTATGACCGGCCACTCTAAAAAATTGATAAAACCCAGCACAATAATAAACATCACCGCCCGTTTTTCCGGCAGCGATAGCAGCAGCAAGGGAATCAAAAAGGTTTGCCATTGGGGACTCCACCCCTGAGTCCACAAAAAAAATATAACAAAGGTTAGCGCGGTAAAAACAACCGCATCTAAACCGGCATCCGCCAACCGGACAGGTCGAGTAAAAATAAATAACCCCAGCAGCCCAAAGGGAATCAGGCTGAGCCAGGTGGGGATGCGGGCCGGGTTGTTGACCGGTTCGGCGGCTTTGGCCGGGTCAAAATGGTCAATTACGGGGCCAAAGTTGCCGGTGGTGTCGTTGCCGTCTAGCAGCGCCCACACGGTTTGGTATGATGACTTGCCGGCCTGCGCCCGCAGCGAGGCCAGGGTCATCTCAAAATTCGTCAGCAAAAATGGAGTCAAAATCAGCAGGCTAATCGCCGCCGCAGCCGCGCCGTAAATCAGCGCCGCCCGGCCGCCGCGCTTGCGCCAGATAGTAGCCACCAGCAGAAGCGGCACAAATTTGGTCATCGCCCCCAGCCCCAGGGCCAGCGCCAGCAGCTTGTTTTTAGATTTAACCAGGCCATAGAGTCCTGATAAAATAAACAGGGTTGTCAGCGCATCAAAGTTGCCCAGCCAGAAAAAAACAGGCACAAAGAGAGCGGCATAAATCCAGGCGGTATTTATGGCCCGCGCCCGGCCATACAGGGCTAAGGCCAGCCGGTACAGCAGGTATAGATTGCCACATTCTGCCAGCAGCAGTACAAAACTGAGCATAAAAACATAATTCTTGAACTGCTGCTGCGCCAGATAGTACACCCCCAGATTGAGAAAGGGGAAAATTGGCGGAAATTCCGACCAGTAATCAATAAACGGGTAGCAGCCTTGCCGGCTGCCGGTAAACAGAGCGCAGCCTCCTGCCGCGCTCAACCCGGCGAATTTAAAGTAGTATTGAAAATCGCCGTAAACAATAAGATTTTCCAGCGGAAAAGCCAGCAGCATCATCAGGCGGCTGGAAAAAAATACGGACAGAACAAGCAAAATGTTGGGAGTTGTTGCGGCAGGTGCGTGATTTGTTGGGGACATATCACCGGCAGACATAATTTATGTTCAGCATAGCGCAACGGTGAGGAAAAAATAAAGGGGCAAAAGTCAGGTAAAAGCGTGCCGCAAAGTACCTGATGATTTTCCCTAAAGTCATATCAGCAAAATTTACGAGGTCTGCTCGTGCGAGGCGGTAGACAACGCCGAATTTTTAGCCCGTTGGCCCAACATTAACCGGCTAACTGCAAGTCGCAATACCGTATACATGGCCTTGTAAATTTCCAGTTGTGATATTTTTGATTTACCCTGAACACGATTGGTAAAAACAATGGGGATTTCGCCAATGGTAAAGCCCCGGCGCTGGCACTTAAATATCATTTCTACCAGAAAAGAGTAGCCATTGGAAAAAATGCGGTCCAGTTCTATATTCAGCAGCACTTCCCGGTGGTAACAACGGAAACCGGCGGTGCAATCGCGGGCCTTTAAATTTAGGGCCGTACGGGCAAAAGTGTTGGCAATCCAGCTTAACCAGCGCCGTTGCCACTCCCAATTTCTAATGCCGCCCTGCGGCACATAGCGAGAACCGATGGTAATATGATAATGCTCGGCCAGGGCTACCAAATTTGGAATGTAGGCCGGGTCGTGAGAAAAATCGGCGTCCATGGTGATGAGTCGCTCTGCGCCTTCTTCCAACCCCTTTCTAAAGCCGGCCAGGTAGGCTGTACCCAACCCCAGTTTGCCGGGGCGGTGAATGACGCTAACGCGAGAGTTTTGGTTGGCCAGGATATCGGCAATTTGGCCCGTACCATCGGGCGAGTTGTCATCAACAATGATAACGTTAATCTCAAGCGGCAGCGCCAGAATTTGGCGAACCAAATTCGCGATATTATCTTTCTCATTGTAGGTTGGAATAATTACCCAGGTATTCAACCCGTACTCCATCACGCGTCCAGAGCTAAGAGCGATAATCTTACCACAAAGCTAAACATTGGGCTATTTTTTCCAAACTTGACAAGACCTCGCACCCCGCTCATAATTTGCCCAAGATAATCGTCAGGAGAAATAGAGTGACATCTGCCAGCCAAATAATTATTGAAACCATCAACAGCCGGGCGCTGCGCGACAACCCGCTGGGCGACCCGGCCAGCCGGCGCGTGCCGGTTTACCTGCCGCCCGGCTACCAAGACAGCGAGCAACGCTACCCCTGCGTTTATCTGTTGGCCGGCTTTACCGGGCGCGGCGCGTTTATGGTGAATGACTCGGCCTTTGATGAGCCAATTCAGGAGCGGCTGGACCGGCTGATTGCCGCCGGACAGATTCAGCCGCTGATTGCGGTGATGCCCGATGGCTTTACCCGCTACGGCGGCAGCCAGTATCTCAACTCCAGCGCCACCGGGCAGTACGAGGACCACCTGATTGACGAAGTTATTCCCTACATTGACCGCACTTACCGCACCCGCGCCAGGCCAGAGTACCGGGCCATCGCCGGCAAATCGTCCGGCGGCTACGGGGCGCTGGTGCAGGCAATGCGTCACCCTAACCTGTTTGGCGCGGTGGCCTGCCACAGCGGCGATATCTATTTTGACTACTGCTACAAACCCGATTTTGCCAGGTTTCTCAACGCCGCCGCCGGCAACAACATCAACTCTTATGAGTCGCTGCGCGATTTTTTGGCTAATTTTCAACCAAAAATGCACCCCAAACCATCCGGCTTTTTTGATATTATTCACATCGCGGCCATGTCGGCCTGCTACTCGCCCAACCCCAACTCGCCCTGCGGCTTTGACCTGCCCTTTGAATTTTACACCGGCCAACTCAGGCCCAAGGTGTGGCAGCGCTGGCTGGCGCTCGACCCCATTACCATGCTGGAACATGAGCCGTATGCCGAAGCGCTGCGCCAGATGAAACTGGTCTATCTTGATTGCGGCAACCGCGATGAGTACGCGCTGCATTACGGCGCGCGCATTTTTAGCCGGCGGCTGGCGCAGTTGGGGGTCAACCACCGCTACGAAGAATTTGACGGCGGCCATCGCAACACCGCTTTCCGGTATGATGAGTCGCTCAAGGCCATATCTCAGGCCATGGCTGGCGACTAAAGTCACATTGACCTCTGCTCTTGATAGGTCTATAATTTGAAAGGGTAAACATCTTGGGAGAAATTAATTGGCCGCACCACTTTATATTTTACGCAGCATTTCTCTGTTTGATAACCTCGATAGCGACGACCTCAAATTCATTGCCAACCGGTTGCACAAAGTAAGCTGCCCCAAAGGCGCCTATCTATTTAAAGAGGGCGACCCCGGCGACGCCATGTATTTGATTGAGTCGGGCCAGGTGGCGGTGGTACGCAAAGACGACCGCGAGACCGTAGCTTATGTTGGCCCCGGCAACTTTGTCGGCGAAATTTCTCTGTTGCTGGGGCAGCCGCGCACCGCCAGCCTGAAAGTAGTCATTGATGTCGAACTGTGGGCCTTGTACAAAGAGGATTTTGAAGAATTAATGACCACCCGGCCCCAGGTTGGCATGGCCATGACCCGCGAGTTGAGCAAGCGGCTGGTCACCACTACCCAACGCAAAGGCCGGCTGGTACGGCGCAGAATTACCGCCTTAATTACCTCTGATGATGAACTACAGGCGGCCAACCTGGGGGTCGGGCTGGCCCAGGCGCTGCACTCGCACCTGAAAAGCCCGGTGGGGCTGCTGCCGCTGCCCAACGCCAACGTGGCCATAGAACCCACCTTTAGCGGCGACGAGGTGATGGTTTTAGATAACGACAACCTGGACGAAACCTATCTGGCCCGCACCCTGAGCTACCAGCTTGATGTGTACAAGCACATTATCATGCACCTGCCCAACATGCCCGACCCGCTGGCCAGAAAAGCCGTTGACCTGGCCGATACGGTGGTCATCATCGGCCAGCCGCCCGACTGGCTGCCCCCGGACAAACAGGAGGTCTGGCAAATTACCGGCTCTAAAGATGACCTGTGGCGCACCGCCCGCCGCCTGACCAACCGGATTGTGGGGTTGGCGCTCTCCAGCGGCGGTTCGCGGGGGTTGGCTCATCTGGGGGTCTTAAAAGTTCTGCTCGAAGAAAATATCCCCATCGATATCATTGCCGGCACCAGCGCCGGGGCCTGGTTTGGCGCTTTTTTCGCCCTGGGCTGGCCGCTGGAACGATACGAACAATTTACCGAAGAAATCAAAACCGTCACCAAATTTTCTAACTGGGATATCAATATTCCGCCCATTACCGGCATTGCCAAAGGCCGCAAAGCCCGCGATAAAGTGATTGAACGCTCGGTGGATGCCAAATGGTTTGAAGATTTAAAAATTCCAATGTACATGATTGCCGCCGACATTTACACCGGTTTTGAAATTGTGTTTGAGTCTGGCCCGCTGGCCGATGCCATTCGCGCCAGCCTGAGTGTGCCGGTTTTGGCCGACCCCTGGTTTTACCAGAGTCGTTTTTTTGTGGATGGCGGCATCGTAAACCCCCTGCCGGCCAGCGTATTGCGCGATAAAGGGGCCGATATTGTCATCGCCTCCAGCGTCATTCAACCGCTGCACAAATCATACAGCGGCCGCCGCGACCGCATGCCCAGCATTTTGCAGATTATCTCCAACATGTTCAGCGCCATGGAAGCCGAAGTGGTCAAAAAGCAACTCCCCCTCATCGACGTGCTGCTCCACCATGATGTCTCGGCCAAGCACAACCTTGATTTTGAACACGTCCATGAATTGCTGGAAATTGGCGAAGCCACCACCCGCCAGATGCTCCCCCAAATTAAAGAAGCCATCGAAACCCCGCCCGAAGTGTAACCGCAGTAATCGGTAATTAGTGATTGGTAATAAATCGCCCCTCTGCGCCCCCGCACCCACCCAATGGCCTATTTCATGCCACCCGTTGCCGTGCTATGCTTGATATGTAGTGCGTAGCGCGTGGAACGTGGTATGAAGCGCAACCCCTTTGGCTATACAAATTTCATAACCTGCCTCCTCATCAGCCTGGCAGTTTTCCTGTTGCCGGCGCAGCCCATGAAGGCGCAGACGCCTCCGGCGGATTTGCGCCTGCTGGCCTGGTCGCCAGATGGAACGTTTTTGCTGGGCGCGACGCCTGGGCCGGTGGTGACTCTGCCGGACGGCTCGAGGCAGCAGCTTGAGCTATTGTGGCGACTGGACTCCGCCGGAACCGTTTCGCAGCAGCTCGCCCAGGGAGTTGACCCGCAGCGCAGCCCCGATAGTCAGTTGGTAATTTTTCAGCGCCCCAATGCCCAAAATCAGATGGAATGGTGGGGCATCGACATGCAAAGCGGCGCGCTCCAGCCGGTCGACCCGGCTGCGCTGGCCGCAGTTTCCGCGCCTGTGGCGGGCGACCCGCCGGGCCGGATTTACCCTTCGCCGGATGGCCGCAGGCGGGCCATTCTGGTGAATGAATTTTTTACCGCCGCCGTGTGGGTTGGTCAGGGCAGCGAGCCGGCCCGACCTGTTTTGCAGGCCGAAGGCGAAATTTTCAGCGACTTGGCCTGGCGGCCCGACGGGCAGGCGCTGGCGCTCATCCGCGCGCCATTGGGCAGCCAAATCGACAGCGCGGGCGAGCTGTGGCGCGTCGATTTGGCCGGCAATTCGGCCACCCAACTCAGCCAAAACAACGTAGCCGACCGCTCGCCGGTGTGGAGCGGCGATGGCCGCCGCCTGAGCGTCATCAGAAACGGGCAGGTGGCGCAAGTTCCCGCCGACCAACTGCTGGCGCAGACCTTCGCAGTTGCGCCGCCGTTGGCTTCAGAGCCGGCCATCAGCGCGCTGGCGCAACTGACGCCGCCGGCCACCATCCGGGTGATTCACCACGCCAGCAACACCTGCCGCAACGTCCCCGTCGGCCAGATTGATACCATCCCCTTTGAGGAGTATGTCAAGCGGGTTGTCCCGTATGAGGTGTTCCCATCGTGGCCGGCGGAAACGCTCAAGGCGCAGGCCGTGGCGGCCCGCACCTACGGCTGGGACAAATACCTGCAAAATCCCGGCGGCGCGTACCACGTGACCGACTGGATCAACCATCAATATATGTGCGACAACACGTTTGCCTCGACCAACCAGGCGGTTGACGCCACCGCCGGCGAGTATCTGGCCTACAACGGGCAGATGATTACGGCCATGTTCAGCGCGGAAAACAGCAGCCCCACCAAAACCAATCCCAACGTCAATTACCTGCTGGCGGTGGATGACCCGGTTTCTTTTGGCAAAACGCTGAACGGGCACGGCTACGGCATGGGGCAGTGGGGAGCGCAGCGCTGGGCCGCGCAGCACAACTGGTCGTACCAGGCCATTTTGCGCCACTACTACAGCAACGTTACCCTGGAGCGGGCCGGCAGCGGCAGCGATACAACCGCGCCCAACGTGCCGCTGGTAACGCCCTGGTCAAACCATTATGTTACCGGCAACAGGTTACGGCTGCTGGTCAACACCAGCGACGACAGCGGCAGCATCAGCCAGACCAACGTTTATCTTTCGACGCCCTCGGAGACCAATTTGTTGGTCAGCGAGAATGGCCCGGCCAACCCGGCCGGCTACGTGGTTGACGTGTCGGCCTGGGGGGAGCAGGCGCTGCTGGCCGGCACGCTGGCGCTAACCGCCGAGGCGTTTGACGCCACGGGCAAGCGGGGCGTGTCGCCGCCGGTTATCATTGGGCTGGACCGGGTCGCTCCGACCGGGCTGCTGACCACCGCCGCCACGCTGACGCCCACCGCCATCATCACCGACTCGCCGGTGATTTCGCTGACGCTGACCGGCTCGGACGCCACCGCCGGGGCGTCGCAACTGGCAATGGGCTGGGTCGATTGGCTGTGGGAAGGGGAAAGTTTGGCCGACCGGCAAATCGGCCAGGTTGTTGCCGATGCGGGCGCGCTGAATGGCCATGCCATGCAGGCAACCGTGGCCGCCGACCCGGCGGGAAGCTGGAGCAGCACCGAGATTACGCTGCCCGCGCCTAAACAGTATCGCGCCTATTTTAGAATCAAGGTGGGAAATAATAGCATAGCCAGCGAGGTGGCCCGGCTGGAAGCCATCAACCATCAAAGCGGCACGCTAATGGGGCTGCGCCGCCTGTTCGCCACGGATGTGAGCAGCAGCGGCGTTTACCAGGAATTCAGCGTGGATTTTGATTACAAAAGCGCCGCGCCGGTAGTGCTGCGCCTCACGTTTCTGGATATTGTTGATGTCTGGCTGGACCGGGTGGTGGTGGTCGAGTATCCGGCGGCCTACACCAGCCAGCCGGACTACGGCTACCCCCGCTACCGGCTCAAACTCATCGACGGGGCCGGCAACGTCTCAAACGATTTGCTGGTCATGCCCGCGCTCGACCGGCGCACCTACCTGCCGCTGATTCTGCGCGACCGGCCCGATGCAAATTGAGTTCAATTAACCAACCTTAATGCCCCGTACCAGCCCGGCGGCAAAGCCGAGGGGCCACTGAGTCTGCTCATTGCAGGTAGCCTCTTTCAGGCAGACGCCGCGCAGGTCGGCTTCTTGCAGGCTGGCGTTTTCAAGTTGCGCGCCTTGCAGGTCGGCCCCCTGCAAATTGGCAGCTTGCAGATTAGCGCCGCTCAAATCGGCCTCGCGCAGGTCGGCCCCAAGCAGGTTGGCGTCTTGCAGGCTGGCCCCCTGTAAATTGGCCCACGGCAAAAGCGCCTGCTGCAAGTTAGCGCCCGGCAGGCTGGCCTTTTTCAGATTGGCCTCTTGCAGGTTGGCCTGGTGCAAATCGGCCTTTTGCAGCGTCGCCTCGCTTAAATCAGCCCCGTGCAGGTTAGCTTCCAGCAAATCGACGCCTTGCAGGTCAACCCGGTGCAGATTGGCCCCCTGCAAATTAGCCCGGCCCAGTTTGGCCCCAACCAGTTTGGCCTGCTGCAAGTCGGCCTCTTTGAGTTTGGCCTCCTGCAAATTGGCCCCGCTTAAATCAGCCCCGGCCAGCTTGGTGGGATAGCTGCTCAACAAGGCGCTGGCTTTGGTCAAATCGACGCCTTGCAGGTTGGCCCCTTGCAGGTTAGCCTTTTCCAGATTGGCCCCCTGCATGGTAGCGCCGGTCAGGTCAAAGCCGGCCATGTTGACCCCCGACAGATTGACGCTGTTAAAATTTACCCCTTGCAGCAGCGAGGTTGACAGGTCTACATGGCGCAAATCCTGGCCTTCAAAATTGGCTCGCCGCAGATTGGCCCGCTGCAAATAAAGGTCTTTCAACACCGCTTTTTGAAAATCAGCGCCCTCAAGGTTGGTTTCTTGCAGGTTGACTCCCTGCAAATTGGCCTTTTGCAAATTGCTGCTCAACAAGTTTGCGCCTTGCAGATTGCCGCCGTGCAAATCAGCGCCGCGCAGGTCGCTGCCCTGCAACTCGGCCCCTTTCAAATCAACCTCTTGCAGTTTGGCCCCCTGCAAATTAGCCCCCTGCAAATTGACGCCTTGCAGATTGCAAGACTCCAGCACTGCGCCTTGCAGGTTGACTCCCAATAAATTTTCTCCGTGTAAATCAATACCGCGCAGCGTTTTTTTGCTCAAATTGGGCGATTTGCGCTTTTCGCGGGCGGTTCTGATTTCTTCAAAAATCTGTTCGCGACTCATCTCTGTGCTCATGGGTTTCCCTCCTCTGAAAATAGACCCCCTCCCCAACCCTCCCCCTGGCAGGGGGAGGGAGTCGCGTTAGCGACGGGTGGGGGTGGGTTAAATTTTCATTCGCGTTGCCGCCAAAGGCGTTAGGGGCTGTCGAACTCCCTTGGGGTGGTGAATTTGCGCTCTAAAAGTTTTCTAATAATCACAAAAACAGTTCAGGTTAAGGTAAGCTCAGTATAACACACCTGTTTTGTTGCGCCCAATCCGCATATGGACACATGTCCCAGGCGAAATAGGGCACATGCCCCTGTAACGCGCGGTTGTTGCGGATTATACTACTAACAATTCTAAACAATCTGTAAATCAAACAGACTACTTAATAATCAAGGAGAGGACAAAATGTCTGCCAATATCGTTACAAAAAAAGGAAACGTCGTAGAAGAACCCAATTGGGTAAAGTGGTTAATCAGTGATACCCGCGCCGGCTGGCTGTGGCTGGTCTTGCGGGTTTGGCTGGGCTGGCAGTGGATTCAGGCCGGTGAGCATAAAATTTTCGACTCCGGCTGGGTAGATGGCGGAATGGCCCTGAAAGGTTTTTGGGAAAAAGCCGTGATTATTCCCGAAGCTGGTCGCCCGGCCATTGCCTTTGACTGGTATCGCAGCTTTATCCAGATGTTACTGGATGCCGAAGCCTACACCTGGTTTGCCCCGCTGGTAGCTTATGGCGAAGTGTTGATAGGCGTGGCCCTGATTGTGGGCGCCTTTACCGGTATCGCCGCCTTCTTTGGCGCCTTTATGAACTGGAATTTTATGATGGCCGGCGCTGCCAGCACCAACCCAATGCTCCTTGCCATCTCGATTGGCCTCATCCTGGCCTGGAAAGTATCTGGATACATCGGTCTCGATTTCGTCTTGCTCCGCTGGCTGGGCACTCCCTGGCAAAATGAACCGGCGGCCACATTCGACACCCCCGTAACCGTACCCGCTAAATAACAGTTCTTCAACCTCTATCTTAAAAGGGCGATGCTGATGCGTCGCCCTTTTTTATTTACTCCCGTGGGTTTGAAACATACCGCTCGATATTGTGGCGCACGGCAAAGGTGGCCGCCTCAATCCGGTTGGTCATACCCAGTTTGCTTAAAATTACGCTGACATGGTTGCGTACGGTCTTTTCGCTTAAAATCAGTACATCGGCAATTTCGTTATTGGTTTTGCCTTCGGCTACCAGGGCCAACACTTCCAACTCACGCTCCGAAAGGTCTTTGAAGGCCGCCGCCTGGCTGTCTTGCCTGGCCTGGCGCACCCCGGCCAACACCTGCCGGGTTACGGCCGGGTCCAGCACGGCGTCGCCCTGGCCCACCATCCGCACGGCCCGCAGCAGCTCGTCGGTATCTAACTGCTTTAAGACGTAGCCGGCCGCCCCGGCTTCAATGGCTTCCATGACCAGCTCTTCGTCGGCAAAAGAAGTCAGCATCAGCACCTGAATTTCCGGCCACTTTTGCCGAATTTGGCGGCAGGCGGCAATGCCGTTTTGGCCGGGCAGGCGAATATCCATCAAAACAATATCGGGGCGCAACTGTCCGGCCATTTGCACCGCTTCGGCGGCAGATGTCGCCTCGGCGATAACTTCTAAATCGGGTTCGCTCTCCAGCAAGGTGCGTAACCCCAACCGAACTACTTTATGATCATCTACCAGCAACAGCCGCAATTTTTTCATCATCTTCCTTCCAGGGGATTTGAACGGTTACAATTGTGCCCTGGCCCACTTCGGTGTCCAGCGTCATCTCTCCGCCCAACATTCTGGCCCGGTCGCGCATATTTCTTAAACCGTAACCGCTAATGTAGTCGGAAGGCAAGCCCCGGCCATTATCCCTTATTTGCAACCTGAGTTGCCCATCGGTTGAATTGGCCGACATCCACACCTGGGTGGCCTGGGCATGTCGGGCAACATTGCTCAGGGCCTCGTTGGCAATAGCCAGCAGATGACCCACCCGGGCCGAACTCATGGGGCGATGTTCCGGCAGGTCAAGCTTCAGCTCAATTTCAACCAGCGAGCGCAAATGGCGCGCCGAGGCCAGCTCTTGCAGCCCGGCTGCCAGGCTGCTGCTATCGGAGGTATCTGACCGGCGCAGAGCGCCAATATAGGCCCGAATATCGGCCACGGCGTCATCGAGCATACCGATAGTTTGCTGAATTCGATTGAGACTATTTGCGGGGCAGGCCTGGACCGCCAGCTCTTTTTCCGATGCCTTCAACAGAAGACCGGCGGCGTATATGGTTTGCAGGGTGCCGTCGTGCAATTCTCGGCCAATTCGTTCCCGCTCGACGGTTAGCATCTGGGCTTCTTCCATGTTGCTTAATTGACGGTCCAGCTCTAAGCGAAACACTTCCAGCGTTCGCAGGGTGGCAATGATCAAGACCAGCCCCAGCAGGCTGCGATAGACCTGCACCGGAATCAAGGTTATCTCTTCGATGATTACGTCATTCAGCCAGTTGGCCGGAAAGAAGTTAGCCTGGGGAACTACCAGCCCGCCCAAAAATCCGTAAGCAAACAGCGCCAGCCCCACTACCCGCAACGTTTGCCAGATATGGGGCATCTCCAGCGGGGCAATAAGCTGCTGGGCCTGGCGGCGCAATCCGTAGGCCGCCACCAACGCCCCAATAAACCCCATACCGTAGCGGGCCAAAATATTGTTGATGGTATACCACTCGGCGGCAGAGGTTGTGGCGGTAATGGTTGGCCCAAAGGCCATAAAAATCCATAGGGCCAGGGCCAGGCCCGGCAGATATCGCAAAAACAAAAGCCGGTCGGGGAAAGGGCGCAGCGTTTCCACCCCAAACTGAAACAGGCAGGCAAACGAGACGGCCAGCAAAATAACCTGCAAGCCCCACAATAATTCTACAAATGGTTGGGCCAGATATTGGGCTTGCAGCGGAATAAAGACATCGCCCCACTCATGGAAGCCGTGCAAAAAGCCAAAGGCGGCCAGCCACTTGAGGCTGCGGGCCAGCGCCAGCCGGCTGTGCCGCCACGATTGCAGCGTAATCGCCAGCCCTAATACAAAAAATACCTGTCCATAAATGAACAGGATAATCACCCGGTTGGCTTCAAAAAAATCTCTGATTAACTCTACCATAATGCCGTGATGATAACATTATTTTTTCACAGCGACAAGTAACACAATATGTTAGATATTATCTGCATTATCGGCATTGGCTGCACACACTGCATCAGCCGCAGATTGTGACATTTGTCACATACAAAAGGTGACATGTGTCACTGTTTTAGCTGCATTATCTGCATTATGATATAACCAGCATTGTTAATTATTTCACAAGTGGGTTGCCACAATGACCGATATGCTAACTGCCAAAGACATGCAAACCCTGCTTCAGGTTGACCGCTCGACCATTTACCGGATGGCCGAAGCGGGCCATCTCCCGGCCATAAAGGTGGGCAAGCAGTGGCGCTTTCCCGGCGACCAGGTGGAACGCTGGCTGGGCAAACAGGCTACCCCGAACCCGGTTGCGACCCACCCCATCACCCTTGAGCCAAAATCTAACCACCTGGCAGAACTGCTGCCGTTGGATTGCGTCCAGCTAATTTTAGATACTTTTGCCGACTCGCTGGGCGTGATGCTGGTTGTCACCGATATGAACGGCGTACCGGTCACTGAAGTGAGCCATGCCTGCGGGCTGTTTGAGGCAGTCAGCCGGGTTCCCGACGCCGTGCAAAAGTGTGTGGAAAGCTGGCGCAACCTGGGCCAAACCATCGACCTTGAACCTAAATTTACTCCCAGCCACCTGGGGCTGCTGTGCGCCCGCGCTTTTATCCGGGTGGGCGCAGAGTTGAAAGGGATGGTTGTGGTCGGCGGCATCGCGCCCAATAACTGGCCTCCTTCGCCCCGGCAAGTTCAAAAAATTGCCGCCGAGTTTGGCCTGGAGACGGAACAGCTAACGCCGCATCTGGATGAAGTTTTTTATCTGGATGACGAGTCAAAAGCCAACATCCTGCCGTTTGTGCAGCGTATTGCGAATATTGTGGCCCATATTGTGACCGAACGCAGCAATTTTATGGGCAAACTGGATGCCATTAAACAACTGACAGGTAGCAGGTAGCAGGTTGCTGACCACTGATTACCGACTACCGATGACTGATTACTAACCAACAAGGAGTTAACTAATGAAAAAAGTTTTAATCCTCGGAGCCGGTACGGCCGGCACGATGGTCGCCAACAAACTGAGCCACGTGCTCAACCGCGACGAGTGGAAAATAACCATTGTTGACCAGCACGAGACGCATTATTACCAGCCGGGCTTTCTGTTTATTCCCTTTGGCATCTACGGCGAGAATGATGTCATCAAACCCAAGCGCGATTTTGTACCCGCCGGCGTGGAGATGATTGTTTCCGAAATTGAAATCATCGAACCGGAGCAAAACCGGGTGCGGCTGGTTAAAGACAACCGCTATCTTAATTACGATTATCTGATTATTGCCACCGGCACTCACCCCCGCCCCGACGAAACCCCCGGCCTGATGGAGGGCGAATGGCGCAAATCTATTTTTGATTTTTACACCTTTGAAGGCGCCACCGCCCTGGCCAAACATCTGCGCACCTGGCAAGGTGGCCGGCTGGTGGTCAACATTATGGAAATGCCCTTCAAATGCCCGGTGGCTCCGCTGGAGTTTCTCTTTCTGGCCGACTGGCACTTTCACAAGCTGGGTATGCGAGACCGGGTAGATTTAACTCTGGTGACGCCGCTGCCCGGCGCGTTTACCAAGCCCCGCGCCACCAGAATTTTAAGCGGTATGCTGGAAGAGAAAAACATTAAGGTAGTGCCGGAGTTTATGGTCGAGCGCGTTGACCCGGAACAGAAAATGCTGGTCTCTTTTGAGGAAGAGGAAGTGCCCTTTGACCTGCTGGTAACGGTTCCGGTCAACATGGGGGCCGAGGTGATTGGCCGCTCCGGCCTGGGCGACGAGCTGAACCACGTGCCGGTTGACAAAAACACCTTCCTGTCTACCCAGTATGACAACATTTTTGCCCTGGGCGATGCCGCCAACCTGCCCACCTCCAAAGCCGGTTCGGTGGCCCACTTTGCCGCCGAAGTATTTATTGAGAACTTCGTCCGCTACATTGATGGCCTGGAAATGACCGAAAAATTCGACGGCCACGCCAACTGCTACATTGAATCCGGGTTTGGTAAAGGCATTTTAATTGATTTCAACTATGATGTTGAGCCGCTGCCGGGCAAGTTTCCGCTGCCGGGCATTGGCCCCTTCTCGCTGCTGCAAGAGAGCGAAATGAACCACTGGGGCAAAATGATGTTCCGCTGGATTTACTGGAACGTGCTGCTTAAAGGCAAAGAAATGCCCATTCCGGCCCAAATGACAATGGCCGGCAAATGGCAGTAGCAGGCGAGAAATCAGGAGATTGGTTATGAACAATGTAATGACACCCGACCAGACGCTGTTGGAGCTGAACCAGAAACTGGACCGTCTCACCGAACAGGTTAGCTTTTTAACCGAAGAAGCGCAGCGCCAGAAACGCCGCCAGCAGGAATGGGATGAGTTGAAAGACGACTTGATACCCATCGCCAATGAGGCCTTTCGGCTGTCGGTGGCGCAGCTTGAGGAGATTCACCAGCATGTGCAAATGGAAGACCTGTTGCGGCTGCTCAAACGGCTGCTGCGCAACACCCGCAACCTGGAGCTGATGCTCGACCAGCTTGAAAGCGTGTCAGAATTATGGCGCGATGCCGCCCCGCTCTCGCACGATGCCTTCTTGACGGTGCTGACCCGGCTGGAGGAGATGGAGCGCAAAGGCTACTTCACCTTTATGCAGGGCGGGCTGGATATGGCCGACCGCATTGTTACCTCTTTTACCGAGGAGGACGTGCGGCAATTGGGCGAAAATATTGTGCTAATTCTGCAAACGGTCAAGGAAATGACCCAGCCGGAGATTATGACGATGCTGCGCAACACCGCCACCGTGGTCAAAGATGAGGAGCCGGTTGACACTTCGATGCTGAGTATTATGCGGAAGTTGAACGACCCATCGGTGCGGCGAGGATTGGCGAAAACCCTGCAGGTGCTTAAATCTGTGGGCGAGAAGTAAAAGGTGTTTCGGTAAATAGTAATTGGTAAATGGTAATTAATAACCAATCTCCAATTACTAATTACCGGGCAAACAATTCAATCAATTTCAAAATATTTTTAATAAAAACTACTAAATACGAGGAGACACCATGTCAACCCGAGAAATTGCTGGAAAAACTGTAGAATTTGATGAAGAAGGCTTCATGCTCAACCCCAACGACTGGAGCAAGGATATTGCCAAAATATTGGCCGGCGAAGAAGGCATTACCGAACTGACCGAAGGCCACTGGCGCGTGATTGACTTTTCCCGCTCTGATTTTGAAGCCAACGGTGAAGCGCCCGGCCTGCGCCGCATTACCAAAGAGGCCGGCGTACCCACTAAAGAGCTGTATCAACTCTTTCCCAAAGGCCCGGCCAAAAAGGTTGCCCGAATTGCCGGGTTGGGCAAGCCGCACGGCTGTATTTAAGTAGAAGATTAGAGATTGGAAATTGGAATAAAGTAATCTCTCTATCTCCAATGGGTGCGTCCCAAAATTTGGGAAAGCACAGGGGGGCGCGGGGGGTATCCCCCCGAATCCCCCCTAATTTGTCCCGATTTCCTGAAATCTGGGACGCACCCTCTCCAATCTCAAAGTAACCATAAAATTTGAAAAAATAATAGCAGAGGAGCTATTCAACTATGGCAACTGAAAATGGCAACGGCAATCGCAAATTATCAATTATCTGTTCAAAAGGAACGCTGGATATGGCCTATCCCGGGCTGGTGCTGGCCAACGCGGCCCTGATGGAAGGCATTGATGTTAATATGTTCTTCACCTTCTGGGGGCTGGAAATTGTCAACAAAAAAACGATGAACCATCTTAAAGCCACGCCGGTGGGCAACCCCAGCATGCATATGCCCAACATTTTGGGCGTCCTGCCCGGCGCAACCAACCTGGCCACCACCATGATGAAAAAGGAAATCGCCAAACTCGACTTCCCGCCCATTGATGAATTTCTGGAAATGATTCACGATGCCGGCGGCAAGCTGTACGGCTGCAAGATGGCCATGGATATGATGCACCTGCACAAAGAAGATCTGTGCGAAGAGGTTGATGAGGTCATCGGCGCGATGGAATTTATGGAAATCAGCGAGGGCGGCCAGATAATCTTCATCTAACCATTGTGGCCGACTCCATAAAACCAGATACCAAACCGTCACAGAAGGGACAATCCTGTTGTGTCCCTTCTTTATATTACAAAAGGAGTCCAGAGCTTGCTTTGGTATACAACCAGAGCAAGCTTTGGGACTTCATCTATCTATTTTCAAAGGAGTGCGACAGTTCCTTTGCCTTGGGCGGCAACGAGGAGTAAAAAACTGAAATTTCACCTGCACTGCGCGCAGGCGCAAGTGTTCACTCCGTCGCTGCGCGACTCCCCTTTTCCATTGGGAGAGGGGCTGGGGATGAGGGTTATTTTCAAAGGAGATTAAAATGAACCAATCAGCTTTAGAACTGGTTATTACTCTCAAAGCCAATGAGGGTGTGTTGCGCGATATAAAAACCCGGTTGACCGCTTTGGATGATGGTCACTCGTCTTTGGGTGATGCGCTGGCGGTAGTGATTAAAGAGAAACTGGTTGCGGCCGGCGCGTCAAATGAGCTGCAAGTTGAATGCCATTGCGGGCAGATAAAAAGCCGTTTTGACATTGGCGGCGGCCTCAATGCCGAAGAGTGGCTGGACAGCGGCAAGAAATAAACGCTACTCATAGGCCAGCACCTCTCGCACGGTAATGCGCGAGGCGTTCCAGGCAGGCAAAAAGCTGGCAACCGTCGCCAGAACTATCACCAACACCAGCCAGATAATCACACCGGCTATTGAAAAGGTATAAACCAGCGGCGCATTCAAAAATTGCTGGCCAATCATGTCGCTTAAAAATTTACTGACCGGCCAGGCCAGCACCGCGCCCACCAGCCAGCTAATCAACCCGATAATGACACCTTCGGTGATGAAGATGCGCCGCACCGAACGGTTTGAAGCGCCAATGGCCCGCATCACCCCAATTTCGCGGGTGCGTTCCAGCACGTTGATGCTCATCGTGCCCATTAAACCCAGGCCGCCAATTACAGCCAGCAAAAAGGCCATAATTAGCAGCAGCACCACAATCACCTCAAACAAGGCTACCACTTCGGCCCGCTCCTGGGCTACTTTTGCCGTTGCGCCGACATGCATGCCAACATATTCAAAATGATCCTCTAATGCCCGCACTATCCTGGATTGGGAGTCAAGGTCATGTTGTTCTGTTTTGGCAAACACCCACTCGGCCCGGTTAACGTTGTTGGCTACCCTGGCGTAATAGGGATAGTTGGCAAATATTGTAGCAATTGGGAAGCCGCCGGTGGCGATGCCCACCACCCGCCACGGCTCTTCGCGGCCTTCAATTTTAAGAATGATTTCGCCCCCCAGTTTCACGTCCGGCTCGTCGCGCAGCATAATTGAATTGACGACCACCGCATTGGTATCATCAGGAGAAAGCCAGCGGCCTTCCATAACGTTTACTTTAACCATACTGGTATTGGCCGGGGGGGCAAACAGAATAATATTGTCGCTGTTGCTGCCGTCCGGGCGCACCCGGCGAGCGTTGTAAAAACCCCAGGTTTCGGCATCAACTACGCCGGATATCTTTGTGGTTTCCCGCACAATCCGTTCGACACGGTAGCTGCGCTCAAACTGCACCGCCACATCATATTGAAAGTAATCCAGCCAGCTATCCAGCGTAGCCAGCATCGAGACTCGCACGCTAAAAACGGTAATAAAAATAGCGCCGCCAAAGGTTAGAGTCAACAAGGTTAAAGCCAGCCGCCCTTTGCGTCTAAATGTATTACGCAACGAGAGCAGCAGCGGGCGAGAGAGACGACGCCGCAGCAGAGCGCTTTCTTGCACTTTGAGCAAAAAACGGTCTAACGCGCCCCGGCCAAAGCGGCCCCGGCCCAGGCCATATTCGCTAATGGCTTCGCGCACCGTAATTCTGGCCCCAATTACCACCGGATAGATGGCCGCCGCCAGCGGCACAATCAACCCCACCGCAATCTGGGTGAGCAAAACTTCCGGGGGCAGCCGAAAGTTGGTCACATCAAAATTTAAAAATCCGGCAATAAATTTGCTAAATAAATGGGCGCCTCCCACTCCCAAGGGAATCGCAATAAATAGCGCCAGCAGGCCAAATATGGTCACAGTAGTCAAATACAGACTCATTACCTGTGGCGTTCTGGCGCCTACGGCTTTCATCATGCCAATTTGGCGAGTCTGTTGGGTAATCAACGCTGCAATGGTATTGATAACCAAAAATCCGCTCAATAGCAGCGACAACACTGCCAGCGCGCCCATCATAATTGAAATAGCCTGAATTAGCGGGTCTAAAAATAGATGCTTACCCGGCTCTGGAATAAACGTAACCCACACGGTGGCGTTGGCCCTTTCAATTTTGTCTCTAACTTTGCTGGCAACATTTTGAATGTGGGCCTTATCATCGCTGTTTTCGCTTACAAGAATGCGTATCTCATTATAATCCTGCGGCTGGCCCAGCCATTTGAGGGTATCGACGGTGGTATAGCCAATGGCTACACCATCGAACACGTACATTTGGGCGTTCAAATCGTGGGCCAGGCCCACAATCGTCATTTGTCTGATATTGCCTTCGGGCGTTTTCACCGTTACGGTATCGCCCATTTGGGCCTTGAGTAACGACAGGGCCGACCTTTCAATTAACAGCTCGTGATCTGAAGGGGGCCATTTGCCGGCCTCCGGTTCAATCCGGTCAATTTTAATATCGTCAAAATCTGGCAGAGCAGCCAACCACAACAGTTGCCACTCGTCTGGCCCGGTTTGCACCCGCACCGTTACCCGCCGGCGGGCCTCGGCCTCTTCTACCTCGCGCATATTTCGGATGGCGCTAACCACGTTGTCATCAAAAGCTTCAAAAGTTAAGATAGTAGCGTGAGCCGGGTCAGAGGCCAAATAAACCTGGCTCAAATCGCGCGAGAGAATAACTTGCGAGGTGGCAATGGTTCCCACTGCAAAAACTCCAACAGCAATAGAAAGGACAACTACCAGCGTTCTGCTTCTGTTTAGCCACAAATCGCGCAACACCTTGCGCCAGCGTGGAGAAATTATCATTTCAATTTCCTTTGGGGTCTTGGTACAGGATTGCCTGAATTGATGCCAGATTTTGGAGGAGCGAGACAGCCCGGAGCGAACTTGTGCCAAGCCATACTTAGTGAAATATTACTCAATAATAATGTACCACAATCCGGTAACTAAACCACAACGGTCAATCAATTTTTTCTTAATAACCCTCAAATGGCGATAACGCAAAGTTATTAAATTACCCGCAAAGAGTTATTGGTGATGCAAATTTTTAGTTTGCCGGCCCAGATCAACGTATTTTGAAGGTCAACTTTCCCGATGACACGCGCGTATTTGCAAGAATAACCATATTATCAGGTATGGGCTGCCCCTGATTATCTACGGCTACCAGACGCTGCCCTGTGGACAAATCGTACAACCCGGTTACCAGGTGATATTCTCCTTCTGCTATCTGGGCCGGCAACTTCAAATTGATATCCTCAACAATGATTTCGCCGGGCTGCCACAGCGATGTTGGGTAGTTACCGTTTATGGGTTGGGCATCGTAACCGGTCACATACTGGTTGTGGTCGGTTAACAACTGGCTGAATATGGTGTAATCTCCGGTTACATGATCATCGGCCTGCCAGAAAAGTTTTAGAGATAATGGCGTTTCGGCATCGGGCTTGAGCTGAAGCGCATTGTCCGGGGTTGGCGGGAAGGTGCAACCCAACAAGCGAATCTGTCCATTTAGCATTGCCTGAACAGGCGTTGCAGGCTGAAGGGGGTCGTGGTCATCATTGGTTACATAAAACAGGCCAAATATTGCCTGATTGCCTATAACTTCTCCCCTATCATTCAATACCGGCGACCGGACCCCGGAGCGGGCATTGAAGACTCCCAACCGGATAAGATACGGACCGGGCGCAAGGTTGGGAGCAAGTTGAAGGGTGTGGGCGATGGGGCTGATTTTGCCGCCACGCCAGCGATTTCTATCGTTGATGGTAAAGCCATCCACCTGGCCTACGCCCTCGCCGTTTTGGTTAATGGCGTGGATAAAGACATCGCGGATGATGGGCTGGTCGGTCAGGTTGTACCAGTATAGGTTTAAAGTCAGGCTTTGGCCGACCCTGATTGGGTTGGGTGAGAGTTGGTAGTCTACCAGAGCAACCTCGTTATTCCAGGTATAGTTGAGCCGGTTTAACCCGGGCCAGGTGGTGAGGTTGGGGCGGAGAGGGAGCAGATTGTCAAGCCGATAGGTATTGGCTGTAACCAGCAACGGCGCGGCAATGTTGTAGCTTTGCAACGATTGGCCGGAGGTGTGGCCCAGCAGCGCGGCAGTATCTTGCACGGGGGTCAGATAAGCCAACCCGGCCCCGTTTGCAGAGTGACTAAGCCACATATAAGCTGCCGGGGCGGCGTCGGCGGTGGTAATGAGCAGAGCCGGGCGGCCAGGAGATGGGGGCGTGGGTGTTTCGGGAAAACGGCTATCCAGAAAAAAGCGCATGGTGGGCTGGGTGTAGAGTTGAAAGGGGATGAGGACATCGTAATCTTGCGCCGCGCGAATAATATCGTGAGTTAAATCAAAAATGGGGCCGTTGTAGCGTCCATACAATTGGGGGTCTTGCGGCCAGCGGATAAAAAGGTTGTAAAGGTTTAGACCGCCGGTGATGCACATAACCAGGCCAAATGCGGTTATAGCCGTTGTGACCGGCCTGGGTTTGGTTAATTTTTGAACCGCGAATTTTATGCCGGCACCCCATCCCAGGGCTACCAGGGCGTAATAGGCTGGAGTCATTGCCACCAGACGCAACATGCCAATAGCCTGATGAGCCGGAACCATATCGGGCAGGCGTAAATCACTATAGTTCATATCGCCCAAAGGAGCGGGTATCCACAGAGCCAGCAGGCTAACCGGCAAAAAAAGATAGACCGGCTGTCGCCAGCGCTTAACGGCAATGATGAGTCCGGCCCAAAAACCGGCAAAGGCCAGCCAATCAAAGCCAAAACTCGACCCGGCCTGACCAGACCACAGGGCCGGCGGACCATCTAACACCAGGCGCAGGGAGTCCCATAAATGACCATACCAACCCCGCTGGCTGACAAGTTCTTTGTCGGCGGCGGATGAGTTGAAAATGTACTCTATGAAAATGGGGTTTTGGTACAGCACCCAGCCAAGAGGTAAAAAAATGAGCAAAGAAACCAGGGCCATCACCCCCAACCACAGCCAGACTTTCTTAACACTGTAAACGGGTTGATCTGTCCCCTCTGAAGATAGCGCCACAGGCCGGGCTTTGAAGTTAGCTCCCCCTTTTTGGTAATCTTTCTCTGGAATCAGGCGGGAAAGTGTCCAGATAATAACCAGAAGGCCAAAAGGCAGGGGAAATATGATAACAGCCGGCCAATAGGTGTACTGGCTTAACCCCAGCGAGACACCTGCCGCCACCATGTAGCCGGTAGAGTTGCCTTTCCAGCCGCGCCAAAAGAGGTAAGCGGTGAGGATAAAAAAAAACGGAACCATTGAGGCCCGTAGCCCGGTGCGGGTAGCTTCCAGATGCCAAAAAGAGAAAGCAATACCGGTAGCCGCCAGCAAGCCCAAATAATGGCGGTTGGGTTGGGGGTGAAACATGGCGGCTACCCAACGATACATCAAGGGGATGGTGGCAATGCCTGCCAGAACCGCAGTCAGACGGTAGGCAAACACGTTGTAGCCTAACATCACCATCATTGGCCCCACAATATATTCAAACAGCGTGGTTTTTCCATTATTGCCCGGCAAAAAGAAATAGATTGAGTCGGCCCGCAACAGCCATAGAGAGTCAACAGCTTTGTAGGCTTCATCATATACAAAGCCATAAGGAACAGCGGTTAACTTCCAGGCTCGGGCGATTGTACCGGCTAAAATAAGCCCCAGCAGTAGCCAGACAATCTGTTTTCGGGTGGGGGAAAAGGGTTGAGTCATTGTTACGGTCCCTCAAAAGTTAAAATTCCCAAATCTACGGCATAATCAGGCCAGGTATCGCCCGCGCCGGTGTATACCGGCAAACGGTCGCCGGCAGCCAGGTTATATAATCCAACCAAAATTTGATACTCGCCGGGAGGCAGATTGGCCAGATTAAGGGTATGCGGGTCGTGGATAATCTCACCAGCATCCCACAACGAGGTAGGATAATCATTGTTAAGGGGCGGCGCATCAAAACCCGCCACCTGTTCACCATTGTGCCAAAACTGGATAAAAACGGTGTAATCGGTAGACGGTTGCGCCTGAGCGTACCACTCAAGGGTTAAAGTACAAGTTGCTTTGGTTGACCCGCATCCCTGCAAGGTGTGATTTATTAGCTGAATATTATCGGCAAAATTGGCCAGAGGCGGTCCACCTGCGCCAGGCGGCCATTGGCGCGGAACCAGTTTGAGCCGGCCCACTGTGGGCGAGGCCGGATTCCCATCGGCGCTCACCGGCTGGATACCGGGCCGCCCCGGCTGGTTAAAGTCAAACAAGCCCAGGTTAACCAGTAACCGGGTGGGGGCCTGGCTGTCACCGTTGACCTGCACGGGATAGGTGTCGGCTACAATTTGGCCGGGTTGCAAAGAGGTAGTCGGGCGCAGCCCCAGGCCGGGGTAGGTGTTAAATTGCCCCACGTTTTGGTAATTACGCCCAATAAGGTGCACAAAAACGCTGTAGTTGGTCGTCATCGGTTTGATGGCTTGCCAATAAGCTGTCACCGGCACGCGCTCACCCGGCCTGACAACATCGGCCTTGATTTCAGCGCCGATCAATTTCATCTCGCCATTATAAATCAGTTCCAGGCGAGTCAGGCTGGGGGGCAAGTCGGCTTCGGTCAGCAGCGGGCGGGGCGTATAGGCCCTGGCCACCACCCCGTAAGGCAACCAAACGGCCAGCCCCAGCACAGCGGCCGTTAGCGCTGCCAATACCACCGGGCGGGCGCGGGCCGGCGTTAAAGTCAACCACCCCCACACAATTACAATGGCCATCGAGCCAAGAGCAGGCAAGAGTTGCCGGCCTTGCAGGCCGCCCTCCGTAGCCACCAGCCGGGTCAGAGAAAAAGCCAGGGCCACCGGAAAGGTGAGATGAATAAGCAGCAGGGAAACAGGGTGCGGGGTGCGGCTTTTGATTATCCGGGCGATTGCTGCCACCCCAACGCCCACCAGCCCAATGCGGCTGATAATGCGGTACGTGCTGTAAACCCATTCGGGCGCGGCGGTGTTGAGCCAGCCAAATGTAGCCCAAAAAGAAACCTCGCCGATTGAAAGATGGTGGAGAAATTCGGCGAGGCCAAGTGGTTTGAGCTTGTCGCCGAAGTAATTTTCATACAGCCCCCGTTGGAAGAAATCGCCGTAGAGCTGATAGTTACGCCAATACCACCAGCCGCCCACAGCCACAAACAGCAACCCCGCTATCAGGCAATCGCGCCAGAGCAGCGCAGCCGCGCCAGGCTGTTTGCGCCGGATAATGGCCGTTTGCAGCACGGCCACTGCAACCACCAGCCCCAAAGAGAGGCCGGTCATTTTTGAGAGCGACACAAGCCCCAGCACAATACCCAACATCACGGCGCGTCGCCAGGATGGGGTGGGGCCATAGAGAACATAGCGCTGGGTAAGCCACAGGCCGATGGCGCTAAAACCGATATTGGCCGGTTCGTTGGCAACCGAGGCGGTAATAAAGGCAAACATCGGCTGGGCGGCTACAAACAGGGCAACCATCGTCGCAAAAACAAGCGGCGGGAAAAGGCGTTGCCTAACCTGAAGCGACGAGTTTATTGGCCGGTATGTTTTATCCACAGTTGAAGCCAGCTCAAAGGCTGTTAAATAGGTAAAAATTATTGCAACCAGGCCAAACAGCATTGAGTAAAGGCGCAGAAAATGGACAGTTAGCGACAGGCCGCGATAAGGAAAAGCTTCGTCGGGTTGGTGCAGATAGACATTTTTATTGCCGGGGTCAAGCGCATAACCAATTGAGGCATGGGGGTTGGTGTTATTGACCAGATAGGCTTCAAAATTGGTAAGCTCAAAGGGCTGAACCAGCACCGCCCCAATAGCGTAGTAAAGCGGCGGCTGGTGTCCGCCCCAAATACCCTGGCCCGGCAGCATCACCGGCAAACCTTTGCCGGTGGCAATATGTTTTATGTGGCCTATATGGGTCCATTCATCAGGGGCTTCAAAAATGGGGACAATAAAAAAGTAGGAGAAGGCCAGGATCAAATAGATTAAGAGAGCGACCAGCAAACCGGGATGATTGTGGGGGGCAAACAGAGAGGCAGAGATAAGCTGTTTTTTGGCTTGGTTGATCATCTATTTGACTCATAAGGATAATTCCCGTTGTGAGGGCTATCGACTTTCACCACGCAATACCGGGGCCGGCAGCCCGGCCCCGGTCAGGCTTCTATCGACGATTTCGCCATCGACTAACAACACAGTTCGGCTAACGCGCCGAACCAGGTCCAAATCGTGCGTTACCATTAAAATGGTTTTGCCATTTTCTACCAGGGTTTGAAACAGGTTAAAAATGGCCTCCGCCGTCACCGAGTCAAGATTACCAGTTGGCTCATCGGCCACCACAATCGGCGGGTCGTTGGCCAGGGCGCGGGCAATGGCCACCCGCTGCTGCTGGCCGCCAGAGATAGCGGTAGGCAATTTGTAAGCGTGGTCGGTCATTTCTACCTGCGCCAGTAATTGCATAGCCCGCTCTTCGCGCTGGCGCATATTGTACATGTCGCAAAAATCCATCGGCAACATCACATTTTCAACCACGGTGAGCGTTGGCAGCAGTTGAAAGAATTGAAACACGACGCCCACGTTACGCCCGCGCCACTCGGCAATTTGCCCTTCATTAAGCCGGTGTACAGCGGTATCACCTACCAGTACCTCGCCCTCGGTGGGCCGGTCGATGCCGGTTATCATGTTAATCAAGGTAGACTTGCCGCTGCCCGACTTGCCAACTACAGCCACAAATTCACTGTTATCTACCTGTAAATCAACATCTTTGAGGGCTACAAAAGTTCCGGCGGCGCCCTGATAGGTTTTGGTTACATGTCGTAGTTCAATCAAATGGTCATTGCCAAATTTGTAGCGGCCATTTGAGTTATTGTCGGGTTTCTTGTTGCGTTTGAACCAACCAAACATTAACCTCTCCGTTGGGCAAGACTTGCCCGCATTTTATTAGATAAGGCTAATATATTTTTTAGCTTTATCTAAATTAATTGTACCACCCTCGCTGGAGCGGTCAAATTCTATCCCCATAATACCATACTGTTTGGCTGCTGTACACAATCGACCCCAACGATAAACAAACTACCCGGCAATGAACCAACAATAAATCACCCCAAATGGCGTTGCATCTGGGGCGACCTGTTAAGCTATGCGGCTATCAAAATAACTGTTTGGACAAGCGATACCAATTGCTTTTGCCCCCGGCCAGTTATTTACTGTTGCAAAACTCTACAGGAGGGGCATTTTTGCGCGCTGCCGGGCACAGGGATGCCCTGGCTGCCGATTGCGCCACAAACTAGTTAGAGCGCACCAGCAACAGCGGCCGCTCAATGCGATGCAAAACGCCTGCCGCCACGCTGCCATAAAAGACCCGGGCTAACCCGGTGCGCCCGTGGCTGGCCATCGCTACCAGGTCGGCATTCTCCTGTTCAGCCACGTTGATAATCTGGTCAACAACCCGACCAACTACAAGCTGGCAGGTGACATCAATGCCCGCATTTTTTAACCGGTTTTGAATTTGCGTTAAATAATCTTCCGAGGCTCTTTTCCGGTCGGCAAACACTTCCTGATCCGGAATGTAAATGCCATCAGGAGAAACAACGGTGTGAATTGGCTCAAGCACTTCCAACAAAATCACCCTGGAGTGATAGTGCCTGGCCAGATTCTCCACGTGACTCAAGATTACTTCGGCTCGCTCAGAGCCATCCAGAGGAACTAATATTGTATCGTAGTTCATAACAAACCTCCTGGTTAATTTTAGTATAACAATGAACCAGGGCTGTAATTAGTGACAAATGTCACCAATTAAGCAGACAAATGGGGAATTTTTTATTCAAATTCCAAACAGGCATTAGCAGCAGTGAGAATAGCCTGCCGGCGAGGAGCGGACCACAGCGCAGAAATCTCGCGGCTCAAGGCGTCTATTAAGGCCGGCACATCATCCGCCGCCGTTTCATGCAGCCCTTCGCTAACAATGAGCGCGGTGCTGGTTTGGGGAGAAATGACCGAGCGCAGGCTCTGCCGAAAGGTCCAGCGGCGAGCGTGAACCTGATTTGAGGCGTCGGCAAAAATTACCTCGCCGGGGGCGGGGTTTTCAATTTCGTTGCTAAAGGCCAAATAAGTTTCGCTGCCGATAGCGTGGCGAACTTCAATAAAGGAGTCGACTTTGGCCGTATCAAACACGGCTACCGGCAGAGCAAAGGCCAGCGAAACCGCGTTACACAGGTCAACCAAAGGGTGCAGGCGGGGAATATCATCTTCGCGTCTGAACCGGCGCAGCAGCGCCTCGGCCGCCGAGCGATACTGGGTGGGTTTCAAGCCCATCTGCGCGTAGGCCCGCCGCCAGGCCGAAATTTCGGGCAGTTGCGATTCTGCCGCCTGGTTAAGGCGCCGGCGGGCGCGGTCAAACCAGGGGTGCAGCACAGGTTCGGCATCGGCCTGCGGATGAATGCCATCAACCACCAGCAGCCCGGCCACCAGTTGCGGAAACTCCTGCCAAATTTCAGTCGAATGTCTAAAGTACATGTTATTCCACCATCGCCTGGGCCTCGCCGACGGGCTGGGCAATGACAATCAGCCGGTGGGTGTTGTTGGTGTAGGGCCAGCACGTTACCAGGGTGAGCCGCTCTTCGTTAAAGGGACCAATCCATTTGGCATTTTCTCGACGCACCGCCTCCGGTTCGCCTTTATCCTTGACGATAAATTTATCAATCACCACGTAATTGTAAACCTTTTCGGCATCGTACAGGGTTACGGTATCGCCCGGCTCCAAATCAACCGTATAGCGAAAGACCTCGCCTTTGATATTGTGGTGGGCCGAAAGCACAATGTTGCCGCCCTGGCCGGGCAATTTAGAGTTTTGATGCCAGCCGGCGGCGTAATCGGCCACTACCCACACGTTAGTTTCCTGGCCATTCTCTACCACCTTTTGCCAGCCCACTTCTACCACCCCGGTATCCAGGTCGATGCTTTCGGCCACAATACGGGTTAGCGGCTGGCCGGTGCCGGTAATGGGGCTGGGCGGCGCTTCTGCGGGGGCAACCTGGGCTAACGGGTCGCTTGTTTCCTCAACCACCGGTAGCGGATTATCAGCCAGGGATAAAGCGGACTCTTCGGCTTCCGCGGTTTGCTCGGCCTGCTGGCTCAAGGTGGTTTCTTCCACCAGTTTCGACTCAACAACCGTAGCGCTTTGGTTGTTTTGGGGCGCAGTTTCTTCGGTGGTTGGGTTTTCTTCAGGCTGCTCCGCTATTGCCTCAGTAACCGGCGGCTCAACCAGAGGTTCCGCCGGGGCGGTTGCCGGCTGGCCGGTCAGGGTGTCGCCGTTACTTATTTGACTTGTTGCGCCGGGTTGAGCCTGGGTTGGAGCCGGCAAAAGCGTTGGGGTTGGCATGTCAGCCGCACCCGCTTCAATTTCCTCCACCGATACCTCTATAATGCGGGCCGGGGGGGGCTGGTTGGCCTCAATTTGTTGTTGTAAAAAAATCCAGCCGCCAACAGCCATTAGCCCCAGGCCGCCAACGGTTAGCATAATGCTGGCCGCCTGCCAGATTTTTGAAGATGTTGACCGGATAGGTTGCAATTCCGGCGGATTGGGAAGTTGGGTAGAAAAATTTCCATTCATTTTCTGCGCGCTCTTTGAAATCAGGTGTTCACAACCGCCTACATGGTAACTTTGGGCCGGCAATCTGTCAAGGTAGATTTGTGGAAGGACTCTCCCTTTGATATAGTACGGCCCTGCCTGAATGTCGGCAAGCGTTATCATCCCATATCAGCCTAAAAATGGCATTAATGCAGATATTGCCAAACAGGTCAAAAATTCAATATGTCGCCGGCGGGCTGTTATTAATTACCGCTGCGATTGTTTATCTGCTAACGCTGGATAATGGCCTGCGCCCCGATGAATTGACGGGCGGCGATTTGATTACTCACCAATACGCCCAGCTAGAGGCGCGCCCCAGCAATGCGCCGGGCTATCCGCTGTACACCATGGGCGGCTGGCTCTGGTTCAGGCTGGGCCGCTGGCTGCTGAGTTGGGCGCTCAACCCTATCCAGATACTTTCGCTCTATTCCACGCTGTGGGGGTTGGCCTCGCTACTGGTGTTGTACCTCATCCTGCTCGGCGTGACACGCGGCCACTGGCCGATTGCATGTTTGCTGACCGCCTTTTTTGCTGTCACTTTCTTTTTTTGGTACTACACCGTCACCACCGAGCAGTACACCAGCGCCGTGTTTCAAACCCTGCTGCTTATCTGGCTGGCTTTCAGGTGGGACGATTTACCCCGCGACTCAACCTTGCTATGGCTGGCCTTTATCAGCGGGACCATGCTGGCCAACATGGTCACGACCCTCTTTATTTTGCCGCCGCTGCTCTGGTTTATATTTTCCAAACCAGCAGAGCGCGGGCCGATGCTGTTCCATTATCTCAAGCGGCCGGCCCTGGTTTTGCGGGCCGTTGGCGCGGCCCTGCTGCCGCTGTTGAGCTATACCTACATCTATATCAGGGGCGCGCAACACCCGGAGTGGCGAGGGCTGGGCCAGTGGCCCTCAACCTGGGGCTGGTTTGTGCAGTTCATCACCATTCAACAGGGGCGCGATGAGTTGACCCCCGGCCTGAGCCTGCAAACCATCTTCACCGCCGAATTTCCCGCCCTGATGTGGCAAGAGCTTACCTGGATTGTCTTTTTAGGCGGACTGCTGGGCCTGGCCTGCCTGGGCCGGCGGCGGGCTATTTTTTTGTACAGCACGCTGCTCATCTATTTTGTTTTTTGTTGGGGGTATCGTTTTGGCAACTGGTTTCAGGTAATTATTCCTGCCTATCCTATTTTTATCATCGGTTTTGCGGCCGGGCTGCGGCGAGTGAGCGAATGGGCCAAACTCCAGCGCCCTACCAACCTCAAACCCGAAACCCTCCTCATCCTCTTTCTCGCCGGCCTGCTCATCTATCGCTTTGCCACCAACCTGCCCCGCGCCAACCAGCGCAACCTGTCTGCCGATACCGGCCTGAACCCCGGCTGGGCCATCCTGGCCGATAGCCCCGCGCCGCCCGGCCTGATTGTCGCCACATTTGAAGAACGCGTGGCCCTGCAATATCTGCGCGCCGCATGGGGTCTCATCCCCGGCTTAACCCCGGTTGATATCCACGACCTGCCCCCCGCCGATATCGTCCCTAATATTTATCTAACCCGGCAGGCGGCCCAGGCCAATCCTACCCTCACCCAAGGACTCCACCCGCAGGCAGTGGGCCAACAGGTTATTGCCCTGAAAACTGCCTCGATTACAAACCTGCCCCCAACGGCCAACCCCACCCAACTAGATTTTGGCGACTCGCTGCATCTGGTTGGCTGGGAGCAAATTCAGGCCGACCCCCAATCGCCGGCCAACTGGCAAATTGCGCTATACTGGCAAGCATCGGCCCCGCTAAACGACGATTATACCATCTCGGTGCGCCCCCTGCTGGCGGGTCAATTGCTGACCAACGGCCAGGAGACACTCATTCAGGACCACCAGCCGGTGTGGGGCGTCTACCCTACCAGCCGCTGGATGCCCGGCGAAATTGTGCGCGATGTTTACGCTTTGCCGCTGCCCGCTCTGCCCGATGCCGCCCAGATTGTGGTTTACAAAGCTGCCGGCTCTGGCTTTGAAAACATAGGCCAGCAAACCATCACCCTGGCAACGGGTCATTAGGCGCTTACGCTTTCCCGCCGACAAAAAATCGTAAATCCAAAATCCAACATCGCAAATTGCTAAGGTTCCACATTTTTTTGCATCATCTCTGCGGCTTCCGAGGGAGTTAAGTTGCCATCAATCACGGCTTGTAGGGGGTCGCGCATAGCGTCGAGCAGTAAATTGGCGTTGACGCCCAACGGCACAGTTCGCCCGGCCTGCATCTGGGCAGCGCTGACCCGCAAAATCGGGTCGCTGATAATTTGTGGATCGTTCAAAGCCTCGCGCCGGGTTGGCAGCAGGCCAAATTGAGCCGTCCAGGCCAATTGACGCTCCGGGCGGGTCATAAATTCTACAAAGGCAGCAGCGGCCTGCGCCCGATTGCCGCTGGCCTGCCGGCTAACCGCCCAATACCGGCCCAAAATTAACGGCGCTGCCGGCTGGCTATCTTCGGCCTGGCCTACCCCCGGCAGCAGGGCTACGCCCCACGCCACTTGATGAGTATCTGCCAGCTCGTCAATGGCCCACTCGCCATCAATTAGCAAAGCCAGATTGCCGCTCAAAAATTTGGCCCGAACTTCCTCGTAGGTAGCTACCGGGGCAACGGCATCTGGTTGCGCCTGCCAGCCCGCGTGCAAGGCCAGGGCCGCCGCCATCGAGCCGGTATTGAGCGTGGGCCGGCCCGACTCATCGGTGAGCCAGCCGCCGTTGGCCGCCAGCCAGGGCGTCACCCACAGCGGGTCGTAACTGTTGACGCCCAATCCCCACCGATTCTCGGTAGTCAACTGCTCGGCCAGCTTCACCATATCGGCAGTGTTGGTTGGCGGCGTGTCGACCAGCGCCCGGTTGTAAAATAACAGCAGGTGAAATCCGGCTGTTTCGGGCAGGCCCCATAGCTGGCCGTTGCGGCTGGCCCCCGGCAAAATTCCGGCCTCAAAATTATCTACAGCGCCGGGCGAAAAAAGGTCGGAAACGGGGGTAAGCTGCCCGGCGGCCCACAAACTGCCCAGCAGCACCGGCGAGGCCAGCACCACATCAAACTCAATCTGGTTGGCGATAAGGGGGGGCATAAAAGATTCGGGGCTGTTATAATGTTGCAAAATAACCTGATACTGGGGAAATTCAGTTTCAAACGTTTCAATATCTATGGCCAATTGCCCGGCTTGCGGGCCGGGCAGGCTTTCCCAAACTGTAATTGTCACCGGTTGGCTGCCGGCCAGCAGCGGGGCCTGGGGCGAGGGTGTGGCCGGCGGGGTTGAAGACGACTCCGCAGCAGTAGAGGCGGTTTGGGGCGTGGAATTAGTGACAGCCGGTTCCGGCGTGGCGCTGGGCCACGGCGTGGGCGACGGCGGCGGGGTGGGCGGCGTGCAGGCCATCAACGAGGCCAGCGCTATTGCCGATATTAAAAATTTGTAACTCGTCATAACCTGCATTTCGGCCCGGTGGATTCTCTATTTACCGTTGGGTATCTTCCCAGCAGGGGTGAGGCAACTCAGAAAGCTGGTTATTTGCGCTCAAACGCCAATTCAAGTTGCCTCGCCCCTACCTTACCCCAAATTATTGAGAAGATACTCCGTTGAAGTCCGCGCATTTTAACATAGTTGAGTTGCCAAAGCCAATACAAAATATATGGCCTTTGCCATATTCTTTGACAAACCGTAACTCCTCCCTTAAAATAGTCTCAATGAATTCATCTAGCCAATTAAAAGGTGCAATTTTGGAAGACGGTTCTGTGCCCAGTACCAGGGGACATCAGTCCCTATTCTTCACTTTTTTCGCTAACCAAATAACATAATCCCCGGTTAGCCGCCTGTTAGGGGCGCTTCCGGGGTGTAACCCAACCGGAGGTGTGCCTATGGAACAGGTAGTTCTGGAAGATGTGCTGGCGCAAATGCGCACAGCCCTGCAGTCAGATGACCTCAGCACCGCCTCGTCCATCATCGAGGCCCTTCGCCCGGCCGACCAGGCCGATATTTTCTCGGATTTAGACGACGCTCATCAGGCAAAATTGCTGCCTCAAATAAACCCGGCCGATGCTGCCGATATTATCGAGGAGCTTTACGACGAGGACGCAGCGGAAATTGCCGTGCAATTACCGTTGACCACCCTGATTCGGATTGTCAATGAAATGGAGCCGGATGAGGCTGCCGACCTGCTGGATGACTTGCATCCTCTACAGGCCGAAGCCGTGCTGGCCGGCCTGAGATCCGCCCATCGAGTGCAATCGCTCATTCATTACCCGGATGATACCGCGGGCGGGTTAATGACCTCGGCCTTTATTGCCCTGCAACGGCGCATGACCGCTGCCCAGGCTATTGCCGCCATCCGCGCCTGGCACCCCGAAGAAGAAACCATCTACTACCTGTTTGTTACCGACCGGCTCAAGCGGCTGGTGGGCGTGGTCAACCTGCGCCAGCTCATTGTGGCCGACCCCAACACCCCTATTTCTGAATTTATGTCTACTGATGTGGTTTACGTCACCGTCGACACCGACCAGGAAGATTGCGCCGACCTGATGCAACGGTACGACTTGCTGGCCCTGCCGGTGGTAGGCGAAGAAAAACATCTGTTAGGTATTATTACCATTGATGACCTGGTTGACGTTATCCAAAATGAAGCCAGCGAAGACATTCAGCGGTTGGGCGGCGCCGAGCCGCTGGACCGGGCCTACCTGGATACCAGCATCTGGCGCATCACCCGCAAGCGCATTGGCTGGCTGTTACTGCTCTTTTTTACCGCCACGCTCACCGGCTACGTTATGGATGCCTTTCAGTCAGAATTGCAGGCCATGGTTGCGCTGGCTATTTTCATTCCATTGTTGATTGGCACGGGCGGCAACGCCGGCTCCCAAACTACGGCCACCATCATCCGCGCCCTGGCCGTTGGCGATGTTGATTTGGCAGACGCCTCGCGGGTGTGGCTGCACGAAGTAGGCATTGGCCTGATATTGGGGGTCAGCATGGGGTTGATTGCCTACTTGCTGGCCCTGGCCTGGGTGTCGGATACGCGGCTGGCGCTAACTGTTGGGCTATCTATTTTGGGCATTGTGCTCTGGTCTACCGGCGCCGGCTCGCTGCTGCCGCTGCTGGCGACCAAAATAAATATCGACCCCACCGTTGTTTCCGGGCCGGTGATGAGCACCCTGGTCGATGCCACCGGACTGTTTATCTACTTCTCCATTGCCCGGCTGATTTTAGACCTGTAAGGCTCCGGTTTCGGCATTGCCCAATTTCCGTGGTATAATGCCGCACCTGGAAAACAGCCGTGAAAAAATCGCTGGACGTTTTAATTTTATTTGCGCTGGTCACTGCCCGTATTCGGATTGATACGCTGGCCAATATTGCCGCATTTCCAGAGCGTCTGGCCGACGTGCAGCAGTTGGTGCAACCCTGGTGGCCGGCCTGGAGCCTGCTGCCCCTAACCCAGCCCCCCCCCGAAATGAATCCGGTGAGCGTTATGCTGATTGCCACCGCCATTGGCCTGCTGGGGCTTTACCTGGCGGTCGATATTTTCAGCGCCGGGCAAGCCTCAACCGGCTACCGGCTAAAGCTGGCCCTGCTGTACGGCATTATCGGGCTGCTGGCTGTTGGCAATACAGTGCTGCTCATCAACCTGCGCCAACTGCGCGGGCCGGCCAGCTACTCCCACGATGGCGGCGTTATCCAAACCGAAGTGACCATCACCTACTTTTTGCAGGGGCTAAACCCCTATGTAGAAGATTATGTTGACACCCCCATGGCCGAGTGGGGCTTTTCCGACTATCGCACAGCGCTCTACCACTACCCTTACCTGCCCTGGACCTTTGTTTTTTCTGCGCCGTTTTACCTGTTGAGCCAATCAACCCTGGGCTGGTTCGACCAACGCATGGTCTACCTGCTGCTGTTTGGGTTGACCCTCATTGCCGTTCACCAGTTGGTGCAGCGCCCGCAAGAAAAACTGATTGCGCTGGCGGTGGTCGGCCTGAATCCTATCGGCGCAGTTAGCCTTATTTTTGGCGAAAACGACCCCTTTGTTTTTGCCTGGATTGTGCTGGCCCTGTGGCTGCTGCGGCTGGAGAGTCTAACCGAAAAAAATCGTTACCTGCTAAGTTCTGCGGCCCTGGGGCTGGCCTGCGCCAGCAAACCAACCGCCTGGTTTCTGGCCCCATTCTGGCTGCTTTATCTGCTGCAAGACCGCCGGGGCGGCCAACTCATCCCGCCGCTTGACGCCTGGCGCGGCCATTTGCTTGCCCTGCTGCGCCGGGCCTGGACGCTGCCGGCGGTGGCCCTGCTGGTTATTGGCCCCTGGTTCATCTGGAACCCCGACGCCATGGTCGATGACGTTTGGCGCTGGTCATCCGGGCAGGGGAGCACCGGCTACCAGATTTGGGGCTGGGGGGCCAGCAACTACGTGCTGGGGCTGGGGCTGGTAGAGAGTCGCTTTGACTACTGGCCCTTTATCATCCCCGGCGCTTTAATTACCGTTCCGCTGCTGTGGTTTCTGCTGCGGCGGCAGGCCCGCAATAATACCATCAGTTCCATGCTGTATGGCTACGTGGTGCTGCTGCTGGCCTTTTTTTACGTGTCGCGCTTTTTGCAACCCAATTATTTAGGCTATATGCTGGGCTTTTTGGCCCTGGCCATGATGGTAGACGAGACTCACCACCCTGAGTCTATCATCGACACAGCTCACCAAATACTCAAAGGAGACCAACATGCTTAAAGAAAAAGATTCGGCGCCAGATTTTGAATTACTCAATGATGAAGGCAACCCCACCCAACTATCCCAATTTAAGGGCAGGCGGGTAGTGCTCTACTTCTTTCCCAAAGCGATGACCAGTGGTTGAACGACCCAGGCGCAGGGAGTCCGTGATGACTTCCAAAAATATCAGGCCGCCGGCGTAGTCGTTTTGGGCGCCAGCCCAGATTCGGTGGAGCGGCAGGCTCAATTTAAAGAAAAAGAAAACCTGCCCTTTATTCTGCTGGCCGACGAAAATCATGAAGTTGCCGAAAAGTACGGCGTGTGGGTAGAAAAGTCCATGTACGGCAAAAAGTTTTGGGGTATCGAGCGCAGCACATTTGTGATTGGCCCGGACGGCAAAATTGAGAAAATTTTCCGCAAAGTAAAACCCGAAACCCACAGCGAGCAGGTACTCTCGGCCCTGGCCAAACTTTAACAGGCTGGCCGTATGACCGAGTCTCTGGCCGCAACCCGCAAATTTAACGATTGGCGCGACCGGGTAACATGGTATACCCACCAAACCATTGTGCCCCAATCGCTGCGCCTCATCAGCCGCGCGCTGATAGGGTCAATCATGCATTTTGAGGGCAAAGGTTTTGAAAATATCCCGTCCGGCCCCTGTATTTTGACCCCCAATCACGTCAGCAATTTCGACGTGTTGACTCTGGGCACTTTTTTGCCGCGCTACCCTTTTTTTATGACCAAGCGAGAATTGTTCAAATATCCGGTTATAAGCTGGGTTTTTCGGATGTCGGGCGCTTTTCCGGTCCATCGCGGCGAAAGCGACGCCTGGGCCTTGGAGCAGGCCGGCCGCGTGTTGCAAGCCGGCCAGATACTTTGCCTGTTCCCCGAAGGCACCCGCAGCGGGGCCGGAGCCAGGTTGGGCCGGGGAAAATCGGGGGCCATTCAACTGGCGCTTAAATACAACGCGCCGGTTGTTCCGGCGGCTATTTTTGGCACGCAACATATTCAACCTGGCCGCGCCCGGCCAAAAGTCATCCTGCGGGTCGACAAACCATTGGACGTGGCTGCCGTAGCCGGCCCGCCACCCCACACCCCCCAAACCGCCAGAGAGCTAACCACGCTGCTGATGCAGCGCATCGCCGCCATGCTGCCGCCGGAGCAGCGGGGAGAATACGCCTGAATGAGGAATCTATGAAAAACCTGCTGACTGCAACCCTTGAACGAGCCATAAACTATCTGGACAACCTGAACCGGCGCAGCGTGGCCCCCTCGCCGGAGGCCATTGCCCAACTGGCCCAATTTGATGAACCGCTGCCGGAACAGCCCGCCGCCCCCGAAACTGTGCTTGCCCAACTGGATGAGCTTGGCTCGCCGGCCACGGTAGCCTCGGCGGGGCGGCGCTACTTTGGCTTTGTCACCGGCGGGGCGCTGCCGGCCTCGCTGGCCGCTAACTGGCTGGCCGGGGCGTGGGACCAGAACGGCTTCAGCGTGACCTCCTCGCCGGTCGTCGCCAAAATAGAAGAAGTGGCCCTACGCTGGCTGGTCGACGCGCTGAAGCTGCCGCCCCAAACCGGCGGCGGATTTGTAACCGGCGCAACCATGGCCAACTTTACCGCGCTGGCCGCCGCCCGGCACGCCATTTTGCAAAAGGCCGGCTGGGATGCGGAAGCGCAGGGGCTGTTTGGCGCGCCGCCCATTACCGTGGTGGTGGGCGACGAGGTGCATGTGAGCCTGCTCAAGGCGCTCAGCCTGCTGGGGTTGGGCCGGGAGCGGGTGACGCGAGTTCCCGTTGACAACCAGGGCCGGATACGGGCCGACGCCCTGCCCCCGCTCAACGAGTCGACCATTGTTTGCCTTCAGGCCGGCAATGTGAACACGGGCGCGTTTGACCCGGCGGAGGAAATTTGCGCCGCCGCCCAAAAAGCGGGCGCGTGGGCGCATGTGGATGGCGCGTTTGGTCTATGGGCCGCTGCCGCCCCCAACCGGGCGCACCTGGCCGCCGGTCTGGAGCAGGCCGACTCCTGGGCCACCGATGCCCACAAATGGCTCAACACGCCCTATGATAGCGGCCTGGCCTTTTGCCGCAATCCCGAACATCTGCGTGGCGCGATGGCCGCCACCCGCGCCGCCTATCTGGTGCAAAGCGAAGCCCGCGAACCATTTCAATACACGCCGGAAATGTCGCGGCGAGGTCGGGGCATCGAAGTTTGGGCGGCGTTGCGCTCATTGGGCCGGGCCGGGCTGGCCGATTTAATCGAGCGCAACTGCCGCTACGCCGCCCGTCTGGCCGAAGGGCTGCGGGCTGCTGGATTTCGGGTATTAAATGATGTGGTGTTAAATCAGGTCATGGTTTCCTTTGGTCATGAAGCAACCACCCGCCGGGTGATTGCCGCCGTGCAGGCCGAAGGCGCCTGCTGGTGCGGCGGCACGGTATGGCAGGGACACACCGCCATGCGTATCAGCGTCTCGTCATGGGCCACCACCGAGGCCGACATCGAGCGCAGTTTGGAGGCCATTCTGCGCGTCGCCGCTATAACTCCCCAGAGCGAGTTTTGACTTTCCCCTGCACCGAAGCCATAAACTCGGCCACCGGCAGGTCATTCTGGCGGGTGTTATCCCGCCGCCGCAGCGAGACCGTATCGTTCTCCATTTCCCGGTCGCCAATCACCAGCATGTAAGGAATCTGCATCAACTGCGCCTGCCGGATTTTGGCGTTCATGCGGTCGCTGCCCAAATCAGCCCTGGCGCGGATACCGGCCTGGCGCAGTCGTTTTTGTAGCTGCGCGGCGTGCTGGTTATGCGTTTCGGTAATGGGAATCACCCGCACCTGTTCTGGGCTGAGCCAGACCGGGAATTTGCCGGCGTAATGCTCAATTAAAAAGCCAATCATGCGCTCGTGCGTGCTTAGCGGCGCGCGATGCAGGCACAGCGGCATTTCCTGCTCGCCCTGGGGGTTAACAAAGGACAGGTTAAAGCTGGCCGGTTGGGCAAAATCCACCTGATTGGTGGCCAGGGTGAACTCGCGGCCAATGGCGCTCCAGATTTGCACGTCAATTTTGGGGCCGTAAAAGGCGGCTTCGTCCGGCACTTCCACAAAAGGCACGTTGTTCTTTTGCATCACCCGCCGCACCATCTCTTCGGTTTTAAGCCAGAGCGGTTCGTTATCCACATATTTTTTGCCCAGCCCTTTTTTGTGGTGGGTGCTAAAGCGCATCACGTACTGCTCAATGTCAAAAATCTCAAAGTATTCCAGGTACATATTAATCACGTCGATAAACTCTGCTTCAAACTGGGCTTCGGAGCAGTAAATGTGGGCATCGTTCATTTGCATGGAGCGGACGCGCATCAACCCAAACAACTCGCCGGATTTTTCGTAGCGATAGCAGGTTCCGTACTCGGCCAGTTTAACCGGCAAATCGCGGTAGCTGCGCGGCAGCGCCCCGTAGATTTTGTGATGAAACGGGCAGTTCATCGGCTTGATGAAGTAACGCACGCCTTCCATTTCCATGGGCGGGTACATGCTCTCCTCGTAATAGGGCAGGTGGCCGCTGCGCCAAAAGAGGTCTTCTTTGCTCAGGTGCGGCGTGCGAACGCGGTCGTAACCGTGCTTCTCTTCCTGCTCTTTGGCCAACTTTTCCAGCTCTTCAATGATGACCGCCCCGCGTGGCAGCCACAGCGGCAGGCCGGGGCCGATTTCTTCATCAAAGGTGAAGATTTCAAGCTCTTTGCCCAGCTTGCGATGGTCGCGTTTTTTGGCCTCTTCCAGCATGTCCAAATGATGCTTGAGTTCTTTTTTGTTGGGCCAGGCCGTGCCGTAAATCCGCTGGAGCATGGGGTTGTTTTCGTCGCCGCGCCAGTAGGCCCCGGCCACGGTCATCAATTTGAAGCTGTCGGCGGGAATCTGGCCGGTGTGCTGCACGTGCGGCCCGCGACACAAGTCTTCAAACGTATCGTGCTTGTAGGTGCTGATGACCGGCTTTTCGTCAATCTCGTTGCCGTACTCGTCAATATTGCCTTTGGCCAGGCCGTCAATCAGTTCCAGCTTGTAAGGCTGGCCTTTAAACAGGGCGCGGGCTTCATCGGCGTTCACCTTGCGGTAATTAAACGGGTGCTTGCCGCCGATAATCTGACGCATGCGTTTTTCAATGGCCTCCAAATCATCGGGCGTGAAGGTGCGCGGCTTGCCGTCATTGTCTTTGCCCAGGTCAAAATCGTAGTAAAAGCCGGTGTCAATCGGCGGGCCAATACCCAACTTGGCTTCCGGGTACAGTTCCACTACCGCCTGGGCCATCACATGGGCGGCGCTGTGCCGCAGTTTGTAAAGGTCGTCTTTTTCCAGTTCATTTGATTTCATAACTCTACTCCTAAAAATAAAAAACCCCGCCCACTTTGGGGCGAGGGAATTGATTTCCACGCGGTTCCACCCAATTTCAGCCACCGTTGGCACGATGGCGCTCATTGTGGCCGCTAACGGGGCCAACCGGAGCCTCATACTGGCCAATGCTTTCAAAGGCTCGCTCCCAAGGGGTTTTCAGTGGGGCCGGTGAAGATGGCTTGCAGCCGGCGGCCATCTCTCTCTGGCACGCAGCGTGTCCACCTACTCGTCTTGGTCAACGCTTTCGCTATATGGCTGATAGTTTAGCACGGAGTAGTTACCGTGTCAATCCTTTTTCAACCCGATGGATGGTGATATAATGCCGGGGCGGGAGATTGGCGATTGGAGATTCAGGTTAATAATCCCCCATTCTCCCAAATATCTGCTATCAACCAATAAGGAGAATCCTGCATGACTACCTGGCAAACTTATCTGTCAACAAACCAAAACCGCTTTGTCGAGGAACTGCTCGACTTCGTCCGCATTCCCAGCGTGTCGGCCCTGCCGGAGCACGCTGCCGATGTGCAGCGCGCCGGTGAGTGGGTGGCCGGCCGGCTGCGCGCCGCCGGTATTGAACACGTGGAGGTGATGTCCACCGGCGGCCATCCGGTGGTTTACGGCGACTGGCTGCACGCGCCCGGCCAGCCGACCATTTTGATTTACGGCCATTTTGATACCCAGCCCGCCGACCCGCTGGATTTGTGGACCAATCCCCCCTTTGAGCCGGTCATCAAAAATGGTCGCGTTTACGGGCGCGGCGCGTCGGATGACAAAGGCAGTATGTTTCTGCCCATCATCGCTGTGGAGGCGCTGCTGCAAACCGAAGGCAAACTGCCCGTCAACGTGAAATTTTTGTTCGAAGGTCAGGAAGAAATTGGCAGCCCGCAGTTGCCCGATTTTCTGGCCGCGCAGCGGGAGCGCCTGGCCTGCGACCTGGTGGTCAGCGCCGACGGCCTGCAATGGAGCGAAACACAGCCCTGCCTGTTGCTGGGGCTGAAGGGACTCTCTGGTGTGCAGATTGATGTGCAGGGCGCCAACACCGATTTGCACTCCGGCCTGCACGGCGGCGGCGTGCAAAACCCTCTGCACGCGCTGGTGCGCCTGCTGGACTCGATGCGCAGCGCCGATGGCAAAATTCTGGTGGAAGGATTTTACGATGACGTGGCGCCGCTGACCGATGAAGAGCGGGCGCAGATTGCGGAAGTTCCTTTTGATGAAGCCGCCTACCAGCGCGAATTGGGCGTGAACGGGCTGTTTGGCGAACCCGGCTACACCACCCGCGAGCGGCAATGGGCGCGGCCCACGCTAGAACTCAACGGGATTTGGGGCGGCTTTCAGGGCGAGGGCAGCAAAACCGTCTTGCCCAATCAGGCTCACGCTAAAATCACCTGCCGGCTGGTGGCCAATCAAAACCCGGCCAAAATTGCCGAGCTAATTGCCGCGCATGTGGCAAAACATACCCCGCCGGGCGTAAAAGTTACAGTCCAGCGGCTGCCCGGCAATGCCGACGCCTACCTGATGCCCGCCGACCACCCCGGCAATCAAATTGCTCGCGCCGTGCTGGAAGAGCTGTACGGCCAAACGCCCTACTACACCCGGCTGGGCGGCAGCGTGGCGGTTGTGCCCCTGTTTCTAAAAGAGTTGGGCGCTTACACCGTCACCTTTGCATTTCAACTGGAAGATGAACGGCTGCACGCCCCGGACGAATTCTTCCGCCTCAGCAGCTTTGAGCGAGGGCAGCAAGGATACTGCCTGCTGCTGCAACGGTTGAGCAAGCTGGAAGTTTAGTGTTCTGTTGACATTTCGTGGAATGTCACTCTGAGCGACCAACGAGAGCGAAGAGTTTCCTGGTTGATAGCTTATGAGCAACGTTTCCAGAGATTCTTCGCTTCGCTCAGAATGACATGAGAAACCCGCCTAAATTTTGGGACAGCCCCCATCCAAAATTCATACTTGACTCTTCTGAAGTCGTTGTCTTATAATGTACCGAACATTTGTGCTAATTCCGTACAACCATTTCACCTTGAAACGCAACAGGAGGCGTTATGACCACCATCGAAAAGAACTTTGCCCTGAATGCGCCCTTGCTGCCCCGCGCCGGGCGGCGGGAGTGGATCGGGTTGGCGGTGCTGATGCTGCCCACCCTGCTCATCGCTATGGATTTGACCGTGCTGCATCTGGCCGTGCCGTCCCTCAGTGCCCACCTTCAGCCCAGCGGCGCTCAATTACTGTGGATCACCGACATTTACGGCTTTATGATTGCCGGCTCGCTCATTACGATGGGGACGCTGGGCGACCGCATTGGCCGCCGCCGGCTGCTGCTGATGGGCGCCGCTGCCTTCGGGGTTGCGTCGGTGGTAGCGGCCTTCTCCACCACTTCCGGGATGCTGATTGCGGCCCGGGCGCTGCTTGGCGTGGCCGGGGCCACCCTTATGCCCTCTACCATGTCTCTGATTCGCAACATGTTTCTCGACTCCGCGCAGCGCACGGCGGCCATTGGAATTTGGGTGTCCGGCTTTTCGGTGGGTAGCGCCATTGGCCCGCTGGTGGGCGGGCTGTTGCTGGAGTACTTCTGGTGGGGGTCGGTTTTTCTGCTGGGCGTGCCGGTTATGCTCCTGCTGCTGGCCAGCGGCCCGCTGCTGCTGCCGGAACATCGGGACCCCAATCCGGGGCGGTTCGACCTGCTCAGCGCCGGCATGTCGCTGGCGGCGGTGCTGCTGGTCATCTACGGCCTCAAACACCTCGCCGCGGATGGCCTGGGCTGGCTGCCAATTCTGGCGGTGGGGATCAGCCTGGTCATCGGCTTTACCTTCGTGCAGCGGCAGCGCCGTCTGGCCGACCCGTTGATCGACCTGCGGCTATTTCGAGTGCCGGCCTTCAGCGCCTCGCTGATGACCTATACCCTCGGTATCTTTGCCGCGTTCGGCAGCTTTCTCTTCATTGCCCAGTATTTGCAACTCGTGCTGGGATTGTCGCCGTTGCAGGCGGGTCTGTGGTCGCTGCCCGGGGCGCTCATCTTCATCGTCGGCTCGAACCTGGCTCCGGTGATTGTGCAGCGAACCCGGCCCGCCTATGTGGTAGCCGGGGGGCTGGCGCTGGCCGCCGTCGGGCTGAGCCTGCTGACAGTGATCGGCCTCGACTCGCTGGCCCTGGTAGTCATTGGCAACACCCTGATGTCGCTGGGCTTTGGTTTTACCTTTACCCTGACGGTTGACCTGGTTGTGGCCGCTGCGCCACCCGAACGGGCCGGGGCCGCCTCGGCGCTGGCGGAGACCGGGGCCGAGCTGGGTGGGGCGCTTGGGCTGGCGGTACTGGGCAGTCTGGGCATTGCCGTGTACCGCACCCGGGTGCTGGCCACCCTGCCGCAAGGCATCTCGCCCGAGCTGGTGGCGTCCATTCAGGAAACGCTGGGCGGCGCGGTTGTGGTTGCCGCCCGGCTGCCCGACCAGCTTGGGGCGGCCCTGCTCGATGCCGCCCGTGAAGCATTTGTGCTGGGCCTGCAACTGACCTCGCTCATCGGCGTGGTTGTTATGATTGGGCTGGCCATCCTGACCGCGCTCATGCTCCGGCAGGTAAATACAGACGCCGGCCCCGAACCGGAGCCAACCCCGGAGCCGGACGGTTTCGCCGCCGCCGGAGCGTGCCTGCAGTAAATCGGCCCTAAAATATTTCACAGAGCGACGCAGAGAAGTCGCCGAGTTTCACCAGGAAGAAATCTCTGCGTCGCTTTGCGTCTTCCCGGTGTAACAGAGTGGTTCTGTTTTTCACATCAGGATTGTTTTTGCGCTTTTTATATAACTCACTACTTATATAACTTGACAGTTATATAAAAATGTGATATAGTGCCCGTATGGTGACAATTTTTGATGCCCTGGCCGATCCCACCCGCCGCCGTATGCTGGATTTGCTGCGAGAGCGGCCCCGCACGGTGAGCGAGTTGACCGAACTGCTGAACATCAGCCAGCCCGGCGTCTCAAAGCAGTTGCGCCTGCTGCGCGAGACCGGCCTGGTGGAAGTCCGCAAAGACGCCCAGCGCCGCTGGTACGAGCTGCGCCCGGAGCCGCTGCTGGAGCTGGACGCCTGGCTGGAATCTTACCGCCAGTTGTGGGCCGACCGCTTTGGCCGGCTGGACAATTATCTACAGGAACTGCAAGCAAAGGAGAATAATAATGACTCAACCTGATACATCGGACCGGGAATTAGTAATGGAACGCGTTTTTAACGCGCCGCGCGAGTTGGTCTGGCGAGCCTTTACCCAGGCCGAGCACCTGACTCACTGGTGGGGGCCGGCCGGCTGGACGCTGCCGGTTTGCACCGTGAATTTGCGGCCGGGCGGGGAGTGGCTCTACTGCATGCGCGGGCCAAACGGCGAGGAAAGCTGGGGCAAGGCGGTCTACCAGGAAATTAAAGCGCCAGAGCGGCTGGTCTACCTTGACAAATTTGTGGACTCTGCCGGCAACCCGCTGGAAGGGATGCCCGAAATGATGATTACCGTCACCTTTGAGGCGGTGGGCAACCAGACCCGGATCGTCAGCCGGACCGAGTTCGCCACCGCCGAGCAGAAGGAAAGTATTCTGGCCATGGGCGCGGTCGAGGGGATAACCCAGACCTTTGACCGGCTGGACGCCTACCTGGCCAGCCAACATTAAAATGTCATTGCGAGGCCGCAGGCCGAAGCAATCTCCACGCCACAACCCGGAGACTGCCTCGCTGGCGCTCGCCATCGCTCGCAGTGACATGAGAAATGTTATTTTCAAAGGAAAGAGACGTGTGCCGAAACATCAAACCATTGTTTAACTTTGAACCACCCGCCACCGATGAGGAAATTCGGGCAGCGGCGATGCAGTACGCGCGCAAAGTGAGCGGCTTCAGCAAGCCCTCAAAAGCCAACGAGGCCGCTTTTCTGGCGGCGGTTGAGGAGATAGCCGCCATCACCGGCAATTTGCTTACCGCGCTTGAGACCAACGCGCCCCCCAAAAATCGCGATGAAGAGGCCGTCAAAGCCCGCGCCCGCTCGGCCCGGAGATTTTCCGGCGGAACAGAAGCCTGAATTCAGCAGTCAACCAATTTTACTGAAAAGGAAGCCCATCAATGAAAAAATTAAAACTGCAAGTCCAAATGAGCGTTGACGGCTACATTGCCGGCCCCAATGGCGAAATGGACTGGATGACCTGGAATTGGGATGACGCCTTAAAACAATATGTCACCGATTTAACCGATCCGGTTGACTGCATTGTTTTGGGCCGAAATCTGGCCGAAGGCTTCATTCCGCACTGGGCGGGCGTGGCTGCAAATCCGGATCATCCAGAATTTACCGCCGGCAAGAAATTCACAGACACACCCAAAGTTGTTTTTACCAAAACGCTTGACAAGTCAAAATGGGATAATACCGTTTTAGCCAAAGGCAGCCTTATTGACGAAATCACCCAACTAAAAAAACAAAACGGTCAAGACATCATCGCTTATGGCGGGGCGACTTTTGTATCGGCGCTCATCAAACACGGGCTGATTGACGAATTCCATTTATTCATTAATCCAGCGGCAATTGGCAACGGAATGACAATTTTCAAAGAACTTGACAGCAAACAACATCTGACGTTGGTCAAATCCACCGCCTTTGAGTGCGGGGTTGTTGTGCTTCAATACGAGCCGAAGCGCGACCGAATAACGGGATGATGACCGGCTTCGACCTGACCCACCGGCGGCTGCACAGCCAATCGATTGCCCCGGCTGTTGGCCCGACGCTGGGTGATGTTGTCAAACGTCTGGGCGCGGTGCAGGCTCAGGATTATCTGGGGGCGCTGTGGGCGGTTGGCCTGCGCATGAGCGGCCCGGTCACTGAGCCGGGCATCGAGCAGGCCATCCGTAACAAAGAGATTGTGCGCACCTGGCCGATGCGCGGTACCCTCCATTTTGTGGCCCCGGAAGATGTCCGCTGGCTGCTGACCCTGCTGACTCCCCGCGTACTGGCCAACGCGGCCCGGCGGCATCGCCAGCTTGACCTGGATGGGGCCACCTTTGCCCGCGCCGAGGCGCTGTTTGCCTCGGCCCTGCGGGATGGCCGGCCGCTCACCCGGCCCGAAATGATGGCGACGCTGGAGCGGGGCGGAATCGCTACCACCGGGCAGCGCGGCTACCACATTTTGTGGTGGGCGGCCCAATCCGGTCTGATTTGCTTTGGCCCCCGGCAGGGCAAGCAGGACACCTTTGTCTGGCTTGATGACTGGCTGCCCGCCGGTCAATCCCTCGGCGGCGAAGCAGCCCTGGCTGAACTGGCCCGCCGCTATTTTACCGGCCACGGCCCGGCCACGATTCACGATTTTATGTGGTGGTCGGGCTTGCCGGCCGCCGAGGCCCGCGCCGGCCTGGCCCTGGTTGAAAGCGAGCTAACCCAAACTGAGCTTGATGGCCACTCTTACTGGTTTTTGCCTTCACCCGTAACCGGCAGCCCCTCGCCAACGGCCTGGCTGCTGCCTCCGTTTGATGAGTACCTGCTGGGCTACCGGGAGCGGGCCGCCGTGCTCGACCCGGCCCACGCCAAAAAGGTTGTGCCCGGCGCCAACGGCATGTTCAAGCCCATCATCGTCCTCGATGGCCGGGTGGTCGGCATCTGGCAGCGCACCCTGCGCAAAACAAAGGTACTCATCCGGCTTGACCCCTTTGACCCGCTCACCCCCGCCCAGCAAGAGGCCGTGACCGCCGCCGCCAAAGCATATGGCCATTTCCTCGGCCTGCCGGTTGACATTAGTCATCAAAATACCGGCCCGAAAGATTGACAATCAAGAACAAGTGTTCTATAATGAGCGAATGAAAATTTAACCCACCCCCACCCGTCGCCTCCAGCGCCTCCCTACCCCTGGCAGGGGGAGGGTTGGGGAGGGGGTATTTACACAGGAGCGCAGACAATGTACGGTTTAATCGGCAAAATGGTGGCGGCGCCGGGCCAGCGTGACGCGCTGATATCGATTTTGCTGGCAGGCACAACCGACATGCCGGGCTGTCTGAATTATGTAGTGGCCAAAGACCCGGCTAACGCGAACGCCATCTGGATTACCGAAGTGTGGGACAGCGAGCAGAGCCACCGGGCCTCGCTGTCGCTGCCGGCGGTGCAGCAGGCGATTACCCAGGCCAAACCCATGATCGCGCATTTTGCCCCACCCACCGTTACCGAGCCGGTCGGGGGTTATGGGCTGCTTTTAAATCAACAATAACCATCATATAGCTCAAAGAGGAGGCACCTATGAGCAAGGTACGCGTATTGGTTGGCACCCGCAAGGGAGCCTTCATTTTAACCTCTGACGAAAAGCGGCAGCAGTGGCAGGTGGACGGCCCCCACTTTGGCGGCTGGGAAATTTACCACCTCAAAGGCTCCTCCGCCGATCCAAACCGGCTATATGTCTCCCAATCGACCGGCTGGTTTGGCCAGTTAATCCAGCGCTCCAACGATGGCGGCCAAAGCTGGGAGCCGGTCAACAACGAGTTTGCCTACGAGGGCGTCCCCGGCACCCACCAGTGGTACGACGGCAGCCAGCACCCCTGGGAATTCAAGCGGGTCTGGTATCTGGAGCCGTCGCCCACCGACCCGGACACGGTGTACGCCGGGGTGGAGGACGCCGCCCTGTTCCGCACCGGCGACGGCGGGCAATCGTGGCAGGAACTGCCGGGGCTGCGCAGCGTTAAGGGCCATTTGTGGCAGCCCGGCGCGGGGGGGATGTGCCTGCACACCATTCTGCTCGATCCGGGCAACCCCAACCGGATATTTGTGGCCATCTCCGCCGCCGGCGCGTTTCGCACCGATGACGGCGGCGAAACGTGGCGGCCCATCAACAACGGCCTGGCCTCCGGCTTTGAGCTGCCGGACCCCAAAGCCGAGGTGGGCCACTGTGTCCACAACCTGGCCATGCACCCCTCCCGGCCGGGAGTACTCTTTATGCAAAAACATTGGGACGTGATGCGCACCGACGACGCCGGCGAGTCGTGGCGGGAAGTCAGCGGTAACCTGCCCAGCGATTTTGGTTTCCCCATCGCGGTTCACGCCCATGAGCCGGAAACCATTTACGTGGTGCCCATCAAAAGCGACTCCGAGCATTACCCGCCCGACGGCAAGCTGCGCGTTTACCGCAGCCGGAGCGGCGGCCAGGAGTGGGAGGCGCTGACCAATGGGCTGCCCCAAAGCCACTGCTACGTCAACGTGCTGCGCAGCGCCATGGCGGTTGACACGCTCGACTCCTGCGGCGTTTATTTTGGCACCACCGGCGGGCAGGTGTACGCCTCGGCGGATGGCGGCGATCACTGGACGCCCATCGTCCGCGACCTGCCGGCGGTCATGTCGGTTGAAGTGCAGGTGCTGTCGTGATTCGGGTGGTGCTGCCGCCTCATCTGCGCACGCTGGCGCGGGTCAAAGGCAAGGTGGAGCTTGAAATTGAGGGGCCAGTGACCCAAGGGGCGATTCTGGACACCCTCGAGGCCAACTATCCGATGCTGCGCGGTACCATCCGCGACCACGCCACCCACCAGCGGCGGCCGTTTATCCGCTTCTTCGCCTGCGGCGAGGATTGGTCGCACGAGTCGCCGGACGCGCCGCTGCCTGAGGCGATTGCCACCGGCGCGGAGCCATTTCTCATTGTGGGAGCGTTGGCCGGGGGATAATCGGCAATGATGAACACTTACATCGCGCTTTTGCGGGGAATCAACGTGGGCGGCCACAACATTCTGCCCATGCGTGATCTGGTCGGCCTGCTGGAAGGGTTGGGGCTGAAGCAGGTCAAAACTTATATTCAAAGCGGTAACGTGGTGTTTCAAAGCGACGGGCCAGACGCCGCCGAGCTGGCCCGGGGAATCAGCGCCGCCATCAAGCAGGCGCACGGCTTTGCGCCCCAGGTGATAGTGCTGGACCTGCCGGCCTTTCAACAAGCTCTGGCTGCCAACCCCTTTCCGGCGGGTGAGGCCGAGCCGAAAACGCTCCATCTCTATTTTTTGAGCGCCATCCCCACCAACCCCGATTTCGATTTGCTCAACCGCCTCAAAGCGGACAGCGAGCAATTCAGGCTGATTGACGCGGTGTTCTACCTCCACGCGCCCGCAGGGATTGGCCGGTCTAAGCTGGCCGCCAATGTTGAGCAGGCGCTGGGCGTACCCGTCACCGCCCGAAACTGGCGGACGGTCAGCAAGATACTGGCCACGGCCACGTAACCCGGTCAAAAACAGCCCAAAAAATGAGGCGTGATAAAGTTTCTCACTTATCACGCCTCACTTTTTACAATCTAAACTTGTCATTATCGGTAGGCTATATCCAGCAGTTGGATGGTGTGGTACAGCGGCAGCGACGTCCCCTTCTGCTCGAGGTGGCTTTTTATCTGAGTCAAACAGCCGATATTGCCCGATACCACCGCCTGCGCGCCGGTTGCCAGAATGCGCTCCACTTTGCGCCGGCCAAGTTCATGAGCAATCTCCGGCTGTTCAATATTGTACGTGCCGGCCGAGCCGCAACACAGGCCGCCGTCGTTCAGTTCCAGCAGGGTTAAATTGGGAATGGCCTTTAGCAATTTGCGCGGCGGCGCCTGTACCCCTTGCGCGTGCAGCAGGTGACAGGCATCGTGATACGCCACTTTGAGCGGCTGCGGCAGCGCCGGCGGCGATTTTGCCAATCCCAACTCGGCCAGAAAGACGGTAACATCCTTGACCCTGTGGGCAAACGTCTCGGCCTGCCCCTCCTCGGCCATCCCTTTGAAGAGCAGACCGTACTCCCGCATCCCGGAGCCGCAGCCGGCGGCGTTGGTGATAATCGCGTCCACATCATCAGGGAATAGTTGCAAATTCTGGCGGGCTAATTCCAGAGCGCGGGCATCCTCGCCGATGTGCATTAAAATGGAGCCGCAGCAGCCCTGCCCCCGGGGAATCACCGTCTCCACGCCATTTTCGGCCAGCACCCGCAGCGTGGCCCAGTTGATGTCGGGGTCCAGCACCATCTGCACGCAGCCGGCCAGCAGGGCTACCCTGGCCCGGCGCTCGCCTTTGGCCGGATACACCGCCGGCAGGGGTTGGGCCGGCGGCAGCGATTTGGGCAGCAATTCCAGCATCGCCCCGACCTTGCCGGGCATCATCCTCTTAAACGGCTGCCCCAATTTACCCGATTTGACCGCCAGCCGGAAGCGGTCGGGATAGGGAAGGGTTTCAACAATCATTTTGCGAGCCAGCCCGTCAACCACCGTCCGTTTGCGGGTCGACTCGGTATTGGCGCGATAACTCACCAGCAACTCGCCATACGGCACGCCCGAGGGGCAGGCCGGCACGCAGGCCACGCAGCCCAAACAGCGGTCCAGGTAGGGCTGGGCCTCCGCCGGCGGCAGGTTGCCTTCCAGCACGTTTTTCATCAGGTAAATCCGGCCCCGGGGCGAGTCCATCTCTTCACCCAGTACCTGATAGGTGGGGCAGGCGGCCAGGCAAAAGCCGCAGTGTACGCAAGAGTCAACGGCCTTGACCATCGCTTCGGCGCGGGGGCCGTGTTGAGTCACATCAATGCTGTGTTGCATTTAAGTCTCTGACCTCAAATCTCCAGAAATTTACCCGATGGGTCGAGGGCCTGCTTGACCCGCTGGGCCAGCGACACCCCTTTCCGCGCCCCAACGTAGGGGCGGCCCGGCGGTCCGAACAGCACCAGCCCGGCCAGGTCCAGCCGGTTCAGCGCGGAATTGAGGGTATTCAGCTCCGCGACAGCCAGCCAGGCCACATTGCCGCCGGCGCTGTAGCGCCGGGCCAGCAGCACCGGGGCCAGCAGTTCCTCCACTGCGGGAATTTGCCTAGGCGAGAGCGGCACTTTCACCAGACTCATCCCCTCAGACACCCAACCTAACTCCTGTACCCGCTCCCACAGCGCCGCCTCATCCGGCCCGGTCATAAGCTGGGCGTCCGATAATTGGCTTTCGGTTTTGAGAAATTGCTGCAAACGCGCCATCCGGCCCGGCAGAGCCTCGGGCAGCCCGCCGATGCGGAACAACAGGGCAACCTGGCCATTCTGACCAGGCTCCAGGTCAAGCGCGTCAATATCAAATGACATGGTGGCCAGCCGGTAGATGGTTTGTAAAGCCGGTTCCAGGCCGGGGTAAATCGCTGTCAGCGTGTTGTAGGCTCGCGGGGCGGGGAAAACCTTAAAGCTGACATCCACCAGAATACCAAAGCGCCCCAGGCTGCCGACCATAAATTTTGGCAAGTCAAACCCGGCGGAGTTTTTGACCACTTTCCCGCCGCTGCGTACCAGTTGCCCCTGGCCGTCAACAAAATGGACACCCAGAATAAAATCCCGGACGCCGCCGTATCGGTAGCGACCTGAGCCGCTGGTATTGGCCGCCACCATGCCGCCCAGGGTGGCTCCTTTTTTCACCAGAATAGGGTCAAAGGGCAGATATTGGCCGTGTTCGGCCAGGGTGGCCACCACCTGCTGCACCGGCGTACCGGCATAGGCGGTAAAGGTGTATTCACCGGGGTCATATTCGATGATGCCGGCGAGGCGGCTCATATCAAGCCGAGTTGCGCCGTTAACCGGCGTGGAGAGCGCCGGTTTGCTGCCGCCGCCGCCGGGCAGCAGCTCGCGGCCGGAGAGCACGATTGATTGCAATTCTTCAACGGTGGCCGGTTGCAGCGTGTTCATTCGCGGGAGATAATCCCTTTCTTCTCCAGGGGATGTAAGCCATGCATACTCAGGGCGGGCGCTTCCGCGCCGGGGAACATTTTGCCCCGGTTGGAGATTTCTTTGGGGTCAATCTGGCTGCGGATGGCCTGCATAATGTCCAGGTCAATCTCGCTGAACATGGCCGGCATGTAGTCGCGCTTCTCCATGCCCACGCCGTGTTCGCCGGTGATGGAGCCGCCCAGCTTGACGCACATGGTCAGAATTTCGCCGGCCAGCTTTTCGGCGTGCTCAAGCGCGCCCGGCTGGCGGCCATTGTACAGAATCAGCGGGTGAAGGTTGCCATCGCCGGCGTGAAAAACGTTGGCCACGTCCAGGCCGTAAGCCTTGCTCAGCCGGTCGATTTCGGCCAGCGCCTTGCCCAGGTGGCTGCGCGGCACCACGCCATCCTGCACCACATAATCCGGGCTGAGCCGCCCCACCGAGGAGAAGGCTCCCTTGCGCCCTTTCCAGATTTTCACTCGCTCTTCGTCGTTTTGAGCCACCCGAATTTCGTAGGAGCCGGAGGCTTCGATGACCTTCATGACCGCCTGAAATTCGGTTTCCACCTGTTCGGTTTCGCCTTCCAGCTCAACAATCAGCAGGGCGGCGGCGTTTTCGGGATAACCGGCCTTGACGGCGGCTTCGGCGGCTTTGATAGCCAGCCGGTCCATAATTTCCATAGCGCCGGGCAGCAGGCCGGAGGCTACCACCTGAGCCACCGCATTGCCGGCCTTCTCCAGCGAGTCGTAGGCGGCCAGAACGGTGCGGTATAGTTCCGGTTTGGGCAACAGTCGCACCGTAATTTCCAGGGCCACGCCAAACAACCCCTCGGAGCCGACAAACAGCCCGACCAAATCCGGGCCGACGCCGACGCCTTCCACGCTTTCGCTGCCAAACTCAACCACTTCGCCATCGGGCAGCACGGCTTTGAGGCCCAGCACGTGGTTGCTCGTCATGCCGTATTTCAGGCAGTGCGCCCCGCCAGAGTTAAAGGCCACGTTGCCGCCAATGGTGCAGATGGATTGGCTGGACGGGTCGGGCGCGTAGTAGAGATTGTAGGGCGCGGCGGCCTGCGTAATTTGCAGGTTGATGACCCCCGGCTCCACAACCGCCAGGCGCTGCTCCGGGTCCAGCTTTTTGATGCGGTTCAGGCGATTGAGGGCAATTACCAGCCCGTCTTTAATGGGCAACGAACCGCCCGACAGGCTGGTGCCGCTACCGCGGGCCACAAAGGGCACGTTATGCTCATAGCATAATCGCACCGCCGCGATGACTTCCTCTTCGTTTTCCGGCAGCACCACCGCGCCGGGCCTGGCCCGAAAGGCCGTTAGCGCGTCGGACTCATAGGGCAGTAACTGCGCGTCACGGGTCAGCAACCGGTCGGCCGGATAGATTTTTTGTAGGGCCGAAAAAAACGCCTCATCAGACATTCCGAACCTCGCTGTCTTTTTTGGTAACTAGTCTGCTAATCAATCATCTCATAGGCCGGCAGGGTGAGAAACTGCACAAACTCTTTGGCGGTGGTGATTTCGTCGAACAAGCGGCTGGCCTGTTCATAGGCGCCGGACTCAAAGGCGTCATCACCCACAATTTCACGGACTCTGGGCATCTCTTCGGCCAGAATCTGGCGGAACAGTTTCACATCCACCTTGCGGCCATCGTCAAGCACGCCTTTGGGGCTGTTAATCCACTGCCAGATTTGAGAGCGGGAAATTTCGGCGGTGGCGGCGTCTTCCATCAGGTTGAAGATGGGCACGCAGCCATTGCCGGCCAACCACGAGCCAAGATACTGGATGCCGACATTAACGTTGGTGCGCAACCCGGCCTCGGTGATGGGTCGCTCCGGTTCAAATTTCAGCAGGTCGGCGGCTGTTACACTGACATCCTCCCGCTTGCGGTGAATCTGGTTGGCTTCGGGCATGGCCGCGTTGAACGCGTCCAGGGCGATTTGCACCAGGCCGGGGTGAGCCACCCAGGTGCCATCGTGGCCGTCGTTGGCTTCGCGCTCCTTGTCGGCGCGAACTTTGGCCAGGGCGGCTTCGTTGGCCTGGGGATCATTTTTAATAGGAATCTGGGCGGCCATACCTCCCATGGCGTGGGCGTTGCGCCGGTGGCAGGTTTGAATCGTCAGCAGCGAGTAGGAGCGCATGAAATGGGAGGTCATGGTTACCAGGGCGCGGTCGGCCAGGCAAAAATCGGGGTGGTTGCGGAATTTTTTGATGCAGCTAAATATGTAATCCCAGCGGCCGCAGTTCAACCCGGCGGAGTGCTGGCGCAGTTCGTACAGAATTTCATGCATTTCAAAGGCGGCCAGAATCGTCTCGATGAGCACGGTGGCCTTGATGCTGCCCTGTGGCACGCCCAGTTCATCCTGAGCCAGCACAAAGGCGTCGTTCCACAGACGGGCTTCCAGGTGGCTTTCCAGCTTGGGCAGGTAAAAGTAGGGGCCGCTGCCGTTGGACAGGAGGGTTTTGGCGTTGTGGAAGAAGTAGAGGCCAAAATCAAACAGGCCGCCGGAGACCGGCTCGCCATCAACCCGCACGTGCTTCTCGTTGAGGTGCCAGCCGCGCGGCCGAACCATCAGCGTGGCGATGTTATCGTTGAGCGCGTAAAATTTGCCGTCGGGGTTGGTAAAGGTAATGGTGCGGTTGACGGCGTCGCGCAGATTAATCTGACCATCGAGGTTGTTGGCCCAGGTGGGGGTGCTGGAGTCTTCGAAATCGGCCATAAATACCCTGGCCCCGGAATTGAGCGCGTTGATAATCATTTTGCGGTCAACCGGGCCGGTAATTTCAACCCGGCGGTCCTGCAAATCATCGGGGATGGGGGCGATGGTCCAGTCGCTCTGGCGGATTTCTTTAGTTTCGGGCAGAAAACCGGGCAGTTGGCCGGCGTCAAACTCTGCCTGGCGCGCCTGCCGTTTTTGCAGCAGTTCAAGCCGGCGGGCGTTAAGCTTGCGATGCAATTTGGCAACCAGGTTCAGGGCTTCCGGGGTTAAAATTTCGGCATATTCGGGCGTAATCCGGCCCAAAATTTCGACGCCTTGTGGGGTTGAACTCATTTTTTCCCTCCGCTAACTATGCTGTTTTGGGGACACGCCGCAGACACATTTAGCTGCGACCAGAAAAATCAGGTGGATTTGTAAGCTATAACAGAAGCGTCAAAATGTCAAAAAGATCAGGCTAGCGGTGACAGAATTCACACATCCCCCAGCTTGACCTCTTCCAGCGCCTCCAGATGGTCTTGCAGGGTGCGCACCTCTTCGTCGGCCTCGGCGGAGAGGCGGCTGTAATCGGCCACGTGATGGGTGGATTGGCTGGTGAGCAGTTGCGAGTAAATGGTTCCCAGCGAGGAGAGGGTGCTTTCCATTTTTATTTCGGCCCGGCGCATGGTGTTTTGCAGATGTTCGAGGGCGGCCAGTTGCTTTTTGCGGTTATCAAGCGTGCGCTGCAACTCGGCGCGGGTGGCGTTGTCCGGCTCGGCGGCCAGTTGCGCTTCCAGCTTGCTGATGGATTGAGGCACCGCCGCCAAATCCCGGCGAATGACGGCGTCCTGCTGGAATCGGTCGATGCGCCGGGCCAGCGTTTCAATGGCCCCGGTCCACTCTTCTACCTGGTCGACCAGTTCCCGCAAGCGGGCTTGCGAGTTGCTGTCGGTGGCGGCCACGATGGCCTGAATTTGCGCCTGGTAGGTTCTGGCCTGCTCCAGATAACTTTGCAGGGCGGCGCTGGCGGGCGGCGATTTTCGGGCGGGTTGCTCGGCCGGGCGCGCCTGCGGGGCGGCGGTCTCAACAGGTTCGGCCTGCTCGGCCTGCGCTCCGGCTTCTGCGGCATCGGTTTTGCCGGCAATGGTCCCGAACAGGTGAAAAGCCACCGCCATGCCCCAGCCCATCGCCGGCCAGATAAACCAGGGGTAGCCGCCGGGGTTCGTCATCAAATAGATGCCAACCAGCAGTGACATAATAATGGCGTAGGAGCCAAAGTGGCTCAAGAAACTGCGCCATTTTCCGCCGAGATGTTTCATCTCGCTCAGCAAAATCCCCAGCAGATGAAAGGCCAGCCCAACGCCCCAGCCCATCGCCGGCCAGATAAACCAGGGGTAGTCACTGGTCAGCAGGTTGATAATCCCCAGACCGGTGATGACAGTGGCATAGGGTCCCAGATGTCCCAAAAAACCGCGCCATTTCCCGGATAAGCGCCCTTTTTCAGCCATAATTCTTCACTCCACTTTACTGTTTTCCAAAGGCCGGCTGCGGCGGTTTATAAACTCGCAGCCACACTGCCCACAAGACGCCGGGCAGCAGGGCCAGGCCCGACATCCACCAGATAATTGCTGAAATCGACAACGACGCATCCATCGCGCCGCCCGTAGTCGCCGCGCCGGCCGCCGCCATAAGCGAGAAGATGGCAAACTCGGTGGCAAAAATGCGCCCCCGGACGCGATTGGGCGCCAGTTGCAGCAAAAGTTGGGTGGAAAAAACCCAGGCAATTCCGCCACCGATGCCGCGCAATATCATCCCTGCCAGCACCCAATTAAAACTAAACAGGGGCGCGATGATGACCAGCCCGACGGTTGTCATAAAATAAGAGAGCATAATGGCGACCCGCAAGGGGCGGTCCCGGTCGCCGGTGAAACGCCGGGCCAGAATTGGGCCGATGCCCGTACCCACGCCGGCAATGGCAAACATCAGCCCCAGGCCGATGCCGCCCCCCGCGCCGATTACAAACACTTTTTCAGCGATGGCCACCTGCACAACCTGAAAGCCGCCGGCCACAAACAGGGCGTTGGCCCCCTTGTGCAGCGAGATGAACAGGATGTCCACATGATGCTTCAGATAACGCAGGCCGTCAACATATTGCTGCAAGGCCGAGCTGATGGTTTTTTCTGATGACCCGATGCCCGGCTCCGGCTGATATTTGATTTGGATGATGAATACCGCCGAGAGCAAGAAGGTCAGCGCGTCGATGGTGAAAGCCGGATAGATGCCCCACGTTCCCGATACCAGCCCGCCCAGCGCCGCGCCAAAGGCCAGCATCACCGACCAGGTGGCCGAGCTGATGGCGTTGGCCGCGCCCAGGCCGCGCTGCGAGACAATATCGGGCAAAATGGCGTTGCGGGTGGGAAAAAAGAAGCCGCTGATGCCCAGTTGAATCGCCGTGAGCAAATAGAGCAGCCAGAGCTGGCTGGCATCACGGATAAAGAGGAAGCCAATTACCGTCAGAGCGCGGGTAATATCGGTGATGATGAGGATGTGCTTGCGGTTGTAGCGGTCGGCCACCACCCCGGCAATGGGGCTGGCCAAAAACGGAGCCAGCATGCGCACCACAAACAATCCGCCAATAGCCGTGCCGGATTGGGACAGCGCGGCAATCAGCGAGGCCGAGGCAATCAGGTTGAACCAGTCACCCAGCAGGCTGATAATCTGGCCAATCCAGAGCAGCCGAAAATTGCTATTATCTTTTATTAGTTCAAGGTAGCCAATCGGTGTTTCTTCGGCAACGGCAACGCTCAAGATGAGTACTCTTTAGCCCCCAGTTGTTTTTTCAGGTGGGGAATCAGGCCGCCATCGGCAATAATGGCCTGCACCGAGGGGGCAAAGGGAGGAAATGAAAACGTGCCGGCCTGCCCCCGAATCACCCCGGCTGCCAGGTCAATTTCAATCCGCTCGCCGCGCGTTATATTGACCACGGCCTGAGGGCAAGTGAGCGCCAGCAGGCCATTGTTAATGGCGTTACGATACCAGATACGGGCGAAAGAAACGGCAATCACCGCCCCGACGCCGGCCTGCTTCAGGCAGGTAACGGCCTGCTCCCGGCTGGAGCCATTGCCCCAATTTTTGCCGGCCACAATCACGTCGCCGGGGCGCACGTTGGCGGCAAAGGAGGGGTCCAGGTCTTCCAGGGCGTGGCGGGCCATCTCGGCCGGGTCGGTGATGGTGTAGGTGTACTTGCCGGGAAAAATCACGTCGGTATTGACGCTATCGCCATATTTCCAGACGCGACCCGTAATTAAGTTTTGAGTGCTAAATGTTGAGTTTTGAGTTGGCTGGGTCATGGTTTGTCCAAATTATCAATGGGCGTTGGGGGATGGCCATTCAGTTAATAATAGTTTTATTGCACCCACCTTGAGCCACATTCCATGCACCAAGTTACGTGGAACGTGAATTTAAGACGACTGTTTACAAGGATTCTCCGAGAAGCATTATCTCGGCGGGGCTGGCAATCTGCCCGGCGATGGCGCTGGCAGCCACCACGGCGGGCGAGGCCAGATAGATTTCGGCCTCGGGGGTGCCCATACGCCCCTGAAAATTACGGTTGGCGCTGCTGATAGTCACCTCGCCGGGGGCCGGAATGCCCATGTGGTTGCCCATGCAGGGGCCGCAGCCGGGCGAACCAAAGGTAGCTCCGGCGGCCAGCAGCGTTTCCACATACCCCGCCTTTACCGCGTCCAGGTACACCTGCGACGAGGCCGGCACAATCAACAGCCGCGTGCCCGGCGCGACGCGCTGTCCGGCCACCACCTGCGCGGCAACGGCTATATCCTCCAGCCGGCCATTGGTGCAGGTGCCAATAAAGGCCTGATGCACCCGCGTTCCGGCCACCTGACTCAGCGGCCGCACGTTATCCACGGTGTGGGGGCAGGCCACCTGCGGCTCAACCGCCGAGGCGTCAAACTGATACTCGGCCAGGTAGGCCGCGTCCGGGTCAGGCATCAACTCCTTGCTGGCCGTCTCCCATTCCAGCCGCTTTTGGGCCGGATACTCCTCTGCGCCTCTGCCCCCCTGCGCCTCTGCCTTTCGGCGCACCTGCGCTTCCAGCCAGTCAAACGTTACCTCATCCTGCACCACCCAGGCGTTCTTCGCGCCCATCTCGGCCATCATGTTGGTCAGCACAAAGCGGCTTTCCATCGACATGGCGGCCAGCGCCGGGCCGTGAAATTCCACGCTGGCGTACAGGCCGCCATCCGCGCCCAGCCGGCCAATGATAAACAGGGTGATGTCTTTGCTGGTCACCCAGGGGCTGAAGCGCCCCGTCAGCGTAATTTTCAGGCTTTCCGGCACGCGCAGCCACAACTGGCCGGTTGCCCAAATGGCGGCCATCTCGCTGCGGCCCACACCGGCCCCAAACGCGCCCAGCGCGCCGTAGTGGGTGGAGTGGCTATCGGCGCCCAGCAGCAGCACGCCGGGGTAAATCACCCCTTCCTCGCACAGCACCTGGTGGCAGATACCCCGGCCCACTTCAAAAAAGTTTTTGACGCCCTGCTCGGCCACAAAACGGCGGACATCGGCATGGTTTTGAGCGTGTTTGGTGGTGGGCGGAGGCGCGGCGTGGTCCAGGGTAATGGCCAGCCGCTCAGGATATTTCACCCGCTTGACGCCCAGGCTGTAAAAAGTTTTGGAGATGGCCGCGCTGTTATCGTGGCTCAGAGCCACATCGGGCGTGGCATCGAGCACCTGGCCGGGCGAAACCGACCTGGCCCCGATATTTCTGGCAAGAATTTTTTCAACAAAGGTATGGCTCATTTTTTCAAACTGATGGAGGCTTCGCGCCGGGCTTCGGGAATGGCTTCCTGTTGGTCTATTTCGGGCTGATGGTCGGCATCCATCCGCTGCAAAATATTGTCTCTGAATTGTTCGGGCACAGTCAATTTGCTCAAGCCGAACTCATTTTCGGCAATTTCAATCAATACCGCCGCCGGAGAATCTTTGGGGCCAAGATGGTAGATACGCTCTTTGAACACGGTCGTAATCTGGCGAGCCGTGGCTTCATCCACGGTGTAATATTTGATTTCCTTGAGGAAATAATGGATGATGTTCCAGCCGCTCAGCGGGCCAAGCAGCACTTCCGACTCGTTGACGCCGAACTGGTCCAGATGGAACGCCTCGTAGGTGCTGGCGTGGGCCAGCATCGCCTTTTGGTGAACGCCTGCGGTGTGAGTGCGGTTGGTCAGGCTGACCGGCTCTTTGGAGGGCACCAGCTTTTTCAACTTGGAGGCAAACATCACGTTGATGGGGTACGAGGCCCGCAGGTGATACCCTTCCAGGTGGTCGTAGGCTTTATCAATGTACAGGTTGAACAGCAGCGCCGTCATCGAGGTGATACCGGAGCGCTCGCCGACGCCCAGCAGCGTGGTTTGGAGGTAGCGCATGCCATTATTTACCGCTTCCAGAGCGTTAACCAGGGCAAAGCCGCGGTCATCGTGAAAGTGGCCTTCAAAATCCTTGCCGGGATAGCGGGTCTGCAAGGCTTTAAGTCGCTGCGCCACGCTGGCGGGCGTGGCTACCCCCACCGAGTCGGGCGTGCCAAAGCGGTCAACCAGCGGCGCAACCCGGTCGTAAACGCGGAACAGGTTGGCCTCGGAGGTGCGGAAGGCGTCTTCGCCGCTGAAGCGCAAAATCAAATGGGGATAGTCGGCCCGGAGCTGTTCCAGCAGCTTACAGGTACGGCCCACAATCGTGTCGATATCCTGCCCCTGGCTGTACTGGGCCGTATCGGACAGGCGCAGGTACATATTCAAGCCATCGGCCCCAGCCTCAATGGCCGAGTCGATATCGTCGGGGTGGCAGCGAACGTGGGCCATTAAAAAAGTGTAGCCTTTTTGCATAATCAATTCGTCGCGCACGGCTTTAATCGCGGCAAAATCATCGCGCTCGCGGGGGCTGACAGTAGGCGCGAAGAGTTCAATGAACTTGACGCCGTACAGAATCAAAGCGCGGGCGATTTCCATTTTGTCATTCTGATTAAAAAAATATTTGTAGTGGTCGTGCAACAGCGAGGTGTGCGACCCTTCGCGCAGGGTGGTGTCGATGATTTCCAGGGGCCGGGGTTGGTAGTTTTTGAATTGAAATACGTTCACCCTTCTACTCCACTCCTTTTTGACGCCGCCCCAGCGCGCGCTCTATCCGGCGGCGGTCTTCGCGCTCGCGCAGGGTTTGGCGTTTGTCAAAACTCTTTTTGCCACGGGCCAGCCCCAGTTGAACTTTAGCCCAACTATTTTTTAAATGCATCTGCAACGGCACCAGTGTCAGCCCTTTTTCCTGCAACTTGCCGGTTAGCCGGTTAATCTCGCGGCGATGCAGCAGCAATTTGCGGTCGCGGCGCGGCTCATGGTTTTGAAAGCTGGCCTGTTTGTAGGGCGCAATGTGGGCGTTCACCAGCCACAATTCGCCGTTGCGGATGGTGGCATAACTGTCGCGCAGGTTGACCTGCCCGGCCCGCACCGATTTAATCTCGCTGCCGGTCAAGACAATGCCCGCCTCGATGGTATCTTCAATCAGATAATCGTGGCGGGCTTTGCGGTTGTGGGCAATCACTTTTACGTGGTTTTCGCTCATTGGTGGGGAAAGTAATTAGTAATCGGTTATTGGTAATTAGTAAATGATAATCGTCATTTACCGATTACCATTTACAGGCCTCAAAAAAATTTTTAACCAACCACTAATTACCTGCTTCTGCTCCTTCGCTTAAAAACCTTACAGCTTCATCCAGTTGGGGGTCCAGACCCGCTTCAAAATCCTCAAAGCTCATCTCAACCACAATATCCGGGGTAATACCCTGGCCGTGAATTTGCCGACCGGCAGGGGTAAGCCACTCGGCAATGGTGACGCGCAATTCAGAGCCATCGGACAGGCGGTGCGGCAATTGCACGGAACCCTTGCCAAAGGTTTGCTCGCCAATAATGGCCGCCCGGTTAGAATCTTGCAGCGCGCCGGCCACAATCTCGCTGGCGCTGGCGCTGCCGCCATTGACCAGCACCACCAGCGGCATATTTTCTGCTACCAAGAACCCCTTTTTGGCCTCAAACAATTTTTCTTCGCCGTTTTTTAGCCGTTCCTTTACAATCAGACCGTGGTTAATAAACAGGCTGCTGACATTCACCGATTCGGACAACAAGCCGCCGGGGTTGCTCCGTAGATCAAAAATAAACGAGGTTGCGCCCTGGTCTACCAGCTTGTCTATCGCTTCGGTCAGCTTTTCGGCAGCGCCCTTGCTAAATTGGGTCAGCCGCACGTAGCCAATATTTTTCTGGACGTCCGCATTTTCCAGCATGTCGAATTGAACCACTTCCAGCTCAATTTTGGCCCGCACAATCGACACCTCAAACGGTTCCGGCTCGCCTTCGCGGATGATAGTTAGCATCACGGTTGAGTCGGTTGGGCCACGAATGAGCAAAACCGCCTCATACAGGCTCATACCCTCAAGCGATTGGCCGTCCACCTCCAGCACAATATCGCCGGGGCGCAGGCCGGCCTCAAAAGCCGGATAGCCGGGGGTGGGGTCAGCAATAACCAGCCGCCCGGCTTCATCAAGGCGCACGGTAGCGCCGATGCCGGAAAAGCTGCCCTGCATATTTTCGCCCACCACCGCCGCCCGAACCGGGTCAATAAAAGCGGTATGCTGGTCGTTAAAAGAAGAAACCATCCCGCGAATAGCGCCATATACCCGCTCGTTATTGGGTGGGACATCGCCGTAGAATTCCTCATTCAAAAAAGACCAGGCTTCCCAGAAGGTGGTAAACTCTTCGGGAATATCTTCGGGAGCAATGCTGGTGACAGACGCCGTTTCGCCATCGGCGGTAAAAAGAGAAAGGGCCGTAGTGGCTGAAGCCGCCTGAGCAGAGCCAAAGTAATTAGCCTGAAAAACCATACCCGCCGCAAACGAGATAATTCCAACCGCGATGACGACAAAAATTATCAGCGCAATTTTGCCCAGGTATTTCATCTTTTGACTCATAGATAGTAGCCCCCTCTTTTGCAAGGATTACTTACTTTCCGGCCTTGGCGTATTCCTTGTTTTGCAAAAAGGTAATGGCCCGCGCCAGTTGCGGGTCGTTGCCGGTGGCATGGTCTTCTTCGGTAAACAAAACTTCAATATTGGGGGTCAGGCCCGTTTCGTCAATCAGGTGGCCGTTGGGGGTAAACCATTTGGCCACGGTTACGTGCAAGCGAGATTTGTCGGACAGTTCATAAATAAGCTGCACGCTGCCTTTGCCAAAGGTGCGCTCGCCAATCAGGGTGGCCCGGTCGTAATCTTGCAGGGCGCCGGCTACAATCTCGCTGGCGCTGGCCGTGCCGCCGTTGACCAGCACCACCAGCGGCTGGTCCAGCGCTTTACCGCCGCTGCGAACCTCGTACACGCGCTCGCCCTCATTCTGGCGGTCCTCGCGCACCACCACGCCATCTCGCAAAAACTGGCTGGATACGTCAACCGCCGCATCGAGCAGCCCGCCGCCGTTGCCGCGTAAATCTAAAATATAAGCCTGAACGCCCTGCTCGGCCAGTTCGTCAAAAGCCTGATTCAACTCTGTATTGCTGCGCTCGGTAAAGGCGGTCAACTGCACATAGCCAATGGTGGGGTCTTGCTCTAAAACGCGCCAATTGGCGCTGGGGGTCTCGATAATAGCGCGGACAACGGTAATCTCAATCGGCTCGTCGCTACCCTGCCGCCTGATAGTCAATACAACCGGCGTGCCTATCTCGCCCCGAATTTTGCCCACAATATCATCAATAGACATTTCGGGCGTAACTTCCAGGCCATCCACGCCAATTAAAATATCATCTTTTTGCAGGCCGGCCTTGGCCGCCGGTTGGTCGCGCATGGGGTCTAGCAGCACATTGCCATCCTCGTCGCGGCTAACAAACGCGCCAATGCCGCCAAATTGACCCTCCAGGTCGGCTTTTTCTTTGGCGGCCGGCTCCGGCTCTAAAAAGATGGTGTAAGGGTCATCGAGCGTGGCCAGCGAACCTTTAATAGCGCCATAAGTAACCGGCGCGTTATCCGGCACGCCGCCGTAAAATTGCTCCTCAACCCGATTCCACACCTCCCAATAGAGCGATAGATTCTGGGCTGCTTCTTCGGTGGGCTGGTCTTTAACCACATAATCTCTCACAGCGTAGCCAACGCCGGCCCCGGTAGAAAAAATAATCAACGCCACCAGGCTGGTAACCGCAACTTTTATTAAAATTTTCATGCATGAGACTCGTTTCATAATGATGAAAATTACAGGAATTAAAATTGTAGCACGGATAGAAAGGTGGTGCAAACAGCATTGACAAAGGCACATTCCAGAGGGTAAAATGTGCGCTGCCTATAATTGAGCTTTGGTAGCAGGGTAGCCGCGCATGATACTTTTAGCCAATGGCATTGCTTTTTCTATTGACCCGTCAGATGTGCCCCCAACCTTTGAGCCTCTGGCCGATTTTCCGCTGGCGATTATGGTGGGGCTAACCGGCGTGGGTAAATCTACCGTGGTTGAGCTACTGCAATCCCAGATTGTTTTTACCCTGCTGCCCAACCGCCGCCAAATTACCGACCAGGTGATTATTAGCGCGCTGCAACAGACCGATGGCGAAACCCCCGCCCCCGTGTCGGACCGGGTGAAACGGTTTGAATACACCGCCCGCTACCGGCAGCACCACCCCGGCGGCATGGCCCACGCCCTGGGCCAACTGCTGCTTGACCCGGCTCAGGTGGGGCCGCGCCTGCTTTTCGATGGGCTGCGCGGCTTAAACGAAGTGCAATACGCCGCCGAAACCCTGCCCCGGTCCCGTTTTGTGCTGTTGGATGCCCCCGATACGGTGCGGGTCAGCCGCCTGTTGAACCGGGCCGACGCCTTTGACACCACCCAAATTGAAACTCCGCCCGACCAGAACACGCTGGCCGGTCTCCGGGCCATTCCCAATATCGAGGCTATTTTCAATGCCGGCCAACTACGGCAAATTGCCCAATCCAGCCACGCCGCCGGCTACCCGGCCGGCGAAGTTGTCAAAAAAATCTCTATCATCGTTGAAGAGCGGCGCAATTACGACTCAAACACGGCCCGCATCTTTCTGACTCATCACCTGCCGCCAGAGCGCGTGCTGGTGGTTGATACAGCCACCCTGCCGCCGCAAGCCGTGGCCGGGCGAATAGGCGAGTGGCTGGAATAATATCAATCATGCCCAAAATCACCGAGATTCAAACCATTACCTACCGCCTGCCGATGGCCGGCGCGCTCAGTTGGGGCAAAGCCAGCCGGCTGGATGAACTGGAGCACGTGCTGGTGCGGCTCATCACCGATACCGGCCATATCGGTTTGGCCGAGGCCCCGCCCCGGCCCACCATTTACGGCGAAACGCCGGAGTCAATTCAGGTTATTATTCAACACCATTTAGCCCCAAGACTCATTGGGCTGGACGTGTTAGAAATTGAGCAGGCCAACAAAGAAATGTCGGTAATTGCCAATAATCACGCGGCCAAAGGCGCAATAGATATTTGCCTACACGAAGCCGTGGCCGCCTGGCAGGGTAAAAACTTGCTCGACTACCTCAACCCGCCGGCTCGCAAAATTCGGGCGTCTTACATTTTGGGTATTTCCGACCCCCAAACCATGCTGGCCGAAGCCAGAGATGTGTACGACCGGGGCGCGCGGGTCTTCAAAGTAAAAGTGGGGCGCAACTTTGCCGCGGATGTTGCCATCATCAAGGCGCTGCAAGCCGAGTTTGCCGGCGGCGATGTGAGCCTGTATGCCGACGCCAACGAAACGCTACTACCCGCCGAGGCCCAGCCGCAACTGCGCCAACTGGCCGACCTGGGTATTTTATACGTGGAAGAGCCGCTGCCGGTGGAGTTGATTCCAGAGCGGGCGGCGCTGCGGGCCGCCAACCTTCTGCCCATCATCGCCGACGACAGCGCCTTTACTCCCCGCGATTTGAGCCGCGAACTGCGCTACAATACCTTTGATATTCTCAATATCAAAACCGCGCGCACCGGCTACACCCACTCGCGCCACATGCTGGCGGCGGCGCGGCAGCGCGGCAAAGGGGTTATGGTTGGCTCGCAGGCCAGCTCTACCCTGGGCACAATTCGGGCGGCGCTCTTTGCCGGGCTGGAGGGAATCAACCACCCTTCGGAATTGAGTTTTTTTCTAAAACTGAAGGATGACATTGTCAACCGTCCTATTGAAATCAGAGACGGGTTTATTAACCTGGATGCATTGGCAGAGATTACAGTCGATGAGAGTCGCCTGGCTAAATTTACCCAGGCCCCACCTGCAAACAAGCCAGCGCCCTCGCGCCAATTTTGACGCTCCCAACCGGCTTGCGTACAATAGGCGGTCGGGAGTTAAATAATGACAACCAATCAACCGATTATCACCTTAACCACCGATTTTGGCCTTAGCGATGGCTATGTAGGGGCCATGCAAGGCGTCATCTTAAACATTTGCCCCACCGCCACCATTATCAATATCTCGCACCAGGTGCCGCCCCAAAATATACAGGCCGGCGCGTTTGTGCTGTATCAGATGTTTGACTACTATCCGGCGCGCGCCATTCATTGTGTGGTGGTTGACCCCGGCGTGGGCAGCCAGCGCCGGGCGGTGGCCGCGCGAACCGGTCACGGTATTTTTGTGGGGCCGGATAACGGGGTGCTCAGTTTGGTGTTGGGCGCAAGCCCGGTCATCGAAGCCTTTACGCTAACCAACCCCAAATACCAGCTTCCGGCGGCCAGCGCCACCTTTCACGGCAGAGATATTTTTGCCCCGGCCTGCGCTCACATTGCCGCCGGCGTGTCGTTAAGCCAGTTTGGCCCGCCGGCCAGCAACCTGACCATTACCAAATTTGGCGCGGAATTAAATAAAGGTCAATGCCGCGTTATTCATATTGACCATTTTGGCAACCTGATTTTAGATATCACCGCCCAGGATGTCAGCCGGCCCGAAGATATCAGGTTTCAGGCCGGCGGCTTCACTATTAAATCACTCAGCCGCACCTTTGCCGACGTGCCCGACGGCGAACTGCTGGCTTACATTGGCAGCAATCGCAGCCATGTTGAAATTGCCGTGCGTAACGGAAATGCAGCCAAAGCGTTGGGATTGCAACTGAATGACGTAGTGCAGGTTTCTCAATAGCCGGTAATATGTAAAGAAACAGCGCCGCTCATTTTAAATTTAGCGCGCAAATTAAAAAAAGGTTAACAAAAACCCGCTTATGGAAGCATTCATCATCGAAGGAAAAGCGCCGCTCAACGGAGTTGTGACGCCCAGCGGCAATAAAAATGCTGCCTTTCCCCTAATTTCGGCAGCCCTGCTCACCGATAAACCGGTCACGCTGCACAATCTGCCCAATATTGGCGATGTGCGCACGATGCTCAACATTGTTGAAGATTTGGGCGTGGAAATTACCCGCCACGATGAACATAACGTTACCCTGCGGGCCGGAACCATTACCAACACCACGCCCGACCCGGCCCGCTTTGCCAAAATTCGGGGGGCGCTGGTATTGATGGGGGCCTTGCTGGCCCGCGAAGGAGAAGTCAACCTGTGCCAGCCCGGTGGAGACCAGATTGGCCGGCGGCGGGTCGACACCCATATTATGGCCCTGCAGGCGCTGGGCGCCAGGTTTAAATACAACGGCAAATTTTCACTCAGCGCCGCAAGGCTGCGGGGACAGGATATTTTGCTGGAAGAAGCCAGTGTAACCGCCACCGAGAACGCCGTTTTGGCCGCTGTGCTGGCCGAAGGCACCACCATTATCCGCAACGCCGCCTCAGAACCCCACGTGCAGGATTTGTGCCACATGCTCAATAAAATGGGCGCAAAAATTGAAGGAATCAGCTCAAACCTGCTCACAATTCACGGGGTCGACTCGTTGGGCGGGGCAGAATACACCCTCAGTTCCGACTATCTGGAGGTGGGCAGCTTTATAGCCCTGTCTGCCGTAACCGAGGGGGAAATCTTAATCAAAAACGCCGCGCCAGAACATTTACGCATGACCCTGATGGTCTTTGAGCGGCTGGGCATCAAACCAGAAATTAGGGGCAACGATTTATTTTTGCCCAACAACCAGTTGCTGGTGGTTATGCCCGATATTGGCGACGCCATCCCCAAAATTGACGACGCGCCCTGGCCCGGCTTTCCCGCCGATATGATGAGCGTGGCCCTGGTAGCCGCCACTCAGGCCACCGGCACGGTGCTATTTCATGAAAAAATGTACGAAAGCCGCCTCTTTTTTGTAGACCGGCTCATCAGTATGGGCGCGCGCATTGTGCTATGCGACCCCCACCGGGCGCTGGTACAGGGGCCAAGCACCATGCGGGGCGAGCGGCAAGGCATCTCCAGCCCCGACATTCGAGCGGGCATCGCCTTGCTTATTGCCGCTTTGTGCGCCGAAGAAACCACCGTGATTCGTAATATTGGGCAGATTGACCGGGGTTATGAAAACATCGAGGGGAAACTGCTAGAGTTGGGCGCCAGAATTAAACGGGTTAAAGAGTAAGCCAAATATCAAACTCAATCGCTGCCGTTTGCGCCAGTTAGCTCATCATAAATGGCATAGGCATTAGCCAGGTGTAAATCCTGCACCAAACCATTCAGGGGGATACGGCTTTTGCCGCATTTGTCGATAGTTAGTTTTTCCAGGGCCTTTTTGCCTTTACCTTTCTCAATAATCTCGGCTACTCTTTCTTCTAAAACTTCCAGGTATTTAATGCTAGAGTCAAGCGCTATTGGAATTTCGCCACGCAGCAAAACCTCGCCGTGCCCTTGAACAATGCTCTCAAGGTTGTATTCTTTTAACAACTTTAGCGACTCTTTAAACTGACGCCGGTCGCCCCACACAAAATAAGGCACAGGCATCACCGTATCGGCGGCCAGCAGCACCTTATCTTCCCTGACGTAGGCCACCGTTGAATCTAAAGTATGGCCTGGCGTCAGCGCCAACTCTATGGATTTATTGCCGACATGCAGCACCAACTCGCCATCTTCAAATACCACATTGGGAATGCGTAATCCAGCCTCATCAAGCAGAGGCGAAGTTTCCTTCGCGTCTGCAAGCGCCTGCTCGCCAAATTCGGCCATAGCCTGCTGGCAGCGTTTGTGGCATACCAGCTCTATCGAGTCGTTAAACAGATAATTTCCATTGGTATGGTCGCCGTGCCAGTGAGTATTGACCAAATATTTTATGGGACCCATCCCCAAAGAGTTAAGATACTCAATCATTTCTTCGGTTTCTACCGGAAAAGGTAACGTGTCAATGACAACAATACCCTCACGCGTTACCACCGCCGAAGCCGTTACCTGGGCATATAAATCGCTGGTGAAAACGTAAATATCATCGGAGACGCGCTCACGCCGCATAGTGGGACAAGCCTTTCAGACAAGATGAAAATTCAAGTGAAGAATAGCACAAACACTAAGGCGCTGTCAAGCAAATTTTAAAGGTGAACGGCTCAAATTACCGACAACATCAAAATAGCCGGCGCGTTTAAAGATTTGTTAAACATTCTATTGAAACTCTAACAGTTGTGTGCTATAATTTCTCTCGGCCTGGGGATGAAACGGCTTCGACAGGGAAGTGGACGGCTGTAAACTGCGAGTCGAGCTGCTCTAACTCGTTAAACTGGGCAAAAACAATAACTGCCGAAAAAGTTCCTGCTTTCGGTCGCTCCTACAACGCTCTGCCCCTCGCGGCATAGTTAAGTAGTAGCAACTAATTGACCCCATACGCGGGTCACGTCCCTACCTCCGCTTACCCCCAAGAGCGGCGTAAGGGCGCCAGATAAATTGGGGTGCGCTGGTGTGACGCCGATAAACACCGGCCAAGAGCATCGGCTGGTTTGGGTGAACTTTGGTGGCTAACAAAACCCAAACAAGAATTTGAAGTCCACCTACACTCGTAGACGTTTGCAACCAGCTTCTTTGGACGCGGGTTCGACTCCCGCCATCTCCACTAATAAATTGTCGAACTGGACATGAAAAGGCGGGCGCGCCTCAACAGACACAATTTCGTCGCCCGCCACCTTAAACCCATTTTGGTTGACCGCCAATCCGAGCAGCGCCCGACGCTGCTCGTTGGATTCCAAGCTCCCCGTGGGGGGAGCGACGACCACGTTGACGCCCCGCAGCTACCCAAACGGAGTTTCAATCCACGCTCCCCGTGGGGGGAGCGACAAGTTTAGTAAATTTAGCGTAAATTTTTTATAAAGTTTCAATCCACGCTCCCCGTGGGGGGAGCGACATTGGCAGATTCGGCGGTTATGGCTGGTTTGAGGTTGTTTCAATCCACGCTCCCCGTGGGGGGAGCGACTAAATAGCCGTACCTGGGTCGCTCTCGGCCAAATCGGGTTTCAATCCACGCTCCCCGTGGGGGGAGCGACTTGGGGCACATATGGGCGCAAATTGTTTCACGTGTTTCAATCCACGCTCCCCGTGGGGGGAGCGACCACGTCAACAGGGGACAAAGATAACCCACTTGTCGTTTCAATCCACGCTCCCCGTGGGGGGAGCGACGGGTAGGCAACGGTAGGGATGCCCAGGCCGTAATGTTTCAATCCACGCTCCCCGTGGGGGGAGCGACATCTTTTCGCCAGGCCTCAAATTGATAATCAGCTTGTTTCAATCCACGCTCCCCGTGGGGGGAGCGACGTGGCAGCGATTCCCTGTCTATCCTGGGCCGATGTTTCAATCCACGCTCCCCGTGGGGGGAGCGACCATACTTTCGTTTGAAGAATAGCCAGCAACAATGTTTCAATCCACGCTCCCCGTGGGGGGAGCGACGGTCGATGAGCCAGACAAAAACTAATTATACCATAAGTTTCAATCCACGCTCCCCGTGGGGGGAGCGACCGGTCAAAACAATCCACAACTATTTATACAGCGGCGTTTCAATCCACGCTCCCCGTGGGGGGAGCGACGATGTTATTGACTCCCTGCCCCGTGCCATATCGGGTTTCAATCCACGCTCCCCGTGGGGGGAGCGACATATTCCCAGCCAGAACAACGGTTCTACCGATAGGTTTCAATCCACGCTCCCCGTGGGGGGAGCGACACCCCTCGGCGTCATCGAAACGGCCCTCGCGCCAGAGTTTCAATCCACGCTCCCCGTGGGGGGAGCGACATTTCCGCTTGTCCCTGGTCGCGCCAACGCGCTTTTGTTTCAATCCACGCTCCCCGTGGGGGGAGCGACGTATTGGATGGGCTTGTGTTTCCCGGTACGATTGTTTCAATCCACGCTCCCCGTGGGGGGAGCGACGAGCGGGCCGGGATGATTTGCGCTTACAAATTGCCGGTTTCAATCCACGCTCCCCGTGGGGGGAGCGACCCAAAAACCTGAACGACAGGCCCATTATGACGCTGTTTCAATCCACGCTCCCCGTGGGGGGAGCGACGTGACCTGGAACGAACTAACGCAGCGCCGCACCCGTTTCAATCCACGCTCCCCGTGGGGGGAGCGACCCGGCCCGCCTGCCAGGGGTCAACAAACATCTGCTTGTTTCAATCCACGCTCCCCGTGGGGGGAGCGACACGGTTCACGGTGGCGATATGATGCGCTCAAGATGTTTCAATCCACGCTCCCCGTGGGGGGAGCGACCAGCGAGGCGCAAAAAATATTAGATAGCGTATTTGTCAAATGGCGGCCGCATGTTTACCACCAGTAGTCGGCCGATGGTTACCAATG
>CAZAPG010000015.1:14899-127903 GCA_964486935.1 uncultured Caldilineaceae bacterium | reverse complement strand
TTATCGGGGCGCAGGCTGGCTTGGTTCGCTCAACTGGTCGGCTGATGGGCAGTGGCTCACTTACACCTCGTGGGAAAGCGGCAATCACGAAGTGTATGCCATGCCCGCCGCCGGCGGGTCGCCCACCCGTTTAACCATTAACGACGCCTGGGACGATTTTTTGACCATCAACCCTGCCGCTTCCTTTTCAACTGTGTCCAGTGATAATGTGGTTCAGGCGGCCTCGGCCATTAACTTGCCCGATAACACCCGTTTGATTACCGGCGTAAACCTGGCCGATTTGAGCAAAGCCTACCTTATCAATGATCTGGGTTTTGATTGGGGCAAGGGTTTTGTCAACTGGGGCACGGTTGAGCCGGAGCCAGGCCGGTTTCGCTGGGTTGACCCCGATAACGTGGTTAAAGCCCTGGGCGACCAGCAGGTTAAAATATTAATGCGGGTCCACGGCACGCCTCAATGGGCGCGCCCCGCCGATACCAACCTGAGCCATCCCCCCACCGATATGGCCGACTTTGCCAATTTCATGACCGCGCTGGCCACCCGCTACAAAGGCCAGGTAGCCGCCTACGAAATCTGGAACGAGCCAAATTTATATTACGAGTGGGGCAACCAGCCCCCCGACCCGGCCGCCTACGCCCACATGCTCAAAACCGCCTATATTGCCGTTAAAAGCGTAGACCCCAACGCGCTGGTGATTTCCGGGGGGCTGTCAACCACCGGCGGCGGTTCGGACACGGCCTATGGCGACCTGGAGTTTTTGCAGGGCATGTACGATGCCGGCGCCAAGGGTTATTTTGACGCCTTTGGCAGCCACCCCTATCCCTTTGGCAACGCTCCCCACCAGGTTGACCCGTGGGGCCTCTCCCTCTCTCGGGTTGAAGAGCAATACCAAATTATGGCCGCTAATGGCGATGGCGACACCCCCATCTGGATTACCGAGGTAGGCTGGGTAATTAACAGCGATTGGGACCTGGGCGAGCACCAAAGCATCACCGTTACTCAGGAACAACAGGCCGAATATCTGGTTGAAACGTACGCCAAGGTTCAGCGCGATTGGCCGTTTGTTAAAGCTGTCTTTTTATTCAATCTTGATTTTAGCACCGTCTCCTGGTATCCTGCCCCGGAACCAATGCGCTGGTACGCCATTCTCAACCCCGACCGCAGCCCCCGCCCGGCCTATATCCAACTTAGACAGGCCATGCGCGGGCAATAACTCCAATGAATTTACGACAATCGGCGGCTGACCGCCGACCGCCGAAACCTATTTTCATCCTTGTGTCTGACGCCCCGGCGTCAGGGCGACTTCCATGAGAATTGTCATTAAAGTTGGCACCAATGTACTCAGAGCCGGCACGCCGGGCATTCATCGCCCCCGCCTGATAGATCTGGCCCGGCAAATTTCTTGCCTGATTGGCGACAAACACGAGCCGATTCTGGTTTCATCGGGCGCTATCTTTGCCGGGCGAGAAGTGCTCAAAGTGGGTAAGCTATCGCCAAATAAAGATGTGCCCTACAAGCAAATGCTGGCGGCGGTGGGGCAGGGGCATCTGCTGGCCCTGTACCAGCAAATTTTTAACATGTACAACCTCACCGTAGCCCAGGCCCTGCTAACCCGCGCCGACCTGGCCAACCGCACCCGCTACCTGAATGCCCGCAACACCCTGCAAATTCTGCTCCATCACCGGGTTATCCCCATCATCAACGAGAACGACGTGGTGGCCGTTGACGAAATAAAAGTGGGCGATAACGATAACCTTTCGGCCCTAGTAGCCAACCTGATAGACGCCGATTTACTCATCATTTTAACCGACCAGCCGGGCCTTTTCACCGCCGACCCGCGCAAAGATGTTAACGCCCGGCTCATTACCCAAGTAACCACCATCGACGAACAAATCTGGACAATGGCCAGCGGCAGCAGCGGCGATATTGGCACCGGCGGTATGGTCACTAAAATTGAGGCCGCCGAACTGGCCACCCGCTCCGGCGCCGAGGTAATCATTGCCCCCGGCAGCGAGCCGGACGGCATTTTGCGGGTGGTGCGCGGCGAGCCGCTGGGCACCCGCTTTTTAACCCAGGTGAGCCGCGTTGAAAGCCGCAAACGCTGGATTTTGGCCGAAGCCGTTCAGGGCAGCGTTATGATAGATGATGGCGCGGCGCGGGCCGTGCTTAACCAAAATAAAAGCCTGCTGGTGGTGGGCGTTATCCAGGTAACGGGCAATTTTGAACGCGGCGCAATTGTGCGGGTGCTCAACCAGGCCGGTCAGGAAATTGGGCGCGGGCTGGCCCACTACAACGCCGCCAATTTACAGGCCATCTGCGGCCGGCGCTCCGACCAGATTGCCAATATTTTGGGCTTTGACTATGGCCCCACCGCCATTCACCGGGATAATCTGGTGATTGTTTAACCAGCAACTAAAGACTATCAATTATGACAACCCAGACCAACGCCAATCAAACATCACCACCGGCTGAAACAGCAGACAACGTGTGGACCTATCGCGGCTACAAAATGCGCCCCGGCGAGTTTAATACTGCGATGGTTCACTTTTACCGGGGCGAGGTTACTCGCTCTAATACCTGGCGCAGCCGGCTAGATAGCACCACTAATTGGGCCGTAGTTACGGTAGCGGCTATACTGACCTTTGCTTTTGGCTCGCCCCAAAACCCCCACATTGTCATTTTAATTGGCTTTCTGCTGATATCCCTCTTTCTGGTCATCGAATCGCGCCGCTATCGCTACTACGAGTTATGGGCGCTGCGGGTTCGCCTGATGGAAACCGATTTTTTTGCGGCTATGCTGACCCCACCTTTTGCGCCCCATCAAGAGTGGGCCACCCGCCTGGCCGATAACCTGCTCACCCCCGAATTCCCCATCTCATACCTGGAGGCTATTGGCCGTCGCCTGCGCCGCAATTATATCTGGCTGTTTGTAATTTTGGGCGTGGCCTGGGCCGGCAAACTACTGCTGCACCCCACCCCCGCCGGCTCAATTGCCCTGTTTCTTGAACATGCCGCCATTGGCTTTATCCCCGGCCACATTATTGCTTTTTTAGTGACCTGCTTCTTTTTTGCCACGTTTCTGGCAGCGTTGTTAACCATCAATTTGCAAGACTCCCCCGGCGAGGTCCTCTCGCGGCACGAAGTGCTGGGCTTATCCGGCGAGCTGCTCTACAACATTGCCAGCGCCGCCAGCCAGGTACTGCCAGAAGACCTCGCTTTCATGCACCGGCACGACCACCTGGCCTTTATTATTACCGACAAACCCGTTGAAGTGAGCCGGCAGCTTTTGACTTTTCTAAAGCGCGGCGTTACCGCCCTTGAAGGCAAAGGCATGTACACCGGCCAGCCCCGCTCGGTGCTGCTGTGCGCTGTTGCACCCGCCGAAATGGAGCACCTCAAATCGGCGGTGTATGCCGTTGACGAAAAAGCTTTTGTGGTTATCAACCCCACCGAAGAGATATTTGGAGCCGGCTTTGGCAAGCTCCAACCGCGCTGGAAACGAGGCAAGCAAAAGCCCTCGCAACAATAACTTTTCTCCAGTTGCCCCACTTTTTACACAAAATTGATATACTTTTTGCACACAATTTAAACAGCGCCATGTTATTTTAGATACGTTGGGGTAATCGACCAACAGCGCAAGCACTGACCTCTCTTTAATTCTCCAATAATTAAAAATTTGTTTTTTCTATTTTATCAGGGAGAAGACTCAATGAAGCGATGCCTGGCTTTTATGGTCCTTTTTGCAGCTTTTTTGCTGGCAGGCTGCCAGTCAACCACATCCACCCGGCCCACCGACCCGGCGGCGGTGATGGATGCCTACACCGCCGCCATTAACGCCCATGATGCAGAGGCCGCTCTGGCGTACGTAGCCGACGATGCGGTTTATAACCGCCCCACCGGCCAATTTAACGGCAAAGAACAAATTAGAGGATTCATCGAGAGCTTGATTGCCCGCAACGTGCGGGTCGAACTGGTTGGCGAGCGGCAGGTTCAGGGAGACCGCGTTACCTGGACCTCGCGGGTATTTTTGAGCGACCCCGAAAACCCGGATGGCCCGCCGCTGGAAATTGTCAACAACTCGGAGTCTGTGGTGCAAAACGGCAAAATAGTTTTCCATTCGGCTTCTCGCGCCCAGTAACGGCAAACTCCTTTTCGGGCGTGTCCGATATTTTAGGTGGACGGGGGCGGGGGGGGGCCTGTCCTGGCCGGGCCAGGGAGCGAAGTCGAAGGGGTATCCCCCCAATTCCCCCCTGTGCTTTCCAATCCAAAAATCCCCTTGACGGATTAGCTCATTTGTGCTAATTTGAGAATATGACTCAGCAACCGATACCGCTTACGCCAGAAGAAGTGCGGGTGCTGATTAGCTGCCCGTTACATTATCACTTTTTGCAGCAAAAATCGGCCCACCCCCAAACTGAATCGACTCACGCCAAGCTGGACAACCTGGTGCGAGAAACGATTCAGCGGTTGCACGCTGCCGGCGGCCCGGCGCGTCTGCCCCTGGAAACCTGCCTCAAAAATGTGGCCGATGCAGCCGCCCGGCGCATGGTTGAAAATTACTACTACCGGCTAGAGCAAGATTGGCCCCGCCTGATTGCCGGCAATGAAACAATGGCCCTAAAAATTTCTATAGGCGGCGTTTCGCTGGCGCTCAGGGCCACGGTAGACCGGCTGGATAAAACCCGCGACGGCGGCATATTGACCATCCTGTTCCGCACCGAACAAACGCCGCCCACCCTGCCGGGTGATTTGCGCCGCGACCCGGCTATTACCATTTACCACGCCCTGGTCGCCTCTACCTATCCGCTCAAGCGCCCGGTTCGCATTCAGCAATTGTGGCTCTACCACAACCAGGAAGTGACCATTGAACTGAGCGAAGATGAATACCGCCACAATTTGGGCCTGCTGCGCGAGCCGGTGCAGGCTCTGGCCCGAAGCGAGGTAATGGCCCGGCCCGGCCTGCACTGCGATGTTTGCCCCTTTAAATACCACGGTTGCCCGGTTTATGTTCAAGATGCCGGGGATAAAACCGACCCCGATGATTTTGTCCCCTCTCCCGCCGATGGTAAGATGTCTCCGCGCAAATGGATTTTTAAAATTTAAACGGATAGCAGAGTAGCAAGGTTGCAGAGCCGCAGGAGGTAACTTTGCAACCCTGCTACTTTGTATAAGGAAGGATGATGAAGCGAAGACATTTTATAAAAGGCGCAGGTTATGTGGGCCTGTTAGCCTTGTTGCAGGCATGTCGCTTAACCAACCTGCTTGGCCGCGATGAGCCGGTATCGCGGGTGTCTACCTCGCTGCCAACCGCAACCAGTTTGCCCACCTTCACGCCCACGGCATCGCCCAGCCCCCTGCCCACCCTGGCCGATACCACCACGCCCACACCCGGCCCCACCAGCACAACCGCCGCAACAACGCAACCGGCCTTAACCCCAACCTCCACCGCCACGCCGGGCGTTACGCCCACCCCCACCCCTACCCCCTACCCGCCGGGGCCGCCCAGCAAACTGGGCCTGTTTGTAACCCGCTTTCACCCCAAGGTACTTGAACTGGTAGAACAGGGCAAACCCGCGCTGGTCAAAACCCTGGAGTTTGATGGCAACTTTGTCAAAGGGCTAAAGGACTCCTCGCCCACCACGCGCATTGTGGCCCGTCTTACCCTGGAACAGCAAAATCTGGATATTGACCCGCTGCCTCTGGCCCGCAACTTTGTTGACAAACTGCTGCCCCTGGCTACAGACCCCAAGCGCATGGAGGCCATTGAAGCCTGGGAAGCCTACAACGAGCCAATTGCCGACACCGTTGACAAAATGAAACGTCTGGCCGATTTTGAAGCCGAACGCGCCCGGCTGCTGGCCGAAAATGGAATTCGCTCGGTGGTGGGCAACTTTGCTACCGGCCACCCGCCGCTGGAACTGTGGCCCCACTTTGAGCCGGCGCTGGCCGCCATTGCCCAGTACAACGGCTACCTGGGCCTGCACGAATATTCCGCGCCGGTCATGCAATACCTGTCGGGCAACTTGCAACCCCCCGGCGACCCGCCCCAGGGCGATGAAGGCTGGCTAACGCTGCGCTACCGCAAAGCCTATCGCAACCATCTGGCCCCGATGGGTTACTCAAACCTGCCCATTCTCATGACCGAATGTGGCGTTGACGGCTTGATTCACTCCCGGCCCGGCCCCAAAGACGCCAGAGGCTGGCTGGATTTTATCGACACCTGGCTGGAAAATGGGCTGCGCGACGACCCGCCCGGCCTGTATATGGACCAGCTCATCTGGTACGACCAGAATCTACAGCAGGATGATTACATTAAAGGGGCGGCTATTTTTCTGGCCGGCACCAATGATAAACAGTGGGAAAGCTACGATATCTTAAACCCCAACGCCGGCCGCATGGGCGATTTGCTGATGCAATATCTACAGGTTCACCCCCCCGCCTGAGCCGGCTCACAGGGAATTTGTTCCTATTGAGTTGGCAGCAACTAACCCATTACTATAAAACTGCACCCTGCCCTGATAGTTTGTGACCTTTGGGCAATACCCTAAGTACCTTACGACACCCGATTACCTAACTTTCCTCACTGTTCATTTCAGATAATTTTTAGTATCCTAAAGATGCAGCAGGTATACAGGGAGTAATGCGCCGGATTACCCCTAAAATAGAAAAAGGTGATAAAAGTATGGACCTGAAAGAAGTAGCCAAGCTCACCCCCGAAGAGATAGTAGAACTGTTAATTCAAAACCTTTCCGATTGCAATACGCTGGTAGCAATTCTCGGCAAAAAATCAGAACTGGACCCGGCCGATTTACGCAAACTCAGAAATGAATTGATGTTTACCAGAACCAAGGCGCGCAACCTGTCCAAAATTTTAGAAGAGATGAAAAAGCCGGTTAACGCTTTTAAAATTGTCTCCTAACCCTCGCTCATCGCCCCGCCAACCTTACGGCTTGACCGGCTATATTTTGGTTATTGGGCCAATTTATGCTAAAATCAAGCAATCTCGGCAGTCTGTAAAATATCCCTCTATTTTAATTATCTGCAAAAGCAACCTCCACCCTCATTAGTCGGTGTAGTGAGCGTCGCCCCATCAGGGCGGCACATTTGAAAATAAACAGGGCGACATGCAAATGTCGCTGTTTTTGTGCCTTATCCAACAGCGCCAAAGGAGCTATCATGAGTGAAAACACATTGACGATTACCGATAATCGCACGGGAAAAAGCTACCAAATTCCCATTGAAAACGATACCATCCGCGCCATCGACCTGCGCCAGATTAAAGTTAACCCCACCGATTTTGGGATGATGTCTTACGACCCGGCCTACCTCAACACCGCCTCGTGCAAAAGCGCCATCACCTACATCGACGGCGCCAAAGGCATTCTCCAATACCGGGGCTACCCCATCGAGCAACTGGCCGAACAAAGCAGCTACCTGGAAGTCTCTTACCTGCTGTTGCACGGCGAACTGCCTACCAAAGAAAAGCTTGATTACTGGCACAACCGCATCATGCGCCACACCTACATTCACGAGAATATGGCCTCGATGATTAAGAACTTTCGGTACGACGCCCACCCCATGGCCATTCTAATCAGCTCGCTGGCCGCGCTCTCTACCTTTCACTCCGAAGCCAAAAACATCGACGACCCCAAAGTGCGGCAAAAACAAATCTGGCGCATTTTGGGCAAACTGCCCACCATTGCCGCCTTTGCCTACCGGGTGCGGATTGGCCGCCCCTTTAACTACCCCGATAGCACCCGTGGCTACACCGAAAACTTCCTGTTCATGCTCGACTACATGAAACAGCGCGAATACGAAGTAAACCCGGTGCTGGCCCGCGCCCTCGACGTGCTGTTTGTGCTCCACGCCGACCACGAGCAAAACTGCTCCACCTCAACCATGCGGGCCATCGGCTCCAGCCGGGTTGACCCCTACAGCGCCATGGCCGGGGCCGCCGCCGCCCTTTACGGCCCGCTGCACGGCGGGGCCAACGAGGCCGTGCTGCGTATGCTCAACGAAATTGGCTCGGTTAAAAATGTGCCCGGCTACATCGAGCGAGTCAAAAATGGCGATATCAGGCTGATGGGCTTTGGCCACCGCGTTTATAAAAATTACGACCCCCGCGCCCGCATCATCAAACAGGTGGCCCACGAGGTGTTTGAAGTGACCGGCAGCAACCCCCTGATTGACATTGCCCTGGAACTGGAACGGATTGCCCTTGAAGATGACTACTTTGTCTCCCGAAAACTCTACCCCAATGTCGATTTTTACAGCGGCATCATCTACCAGGCCATGGGCTTTCCCACCGATATGTTCCCGGTGCTGTTTGCCATCCCCCGCGCTTCGGGCTGGCTGGCGCAGTGGCTGGAAATGGTAGACGACCCGGAACAGCGCATCTCTCGCCCGCGCCAAATTTATCTGGGCGAGCAAGCGCGAGATTATGTGCCGGTCAACCGGCGCTAATCCAACCTTTGTAAACCGGCAGGAGGTTCACCGATGGCTGATGTTAAAGCTGGTCTTGAGGGCGTGATTGTTGCTCAACAGGATATCTCGTTTATTGATGGCGAAAAAGGGGAGTTAATTTACCGGGGCTACCACATTGACGAACTGGCCCCTAACGCCGGCTTTGAGGAAATTATCTACTTACTCTGGCACGGCAAATTGCCCAATCAAAAAGAGCTGGAAGGTTTAAACGAGCGCCTGGCAAATCGTCGCGCTCTCAATACCGACCACCTGCGGCTGATCCAGTCGATGCCAACCACGGCCCGCCCCATGTCGGCCTGCCGCACCGGCGTGTCGCAAATTGGGCTGTACGACCCGGAAAAGCTGCTGTTTGATAAAGAAACCAACCTGCTCAAAGCTGATGATATTTTAGCCAAAATGCCAACCATCATGGCCGCCTTTGCCCGCTACCGCCAGGGGCTTAAACCCATCCCCCCCAGAGAAGATTTAAACCACGCCGCCAATTTTTTGTGGATGCTCAACGGCAAAGAACCCTCTCAAGAAGCGCAAGACGCCCTGGACCTGTACCTGGTGCTGCTGGCCGAGCACGGCTTTAACGCCTCAACCTTTGCCTGCCGGGTGACAGCCGGCACCTGGGCCGGCATGTACTCGGCGGTGGTTAGCGGCATCGGCACCCTCAGCGGGCACGCCCACGGCGGCGCCGTGCAGGAAGCTATGGCCCAATTTCAGGAAATCGGCAATCTGGATAATGTGGAACCCTGGTTCAAAGGCTGCCTGGACAGCAAAAAGCGGATTATGGGCATCGGCCACCGCGTTTACAAGGCGCTAGACCCCCGCGCCCCCCATTTGCGGGCCAGAGTAGAGGCTCTGGCCGGCCAGTCGGAAAACCGCAAGTGGTTTGATATTGCCGCCAAACTGGAGGAAATTACCGGGGCGCACGCCTACTTTAAAGAGCGCAAGCTGTACCCCAATGTCGATTACTATTCCGCGCCGCTGCTTTACATGCTGGGGCTTGAAACAGACATGTTTACCTGCATGTTTGCCATCAGCCGCATTGCCGGCTGGGCCGCCCACATTATGGCCCAATACGCCGATAACCGGCTCATTCGCCCTCGCGCCGAGTACGTTGGCCCCAAAGGCTTTAAGTGGACGCCCATTGAGGATAGATAAAAAAAGGGGCCAGCCGGCCCCTCTATTATTTGTTCAAATATTCCCTTTTTTTCAACTCCCGGCGTTGTCTGGCCTCTTCCAGTACGGCGGCGGGGTCAAGTTTGTCAATGGCCGGGTCAAATAAACCGGCCATTCCCTCAACCGACACGCGATAGGTCACGCCCGCCTTGTCCCGATTTAAATAACCCTCATCCACCAAATGGCGGCGCAGCGAGACATGATCCAGCTCAACGGTTTGGCCTACCTCGGCCAGCCAGTTCTCCAGCCGTTGGTTCAACTCGGTTTCCGTATATTCTGTGGCCGGGTCAAGCAGCAACATAATGCTTTTGAACAGAATCTGCTGGTCGCGCCGTTTTTTGGGCAACCCCCGCCCCCCTTTTTTGGCGCACAAGGCTTCAAGCCGGCTTTTGAATTCGTCTACGGTTACTATCGACATGCTGATTACACCCCCTTATCTACCGCCTGGGCCATAGCTTTTACCCGCTTCATCAAATCAAAAAACTGCGGCGGCGTGAGCGATTGCGCCCCGTCGGAGGCGGCCTGTTCCGGGTTGGGGTGAACTTCAATAATCACGCCGTCGGCGCCGGCAGCCACGCCGGCCAGAGTAATTGGCGCAACGTGGCGGCGCACCCCCACCGCGTGGCTGGGGTCGGCAATAACCGGCAGGTGAGTCAATCCTTTGAGCATGGGGATGGCGTTAACATCAAAGGTGTTGCGGGCGTATTTGTTATCAAAGGTGCGGATGCCGCGCTCGCACAACATTACCTGATTGTTGCCGTGGGCCAGAATATATTCGGCGGCCATAAGCAAATCCTCGATGGTGGCCGACATACCCCGCTTGAGCAGCACCGGCTTGTGCGCCTGGCCGACCGCATTCAGCAGGTCGAAATTTTGCATATTGCGCGCCCCAATTTGCAGCACGTCGGCATATACCGAAACCAGCGCCACTTTGGTGGGCGACATCACCTCGGTGACAACGGGCAGGCCGGTGGCTTCGCGGGCTTCGGCCAGCAGCTTTAACCCCTCCTCGCCAAGGCCCTGAAAGCTGTAGGGCGAACTGCGCGGCTTGTAGGCTCCGCCGCGCAGCATGGTGGCCCCGGCCTCTTTAACGGCGTAGGCGGTTTCCAGCAATTGCTCTCGACTTTCAACGCTGCACGGCCCGGCAATAACCACCAGTTTGTTGTTGCCCACGGTAACATTGCCAACCTTAAACGCGGTATCTTCCGGGCGAAAGGCGCGGCTGCTCAACTTGAATTGTTGGGTAATGGCCATGGTATCGCGCACGCCCGGCATCTGGCCTATTTGAAACAGGTCGAGCGGCTGGCCGTTGCCTTGCAGGCCAATCACCGTTTCGCCGGAGCCTTGCGAGATGTGGGTCTGCCAGCCTTTGGCTTCAACTTCGGCCACAACATTATCAACCTCAAAGGGGGTGGCTTCGGGGTGCATTATGATAATCATGCGTTAAGGCCCCCTTCGGCGCTATCGTGAATGGCCGGGGTCCGGTCGTCGGGGTGGGGGGTGGTGGCCATGGGGTAGGAGCCTAACATTTTCACAAAACCGGAGCGCCGCAGCAAGCCCAGCAGGGCGGCTTCGGCCACGGGGTCTTGCCAGTGGCCTTCAAAATCCAGGTAAAACAGGTATTGCCAGGGGCGGTTGCGGCGCGGGCGCGACTCGATTTTGGTCAGGTTGATGTTGCGCTCGGCAAACTCGCCCAGGCTGTGGTACAGCGCGCCGGGCAAATGGCGCGTGGTAAAAATGAGCGAGGTTTTGCTGCGCTGGGCGCGGGGCGGGTCGCTTTGGCCCAAAATAAAAAAGCGGGTGTAGTTAAAGGACGCATCTTCAATTTCTTCTTGCAGAATATCCAGTTGATAAATTTCGGCGGCCAGTTTGCTGGCAATAACGCCCAAATCCCGCTCCGGCTTGTTGGCCAGGTCGCGGGCGCTGCCGGCGGTATCAAAGGCCGGAATCTGCTCCAGGTTGTAGCGGCTGATAAACTTTTCGCACTGGTTGAGCGATTGCAGGGTGGAACGCACCCGCTTGAGATTTTTCAGTTTGACCCCCGGCGCGGCCATGAGCGTGTGTTGAATGCGCACAATGGCTTCGGCCTGAATCCGCAAATCGCGCTCCATGAGCAGCTCGTAAGCTTGCGGGTGAGAGCCGGTCAGGGCGTTTTCGACCGGCAGCATGGCCAGATTGGCCTGGCCGCTTTCAACCGCCTCAAAAATTCCCACCAGCGAATTGCAGGGCAGGGTTTCGGTATCCGGCCCAAAAAATTGATAGATGGCTCGCTCTGAGTGAGCGCCCCGCACGCCTTGAAAGGCAACTTTTGGCATCGTTTCTCCTCTGGGTATTGGATGCATCAATCGGTCTGATTTTTGTTTGAGTGAATTTGCATTGGCAGCCGACGAAAGACGAAGGGCCAATGATGAAAGAACGCATTAGAGAGGTATTCGTCCTTCGTTATTTGTCTGCATCAGGTTTTCGCAGCGCAGTTTAACACGAAGAAATGGGGGAGTCAAAGATTTTGGTCAAACGGCTTCAAAAAATTGAGAGAGAAAATTTTCTGCGATATAATTTGGGTGGTTGGTAATTAGAGTGGAGTAGCTGAATAGTCGCTTAAAAAGTAAAGAGGAGGCAGCATGTCAACAGATGACCTGGAAAGCGTGTTGGGTAAATTTCAGGCGGCCTATGTTGCCGGCCAGGGCAAGGGCAAACTGATATTCAACCTTATTTTGATCTTAATCTGGCTTTTTTTTGGCTGGCTGGCCTTTAGCCTGTTTTGGGATTTTTATAAACAGCAGGGCACGGCCATTGTCGTTGGGCTGGTCTTTTTACTGAGCGGGCTGGGCTTTGCCTTTGTTGTTTATCGCCGCCATACCGGGCGCAAAATAGATCTGCACGAGGAAGGAGTCTGGCTTAATATTGGCGGCCAGACCCAAAGCTGGCGTTTTGACCAGCTTGACGGCGCGCGGGTGATTTCTGGCCAGGGCGCCCGGCTGGCCGAGGGTCTCTCACAGGGCCTTTCGGAAGGGCTGCCGCTGGGCGGGCTGCTGGGCAGCTTTGTTAAAGGGGCGCTGGGCGGGGTGATTGTGGCCGCCACGCCGGTTGACGAGCTGGTGGGCGCCGACATTAACGGCTACGAGTTTTTTGCAGGCAAAAGGCGCGTGGTTGCCATTGGGCCGGAATACAGGCAGTGGAAGGAGCTGGGCGCGGCCATCTATGCCGGAGTCATCAGCCGGCTGGTTCCCCGGCTGGTTGGCCGCCTGGCCCAGGGGGAGCCAATTGTTTTTGACCGGCTGACTCCGGCCGGCTTTGGCAAAACCCGCCTGACTCTGACGCAGGCCGCCATTCAGGAAAAGGAGAAGCCCCCCGTGCCCTGGGCCGAGGTGCTCAAAATCTCGCGGGATAAACAGCCCGGCTTTGTTACGCTGGAATGTTCCGAGCCAAAGAAAAACATCACCTTTGCCGTTGACAGCGCCCCAAACGCGCTGGTCGCCCTGCAGGTGATTATGGCGATGGTTGAGCAGAGCCAGCCCCCTGCAAATTGAAGGCCGGCAACCGTTCCTCTAATCAATCTACAATTGACAACGGCGCTGATAATAAGGTATCTTATCAGTGTTGATAACAATTTTGGATAAGAATTATCATGCCCACTGTAAAGTTTATTGGTCCTTATCGCTTCTATTTCTTTTCCGGCGACCGCCACGAGCCGCCTCATATTCACGTGGAACGCGATAATCAGACCGCAAAATTTTGGTTACAGCCGGTGCGGTTACAAAATAGTGGCGGGTTCAAGGCTAAAGAAATAAACCGGATTCAAAATTTGGTAGAAGAAAACCAGATATTATTTATCGAGGAATGGAATGAGTACTTTAGCGAGTGAGTTACAGACGGTTAAAGCCCAAGAGGTGCAAATTAGTGAGGACACCCTAACGGTTGATTTAAATGATGGTCGAACTATATTGGTTCCCGTAGCCTGGTATCCGCGTTTGTGGCACGGCACCCCCAACGAGCGACAGAATTGGCGCTTGATTGGGGATGGGGTTGGGATTCACTGGCCTGATTTGGATGAAGATATCAGTATAGAGGGTTTGTTACTAGGGCGAAGGTCAGGGGAAAGCCAGCGGTCGTTGAAACGATGGCTTGAGAAACGGGCATCAGCCGGTAAAGCATCTGCTCAATAATTCAGCCTCACGGCAAGTTGTGAGCTTTTTTATTGCCCCCGGCTTTAATCGTTTTGCCCGGCCCGCGCCAAATTGAGCGCCAGCAGACGCTCCAGAATCTCCTCATCGCTTACATCGTGGGGCCAGCCGTAGGCGTCGAGCGCGGCCCGGTCCAGCTTTTGGTGGGCCAGTTGCAGCCAGGTGGGGTTTTGGTTGTAGAGGTTGGTGAGGGTGCGCTTCTTTAGCTCCGACTCCGGCGCGCCGGGGGGATTGAGCCAGTTATCCCGCTTTTCGACCAGCTCGCGGGCGGCGGCGGCGATGGCCTCCACGCGGGGGTCATCCTGCGGTTCCCGGCCCGGCGGCCAGGGAAAGGGGAAGGTTTCAAAGCTGGTGGTAGGCTTTGGTCAGGTCGGCGTGCTTGCCTTTGTACTCCTAGGCAAAGTAGCCCCGCTTCCACACGTCGGCCCAGCCCTGGCCGCCGCCCTGCTTGCTGGCCCCGGCCTCAAAGGTGAATTTCTGGCCGGTGGGGTCGGCCTCGGCCGGGGTGGGGTGGCCCAGCAGGTAGCACACATCAACAAAGTGCTGCTGGGCGGCGGCGCTCTCTTTTAAAGTGACCTGTTTCCATTTGGCCACAAATTGTTGGGGAGTCAGATTGGGCATAGCGCGTTACACCAAAATGAGGATTTGGCTCCATTCTAGCATAAGCCGCTTGTTATGACGAGTCGGCCCGGCCAGAGCTTGCTCTGCCAAACCACTGCAGATAAACAAATTAATTCAGGAATCCCAAAGCTAGCTTTGGGACTCCAAAAAGGTCGATGCCACCGGCATCCGCCGAGCGTTAAAACGCGCGGCTACATTAGGTGAAAGCCCGCTGAAGCAGGCTCAAATAAGCTCTATGAGCCGGTTTTAATCGGCTTTCACCTTGATTACAATCACGGTTTTAATGTGGCGCTTCAGCGTACTTGAGCTACACCTGCACTTGCAGCGCAGGCGCAAGGGGCGAACGCCGGGTGCGAAAGATATGGGTAATAGACAGGTTTTTGGAAATCTGTCAGCTCCTCTGAAAATAAAATTACGCAGAGTTACACAGAGACCTCACAAAGCCACCCAGAGAAATATTAAAAAACTTTGTGTCGCTCTGTGTCATCTTTGCGTTCTCTGTGTTCCTGATTTTCATTCTCGGCGCTGCGCCGTAGGCCCGGTCACACTCTCTTGAGAATTTTGGATGATCCATTTTGACAGATACCCGTGGCTGTGCTAAGATACGGCCCATCTTTGACGCCCGCAACGCAAAAGGTAATTCATCCAGATGTTAAAAAATTTTGTGGCTGTGGTAGTAGTAGTAATTAGCGTACTCCTTATCGGGCATAAGGAGGCGTTTGTCGTTGGACGTGCTACTACCTGAGCGCAAGCACACACCGTTAACAAACGCCTCCCATACCGGGAGGCGTTTTTAATATCTGAAAGAACTCATTATTTTAGTAAGGAGAAAAGTCGATGCCAGAACTTAAAACCGGTGCTGAAATTGTGTGGGAATGTTTAATCAAAGAGGGGGTAGAGGTTGTATTTGGCTACCCCGGCGGCGCAATTTTGCCGGTATACGATGCGCTGAGTAAATACCAGGATAGAATTCATCACGTGCTGACCCGCCACGAGCAGGGGGCCACCCACATGGCCGATGGCTACGCCCGCGCCAGCGGCAAGGTGGGCGTGGCCATGGCTACTTCCGGCCCCGGCGCAACCAACATGGTCACAGGCATTGCCACCGCCATGATGGACTCCTCGCCCATTGTCTGCATTACCGGCCAGGTGCCTACCACCGCCATCGGCGGCGACGCCTTTCAGGAAACCGATATTACCGGCATCACCCTGCCCATTACCAAACACAATTATCTGGTAACTGACGTAAACGACCTGGCCCAAACCATCCGCGAGGCATTTTACATTGCCCGCACCGGACGCCCCGGCCCGGTTCTGATTGACATTTGCAAAGACGTGCAGAACGCCAAAATTGAGTTTGCGTACCCCACCCACCCCATCGACCTGCCCGGCTACCATCCCCCGGAAAAAGCGGCGGATGAGCAGGTGGCCGCCGCCCTGGAGCTGATTAACAGCGCCGAGCGGCCCGTAATTTTGGCCGGCCACGGCGTGCTGCTTTCCGGCGCTATGAAAGAGCTGCGCGATTTGGCCGAAAAGGGCAACATTCCGGTCACAATGACCCTGCTGGGCATCGGCAGCCTGCCGGCCAGCCACCCCATGAACCTGGGCATGATGGGCATGCACGGCGGGGCCTGGACCAACCATGCCATTCAAAACGCCGACCTGCTGATTGCCTGCGGCATGCGCTTTGACGACCGCGTTACCGGCAACCTCAAAACCTACTCGCCCAACTCAAAAAAGATTCACATCGAGATTGACAAATCCGAAATCAACAAAAACGTCAAGGTTGACGTGGGCATCCACGCCGACCTTGGCACGGTGCTGCGCCAAATCAACCCCGGCGTCAAAGGCAAAGACCGCGCCGGCTGGTGGGCCAAAATTAGAGACTGGCAGGAAGACGCCGACGAGCGCGACATTCTAAAAGTCAAATCCCCCACTTTGCTGGCGGCCCAGGCCATCCGCAAAATTTGGGAGGGTACCGGCGGCAAAGCCCTGGTGATTACCGATGTGGGCCAGCACCAGATGCTCGAAGCCCAATATTACGCCCACGATGAACCCTATACCCTGCTGACTTCCGGCGGGTTGGGCACCATGGGCTTTAGCCTGCCCGCCGCCATTGGCGCCAGCTTTCACGAAAAAGAGCGGGAAGTGTGGGTCATCGCTGGCGATGGCTGCATCCAGATGACGATTATGGAACTGGCTACCGCCGTGCAGGAAAAACGCAACGTTAATATTTGCGTTATCAACAACGGCTACCTGGGCATGGTGCGCCAATGGCAGCAAATGTTCTACGAAAGCCGCTACATCGAAACCCCCATCTACAGCCCGGATTACGTTAAACTGGCCGAAGCCTACGGCATGCCCGGCTATCGCATTGAAAAAATGGAAGAGGTGCTGCCCACCATGCAAAAAGCCCAGGAATACGACGGCCCGGTGTTGCTTGAGTTTGTGGTCGACCAGTTTGATAACGTCTACCCCATGGTGCCCGCCGGCGCCGACCTGCACGACATGATTCGCCGGCCCCACCCGCGTTTTGAGAAAATGGAAATGTAGCAGGAATTTAGCAAAGGACACAAACCAATGAAACAAACCCTGATTGCCTTAGTAGAAGACAAGCCCGGCGTGTTAAACCGGGTGGCCAGCCTGTTTCGCCGCCGCAACTTTAACATCGAAAGCCTGGCCGTAGGCCACAGCGAACAGCCCGGCGTCAGCCGCATGACCATTGTTACCGACGAGGTGGAACACCTGCGCCGCAGCGTTATTCGGGCCAACCTGCTCAAGCTGATTAACGTCATCGACGTGCAGGATGTGACCGACTCGCCCTGCGTTGTCCGCGAAACCGCGCTTATCAAGGTGCAGGCCGACGCCGCCCAACGCGGCCAGATTATGGACGTGACCGAAATGTACCGCGCCCGCATTGTTGACGTAGCCACCGAAACCCTGATTGTTGAAGTCACCGGCGAGTCAGAAAAAATCGACGCGCTGCTGGGCGTGCTGCAACCCTATGGCATTTTGGAAATGATGCGCACCGGCAAAATTGCCATGACCCGCGGCGTGGTGCAACCGCGTAACGGCGCTGCCGCCGTATCGGCCAACGGCAAAAGCGAAGCGGGGCGCTAACCCCGACAATCACGTTTTTTAGAGGAGCAGACCTTTGAGGTTTTGAAAACCTCAAAGGTCTAGACAATCTGTTATTTTCAGAGGAGAACAAATGAACCTGGATTTCCAGACCAACGTATTTCAGAAAGAAAAAATTGAATTGGGCGGCACGGTAGAATACATTGTGCGCGGCGGGCGCCACCTGTTTCCATTGCTGCCCAAAGCCTTTGAGGGCATTAAACAAATTGGCGTCATTGGCTGGGCCTCGCAGGGGCCGGCGCAGGCCCAAAACCTGCGCGACTCGTTAGAGGGCACGGGCATCAAAGTGAAGGTGGGCCTCAGAGAAAACTCATCCTCTTTTGCCTCGGCCGAGGCAGCCGGCTTTAGCCGGGCCAACGGCACGCTGGGCGAGATGTATCAGGTTATCTCAGAATCTGACATGGCGCTGCTGCTTATTGCCGATGCGGCCCAGGCCAAAAATTACAAGCGCATTTTCGAGGCGATTAAGCCGGGGGCCACGCTGGGGCTATCGCATGGCTTTTTGGTGGGCTACCTCAAAAGCATTGGCCAATCATTTCCCCAAAATATCAATGTGGTCGGCGTTTGCCCCAAGGGGATGGGGCCATCGGTGCGGCGGCTGTACGAGCAGGGCAAAGAGATTAATGGCGCCGGCATCAACTCCAGTTTTGCCATTCACCAGGATGTCAACGGCAAAGCCACAGACCAGGCGCTGGGCTGGTCGATAGCCCTGGGTTCGCCCTTTACCTTTATGACCACCCTGGAATCGGAATACAAATCCGACATATTTGGCGAGCGGGCCATTTTGCTGGGCGCTGTGCATGGCATTGTAGAAAGTTTGTACCACTGGTTTGTGCGCCACGGCGCGTCAAAAGAAGAAGCCTTCGTCAACTCCGTTGAGTCAATTACCGGCCCCATCAGCAAAATGATCTCTAAAAAGGGGCTCCAGGCCGTGTACGAGTCCTTAAATGACAAAGATAAAGAAACCTTCCGGCTGGCCTACTCGGCGGCCTACCACCCGGCCTACGATATTATGCTGGAAATTTACTACGAAGTGGCCTCCGGCAACGAACTCAACAGCGTGATTGCCGCCAACGAGCGTTTCAGCAAATACCCGATGGGTAAAATTGACGGCACCGAAATGTGGAAAGTTGGCGAGAAAGTGCGCGCCAACCGCGACTCCGGCAAAATTCCCGTCCATCCGGTTACGGCCGGGGTTTACATTGCCACCATGATGGCTCAGGTTGACGTGCTGCGCCAAAACGGGCATCCCTACTCGGAAATTGCCAACGAAACCATCATCGAGGCGGTTGACTCGTTAAATCCCTATATGGATTTTAAAGGCGTGGCCCATATGGTTGATAACTGCTCGACCACGGCCCGGTTAGGCTCCAGAAAGTGGGCGCCCCGCTTTGATTACATTTTACGGCAGCAAGCCTTTACCGCCCTCGACGAGGGGGTGCAGGTGGATGAAGAGCTGTTTGACCAGTTTGCGCATGATAATATTCATCAGGTGCTGGCTGTTTGCGCCCAGCTAAGACCATCAGTTGATATTTCGGTGCAGGGGTAAATAGTAAGGCGTGAAACGCAAGTTACGCAACACGTTTCACGCCTTACCAAAATTTCCAATTTTTGGTCAATTCGCAAACCATCCGTTTCAAAGCAAGGCAACAATGCCCGGTAAATTTAGACTTTTTTCCGGCGGCGGGTATAACATCTGTGTGGATAAATGTTACAAGCCGGTAAAGGAACTATAAATGGCTGATAAAAACCGAACCCAATCCATTCAAGAAAAAATCCGCCAGGCGCTGGAAAAATTAGGGGAAGCGTTAGACGGGTGGCTGCCCAAACCCCGTTTACAGCCGCGTCCCGTGCCAATAGACCGTCCCTACCGCCGCAAAGAGCGCGCCAACAAATTCAACTGGTAAAGGGGGTGATAGCCGATGAAGGGCAATTCTCTTGATGACCTTAGTGACCTTAATGGCCTGAGACAAAATTTTTCAACCTCGTTAAAACGCATATACTTTTTAGCCAAATCTCAAAAAGGTTGATGGCTGGCAGTTGGTAATTACGGCTTTAATTGTCAGCTTCCAGCCATCAACCTTCACAGAACTGTGGAGGAACAAAAAATGAGCACTGCTAGCGATGCTGACGTACCCGTAGATGTACCTGCCGTCCCCAAAGAGAAGCTGGTCATCTTTGACACCACCCTGCGCGATGGCGAACAATCCCCCGGCGCAACCCTCAACATTGAAGAAAAACTGGAAATTGCCCGGCAGCTTTCCCGGCTGGGCGTCGATATCTGCGAAGCCGGCTTCCCCATTGCCTCCCCCGGCGATTTTGAAGCCGTGCGCCGCATTGCCAAAGAAGTAGGCCCGCTGACCGAAGGCCGCCAAGATGGCCGGCCTATGGTGATTGCCGGGCTGGCCCGCGCCAATGAGCAGGACATCGACCGGGCCTACGAGGCCGTTAAAGAAGCGCCGCGCCATCGCATCCACACCTTTTTAGCCACCAGCGATATTCACCTGAAGTACAAATTAAAAATTGACCGCGAAGAGTGTGTTGAGCAGGTTATCAGAGCCGTTCGCCACGCCAAAAGCCTGTGCGACGATGTGGAATTTTCGCCGGAAGATGCCGGCCGCAGCGACCCTCAATTTTTAACCGTGGTGCTGGGCGAGGCCATTAAAGCCGGAGCCACCACCCTTAACATTCCCGATACGGTGGGCTACACCACCCCCGAAGAGTTTGGCTGGCTGATTAAATACCTGATTGAAAATACGCCGGGCGCGGAAAAAGTCATCTGGTCGACCCACTGCCACAACGATTTGGGGCTGGCTACGGCCAACACCCTGGCCGGCGTGCAAAACGGGGCGCGGCAGGTAGAAGTCACCATTAACGGTATTGGCGAGCGGGCCGGCAACACCAGCCTTGAAGAAGTGATTATGGCCGTTCATACCCGGCCCCAAAACTTCCCGGTTTTCACCGATATCGACACCACCCAAATTACCCGCACCAGCCGGATGGTTAGCGCCTACACCGGCATTCCGGTGCAGCCCAACAAGGCCATTGTGGGGGCCAACGCCTTTGCCCACGAGGCCGGTATTCACCAGGATGGTATGCTCAAGCATCACACCACCTACGAAATTATGCGCCCGGAAATGGTGGGGCTGGGGGCCAGCGCGCTGGTGCTGGGCAAGCACTCAGGCCGGCACGCTTTCCGCAAGCGGCTGGAAGATTTGGGCTACGCCGACCTGAGCAAAGAAGAACTCAACAAAGCCTTTGACCGCTTTAAGCGCATTGCCGATAAAAAGAAAATGGTTACAGATGCCGATATCGAGGCCATTATTACCGACGAGTTCTACCAGCCCAATGAAATTTGGAAGCTCAACCATATCAGCGTGATGTGCGGCGATAAAGTTACCGCCACCGCCACGGTGAGCCTGACCGACCCCAACGGCGCGGTAATGGTTGATGCGGCCACCGGCACCGGCCCGGTTGACGCCGTTTATAAAGCCATCAACCGGATTGTGGGCGCGCCCAACGTTCTCACCGAATTTGTGGTCAAGGCCGTAACCGAAGGTATCGACGCCATTGGCGAAGTAACCATTCGCATTCAGCCGGAGAACGGCCAGGGGTACAGCACCCATCCCCAAACCGGCGCCCACGTAGCCCGCACCTTTAGCGGCCACGGAGCCAGCACCGACATTATTGTGGCCAGCGCCAGGGCCTATATGAGCGCCCTTAACAAAATGCTCTCCGCCAGAGCGGAACAGGCGGCCACCATTCACCAAACGGTGACGGAGCAGATATAATAACATCGTCATCGACCGGCGCAACGCCGGCGGTGAACAAAATAATAAACCTGTCCTCACCAAACAGCGTGAAGTCGCCCGGACCTTACGTGGCCGGGACGACGCTCAAAAGTATCAGAGAAGATGCCTTCTTCTGCTTCTGAGCCTCGCGGCTTCCGCTGCGGGGCTTTTTGTTTGGCTCCGGCGGTTGAGGAGTCAACATCTTAAGGAGCTAACGATGCTATTTACCATAGATATCGGCAATACCAACATTACTTTTGGCGTATATAAAGATGAGACGCTGCTGTACCATTGGCGCATCAAAACCGACCATGGCCGCATGGCCGATGAGTACGGCATTATAATTTTGGGGTTAATGCGTCACGAGGGGCTAAAATTTGACGAGATACACGGCGTGGCCATGGCCAGCGTGGTGCCGCCGCTCACCCAGGTTTTTGTGGAGATGGTTGAGCGCTACATCAGGCACAAACCGCTGCTGGTAGAGGCCGGGGTTAAAACCGGCGTGCAAATTAGATACGACAGCCCCCGCGATGTGGGCGCCGACCGCATTGTTGATGCCGCCGCCACCTACAAACTGTATGGCGGCCCGGCCTGCATTGTAGATTTTGGCACGGCCACTACCTTCGATGCCATCACCGACAAGGGCGAATATTTGGGCGGCGCGCTGGCCCCCGGCATTGGCATTGCCGCCGACGCGCTCTTTAGCCGCACCGCCAAATTGCCCCGCGTAGATTTGGTGCGACCTCCCAGAGCCATCGGCACCAACACCATCCACGCCATGCAAAGCGGCCTGATTTTTGGCTATGTCGGGCTGGTCGAAGGGATGGTGGCCCGCTTTAGAGCAGAATTGGGGCCAGATATGCGGGTTATCGGCACCGGCGGCCTGGCCGAAACCATTGCCAGAGAAACCGACGTGATTGAAATAGTCAACCCCTGGCTAACGCTGGAAGGCTTGCGGTTAATTTGGGAGATGAATCAGTAGAATGTAGAACGTGGTACGTAGGATGTGACTTTAACGTTACGTTCCACGTTCTGCGTACCACCCACTACGCACCACGATAAATACCATGCCAATCATAAAATTTTTACACAATAAGCGCATCATTTTGGGCGTTACCGGCGGAATTGCCGCCTACAAAGCCGCCACCATTTGCAGCCGCCTGGTGCAGGCCGGCGCGCTGGTAGATGTGGTGATGACCGACTCGGCCCAGAAGTTTATCACGCCCCTCACCTTTCAGGCGCTCACCCACCGGCCGGTGTATACTAATATGTTCCACATCCCCGATGACGAGAATATTCCCCACATTGCCCTGGCCGATGCCGCCGACCTGCTGATTATTGCTCCGGCCACGGCCAACACCATTGGCAAGCTGGCCAACGGGCTGGCCGACAACCTGCTAACCGCCATTGCTCTGGCCACGCCCGCCCCTGTGTTAATCGCCCCGGCCATGGAAACCGATATGTGGCGGCATCCGGCTACGCAGGCTAATGCGCAAAAGTTGCAAAATTGGGGCGTCACGTTGGCCGGCCCGGCCGAGGGACGCCTGGCCTCCGGGGCAATGGGCCAGGGGAGAATGGTCGAACCGGAGGAGATTATTGGCAACGCCAGGGTAGTGCTGGCGCGTCGAGGTAAAATGGCCGGTAAAAGGGTGGTGGTGACTGCCGGCGGCACCAGAGAAGCCATCGACCCGGTACGCTTTGTCAGCAATCACTCCAGCGGCAAAATGGGGTACGCCATTGCGCAGGCGGCCAGCGACCGGGGCGCGGCCGTCACGCTGATTACCACCGTCTCTTTGCCGGCCCCCTACGGCGCTGGCGTTATCAACGTTGACTCAGCCGAACAAATGAAACAGGCCGTGCTCGAGACCGTTCGTCAGGCCGATGCGTTGATTATGGCCGCGGCTGTGGCTGATTTCAGACCGGCTGCCGTTGCCGGCCAGAAAATAAAAAAGAAAAGTGACTCCAGCGAGGGGCTAACGCTTGAAATGACGCGCAATCCCGACATTCTGGCCGAGGTTGCCGCGCAAAAATCAACCGGCGCCGGGCCGCGTGTCACCGTGGGTTTTGCCGCCGAAACCGAAGAGCTGCTCAACAACGCCCAGGGCAAACTCCAGCGGAAAAAACTGGACCTGATTGCGGCCAACGATGTTTCCGCCAGCGATGCCGGCTTTGCCGTTGATACCAATCGCATCATGTTGTTGGGGGCCGATGGTTCGGTTGAGGAACTGCCGCTCATGAGCAAACTTGAGGTGGCCGACAAAATTTTAGATAGAGTGCAGGATTTGTTGGGGGAATAAAAAGCGGGGCGCAGTCTGTGTGTCACCCCGCTTTTGCTCTCTGGTGGAAAAATACTGTTTTTAGTAACCGGCGGCCCGGCTGTAGCCCATTTCATCCATGGTTGACAGAATATCTCTGAGGCCGCTCAGGTTGTCTTGCAGACTTTCATCCAGCCGCTGAATGCGCTTTTCGTTAAAATCGCCCCTGGCTGTAACCAGCAACATTTCGGTGTGGGTGGTGCCCAAATCGCTGGCAATTTTGTGAATTTTCAGTTCAGCCTGGTTTTGAAAATCGTGCAATTCTTTTAATACCTCAATATGCATCTTTTTGCTCGACATCAGCGCCTGTAAGGCGGCTGTTTCGGCTTTGCCGGCCATTAGTAGCTGCCTTCGCAGCCGGTCAAATTCAGACTCGGCCCGGCGTAGTTCGCGGCTCACGTTCCGCTGCGAGTAGAGATTGGCCAGGGCCTGCTCCAGCCGGTTCAGGTTTACCAGCCACTCGTTCACGGGTTGGGTGGTGCGCTGGAGCCGGTCTTTCATGGGGCCGGGTGGGCACTGGGCGGCGGTTTTTTTGATAAGTTGGGCGTAGTGCCTGGCTTCGCCCAGAGACCTTTTAACCGCCGCCGGCAGGGGCGCTCCCATTGCCGCCCCAAATAACGCTTTAAGGAGCTTGAAAAGGGCCAGAATTGAAAAGTAAGCGCCCACTGCCAGTAAGCCCAAAATTATAACCAACACGATAGCAATGATAATTAGTGGAATTGGCATCATAGAATTCTTTCCGCGGGTATTTTATGTTTGGCCGGCCAAAGGAGCGGCAGCGATATTATAGCATCAACACGCGCCCCAAAGAAACGCGAGCAGAAACGAGAAGACATTCTCCCATAGTATGCTTTACGTGTTATTCGGCCAAAAGTTGCAAAAACCTGTAAATAACGTTGATTATTCGGGCGATACCGCGCACCGAAAGCCCACGTTGTTGTAAAATCTAAAATCGCCATCCAGCCGAGAAAGACAGTGGGCTACGTTGGCGTCGTTTCTAAAAGAGGCCCCCCGCAACACCCTGAAGCCGGCGGCCTGGCGGCTCTCGCGGCCATCGTCCGCGTCGTAGGGGTAGGGGCGGTAGAGGCTGTTGGTCCATTCCCAAACATTGCCGACCATATCGATGACTCCTTCCGGGGTGTCGCCATCGGGAGAAAACTGACCTACCGGGCTGGTTTGGTTCAGTCCAGCCTCCATACAATTGCAAAAACCCGCTTCAAAATCATTCCCCCAGGGGTAGCGGTTGCCGTTAAAGCCACGAGCGGCTCGTTCCCATTCGGCTTCGGTTAGCAACCGCTTGCCCGCCCAGGCCGCGTAAGCCATTGCGTCTTCCCAGGTAATCAGCACAATCGGGTGGTCGGCTTTGCCAGAGGGGTATGTTCTGGTATCCGGGTCCCAATTGTACCCGTCGGTATCGCACCAGCTTACGTTGTAGTTGGGTACGGGATGGCCGGTAGCATCAACAAATTTTTTGTATTCGGCATTGGTTACCGGCCAGCGGTCTACATAAAAATCGGCCACCGTTACCCGATGCTGTGGGCGGTAACCGGGGTCGCCATCATCGCTGCCCATCGTAAAGGTTCCACCTTTAATAAATACCATTTCCTTGCCATCTTCGGGCCAAATGATGATCGACGCCACAGATTCACCAGACTCTGTTGCAGGGTCCTGGGTCATCACAAGGCACCTCCTTCCAGTGATTATAATTCTACATCGTAGGCTAATACACAACCGGCCAGCCAGATATGGTCGCCTGGCTTTAAGGGAACAGCCTGGCCAAGAATGAGTAATTCTCCACCCAGGCGCGTACCGAACCCGCTGCCCAAATCTTCTATATAGGGTTGGCTATCTTTCCATTGAATCAGGGCATGGCGGCGCGATACCAGGCGGGCTACGTCGCCATCAAGCCCCAAATCAATATCGGGCTTAAAGTTTACCTGCGGGTCTGACCGGCCAATGATAAATTCTTTGGGAGGTGTTATTTTTATTTTTCGGCCTGTGGGGGTCACTGTAATAATGTGACGTGTTCTGACGCTTTTGGCTCCCTCTAACACCCTGAGCGGCACTTTTTCGTAAATCAGTTCAATGCTTCCCAAACTAATCCGGTCTCCCGGCCGCAGGGGGGGCGAGGGGCCATTATGAATTTGTCTACCGTTTACAAAAACGCCGGTTCGACTCCCTAAATCTTCAATAGTATGTTGGCCATTTTTGCCAATCACGGCGGCGTGTCGGCGTGAGATAAAATGCTCTCCCCTGTCTTCGTAGGTTAAATCAATGTCGGGCGGAATACCCACGTTGGGGTCAAAATGGCCTAACGATAACTGTCCGGTAATCGGCAGGGTAATATGTCGCTTGGTGCTGGTAACAGTAAACCAGTAAAGTTTTGACTCCTCTTCGGAAAAGGGGCGAGATGCCAGCCGTTTTAGCGGCTTGACGGTTCGCCTTTGTTGTTGTGGAGATACCGGTTGCAGATAATCGGGCGTGTGCTTGGCGGCCTTTTCAGTTTGAGAAGTGGAAACGGTTTGCGACCCCGATTTGCCCAGTGGCCTGATACGACGAATTACCGATTTTTTAGAGTCAGAATCTTGCCCTTGCTCTTTAAGTTTTAGCTCGGCGGTTTCTATTTTTGTTTGACGCACATCGCGAATGCGGTCGCTCAGGGCCGATGTTGAGCGTTCTTGCTCGGCTTTGAGCAGCAGGCAATTTTTTTGCAGCAATGCCCAGGTAGCAAGGGTATCTGTGCGCGCTTCAAAGGCGCGCTGAACCATTACCTTGGCGCTGGGAGAGTTATCGCTCTCATCAATACAGCGGCTTCTGATAGGGCATTTTCGACAACTGTACTTATACATAAGGCCCTGTGACAATTGCTTAACTTGAATTTTTAAGGTGAGGCAATCTCCCACTTTGAAGTTTGCTGATTAGCCATCCCATTTTTGCCCCACTAACCTTAGAGATAACGCTGACTATCACTCAGTATAGCACCGGGCAAGTTACCTGTCAACGATAATATTACACTAATGACCCAACATAAAAATATCGCCTTTATGGTCTAGCAGGTAAAGCTCGCCTGCTTCATCCTGGCCAAAAGAGCTAATGGCGGCGTCGCTCTGCATAAATTGCGCTTCAGACCAGCTATTATCAGACTCGTACCGCAGCCCCCAAATTCTGCCGCTGCAAAAGTCGCCGTAAAAGTAAATACCCGTTAGCGCCGGATATTGCGCGCCCCGGTAAACGTAGCCGCCCGTAATGGAACAACCCAGGCTATGGTCATATTCGGTGATGGGCAGCGCCAGGTTTTGGGCTTCGGGGTCGCAATCGGCGGGAATGTGACAGTGGGCGCCCTCCATTAGCCGCCAGCCGTAATTTCTGCCGGCCTGGCCGGCCCATTCTACATGAACTTCCTCGTACTGGTTTTGACCCACATCGGCAATGTACATATCGTTGGTGGTTGCATCAAAAGAAAAACGCCACGGGTTGCGCCAACCATAAGACCAGATTTCTGGCCTGGCTCCGTTGTTGTTGACAAAGGGGTTGGTTTGGGGCACGCCGTAGGGGTCGCCGCTGTTAACATCAATGCGCAAAATTTTGCCCAGCAGCGTGCCCAGGTCTTGCGCCCGGTTCTGCGGGTCATTGGCCGCGCCGCCGTCGCCCATACCAATATAAAGGTAGCCATCGGGTCCAAAAATCACCTGGCCGCCGTTGTGATTGCCATAGGGCTGTTGAATGGTTAACAGAATTTTCTCGCTGGCAGGGTCGGCCACACCGGGGTTGTTTGACACGTTATAGCGGGCCACAACAGTATTGCCCTGGCGATTGGTGTAGTTAACAAAAAATTGGCCGTTAGACGAGTAATCAGGGTGAAAGGCCACGCTCAACAATCCTTGCTCCAGCCCATCGGAGCCGACCCGCTCGATAATATCCAAAAACGGGGTGGGGTTGGTTACGCCATCTGTTAAAATAAGAATCCGGCCGGCCTGCTCAACCACAAACAGGCGTTCGCTGCCGTCGCCGGCGTGGGTCAAATAAACCGGTTTGGTAAAGCCGCCAACTACCGGCAGAAGTTGCAATTCTATTGAGTCCAGGGGCGGCAAGCCGGCTGCCGGGGTATCGGTTGGCGCAATGGTGGGCGCGGGCGTTTCGGTGGGCGATGGCTGGGTGGCAGTTGGCAAAGGCGCGGGCGTCGATGTCGCCGACTCTTCTTGCGCCTGATTTTGCCGGGTTGGTTGACCTGCTGGTTGAGTGTTAGTCGCTGCCGGTTCGGGTTGAGCAACCGTTTCGACGGGGGCAGGTGGCTGAGGCGTAACCGTTGGCGTTACGGGCACAATAGTTGGCAGTGGGGGTTCAGATAGATTAGGGTTGGTGATGTTGCAGGCAGAGATTAGAAAAACCAACCCAAGCAGGGCAACAGAAAATGCGATAATTTTGAGGTTAACTAAATTCACAGAGGCTTTCCTTTCCAGGTACAAATGCAGATATAGCGATTGGGCCACCTGATTCTGCCAGATGGCAGAATTAATTGCGGGCAGGGGTGTTATAGCTTAATCAATTTTCTGACGCTTAAGGTAAAGCGTGGTCAGTTCGTCATTTTGAGAGTTGGTCACGGCTACCAGTTCCCAGCCGGCGTCGCCAACTTCTTGCAGAAACTCCCACACGTTGGGGCAACTTTCTAACGCGCCGGGAGAATTGGGGGGCAGGCTTCCTTGCCACTCGCCGTTTGCAAAGGTCAGGTGCATAAGCTGGGCGGAGCAAACCAGATATTCAAATTGAGACATGTTACCTCGCTTGCAAAGTTAAAATTGCTGCTGTAGGAGTCTACCCCAAAAAGGTTAAAGTCCAAAATGCACTATTAATTTACAAGCACCCGGTTTACTGGTATACTAACCCCCGCAATTATTATAGTAATTTTTGTAAAAAAAGGAGGCAACACGTTGCCCAACCAATTAGCCAACGAGAGCAGTCCCTATTTGTTACAGCACGCTAACAATCCGGTAGATTGGTACCCCTGGGGCCAGGCGGCGCTGGACAAAGCCAAAGCCGAAGACAAACCCATTTTTTTGAGCATTGGCTACTCGGCCTGCCACTGGTGCCACGTTATGGAGCGCGAAAGCTTTGAAAGCGAGCGCACCGCCGCCATAATGAATGAGCACTTTGTGAACATTAAGGTTGACCGGGAAGAGCGACCCGACCTTGATACCATTTACATGGATGCGGTGGTGGCGATGACCGGCCACGGCGGCTGGCCCATGAGCGTTTTTTTAACCCCCGAAGGCGTACCTTTTTACGGCGGCACCTACTTTCCGCCCACGCCCCGCCACGGTATGCCCAGCTTTGAGCAGGTGCTGTTGAGCATTGCCCGGGCCTACCAAAATCAAAAAGATGATATTACCCACAATGGACAATCGCTGCTGGCCAGGGTGCGGGCCACCATTCCCCTACAAGCCGAAGGTTCGCTTGACCCGGCCGTGCCGGAGCTGGCCGTTCAGGCCCTCAGCCGCAATTTTGACCACACCCACGGCGGCTTTAGCGGCGCGCCCAAATTTCCCCAGCCGATGACCTACGATTTTCTGCTGCGCGCTTACGCTCGCAACCAAAAGAGCAGCGTGCTCGATATGGTCGAGCTGACCCTGCGCAAAATGGCTCAGGGTGGCATGTACGACCAGTTGGGCGGCGGGTTTCATCGCTACTCGGTGGATGCGGTTTGGCTGGTGCCCCATTTTGAAAAAATGCTGTACGACAACGCGCTGCTGGCCCGGCTGTACCTGCACGCCTACCAGCTTACCGGCAACGCCTTTTACCGGCGCATTGCAGAAGAAACCCTGGATTACGTGGCGCGAGAGATGACCGACCCCGCCGGCGGTTTCTACTCCACCCAAGATGCCGACAGCGAGGGCGAAGAGGGCAAATTCTTTTTGTGGACTCCCCAGGAAATCGAGATGATTTTGGGGCCGGAAGACGGCAAAATCTTTTGCGAAGCCTACGACGTGAAACCCGGCGGCAACTTTGAAGGCAAGTCGATACTCAACATTCCGATTCCGTTTGAAGAGGTGGCCCACAGGCTGGGGCTTTTGCCAGATGAGTTACAGCAGGCGCTGGCGCGCGGCAAAGCCAAACTATTTGCCAAAAGAGAAAAGCGCATCAAACCGGCCCGCGATGAAAAAGTGCTAACCGCCTGGAACGGCATGATGCTGGCCGCCTTTGCCGAAGCCGCCCGCGTGCTAAAACGAGAAGATTACCTGGCAACGGCAACCCGCAACGCCGAGTTTATTTTATCAACCATGCTAAAGAATGGCCGGTTTTTCCGCACCTGGAAGGCGCAACCGGGCCAGGCCAGGCTGATGGCCTACCTTGAAGATTACGCCTTTTACGCCGACGGGCTGCTGGCCCTTTACCAAACCACCTTCAACCCGCGCTGGTTTCAGCAGGCCCGCGCCCTGATGGATGTGGTGCTGGCCCATTTCTCCGATGAAAAAAACGGCGGCTTTTTCGACACCGCCGACGACCACGAGCAACTGGTAACCCGCCCCAAAAGCTTGCAAGATAACGCCATTCCCTGCGGCAACAGCATCGCCATCAGGGTATTGCTAATGCTGGCCGCTTACACCGGGCAGGCCAAATACCAGGAACCGGCTATCAAAGCGCTGGCGGCGCTTCAGGGGCCAATGAGCCAATACCCCGGCGCATTCACCTACTGGCTGGGCAGCCTGGAATTTGCCCTGGCCCCGCCCAAAGAAATTGCCATTATCGGCCCCAAAGATAGTAAAGAGACCCAGGCAATGCTCGACATGCTGTTGCTACCCTATCGCCCTAACCAGGTAGTGGCCGTTGCCCAGGAGCAAGATACAGCCGGGCATCCAGAACTGGTTGAGGGGCGTCCCTTACAAAACGGGCGGGCCACGGCTTATGTTTGCCAGCATTTTGCCTGCAAGCAGCCCGTCACCACTACCGCAGAGTTAAAAGCGCTGTTAGAAGAAAATTGAAACCCGACACAGGAACTCAAACAAATGAAAAAGCCGCCGAAATTTCGGCGGCTTTTGAATAAAAAATAAATGAAGTTCTTGGAGAATAAATTGATTTAGAGGTTAGCAACAATGTTGCTGAAGACGTTACCAACAACCGGGCCAAGCAGCAGGAGAATGGCGATTACGACGATGGCGACCAGCACCAAAATCAACGCATATTCTACCAGACCTTGACCTTCTTCACGCGGAAGGAATAACATGGTGCACAATACCTCCTTTCCTCAAAGATTAACAACTATTGATACAATATCACAGGATGAGGGATTTGTCAATCGGGTGTCAGATTAAACCGTTAGCTAAATGTTCCTATTGCGATGAACCGGGTTAGCTAAATTATTTCATCTACGCTTTCTATATTAATCTAACAACGGGCTAAAGTATATAAAAAAAGTATTGAGTTACGTTTAACTTTCGTTGAAAAAATTGGAAAAATTAAAACTCGCCGGCCAAAATACCCTCAATCACGCGCGCAAAATCCTCATAGGGGTAAGCCCCTGCCAGGGGAATACCGTTGACCAGAAAAGCGGGCGTTCCCCGCACCCCCATCACCTGAGCCAAACGAATATCACCCTCCAGCGAAGGACGGTCCGGGAAATCAGCCAGGCACAACTCAAACTCGGCTTTGTCTAGCCCAATTTCCTGGGCCAGTTTGGTTAGATTGGCCGGGGTAAAACCAATTCCCTGGTTGGCGTAGAGCGTGTTGTGATAGTCCCAAAATCTGTCCTGTTGCGCGGCGCACTCGGTGGCTTCGGCGGCAGTCATAGAGTCGGCCCCCAAAATGGGAAAGTGAACATAGGCTATCCGCGCCTTGCCCGTTTGAATATACTCTTTATCAATCTGGGGAAGCGTTTCTGTTGCCCACCGGCCACAATAACCGCAGTTGAAATCGCCAAACTCCACAATCGTTATAGGGGCGTTCGGGTCGCCATAAAAATGGCGGGCGCCCGCAATAACCGCCAGCATCACCGACTGGTGCGGGTTGGGTTTGTTAATCTGGGCCGACTCCTCGACTGAGGCCAGGGGCGCAGCCTCTACCGGCTCAGGCTGGGGCATCACTAACGGGTACAAAAAAAAGCCGGCCAGGCCGCCGACCAGTAACCCCACAATCAACAGCACCCACGGGTTTGAAGCCGAACTCTGGGGCTTTTCTGGTTCAGCAGGGGTTACTGTTGACTCTTCCGCCGGGGGGTCAGCGGTTATGCTCAGGGCTTCGCCAGGCGATTCCAGATTTTGAGAAGGAGATTTTTCTTCGGTTTCTAACATTACCAAATGTCCTTTTGATTTTTGAGGTAACTTTGCAAATATAATATTAAGTTTGCCACAAACCCTGGCAAACAACAAACGTTAAACCAGATTACTTATTTTGGCTGCTGTTGTTTTTGAATTTTAGCCCAGGAATCTTTTAACGAAACCGCCTGATTAAAAACCCGTCGATTGGCCGTTGAGTCGGCATCAACCACAAAATAACCCTGCCGCAAAAATTGATAACGAGACCCCGGCGCAGCGCCGGCCAGAGTGGATTCAACTTTGCAGCCGGTCAGTACCGTTAGCGAGTTGGGGTTGATATTGGCGGTAAAATCGGCATCCTCGTCATCCACATCATTGGGGTTTTCTTTGGTAAAGAGATGGTCGTATATGCGCGCTTCGGCCTCAAGCGCGTGGGCAGCCGAGACCCAGTGCAGCGTGCCCCGCACCTTGCGGCCATCCGGCGAGTCGCCGCCGCGAGTTTGCGGGTCGTAAGTGCAGCGCAGCTCGGTAATTTGGCCGGTTTGCGGGTCTTTAATAACCCCGGTGCAGGTAATGTAGTAGGCGTGCATCAACCGCACCTCCCGGCCCGGGGCCAGCCGAAAGAATTTTTTGGGCGGCTCTTCCATAAAATCTTCCCGCTCAATATAAAGCTCCCGCGAGAAGGGCACCTTGCGCGTGCCGGCGGCGGCATCTTCCGGGTTGTTGACGGCGTCCATCTCTTCAGTTTGGCCCGCCGGGTAGTTTTCAATGACCACCTTCAGCGGATTCAACACGGCCATTACCCGCTGGGCGCGCCGGTTCAGGTCTTCGCGCAGGCAGTGCTCCAGCAAGGCGATATCAACCACGCTGTCATTTTTGGCAACGCCAATACGGTCGCAAAAGTTGCGAATGGCCTCCGGGGTATAACCGCGCCGCCGCAACCCGGAAATGGTGGGCATGCGCGGGTCATCCCAGCCGGCCACATGCCCTTCTTCTACCAGCCGAATGAGTTTGCGCTTGCTCAACACGGTATAGTTCAGGTTAAGGCGAGCAAACTCAATTTGCTGGGGGTGATAAACCTCCAGATGGTCCAAAAACCAGTCGTACAGCGGGCGGTGGTCCTCAAACTCCAGGGTGCAGATGGAGTGGGTAATGCCTTCAATTGAATCCGACTGGCCGTGCGCCCAATCGTACACGGGGTAGATGCACCATTTATCGCCGGTGCGGTGGTGGCTGGCGTGCAGAATGCGGTACATCACGGGGTCGCGCATGTTCAGGTTGCCGGATGACATGTCAATTTTGGCCCGCAGGACATGCGACCCGTCGGGGAAGTCGCCGTTTTTCATCTGCTCAAATAGCGCCAGGTTCTCTTCAATGGAGCGATTGCGATAGGGGCTGTCCCGGCCCGGGCTGGTCAGCGTGCCGCGATATTGGCGAATTTCATCGGCGCTCAGGCTGTCAACATAGGCTTTGCCCTTTTTGATTAGCTGCACGGCCCACTCATAAAGTTGGTCAAAGTAGTCCGAGGCGTAAAATTCTCGCTCTTCCCAATCAAAGCCCAGCCAGCGCGCGTCGGCTTTAATGGAGTCGATATACTCCTGCTCTTCTTTAACCGGGTTGGTGTCGTCAAAGCGCAGGTTACATTTGCCGCCATATTTTTCGGCCAGACCAAAATTCAAACAAATAGATTTGGCGTGACCAATATGCAAGTATCCGTTTGGCTCCGGCGGAAAGCGAGTATGAACCCGGCCATTGTATTTGCCGGTCTCAAGGTCTTCTTCAACAATTTTTTCAATAAAGTTGGGGCCAGAGGTCAACTCGTTAGTCATCGGCGCGGCCCCGTGGTGCGGTGTAGTCAGACGATGTCATGCCGTCTTCTCCTGGGTTTTGGATATAGCCAAATATTGTAGCATGGAGTTACCGACTTTGCCAGATGGGTCACTTGAGCGAACTCAACCGGGCCAGCGTCTGGTCCAGCCGGGCGAGCACTTTTTCTTTGCCTAAAATTTCCAGCGTTTCAAACAGCGGTGGAGCGACCATTTTGCCGCATACGGCCACCCGGATGGGCTGGAACATCTGCCCGGCTTTTAACTCCAGCGCTGCGGCTGCGGCCCGCAGCGCGGCATCAATGGCATCGTGGCTAAACTCGGTTTGGGCCAGCGTGTCGCGAGCCTTTTGCAAAACAGGGGGTATGTCGGCCAGCGTTAATTTTTTGGGGACAAGCAATTCCAGGTCAAATTCCGGCAGCGTGTCTACAAAGAAAAAATCGACCCATTCGGCGGCGTCGCTCAGCACGACCAGCCGCTCTTGAATGTGAGGGGTGATTTTGAGCATCGTTTCGCGGTTGGCGTTGAGGCCGGCCTGGGCCAGGTAGGGCAGCAGCCGGTCGGTCAAATCCTCTACCGCAAGCTGGCGAATGTAGTGGCCGTTGAAATGGTTGAGTTTGTCGTAATTCCAGGCTGCCGGAGAAGGGTTGACCCGCTCCAGGCTGAAGCGTTCAACCAACTCGTCCAGACTCATAATTTCGGTTTTGTCGTCGTAGCTCCAACCGACCAGGGCCATGTAGTTGACCATTGCTTCCGGCAAGTAGCCAATTTCCTGAAAGGTTCGCACAAAAACCGGCAGCCTGCTGCCGTCGGGGGCGCGGCCTTCGCGCTTGCTCATTTTGCCCTGGCCGGCCGGGTTGAGAATGACCGGCAGGTGGGCCACCACCGGCGGCTGCCAGCCAAAGGCGTTGTACAGGTGAATGTGCAGCGGCAGGCTGTTGACCCACTCATCGCCGCGCAAAATGTGGCTAATTTCCATCAGGTGGTCATCAACCACCACGGCCAGGTGATAGGTGGGGATACCATCGGATTTCATGATGACTGCATCCTGCAACTGCTCATTTTTAAAGGTAATATCGCCTCGAATCTCGTCGCGCGCGGTAATTTCGCCATCCAGCGGTATTTTGATACGTACCGTGTGCGGCTCGCCGGCGGCGGCTCGCCGGGCCGACTCGTTAGGCGCGATGTTTCGGCAGTGGCGGTCGTAGCCGGCGAGTCCCTGCTTTTGACGCTCCTGGCGCACGGCTTCCAGCCGCTCCGGGGCGCAAAAGCAGCGGTAAGCGTGTCCGGCGGCAATTAATTGCTCACAATGTTGCCGGTAAATGTCCAGCCGCTCGGTTTGGGTGTAGGGGCCGTAATTTCCGCCAACTTCTGGCCCCTCGTCCCAATGCAGCCCAAGATAGCGCAGCCCGTTAAGCAGCCATTCTAGCGCCTGGGGATTATACCGTTTTTGGTCGGTGTCTTCGATGCGCAGAATAAATTTTCCGCCGTGATGGCGGGCAAACAGGTAGTTAAACAAAGCGGTGCGCGCGCCGCCCACGTGAAAATCGCCGGTGGGACTGGGCGCGTAACGCACCCTGACCGGGTTGGAGATGGTCATCAGTTGTCAGTTCCTTGGTTATAATTTTTTCTAGTTGTTATTATAAAAGAGGGCTTTGACGCGAGGCAAATTTAGATACCACAGAGGCAAAACCATACCGGCGGCAAATCGCAGGCTGTTGAAGGTCAACTCGCCGGCGGAGCGGGGCTGGGCCGCCGCAAAAATGAGCGTTGGCAAAAAGACCGCCACCAGGTTAAAACCCGACCAAACGACAATGGCCCAAATAAACACCAGTCGCCCCCAGTTGTGCTGTCGAACCAGGCCATAACTGCTGCCGGCAAAGGCTACGCCAAAAATCACGTTCAACCCAAAAATCAACCAGATTTGCAGCGGGCTGATACTATCTTCGCTGGCCAGTTCAACCGCCTTGGTTAACAGCAAAATGTTGGCTACGGCCAGAACAGCCAGCGCCAAAGCCCAGGCCGCGCAAATCCAAATACCCCATCTGGATGCCTGTCCCATAAACTATTCTCCTATAACCAAAACATGTCCGGCAAATTAAACGCGGTCAAAATCAAGCACTTTATGACGCATCAGCACGCTCTGCACCAGGCCCAGAGCAATTAAAAAGGCAAATAGCGAACTACCGCCATAACTCACAAAGGGTAGCGGAGTGCCCGTAACCGGCAGCAGGCCCAGATTAACGCCCAAATTCACAAATGATTGAAAGAAGATGAGCGCGGCCACGCCTACACAAATCAGGCGGCCAAACGGGTCGCCGGTAACATCGGAGGCGCGCATGACCCGCCAGATGAGGAATAGCAGCAGCGCAAACAGCAACAGCGCCCCCAGGGTGCCCAACTCTTCGCCAATGACTGAAAAGATAAAATCGGTGTGGCGCACCCGCAAAAAGTGAAGCTGGTTTTGGGTGCCAATGCTAAAGCCCTTGCCCAAAATTCCGCCGGAGCCAATACTGATGAGCGCCTGCTGAATGTTAAAGTACGACGGGTCGGTTTGGTCCGGGTTCAAAAAAAGCATCATGCGCTCGCGCTGGTAGTCGGCCATAGTCAGCCAAACAAAGGGGCTAACCAGCAAGGCCCCCAACCCCAGCAGCCCCACGTGAAACAGATGCACCCCGCCCATCAACGCCATAATCAACCAGACCACGGCCACAATAACCGTAGTCCCCAAATCGGGCTGAAGGTAAATAAGCGCCAGGGGTGGCGTAATCAACATTAATGAAAAGATGAGGTTACGAAACCGGCCCATCTCGCCATCGCGGTCGGCCAGCACTTTGGCGGTCACAATAATTACAATAATTTTGGCAATCTCGCTGGGCTGCACCGGAAACAGGGTAAAATCTAGCCAGCGCAGCGTACCGGCGGTCAGTTCGGCGGCTATAAACAGCGTACCCAAAAAGGCCAGCATTACCACGTACAAAAATTTGTACAGCGAGGCGTAATAGCGGTAATCAATAGCCGCCACCGCCACCAGCACGCCCAGGCCAATAATGGCCCGGGTTAACTGCACCCACCACAAATCGCGCAGGTCTTCCTGGTTTTGGTTGGCGCTAAAAATCATAATAACGCCGTATAAAATTAAAAGAGCGGCAATTCCCATCAATACCCAGTCAAATTGCCGCCAAATTCGTCTATCCATATTCTATTAATATACAAATTTTTGCCGAAGATGCAATTTATTTTTGACGCGCCAGCCCGCCGGTTACGGGAATTTGGGCGGTTAGCTTGCTTTGCCGGTTGGTATCGGTCAGGGCGATATCAATGCCGTCCGGGTCGATTTCAACATATTTTGAAATAACCTCGGCCAGTTCGTTTTTTAGCTGCTCCATTTTGCCGGGCGAAAGGTCAACCCGGTCATGCACTAAAATTACCTGCAAGCGATTTTTAGCTAAATCCCTGCTTTTGGGTTCGCCGCGACCAAACAATTTATTGAAGAAGGTCATAAGTCACCTCAACCGGACACCTTAAATAACTTTGAAAGGCGTTTAATCAACGACCCGTTTTCTTCAAAGTTGATAAACGGCACATTTTGACCCATTAAACGCGAGGCGATATTTCTAAAGGCTTGCCCGGCCATCGAGCCGTTTTCCATGGCAATGGGTCGCCCCTGGTTGGTAGAGATGATAATCGTTTCGTCGTCGGGGACAATGCCAATCAGCTTGATAGCCAGCACGTCGATAACATCATCGGTGTGCAGCATGTCGCCGCGCCGCACCATATCCATGCGCAGCCGGTTGACAATCAATTCGGCGGGGCCTTTTTCTTCGGCCTCAACCAGGCCGATGATGCGGTCGGCATCGCGCACCGCCGAAACTTCGGGCGTGGTGACAATCAGCACCCGGTCGGCGGGGGCAATAGCGTTTTTAAAACCCTGCTCAATGCCGGCCGGCGAGTCGATGAGCACAAAATCAAAGTCGGGGCGCAGTTCGTTGACCAGTTCAATCATATCGCCGGGCGTTACGGCGGTTTTGTCTCGGGATTGAGCCGCCGGAATCAGGTAAAGTTCCGGCAGGCGTTTATCTTTTATCATGGCCTGGCGCAGCCGGCACGCCCCTTCAACCACATTTACCAAATCATACACAATTCTGTTTTCCAGCCCCATGACCACATCGAGGTTGCGCAGGCCAATATCGGCATCAATGGCCACCACCTTTTGGCCCATCGAGGCCAGGGCCGCGCTCAAATTGGCGGTTGTGGTGGTTTTACCAACGCCACCCTTGCCAGAGGTGATGGTTATTACCTTTGCGCTCATAATTTACCTGTTACCTTCCCACGTTTCGGCTACTATTTGTCCATCCTGAATAGAGGCGATTTCCGGGATAATTTCGTCATCGTCGATGGCCGGAGCGCGGGCAATTTTATCGCCAATGCGAAGCTGCATGGGCGATAATTGCAGCGCGCACACCACGGCATCGTCGCTGTGTTGTTCACTTAAACCGGCGTGAACGATGCCCCGCAACCGGCCCCACACAATTACACTGCCGCCGGCCCTAATTTCTGCGCCGGGGTTGACATCGCCAATAATAACCACATGCCCCGGATGGTTGATTACCTGCCCGGAGCGCAGGGTGCGCTGAATTACAATTGAGTCGCCCTGAAACTCGGTTGCCTCAAATGGGGCCGGGGCCGGCGGGGCCGGAGCCAGGCTGGTTTCAAGGCCAAGCTGGGTGGCCGCTTCCTGGGTGCCAGTCGACTCGCTTTCAACCGCCCACAGGGTGACGTTGTGCCGGTTTAGAATTTGCCCCACAGCTTCTAACTGGAGCCGGGTTAGCTGGCGCGGGCCAACGTGCAGGGCTACGCGTCCCCCCTTAAAGAACGAGGCTTTTTCGGCCAGGCCCTTGTCCAGCTCTTGAAGCAATGTTGGCCATACGCCAGAACCTATGGTAATAATTAAGCCGTTATTGGTGCCTTTGATAGCAATACGGTCGCTCAGCATGGTTGCAATTAACCCATCATCGCGCTAGTTACCCTATATATTGTACCTTAAAATTTATAATACCACAATATGTAGTGGTATAATTTTAAGGTTGATTATTGTTGTTCCGCCGACTCATCGGGCGAGTCAAGCTGGGCGGTGGCCTCTGTAACCGGTTGGGCCTGAAACTCTACCAGATAGCGAGTCCCGTTCATCATTTCCAGTTGCAGCGCCGGCGAGTCGGGATATTCTGCCAAACGCAACTGCCACATCCGGGTCTCTGCGGCGTCCAGGTTGGCAAAATCAAACTGCCCCGACGGGTCGGATATTGCCTGAGCTACTACCTGGCCATTGGCTACCACATCAATTGTAATATTAGCCACGCCCTGGCCGTCAACGTTTAATATGTAACCCGCAACGCTGGCAGTTGTATCGTTCCAGTTATCCGCCCCCAGCAGCCGGGCCTTAAAATTGGTTTCGGGTGGTAGCTGCGGCGCTTCCGGCTGGGAGTCTTCACCGCTTTCTGTCTCCGCTTCATCTGGAATGTTGAAATAATGGCGCATAATTTTGCTGGTAACAGGCACAGCCACGGCGGAGCCTTCGCCGCCGCCGTAAATAAAGGCAATGGTTACAATTTCGGGGTTGTTGGTGGGCGCGTAAGCGGCAAACCAGCCGTGGCTGGTCTTGACCCGCCCGTCGCGGTCGATGCAGGCCGGGTAGTCGTCGCAAAATTCGGCGGTGCCGGTTTTGCCAGAGGCGTCAATGCCGGGCACGTCCCAATTTTGGCGAGCCGTGCCATTTTCCCAATTAATCACGCCATGCAGGCCGGTGCGGATTAACTGCAAATTTTGGGGGTCAAGCTCAAGCCGGCCAATCACTTCCGGTTCAGTTACTTTTACCAGATTGCCGTCGGCGTCTAAAATTTCTTTAACCAGGTGAGGGCGGTAAAGCGTGCCGCCGCTGGCAATGGCGGCATAGGCATTGAGCAATTGCAGCGGCGTAATCAGAATGAACCCCTGCCCAATAGACATATTGTAGGTATCGCCGGTTAGCCAGGTTTCAGAATAGTTGACCCGTTTCCATTTGGCGTTGGGCACCAGGCCGCTCAACTCGTCCGGCAGGTCGATGCCGGTGGGCCGGCCCAGCCCAAACATTTCGGCGTAGCGCCCCAGCCGGGTCAGCCCCAACCCCTCAAAACCGGATGGCTCGTAGCCGCCGCCCACCTGATAAAAATAAATGTTGCTGGACCAGGCCAGCGCCGAAACGATATTCACCTCGCCCAGGCCGGTACGCAACCAGCCGTAAAACGGTTGGGCCAGGTCGGGGTTATCCGGCTCAAAGCGGTTGGGCAGGTATAATACCCCCTGGTCAATAAAAGTGGTCGACTCATCAACCACGCCCTCTTGCAGCGCCCCGGCCGCCGGAATAATTTTGAAGGTGGAGCCGGGGGGGTAAAGCCCGGCCGTGGCGTGATTGACCAGCGGCGTCCAGGGGTCTTCACTCAGCAGCGATAGCTGGCGCGGGCTGATGCCCTGGGCAAACAGATTGTTATCAAAGGTTGGCAGCGAGACCATTGCCAAAATTTCGCCGTTTTGGGGGTTCATGGCAATGACAACCCCCTGATTGGAGTTGACTTCGTCCATCATTTCTTGCAGGGCTTCGGTGGCGGCCTGCTGTAGTTCAACATCCAGGGTCAGCCGCAGGTTGTGGCCGGGGCTGGCCCGCACATTCTGGCTGACAGTTCTGATTTTTTGGCCGGTCACATCAACTTCCACGCTTTCCAGCCCTTTGATGCCGCGCAGCCACTCTTCGTACTCCAGCTCTAAACCGGCCAGGCCAATTTTATCGACCAAGTCGTAACCGTTGGCCCGGTACTCGGTAAACTGCTCGGCCGGGATGGGGCCGGTGTAGCCCAGCAGGTAGCCAATCAAGTCGCCGTAGCGATATTCCCGGCTGGGTTGAATATCAATCAACACGCCGGGTAGTTGCAGCCGTTCTTCCTCAATTTGGGCCACAACCTGGGGGTCAACATCGGTGGCAATTGTTACCGGTTTAAATGGCGCGGTGATGCGGTCCTGATTCACGGCATCGCGGATGCCCAGCGGCTCGTTGATAAAGCGGCGGCTGCGGGGGTTAACAATTTGGCGCTGAAGCTGGCGGTTATATTGGTGATGATTGATGGCGTGAAAGTAGCCATTGTTGCGGCCCCCGGTTGGCTCTACCTGGGTGGTAATGGGCAGGGCCAACAGTTCCGATAGCCGGGCAAAGATTCTGGCCTCGGCGGTGGGGTCATCGGGCAAAAAGGCGGGGATGACAATGACATTGTAAATAGGCCGGTTGCGAACCAGCAACTCGCCGTTGCGGTCGTACATAACCCCCCGCGAGGCCGGCACCTGCACCAGCCGAAAGCGGTTGGCATCGGCCAGCTCGCGGTAGGTTTCGCCCTGAACAATTTGCAGGTTCCATAACTGCAAGGCCAGCACAAAAAAGGCCAGCAGCACCCCTGCCCGTAATAAATAGCTGCGCACCCTGATTTGAAATTCAGTCATAGCAGAGAATTATACCTGATAAACGGTAAATTAGAAACTAAAATGAGAGGGGTTGCGGATTGAGGGCGCGGTTTAAAAGATAAAGCAGCGGAAAAACAACCAGCATAACGCCGGTGTTAAAAATAGCCGCCGGCAGCACCACGCTGTAAAAGGCTTCTTCCCAATTAACGGGGGCGCCCCACAAATACAGCAGCAGCAGGGCCAGTCCGTTAAATAGCAAACTCAGTGGAAAAATGAGGCCGAGCGGCAGCACAATACTGCTGCCAAAAATGCGCCCATGCGAGAGGTTGGCTACCAGCGCCACCAGCAACATCGTCAGGGTAAACAACCCAAACGGGGCCGCCGAAAGCGCATCCAGGCACAGGCCGCCAATTAAAGCCCAGGTTAAGCCCTCTTCCAATCCCCGCAAAATAATCCAGCCAATAATCAGCACCAGCACCAAATCTGGATGAACGCCATTAATTTTTATATAGGGCGACAGCGCGCTTTGCAGCAACACTGCGCCAAAGAGAATAACCGGGGCCAGCAGGCTTCTAATTGTTGCTCTCCTGCGCTTCTAAAATTTCGGTTTCAAAGTCAATGGGTTCAAATGAGGTGATGATGAGCATAGTTTCCAGCTTGCCAAAATCTACGGTGGGCCGAATACGCGCCTGTTGAAACATATCCTGGTCTCGCTGAATCACCTCGGTTATCTGGCCGATAACCAGCTTATCGGGGAAGTTACCGCCCAGCCCGGAGGTCAGCACAATATCGCCGGGGTTTACTTCTTCGTTGGGGGGTATGCGCTCCATGGTGATGGTACCGTCGATGTTGCCTTTGACCACGCCCGTAACCCGGCTGTTTTGAATAATGGCATTAACCGAGCTGGCCGGGTCGATTAACATCAATACCTGGGCCGAATTTGGGCCAACTGCGGTAACGCGCCCTACCAGGCCGCGTTCGGTAATTACGGGCATACCGGCGGCTACGCCGCTGCGCGCGCCAATATCAATGTAAACGTAGTAGAGCAAATTTGAGGGGTCAAACCCAATGCTGCGCCCCTTTATCGAGGCGGTTTCGTAGATAAACTGGGGATTGTTGCGGGTGTAATTCAATAACTGGCGCAGCAGCTCATTTTCGCGCTCAACCTCTTTAAGCCGCACGTTTTCTATCATCAGTTGGTTGGTCAGAGCTTCCAGTTCGGCGTTTTTGGCCTGGAGCGCCCGGACATCGGCAGAGGCTTCAAATTGGGCGGCAATATCCTGGGCGGTGGTTGATAGCGCCCCTTGCAAAGGGGCAACCGCTGCCTGGGCCAGGCTGCGGAGGGGGGTCAGATAACCCAGATAATCCAAAACGCCAGCCAGTAACAGCAGCGCCAGTATAAGTGCAATGTAAAGCTGTCGGTTTTTTGTGGCCGTCATATCAATTATCAATGAGCAATTATCAATGAGCAATTATCAACAGAATTTTTTTGTTCATTGCTCATTGTTAATTGTCAATTGTTTACCGGTGGTTGGTGCTGCCTCGCTGCAACGAGGTGAGCACCTTGGCGTACTTGTCGTAACTTTCCAGTACTTTGCCTGCGCCACGGGCCACACAGGTGAGCGGGTCATCGGCAATGTAGACCCGCATTTTGGTTTCTTCCGACAGGCGCTCGGCCAACCCCTGCAACAGCCCGCCGCCGCCGGCCAGGGCAATGCCGTTTTCCATCAGGTCGGCAATCAATTCCGGCGGAGTCTCATCCAGCGTGTCGCGCACGGCATCCACAATGACCGAAACCGCATCGCTGAGCGCCTCTCTGATTTCAACGCTGGATACTTCTACTGAATCTGGCAGGCCGGTAATCAGGTTGCGGCCTCGCAGCACAATAGTTTGCTCTTCGGGCAGGGGGTAGGCCGAACCGATGGTAATTTTAGCCCGCTCGGCCATGCGCTGGCCAATGAGCAGGTTATATTTTTGGCGGGCGTAAGTTACAATCGCCTCGTCCATCTCATCGCCGGCCACCCGAATTGAGCGACTGACCACAATCCCGCCCAACGAGAAAACCGCCACTTCGGTGGTGCCGCCGCCAATGTCGATGACCATGCTGCCCAGCGGTTCGGTAATGGGCAGGCCAACGCCAATGGCTGCCGCCACCGGCTCTTCGATAATTTGGGCCTCGCGGGCGCGGGCGCTGCGGGCCGCATCGTAAACGGCCCGTTTTTCAACTTCGGTTACGCCACTGGGAATACCAACAACAACTCGTGGGGCATAAAACGGAAGCGGGATCAGGGTTTGCTCGTGCACTTTTTGGATAAAGTAGCGCAGCATTGCCTCGGTAATTTCAAATTCAGAAATTACGCCGTCGCGCAGAGGTCTAACCGCTACAATATTGGCCGGGGTGCGGCCCACCATCTCCTTGGCGTCAACGCCAATAGCCAGCGGTTTTTTGGTTCGCTTGTCGATGGCAACCACCGAAGGTTCATTAATAACAATCCCCTTGCCTCTTACGTATACCAGTGTGTTGGCCGTTCCCAAATCTATGCCAACATCTAATGAAAAAAGCCCCAATAATGCGTCTAAAGGGCCAGCCACGTGTAATTCTCCTTCCTTAACACAGCACTAGGCAGGCTTAATTGCGTTTGTCGCGCCTGCCTAGCGCCTTAGATTATACCACAACTGGTATAGCAGGCCAATATAAGCCGCGGTTCTGAACCATTTTCATCAGGCCGGGCATTGAACTTTTTAACTTCTGTTTCAACCCAACTCAATCGGCTCCAACGCTACCAAGTCCTCAAAATCGTTGGGCTGTAGTTTCTCAAATTCCTTTTGCTTGACTATTTTATAAAGCCATTCGGTGCCGGTGAGCCTTGAGGCATTTTCGCACCACAGATGAGCGGCCCGGTCTTTGTACTGCACGTTGACATCTTCCAGCCCTTTGGTTTCTATCAGGTGGTGAATCCCATCGGTGGTTACGGCCACAAAATCCGGCTCGTAATAGCGCAGGTTGGCCACTGAGTCGGTGTAGGGGATGGAAAAGTTAAAGCTGCGGGGGAGTTTGGCAAAGCGCACCACGCCGGCGGCCTTGTCGAGAAATTTGGCAAAGGTCTTTTCAAATTCATTGTCGGCGGCCACAAGGTTAAAGACGGTTTTTTGGGCCTCGTATGTTTGGCGCGACCAGGGAAAGCCGGGGCAGGCGGACAGTTTGCGGCCCGCGTTTTCCAAAACGGGCGTTTGTTCTTCGGTGATTTTTTCGCGCAGGGCGGCGACAAACGCTTTGACGGTAACGTGCTGGGTGACGGGGTGAGAGATGGCCTTTATCATGGTGGGGTCATCCAGGTTGACGGTTTCGCCAAAGGCCACGTCCTGTAAAAATTGCCGGATTTTAGGCACCAGGGCGGCAAATTGCGAGGGTAATTTCAGGTCGGCGGCAATGCGCTTGGCGTAGTAGGAAATAACTTCTTGTGAGGTCTGCACGTCGGGGATGGTGTAATCGCGCTCTATCATCTTTTGCAGGGTGATGATGTCATAGCCTTCGTATCTAAAGGTTTTGGCCTGGGCGTCGGTTTCTTTTTTGGGCAGCGGCTGCTTGAGTTTGAAGGCGGATACGTCAAGCTGCTCTATTTCTTCTTTGAGCGTTTTCTTGCGGGTTAAGATGGGGCTGAGAATGGGCATGGTGATGTCGTACTCAAGTTTGTTGTCATCGGGGTAAATTTTCTCGATAACAACCCGGTCTTTGGCGGGGTCAAAGGTCTCAAATTCGATGTCCTCATCTTTTTCAAGCTGCTCCACAAACTCAATAAAGGCCGGGTTGCCTATCACGTCAACCCGTTCTCTAAAGTTGTTTTGCATCCCCCTGAACATCAGGCGCAGGCCCCGGCCGATGGTTTGCTCCGGCAATATGTTGGCCTTGCTGCTGTAAGGGCGCAGGCCCACAACCACGGTCACGCTTTGCACGTCCCAGCCTTCGCGCAGCATTAACACGCTGACAATGCAATTAATCGGGCTGGTGCCCAGGTCAATATCATGGGCGGCGGTGCGGGCTTCTTCAACATCTTTTTTGGAAACTTCACCGCTCCGGTCGGTGTGAATCACCAGCAATTTGTCTCCGGCAAAATCGCCGGGGTATTTGCTGCGCAGATAGTCGGCCACGTCATCGGCCTCTTTGGTGCTGTTCATCATCACAAACAAGACCGGCTTGCGTTTAAGTTTGGGATGGTCAAACGCTTGCCGATATTCCCGCCAGCGTTCCACGCCGGCGGTTAAATAGCTTTGATAGCGGATGCTGGCTATATCCGAGGGCACCTCCTTAATGCCGCTGGTAATGCCTTTGATGGGCCGTTTGACAATGTTATCCAGGATGGCCTGCTTGAGCGGGTAGTCAAAGACCGTCCAGGTAAAGAGCGAGCCTTTGCTATAGCGGGGGGTGGCTGAGACATCAAGCTGGATAACGCCGGTTGGCCCCCCCTCGGTCCCCTCCAAAGGGGGGAAAGCTGGGGGGGTGGTTATGGCTTCGTGCAGGCGGCGGATGCCTTTGTTCCATTCGTTGTTTTCATCGTGGGTGTGGTGGGCCTCGTCGTTGGCCACAAAGACCGGCCCGCCGCGCTCCATGATCCGGTCATCAAAGCGGTCATCCTGGCTGAGATTGGCCGGGGGCAGCGGCCCCAGCATTTGAGTCATAATGTCCGGCTCGTTGGTGTTGGTTGACTCTTTATCCTCGTAAAGCTGGTGGATGTTGGTTAAATAGAGCGCCCCGATAGAGCTGGCCCGTTCACTATCGCCCCGCATGTAAAATTCCATCTCCCAATAGATTTTGAATTCGGGCGGGATAATCGGGTCGGTGCGGAAGATGCGGCCTCCGGCAAAGTCGCTGCGCAGCCGTTCAAACACAATCACGTTGGGGGCAATAATCAGGCTGGTTTTGGCGTAGTGGGCGGCATCTTCCAGCACGGCGTTAAAGTATTGCCAGGCGATGGCCAGCGCCAGAATTTTGGTTTTGCCGCTGCCGGTGGCCATTTTGACACAGTAGCGGGGAAAGTCGTCATACTGCAACAGGCGCAGGCCGGCCCCGCTCTGGCCTTCGGGCATGGTCACGTAGCTTTCGATTAAATCTTTGTGGCGGCGTTTGCGGGCAACTTCATACAGATAAACCAGCGTTTCCACGGCCTCTTTCTGGAAGTAGTGATATTGAAACGGCTCGCCGCCGGGCAAGCGGTGGCCATCGGGGGCAAACCAGAATTTGAGCAGGGTTTTGCTGGTATTGCTTGCGCCGGGGTAGCCATCTGTTACCCATTGGCGCACGGCCTGCCGGATGGCCGGTACGCATGGCGCGGTTTTGAGCGAGAGTTCAAAGAGTGATATTTGGTTGGGGTTGTGTTTTTTGGGGCGGGGCATAGCCTTATCCTACGACGCAGGGACAAACGTTTCTACCGGAACCGAGACAATTTGGGTGGCTGGTTTTTCTTGCCGCTGCACTTCAAAAAAGCGTTGTTCAATCTCCAGTATTACCTGAGCCGCAAAGTAACGCATTCCGCAATGCAGGCAAATTTCGGCGGGCACGTCTCTAAAGACCATGTATTGCTGCCGGTGGCGATAGATGTACTCTACTTTTCTTGACTCAAATTCGCTTTGACCACAAAAGTTACAAATTTTAGTCGTCATGGCTGCTCTCCGCTAAAGCCCACCACCAGGCAACTTGCGCCCCGGCCTGTATCCGGGTACTGCTCTAAAATATCATCATTGAGAATGGCTTCCAGCACGGCGGCGGTAATGTTGTCGTCCATACGGGCTTCTTCGGCGTGGGCGCTGAAGTAGAACTGCCGCTGCCGCACAGCCTCTTTGATGGCGGCAATGGTTAGCTCCATTTATTGTACCTCAACTTTGAGGGTTTTGGTGGTATCGTTGCCCAAAATATCAATCACTTTGACCATGATCACGTACTGGCCGGGCTGCTCGTATTTGTGGCCGGCCCGCAGGCCGAGACTCTTGTCTTGCCGGGTGCGGTAGGTTTGCCACTGGTTATGAAACGTGTCGCCCTTGTTGTCCCAATCCACGGCCCAATAATCAATCCATTGACTCCAGTGGGTGATGGCGGCCTGCACTTCGGCGGGCACGTCATCGGGGGGGATGACAAAATCGGTCAGGGTCAGGTTGACGCCCCGGCCTTCCTGGGCCACCTCCACGGCGAGGGCGGCCAGTTCAAAAAACTTGATGTCGCCCTGCTCCACGGCCCTTTTTTCCAGCACTTCGCGGGGGATGCGCACAAAGCGCATGGTGATGTTGGCTTCGGCGGCCTGCTGCCGGGCGACTTCGTTCAGTTCAAAGGCAAAGTCCCAACCCAGCACGTCTACGGCGCTTTCGCTGGGCGCGTCGGCCCCGGTGCCGGTGGCCTTGTGAAACTCGATGGCGATTTGTTTGACATCGGCCGGGGAGATGGGCGAGTCCACGGCCCCGACATGCACCATGCGCCCCTGTTTCAGCCCGTGCAGCCAGCTATAGCCCTGAATAGGGCGGGCGTGGTACAAATCGAGGATAAAGCGGCGATAGGCGGTGATGACCCCCCCTATCCCCCCCGATTTCGGGGGGGGCGGCCCCCCCTCTGTCCCCCCCGATTTCGGGGGGGGCGGCCCCCCCTCTGTCCCCCCCGTTGACGGAGGGGAGGAAGGGGGGGGAAATTCGGCGGCTTGCCAGGCTTGCCGCTCATACTTGCCCAGATTTTGCACCACAAAGGGGCGCACGTTATCGATGCTCAACAGCCGCTTGCGGGCGGTGTGGATGGCAAAGCGGCCCAGGTCGCAGGTAATCCAGCGCCGGCCCAGCTTTTCGGCTACGGCGGCGGTGGTGCCGGAGCCGCAGTTGTGCACCAGGCAGACATCGGTGAGAAAGGAGTGGGTATCTGCTACGGTTAAATCGTAAACGGTTTCGGTAGTTTCTTCAACGCGCAGGCGGTTAATCTCTACCGGTTCCAGTGAGTCGCCGTAAAAAACAATGTCCCCCTCCCGTAAATCTTCGGCTCGCCGCCATTCCTTATCGGGGTGGTGGGGTACGGTTGTTTCTTGCAGACAGGTTTGAATGGTTTGCAGCACGCCAGGCAGGTTATTCATTACCTGGTTGTTCCAGAAACGCATAACGCGCAACCCGGATTGTTCTATCCAGGCCGCGCGTTGAGCGTCGTGAGCCTGAGCCTGGGGCGTGGTATGGGAGTCGCCGTCTACTTCTATAACCAGCCCGGCCTGGCGCGAGTAAAAATCGGCAATGTAGGGGCCAAGCGGATGCTGCCGGCGAAAGGAAACGCCCAACTGCTTGCCGCGCAGAGCCTGCCATAATTTTTGTTCGGCCGGGGTGCTGCTGCGGCGCAATTCTTGACTACGAGCGAACATTTCCGGTGAAACATGGCTCCAACTGCCCGGTTGTTGCGGGTTAAGGCGAATGGGGCGTTTTTGACACAGCACGCGGTGGTCGGCAGTGAGCCATAGGGTATGCCGGCTGGCGGCGTGTTGCAGGCCAATCATTGGGCCGGTGTAGGTTCTGTGGTGAGTGCGGAGTACCCGGTGCGGCTGCCCGTCGTGGCCGATGACGTATTGGCCCGGCCGGATGTGTTCAATAGATAGGTGGGTTGGCCCCCCTATTTCCCCTGGTGAATGGGTTAGCCCCCCTAAATCCCCCCGTTCACGGGTTGGCCCCCCTATTTCCCCTGGTGAATGGGTTAGCCCCCCTAAATCCCCCCGTTCACGGGTTGGCCCCCCTAAATCCCCCCGTGAATGGGTTAGCCCCCCTAAATCCCCCCGTTCACGGGTTAACCCCCCTAAATCCCCCCGTGAACGGGGGGACTTTTCTGGCTTCCTCCCAAAATCGGGGGACTTTTTTGACTCCCCCCCGAAATCGGGGGGGGGTGGGGGGGCCTCCACCACTCTCACCAAACTCCCCGCCCGCAGACAAAAACAATCCAGCACCAGGTCATCAGGGTTGGATGAGGCTTGAATGATGCGCTCCAGCAGGGCTTCGGGTTTTTGGGTGGCGTAGTCTAATCGCTCTGCACTTTGTGCTTGAACAGGTAAAACATCAGTCCAAATTGATTGAAGTGGTACACCAGGCATTTCATCAAGAAAAAGTTTTAGGCGCGGCATTTTGCCGGGTTCGTGCCAAATCTTACCTGAAGTAACGAGACGGTCAACCGCTTGTTGGACGCTTTCTCCAGGCATCAATCCTATAGCCCAATGCCGTCCTTGAGGAAGGGTGATACGTTCATTGTTAATGTAAATGGGATTACCTGAATCACCTCGTCTTGTTCCAGCCGCAGTTAAATCTCTGAGAGAGTGCCTTCTCCCCGTACTTTCATCAATGTGGCGATAGTTTTTTTCAACATATTCGGGATCATAATCAGTGAATTGCAGATTCCAAACGTAATTTTCAGTTTTAGAATAAAAGAAGATACTTTCATGAATTCGTCCATATTGTGCTAGAGAACTAAATGCTCCGCCTTTGGCAGTCTGACGTTTCCAAATAATTTCGTTGACAAATCTATCTTGTCCAAATATTTCATCAAGCACGATTTTTCCGTAATGCCCAAGATGATAATCTATGTGGACATAGATGGAGCCTTTATCACTTAATAGTTCTCGAAGTATTACCAAAGTCTCGTAAAACCACTGCAAATAAGAATCGGAGCCACGCCCCCAAGTATCCCTGTATGCTTTTTGCTCAATGATGCTGGCCTCTTTGGTAAATCTTTCATCCTCAACTGTCACCTGAAACGAAAAATCTGCGCCGGTGGCAAAAGGCGGGTCAATGTAAATCAAGTCAACCTGGCCGGCAAACTCATCCAGCAGGGCGGGCAGCACATATTTTTTATCGCCCCAAATCAGGCGGTTGCGCCAGTCGGTGGGCTGGCCGGAGAGCAGGGCTTCAAAGCTAATTTGGCGCTGCTGGGCGCTCTCGTTCACCGTTTCTACGGTTTGAAAAGGGAGTTTGAGTCGCGGGGGTGCGGCGCGTTTGCCGTTGGCGTCGTATTTGCCATCCCAGATGAGTTCTACCATGCGGGGTCTCTCCTTGTGTGGTGGGGTTAGGGAAAAATAAATTGGCCTAATTTTAGCATAATCTTGTTTTTACTACAATGCGATTGTCAGAGGGGAGTTCGACAGTCCCTACGCCTTCGGCAGCAACGAGAATGAAAATTTTATCTACCCCCACCCGTCGCTGCGCGACTCCCTCCCCCGCTTGCGGGGGAGAGTTGGGGAGGGGGCTATTTTCAAGGGAGGCCCGTTTCAGTTTGGGAGCGAATATGAAGAGATAGCATCCCCTCGACAGGCTCAGGGTGCGGCTTCGATACGGCTTCCGCTCCAGAGACGAATGGCGAGCCGTACCTTATTGACCCATTTTCACCCCTGGTCCTTCGTCGGCTAAAGATGCGGGTCACTCCGGGCGCCGGAATGCCGGGGCTATCCCCTAGCCTAAAAAGGCCGTTGACAGATTCTGTGGGTTGTACTATCATCAGGGAGCACACAGTTAACCCTTAAACAGAAAAGCCCAAACTATGAGCCAGACCATCAAATGCGAAGTTTGTGGGTACGACAACCCGGCAGACCACTTCTACTGCGGTCGCTGCGGCAACGAAGTAGCCGGCGCAGATGAAATTGCCAGCACCTCTATTATCAATGCCCCTATTCAGGGCGACCGGCGGCAAGTAACCGTCCTCTTTGCCGATATGTCTGGCTTTACCGCGCTCAATGACGCCGCCAAAACTCCCGCCGAAGTTGAAAATGTGGTGCGAGTTATCAACATGCTCTTGAGCGAACTGAGCGACGCCGTGTACGAGTTTGATGGTTACATAGATAAATACATTGGCGACGAAATTATGGCTCTGTTTGGAGCGCCCACCGCTCACGAGAACGACCCCGAATTGGCTTTGCGAGCGGCGTTAAAAATGATGGAACGGCTGGAAAAATTCAACCAGCATCCACCTATTCCCCTACCCGCGCCGCTGGGGATGCATATGGGCATCAACACCGGTATGGTGATTGCCGGTATGGTTGGCACCGACCGCAAACGCTCCTATACCGTTATGGGCGATGTGGTGAACGTGGCCGCCCGGCTGGAAGGCGCCTCGGAGCGCGGCCAGATTTTTGTCAACGAAGATACCTATAACCTCACCAATCGCCTCTTTATTTTTGAAGAGCGCGACCCCATCAAAGTAAAAGGCAAACCGGAACCGCTCAGGGTTTACGAACTCAAAGGCGCGCGCGACCTGAGCCAGACTCAGCGGGGTATTGCCGGTATGGAGACCCCCCTCATTGGCCGCGAGTACGAAACAAAAGTATTAATAGACGCCTACCAAACTCTTTTTTCGGGGCAGGGCGGTATTGGGGTTGTTACCGGCGATGCCGGCCTGGGCAAAACCCGCCTCATCGCCGAATCGATGAAAGAGTTCAAAAAACAGCTAACCCAGGAACAAAAACCGCTGTGGCTGTTTGGGCGCGGCCTCTCCTATCGCCAGTCGTTCCAGAACCGGCTGTTCCTGGACATTCTTTATGGCTATCTCGATTTGCCCGAAAACGCCGACGACACCCTGGTCAAAATGCGGCTGGAGGCAATGGGCGAAGAGCTATTTGGCGAGCGCAGCCAGGAGATTATCCCCTATCTGGCCTCGATGGTGGGCATCAAACTGGATGTTGACGCCAATGGCGACCTGCCCCTAAACGACCCTCAAATGTTACAGCAACGCATCTTTTTAGCTATGGGCGAGTGGGTTGAAGTTTTGGCCGCCCGGCAGCCGGTAGTCATGGTGTTTGAAGACCTGCACTGGGCCGACCCCAGCTCGGTTAACCTGATTGAATATCTGTTTACGCTGACCGTTTACAACCCTATTTTGATGATTTGCGTTACCCGCCTTGAGCGCGAAACCCGCTTTTGGGAAGTCAAGAACCGTACCGCCCAGGAATATTCTGACAATTATACCGAATTAATCCTGTGGCCCTTGACCGACGAAGAAAGCCGGCAAGTTATTCGGCACCTGCTTAAAATTGACCCAATGCCCGCAGTTTTAGAAGACCTGCTGCTCAATCGGGCCGAAGGCAATCCGCTATTTCTGGAAGAAGTGCTCCGCAGCCTGATTGAAGAAGGCGCCATCAAACGCACCGAAGATCATTGGGAAATTGCTCGCTCTGTTACCGATATCGACATTCCCAACACCCTGCAAGGCGTTCTAACCGCCCGTATCGACCGGCTGGAAGAATCGGTTAAGCGGGTGCTGCAAGTAGCGGCTGTTATTGGCCGCGTTTTCCCGCGCTTTATTCTGGCCCCCATTGTCAACGAACCCGATATTCTGGAAAAGGCCCTGGATGAGCTTGAAGTGGCCGACCTGATTGAAGTGCGCACCCGCGAGCCGGAACCGGAGTATATATTCAAACACGTCCTCACTTACGAAACCGCCTACAACAGCCTGCTGCACCAGCGCCGCCAGATGATTCATAAACAAATTGGCGATTACATGTCGCGCCTGTACTGGCAGTTGGGCGAACAGTACGCCCCGATTGTGGCCGAACATTACGTAAAAAGCGAAACCTGGCCCCGCGCTCTGCGCTACCTGCACCGCGCCGCCGAAGCCGCAATTCAATCATTTGCTAATGAGGAGGCGGTTAAATATTACACCCGCGCCCTTGATGTGGCCAAAGTACTTGGCTCCGAGGCCGACCCGCAAACTATTCTGGCCATTTTCGAGGGACGCGCCCGCGTTTACACCCGCCTGGGCGAGCCTCAAAAAGCTATGGACGATTACCAGGCTATGCTAACCAGGGCCAAAACGCTTAAAGATGAAGCCGCCCAAATGCGCGCCCTCAACGGCAGCGGCGCTCTGCACGCCAGCCATCATAATTTCTCTAAAGCGTCAGAATTCTTTCAAAAGGCGCTGGCCGTGGCCCGCCGCATTGGCGACGAGCGCGGCATTGCCGATACCCTCAACCAGTTGGGCAATTTCTACTACAACATGGGGCAGTTAGAACTGGCTACCAAATGCTTTAAAGAAGCCCGCGATATTAGCCAGTCAATGAACAGCGATGTGGGGCGCATCACCTCAGAAGATGGGCTGGCTAAAATTATGCTGGAGCAGGGCGAAATTGTGGCCAGCCTGAACCGTTACCAGGAAGAAATTATCCCCATTCGCCGCCGCCAGGGTTTTAGGGGCGGGCTGATGGACTCGCTATCGGCGGTGTTGATGGGCCAGGTTTATCTGGCCGATTACGAGGGCGCGCAAAAGACCGCCGAAGAATTGCTGGAACTGCACAAAAAATCGGGCGACCTGTACCGGGTGCCGTTGATAAAATATTACCAGGCCCTTGGACAATTTTATCAGGGCTACTTAAAATTAGCCGGCGAAAATCTAAGCGAAGGGCTAAACCTGGCCCAGGAACAGGGCCAAAAATCATTTCAGGCGTTATGTATGGCCTCGCTGGGCTACTATTACCTGACGCTGGGGCTGAGCGAGAAGGGCCTGGAGTTAGCCCGGCAAAGCGTTGATATTGCCGAAGCCCTGGGTTCTCCATTATATGTTATGAAAACGCGAACCATTTTGGGAACGGCTTTTCGACATGTGGGGCGCCTGGACGAGTCGCTTAAAGAGCTGGAAACCGTTCGCTTTTCGGCGCGTGATATGGGTTTTACCCCCGATGAGGTGGCGGCGCTGTACCAACTTACCAGAGCCTACATCGATGCCAATCATTTTGAAAGGGCCGAACAAAGTCTGCACAACCTGCTAGAGCTGGCCAAAGCCAGCGAAATGAAGGAATTTATTGCGCGTGGTCGCTGGCTTGAGGCCCAAATAGCCGTGCAAGACCAACAACAGTACGATGCCGCTCTCGACGCCCTGGTGCAAGCCTCAAGCCTGGCCCAAGAAATTGATAGCCGCCTGACCCAATATGTCATTCAAATTCAAAAAGCCCAAATTTACCATATTTCTGCCAATGATGCCGCCTCGCGAGACGCCATTATTTACGCCCAGCGCCTTCAGAAAAAATTAATCGACAACCTTGCCGACGATGCGCTGCGTGAGGCTTTTTTGAATAACGTCCACGCTCATCACCTGCACAGCGTAATTGAGGCAAACCCCAAAGAAGCCGCCTAAGTGAATGTCGGTTTAGTTGACCAAATTTTACAGTACTGCCGTAAACACGCGCTCTTGTTTGGCCGGGAGCGCGTTGTTGTCGGCGTTTCCGGCGGGCCAGATTCGCTGTGCCTGCTGCACATTCTGGTACAATTGCGCCACCAACTGGAGCTATCGCTCACTGTAGCCCACCTTGACCACCAACTGCGCCCGGAATCGCAGGGCGATGCCGATTTTGTGCAAAACCTGGCCGCGCGCTGGCAGCTTACCTGCATCATCCAGTCCCGCAACATCGCCCAATTAGCCGGTCAACGTAAGCAATCCATTGAAGAGACAGCCCGGCAGGTTAGATACGCTTTTTTGTGGCAAACCGCCAGCCAGGTTCAGGCTACCAAAATTGCCGTAGGCCACAACGCCGATGACCAGGTAGAAACCGTGTTGATGCACTTTTTGCGCGGCAGCGGCCTGGCCGGATTGCGCGGCATGTTGCCCCAAATTAATATCGAGGCGCTGCGGCTGCACCCACAGGATACCCCCGTTCAGTCAGACGGGCCGGCTCCTCAACTTATCCGCCCCCTGCTGGAGATCAGCCGCTCAGAAATTGAACGCTACTGCCGGGAAAATAACCTGACCCCCCGCCAGGACTACACCAACCAGGATACCACCTACTTTCGCAACCGGCTGCGCCACCAACTGCTGCCACAGCTTGAAACGTATAATCCCAACATCCGGCAGGTTATTCGGCGCACTGCCAGCGTGGTAGCCGCCGATACCCAACTATTGAGCGAGCAGCTCAACCGGGCCTGGCAGCAGGTGGTTAAAGAAGAGTCGCCGGAGCAAATTACCTTTCACTTGCAGCGCTGGCTGCATTTGCCGCTGGGGTTAAAACGCTCAACTTTGCGCCGGGCCACGCAAAAGCTGCGCCGCAGCCTGCGCGATATCAGTTTTGTTCACATTGAAAAGGCCGTTGAAATTGTAGAAGGACAACAAACCGGGGCCAGCGCCACCCTGCTGCAAGGGCTGGCGCTGACCATCAGTTATCAAACGTTTACCCTGGCCGCAACAGAAGCCCTTTCTCAACCATCCACTTTTGACTTTCCACATCTGCCCAAGGGTCAACCCATACCGGTAAATTTGGAAGGCGTTACCCCGCTGCCCCAAACAGGCTGGCAGCTTACCGCCAACAAAGTGGCGCGTCAGCAGGTGAAGGCCGGGGCGATTAAAAACGTTGGCCGTTGGGAAGCCTACCTTGATGCGGATATGGCGGGACAGCAAATAAGTTTGCGAACGCGCCGGCCAGGCGACAAATTCTGTCCGTTTGGCATGGGCGGCCAAAGCAAAAAAATCAACGAATTTATGATTGACCAGAAAATACCGGCCGCCTGGCGTAATCACGTGCCGCTACTGGCGGGCAACAATTATATTTTGTGGGTATGCGGCTACCGGCTGGATGAGCGAGCCGCCATTCAGCCCAACACAAACGCAGTGCTGCATTTAAAGTTTGAACGCAGTTAATTAAACATTTTGCGAATTTTGTAGTGAATTTTTTGAGACAAAAACCACTAAATGTGGGCAGCGCAGGCCGGTTAATCCCCTACATATAGTAAATCTTTTATGATTATGGCAAGCGGATAAAAAAATGTAATGGGGTTGATTGCACCAGAGCCAGAGTTTGGGTATAATGACCGACCAGCCAGTAAGAGCATGACCATCGGGAGGGAACAAGTCGAGCATGCATGTCTTGCTAATTGAAAATAATAATTTAAGCCAGACCGAGTCGCTCCACGCGCATTTGCAAAAAGAAGGGCATCGGGTATCGGTAGTGCATACTCCCGAAACGGCTACCCAACAAACTGCTTTAATGTGGCCCAACCTGGTTGTATTCAATTCTGCCGAGGGGCAGTTAGATATGGCCGGCTTTCAGCGGGCCATCAGCCAGGCCCAGCTTGATATTCCCCTTATTCTGGTTAGCAGCCAACAACATCTCAACCAAACTATAGATAGCGATACCATTGTTGTTTCGGCCAACAAACCTCACCAGTTAAGCCAGAGCATTCAAAAAGCCGTGGCCAGGCAAAAGGGGCGGTTTTTAAGGTTTCCCACCCTAACCCTGGATTGTTTACAATACAAGGTTTTGCGCCAGGGCAAAATTTATACCCTTACCCCCAAAGAATTCAAACTACTGCACCTGCTCATTGAAAACCGCAACCAGGTATTGAGCCGCAAAAAAATTATGCAAACTGTTTGGGAAACCGACTACATGGGCGACACCCGCACGCTCGATGTGCATATCCGCTGGCTTAGAGAAAAGATAGAGGACAACCCCAGCCGCCCCAAACATTTAATTACCATTCGGGGGGTGGGCTACCGCTTTATTACCGATGCCGAACCGGAGTAAACCCCGCTATGCCCACCGGCCCCGCCAAAAGCACCTCTACCGGTGCTTTTTGTTTTCATTCCCTGCTAAACAACTTGCTTAGAATCAGTTTGATTGTTATTTTTGCCGGCGCTTTGCAAGCCTGCGGCCAGGCGGCTGCGCCCGTTACCCCCACACCGCCAACACCCACGCCTACAGCCACCGTTACCGGCACGCCCACGCCTGTTGTGGCGGCTGCCGGCCCGGACTCGTTGCAAAGTTTCACTCACAGTTCCAACCGTTTCAGTATCAACTACCCTTCTAACTGGACGGCCCATGAAAGAGACGACGCCGTAATTTTTGTTGAACCGGGCGACAGGGCCGGCTACAGCGTTGTTTTCAACGATGCCGGCAAAGCATACAGCCAGCAAGAACTCAACCAATTTTTAGTGACATTTGTCGCCCAAAACTTTGCCGGCGAAGGGTCAAACTTTAAAGCCATCAAACAGCAAACCCAGGCCGATGGCTCGATTGTGGCCCAGTTTTCCACCACCGACCCCAATTTGGGCCAAACCATTAGCCAGGTAAAAGTATTTCAACAGGGCGCAACGGTATTTGTGCTGCACTTTAGCGCCATCCAGGAGCAGTGGGACGCCTCGCGCCCGGGGTTACAGGCACTGGTCAACAGCTTTACCCCCCTGGAGCCGGCCCCAGCCGCCCAAACCACCCCCACCCAGGAACCGGTCTGGGAGTTGATTGGGCCGGAGAGCAAAGAGTTTGGCTTTTTCTACGCCTCTAACTGGGAAGTAACAACGCAGAATGAAAACAGCGTATCGGTAACGGAGCCAACCACCAACATGACCTTTACCGCCAGCAATTTCAACTGGGCCGCGGCCAAAAACAACAGCACGGCCGCACAAGCGGCGGCTCTGGCATTTATTCAAGAGCTTGCAAAAGAGTATCAGGTTCAATATTTGCCGCCAGCAGAATTTCCACTGGACACCGCCACCGGCGCCACCATCGACTTTTACTACCTTGGGTCTGATGACACCCCCTTTGCCGGCTCGGTGATTACGGCCCTTAACAAAGGCAAAATGCACCGCATTGTGTTTACCGCTCCCGCCGAGCCGGTAGAATTGTACGATGCAGCCTTGCAGTGGTTTAACCCTATGTATAAAAGCTTTAAATTTTTGAAACCGGAAGATTTTACAGATTAAAAAATGTCACTGAAAAATGCACCCGTTTACGAGCGTATTTATGCCGTTACCCGCCAGATTCCGCCGGGCCGGGTAGCTACCTACGGCCAGATAGCCCAGATTGTGGGGGGCTGCACCGCCCGGATGGTGGGCTACGCTATGGCCGCCCTGCCCCACCCCACCGACGTGCCCTGGCAGCGGGTCATCAACCGGCAGGGCACGGTTAGCCCGCGCTCAAGCGGCCACGGCAGCGCCCGGCAGCGCCAATTACTGGAAGCGGAAGGTATTAAGTTTGACGCGCAAAACAGGGTTAATTTTGAGGAGGTCGGTTGGCCCGGCCCGGATTGGGAGTGGTTAGAGGCCAACGGCTTCTTTCCCACTTAGGCGGCTTTGTGCAGGTCGTCCAGGCCAATTGGCCGGCCAAACTCGTCGTACAGCTCCGGCGCAGACTCCCCGGTAATCACCGCCCCGGTAATGACGCACTTTTTGATGGCCTTGTTTGAGGGAATCTCGTACATCACATCAAGCAGGGCCTCTTCGATAATGGAGCGAAGACCGCGCGCGCCGGTTTTGTGTTTAAGGGCCAGGGCAGCCGCTTTGGCCAGCGCATCCTGGGTAAAGGCCAGCTCCACATCGTCCAATGTAAACAGATGTTGAAACTGTTTGACAATGGCGTTGCGCGGGTCGGTTAATATGCGCATGAGGGCGGCGTGTCCCAGCGGCTCTACCGTAACAGTTACGGGCAGACGCCCCACAAATTCTGGGATGAGGCCGTAGCCCAGCAGGTCGTCGGGCGTAACCTGGGCCAGCATTTGGGCAGAGTGCAAAATGGCCTCTTCTTCTTTGGCAATGGCCGGGTCTTGTTTGGGCAGGGGCGTGGCCGGGGTAATTTCTTGCAGACGGCCAGCCGGCGAGCCGGCGTCGAGCAGGCCCCTTTGGGGCGCCAGGGGAGATTTTACGCTTATCTTTTTGCTGCCAAAACCCATGCGGCCTTTTAGCCCCAGGCGCTCTTCGATGACTTTGTCCAGCCCGTCAAAAGCGCCGCCGCAAATAAAGAGGATATTTGAGGTGTTGATGTGAATAAAATCCTGGTGTGGGTGCTTGCGCCCGCCCTGGGGCGGCACGCTGGCTTCAACGCCTTCGATAATTTTTAGCAGCGCCTGCTGCACCCCCTCGCCAGAAACATCCCGCGTAATCGAGGGGTTATCGCCAGATTTGCGGGCTACTTTGTCAATTTCATCAATGTAGATAATGCCCTGTTCGGCCCTGGCAATATCATAATCGGCGGCCTGGATGAGTCGCAGCAAAATATTTTCCACATCTTCGCCCACGTAACCGGCTTCGGTCAGGGCGGTGGCATCGGCAATGCAAAAGGGGACATCCAGAATGCGGGCCAAAGTTTGGGCCAACAGGGTTTTGCCGCAACCTGTTGGCCCAATAATTAAAATATTGCTCTTTTGTAATTCTACAACGTTACTTCTTTTTGACTCAAGCCGGCGGTTAACCCGCTTGTAGTGGTTGTAAACGGCTACAGATAAAACTTTTTTGGCCTGGTCCTGGCCCACTACCCATTCATTCAACTGCTCATAAATTTCTTTGGGAGAGGGAATCCGGCCCAGGTTAAATTTGGTTCCGTCCTCCGATGATGAGTCCTCGGCCAGAATATCCTGGCACAAATCAACGCACTCATCGCAAATAAACACATGGTCAGGTCCGGCAATAAGGCGATTGACTTCATCTTGAGACCGTTTGCAGAATGAGCAAACTTGAACATCGGAACGGAATCTGTTGACCATTTTACATTTTAACCGTTTTTATTTGTTCGCTCATGTTCAGCGCAAGCGCCTATATATTGCAAGGGCGCAAGGCTTTGCGCCCCCAGGTTGCGCTTGTGCCAGACATAAGCCTATTTGTTGTTACTGCCTTTTTTTGTGTCATCGGTATGGGGCACAATCGGGTCGCCCAAAATGTCATCAACCAGGCCATACTCTTTGGCGGCAACGGCATCCATCCAGCGGTCTCGCTCAAAATCGTCGGCAATTTGGGCAACGGTTTGGCCGGTGTGCTTGCTGATAATATTAAAGAGCAGGTCTTGTTGACGCTTCATTTCACGATATTGAATTTCCACATCGGTGGTGTAGCCCTGGGCGCCGCCGCCGGCCTGGTGCATGTGAATGGTGGCGTGCGGCAGGGCGTATCGCTGGCCCTTGGCGCCGGCGGCCAGCAGCACCGTGCCCATACTGGCGGTAACACCCACGGCAAACGTGCTAACCGGCGCTTGAATTTGCTGAATGGTATCGTAAATGGCCAGGCCGGCGTAAATAATTCCGCCGGGGCAGTTGATGTACATTTGAATCTCCCGCTCCGGGTCTTCGCGGTTCAGGTAAAGCAGTTGAGCAACAATCAGGTTTGCTATCTGGTCGTTAATGGGTGTCCCCAAAAAGATAATGCGTTCTCTCAGTAGCAGAGAAAATATATCGTAAGCTCGTTCGCTGCGCCCAGTAGATTCAATAACCATCGGAATGACGGATTCCGGGAAACGAGGGAACATGAGTTTAAAGACTCCTTTCAAATCAAAACAATAGACAATTAAGCTTTGGTTGCGGCCGCGGTTTCTGCCGATTCGTTTTCCGGCTGTTCTTCGCCGGCCTCAGCGGTGTTTTCTTTGGATTGTTCAGGTTCAACCTCTGCCGGCGCGCTGCCGGCGGTTGCCTTTTTATCTTCTTGGGACTCTTTGTCTGCGTCGGCTGATTCTTCATCTTCAAGAGCCAGGTTGGGGTCTTCGCCTTTGGCAATAGCCGCCAGCCACCTGATGGCTTTGTTCACCAGCAAATCGTTGGCGATGGCGCTCTGTTGAGCTTCGGAGGCCAAAATATTGCGCCAAACCTGCTCGCCGCGCCCGGTGATATCGGCAATTAATTTAGCCTGCTCCAGAATTTCGCCTTCGCTCACGTCCAGTTCTTCCCGCTCGGCAATTTTGCCCAGCACCAAACCGCGCTTCAGGCGTCCAACCACCTCTTCGCGAATTTCGTCGCGGAGTTGGTCTTGGGTTTTGTTTTGCATATTAAGGTAGCTGTCCAGGGTCAGGCCATAATTTTTAAGCTGGCGCTCCTGGCGCTCAATTTCTTCGTCGATGCTTTCCTCTTCAAAGGCCAGGGGCCATTCAATTTGAGCTTCTTCGATGATTTTATCCAGGGCTTTGTTGCCAAGTTCAATATTTTGCTGATTTTCTCGCTGCCGGCGAATGTTCTCTCGAATATCTGTTTTGAGCGCCTCCAGCGTGTCAAAATCGCTGACGGATTTGGCAAATTCGTCGTCAATAGGGTCAAGTTCTTTGGTTTTTACCCCCAGAATCTCCACTTCAAAAGTAATATCTTTGCCGGCGTATCGCTCGTCGCCAAATTCTGCGGGGTAGGGCAGGGTAAAGATTTTTTCGTCGCCGGCGCTCAAGCCCAAAAGCGGAGTGGTTAAATCTGGGTGGTTGTGGCCTTCGTGCCTGGTCGGGTCGTCTAACTCGTGCTCTACCGATTCGTGTTCGGCCAGCACGGTCTCGCCATCTTTTTCTACCACCTTCATAGAAATCAAATCGCCCAGTTGGCTGGCCCGCTCTACAGGCGCCCAGGTGGCGGTTTGCTCTTGTAAATTTTGCAAAGCTTCTTCAACATCCTCATCGGTTACTTCAATCGGCACAATCTCCAGCCGGATGTCTTGGTAATCATTTAGCTCTACCCTGGGTTTGGTAGGCACTTTCACTTTTACCCGTAATGGGTCCCAATCAACGCTTTCCAGGTCAATTTTGGCGTAGGGCACAACATCGGCTTCTTGCAACGCATCTTGAAGCATCTGGTCAACGGTTTGCTCTAACGCTTCTTGTTGAATGGCTTCCATACCAAAGCGTCGTACTACAACATTAAACGGGGCTTTGCCGGGCCGAAAGCCGGGGATGCGCACCTCGCGGGCAATGCGTTTGGCCGCTTTTTCAAGCATCTTTTTTTCTTGCTGCGGCTCAATTTCAACGGTCACCAGGACCTGACAGCGTTCCAGTTCTTCAGTTGTAACCTTCACAGAGACAGACCTCGTTCTTTCTTTATATTAAGATGAGATTCATCATAGCATAAAGGTATGGCCCGCGCAAATCACTACACGGTTTGGCCTGCCTGAGCCAAATTTTGTTACAGAGGGTGTTACGCCACGCTCCAACCCATATAAGGACTTCTTAATTGTGGCAATGAGTAGAGCATCAGTCTAAACTCAATGATACCGACCTGGCCGTAACTTGTCAACATAAAGTTAATTTTTAGTTTTGGCGACTCTTACTGCCGCCGCGCCGACCTTTCCGGCAGCACAATATCAAACGTACCTCGCAAAGTTGAGTCTTCACCCTGACTTTTAATGAGCGTGGTAACTGCTTGCCGCTGCACCTGGGGATAGTTATCCAGATGAGGGTCATCGGCAAAAAATTGAGACACATACAACGGGCGCTTGTCGCCATAACTGACCAGATAGTTGATATGCGCCGGCAAATATTGACACCCTACCCGCACCGGCCCCGGCTTGATGGTGGTAAATTCAAACCGCCCCTGAGTGTTGGTGTATATTTTGGCCCGTAATGGACTGGTAGAGGTAGAAACGTACCGCCCCTGGGCATTGGCGTGCCAGATTTCAAGCAGGGCATCGGGAACAGGAGTCTGGCCATCGGCGGCGTAAACAGCGCCGGATATTATCAAGCGTGTGCCGCTGAGGTCATCGGCGGCCAGGGTATTGGTAAAGGGTATATCGGCAGAATTGGGTTGCGCGCCGGTATGGTGGGGCGTGGCCAGACAGTCGGGCAATTTTGTTTCGGGCGGCTTGACCGGCAGCACAATATCAAATGTTCCATACAGCCGAGAGCCGGATGCCCCCGTTACTTTAGAGGTGGAAACGGCCAGCCGGGGGTCAATTGCGGGCGCATTGTGGCGGATAACATCATCAAAGTAAATGAGCGTGTCGAGCGTATTGCTGCCATCCGGGTAACTGACCCGAAAATGAATGTGGCCGGGCCGATTTCGGCTGGGCAAAGGCTTGACGGTGGCAAAGCGATAGCGCCCGTGTGAGTCGGTGCGGAGCTGGGCGCGCAGGTAGCCGGGCTTGGCCGGATAGGTGTTTTTGGCGTCGTTTTGCCAGATTTCAATATGCACGCCGGGCAGGGGCGTTTCGCAGTCTGACGCATAGACCGTGCCCGACATGAAGAGCCGCAGCCCCTCATAATCATCCGACACTAATCGGGTTGTAATTGGCGGGTCTGGCAAATAACCGTAACTGCTCTCTGAGGGGGTTGGCAGGCAATCTGTTTGCGCCAGGGCGGTGGATGTTGGGATAGCCAGAGGCGTGGCCGTAGGCAACGGCGGAATGTCCACCTCTAGCCGGCCGGTAAACATAATTGAAAGGGCTATCAATGCTATTCCGCTGCTTATGTAAAAAAGTACGTTCTTCAACTCTTTCACGGCGGCTCCTTCAAAAAAATCCCGTTTTCATCATGGGCGGCGGGCTAACGCTCGTGACGGCTCCTCTAAAAATGCGACCGCCGCAAAAAGATTAAGAAACCTTGCGACCTGCGACTTTATGAGGCGCGTTTTAAATCTGCTCTGGCTTGCCAATTTGTCAAGACACGGCAACCATGTTAAACTTTACGGCAACCCTGCTGTTCGCGTGATGCTCCATGCGTCTTGAGCCAACATTTCCTTGATTGGGAGCCTGAGTTTTAGAGGGGATGCGGTAGCCTTCGCCAAGGCAAGGCAAAACCTTCTATCCTGGCGCCCACCTGCATTAAGCAGGTTCAAGGACAATTGGAATGCACACGGCTCAGTGGGGCTACTGAAAAAGCGCGTCACCTTATTGGGGAGTCGCGCTTTTTTAATATAAATTCAAATCGCAGCAGCCGTTTAGCCAGTACAACCCCAGATTGCCGCGGTTGCTGGTCAACCTGACGAATCCCTGACCAACATCAAAACCGATATCGTAAAACCACCACACCAGGGCAATGGCCAGCAGCGCCAAAATGAAGAGCGTGGGCAGGTGAAAAAAGGTGTCGAAAAATTTATCGAGCCAGGTCTCAAACTGGGGCAATGGGCTAAACCCCCATCACGGTTTCGTCGGCCAGCATGTCAACTACTGCTTGCAGGCTGCCGGTTTCCTGGTATGTTTTTAGCTGGCGGTCGGCGCTGGAGCCGGTTTTAAGAATTGTTCTGATATAATCAATCTCTTTGCGGGTGCCCAACTGGTCAACCACATCGTCAATTAGTTCCAGCAACTCTTCCATTAAAAAGCGAAGCGGCACCTGCTCTTCTTTGCCAAAGTCAATAAATTTTCCGTCGATGCCTTCTTTTACGGCCCGCCATTTGTTTTCGGCTATCAAGGTGCGGCGATAAATGCGCCAGGTCTGATTTTTCTTGCGCAACAGAATAAGCTTGGCCACCACCGCCTGAATTAGCGCGGCAATGGCAATCACCTCGTCGATTCTGGTGGTACAATCGCACATTCTAAATTCTAGGGTGGGAAATTTGGGGTGGGGGCGGATGTCCCACCAGATTTTGGTGGCTTCTTCCATGCAGCCGGTTTTAATCAGGGTGTCAACATAGCGGTCGTACTCCTGGGCCGAGTCAAAATATTCGGGCAGGCCGGTGCGCGGCAAATCTTCAAAAATTACGCTGCGGTAAGATTTCAGGCCGGTTTTCCGCCCGTGCCAAAAAGGGGACGAAGTGGACAGGGCCATGATATGCGGGGCAAAATAGGTCATCTGCTTCATCAGGTCAATCCGCAAATCGGGGTTGGGGATGCCAATGTGAACATGCATCCCAAAAATCAGCAGGCGATGGGCTATCATTTGAAAATCCTTTTCCAGCCCTTTGTAGCGGTCTCGATTGGTTACAATCTGGTCTTGCCAGCGAGAAAAGGGGTGGGTGCCGGCAGCCGCAATTTTGCGGTTATTTTTATGGGCAATATCGGCCACAATGCCCCGCAGGCGGGTTACTTCCTGGCGCGCCTCTTTGATGTTGCGGCACACATAACTGCCGGTTTCTACCTGCGATTGCAAAAACTCTGGCTTCACCTGGTCTCTAAACAGAACCGCGCCCTTATCTAACATTTCAGAAATGTACGAGGTCAACTCTCGCGTTTCAGGGTCAATAATCTGGTACTCTTCTTCAATTCCAATGGTTAAATCTTCAAAATTCATTGCCGGCCCCCTTGACTATTAAGTTTGTAAGTTTGCTGCATTATAGCACGGCCAACTTTCCGCTTCAACATCATCTTGCCCGGTGGATCTGTCTCAAATTTTGGGGCGCGCCCTTGCCCGGTAAATTCCTCTTTTGCATTATCTATGTTACAATGCCACTTTAAATGGAGCTGCTCAAAACCTAACCACCCGACAGCCTGTCACGCTGAACAAAAATAGCCTCTTGCCAAGGCGCAAAGAAAATAAGCAAATTGAAAAATCTTTGCGCCCTTTGCGTTTTTGCGCGACAAATTTTAGCGACATGTCGGGTAATGAGAATAATTGATTTACCTTGCCCCCAGGAGAATAAGTATGCCAAAAAATCAGTTTGGACTCATTGGATTGGCCGTTATGGGCCAAAATCTGGTGCTCAACGCCGCCGACCACGGCTTTAGCGTATCGGTGTACAACCGCACCGGCTCCAAAACCGAAGAGTTTATGGCCGGCGAAGCCAAAGATAAAGCCATTACCGCCACTTACTCGCTGGAAGATTTTGTAGCCAGCCTCGAGCGCCCGCGCATTATTCAAATTATGGTGCAGGCCGGCAGGCCGGTTGACATGGTAATTGACCAGCTCAAACCCCTGCTGGACGAAGGCGACATCATCATCGACGGCGGCAACTCCTTTTTTCCAGATACCGAGCGCCGCGCCAAAGAATTGGAAGCGGCCAACCTGCGCTTTATTGGCATGGGCGTTTCCGGCGGAGAAGAGGGCGCCCGCTTTGGCCCCAGCCTCATGCCCGGCGGCGCCCAGGAAGCCTACGGCTTTATCGAGCCGCTGGTCAAGGCCATTTCGGCCAAAGCCCCCGCCGACGGCGCGCCCTGCGTTACCTATATTGGGCCGGGCGGCGCGGGTCACTACGTAAAAATGGTCCACAACGGCATTGAGTATGGCGACATGCAGCTAATTGCCGAAAGCTACCATCTGCTCAAAGCCGCGCTCAACCCCTCGGCCCAGGAGTTTCACCAGATTTTCAGCGAGTGGAACCGGGGCGAGTTGTCCTCATTTCTCATCGAAATTACCGCCAACATCTTCACCAAAACAGATGACGATACCGGCCAGCCGCTGGTGGATGTGATTTTAGACAAGGCCGGGCAAAAAGGCACCGGCAAGTGGACCAGCCAAAACGCGCTCGATATTGGCTCGGCCATTCCCACCATTACCGCCGCCGTAGATGGCCGCATTATTTCATCCATCAAAGATGAGCGCGTGGCCGCCTCAAAAATTCTGTCCGGGCCGGCGAGTCAATACCAGGGCGACCGCCAAAAACTTATCGACTCGGTGCGGGCCGCGCTTTACGCCTCAAAAATCTGCTCATACGCCCAGGGTATGGCCCTGCTCAAGGTGGCCTCCGCCGAGTACAATTACAACCTCAACCTGGCCGAAATTGCCCGCATCTGGCGGGCCGGCTGCATCATTCGGGCCGAACTGCTGGATGATATCACCAACGCCTACCGCCGCAACGCCAACCTGCCCAACCTGCTGGTCGATAATGAATTCAAGCAGGCCGTGCAGAGCCGGCAAGAGGCCTGGCGCTTTGCCGTAAAAACCGCCGTGGAACTGGGAACCCCGGTTCCGGCCATGAGCGCCTCGCTGGCCTATTTTGACGCCTATCGCTCGGCCCGGCTGCCGGCCAACCTGATTCAGGCCCAGCGCGATTATTTTGGGGCGCACACCTTTGAGCGGGTCGACAAGCCCGGCTCGTTTCACGTCGATTGGATAGGAGGCTGAGCCATGGTGCAGCAAGATAGCGCCAGCGTTATGCCCAAAGACGAACTCCGCAAAGTGCCCGACCCCTGCGTGGTGGTAATTTTTGGCGCGTCGGGCGATTTAACCCATCGCAAGCTCATGCCGGCCCTCTTTAGCCTCACCTGCGAAGGGCTGTTGCCGGAGCAATTCAGCATTGTGGGCATGGCTCGTAGTGAAATGGACGACGACGGCTTTAGAAAAAAGGTCAAAAAATCGGTCGAGTCCTACTCGCGGATTAAACCCAGCCAATGCCAAAAATGGGATGCTTTTGCCAAAAACATTTTCTATCACCAGGCCAACTACGACGACCCCGAAGCCTACAACAAGCTGGGCAAACTGCTGGCCGAAATTGACGAAAAGGTCGGCGGCGCCTGTAACTGCCTGTTTTACCTGTCTACCCCGCCCTTTCTTTACCCGGTTATTGTTGACCAGCTTGGCCGGGCCGGGCTGGCCGGTCAAAGCGAAGAAAACTGGCGGCGCATCATTATTGAAAAACCCTTTGGGCACGATTTAGCCTCGGCCACAGAGTTGAACCACCAGGTTCACGAGGTCTTTAAAGAAAGCCAGGTTTACCGCATTGACCATTATCTTGGCAAAGAAACCGTGCAAAACCTGCTGGTCTTTCGCTTTGCCAACGCCATTTTTGAACCGCTCTGGAACCGCAATTATATTGACCACGTTCAGATTACCGTCTCCGAAGAAGTTGGACTGGGCAGCCGGGCCGGCTATTACGATACCGCCGGCATTATGCGCGATATGTTTCAAAACCACCTTTTGCAACTGCTCACCCTAACCACCATGGAGCCGCCCGCCGAATTTAACGCCACCGCCCTGCGCGATGAAAAAGTAAAGGTGCTCAAGGCCATCCAGCCCATTCAGCCTGGGGATGTGGGGCAGTATACCGTTCGCGCCCAATATCGCACTTACCGCGATGAAAAAGGTGTTAGCGCCGGCACCGAAACCCCCACCTTTGCCGCGCTCAAGCTGTTTATTAACAACTGGCGCTGGCGCAACGTGCCTTTTTATTTGCGCTCCGGCAAGGCCCTGGCCGATAAAGTGACCGAAATTTCCATTCAATTTCGACACGTGCCCCACCTCATGTTTCCCCTGCCGCCCGACGAACAGCTTCCACCCAACGTGCTGGCCCTGTGCCTGCAACCCAACGAGGGCATGAACCTGCGCTTTGAAACCAAAGTGCCCGGCGCGGGTATGCGCACTCGCTCGGTAGATATGACATTTTTGTACGAGCAGGATTTTGGCAAAAACACCCTGCCCGATGCCTACGAGCGCCTGATTTTGGACGCCCTGCACGGCGACGCCTCGCTCTTTACCCGCAGCGATGAAATTGAGCTGGCCTGGGCGCTGGTTGACCCTATTTTAGAGGGTTGGGCCAATAAAAAATATGCGCCCACCCTGGCCTTTTATGAAAGCGGCACCTGGGGACCGGGCAAAGCCGAAGAGTTTATTCACGCCGATGGCCGGCGTTGGCTGTACGGTTGCAGCGAAAGCAAGGATGGTTAGTTACGTTGAGTTCTCCAGAAACGCTCCACCTGCACGTCTTTGCCTCGCTGCAAGAGTTGGGAGAGGCCGCCGCCGAGTATGTGGCCGATGTTTCTGCGGCGGCAGTGGCCGCCCACGGACGCTTTACGGTGGCCTTTTCGGGCGGTTCGCTGCCTAAAATTTTGTGCCCGCCGCTGGCGCAGTTGCCGGTTGGCTGGCCGGCCTGGCATGTCTTTTTTGCCGATGAGCGCTACGTACCGCCAGACCACCCTGAAAGCAACTACCAACTGGTCCGCGAGCAGCTTTTTGAGCATGTCGCCATCCCCGAATCGCAAATTTATCAATTGGACCACACCCTGCCGCTTGAGCAGGCCGCCCAAACTTACCAGCATACCATGAGCCGGGTTTTCAACCTTAAACCGCCCCGCGTGCCCGCTTTCGACCTGATTTTGCTGGGCATGGGCGAAGATGGCCATACAGCTTCTCTGTTTCCCGGCCACGCCCTGCTGGCCGAAACCACGCGCTGGGTTGCGCCGGTCTCTAACTCGCCCAAGCCGCCGCCGGAACGCATTACGCTTACCCTGCCGGTTATCAATCAAGCCCGTCATGTTGCTTTTATCACTGCCGGCGCGGGCAAAAGCAGAGCGTTGCAACAGGTGATAACCGACACAGCTTCAGACCAGATTCTGCCGGCTCAACGAGTGCAACCTGCCGGTCAACTGCATTGGTTTGTTGACCAGCCCGCCGCAACCGGACTCACCACCTGACCCTCTTCACCCAATTTGCTCAATATCTCTGTATCTATTACGTTTCCCACAACAGTTTGCAGAAGCCTATAAACTTATATGAAATTCAAATGAATTTTATATTTGCCTCTAAAGATATTCGATTATACTAAATTAGTATATACGCTGGGCTAAATGTGTCGCCAAAGGCATATCGTTTAATGAAAACCGTCTATTCACTCATCCAACATCAAGCCGCCCAAAATCCAGATGCTGTAGCCATTACCGCACCCAACCGCGCCCCGCTAAGTTATGCGGCCCTGCTCCGGCAAGTCGAGCAAACTATTGGCCGGTTCAAATCTATGGGCATTGACCCTAACCACCCGGTAGCCATTGTGCTGCCCAACGGCCCGGAAATGGCCGTCACTTTTTTGGCTGTAGCTGCCGGAGCCACCGCCGCGCCGCTCAACCCGGCCTACGGAACGGAAGAGTTTGACTTTTACCTGACCGATTTAAACGCCACGGCCCTGATTGTTCAGGCTGACCAGGACTCGCCGGCCAGAGAGGTGGCCCAAACCCGCAATATTCCCGTCATCGAGCTGACTCCCGCACCCCGGCGTGCTGCCGGAATGTTTGAATTATCCGGGTTGCAGGAGGTCAAGCCGCAGCAACCCAGGGCAGCCCGGCCCGATGATGTGGCGCTGGTGCTGCACACATCGGGTACAACAGCCCGGCCCAAAATAGTGCCGCTGACCCAGGCCAACCTTTGCGCCTCGGCGCATAATATCTTGCGCGCGCTTGAATTAACGCCTGCCGACCGCTGCCTCAATGTAATGCCTCTGTTCCATATCCACGGGCTGATGGGCGCGTTGCTATCTTCGATGGCGGCGGGCGCCAGCGTGGTTTGCACCCCCGGTTTTGACCCGGCCAAATTTTTTGAATGGGTAGACGCCCTGCAGCCCACCTGGTACTCGGCGGTGCCAACTATTCACCAGGCCGTACTTGAAGCGGCAGACCATCACCAAAATATTATTGCCCGCAGTCGCCTGCGTTTTATTCGCTCTTCGTCGGCTTCGCTGCCGCCCAGGGTGATGGATCGGCTGGAAGAATTATTCCGCGTACCCGTCATCGAATCTTACGGAATGACCGAAGCGGCCCACCAGATGGCCAGCAACCCCTTGCCGCCGCGTCAGCGTAAAGCCGGTTCGGTAGGTCTGGCCGCCGGGCCGGAAATTGCCATTATGGACGAAGCCGGCAATCTGCTGCCGGCCGGTCAAACCGGTGAAATTGTTATCCGGGGGGTTAATGTGACCCCCGGCTACCAGCACAACCCCCAGGCCAACCAGAAAGCCTTCACCAACGGCTGGTTTCGCACCGGCGACCAGGGCTATCTGGACGCCGAGGGGTATCTGTATATTAATGGCCGGCTGAAAGAAATCATCAATCGCGGCGGCGAAAAAATTGCTCCGCGAGAGGTTGATGAGGCGCTGCTGGCGCACGAGTCTGTCAAACAGGCCATCACCTTTGCGGTACCCCACCCTACGCTGGGCGAAGATGTGGCGGCGGCCATAATTTTACACGCCGGCAAAGTTGCCACAGAAAAAGAATTACGCCAGTTTGCGTTTAAGCGGCTGGCAGATTATAAAGTGCCCAGCCAACTGGTCATTGTTGATGAAATTCCCAAAGGGCCAACCGGTAAATTGCAGCGCATCGGGCTGGCGGAAAAACTGGCCCATCAACTGAACGTGGCCTTTGTGCCACCGGCCACGCCCACCGAAGAGATTTTAGGCCGGTTTTGGGCAGAGATATTGGGCCTTGAGCAGGCAGGCATTCACCATAACTTTTTTGCCGTGGGTGGCGACTCGCTGCAAGCGGGCCGGCTGGTGGCCCGGATTAACGCTGCCTTTGAAATACAGTTTCCACTAAAAGCGGTTTTCACGGCACCCACCATTGCCGAGCAGGCCCTTTTAATTGAAGATTTGCTATTGCGCGATATTGAAGATTTAACCGACGCAGAACTGCGACAATTTATTGACTTATGACAGACAAAACCAGCTTATCACGCCGACAATCTAATCTTTCACCCGCCAAACAGGCGTTGCTTCAACAGCGGCTGCAAAAGGCCGCCAACGCTTCCGGCCTGGCGCGAGTTATCCAACCACGCTCCGATGCCGGCCCGGCGCCCCTCTCCTTTACCCAAGAGCGAATGTGGTTTCTAGACCGGTATCAGCCAGGTAGTGCGGCTTTCAACCGTCCGCTGGCCCTGCGTTTCAAGGGCGAATTAAGCCATATTGCCCTGGAGCAGGCCCTGAATGAAATTATCCGCCGCCACCAGATTCTGCGAACCACCTTTCCAGCCCAGGACGGGCAACCGGTTCAAATAATCAGGCCGCCTCAGCCGGTCACGCTGGCAGTTGTCGATATAAGCAACCAACCCGCAGAACGGCAAAATATTATTGCCGGCCAACTTGCGGTTGAAGAGACACGGCGTTCTTTCGACCTGTCAACCGGGCCGCTGTTTCGCGCCACGCTATTGCGCCTGGATAAAACGGAGCATGTGCTGCTGGTCGTCATTCATCATATTGCCTTTGATGGCTGGTCGGCCACGGTGTTTAAAACAGAACTGGCAACGCTTTATAATGCCCACGTTGCCGGCAAAACCCCTTTGCTGTCTGAACTGCCCATTCAATACGCCGACTTTGCCCACTGGCAGCGAGAGCAACTCAAAGACGAAGGGCTGCAATCTCTGCTGGCTTACTGGCAGGCCAAACTTGCCGGCGCGCCGCCCGCTTTAGAGCTGCCCACCGACCGCCCACGTCCGGCGCTTCACACTTACAATGGCGCCAGACATCACCTGCTGCTGTCCGCCGGGCTGTCACAATCGCTCAAAACTTTAAGCCGGCAGGAAGGCGTTACCCTGTTTACCACGCTTTTGGCCGCGTTTGGGGTGTTGCTGTCTCGCTATTCGCGGCAGGATGATATTGTGGTTGGTTCGCCCATTGCCGGGCGTCTACACCCTGAAACCGAACAGTTAATTGGCTGTTTTATTAATACGCTGGCGCTACGCGCAAATCTGGCCGGCAACCCATCCTTTCAAGAATTGTTACAGCAAATCCACCAAACCGCCCTGGAGGCGCTTGACCATCAGGCGTTGCCGTTCGAAAAATTGGTCGAACATCTCAAACCCCGGCGAGACCCGAGCCGGACGCCCATTTTCCAGGTAATTTTCAATTTAGAAAACATCCCGGAAGACAAGATCACTATTCCCAACCTGGTCATCGAGCCGTTTGAATTTGATGCAAATACCACCGGGGTGGACCTGTCGCTTGAGGTTATAGAGAGCCGGGCGGGTATGCATTGCTGGTTTGAATACAACACCGATTTGTTTGAGGCCGCCACCATCGAGCGAATGGCCGGCTACTTCCAAACTTTGCTTGAGGGCGCTGTCAGCAATCCCGCCCAACCCATTGCCCGCCTGCCCCTGCTCTCCCAACCCGAACGCCACCGGCTGCTGGTCGAATGGAACGACACCCGCGCCGACTATCCCCAACACCTGTGTGTCCACCACCTGTTTGAAGCCCAGGCTCAACGCACCCCGCAGGCGATTGCCGTAGTGTTTGACGACCATCATCTCACTTATGGCGACCTGAACCGGCAAGCCAACCAACTGGCCCATTATCTCCACAAGCTGGGCGTTGGGCCGGAGGTGCTGGTGGGGGTATGTCTGGAACGTTCAATCGAAATGATAGTGGCAATTTTAGCCATTCTCAAAGCCGGAGGCGCTTACGTGCCGCTAGATCCAACCTACCCTGGGGAGCGATTGAGATTTATGCTCAACGATGCCAATGTGTCTTTGCTAATAACCCGACAGCATCTTGAGTTTAACCCCCAAAAAATCCAAACCGTTTGGTTAGACTCAATTTGGGAACTGATAAGCGCGGAGCCATCCCAAAATCAAATTTCCAAGGTGTCATCTCAAAATTTAATGTATGTAATTTACTCTTCTGGCTCAACGGGTTGGCCTAAGGGCGTGCAAATTTCTCACCGGGCGGTGGCAAATTATCTGCAAGTTTCCACAAGCCGGTTTGGGCTGGATAGACGTGACCGGATGCTCCAATTTGCCTCGTTTAGTTTTGATACCTCTGTTGAAGAGATATTTACCTGCCTGACGGGCGGCGGCACGTTGGTGCTACGTAACAACGCAATGCTTGGTTCGGCCTCTTTGTTTTTAAAGACATGCTGGGATTGGGGCATAACCATTCTTAGCCTGCCCACTGCTTTCTGGCATGAGCTGGTGGTTTGGCTAGAACAAGAACAGTTGTCTCTGCCGCCAACTCTAAGGATGGTTTGGATTGGTGGGGAACAGGCCCTGCCAGATCGGCTGGAAGCCTGGTTCAGGCGGGTAGACTCATCGGTCAGAATATTTAATACTTATGGTCCCACTGAAACCACCATCGTTGCCACCATTAACGATTTGGACTGCCTGGCTACCAACGGAGTTACTATTAAAAATGTTCCCATTGGCAAGCCCATCCATAACCTGCAAGTTTATATATTAGACGACTATTTAAACCCAATGCCGGTAGAAGTTCCGGGAGAATTGTATATTGGCGGCGCTGGTTTAGGGCGTGGTTACTTAAACCAGCCCGGCCTGACCGCCGAAAAGTTTATTCCCAATCCTTTCAGCTCAACACCGGGCGAGCGTTTATATAAAACCGGCGATTTGGCCCGTTATCTACCGGATGGCAATATTGAGTTTTTAGGGCGAATTGACCAGCAGCTAAAAATCAGAGGCTTCAGGGTTGAACCCGGCGAAATCGAGGCAACCCTGCGCCAGCATCCGGCGGTGCAAGAGGCCGTGGTTAGCGCCCATCAATTTCAGCCTGGGGATAAACGCTTAATCGCCTATGTGGTGGCCGGTCAGGGCCACTCCGTTAGCGTTGGAGAGCTGGTTCGCCATCTTAAAGAGAAGCTGCCTGATTACATGCTCCCGTCGACCCTGATACCGCTGGATAATTTGCCCCTGACCCCCAACGGCAAAATCAATCGCCTGGCGCTGCCGGCGCCTGCCCCAACGCGCCCAAACCTTGAAACCGAATTTACTCCGCCGGCAACCCGCGCCGAAAAAATGCTGGCTAAAATTTGGGCCGAGGTATTACAACTTGCGCAAGTGGGCATCCACGACAACTTCTTTGAATTGGGGGGACATTCGCTGCTGGCCGCCCGGGTAATTGCCAGAATTCACAGCGATTATCAGGTGGAGCTTCCATTGCGGCTGATTTTTGAAAAACCGGCCATCGCAGAATTATCAAAAATACTCGAAGATAACCTGAACACGCAAACCAGGGCTGATCCCCCCAAACTGATACCGGTTTCCAGAAATGCCTACCGTATGCAAAAAACAACTTCCGGAGCCTTGCTCCCAACAGACTTTGATGACTAAAAACGTTACACCCTTACCACAACCTGAAATAAAAACCCAAAGCAGTCAAACAGAGGAGGTTTTTGTATTTCCACTCTCCTTTGCCCAACAGCGTCTGTGGTTATTACATCAGTTAGACCCCCACAGCACCGCTTACAATCTGTCTCAGGCGGTGCGGCTTAAGGGAGCACTCAACCCGTTGTTGCTGGAGCAGAGCCTCAATTTGGTAGCGCAGCGCCACGAAGCTTTACGGACTACTTTTTCCGTGGTAGATGAGCAGCCGGTTCAGGTTATTAGCCCAGCGCTGCCTATGCCGCTAACGGTGATAGACCTTGGTCACATGTCTCAGGTTGAACAACAATCTGAAGTTCAGCGGTGGGCCAGACAACCTTTTGACCTGACCCAAGGCCCGCTATTGCGGGTCAAGTTGTTGCGCCTGGCCCCGGCAGAGCATGTGCTGCTCATTACCATGCACCACATTATTTCCGATGGCTGGTCGATGAATAATTTGCTGCGCGAGATATTTACAGCCTACCAGGCTTTTTTAAACAATAACAGCCCCACTCTGCCTCGCTTGCCAATTCAATACGCCGATTACGCCATCTGGCAGCGTGAGTGGTTACAAGGCGATACGCTAAAAACGCAGCTAGATTACTGGAAGCGCCAGCTCAATGGCGCAGCGCCGTTATTAGACCTGACTTTAGATTATCCGCGACCGGCGACTCAGGATTTTAGAGGGGCGCGACAAAGATTGACCATACCCGAAAATATTGTTGAGGGGTTAAAGCTCTTATGTCGCCAGGAAGAAGCGACCTTATTTATGGTGCTCCTGGCCGCGTTTAAAACTTTACTGTACCGCTATACCGGACAGACCGACCTTATTATTGGCACACCTATTGCCAACCGTAATCGAAGCGAACTGGAAGGGCTTATTGGCTTTTTTGTAAATACCTTGGTTTTGCGCAGTAACCTTTCTGGTAATCCCTCCTTCCAAAATCTGGTAAGGCGGGTTCGAGCAGTAGCCCTTGACGCCTATACTCATCAGGATTTGCCGTTTGAAAAATTAGTAGAGGAACTGCAACCGCCCCGCAGCCTGAGTTACAACCCGCTGTTTCAGATTATGTTTATATTGCAAAATACGCCTAACCAAATACCCCAATTACCCAACCTGGCAATTCAGCCTGTGGAGTTAGAATTTGTAACGGCAAAATTTGATTTAACCCTATCCATCACCGAGGAAAATAGCGCACTCCAAGGGTTTATAGAATATAATACAGCTCTGTTTACAAAAGAGAGCATTACCCGGATTACGCAACATTTCCAAAACTTATTACAAAGTGTTGTGGCTAACCCGAAAGCCCCCATTTCTCAATTGAATATATTGACCAGGGCAGAACAGCAACAACTATTGATAACCTGGAATGATACGCATACCAATTATCCCCAAAATCAATGTATTCATCACCTTTTTGAAACTCAGGCAAAACATACGCCCAATGCTATTGCCTTAAAATATGAAGACCAGCTATTAACCTATCAACAGCTCAATAGCCGGGCAAACCAATTAGCCCACTATTTAAAAAACCAGGGGGTTGGTTCTGAAACATTGGTGGGCATTTGCCTGGAACGTTCAATAGAAATGGTCATCGGCTTATTGGGTATTCTCAAAGCAGGTGGCGCCTATCTACCTTTAGACCCTTCATATCCCAAAGAAAGGTTGGCCTACCTGCTGGCAAACTCGCAAGCGCCTGTTGTTTTAACAAGACGCCAACTTGTTAACAAACTGCCAGAAGTTAAGGCCAACATAATTTGTATCGACTCAGATAAAGAATGTATTAACCGGGAAAGCTACAAAAATCCAATTACCAATGTTAAGTCCGATAACCTGGCATATGTAATTTATACGTCGGGTTCAACCGGGTTGCCCAAAGGTGTTCTTGGCACTCATAAGGGCGCTCTCAATCGCTTAACGTGGATGTGGAAAACCTACCCTTTTGCGGATAAAGAAATTTGCTGCCAAAAAACTTCTCTGGGTTTTATAGACTCGCTTTGGGAGATTTTTGGACCGTTACTTCAGGGCGTTCCGAGTGTAATTATTCCCGATGAAACCTTGAAGGACCCTTACCAATTTATCAAAATCCTTGAAACAAATAATATTACCCGCATTGGCTTGGTGCCTTCATTATTGCACGTTTTACTAGATAGTTGCCACGACCTTAAAGCACGGCTTTCAAATTTAAAAATCTGGATTTCCAGCGGAGAAATCCTTTCTGAACAGTTGGTTGTCAGGTTTCAAACATACATGCCCAATAGCATACTCCTTAACCTTTACGGCATGTCCGAAGTATCTGCTGACTCAACCTGGTGTGATATAAGCCAGCGCAAATTCCTTTCGCGGGTTCCTATTGGCCGCCCAATTGCTAATACCCAAATTTACCTTTTAGATGCTTATTTGCAGCCGGCGCCTGTGGGCACGCCCGGCGAGTTGTACATTGGCGGTGATGGTTTGGCTCGGGGCTATTTGAACATGCCGGAATTAACGGCCCAAAAATTTATCCCCAATCCATTTAGCAACCAGCCAGGTACGCGCCTTTACAAAACCGGAGACTTGGCTCGCTATTTGCCTGATGGCAATATTGAGTTTATAGGTCGAATTGATAATCAGGTTAAAATCAGAGGGGTCAGGGTTGAGCTTGAAGAAATCGAAGCCGCGCTCAAAAAACACCCCGCTGTGCAAGAGGCGGTGGTAATCACTCAAGAGGATAACCAGCGCAATAAACGGCTTATTGCTTATGTTGTGGCTCACCGGCAAGAAGCAATATTAGACTCAAATTTGTATCACTATCTCAAAGAAAAACTACCTGCCTATATGCTTCCCGTCACATTTATACCGCTTGATAAAATACCCCTAACCCCCAATGGCAAAACAGACCGTCACGCTTTGCCAACTCCAGATTACACTTACTCACCCACCGGTACGGGTTATGTGCCCCCACGCAATCCTATAGAGGAAATATTAGCCGGTATCTGGATCAAAGTTTTGGGGATTAGCCAGGTGGGCATCTACGACAACTTTTTTGAACTGGGCGGACACTCATTACTAGCAACCCAAATTATCACCCGGATTCGCAATTTGTTTCAAGTAGAATTGCCCTTACAGACTCTCTTTGACTCACCTACAATCGCGGAACTGGCCTCGGCATTAACCCGATTCTCTCAAGAGCAACCCAACCGGCTTGAAAAGATTGCCCAACTACTGCTCCAGGTCACTCAACTCTCCGAAGAGACCATACAGGCGATGTTAGACAAAGATAGCAAATTGCATCGGCAGGATGAAGCATTATGAGTCGTTCTCTCAAACCAAAAATTGATTTGTCTTCTAACCAACAAGCGCTGCTTGAAATTTTGCTTCAAAAAGAGGGGCTTGACACCTCAAGCTTGCCCGGCATTCCAGCCAGACCGGCAGGGCAGAACATTGTTCCGCTTTCTTTTGCCCAACAACGGCTCTGGTTTCTTAACCAGTTAGAACCCGAAAGCTCTGTTTACAATATTTCTGCGGCTTATCAGCTTAGCGGTTTGCTGAATATAACCGCCCTGGAGCAAACCGTCAATGAAATTGTAAACCGCCACGAAGTACTGCGGACCACCTTTGCCGTAGAAAATGACCAGCCGGTTCAAATCATTGCTCCAACCTTAAGTATGCCGTTTTCGGTAGTTGATTTGAGCCGCCTGCCGCAGCCACAGCAGGAATTTGAAACCCAAAAGCTGATTACTGAGGAAACGCAACAGCCCTTTAATTTAGGCCAGGGGCCGTTACTTCGGGTTACGCTTCTGCGTTTGAGCCAGAAAGAGCACCTGCTATTGCTCATCTTTCACCACATCATCTTCGATGGCTGGTCGATGGATATTTTCCTCCAGGAGTTGTCTGCGCTGTATAATGCCTTTGCCCTGGCCCAACCCTCGCCGCTGGCCCAACTGCCAATTCAATACGCCGATTTTGCGCGCTGGCAGCGGCAATGGCTTAGTAGCGACCATCCAAAGGCGGAGCTTGCTTATTGGCAAAAGCAACTCGCCGGCGCGCCCCCCGTGCTGGAACTCCCCACCGACCGGCCTCGCCCACCCGTTCAAACGTTTAACGGCGCAAAATACGCTTTTGAATTACCGCAGTCACTTGTCAAAAGGCTTAAACAATTTAGCCGGCAGCAAAACGCCACGCTCTTTATGACGCTGCTGGCGGCGTTCAAGGTATTGCTCTACCGCTATACCCGGCAAGCCAATATTGTGGTTGGCAGCCCCATTGCTAATCGCGCTCACGCCGAAATTGAACCCCTGATTGGTTTTTTTGTTAACACCCTGGCGCTGCGTACTCCTGTATCCGGCAACCTCACCTTTGAGCAATTGATTTCAAGCGTGCGAGAGACAACGCTGGGGGCATTTGCTCACCAGGATTTGCCTTTTGAAAAACTGGTTGAAGAATTACAGCCGGAGCGCAACCTCAGCTACAACCCGTTAGTTCAGGTGATGTTTACCCTAAACCACCAGACCACTCGACCGCCTGACCTTGCCCAACTAACCGCCAGCCAGATTAAGATACAATCTGAAACTGCCAAATTTGACCTGACCCTCTCGCTGACCGAGTCAGATGACGCCTTGCGCGGCCATCTGGAATACAACACCGATTTGTTTGAGGCCGCCACCATCGAGCGAATGGCCGGCTACTTCCAAACTTTGCTTGAGGGCGCTGTCAGCAATCCCGCCCAACCCATTGCCCGCCTGCCCCTGCTCTCCCAACCCGAACGCCACCGGCTGCTGGTCGAATGGAACGACACCCGCGCCGACTATCCCCAACACCTGTGTGTCCACCACCTGTTTGAAGCCCAGGCTCAACGCACCCCGCAGGCGATTGCCGTAGTGTTTGACGACCATCATCTCACTTATGGCGACCTGAACCGGCAAGCCAACCAACTGGCCCATTATCTGCACAAGCTGGGCGTTGGGCCGGAGGTGCTGGTGGGGGTGTGTCTGGAGCGTTCAATCGAGATGATAGTGGCAATTTTAGCCATTCTCAAAGCCGGGGGCGCTTACGTGCCGCTAGACCCAACCTACCCGCAAGAACGGCTCGCTTTTATGCTGGCCGATAGCGCAACGCCGGTGGTGTTGACCCAATCCCGGCTTTTAGCCAATCTGCCCGACAGCCCGGCCCGGACAGTCTGCCTGGATGCTGACCGGCCCGCCTGGCTGGCCGAAGTCCCGGACAACCCGGCAACCAATATTTTGCCGGCAAACCTGGCTTATGTCATCTACACCTCCGGCTCTACCGGCAGGCCAAAAGGGACAGCCATTAGCCACCACAGCTTACTCAATTTGGTTTACTGGCATCAACGCGCTTTTGCCATTAACCCAACCGACCGGGCCACCCAACTGGCCGCTCTATCTTTTGATGCCAGCGTGTGGGAAATCTGGCCTTATCTGGCTGCCGGCGCTTCTGTGCATTTTGTGCCAGATGAAGAAACCCGCACTTCGCCTCAACTTTTGCAGCATTGGCTCATTGCCCAACACATTACCGTAACCTTTGTGCCGACGCCCCTGGCCGAACGCCTGTTGCAACTGGACTGGCGGCGCACCTCTTTACGTCTGATGTTAACCGGCGGGGACAGGTTAACCTATACCCCGGTCGCCACCCTGCCTTTCACGGTGGTCAACAACTATGGCCCCACCGAATACACGGTCGTCACCACCTCGGCCCGGCTCAACCCCCATCAGCCGGCCCCTACTCCACCCCCCATTGGCCGACCCATTGCCAACACCCAGGTATTTCTGCTGGACCATCATTTACAACCCGTCCCCGTTGGCCTGCCCGGCGAGTTGTACATTGCCGGCCACGGGTTAGCCAGAACCTATCTCAACCAACCCGACTTAACTGCCGAAAAATTCATTCCCAACCCTTTCAGCTCAACGCCGGGCGAGCGTTTATATAAAACCGGCGATTTGGCCCGCTACCGGCCCGATGGCTCCCTGGAGTTTCTCGGGCGCACCGACCAGCAGCTAAAAATCAGAGGCTTCCGGGTTGAACCCGGCGAAATTGAGGCAACCCTGCGCCAGCATCCGGCGGTGCAAGAGGCCGTAGTCAGCGCCCATCAATTTCAGCCCGAAGACAAACGTTTAGCGGCTTATTTTGTGGCTAACCAGGCCCGCCCCGTCACCGTTGCCGACCTGATTCGCTACCTTAAAGACAGGCTGCCCCATTATCTGCTCCCGTCAGTGCTGATACCCCTGGATAATTTACCTTTAACGCCCAATGGCAAAATCAATCGCCAGGCATTGCCGGCGCCGGAATACACGCGCTCGGAACTGGAAACCCCCTTCGCCGCGCCCCGCTCGCCTGTTGAAGAGGTATTAACCGGCATCTGGTCTGAAATTTTGGGGATGGAACAGGTTGGCATTGACGATAATTTCTTTGAACTGGGCGGCCACTCGCTGCTGGCTACGCGAGTTATGTCTCGTATACAGACGGTGTTTCAAATATCACTCCCGTTACGCACCCTATTTGAAAAGCCAACGGTGGCCCATCTGGCGCAAAGCGTTGAGGCAGCGTGTCGGGCTAAACAGGGCTTGCCAGAGAATATCTCTATCACTCCCCCGCTTCGTGGACATAAATTGCCGCTTTCTTTTGCCCAACAACGGCTCTGGTTTCTTGAACAACTGGAGTTTACCGGAGCCTCCTACAACATTTCGCAAGGGTTTCAACTGGCCGGTCCACTCGATACAACCGCTTTGGAGCAAAGTCTTGATACAATTATTCAGCGCCACGAGGCGCTCCGCACCACCTTTGGCGTTGTCGAGGGCGAACCTGTTCAGCTTATTAACCCGCAATCTTCGTTCAAACTTAATTTTATCGACCTGCAACATCTACCCTCATCCGAACAAGAAACTGAGGTTCAGCAGTTGGCCGCTCAAGAAGCCGCCTTTTCCTTTGATTTAACTCAAGGCCCGCTTCTTAGAGCAACTTTGCTGCAACTCAACTCTAAAAAGCATGTCCTGTTTTTAACCATGCACCACATCATCTCCGATGGCTGGTCGATGAGCGTGTTATATCGAGAACTCTCGGCGTTATACAAAGCCCTTGCCGCCGGAGAGTCATCGCCCCTGCCCCAACTCCCGCTCCAGTATGCCGATTTTGCCGCCTGGCAAAACCGGTGGCTTAACGACAAAACCCTCACAATTCAACTTGATTATTGGAAGCAGCAACTCAACGGCGCGCCCTCGGTGCTGGAACTGCCCTCTGACAAGCAGCGTCCGGCGGTGCAATCATTTAACGGCGGCAAGCAATCAGTAACGCTATCTCAGCCGCTTACGCAGGCCATTAAAAAATTAAGCCACCAGCAAAATGCCACCTTATTCATGACGCTATTGGCAGCGTTTAAGCTCTTGCTGTTTCGTTACACGCAACAAAAAGATATTGTTGTCGGCACGCCCATTGCCGGACGCAGATGGCCCGAAACGGAAGATTTGATTGGCTTTTTTATCAACAGCCTGGTTTTACGCACCAATTTATCGGCCAACCCCAGTTTTGAAGAGCTGCTTGGCCGCGTGCGCGAAGTGGCCCTGCAAGCTTTTATGCATCAGGATGTCCCCTTTGAAAAGTTGCTGGAAGAGCTACAGCCGCAGCGAGATTTAAGCCACACGCCCTTGTTTCAAGTCTTCTTCAATATGTCTAATTTTGAAGATACCCGGTTAGAGTTACCCGGCCTTGAGGTTGAGCAACTCAAACCGGGCGGCCTGAAATCATTGTTTGACCTGACCCTGTACGTAAAAGAACAGAATAACAATATTCGGCTGAACCTGGTTTATAATGCCGACCTGTTTAGCCCGGCCCGCATGGCCGAAATGCTTGGCCAGTATTACCATCTGCTCAACCAAATTGTAGAAAACCCGCAAACGCCCATTACCCAATTCTCGTTGGTAACGCCTGCCATCCGGCCCCAGTTACCCGACCCTGCCGGGCCGCTCCAAACCCAGTGGCATGGCGCTGTTCATACCAGGTTTTCGCAACAGGCCCAACAATTACCCACCCAACCGGCCGTAATAGATTGGCAGGACCGGTGGACATATCAAGAGCTTGAAACCCGCAGCAGCCAGTTGGCCCACTATCTGCGCGCCAATGGCATTAACCATCAAGATGTGATAGCAATTTACGGCCATCGCAGCGCTTCGCTGGTTTGGGCAATTTTGGGCGCGCTAAAAGCCGGAGCCGCCTTTACCATTTTAGACCCGGCCCATCCAGCCTCCAGGTTAATAGAGTATCTAAAAATTACAAACCCCAAAGGATGGCTCCAGCTAGAAGCCGCCAGCCCGCCGCGCGAACTGGAAACGTTTATAGCTGCGCAACCCGGGCTTGTCCGTTTAACCTTGCCTGCCCTCAACCAGGCGCAAGCCGGAAACTTTTTAAACGAATATCCCGCCAGCGGACCCAATATTACCGTCGGCCCGGATGATACGGCCTATATTGCCTTCACCTCTGGCTCTACGGGGCAACCCAAGGGTGTAATTGGACGGCATGGGCCGCTTTCGCACTTTTTACCCTGGCAAACCCGGGAATTTGACCTCACCCCATCCGACCGCTTCAGCATGCTGTCCGGCCTCTCGCACGACCCTCTACAGCGAGATATCTTTACCGCCCTGTGGGTTGGCGCAACCATTTGTATTCCCGCGGCCAACATTATGAGCCTGTCAAGCCGGTTAGCCGCCTGGATGGCCGACCAGGGAATAACCTTTGCCCATTTAACCCCGGCAATGGCTCAGGTGTTAACTGAAAACCCGCCGCCCAACCATCAACTCACCGCCCTGCGATACGCCTTTTTTGTAGGCGACAGGCTCACCCGGCGCGATGTTATGCGGCTGCGCCATTTGGCCCCTAATGTAACCTGCATCAATTCTTACGGCTCAACCGAAACCCAGCGAGCAGTTGGTTACTATCGGGTTCCAACCCAATTAGAGCCAGACAAAGCCACCTACAGCCTGGGGCGGGGTATGCCCAATGTGCAACTTTTAGTGCTGAATCAACAGCAGCAACTGGCCGGCATTGGCGAACTGGGAGAAATTTATGTGCGCAGCCCGCATCTGGCTAAAGGTTATCTAAACGACGCCCTGCTCACGCAAATGCGTTTTATCGCCAATCCTTTTACCCAAATTGCCAATGACCGCCTATACAAAACCGGAGATTTGGGGCGCTATCTGCCAGATGGCACTTTGGAATTTGCCGGCCGGGCCGACCGGCAAATAAAGATTCGCGGTTTCAGAATTGAGCCGGAAGAAATTGAACACGCTTTGGTACAACATCCCGATATTCAGGAAGCGGTAGTTGTGCTACACGAGGGCCGGTCTGGCAGAAAACACCTGGTAGCCTATCTCATTCCGGTTGAAGGTACAACGCCATTTAGAAAATACCTGCGCAACTTTTTATGGCAAAAACTGCCCGATTACATGATTCCTGCGGTATTTGTGCTGCTAGAAAGTTTACCGCTGACTCCCAACGGCAAAATAGATTACGCTGCCCTGCCAGAGCCTGTCCCCCTTCGCTCAGAATTGCAAAGCACCTTTGTTGCCCCCAAAAACATCATCGAGCGCAAGCTGGTAAAAATTTGGGAAGAGGTGCTGGAAATTCGCCCCATTGGTATTAAAGATAGCTTTTTTGAGCTGGGCGGACACTCGCTGCTGGCGGTGCGGTTATTCTCTCGCATCGAGCAAGAATTTGGTAAAAATTTGCCGTTGGTTTGCCTGTTCAAAGAAGCCACCATCGAGCATTTGGCTAACCTTATTCGCCAGCAGGCCGGGCTAACCATCTGGTCATCGCTGGTCGATTTGCAACCCATCGGTAACAAGCCCCCGTTTTTCTGCGTGCATGGCCTTACCGGTGATGTGCTCTGGTTTGCCGCTTTGGCGCGACACCTTGCCCCGGAACAGCCATTCTATGGCCTGCAGGCCCGCGGCCTGGACGGCGTTCAGGAACCCTTTACCCAAATTGAAGCAATGGCGGCCCATTACATTACAGAAATGCGCGCGCTTCAACCCGAAGGCCCCTACTATTTGGGCGGCGCCAGCTTTGGCGGCACCGTAGCCCTGGAAATGGCCCGCCAGCTTCAGGCGCAGGGCCAGCAAGTTGCCCTGCTCGCTACCTTTGACCATACGCCGCCCAACATAAACGCCAAAAATAACGCGTCCTTTCTAATTAGCAAATCCGCAACTCTGGCCAGCTTTTTCAAAAACCTTCCGTACTGGTTTGGCAGTTTTATGCAACTCACCCCCTATCAAATGCTGGCCAGAATTCGCCGAAAAACCCGAGTGGCCAAAAAACGATTTGACCACAAATTTAATTTGAGAAATATAGAATTAGACCGGGTAGATGCCGCCGATATTATTGATTACGCCGCAGAACTGCCGGAACATCGCCGCCGCCTGATTGAGGCGCACTACCAGGCCATTAAAAACTACCGGCCCCAGCCTTACAATGGCTCTGTTACCCTGTTCAGGGCGCGCAGCCGGCCCGCATTCAATAGTCAAGACCCTGAAATTGGCTGGAAAAAAATAGCCGGGGATAACGTTGAGGTTAATGAGGTGCCCGGTTCGCACGAGGGAATGTTCAAAGAACCTTACGTTAGAACTTTGGCCGCTGCCTTAAAAGCCAATCTGGAGCGCGCTCAAGCAGCAACGCAAGGCCATCAGCCAGATTCTTAAATGGAGGCGAGCATGAGTTTTGAAGAAACCGAGGACAAAACCATCTACAAGGTTGTCATCAATCACGAAGAGCAATACTCCATCTGGCCGGCCGACCGGGAGAACCCGCCCGGCTGGCAAGATGCAGGCAAAACCGGCCTCAAGGCCGAATGTCTGGCTTATATCAAAGAAGTCTGGAGCGATATGCGCCCCCTTAGCCTGCGCCAGCAAATGGAAAAATCTGCCGGCGACTCATAAAGCCCGCCATGACCACATTGAGCCAACCGTGGCTTCCTCCTCCGGCCAGCCCGGTTTTATCTAGTGAAGATGTTCACGTCTGGCAGGCCACGCTCAATCAACCGGCAGACATTGTAGACCGGCTGGCCGCAACCCTCTCAAACGATGAGCGCCAACGGGCAGAACGATTTCACTTTGAACGCGACAGGCGTCGCTTTACGGCTGGGCGCGGCATTCTGCGGGTTATCCTTGGCCGCTATCTCAACCTGGAGCCAGACCGGTTGCGTTTTAGCTACGGCGCTCAGGGCAAGCCTTATCTGGCGCAGCCGGCGGGCAACCCGCCCCTCAGCTTTAACCTAACCCACTCGCACGAGCTGGCGCTATACGCCTTTACATTGGGCCGGGAAGTTGGCATTGATGTTGAATATATCAAACCCCTGCCAGATCTTGAGCAAATTGCCGGCCGTTTTTTTTCGGCGCAAGAGCAGGCCCAACTGCTGGCGCTGCCGCCCGCGCAAAAGGCCGCCGGTTTTTTCAACTGCTGGACGCGCAAGGAAGCCTACATCAAAGCCCTGGGCCAGGGTTTATCCATACCGCTGGATGCCTTTGATGTCTCCTTAATCCCCGGCCAACCGGCCGCCCTGCTCAAAGTTAAAACAGACCCCCGGGAAAGCCGGCGCTGGACGCTGAAAGCCTTAACCCCCGCGCCCGGCTACATTGCCGCTGTAGCGGCGCAAGGGCAACATTGGCAACTACGCTGCTGGCAGTGGCCAGCATCCCAATAATTATGAAGCCGCTGTAGTTACGCTCAATCAAAGTGACAAGTCATACAAACCATCACCTGCTTGACGGGCCACTATCATCAAGTATAATGATGACCTTATTCAAGATTAAATTACTAGCATTGGAGGTGACTGATGGCAGTTCGCAGTGCAGAAGCTGTATGGGAAGGCAATTTACAAAAAGGCAAGGGCGCGATGAGGTTTGGCAGCGGGGCCTTTGACGGCGCATATTCATATGCCTCGCGTTTTGAAGAGGGAACCGGCACCAACCCCGAAGAACTAATTGGCGCGGCCCATGCCGGCTGCTTTTCTATGTTTTTAAGCGCCGTGCTGAGCAAGGCCGGTTTTCCGCCCAACAAAATTCACACCACCGCCAAAGTTCATTTGGAGCAGGTTGACGGCGCTCCCTTTATCACCAAAATTCAACTGACTTGCGCCGCCGACGTGCCCGGCGTGGACGAAAAAACCTTTGCGGAGCAGGTCGAAGTTTCTAAAAAAGGGTGCCCGGTTTCAAAAGCCCTTACCGGCGTTGAAATCAGCGTAAATGCTACCCTCAACAGCTAACTGCTCATAGGTTTAAAACAAAAACACCCCGCCGGGCAGACGGGGTGTTTTTTGTTGACTCAGCTAGCGCCGGCGCCGGCGCAAATTAAACTGGTACCAGAAAAAGCCAATAATTGCCAGCACACTCAGAATACCCCACGGAATACCGCTCCATGAAAAAGCAAACCCGCCAGAGTCGGACGACTCGCCAAGTGGCGGGTCGGGCGTACCCCGCGCTTCCAGCAGCGCCGACGAAGTAGCCTGATACACCGAAGTGGCGGTTGGCGCAAAGGTGGGCTGCTCTCTAACCAGGGTGGGCGTGGGTGTGGCCGCCGGGGTAGCGGTAGGGGTGTTGGTTGGGCCGGGTGTGGGCGTCACCGTGCCAATGCCAAAAATGGGTACGCTGTTTTGCTGGCCGGCAAAGAGCACAAATTCAGCCGCTACCCAGGCCGTCTGCTCCGGCGCACCGGCAAATTCAATCTGCCACCAGTCGCCATCCTCGCTCACGGCCAGTACGTCGGCGGTTTCGCCGGGGTAGAGGCCGCCCAAAATCACCCCCTCCAGCGATGGCTCAGAGCGCACATTAACCGGGTCAATCGCCTCAACGCTGCCCTCAATTACCGGCGGCGCGGGCGCGGGCGTTACCAATGTGTCGGGGGCGGCCAGCTCCAGGGCCAGAGGCACGCTGTTGCGGTCGCCTTCAAAATCAACCACTACTGCCGCCACCCAGGCCCGGCCATCTTCTGCCGGGAGATACTCAATTTGCCACCAATCGCCGGCCTCATTTTGACCCACCACCAAAGCCGACTCGTTTTCTTCCAGGCGTCCCAACAACTCAAAAGTTAGGCCCGGCCCGGAACGCAAATTCACCCCGCCCGCCGGAATGATAACGCGGGGGGCGGCATCTTCGGCCTGGGCGGATTGGTTGCTGTTACTTTGGTCAGTTGCGGCCGGAGCAGCGGGCGCGGCAACAACGGGCACGGCTGAGGCGTCGCCCACAAAATCTACCACCTCGGCGGCTACCCAGGCCAATCCATTGGCAGCCGGGGCAAATTCAATTTGCCACCAGTCGCCGGCCTCATTTTGACCCACCACTGTGGCTGTATCATTGGCCGCCAAACGCCCAACCACTTCAAAATCGGTAGAGGGGCCGCCGCGCACGTTGGTAATGCTGCCGGTTTGAATATAGGGGCCGTCGTTGGCGGGGGGGTCCTGGGCGGGAGGTTGCTGGGCCGGGGCCAATTGCAACTCGGCGGGGGGCGGGATGGCGGGCGGGCTGCCGCGCAACTCCGTTACCAGCTCGCGGGCCACTTCCAGATAGAGGTTGCCAAAGCTGGCGCTCGGCTCGATGTGAGTGCCTTCCAGCCATTCGTTAAAGCTGGTGATGATAATCATATCGGGCTGGCTGGCCAGCGCGCCTTGCCAGGTTTCCCTAAAATAATCGCCGTTGCGCCGAGATACGGCAAAAGCATTGTCGCGCGGCAAATTTGTATCATTATAGCCGGGCATGGTGGTAGCCACCCACAGCCGGTCAACCTGATTTTCCGACTCGTAATTGCGCAGCAGGTTGCCCCATTTTGAAAGCTGACCGGCTGCCGAGTCGGCCCAGGCAATGCTGTACAGGTGATGGCCGTCGAAAACGGCCTGATAGGTAATATCAGTGCCTTCGGCAATCCAGTAGGCGCTGCGGTTCGGGTCAACCTGAGTGCGAATGGTCTGCCATTCATCAACCGCGAAGCGTTGCTGCCGCCAAAAGAAAATGACCGGCTTGCCCTGATAGCGCAAGTAAGCCGGGTGCTGAGCGTGGGTAGCCAGCAGCGTGGTCAGGGCGTTGATCACGGCCCCGGCATCACCCAAAAAAGGGCTGGTGGTTTCAAAATCTACGGCGGCCTGAAAGCCGCGCGTCTGAGCCACCTCCAGCAACAGGCGAAAGTTGGTTTCGGTCTGGTTGTTTTCTACCTGCGGCCCGTACCACGATTGCACCAGCGCGTCGATGCCGGCGCTTTGGGCCTGGGCTACGTGTCGCTCGATGGTGGTTGGGTCTGCGGAACTGTAGGGCGTTGCCGGCAGGTCAACCGATTTTCCAGAGGTCCAGGTGTTCTGGTCGAACCAGGCGTAGTAAAAGGCCAAAACCGGCGGCGATTGCGCCGCCAAAGATGATGAATGGGCGGTCGCAGAGGTTAAAATTAACAGGGTTATTAGCGTTACCAGAACTTTTGCACCTGAATTCATAAAACGCGCTCCAAGCCGGGGAGTATATCACACAAGGGGTTGATAGCAAAGTAGCCAATTTAATTGTGGCCTTAACAATTGAAACTGTCAATGCTTGTTAATTTTTTCCAACGAAAATTCAACCTAAATGGAATGTTTTGTTCATATATTTCAACACAGTTACCGGTTAGAATAAAAATGTGTGCATGATAAGACCATTTCCAGATCACGAGCGGTCAGAGTTTAATTGCGAAAGGAGTAAGCCACATCAAGGAAAGTTTCAGGTAAGGACCAAAAAGGAAAATCCGGTAATTATTTTTTAGTACCCCAACGCAAGATGCCCTTTAACAATTCAATCTTACTACTGCAAAGCTACCAACTAATTCAGTAGTAATTATTAACAATAACACTTCTAGAAGGAGAAAAACATGTCTCGCATTTTTAGTATCAAGAACTTATTGTTGCTCATCCCCACTCTGATTGTGGCAGCCAGCGTGTACGCCTTTGCGGCGGCCAATACTGTGCCCGAAAGCGGCGCGGGCGACGGAAGCGGAACGATTAGCGGCTACACGGCTTCAAACATCACCTACGACACCAACGACGACGGCAACCCCAGCACCCTTGATGAAGTTACCTTTGACCTGGCCGCCACCGCCGGGGCCGGCACCCCCACCGAAGTATTTGTAGAGGTTGTGTCCGGCAGCGACAACTGGTTTAGCTGCGCCAATAGCGCCGGCTCTACCTGGAACTGCGTTATCACCAGCACCAACACCGCCGATGCCGACTCATTGAACGTGGTAGCTGCCGAATAATCTAATCGTTTAGCCAAAAGTGCGACCGCCAGCCGGTGGTCGCACTTTTGCATATCAGGCGGGTTGCCAGCATGAAGCCAGCGCAGCGCAAAACCGGAACAATCTTTTCAATCACAGGACTTTTTTGGGTTGGGCTTATCTGGCTGGTTTTTGCGCCGGCGCAATTTGGGGGGCAGGCTGCATACGCCATTATCAATGGCAACAGCATGGAACCCCTGTTTGAGCGCGGCGACCTGGTGGTTTTGTATCGGGCCGGCGAGTACCGGATTGGCGATATTGCCACCTACCGGCACCCGGAAATTGGCCCGGTATTCCACCGCATTATTGGTACCGACGGCCACCGCTTTGTGTTTAAAGGCGATAACAACGACTGGACCGATACCTATCGCCCCGACTCAACCGAACTAATAGGCAAGCTGTGGCTGCACATTCCCCGTTTGGGCAAAACCCTGTCTAAATTACGCAGCCCGTGGATATTAGGCGGCCTGGCCGCAACCATTGTATTTATGTTTCTTTCAATGCCGGGCAGCGCGCAGCGGTTCAACCCAAAATCAACCAAGGAGCGCCCTATGGAAAATCAATCCGTGAGTAAAATGGATATTCTCTTTTTTCTGGCGGCAATGGCAATAACTTCGCTGTTGCTGGCAATTTACGCCTTTAACCAGCCCCTAACCATATCTCAGTTAGAAGATATTACTTACAAGCAGGTGGGCGCTTTTAGCTATTCTGCCGACGCCCCCGCCGGCGTTTACAGCGCCAACCGGGTGCAGGCCGGCGAACCCGTTTTCAGGCAGCTCATTGATAAAGTGAGCATTAATTTTAGCTACCAGTTAATTTCAGACCTGCCGCCCAACGTGTCGGGCACGCACCGGCTCGATTTAATTATCAACCACAGCAGCGGCTGGAACTGGGTGATTGAACTTCAGCCCGAAACCGGCTTTGCCGGCGCCACTTTTAACGCCGCCGGCATTATCGACCTGACCCAGGTGCAGGGCGTCATCAACAATCTGGAGCAGCAAACCGGCCTGCAAAATCAACAGTACGGGCTGGTAGTTGCGCCGGCAGTAACCATTAACGGAACCCTGGCCGGCCATGAACTGCGCGAAGAATTTACCCCCCGGCTGGCGTTTCAGTTGAATCCTTTGCAAATGCAGGTTGCGCCCGCGCCCAAAGGGCAGGCCGACCCCTTTGTTGTTTCCCAAAGCGGCGCGGTGCAGCAAGAGATTAACGCGCCCAACACTTTCTCGGTAATGGGATACCGGCTCAACATCTCTACCCTGCGGCTGCTGGCTATGATTGGCCTGACCCTGTTTGGCGGCAGCGCCCTGGGTATGGGCGCAATTGTTCTTAACGAGCGGCGGCAAAACCCCACCTCAGAGATAGAGACCAAATATGGCAACCTGCTGATTACCGTACACAACACCGATTTTGCAGTGAACAGCCCAATTATCGAAGTTACCTCGATGGACGACCTGGCTAAAATTGCCGGGCGCAACGAGCGGATGATTTTACGCCAGGTGCGCGGGTCGATTCACCACTATTTTGTGCAGGATAACGGCGCAGCCTACCACTATCAATTGGTTAAAGAAACCGGCAAACTCAAGCGCCCGGCCTCGTTAATAAAGGTGAGACCTCTATGAAACCCCGCCTGTTGCTACGCCTGGCCTGGCTGATGCTGATGCTGTTGATTCTGGTCGGCCTTTTTTCTGCTTTTGCCACCGCCAACACAATTGCCGAAAGCGGGCTGCACAACTTCTCGCAAACTATCACCGCCAACCATTTGAAACCGGCGGCCTGCGCCGCGCTGAATCTTGACAACATTGTTGCCAACGGCAACGGCGGCCCCGGCAACGATTTAATTTTGGGGACCGCCGGGGCCAACGCCCTCGATGGCGGCGATGGCGACGACTGTATTGTGGGCGGCGATGGCGACGACTCCCTGCAAGGCGGCAATGGCAATGATATTTTGCTGGGCGGCAATGGCAGCGATTCCCTCAGCGGTGATGACGGCCCCGGCGATGAATGTTACGGCGAAGGTGGAGTTGATACATTTAACCCCTCGTGCGAAACCCAGGTTCAGTAGCTTTAAACAAAGCAGACCCCATTTTTAACAAGATATGCCTGGTTATAGCCTCTCCCAAACCGGGCTTGCCGGCCCCAAACAAACCCGCGCCGTTTCAATTCAACCTGCCCCGGCAACAGTTGCCTGAATTGCCCAAATCCAATAAATTCGGTAAACTGAGTCATTTGTAGCATTAAACAAATTCGGATGACAGCTGTTACCTGGGAGCTCCTCCAGACCTCAAAGGTTTTTGAAACCTTTGAGGTCTTCATTGGGCCAGAAACAGCGTGTTTCTTAGAAGCGATTAGGACCACAAGGTCCTCAGGCAGTAAATGGGTTTTTATCTTTTACGGAAAAAGCAAAGATTCTTTTTTTGGATAATTATTTTGATAACCCTGCTGGGAGGGGTCGCCGCAACGTTATGGCCGTTGCCCGCATCCAACCACCCCCTCATCACCGAGGTGATGGCCTCAAACGGCAACATCCTCACCGACGAGGATGGCGACACCCCCGACTGGCTGGAACTTTTCAACCCCCACCCCTACCCCATCAATCTGGCCGCCTTTGCCCTGTCTGATGACCCAGACCAGCCTCAAAAATGGCCCCTCCCCAACCATACCCTCCCCGCCGGCCATTATCTGGTTATTTTTGCCTCCGGCAAAAACCGCGCGGCTCCCTACCTGCACACCAACTTCAAGCTCAACAAAGCCGGCTCCTTTCTTGGCCTCTACTCCATCCTCGACCAGCGCTTTGTTGACTCTCTGCCCCCCACCCCTTACCTCAGAAATGTCTCTCTCGCCCGCCTGAACGATGGCGTTACCCCGGTTTATCTTGGCAACCCCACCCCCGGCCAGCCCAACGACACTACCCGGGTTTGGCGCGGTCTGGCGCAGCCGGTTCAGTTCAGCATGTCGCGCGGCCTGTTTGAGGCCCCTTTCAGCCTGCAACTTGGCAGCGATTCGCCCGGCGCTATCATCCGCTACACGCTGGACGGCAGCCTGCCAACCGAGGCCAACGGCCAGCTTTACACCGGCCCGCTGCAAATAACAGGCACCTCCCTGGTACGGGCGGCGGCCTTCATACCCAACCATTTGCCCTCAGAAGTGGTTACGCACAGCTATCTGTTTGTAGAGCAGGTTCTGGCTCAACCCCCTAACCCGCCCGGCTTCCCCAATACCTGGGGTACGCATCAAGAGGAGTTCAAGCAGTTCAAACCCGGCGCGCCCGTAACCGCCGATTATGAAATGGACCCGCAGGTGGTCAACGACCCGCGCTATCAAACCGGGCTAAGAGAGGGTCTCACATCGCTGCCCACGCTGTCGATTGTGATGGACCTTCAGGATTTTGCCGACCTTTACGCCCACCCCAGAGACCGGGGCCGCGAGTGGGAGCGGCCCGCCTCGGTAGAGCTAATTGACCCCACCGGCCGCGCTCAGGGGTTTCAGGTGAACGCCGGCATCAGAATGCACGGCGGGGTGGGTCGCAAAGAATTTTTACCCAAGCACTCCTTCCGGCTCGTTTTCAGGGGTGAATATGGCCCCACCCAACTGCGCTATCCGCTTTTTCCCGACTCGCCGGTAGAGGCGTTCAATATGCTGGTGCTGCGCAGCGGCTCAGACCGCAGTTTTGCCGGACTTGGCCCCATCAGAGAAAAGACCACCTATACCCGCGACCAGTGGATGCGCGAATCGCAACTGGCAATGTCGGGCGTTGGCTCGCGCGGCATTTTTGTACACCTGTATCTCAACGGTCTCTATTGGGGGCTATACAACGTGGTCGAGCGGCCCGACGAAGCGTTTATGGCGGCGTATCTGGGCGGGGCCGAAACCGACTGGTTTGTGGCCAATCAGGATGGACCACTGAGCCGCGAGTCGAATGAGTGGCGCGACGCGCTCAACGAGCTGTTTGTTTCCATTGCCGTTCAGGGCCGGGCCGATAACCTGTTTGAGCGCCCGGCTGATGACGTTGCCCGGCAGGTTGCCGCAATTAAGCCCTATCTGGATACGGCGCAATTTTGCGACTACATCATTTTGAACTGGTACGCCGGCACCGAAGATTGGCCCCAAAACAACTGGTACGCCGCCATTTCGCACCCCAACGGCAACGGCAAATTTTTGGTGTGGGACGCCCAGGAAACATTTGCCGATGGCGCGCAAATTACGCTGGGCGAAATTGACAGCGCCCGGCTCAATTTGATTAAACCCCTGTTTGAATTATTGATTCAGGACGCCGACTTTCAAATGGAATTTGCCGACCGCCTGTACCTGCACCTGGCCAACAACGGCGCGCTCGCCGACGCCAACGCCAAGGCGCGCTGGCTAAAAATTAACGGCGCCATCGAGCAGGCCATTATCGCCGAATCGGCGCGCTGGGGCGACGTGTGGTTTGACCGGCCCATCACCCAGGCCGATTGGTTCAAAGCCCGCGACGAGGTGTTGAGGCAAATGGATGGCAACGCCGCCCGATTAATTGAGTTAACCCGCCAGGCCGGGTACTATCCCGCCGTTGACCCGCCCCTTTTCAATCAGGCCGGAGGGGTTGTCGAACCGGGTTTTGAGCTAACAATGCAAGCTACCCAACCCCAGGGTGGCGCTATCTATTACACCACCAACGGTAACGACCCCAGAATGGCCGGCACGGGGCAAGTGTCGGCCAGCGCCCACCTGTATCGCGGGCCGGTAATTATCACCGATACTACCCGCATCAAGGCGCGCCTGTTCAGCAACCGGCAGTGGAGCGCGCTTAACCAGGCCAACTTTAGCGTTGCTGTTGCCAACCAAAAATTGCGCATTACAGAAATTATGTATAATCCCAGAGGGGGAAATGAATATGAGTTTATCGAGCTAAAAAATGTGGGCGAAACCGAGGTTGACCTGTCAAACAGTTGGTTTGAAGGGATAGATTTTACCTTTCCGGCGGTGACAACCCCCCTGCCACCCGGAGAATTTTTGGTGCTGGCGAATGACCCGGTCGCTTTTGCAGAACGCTATCCTGATGTTAAAATTGGAGGGGTCTACCGGCAGCGACTATCAAATGCGGGCGAGACAATTACCATAAAGGACTCGCAAGGCCGCCCCATCGTCTCGGTCAGTTACAGCGATACAAACGGCTGGCCCATCAGCCCCGATGGCCGGGGCGACTCGCTGGTGCTGGTCAACCCCAATGGCGACCCAAACGACCCTAAAAACTGGCGAGCCAGCGCCAACCTGCACGGCTCACCCGGCGCGGATGACCCGCAGCAACAACCGGTTCAACAATTTTTACCATGAGAATCAAATACTTTAATCGCTACGAACTTAAATATGTCATCACCTGGCAGCAGCGGGAGCAATTTTTAGAAACATTGCCCAACTACCTGACGCCTGATACTGAGGGCGATGATGACGGGCGTTACACCATTACCAGCCTGTACTACGATACCCAGGATTACAAAGCCTATTGGGATAAAATTGAGGGGCACAAATTTCGGCGTAAAGTGCGCATTCGGATATACGGCAATCACCAGGTTACGCCCGATACCCTGTGCTTTGCCGAAATCAAACAGCGGATTAACAAAACCCTGCAAAAAAAGCGGGTTTACATTCCCTACAGCCAGGCCGAGGCCTTGTGCAGTTTTGGCGAACCTGTAGCCGGCGAAGAAAAACTGTCGGATACCGATAAGGACACCCTCAGCGAGATTAGATATCTGCAAGCAACGCTGCAACTTCAACCGGCCTGCGTGGTTAGTTACGACCGCCAGGCATTTGAAGGCAGCGAAATTGACGCCGGGCTGCGAATTACCTTTGACACCAACCTGAAAGGCCGCGCGCACGATTTAACCCTGTTATCAACGGGCTACGCCCAAAATCAATATTTTATGCCGCCCGAATGGTGCATTATGGAAATCAAGGTAAATTATCGGGTGCCCTACTGGCTTACAGAAATTATTGGCAAATACCGCTTTACCCTGCGACGAGTTAGCAAATATTGCGCCGCTTTGGAGCAATCCAAGGCGCTTATGCAAACCCAAAGAATCACATACTGAGGTTTAAACTATGGACATACTGAATCAATTTTTCTCAGCCTTGCAAGATAACACCGACGTTTTCAACACCAGCGATATTATCTTCTCCACCACCCTCAGCTTTTTGTTGTCGTTAGTTATTGCCTATACTTACAAAATCACTTACCGGGGCGTCTCGTACACCCAATCTTACGTTCACACCCTTATTTTGATGAGCATGGTGGTTTCGGTAATCATGCTTGTCATTGGCTCTAACATAGCGCGGGCCTTTTCGCTGGTGGGCGCGCTCTCGATTATCCGCTTTCGCAATGCCATCAAAGACACCCGCGATGTAGGTTACATCTTTTTTGCCATGGCGGTTGGCATGGCCAGCGGCACCCGCTTTTATCTGGTGGCCATTGTGGCTACGTTGCTCATCAGCTTTATTTTGTGGGGCCTGGTCAACCTGAACATGTTTGCCAAAGACGTGCGGGAGCAGGTGCTAAAAATCAGGCTGCCGGCAGATATGCGGCCCGAAGCCCTGTTTGAGCGGGTGTTTGACCGTTACCTGACCCGCTACAACCTGATTGCCGTCGAGAGCGTTCAGGCCGGCTTGCTCACCGAACTGGTTTACGGCATAGAACTACGCAATGAGGCCGAAGCCCAGGATTTTTTGCAAGAGTTAAGCCGGCTTAATGATAACAACAAAGTGGCGCTCCTGACCGGTCACCACGAAGTAGACTTATAAGGACAAATATCTCAGTAACAAATTTTTACTTTGTGGTATAATCTCCTCTGAAAACAAAATTACGCAGAGTTACACGGAGACCTCACAAAGCCACACAGAGAAATATTAAAAAACTTTGTGTCGCTCTGTGTCATCTTTGCGTTCTCTGTGTTCCTGATTTTCATTCTCGGCGCTGCGCCGTAGGCTCGGTCACACTCCTCTGAAAATAAAATTGGTGGAGTTGTAGCGGAGTGAACACTTGCGCCTGCGCGCAGTGCAGGTGAAACTGTAGTTTTTCACTCCGCATTGCCGCCGAAGGCAAAGGGACTGTCGCACTCCCGTAAAAATAGTTACTCGATTACCATAACGGTTCGCTTTGAGTCACATTCTGCGTTACGTGGTACGTGCCAGATACACCATTGTTTGGGGCGCAGCCGGCAGCCGGATGATAACTTCTCTCAAAGGTCTGTACAAAACGGTCAGGTTGTGTTACAATATTTTAAGATTATGTAAAATAGAGGTAGACGCCTATGCCAACCATTCAAGACGGACGACAAGCAATTGAACAGGGCAATTTGCAGCAGGCCCGGCTTATTTTTGAGGCAATTTTGCAAGAAACGCCGCGCTCTGAAGATGCCTGGATGGGTCTGGCCGAGGTTCTCACCGACACCGCCGACAAACGCATTTGCTACGAAAACGTCCTTAAAATCAACAAAACCAACCGGGCCGCCAGAGAAGCGCTGCGCAACCTGGAGCCTCAAGCCAACCCATTGATTGAGGCTTTGCAGCAAAAAGCCGCCATTCCCCAAACCGAAGATGATGAGTATGATGAGGACGAGGAATACGAGGATTCCGACACGACCATAGTTTCGGAAAGGCCGGCAGCTACCATGGGCTATGAGTCTGCCGGCGCGGCCGCCGCAGATGGGCCGCCCACCCCTATTCTGGTAGCCATTGGGCTGTTGCTCTCGGTAGTGGCCTTTGCTATTGGCAGCGGCGCACTTTTCTTTATTCTTTCGGCCATTAGAGGATAAGGAATGTGTGTCAGTTAGCAAAATTTTTAATTTAAACTCATGCTGCCGGATTTTCGCCTACGGCAAAGAGAATACCTGCTAGAAATCAGCCGGGCCATGAATGCTCGGCTTGATTTATCTTCTCTGCTGAAGTTGACCCTGGAAAGCGCCGTAGAGATTTTAGCCGGGCAGTCCGGCCTCATCACCCTCCGGCGCGAAGATGGCAGCCTGGTTCCCCGCGCCAGTATTGGCTTGCCCGTTAAAGCCGTGCCCCTGTTTGAACCCCTCTGGCGTGATTTGGAAAAAGAAGAGCAAACCCTCAACAACCAGGAAATCTCCCTGCGTTTGGCGCTGGCCTCCAGAGCTGCCGGCATTTCGATGCGCCAGGTGGTGGCCCTGCCCATGGAAATTGGACAAGAGTCGATTGGTTACATTTTCATTTTCCGCACGCGAGGGGCCGGCTTTAGCGCCAACGACCGCCAGGTGCTGGGCGCCTTTGCCGACCAGGCCGCCATTGCCGTTCACAATGCCCGGCTGTACCAGCAAGTCAGCGCCGAGCGGGAACGGCTCAACGCTATTATCGAGAACAGCGGCGATGGCGTTATGATTATCAACCCGTACCGCATTATCCAAACCTGGAATCGCGCTCTGACCAACATGACCGGCATTCCCGCCGAAAAGGCTATTGGCCGCCCCTGCTACGAGATACTCCATTTAGAAACCAAGCAGGGGGCCAGAATCTTTCATCCCAAAGAAGGCGAATTTTATGCCGAGGGTATTCATCGCCGGGCCGATGGCCTGGCCATCACCCTGTCTATCAACTACTCGCCCCAACTCAACGAAGATAACGAAATTACCCAATACATTGCCAACGTCAGGGATATGACTCGCATTCAAGAGGCCGAAGAGTTAAAGCAAACGCTGCTCTCGGTTATCTCGCACGAGTTGAAAACGCCGGTCAGCATAATCAAGGGCTACGCCGGCACCCTGGCCCGCGAAGACGCCGACTGGGATGAAAAAACATTGCGCGAGGGCCTGGCCGTCATCGAAGAAGAAGCCGACCGGCTGGACCGCCTCATTACCAACCTGCTCGAAGCCAGCCGCTTGCAGGCCGGGGGATTCAAGCTCAAACTCAGCTATTTAAATTTAGCAGACATGGCCAAAACGGCGGTAGAAAAACTCAAAACCACTACCCACAAACACTCATTTATTGTTGACTTTCCCGACGATTTCCCCCCTATTCAGGCCGATTATGAACGGCTGCGCGAGGTCATGACCAACCTGATAGGCAACGCCATTAAATATAGCCCCGACGGCGGCCAAATTCGGGTAGAAGGCCGGGTAGAAACCCCCGACAGTACGCGCATTTACGTGCGCGATGAAGGCATCGGTATTCCCCCGGCAGACCAGGAGCGCATCTTTGACCGCTTTCATCGGGTTGACAACCGGCTGGCCCGCCAAACGCCGGGCACCGGCCTGGGCCTGTATCTGGTTAAAGCCGTGGTCGAGGCTCACGGCGGGCGCGTCGGCGTTGAAAGCACGCCCGGCCAGGGCAGCACCTTTTGGATTGAGTTGCCTCTTGGCCGCCAGCGCGCCGCCGAACAATCTTCCCCCCATTAAGGCCAGGAGCCATCTCAATGCCCCTTCGCTTGCTGGAAGTAATCCTGCCCGAAACCAACAGCCAAACCGTCAGAGAACTCATCGAAGACAAATCGGTCATCGGCTTTTGGCAAGAAGACACCTCTGAGGCGGGGCTGCTCATCAAAATGCTGCTCTCCGCCGAACAAACCGAACAAATTCTTGACCTGCTGGAAGAAAAATTTGGCGGCATGGAGGGCTTCAGAGTGGTCATGCTGCCCGTAGAGGCCACTATTCCGCGCATTGACCAGAAAGAAGAGAATAATCAAACCGACCTGGCCGAGCCGCAACCGGCTGAAGAAACCGGGCAAAACGTCAGCCGCATCAGCCGGGAAGAGTTGTACGCGGATATTGTGGACAGCACCAAACTAACAGCCACCTATACCGCTATGGTGACGCTGTCTTCTATTGTGGCGGCGGTGGGGCTGCTGCGCGATAATGTGGCGGTGGTCATTGGGGCCATGGTCATTGCTCCGCTGCTAGGCCCCAACGTTGCCCTGGCGCTGGCCACCACCCTGGGAGATTTTGAGTTGGGGCGCAACGCCCTTAAAACCAGCCTCTCCGGCGTGGCAATTGCCCTGGGACTTTCAATTACTGTGGGCTACTTTTTTAATGTTGACCCCACGGTTTCTGAAATTTCTGCCCGAACCGGCGTGGGCTTCTCTGATATTGTGCTGGCCCTGGCTTCGGGCAGCGCCGGCGTGCTGGCCTTTACCAGCGGCATCTCCACTGCCCTGATTGGGGTGATGGTAGCCGTAGCCCTGCTGCCACCCCTGGTTGCCTTTGGTTTGCTGCTGGGTTCTGGCCATTGGCCCGAGGCGGCAGGCGCGCTGTTGTTGCTGGTCACAAACCTGATTTGTGTCAACCTGGCCGGGGTAACAACCTTTCTGGCGCAGGGCATTCGCCCCCGGCAGTGGTGGGAAGAAAAAAAGGCAGAAAGAGCCACCCGGCTGGCCATTATGCTATGGTCTGTATTGCTGATTATACTGACTGTGGTGATTTTTGTTTCGCAAAGAATTGCGCTTTTTTAAACCAGTTGCTCCTCCAGCCGCACGGTTTGAACCCGCTCAAAGATGTTGAGAATACGTTTGGCAATGCCGGTCCAGCCAAAGTGCCGCCGGGCAAAGCGAGACCCTTCCACCGATAGCTCGTGCGCCAGCCGGGGATAGAGCATAGGCAGGGCCAGCATGGCGCCATACTCCACAGGCCGAAACGGGTCGGCGTACAGAGCCTGACGGCCAAAATCAATCAATTCAAACAGACCCCCATGCACGGTAACTACAGTAGAAGTACCGCAGGCCATGGCCTCGATGGCAGTCATGCCAAACGGCTCGTAGCGAGAGCAGAGAGCAAATACGCCGGCGGCGCGATAGTAGTTGGGTAAGTCTTCATCGGGAATATATTTTTTCCAAACTATCTTGTCGGCAACGCCTAACTCTTCGGCCAGAGTTTTTAACTCGGCCACGCCCTCGTCGTCCTGTTTAGACTCATCGCTGCCAATGGCCGCTACCAGCCGCGCATCGGGCATCAGCTCTACCAGGGTTGGAATGGCTTTAATCAGCAAGTCGTAACCCTTGTTGGTGGCCATTCTGCCCACCGTAAACACATCATGGCCGCGCATTTTGTAGCGCCGCTGTAAATCTTCCCACTCCTCTTGCCGCACCGGCGAGAAGCGATTCTCGTCCATGCCGGGCGGCACTACGGTTATCTGCCGCTCCAGCACGTCGTAATGTTTTTGCAGCAACTCGGTTTGAGGCTCGGTGGTGGCAATGATATGGTCGCAGTTTCTGTAAACCAGAAACTCGGTGCGAATCCGCTCTTCAAAGCGGTATTTCTTTTCCATCTCCTTTTCGCTCATATCCTCGCCCATATTGTGCCGTTTCCACCAGCCCAACGAGTGCGGCGTGTGCACGTGAGGAATGCCCAGCTCTTCGGCAATTTTTTGGCCGGCCCAGCCGGCATCCCAGTAGTGAGAGTAAACTATACCATACTGCCGGCCCCGATTGCGAAAGGCGGCCAAACAGTTGGTGACAAAATCGCCCAAATAGTCGTGCATGTCCTCTTTGCGAATAAACTCTTTGCCGCCAAAGGGGACGCGCCACACCCGAAAGTTCTCGTTGACCTCGTCAAATTCGGGCTGCTCTTCAAAACGCCGGGTAATCAGGTCAACCTGATAGCCCAGCCGGCTAAAGCGTTTGGCTAACTCCAGCACGTACACTACCTGGCCTCCGGTATCGGGTTTGCCCAGTTCCGGCTCGGCGCCCACATAGCCGTGTACAGACATCATTAAAATAGCTTTTGATTGTTGTAACATGGTTCTGCCTCCTGACTTACCCAGATTATATGTTACACTAATACCTGCCAATAGCGCAACCCTTCTAGCACACCGGCGGCGTGTGCTGCATCAGCATGGTAAACGTGATCACCTTCTTTGGCTTTCAGGTCGGCGTCGGCGTTGCCTACCACAATGCCCCGGTAGGGGGCTACAAACATTTCCAAATCATTGCCGGAGTCTCCGGCTACGGCCACATGGTCGGCCTCAATTTCCAGCCGTTGGCGCAAATATTTGATAACGTTGCCCTTGCCGGCCTGGGCGGGGATGATATCCAAATTTGTCTCGCCAGAGTAGATAACCTTGGCCTTTAAGCCCGCCTCTTCCAGCCGATTGACGACGCGGCGGTAGGTTTTCCGGTCGGGCGCATCGTAGCTGGCCTTGAGGGGGGTTTGGTACTCGTCGGGGTGCGGCTGAAGGCCCAAATCTTTCGCCAGTTCGGCAATATGGTCTCGCTGCCAGTTCTGGCCCAGATATTGGGTATAATTGGTTAAGGGCTGGCCCGACTCGCCCCGCTGAATTTCGGTGCCCATGGCCCCAATCAGAAAATCGGGCGTGGGCAAAACGGGGTTTTCTTGCAGGGTGTGGCGCAGGCTGGCGCAGGGCCGGCTGGAATTATAGGCCACCACCAAATGGTCATTATTCTCTAAAAAAGCTTTGGCTAAATCTGCCAAAGCCTGGTTGTTACCCAGTAATGTGTCGTCTACATCTGAAACCAATAACCAGCGATTGTTGTCAGTCATAATACCTCCTTCTCACGGCTTGCTTTCTGCTAAAAACTTTCGAATTTGGGCGGCGCTATCTTGTGGATTTGCCTGACACACAAACAGGCCCAGTTGTTCAAAGCCGCCCATTTCCTGGGTGTAGGGCAAAAATTCAAAATAAAGGCCGGCCCCCGGCCCGCTGTTGGTAATGATGTTGTAAGCAATCTCCCGGCCCCATTGGGGCATTATCCAGCGCATAAAACGGATGGCGTCGCGCCAGCCGTCGGCCACAGCTTTTATCTCCTCATCCGACAACTGGTGCAGATAGCGCCTTTTAGTGTTCCTCAAAAGCAGCAGCATGTCAAATGGGCGGCGCATAAAATAGGGCGTCAGCAATGTGGCCGGCCCATAATCTTTAATCACCAGGTTGGCGGGGTTTTGATGCAGCATGTAATCGGCAAACGTTTCGCCGCGCTCCATCTCAAAACGCCGGTTATCGCCAAAACGGCGGGGCATAATGTTGCTAAAGCCAATTTGCTGATGCCCATGCGCCAGCGAGCCGCCCACCAGATGCCCATAATTTTTGATAATCGACACAAAGCCAGAGCGGTAGGCATCATCACCCCAGGGCGGCGAGAGGGCAGCTTCGGCGGCGGCGTCCACCAGAAGTTTCTTTTCCAGGGCAGCCAGCCGCTTCATTACCACCACCCGGTCGGGTTGGGGCATGTTGTGCCAGTCGTTGTGGTGCAGCGAGGATGTCCACTGCAAAAAATGAAAACCCCTGGCCGCTATCTGGCCCGGATTGGCCGGGCTGCCGGCGGCCTCGGGATGGGTTGCCGCCGGATACAGCACCGGAAAGAGATTTTTATTGATAAACGTAAAACCCTGGCTGAGATTGGCCGCATCCAGCACGCCGGTGGTTTTACCCTGACAAATCAGGCAGGGTTGGTTGTTGTTGACTTCCGCAGCAGCGGGTTTTTCCAGGCGGTTATCGTGAGGCCGGCGCGCCCGCGCCGAGTTATACACAACCCGGTCGCCGGTACGGGGGTCAATTTGACACACGCCATCGGGCGCGTACTCGGCCAGGCCGGCTTCGCTTTGAAAGAGCCGGGTAATTTCCAAGACGGAAAGCTGCCCAATATCATGATTTTGCAAAATTTTTTGCAACGCCCGGCGGGTAAGTTGTTGGCTCATAGGCTGTCACCTGCAACTATTTAATTTGGCGCTACATCAATCTCGTCTAAAAAGCGGCTCACCATTCTATTCCAGGTAAAGCGGGGAATGGTAATGTTGTAGGCATTTTCTGCCATTTGCTCGCGCAGCGAGTCATCGGCCAGCAGCCGGCTGAGGGCCTGGGCAAAGCCATCCACCTCATCGGCGGGCGCCACAATAGCTCCCCTACCCTGCCGCAGCGGATGCCCGTTGTTGGCAACCCCGATTTCCTCTACCTGGGAGTCAAGCAGATATTCGGTAACAAAGGGCACTTTGTTGCTGGCAACAACGGCCACCCTGGTGGCGGCGGCCTCTTGCGCCGACATGCCAAAACCTTCCATAATGGAGGGCGTGCAGTACACATCGGTAATGGCGTAAATGTTGGGCAAAATATCGCGCACATAGCCCACCACGGCGGTGTGGTTTTGGATGTCGTGCTCATCAATTAAATTTTTTAGCTCTTGCGCCAGCTCTTCCTCGTTGGCGTCAATAGAAACCACCAGAAAACTGTTGGGGATTTCTTGATGCGCCAGGGCAAAGGCTTTGATGAGCACATCTTTGCGCTTGGTGGTATCGGTGCGGCTAATTTCGGTGACAATTTTGCATCGCCTGATTTCCTCAACCGATAGCCCGGAGTGTTGGCACAAAAAATCCCACACGCGGTGGTCGTTGCTGATGGCGCGGGGGTGATAGCGGTCGGTATCAATGCTTGGCGGCAGAAAGATGATTTCGCTCTCGGAGCAGCCGTAATCATTTTGCAGCGATTCCCTGATAGCCGAGGAGGTGGCCGCGTAACCGTCGAACTGGCTGATTAGGCTGCGTTCAATTTCAATGCGCTCGTCGATGCGCAGTTCTGCCCAACGCTCTTTGGCAACATTGCGCTTTTTGATAGCCCCCAGCGAGTGCGGCGCCCAGATGTGTTTGACCGGCTGCCGGCGCTGCTGATTATAATCGGCGCCCAGTTTGGCTGCGTCCCAATAGTGGGAGATTATCAGGTTAATGTCGGCTTGCTCATTCGTCAAAAAATCATCAAGGTAGTTGAGCAGCGCCGGGATATGCTCGGCCATATCTTCTTTACGCACAAACTGGTTGAAGTTATCTTGCAAATAGATAATGCGCTGGTGGGCGTCTTTGTAGCGCAGGCCGCCCCGCCACTCGCCGGTATTGGGGTGGGCATAACCGCCCCGGTTGGCAATAGTCACTTTAAAGCCCAAATCGACCAGCGTTTGGGTAAATTGGTTAACAAACACATTCTGCCCGCCCGTATCCGGCAGGCCGGGGATAACCTGCCACTGGTGAATGCCGTGGTTGGTGATCATCAAAACGTGGGGACGGTCTGATTTTAGAAATGCCTGGTGACGCTGCGGATAGTCGATGTCAATCAAGAAAATCATCCTTTCTGGTCATTTATTATTTGGCAAGGGTTCTTTCACAAACATAGCATATCGCGTTAAGAATTTACTGGACACACTAACCTGGGTGATTTTTAAAGGCAAAGAGGGCTATCTTTACATAGTACCATCGGTTTGGGGCCAGTGAGCGTTGTGTTGTTGATAACTCAATTGGGCAACTCCCGGCCCGAAGATTCCACCCGGTTGGGCGATACCGGCGCTCAAATATAGCAGCTGGAGTTAGCAGAAGATAACCTGTTCAGACAAACAAAATCACCCACATTAGTGGTCTACGCTGAAGAATTAATGGGGTAGAGCCTGGCTACTGGCTCAACGCTGCGTCAATGATGACTCTCCCCAGCGAAATTTCACCTGCCCCGGTCGCCGTTGGCAGCGCCTGGCCCCGGCGACGGTCAACAACCGCTAACCCCAGGTGATAGGCTCCGGGCGGCAAATCAGCCGGCAACCGGAAGGTAAGCAGTTGCAGGGCCTGCACGCCCGGCTGCCAGTCGGCAGGGGTGTAACCGTTGCCATCCACTTGCAGCCAGGTGCGGCCAGAATCGTCCTTCATTGTTACCAAAAAAGTGTAATCGGTGCCGGGCGGCAGCGCGCGCAGGGCCTGCCAGCCCAACAATACCTGAAATTTCCCCCGGCTGTTAAAATTTCCATCAATTTGATACCCCAAAATCACCAAATCATTATTGACAACCACACCCAATCGACTCATGGTTTCGGCCAGCCGGTCAAAGGGCGACTCATCGGCCAGCCGGTAAAGGGTGTATTCTCGACCCGATTCTGCCGGGATGGGCTGCAAAAATGGAGTCCAGGCTGCGGCGGGCGGGGCCGAGCCGGCAAAGGCGTAACGCGGCGATAGATTACTCTCCGGCGGCGGAAAGGCCAGCGTTTGCTGCCCGTCAAACCAGATGACAAAGGGCGGGTCTCCCTGAAAATGCAACCGCAAGCGAAACGGGTCCAAATCCCGATAATACTCGGCTGAAATGACAGTTAAATTTTGGCCGTAGTTGGCTTTGAGGTATTGGGCCAGTTCAGCGATATCAGCGCCGTAGATATACCGTCCGTTGGGAGCGTTGGCCCAGCGCCCAAAATAATCGTAGCCGGTATGCAGGGCCGTAAAGGCCAGCAGCAGAGTGATGGCCAGGGGCGCAACCAGGCGATGAGCCAGAAATCCGCCTCTCCCCGCCAGGGAGAAACCAAAAACCACCCCCAATGCCCAAATAATGTAAACAAACGGCATTGCCCCTATGGTTCGCAAAAAGTGAGGGCTGTCATCGGTGATGAAATCGGGCAGGAGCATAAAAAAGATTGCGCTTGCCAACAACGCCTCCGGCCCGGAGATTTTGGGCGAGCGCAGCAATCGCCACCCCACCAGCCCCACCCCCGCGTAAAACAGCAACCCGTTTAGCCAATCAAATACAGGGCGGCCATCCAGGTTATAGCGGTCGGTGGTATCGCCGGTAAAGGTGAACATGCCCAGCGTGCGCAGCGTGTCACGAATCACCGGCTGAAAATCGCCCTCCAGTATCTGGGGAATATGCGTTACCTGGCCGGAACGGTGGGTGAAACTGGCGCTGTTTTGCCAGAAATAAGCGGCTAGCGGGGTAAATACCGCCGCCCAAATGGTCAAATGGAGCAGCAAGCCCAGCCAGTGCCAGCGGTTAATCTGGCGGCGCAGAAGCTGGTAGCCAAACAGGGTCACAATAATCAGCGGCACAAACCGGCTGGAAAGGTAGGTGTACATGGTCAGCCCGGCGGCCAAACCACTCAGCGAAAAAAAGAGAAGTCCGGTTTTTGGCGATTGATTTTTAGGGTTAAGTCCGCGCCAGAACAGGTAAAGGGTGAGCAGCAGCAGCGGCGGCAGCAGCACGGCCCGCAGGGTTAGCCGGCTGACAAACACAGCCCAAAATGATACGGCTACGCCGGCCATAGCCAGCAGCGCCACCCGTCGATTGAACAGCCGGGCAGCCAGCGGGTAAACCAGGGCCACCGTTAACATGCCGGCAAATATGTTAACCAGCCGCAGCGGCACCGGGCCGACGCCAAAAAAATAAAAAGCCGCCGCCTCAAGGTAGATAATGAGCGGTTCGATGCCTTTGTTAATCTCGTAAAAAATACGGTAATCGCCCTCAAGCGTCTGGATGGCCGTCACGCCGTTGTAGGCTTCATCGTGAGAGAGGCCCGCCGGAATACCGTCAATGGCGGCCACGCGCAACGCCAGGGCCAGCAGCAAAATGGCAATTACCGGCAACCAGTGTTTAAATGGGGTAAACAAAGGCATGGCGACAATTTAACCCGCAACCCGCAACCCAAACCTCAAGGTCGCCAGGCCGGGGTTTGCTCATCGCGGGCGGGGGTTTGGGTGAGGTTGATGACTCGCTGGCCATCGAGCGTGGTTACAAAAATATCCCAATTGCCCTCGCGGTTAGAGTAAAAGATAATTTGCTGCCCGTCGGGCGACCAGGTGGGGCCGTGGTCGTTGGCCAGAGGAAAGTTGGTTACGTTTTGGACAACGCCGCCGTTGGCGTCAACCACGTAAATTTCCACATTGCCGTCGCGGCTGGACTCAAAGGCAATTCGGGTTCCATCGGGCGACCAGGCCGGGGCCAGGTCGTTTTCCGGGTCGGTCGTTACCTGCCGGATGTCGGCGCCGTCAACATTCATGGTGTAAATATCCCAGTTGCCGTTGGCCTTGCTGTTAAAAGCAAAGCGGGCGCCATCGGGCGACCAGACCGGCGAGAGGTTGCCGTTGCCGTTGGTGGTTATTTGGATCAGGTTATCGGGGCAGGTTTCGGGCTGGTTCAGGCAGGCGGTATCCATCACAAAAATTTCCCAGCTTCCGGCTCTAAAAGAAGAAAAGGCCAGCCGGCTGCCGTCGGGCGACCAGGCCGGGGTCCAATCGTCGGCGGGGTGGCGGGTCACGTTGGCCAGATTCTGGCCGTCAGAATCGACCACGTAAATTTCCCGGTTGCCATCGCGCCGCGAGACAAAGGCAATTTTTTGGCCGTTGGGCGACCAGACCGGGGCGGCATCGTCGCCATCTTCCAGGGTAACGGGTTGGGGGTCGGAGCCATCGGCGTTCATTACAAATATGCGCCAGTTTTGGTCTACCTCGCGGCCCATGTAGGTAATAGAGGGCAACGGGCGGGCCACCACCAGCGGCGGCGTGGGGGTGGCTGTTGGCGTGGGTTGGGCTGATTCCGGGGCGGTTTGAGTCGACTCACTCAGAGGCGCAACATCTTGCCCGGTTCTGGGCGTGGCGGTGGGGGTGGCGGTTGGCGTGGGCGGGGTTAAAAAGGCAATCGGTAAACCCAGAAAGCGGGCGGCAAAGGCGCTGCCGGCGGTTAAAAAAATGCAGGCTAAAACGGCAATAATAATAACCGGCCACAGCCAGCGCCGCCGGGGGCGGGTTGCGCCGGCGGGTACGGCAGAACGCCGACCCGGCAGCCCGGCGGCGGCCAGGGCCTGCTCTTGCATGGCTCTGATTTGGGCGGCGCTGCGGCTCCAGTTAACCTGCGACACCACCTGGGCCGGGGTCGTGTGTTCTCGTAACCAGAAGCGGAGCAGGTCTACGTGAAAGCGGTAGCTGACCGCGCCCATCGGCACCAGCACGCCCCGCTCGGTGAGGGTGTTCAGCGCGCCGGTTACAACTTCGGGCATAACGGCTTTGCTCTGGCGCTGCAAAAAGCGCAAAACTTCCTGGCCGGTGATGGGTCCGTGCGCGCCCTGAATGGCGGCCATGCCGGCCAGCACAGCGCGTTCGGCCCAGTCGGACTCTTCCCAAATTTGGGTGAAAGGTTCAATGGGCGAGTAGAGAATTTCCGAGAGAGTAGCGTCAAAATCTCGCTGGTTGACCCAGCCATCGTGTACCTGCCGGTTGAGCAGGGTGTGGCAAAACAGGGTGAGGTAGTAGGGATGGTGCGAGTTGACTTCGGCGATGCGTTTGGTAACGCCGTAATCAAAATGGAGCATCTCTTTAACCGGCAGGGTTATCATATTGATGGAAGCGTCGAGCGGCAACGGCCCCAAATTAAAGGTGGGGGCGCCATCGAGAAGCGGGTGGTGAATTTGGCGCAGTTTGTTCTGGTTGACGGCAAAAACCAGATATAGCCGGGGACACTCATCGAGCAGGGGCATGAGGCCGGTCAGAAATCCGGCGACTAGGGCCATGTCATCTGTTATCAGGGCGTGCAGGTCATCAACGTAAAGAATAAGTTGCTGTTCGGGCGGTAACTTTTGGTTTGCCTGGGTAAACAGTTCTCGCAGAGCCGAGGCGGTTTGCAGGGCGGTTCGGGAGGCGCGCGGGTCAAGCAGGTTCAGCCGCTCCAGTTGGGGTTTTAGCTGGTCGATTGCGGCATGCAAAACGGTGGTGAGGGTTTGCGTATCTGTTTGCTTATCCGGCGGCTCTGCCGGACTTGAGAGCGACAGGTGTAAGTGGACTGCGTAAACATTTTGCAGCGCGCCGGCGTGTCGCAAAAACGAGGTTTTACCAATGAGCGGCGCGGCGCTCAGCACCAGGCTTTGGTGGTTGCTGTTGACCTGTAAATCGATCCAGTCGGCGGCCTCTTGCCGGCCAAAAAGCATAGCCGGGTCGGCAACCGGCTCGCCGGGACGATACGGATTGGTGATTTCGGTCAAAATGCAAATGCCATCCTTTCCCGCACAAATAATCAACACAAGCCCCCGCCAGACGAAGTTTCTAACGGGGGTGAAGCATTATACCACGAGCAGCAATATATCAGAAAATGGGGCAACCGGGCAAATGTTAGCGTTTATCTGCAATTAATAATTTGGCCGACACGCCCTCATGCTCGGCTATTTGCCAGCGGGCGGTAAAGTTGTGCTGCTCAAATAAAGGCAACGGGTTGATGGCCGGGAAGTTGTGCTGGTCGGTAATTTTGTAGAGCCAGTCAATCAATGGGCGCAGCGGCCAGGGGCCGCGCAGTTGGCCTTCTACCACAATAATCAGCCGGCCCGCCGGTTTTAGCACGCGACGCGCCTCGGCCAGGGTGGAATGGTCAAAAATGTAGTTGGTGGGAAAGGTAGCCACAATCGTGGCAAAACAGCCGGAGGGAAAGGGCAGCGCCTGGGCTGTGGCGCGACTTAACGGGGCGGGATATTGTTTTTTGGCCAGGCGATGTTTGGCCAGCCGGGCCATATAGGGCGAGCGGTCGATGCCGGCGGGCCGGTAGCCGGCGTCGAGCATATCGGCAAACAGGCCGCCGGTGCCGTATGCCAGTTCTAAAATTGGGCCAGGCCGCATATAATGCAGAGCCAGCCGCCGCCAGGCGGCCCACTGCCCAAATGACACCCCCCAGGCAACCCAATCATAAGTCCAGGCCAGTTGGTGATAAAGCAGGTGGAAGCCAAATTTAAGTAACCACTGCGGCAAAAGAGTCAAGAGGCCAACTCCGGGCTAAACGATGACGGGGAGTTTTTTGTGATAAATCTGGTAGCGAATCTCGGTGGCGTTTTGGTCGATGATTTCGCCATCGGCCTGAATGGGAGTGGGCGGAGAAACCGTCAGGCAGAGCGAGGTGGTCTGTAAATACGTTACCAGCGGGTGGTGTACGTGTTTGCCGCTAAAGGTTTGGGGCAGTAACTTTAGCATTTGCCAGCGACTCATCTGAAAGGCATAAATAAAATCAAGCAGGCCGTCATCCGGCTCGGCCCGGGGGGTCATAAAAAATGCGCCGCCCGTGCGCCGGCTGTTGCCAACCGAGACCAGGGTCAGCGGGCCTTCAAAAATGCCGTGGTCCCACTCCAGCCGCACCTGCCAAGAACTGGCCTGAATAATGCTTTTGAGGGCAGCCACAATGTACCGCAAATTACCCTTGAGGCGGCGCATCTGGTCTTGCTGTAACGTCACCATAGATTCCAGGCCCATGGCCGAGTTGTTCACAAAATAGTAGTCATTAACCCGGCAAACATCAATTAACCGGGTATTACCGGCGGCAATGCGCCGGCAGGCCAGGGTAATATTGCGCGGCAGGCTCAGGATGTCGGCCAGGTCATTGGCCGAGCCAAAGGGGATGATACCCAGCCGGGGCAGCGGGGCCTGGTTGGCGGCCTGCATTAAGCCGTTGACCACTTCGTTAATGGTGCCATCGCCGCCGGCGGCCACCACCACCGGCCAGTGGGCCAAGGCGGCTTCTTTGGCCAGCTCCAGAGCGTGGCGGCGGTAGCGGGTCAGCTCCAGCTCATAGGACAGGCCGGCGCCTTGCAGCCCTTTTTCAATCAGGTCAATTTTTGCCTGCCGGTTCAGCCCTCCCCCGCGCGGGTTTAGGATGACCTTTAGTTGGTGCGACACAGCGCTTTTGCCTCGCCAAACAATAAGGCCGTTTGGTGATGCCCCAGCACGACCAACGGCCTTTTGCAGTTACCAAACCAGAAACAGCTTGAATTTAAGACGGCAACACGCCTACAGCTTTACCGGCGGCCTCAAAAATATCCATGGCCCGTTCAATTTCATCAAGCGAGTGTCCCACGGTGACGTTGGCCCGCAAGCGGCTGGTACCCGCCGGCACAGCCGGAGAGACAATCGGCAGCACAAAAATATCTTGCTCCTGAGAGAGTTTGGCCATCATCCAGGCGCGTTCGTCGTCGCCGGCAATAATGGGCACAATGGGCGTTTCGCTGTTAAGGGTGTCAAAGCCACGCTCCTGGAGTCCTTTAATAAAATAATTAACGTTGCTTTGCAACTTTTTGACTCGTTCCGGCTCCTGTTCAATAACATCAAACGAGGCAATGGCCGCGCCCACAGCCGGGGGAGGCAAGGCGGCAGAAAACACAAAGGCGCGAGTGGTGTGTTTTAGATAGGTAATCAGGTCCGACCGTCCGGCCACGTAGCCGCCCACCGCCGGAATGGTTTTGCTGAGGGTGCCCATTTTAATATCAACCGCATCTTCATCAAGGCCAAAATGCTCAATAATGCCATGGCCCGTTTCACCAAGCACCCCCACCGAGTGGGCTTCGTCGACCATGAGCATGGCGTGATGTTTACGGCAAAGGCGCACTACTTCTGGCAGGTTAATGATATCGCCATCCATACTGAATACAGCATCAACTACGACCAGTTTGCCGGAACGTTTGGGCGCTTCAATCAGCGCCTTTTCCAGGGCTTCCATATCATTGTGTTCAAAGCGGACAAATTTGGAGCGAGACAACAGGCAGCCGTCTACAATACTGGCGTGGTTTAGCTTGTCGGAAATAACCACATCGTTACGGCCCAGCAAAGCGGCAATGGTGCCCAGGTTGGTTACGTAGCCGCTGGATAGAACCATCGCGTCTTCGGTTTTTTTGAATGTGGCGATTCTTTTTTCCAGCTCTACGTGCAGCCGGGTGGTGCCGGCCAGCACCCGAACGCCGTGCGTACCGGGGCCAAATTCATCCAGGGCTGCTCTGGCGGCGGCCTGAATTTTTGGATGTCCCAGCAGGTTCAGATAAGCGTAAGAGGCAAACTGCAACATTTTGCGCCCATTAATGGTTACGTAAGCTCCGTCTACTTCATCGGCGGCCTGAAGGTACAGGTACAGGTCCTGTTCCTTGGCGGAGCGCACGCGTTCATTCATTTGTTCAATGCGCCAGGCAATCGGATTCATGGTACGGTTGCTACCAGAATTGTTGCCGTTTTTCAATGAAGCCATAAAGTTCCTTTCTTTTGCCGCAACCCGGGTAAAAATTTTTAGAGTAAGGGAACTTTGACAAAAATTGTTCCTGACCACCGGCCAAAAGTATAACACCCTGCATTTAATTTGCAAAATACGGCGCAGATAACCTTTTGCAAATAACAAGGGCATCGCTGCTGTAAAACGATGCCCGGCGGGTGATTTTTGTGAGGCCTGGTGGCTTAATCAAACCCTAACCCCCGCTCTTTGAGGCTGACAAACCGGTGATGACCAATAACCACGTGGTCCAGCACGTCAATGCCTAATAGCTGGCCGGCTTTTACAATCGAGCGCGTCACCTGCACATCTTCTGGCGAGGGCGTAGGGTCGCCGGAGGGATGGTTGTGGGCCACAATTATGGCTACGGCATTTTCTCTAACGGCATCACGAAATATTTCTGAAACGCGAATGATAGA
>CAZAPG010000015.1:0-14889 GCA_964486935.1 uncultured Caldilineaceae bacterium | reverse complement strand
TAGAGGCGTTGACATTGCCAATATAAACGGTAGGGCTGGCCAGCACCCGGTTTTTGGTATCCAGCAAGATGGTGCGTAAATTTTCCTGCTCCAGAGGACTCATCTCTAACATCAAAAAGTTAGCTGCATCGTTTGGACAGGTAATTTGAGGACGCGCATCTGGCGCGCTCAACAGCAGCCGGCGGCCCAACTCTAGCGCGGCCTTAAGCTGGGCAATTTTGGCCATGCTGACTCCTTTAACGTTTTCCAGGTCGTTGTAGCTGGCTCTGGCCAGGCCGGGCAGTCCGCCAAATTCTTTGAGCAGCCGGGTACTGAGGGTTACCACATTTTCTCCGGGAGAGCCAACCCGCAGCAAAATAGCCAGCAACTCTGCATTTGACAACGCAGCAGCGCCAAATTGCTGCAATCGCTCCCGTGGACGTTCGTCTTCGGGAAAATCGCGAATGGTTAAATGATAACCAGAGGATGCATCAATAGTTGTCATCCCGGCAGCCCTCCTCGTTGTTTATATTATTTTGGCATTTAGTAAATATGCGCTTCCAAACAGGATACCCCATCGCCTCCAACTGTGGCCGTGTGTCTAATTCCGGCGGGCAGCTCCAGCCGGTCGCCGGCCTTTAGATTAAAGGTTTCCTGACGGGTGGGGAAATCAAACTTGATTGAGCCATCTACCACGTAGAGTATTTTGTGGTAGCCGTGGGTGTGGCCGGGCAAAACGCCCTCTGGCGGGCGCGACCAGCGGAATATCCGCAGTTCCTGGTCATCCAGTTGCTCGCGCAACATTTCTTCGGTTGGGGGGTTGTCCTGGTCCCAGGGGGTTATTTTTAATTCCATGCGTATCACCTGTGGTTAATTTTAATTGAGCTATTCTACTAGCTTAATGAAACGCCGTCAACTAAACCTGTGTGTTAGAACATCTAAATTTTACGGCGGGTCTCTAAAATTCTAAAATATTTCTCATTGACATGCGTGGCGGGGTCAGTTATACTCACATGCGTTTACACCCAAACGAGGGTGAACACCCGGAATGTCAAAGTGCGCTTTGACATTCCGCCACCATTATTTACAGAGGAGTTTACCGGCATGAGCATAGCAGACGATTTACAGCAAATTTTTAACAAAATGCCCCAGGCATTTGTACCCGAAAAAGCCGCCGGGGTTAATGCCATTATTCAGCTTGACCTCAGCGGCGATGGCGGCGGAAGCTGGCAGCTAAAAATTGCCAACGGGCAAATATCAGCCCACACAGGCCAGGCAGTCGCCCCGGATTTAACCCTGGGCATGGAGGCCAAAGATTATGTGGCCCTGACTCGCGGCGAGGCCAATCCAATGGGGCTGTTTATGGCCGGCAAAATAAAATTGCAAGGTGATATGACCCTGGCAATGAAGTTCCAGGAAATGTTCGACAGAAACCGGGTATAATTTTTGCGCTCAATAAAAAAGGCGACTGTTCAGGCAGCCGCCTTTTTTTGTTTAAAGCGTTAATTACTGAGAAACCGAGGCAAGGTAGGCTATAATGCTGTTCAGGTCATCATCGCTCAAACGCTCGCCAAAGTTTTGGGGCATAATATTGGGCTGGTATCCTTCGGCAATAACGGCATTGGGGTTTACAATCGACTGGCGAACGTAGTCTTCGCCCCTATCGCTATACACATTGGTCAAATCCGGCCCAACACCGCCGCCTGCGCCATTAATAACGTGACATCCAACACAACCTAAATTTTGAAAGAGCAACTGGCCGCACTCTTCGGGCGTATCGCAATCAAGCGGGGTGGGCGTGGGGGTGGCTTCGCCGGGGGCGGGCACAAACTCGCCCCAATGAAGAACAAAAGCGGTTACGGCATCAACCTGGTCATTCCGCAGCGGCCCGCCATAATCTACGCTCCAGGTGGGCATATTTTGGGGCCAGGTGGTACCGGATGATTGGATGGGACGCCCGCCGGCCACCGTCAACCTTACATAGGATTGTAACGACCCCTGATAGCCAATCTCTTTCAGCCGATTGTGGAAGAAATCGGGGCTATTGAGCGCAGGCGCAACCCCTTCAATACCCTGGCCCTGAATGCCATGACAGGGGCTGCAATACTCGCCATAGATAGCCGCGCCAGTTTCAACAGTGCGCCCATCAAAAGCGGCTTTAAACTCGGCCTGCCGGTCAGGCTCGTTAATACCAACATAAACAATACTGCTTACAGAAATGAGTATGGCTATCAAACCTATTAGAATTCTTGTATCTAGCATTCTTCACCACTATTCAAGCAAGGTATAGTTGGAATTTTCGTGGAAGTAGAAAACTTTGCTAAGAGAGTTTTCTTCCAATTCACCGGTCTGGCTGCCTTCCGGCACCTCTTCCCAATTAACCGTCATCGTCAGCTTTTTGAGCACAGGCGACCATTGTTCAATCTGTATAGTGACCTCTCCGTTAAAGAAGTTATTGGCCGGGTTTTCACTTTCTCGGTGGGCCGCCTCTTCTATTTCATGCATCACTGCGCCAAGCTCACCGCCAGGGTAGGTGGAGGAGTCGCTGGTGGTGTAGGTACCAACAAACAAATCGTCGTAGGGAATTTCTCTCACTTCGCCCACGCCCTCTTCTGGGATGAACTCTTGAATTAGCTCTACTGCCGGCGGGGCGGCAACCCCCCATTGGCCGGTACCCATAAAACTAAGAACTACAATAAAAATAGTGACAACCACCCCAACGGTAATGCCAACCTTGCGGTTTTTAGCCAGCCGGCTGGGGCCGGGGTCAAGATAGGGTACGGCAAACAAAATCAAAAAGATAATGGTTGGAATAACAACCCCCCACAGGGTTTTGTCGCCCAATTTGAGCATCCCCTGTAGCCACAAGAAATACCAGGGGGCGGTGGTATGCAGCGGCGTTTTCAGCGGGTCGGCGTGGTGTTCTAGCTGGGCCGAGTAGAAGAAGGAAACGGCGACAATCATGGCGGTGGTAATGACCGCAATCCACATCAACTCGCTGGTGAGCAGGTCGGGCAAGAGGTCAATTTTCTTTTTGGCGGCGGCCACTTTTTCCGGCGGAGCTTCGCCTTCTTCAATGGCAGCCGGCAGCGAGATGCTGTGCTCGCGAGATACTTTGTAGTAATGCACGCTGATAAAAATGATGGCCACCAGCGGCAATAAAAAGACATGCAGCAGGTAAAACCTTAGCAACCCGCCCGCGCCAATATCTTGCGACCCGCGCAGAATAAGGTTGGTCTGATACCCCACCAGCGGAGCTGCTTCGGCCATGCTGGTGCCGATGGTAACTGCCCAAAAGGCTAACTGGTCCCAGGGCAGCAGGTAGCCGCTAAAGCTGAGAAACAACGTAACCAGCAGTAATACCACACCGGTAAGCCAGGTAAACTGGCGCGGATGTTTATAAGCGCCGGTAAAATAAACCCTGATCATATGCAGGGTGACAAAAATTACCATTAGCTCGGCCCCCAGGCGATGCATGTCGCGCAGGAATTTGCCAAAGTTTACGTTGCTCAAAATATTGAGCATATCGTAGTAGGCAATATCGGGCGAGGGCGTGTAGTAGACCATCAAAATCAAACCGGTGATGGTTTCAATAACAAATAACAGGGTTGATAACATACCCAACCGAAAGGTGTGGGTAAACCAGGTTGACCCCTCTTGATAGAATTTAGGGCGAATGTGCAGCAAAAATGATTTTACCTGGGCGCGGTAGCGGGGGTTGGGCTTTTCGGTGGGCGATTCGCCCCGTAGAATTGCCCGGGCTTCTCTAACGCCTATACCGGCCAGTACGGCCCTGGTGGTTTCGTCAATTTTGTCGGTAACAGTTTGTTTAACGCCCTTTTCAAAAAGGTTGTTTACAAACCCCATGCCTGGAATGTCCATCTATTTGCCTCCGGTTATATCATGCAATAACTATATCAGATGAACCCAAAATTCTGGCGCCGGTATCAATTACCAGTTGGTCATCGGGTTCTACAATCAACGGGTCGCCTTGCTCATTGGTTTGAGCGCGCACGGCGCCATCGGGGGCAATCGCCTTGATGACAAAGCGGTCGAGGCTGCGGCGCGCGGGTCCGGCCAGGTAATCGCCGGTAAGAGAAAATTTGGAGCCGTGGCAGGGGCACTCAAAGCGAAATGTTACCTGCACCCACTCGTACAGGCAGCCCAGGTGAGTGCACACCTTGAACAGGGCCAACACGCCCTGGCGAGGCTCACCCTCGGGGCTTTCATCATCTACGTTGACCAGCCAGAATTTACCATCGGTATACGGAACCGGCCCGGAATTGACTTCGGGCACTACGCTGGAGGCCGCGCCCAGGGGGAATTCACCGCCAAACTCGCCTTCTTTAAAGTTGGGAAAGGCAAACCACAGGCTTAAGCCCACCGTTTGCACGGCAAACAAGCCTATTGAGGCCAACCAGGCGTAGTTTAGCAACTCGCGGCGGGTAAGGTTAGGGTCAATCGGCTCGCCTTCAGGTTCGGCCCTTCTTTTAGGAGCAGGGGTGGCTTCGGCTTTGGGGGCCGGGGCAGCTTTGGGCGTTTCGGCCGGTTTAGGCGCGGCTGCCGGTTGTGGCGGCGGAGCCTGCCCCGATTCTCCGGCGGTTTTGCGGGCCAGCCAGGCTTCGCGTTGCGCCCTAACTTCTTCTGGCGAACGTTTACCGGCGGGCTTTTTAGGCCCAACTTTGGCGGGCGCTTCGGCTACCGGCTGGGGCGGAGCCTCTGGTTCGGGCGCCGGCTCGGCCTGTTGTGGTTGAGCCACGGCTTCTTCCTGGGCGGTTTCTTCAGGCTGCGCGGCAGACTCTCCGCCGCCATCCTGACCCAGGTCGGCCGGAGGCTCTTCACCCGGTTTAAGGGGAGGCATTATAGGGATATCTTGCCCCGATTCTCTGGCGGCTTTACGGGCCAGCCACGCCTCGCGTTGTTCTAAAATCTCTTCTGGAGTTCTTCTTGCCATAGGCCCGCTCTCTCCTTGCTTGAACTGTAATAATTTGTGGTTCTACAAAACCCTGATGTGTTACTTTTGGTGGGGAGAATGATTATAACACGCTGAAAATTATATCGCAAGAAATTTTCAGACCTCTTTGGCCGCGATAAATATTGATTGCGGGGATATTTTTGTTTGCCTCACTCTCCGGCCAACATTATGCCACACAGGTTAAAAAATGCAAAAAATATTGTTACATTTTGCACAAACACGTTCAACCAGAGACTCGTTCTAAAATTTGCCCAAAAAGCAATCCTGAGTCATGATTGCCTACTATGAAGGAAAATGTTTATCCGCTTACATTTGCGCCCGTTTTTAGAGATTATATTTGGGGCGGCCGCAACCTGAAAACAAAGTTAGGCCGCCAAATTCCACCGGGGACCATTGCCGAAAGTTGGGAAATCTCCGGCCATCCCTCGTCGCCTACTCAGGTTGATAACGGCCCGCTGGCCGGCAAAACCCTCATTGAAGTTTTGGACCTGCTGGGCGCAGATTTGGTTGGCAGCCGGTCGCAAGTAATGCTTGAGCGGGGTAAATTTCCGCTGCTCATCAAATTGTTAGATGCCAACAAGCCGCTGTCGGTGCAGGTTCACCCCAATGATGAGTACGCCAACCGGCATGAAAACGGCGAGCTTGGCAAAACCGAGATGTGGTACATTCTGCACGCCGAGCCGGGCGCCCATCTGATTTACGGGCTAAAACCCGACGTAACGCCCCGGCTTTTCCGGCAAAAACTGGAGGCAGGTCAACTGGAAGAATGTTTGCACCGGTTGCCGGTTAAGGCGGGCGACGCCGTGTTTATTCCATCGGGGTCAATTCACGCCATTATGGATGGCATCATTCTGGCCGAAATTCAACAAAATTCCGATACTACCTACCGCGTTTATGACTGGAACAGGGTTGGAGCAGATGGCAAACCTCGCCCGCTGCATGTCGATAAAGCGATGGACGTGATTAATTTTGACCAGGTTGAGCCGGAACCTTTTATCCCCCAACCCATCGAGCAGAAAAATGGCTTTATCAGGGAATATATTACCACCTGTCCCTATTTTAATGTGGAAAGAATTACATTTAAGCGGGGCGATACCTCTTTTAGAGGGAATTGCAGCGGCGCAACCTTTGAAATTTGGGGGGTTATGTCTGGCCGGGCGCAGGTAATTTGGCGCGACAATCAGCGGCTTGATTTAGAAGCCATTGGGTTTGCGCTTTTGCCGGCGGCGCTGGGCAATTTTGAAATTAAAGCGACCTCTCCGGCCACGCTGTTGCGGGCTTACGCGCCAGATACAACCTGAAGGCAAGAACTTAATATGGAAAATCGAGGTTTCTAATGAACGAAGAACTACTGGCAAAAGGAAAAGCCGCCAAAAAAGCAGCTCGTGTTTTAGCCACGCTCGATACCGCCACCAAAAACAAGGCGCTCAAAACCATTGCCGAAACCATTATGGAGCAAGAGCCAATTATTTTGGAGGCCAACGACAAGGATATTGATGCGGGTCGAGCCAACGGCTTGAGCGAGGCGCTGCTCGACAGACTGTTGCTGACCGCCCCTCGCCTGGAAAACATTGCCAACGACGTAAAATCCATTATCAACTTGCCAGACCCGGTAGGCGAAGAGTTTGAAAGCCGCCGCCTGCCCAACAAACTGCAAGTTAGCAAGCGGCGCATTCCCATTGGGGTTATCGGCGTAATTTACGAGAGCCGCCCCAATGTTACCATCGACATTTCGGCCCTGTGCCTGAAAAGCGGCAATGCCGCCATTTTGCGCGGCGGCAAGGAGTCCATTCACTCAAACAAGGCCCTGGCTAATGCGGTTAAAAAAGGGTGCGAAAACGCCGGGCTGCCCGTAGAAAGCGTGCAGCTTATCGAGTCTACCGACCGCTCGCTGGTTAAAGAGATGCTACGCGCTAATGGCCTGATTGATATGATTATTCCACGGGGGGGAGCGGCGCTGCATCAGTTTGCCATTGATAACGCCAGCGTGCCGGTAATTACGGGCGGCATTGGCATTTGCCACATTTATATTGATGCCGCCGCCGACCTGACCAAGGTGATACCGATTGTGGTCAACGCCAAGGTGCAGCGGCCTTCGGTATGCAATGCTATGGACACGCTGCTGGTGCATCAGGCGGTTGCTCCCCAAATTTTACCCCGGGTGGCCGATGCCTGGGCTGAACATGGGGTTGACATTCGCTGCGAGGCGAGGGCGATGACAATTTTAGAAGATCACCCCTCGGTAAAACCGGCCGGCCCCGAGGATTTTGATACCGAATTTATGGCGCTCATCGCGGCGGTAAAAGTGGTAGATAATGTAGACGACGCAATGGACCACATTTATACGCATGGCAGCGGCCACACCGAAGCCATTATCACCGAGGATTACACTTCCGCCATGCGCTTTGTGAACGAGGTAAACGCTGCCGCCGTACTGGTCAACGCCAGCACGCGCTTTAACGATGGCGCGCAATTTGGGCTGGGCGCAGAAGTTGCCGTTAGCACGCAACCCCTGCATGCCCGCGGGCCAATGGGCCTGAAAGAGTTGACTACTTATAAGTGGGTGGTGCTGGGGAATGGTCAAATTAGAAGTTAGCGGCTTTTAATTTTGCAGCCTGGTAGGGCCAATACCCCACAATACAGATATATATCAAAATAAGTGGGATATAGTATTATTTCATATATTATATTGCCAAGTTATCAGGTTCAACGGTTTTTTGGCGGCACTTTATTGAAAGGGAAAAACGGCTATGAAATCCACTGAAAAAATACAACATTGGACCAAACAAATGACCGAGGCTCGCGCCAAGCTGACCCAACTCCTTAAGTCGTTAACCGAAGAGCAACTCCACACGCCCATCATCAGCGAAGGGCATACGTGGGATGTTTTGGATATTGTCGCCCATTTGCTTGAAAATGAACGGGCCATGAGCATTCACGTTCATAAAATTCGGCAGGGCCGCGAAACCGTACCGGAGAATTTTGACCTGAACCACTGGAATGCGGGGCTAAAAGAACGCATCGGCAATAAGCCGGCCTCGCTGGATGAGTTGCTAAACGAGTTGGCGGAAGTACGCGCCAAAACGCTGGAAGTTATGGAGACTCTGGGAGATGGTGATTGGGAGCTAACCGGACGACATCCCCAGCGGGGCGTCATCACTATTGAGCAATATTATGAAACCATTGCCGGGCACGATAACTGGCACGCCAACGATATTCGCAACAGCCTGGGGATGGGTTGATTAGCCGCCGCTTAGGCTTTGCCGAAGAGATTGAAGTTATCATGTAATCTTTCCCACTTATCCCCCTAAATATAGACACCTCATCAGCTTAACCACAATATGTAGTACTCCTCTCATTTGCCCGCTTTAAGTTTATTATGTATACTACTTATGTCTACACACTTAATAGCAAACAAGGCCCAACTTTATGCGCTGCCCTGCCTGGGTGTCAACCAAAAAACGGCCATTGATTGGCTGGGCTTTTGTAATTCAAGTGACCGGATTGCTGCTGTTGATACTGGCTCTGGTCGGCAACCCCGCGCCGGCGGCCAAAGCCAACCGCGCCCTACCCACCGACCTCTCTTACAGCACCGAAACCACCTGGCTACTCCCCGGCCTGCCCGATTTGAGCGCCGCCGCCGGCTACATTCCTCACAACTTTTCTCATGGCGAGGCGATCTTTCAAATTGGCAATGAGACCATTCACGGTTTCCGCCCCGGCAAAGCCTACCCGGAAATGTACATCCGCGATATTGCCTGGGGCATGGAAACGGCCCAATACTACTACCCCGATGCGTATTTGCGGGAACCCATCGAAGCCTACCTGCGCCGCCAGTACACCCCTAACACCGTCAGTTTGGATGGAGATTTTGGTGTCATCGCCGGAGCCGGCGCTATCGGCGGCATTATTACGCCCCAGGGCCTCAGCAACAAACAAACCGCCACCACCGACGAGGAAACCAGTCTTATCCACGCCGCTTATCTTTATTACAACATGAGCTACAATACCAACTGGTTGCAGCAGCCAATTAACGGGCGACCCATCATCGAGCGCCTGAATATGGCTGCCGACTGGCTTTATGCCAATCGGCTTGACCGCCAACTGCAACTGCTGTGGCGCGGCCACACCACCGATTGGGGCGATGTAAAATTTGAAAAAGGCCCCGGTTACACCGACTACAACCCGGCTCAAGACCACCGAACCGCCTCAATTTACGACCAGGCGCTGGCCTACATGGCCCTGCTGGAACTGGCCGAAATGAACGCCGCCGTAGGAAATACCGCCCGCGCCGATGAGTGGCAAAATAAAGCCGAAACCCTCAAAGTTCAAACCAATTCCCTGTTGTGGCAGTCGAATAAGGGTTTTTATTTGACTCATGCCCACGCTACACCTTTAGAACACCATTTTGACGAATCCGCCATCGTCAGTATTTCTAACGCGCTAGCGGTTTATGCCGGTTTAACAAACTTTCGGCAGGGCGCGGCTATTTTCAAAAAGTTGGAAGAAGCTCGCCTGGCCGCCGGAGTCAACAAGCCGGGGCTGTCAATTTATCCCTTCTATCCCAATAAATGGCCCAACTTGTTTTTTGAATACCCCGGCATGGGCTATGGCAATTACCAAAATGGCGGCGTGTGGGATTGGTGGGGCGGCGTGCAAATAAAGGCAGAGTTTCAAACCGGCTTTTCAGAGTTGGGCCGCGCGCACCTGCTGCAAGTAGCCAATGATTGGCAAAAACACCCCGGCAACATCATCGAATGGCAATCTGCAACAGACCCGCGCCACGAAGGTAGCCATTACTACAGCGCAGCCGCCGGCACTATGGGCAGCGCCATTATCAAAGGCTTTTTTGGGGTTGAACTTACCGGGCAGGGACTCATTTTGCAGCCTCGCCTGGGTTTGAACGATGGTTATATTCGGGTATACCAGCCCGCCACCGACCGTTACGTTGCCTACACTTATGATTGGGACCAAAACGTTACCCAATTTAACTACGGCACCAACGCCAACGGGTCAATTATTATTAAAGCGCTAAAATTGCGGTCGGAGCAAATTAGCCAGGTTACTATTAATGGCCAGCCCATTGAGTTTGCCACCGAAACCATCGGCAATGATACCTACACCGTATTTGCCGCGCCAGCCGGTCAACATAAAATAGAGATTATCAAAGGACACCCGCTGGCCCAGGTAGCCGCTACCAAAGGCGATGCCCCCGTTACCTCGGCAGCGGCAGCGGATGAAGCGCCTGCGCCTATCCCTGTTGAACGCCCGGCGCCCAATCTGGTCACGCCGCCCCACGCGCCGGGCCAAACAGCCCCTCTGGAAATTGTAATTGAACGGAATAGCGGCAATGGCTGGCTAGTCTTTATTCAAATTGGCAGCGCGGTGTTAGTGATATTAACCTGCGCTGCGCTCACCGGCCTGGTTATTCTCAAAAAATCCGGCAAACTTTCGCCAAAACGCGCCCAACCCCAGGCTACCCCATCATCGCCCCAACAGTTTGATTTCAACGCAGGCAAACAGCATAATCACCCCACCCAATAAAAACAGCAGGTAAATTGATGACGCCCAAAAACCGCGTAGTAATTTTGACCGGCGCTACCCAGGGCATTGGTCTGACGACTGCCCATCTATTGGCGCAGGCCGGTTGCAAACTGGTTCTGGCGGCCCGTAACGCCGGCGCGTTGCAAATACTGGCCGATGAGCTACACAAAGCCGGGCACACGGCCATCCCCATCCCTACCAATATGGGCGATACCGCTCAGGCGGCTGCCCTGGTTCAAAAAACTGTAGACTCATTTGGCGGGCTGGATGTGATTATCAATAACGCCGCCATTGGCGTTCGTGACCAGGTCGTCGATTTGAAGGAGGATGAGAACCGCCGGGTCATGGATGTCAACTATTTTGGGCCGGTAGCCCTTATTCAGGCGGCTATTCCCCATTTAAAGGCCAATCCCCAGGGCGGGCTGATTATCAACATTTCCTCTATTGTGGGCAAACGGGCCATGCCCGGCATTGCCGGCTACTGCGCCAGCAAAGCCGCTCTGGAAAAATTTTCAGAAAGCCTTCGCCTGGAGTTAAAAGCCGATAACATTCGGGTCAGCATGGTTTACCCCGGCGTTACCGTTACCGGTTTTAACGATAACTCATTGGGCGGCAGCCAGCAAGGGCGCGGGCGAGTCAAAGGCGTACCGCCAGAAAAAGTCGCCCAGGCGATTTTAAACGCCATTCACCGCGAGCCGCGCGACAAGTTTATCACCCTTTTTGATTGGGCTTTTGTGACCGCCAGTGCGCTCGGCCCAGGCTGTATGGACACCCTTTTAAGCTGGTATCGGGGTAAAAAGTAACCATAACTGAGAAAAAATTCACACCAATTGCCCCTCCCAAAAATCCTGTTATAATACCTGCTAATTTACCAATAAGAATTACTGAAGCATCTTCACTGTCTTAAATTTCAGCCGTTTAATATCCCCCAACGTGTCGAAAGGATATCAATGACTCAAGCTGACCGCCTGCTGCGGGCCTGTCGCCGGCAAACTGTTGACGCTACGCCTATCTGGTTGATGCGCCAGGCCGGACGCTACATGGCCGAATACCGCGCCCTGCGCGAGCAATATTCAATTTTAGAGCTGATTAAAACGCCAGAACTGGCCGCAGAAGTAACTTTGCAGCCCATTAATGCGTTTAACCTTGATGCCGCTATTATTTTTGCCGATATTCTGCCGGTGCTGGTGGGGATGGGCCTGAATATAGAATTTGTCAAAGGTGATGGGCCGGTTATTCATAACCCGCTGCGCGTGCCTGCCGACATTCAGGCTCTGGTTACCCCTCCGGCGGAAGAAACGCTAAATTTTACCTTGCAGGCCATCAAGCTGGTTCAATCCGAGCTGGCGGGTAAAGTGCCGCTCATTGGCTTTTCTGGCGCGCCATTTACACTGGCCAGCTACGCCATCGAAGGCGGCTCATCGCGCAACTATACCAAAACCAAAACCCTGATGTACCAGCAGCCCGCAATCTGGCATTTGCTGATGGACAAACTGGCCCTTGTGGTGGGCAATTATCTCCGCGCCCAGGCCGAGGCTGGCGTGCAGGTTTTACAGCTTTTTGATAGTTGGGTTGGCGCGTTGAGTCCGGCTGATTACCAGGAATATGTATTGCCCCACTCGCATCGAGCCATTCAAATTGCTCAAAGCCGACCCGATATCCCCCTAATTCATTTTGGCACCGGTACAACCGGTCTCTTATCGCTGATGAAAGCGGCGGGCGGCAATGTGATTGGGGTAGATTGGCGCGTTGACCTTGCCGTTGCCTGGCAGCAATTGGGAGATGACACAGCCGTTCAGGGTAATCTGGACCCGCTGGTATTATTGGGGCCAATTCCAGAAATCAAACGGCAGGCAGCCAGAATACTAGATGGCGTAAAAGGAAAACCGGGCCATATTTTCAATCTGGGGCATGGCATCCTCAAGCAAACGCCGGTGGAACACGTGGCTGCGTTAATCGACTTTGTTCACGAATACACCGCCATATCGTAATATTGGCGCAAACCCTGTTTTTGATAAATTATCTTCAAAGGTAGGGTAATTTGTTATAATTTATTGCAATACACCATACACAAACCCTAAAATTTTTTGCTTAAGGAGTCACGATGACTAGACGAGCTGCTTTAATTCTTGCTTACGGCACCCCCGAAACAGTCGAAAGGATGAGATGCTACCTGTCCGATATTCGCGGAGGGCGTCCCATGTCCGATGAATTTGTAGAGGAATTTCGCCACCGCTACTCGCTGATTGGTGGGTCTCCACTGACTCGCCTGACCTATGAACAAACCAAACAGACCGGCCAGGAACTTCAACGCCGGGGGCAGGATATTGCTGTTTATGTGGGCATGCGTCACTGGTCGCCCTGGATTAAAGATGCCATCGGACAAATGTATTTACACGGTATTGAAGAAGCCGTGGCCATTGTTATGGCCCCCCACTACTCTAAAATGAGCATTGGCAAATACTGGGGCAAAATCGATGAAGCCCAAAAGATGCATGGCGCCAATATTAATTTTTCTTTTGTTGACTCCTGGTATCGCCAGCCCAAATTTTTGCAGGCCGTTGAAAATCACGTGCGGGCCGGTTTGGAAAAATTTCCAGCCGACGTGCGCGACAAAGTGAAGGTGGTCTTCACTGCTCACAGCCTGCCGGCCCGGTTGATAAAAATGGGCGACCCCTACGATAATGAACTAAAGGACAATGCCAAAATTGTGGCCGAGCGCCTGGGCAACATTGACTGGATGTTTTCTTATCAAAGCGCCGCCGAAACCGGCGAACCCTGGCTTGGCCCCCAAATTGAGGAGGTGGTGGTCGATTTGGCCAAAGAGGGATACAAACATATGCTGGTTGCGCCTATCGGTTTTGTGTGCGACCATGTTGAGATATTGTTTGATATTGATGTTGAAGCCAAACAGATTGCCCAGGAACACGGCATTCAACTGGAGCGAATCGAATCGATGAATACCACGCCGCTGTTTATTGAAGCGGTGGCAGATGCAATTACGGAAAAGTTTGAAGCCTGATTAAGATTATGACACACGTAACCATAATTGGCGGGGGCATTGCCGGCTTAAGTACCGCTTTCTACCTGCAAAAACGCAGCCAGGAACAGGGCCTGCCTGTCAACTACACTCTGATTGAACGCGACTCGACCTTTGGCGGCAAAATTGTTACCAAAACCATTGCTGATTTTGTGATTGAAGGTGGCCCCGATTCTTTTGTTACCATGAAACCCTGGGGCGTTCAACTTTGTAAAGAATTAGGGTTGGAAGATAGAATAATCCCCACTAACGATGACAGACGCAACATATATGTCTTAAAAAATGGGAAACTGGTTGATTTCCCCGGCGGATACCGCCTGGCCTTCCCCACCGAATTTGTCCCCTTTGCGCTGTCGCCGCTCATTTCGCCGCTGGGCAAACTGCGAATGGGGCTGGATTTGTTCATCCCCTCCCGTAAAGAAGCAGGCGACGAAAGTTTGGCCAGCTTCATCCGCCGCCGCCTGGGCCAAGAGGCGCTCGATAGAATCGCCGGCCCCATTATGGCCGGCATTTACGTGGCCGACCCGGAACGGTTGAGCATGCAAAGCACCTTTCCCCAATTTAGCCAACTGGAACAAGAGCACGGCAGCCTGATAAAGGCCATGCGTAAAGCCAAAAAAAATCGACCGCCGGCCGGCAACAATAAACCGATGGCCATGTTCACCAGCCTGAAAGGCGGCATGAATGAACTGGTTGAAGCTATTGTTGGCCGGCTACAGGGCGACTTGCGGCCAGGGTGTCGGGTAGTTGGCCTGCGTCACGCCTCACCCGGGTTTGAGGTGGTTGTAGACTCGCCCAACAACGCCGCATTCAAAACCGATGCGGTAGTGCTGGCTGTTCCGGCCTACGTTGCCGCCAAATTGATTGGGCCAATTGAACCCCGATTGGCCGGCGCTTTGAACCAGATTCGCTACGTGTCAACCGCTACCATCTCGCTGGGCTACCGGCGCGCTGAAGTTATTCATCAGCACAATTTTAATGGCTTTGGTTTTGTCATCCCCAAAAGTGAAAACCGCCAGATTTTGGCCTGCACCTGGTCATCAACCAAATTTAACCACCGCGCCCCGGACGACAATTTTCTCTTGCGAGCCTTTGTGGGCGGAGATGATCGAGAACATCTGGTTGACCTGCCAGACGAGGATTTGATTGAGCTGGTAAAATCTGAGGTGGCTGATATTATGGGCGTCACCGCCACCCCGGTGGTGAGCCGGGTTTTTCGCTGGGTGAAGGGGAATCCCCAATACGATATAGGACATCTGGACCGGGTGGCTCGCATAGAACAGCTAACTGCCACAGTTCCCGGTTTGTATGTAACCGGCAGCGCCTTCAGAGGCATCGGCATTCCCGACGA
>CAZAPG010000014.1:0-138672 GCA_964486935.1 uncultured Caldilineaceae bacterium | reverse complement strand
TTTCCCCCTGTCTATGGCTGACTTCACCCTCTAAACTAGCACCAATGGTTACTATACCCCACAAATCCATTTTAACATTTTAACATAGGTCAAAACAAACGACCAATAACCCTCTGTTTCAAAATTTTCATTAGCGTACTTCTGTTGCAATATTTCTAATCTGTGTGGAAATTGCTATATCTTTTACATCGGCCAGATGAGAGGCACCAGGGCCACGCTGATAATCAGGAATAGAGCCATCAACGGCAGGCCGGCCTTCATAAAATCGCTAAAGTGGTAGCCGCCGGGGGTCAGCACCAGAGTATTGACGGGAGAGGCGATGGGCGTCAAAAATGCCGAGGATGCTCCGACCGCCACCATCATCATAATGGGGTAGGGGGCGACGCCCAGGTTACTGGCTGCCTGAATGGCGATGGGGGCAATTAAAACAGTGGTGGCCGTATTGCTGATAACCTGGGTAAAGGCGGCTGTTAACAAAAACATTCCGGCCAGCAGCAACAGGGGATGCCAGGCGCCCAGCGTGTTAACCAGAGCGTTGGCAATAAAAGCCGCGCCGCCCGTTTCCTGTAAGGCGGTGCTCATGGGCAGCATGGCCGCAATTAACACCACGCTTTCCCAGTTTATGGCCCGATAGGCCCGCTCCATATCCAGACACCCGCTCAAGACCATCACCATGGCGGTAATTAAAACAGCCACCACCGTTGAGACAATTCCGGTAAGCATCATGGCCAGCATCCCGGCCAGCGCCAGCAGCGCAATGAGCGATTTTGGGGTCAACCCGGTCGGTTGGGCCAGCGCCGCCGGACGGCCCACAACCACAAAATTTCTGGACTCGTTTTCCATAATGCGGATGGCTTGCCACGCGCCACGCACCAGCAAGGCGTCGCCAAACGTTAATTTGATTGAGGTTAACGGCACATCCTCAATCGGTTTGCCTCGCCGGGCAATGCCCAATACCCGCACCTTGTACTTTTCGGTAAAGTTGTTTTCGGCCAGGGTTTTACCAATTAGAGCCGAACGGGGCGTAATTAAAATTTCTGTCAGGCCAATTTCTCTGGAGAGCAAATCCTCTTCAAGATGGCTATTTTGGGAATCCGCCGGCTGGATTCCCAGTTTTAGCTCAAACGTTGCCCGCTCTATGCCATTTTGGGGACACTCGACCAGCAGGATATCATCGGGGTAAATCACTGTTTCCGCGCCGGGGGTCAGCGTATCGGCTTTTTCCGGTTCAAAGCCAAAGGTGTTAACAATACGATCAACCGGGCGAGGGCGGGCCGGTAACTGTTCGCCTTGCAGGTTGGCCGAGATGCGCTCGATGCGCAACACATTGACCCCATAATTGTGGCCCAATTCCATTTGGGCCAATGTTTTCCCCACCAGGGGAGAGCCACGCCGCACTCGCAGCCGGCACAAATTGCCTTCCAGATGGTAGGCTTCGGCCAGCTCTTCGGGCGAGAAGCCGGCGTCCTGGCCGCGCAACTCGCGGGTTTTGCGCTGCGGCAGCCATTGTTTGCCCACAAATAACATGTAAAAAACTCCTACCCCCAACAGCGGCAACCCGATTAAACTGAACTCAAAAAAACCAATCGGACGCAACCCTTCTGCCGAAAGCGTGTTGGCAATAACAATATTGGGGGGCGTGCCGATAAGAGTCAACATGCCGCCAATGGTGGCGGCAAAAGCCACCGGCAACAAAACCTTTGAAGGCATGCTGCGGATACGCCAGGCCGCAGCCACCGCCGCCGGCAGCAGCACCGCCACGGTGCCGGTATTGCTCAAGAAGGCCGACAACCCCGCCGTGCCTACCATTAACATTATCAGCAAGCGCGACTCGCTGGCGCCGGCCAGTTTGAGCAGCTTGTCGCCCAGCCAATCGGCCACGCCGGTATGAAAGAGTCCGCCGCCCACCACAAACAAAGCCGCAATCATAATAACGGTTGAATCGGCAAACCCCGCCAACGCCTGACTGCTGGTGATGAGACCGGTTAGCGCAAGGGCGAGCAGGGCTAATATAGCTACTATGTCTACGCGAATTTTATCAATGATAAAGAGCACAATGGTAACAAACAAGATACCGAAAGTTAAAATCATCTCTGCATTCACGTTGTTCCTCCCAAAAAAACGGCGACAGCCGGCAGCAGATTGCCAACCATCGCCGATTAATTTATTAAGGTCTACCCAATTATAAAACCACTCCCCGCCCCCTATTAAGTGTCATCCGTCCCTTTTGATGGAGATAAATGTCACTTTTGTCTGCCAGCGGCTTTTAAATTGGCATGTCTGTGTGTTATAATAGCCCGGTTTGCCAGTCTAAAAATTATACCGGTTTTGCTTATGACTTTTTCGTTTGAATTACTTGCCGAAGACAAACATACCAGCGCCAGGGCCGGGGTCATTCACACGCCCCACGGCGATATTCCCACGCCGATCTTTGCGCCGGTGGGTACTCAGGCTACCGTTAAAACGCTCACCCCCGCCGACTTGCGCGAACTGGACGCCAAATTAATTTTAAGCAACACCTATCATCTTTACCTGCGGCCCGGCCCGCAACTGATTGCCGATTTTGGGGGGCTGCACAACTTTATGCAGTGGGACGGCCCTATTTTAACCGACTCCGGCGGCTTTCAGGTATTCAGCCTGGAAGGACTGCGCCAGATTGATGAAGATGGCGTCACGTTTCGCTCGCACATCGATGGCTCCGAGCACCGCTTCACCCCGGAGCGAGTTATTGCCATTCAAGAGCAGTTAGGGGCCGATATTATCATGGCCTTTGACGAATGCCCGCCGCCCAACGATTACGATTACAACATAGCCGCCCTGAGGCGCACCCATCGCTGGGCCGAACGCTGCCGGTCCGCGCAGCGCCGCGCGGACCAGGCGCTGTACGGTATTGTTCAGGGCGGCGTATTTGCCGACCTGCGCGCCCAAAGCGCAGAATTTTTAATCCGGTTGGACTTTCCGGGTTACGGCATCGGTGGATTGAGCGTGGGCGAAACCAAGGCGCAAATGCACGCTATGTTAGAAGTTATCCACCCCATTTTACCCCGCCACAAACCGCGCTATTTGATGGGCGTCGGCAGCCCGGAAGATTTGTTTGAGTGTGTCGCCCGTGGGGTAGACCAGTTTGACTGCGTGCTGCCCACCCGAATCGCTCGCAACGGGGCCGTTTTTACTCACCATGGGCGCATCAACCTGCGCAACGCCCGCTTTGCCGCCGATAAAAACCCCATCGAGCCAGAGTGTCAGTGCTACACCTGCCGCACCTTTAGCCTGGCTTATCTGCGCCACCTGCTCATTGCCAAAGAAATTCTGGCGCTCCGGCTGACCACCATCCACAACCTGCACTTTATGCTGGAGCTAATTCGGCGCATCCGCCAATCCATTTTTGACGGCACATTTGCTGATTACCGGGCCAAATTTCTGGCCGATTACCAGGCCATCTCCGAAGAAAATCGCCAAGGTCGCAAACGTTAGAGTTTTGGGTTTCTGGTTTCAAGTTTCGGGGCACTGATTACTGATTACTTTCTACAAAGGAATTTTATGGACCTGTTTCAAGCTTTTATTTTAGGCCTTGTTCAAGGCGCAACCGAATACATTCCGGTGTCAAGCTCAGCGCATTTGGTGCTGGTGCCGTGGCTGCTGGGTTGGCCCGACGCCTCGTTTGCTTTTGAGGTACTGGTGCAATGGGGCACGCTGGTGGGGGTCTTTGTTTATTTCTGGCGCGATATCTGGGCTATTATCCAGGGGGTATTGCAGGGTCTCATCCGGCAAAAACCGGCGGCAACCTTTGAAGCCAGGTTGGGCTGGCTGGTAGTGGTGGCAACTATTCCGGCGGTGGTATTGGGTATCCTGTTTAAAGATTATTTTGAAGCGGCCTTTGACGCGCCGGCCCTGGTAGGAGCACTGTTAATTTTAACCGCCGCCCTGTTGGTCATCGCCGAATGGTTCGGCTCACGCCAACGGGAGTTGGAACAACTCAACTGGCTGGATGCTTTTATCATTGGCCTGTGGCAGACCGCTGCCATGTTACCCGGCGTCAGCCGTTCTGGGGCCACTATTGGCGGGGCGGTGCTGCGCCAATTCAATCGCACCGCTGCCGCCCGCTTTAGTTTTTTGATGTCTATTCCGGCGCTGCTGGGGGCCGGCGTGGTAGCCCTTAAAGATTTGCTTGAAACCGGCGCTCTGGCCGCCGAACTCCCCGCCATTTCGGTGGGGTTTGTGGCCGCCGCCATTTCCGGTTATCTCTGTATCCGCTGGCTGCTGCACTACCTGCAACGCCACTCGCTGTATGTTTTTGCAGCCTACTGTGTGGCCGCCAGCCTGCTGACCATTGTGGTGGCCTTGCTAAGAGGGTAGGTTTCGCTTTTTGACAAGCCGCCCGGCCTGAAGGATAATAGGGTTTCGGAAAACGTTTTCCGTTTGTTAATATTTTCATAAACCAAAAATTTTATCAATGCGGATAGGAGGGAAACAGTGAAGTTATCCGATGAATTAGCCTACATGTCAGCCGTAGAGATGGCCCGGCGTATCCGGCAAAAAGATTTTTCGCCGGTGGAAGTGGTCGATGCCGTAATCGAACGCATCGAGGCCCGCAACCCCAGCATCAACGCCTTTGTCTATTTAGGGTTCGACGACGCCCGCCAGGCCGCCAAAAAGGCCGAACAGGCCCTGATGGGCGGCGAGGCGCTTGGCCCGCTGCACGGCGTGCCCACGGCCATTAAAGATTTGTTCGATTTTAAGCCGGGCTGGCCCAGCACTTTTGGCGGCATTCGGGCGCTCAAAGATTTTGTGGTCGATTTCTACTGCCCCTTTGCCGAGCGAGTCGAACAGGCCGGCGCAATTATTATGGGCAAAACCAACAGCCCGGTAATGGGCTTTAGGGGCACTTGCGACAACTACCTGTTTGGCCCTTCGCGTAACCCCTTTAACCCGGCCAAAAATACCGGCGGGTCATCCGGCGGCGGCGCGGCCAGCGTAGCCGATGGCCTGCTGCCCTTTGCCGAAGGCACCGATGGCGGCGGCTCCATTCGCATTCCGGCCTCGTGGTGCGGGCTGTACGGCTACAAAGCCTCGTGGGGGCGGGTGCCGATGGTGCTGCGCCCCAATGCTTTTGGCGGCACTTCGCCCTTTTTGTTTGAAGGGCCGCTGACCCGCAATGTGGAAGATGCCGCCCTGGCCATAACCGCTCTGGCCGGCTACAGCCCTTACGACCCTTACAGCCTGGATGAGCAGGTTGACTTTTTGGCCGCCACCCGCCGCTCGATAAAGGGCTGGAAAATTGCCTACAGCCCCAATTTTGATGTTTACCCGGTTGAGGCTGAGGTGGCCGACATTGTGGGCCGGGCCGTTAAAGCTTTTGAGGAAGCAGGCGCCCACGTGGAGGAGGTCAATTTGGGGATTAAGCGTGACCAGCGCGAACTGAGCGATTTGTGGTGCCGGCTGATTATGCCGCTCAACATCACCGGGCTGGAGGGGTTAAAATACGCCGGCATCGACCTGCTGGGCGACCACCGCGATGACTTTCCGCCGGAGTACCTGCGCTGGATTGACGAATGTCGGGAGATGTCGGTGCTAAAACATTTTGCCGACCAGGAAATGCGCACCGAAATTTTCGACGCCATCCAGGGCGTGTTCAATAATTACGACCTGCTGATTACCCCTACCCTGGCCTGCCTGCCGGTTGACAACACCGACGACGGCAACACGATGGGGCCAACCCAAATCAATGGCGAAGAAGTGGACCCGCTCATTGGCTGGTGTATGACCTATTTTATCAACTTCTCCGGCCATCCGGCGGCCTCAATTCCGGCGGGGTTGTCAAAAGACAATTTGCCGGTGGGCATGCAAATTATCGGGCGGCGCTACGCCGATATTGACGTGCTGGCCGCCAGCGCCGCCTTTGAACGGCTGCGCCCCTGGCAGGATAGTTACCAGATTCCGGCCAACCGGGCAGTTTAAAAATACAGACCGCAGAGGTTTTGAAAACCTCTGCGGTCTATAGTGGGGGCTTCTGGTTGGCAAACCTTTACCGGCATTGAGTAAAGGTTTCGTACTTCAAAATATCCAGATGGTGCAGGATAACATCCTGCCTTTCGTCAACAAAGCGCAGGGCGTTTTGAATATTCTGGTCAAAGATTTCCGTATTCATAAATGGTGCCCAGCGATTGGCCTCCATTTGGATAAAGGGCCTGATAATGGCCGCCTGGTTTAAGATTTCTGCTTTGACCCGCTCTTTTGAAAGCTGGCCCACTTCGTGTTCTGGCCGGTTGTTGAGGTTTTCCACGCCCAAATATTCCCGCGCCCGCTGCACAAAGCGAAACTTCAAATCGCAACTGTGAATAAATGGTTTTTCCAAAATGCGGGTAATGCTGTCGTGCGGGCTGTAAATTTTGGTCAGGGTGTTCACGTCGGTTTTAAAGCCTTCGTTGCTGCCGCTGCCAAAGGTGGTTTCGGCATCCCACACCAATAATCGCCACTTGCCTTCATTCCCTATGGCCGCCGGGTCTTTGCGCCGGTAGGCAACCCAGTTGTTGCCGGGCCAATCGTAATTTTGAGCATACGCCTGCAAAAACATATAGGAAAATACATTTTCCATATCCACGCGCCACTCTAACACGCCCACATTGCCGGGGTTGGTAAAATCGGCGCTGCCCAGCCAGTGCTGGTTTTCTTCCCACCCCCCGTAATCGCCATCTACCACGGTTTCAATGTTATGCCACTCGTTGTTGGCATCTATGCCAACTTCCTTTTTAATGACATCCCAATCAGAGTCTTTATCAGAGTAGGCGCGTAAAAATTGCAAGTCAACCCGCTCGGTTAAATTATACAGCCCCCAAAATTTACCATTGATGTAAAGCAACACCCAGGAACCGTGAGCAACCGGCTGCCCCATATCTCGATGAAGATTACGCACCACCTGATCGCTGATATATTTGGTGTTCAGCGTGGCCGGAGTGGCCAGGCCATAACTGTCGGCATAAATAAAGCTATCGTTGTAACCGGCCCGCAGCACCAATTTGTCAAACGTTGTGACCGGGCTATCGGGGAAAAGGGGATACTCCAGGTTGCCGGGGCCGCCGTAAGATTTACGAAAGTAGAGACGGTACGACTTTTTGGGGCTGACCTGCCGCGATTTGCCGCCGTGGATGCGGATGCCGGCCGGCACATTGAAGCCGGGCTGGCCGCCGGGGGCAAAATATTCAACGTTAATAGGGCGCTCCCACTCCAGCCCGCGGAATAGCGGCTGGTCGTGAAGAAGCTGCAAATGCGCGCCCTCGCCGGCAATTGAAACAATGGGAATGGTCTGCTCATAATCTATAATTAAATAGGAGCGAGTCTGCGCGTCGCCAAACGGCACACCATTCTTAAAAACCTGCGCTCTAATTACTGTAGACTGGCTGATGACCAGGGGTTGAACATAGGGCATTGTGTTGGAGTCGGGCACAGAGCCATTGGTGGTGTAGCGAATGACGCCGCCGGCAACCGGGCTGCTCAAGGTTAGCAGAACAGGCTGGTAAGAGACAACAGCCTCCGGTGAGAAGGTAATCGTCGATGAGATAACGGCGCTACCGGCGGGGGGAGTAACAGAGGCTTGCTGGGCCAGGGCATTATTTACCCCGCCATAGGCCAGCAAACCAAACCCACCGGCTACCATAAGCCCCGACCATAACAGCCAGCACAAAAGCTTCAGTAGCCTCTCTTGTTTTATAAAATGACACACCGTAACAGGTCTCCCGTTGCTAACAAGAAGAGAAATTTATAAAAACCTCCGCGCCCCTCTGTGTTCCAATGGCTGGCCTGAGTAACTATAATCATTCTATTATAGAAATAAATCCTGTCAACCCGATTGTATTGGCGGCCTAAATCCCTTCCGCCGAATTTTTCATTTGGGGTTGCGCCGGCATTACCAGCACCTTATCTACCCGGCGGCCATCCATATCCACCACCTCAAAGCGCAATTGGCTCCATTCAAAATGTTGCCCAACCGTGGGAATATGTCCAACCTGGCTGATTACAAACCCGGCCAGCGTTTGATAGCTGTTTTGCTCTTCGCCGGGTAGCTGGTGAAGGTCAAAAATTTCTTTGAGGTCATCAATTCGCAACAGCCCATCGAGCAGCCACGAACCATCCTCGCGCTGAACCACCAAAGGCTCTGCCTGTGACCCAACGGTGGGGATGTCGCCCACAATTGAATCTAAAATATCATCAGATGTTACCAAACCTTCGATACCGCCATATTCATCCGTAACCAGGGCCAGGTGGCTGCGCTCTTGTTTAAACAATTCCAAAACCTTCAGCACCGAGATGGTTTCCGGCACAAATAAGGCCGGGCGCAGTAACGCCTGTAAATCAAAAGGTTGGCTGGCCATACTTTGGGCCAATAAATCTTTAACATACATGATGCCAAGCAGGTTGTCCAGCCCATCGTCGGCCACGGGAAAGCGGGAATGATGGCTTTGCGTAATTTTGTGCCGAATTTCATCTGACGAGGCGTTAATGTCGAGCCAGATTATCTGGGGCCGGGGAGTCATCACTAAATTGACTCGCCGGTCGTCGAGGTTGAGCACTTCTTCAATCATATCTTGCTCGACTTCTTCAAAGATACCTATTTGCGTGCCCTGTTCAATTAAAACCTTGATTTCCTCTTCGGTGATGGAGGGTTCGGCGGAGGATTTTATGTTTAAAGAGCGAACCACCGCTTCGGTTGAAACCATCAGCAGCCCCACCACCGGCGAAGCTATTTTTGAGAGCGCACTCATTGGCGCAGCCACAAGCAGGGCAATTTGTTCGGCGTGGCTGTGGGCCAATCGTTTGGGAACCAGCTCGCCAATAATTAGCGAAAAGTACGTGACCAGCAGCACTACCACGGCAATTCCTACAGTTTCTCCATAAGAGGCTAACAGGGCAAAGGTGTCAAGATAGCCGCCCAATTTGCGGCCCAGAGTCACTCCGCCAAAGGCGCCGGCCAAGACGCCGACCAGGGTGATGCCCACCTGAACGGTGGAAAAGAACAGGCTGGGGTTATTTGCCAGCTCCAGGGCCGCGCGGGCGCGCAAATTGCCCTCGTTGGCTAACCGCTGCAACCGCACCTTACGCGCCGAGACAATTGCAATTTCTGCCATGGCAAAAATGCCGTTAGCCACAAGCAACAGAAAAATTATCAGGATTTCCAGGAAAACATTATCAAATTGCATTATAGCCAGGGGTTTCCCGCCCGCTCGCGCCCAATGGTTGTTACCGGGCCGTGGCCGGAACAAACCACGGTTTCATCGGGCAGGGTCATCAGTTTTTCGTTGATGCTGGTCATGAGGGTTTCGTAATCGCCGCCGGGCAGGTCGGTGCGGCCAATGCCGTCGGCAAACAGCACGTCGCCATCAAAAATAATAGCTTCGGTTGGCTCGTAAAAGCTGACGTGTCCGGCGGTGTGGCCCGGCGTAAATAGCACCTCAAAGGTGTGCGTCCCAAAGCTGATTTTATCCCCTTCGGCCAGTTGAATATCTGGCTCCGGGCTGGGCGGCGCCTGCAAGCCAAAGGCGCTGGCCCCGCCGCCATTCCTCAACATTGGTATCTCCAGGGGATGAATTGCCAGCGGCGCGCCGGTTGCCTCTATCAGGGCTGCATTGGCCAGGATGTGGTCAAAATGGGCGTGAGTGTTAAGAATATATTTAATGGTCAGCTTATCTTGTTTTATTTCGGCCAGAATACGCTCCGGTTCGTCGCCGGGGTCAATAACAACGCCTTCGCGGGTTTTCTGGCAGCCAACAATGTAACAGTTGGTTTGAATGGGGCCAACCGGTAGTTGTTTGATAATCAAGGCAAAATTCCTCCATTGGATGCGGAAGTGGGTAAAACCAGACATCATTCTAGCATAATTAATATGTTACGACGAGTCGTTTGCTGTTGGTCATAATGTCCTACTAGACAAGTCAACTTTGTTATGTTATCATTGTTTTTGTTCAGCACTTCCGTTCATTAAAAAGAGGAGCCGGTAATTTTTGGAGTAACAGCTATCTCCAAAAGTCCTGCTCCTCTTTTGTGTTTGTACCTTCAAAACTTAGCCCCGCTCCAATTCAACTTTTCCCGATTGTCAACATAGTTTAAGAGTTACCCCGCAGCTCCATATTGGTTAATTGATTGGTTAATTGGCGGGCTTAAAGCAAGGCAACAGGTAGGCCGACCAGACCCGGTCTGTCTGAGTTTGGTTGATAATGAAACATACCCCCAAACCCCAATTTGAATATATTTTGTTTGACCTGGACGATACCCTGTACCCCAAAGAAGCGGGTTTAATGGACGCTATCAGTGAGCGTATTTTGCTGTTTATGACCCAACATGTGGGCATTCCGGCAGATGATGCCTCGATAAAGAAACGGCAATATTACCAAAAGTATGGCACCTCGCTGCGCGGCCTGATAGAAGAGTATCATATCAACCCGCTGGATTATCTGGCCTTTGTGCACGATGTGAATCCGCGTGATTTTTTTGGCCCCAGCCCCCCTTTGGACCAGATGTTGCAGGAAGTTCCGCTGCGCAAAGTGATTTTTTCCAATGCCGATATTCCTCACTGCGAACGCGTGCTAAATACCCTCAGAGTCCGGCCCCATTTTGAATTGATTATCGACACTGCCGCGGTTGATTACAAATGCAAGCCCGACCCCTGGGCTTACAAACGAACCCTGCAACTTTTAGGCGTGCCCGGCGAAAGCTGCATTATGGTTGACGACAAACCCCGCAACTTGATTCCGGCCAGAGATTTGGGAATGACCACCATTTTGGTTGGCGAAAGCTGCGAGTCGATTGCCATTGATTACACCGTACCCACCGTTTTTCATGTTGAAAACATTTTGCGAAAATTGCTCCCCAACTCGCTGATGCGTTAAAAAAGGCGGCTCAAGGGCCGCCTTTTAGTTTTTTTGGACCGGTTATCCAGAAACCCTCTCGCTTGCTTTTTTTGTCTGGGGGTTCTTTTGGGCCTTAGAAGACTGTCCATTTTTTGAAACAGCCTCCGAAGCGTTTGTATCTTTTGACTTTTTGGTTCGGCGTTTTTTGACCTTTGGGGCGCTGTTAATCACCCGCTTAATAGTATCATCCTCTTTGGTTTGCATGTCAAAATATTCGGCGGCAGTTTCCGTTTGGCGCTGGCGCAGCGCCATCGGGGCCACGGTTCGCAGGTCGTCAAGGGCTACTTCCAGCCGGCCATCAGCGGCAGCCAGGGCGCGTCCCGCTTCAAACAGGGTCATTTCGGCGCGGTGGCTATCTATTTTGAGCGCCTCAATCCAGCCAATGGCCTCTTGTTCAACCCCCGGAGCAAATGCTACTTTGGGTAATCGCTTGCGGGCTTCGGCCACTTCCAGCATAGCCGCCTCGCTTTCGGCGGCCCAACTATTCACAAATCGGTAGGGCTTATTTTTAAAGGTCACCGCGCGCCGGTAAATCTCCATACGCTCATCCGGGGTGCTGACCCCCCGCACCAGCACCCGCAGCCCAAACCGGTCTTGAATTTGTGGCCGCAGCAGCCCTTCTTCCGGGTTCATCGAGCCAACCAGGGTTAGCCGCGAGCGATACGTGGCCGACATTGGGCCGCGCCGCACGGTGTATTGCCCTTGGGCCGCCGCATCCAAAATTGCGTCAATAATCAACCGGTCTAGCAGGTTGACTTCATCAATGTAGAGCAAATTCAAATCGGCCTGGGCCAGCAAGCCGCGCTCCAGCATCACCCTGTTTTGCTCCAGGGCAACCCGTTCGTTAATGCCGCCCACCACATCTTCCAACCGGGCGTTTAGGGGCAACTCTACCAGGCGCATTGGCTCAGATACGGTAATGGGGTCGCCCATGCCCAGCTTTTGGGCGCATTCTTTGCAAACGCCATCCATCCCGTAGCTGTAAAGGTCTTCCGGTTCGCAGCCATATTCACAGGTGCTGCGTTCAACCAGAGGCATCAAATCTGTCAGGCCGCGCACGGCGGTTGTTTTAGCCGTGCCACGCGCCCCAATTAGCAACACGCCGCCCACGGCGCGGTTAATCAAAGCCAGCAGCAACGCTATTTTCATTTCGGTTTGACCCACAATGGCCAAAAACGGGTAGCGAAGTTCGCTGGCCAGACCGCGGTCTTTGTGTTTAGTTGCAGATTTTAAAACGGCTACCGCCGGGCCGCTGGAATAAAGAATATCTAAAAGTTGCGATTTACGCTTTGTCATCACCAAACTCTCAAAGTGGCGCTACTCACCTGCTATCTCCAACTGACCGACCGTTATTTGGCTCAAAATTAGCCGGGTTTACCAAACCGTCGCAAAAATTGAGCCAGCTCTCAATTACCAAAGCTTCTCCATAATTATTAAACGAAATAACCGGCGCTTTTCTTACGCGGGCTGGGGCGGAATTTTTAATATCTGGCCGGGGCGTATCAGGCTGGGGTCGCTGAGTATGTTACGGTTGGCTTCAAATATAATGCGCCATAATCCGGCATTACCGTACACCTGCCGGGCAATTGAGGAAAGCGTGTCGCCCGGCTGAACGGTGTAAGTGCGCTCCGGGGGGGGCGGCTGGGGTGAGGGTTCCGGGGCCGGCTCATCCGAAGGTTCCAGAAACCGCAGCCCCTTTTCAACCAGTTTATCCAATATTTTTTGGGCTGTCTGCGGGTCGCCGGAAATTCGCTGAACCAGGAGCGCCCCGCTGTTTCGCAATTTTGTTAATTGGGCGTCGCTAATATCTTGAGGGTTGCCTACGGCGGTTACATATTTCCAGCGGCCTGCGGCTTCATTTACGGCAAAGCTCACGTCGGGTTGAAATTTCCAGATATAGGCCATCGCCGAGTCAAAATATTTGTCGGTATCGGGCAGCAGCAAAACGTGTTCGCCCGGCTTCACTTCGGGTTGAGCGCCCACGCCCGGCCCTGGTTCCGGTTGCTCTAACTCTCTGAGTTTTTGACGCAGGGCGGCCGGGTCAAAGGTGTGGCCGGGGCAGGTGGTGCTGTTGCCGGTCAGTTCTCGATGGCCCCGCACATTTTCTATAGGGATGTTATATTTTTGGCGCAAATGTTGAATAAGCGCCAGCAGCGATTGCCATTGAGCCGCCGTCGGTTGGGTGAATTTGTTGGGAATTTGATGGGCGGTTCCGTTGGGGTCTTGGTAAGTTCGATTCTCGCTAAACCAGCCAGACAGGCAAATGGCCAGGTAGTGGTTGTTCCAGTATTGGCCGTGTTCTAACCCGGTCGAGTTATCGGGGTCTTTAAAACCGGCGTGGTAGGCGGCAATTTTATCATCCAGGGCGTATTCTATTTGACCGGCGCCTACAATTACATAATTGTACCCGCCGTGCGCCCACCCCCGCACGTTAACGTGGTAATTAAAAAAGGTGTGGGCATTGCCTGTCGGTTCGCCGGTAAGGTGGTTGGCGGTAGCAGAGTGATGAACAGCAATGCCCAAAATTTCACCGTCACGTTGCCAATTTTTGTAATTTTGGTAATTAGGCATTTCTGCCCGAACATCATTTATGTTCAAATCCATCAATAATACCCGCGCAAGAAGTTGTAGTTTTATTTTACATATTATTAAAAATGATACAAACAGCGGCAAACGTTAGGCAATAAACTTAAAACGGGCTACCAAGGGCAGCCCGTTTAAGTATGTCGAATTGAACAAGGCAATTATTCCTCTCTACCCCGAACCATGCCGAGCACTACAAAAACACCCAACAAGGCCGCACCGCTCAAAGCGATGTTGACAATTAAAAGGGTGACAATCAGCCCTTCATTCATGGTAAATAACCCTCCTATAAAATTTGCAAGTTAACTCTGTGGTAGCAGATGTTTTACAGGCCAACTTTATTTGCTGGCCCTATTATACGCATCCCGAAGCAGGTGTCAACGCACCAACCTTGTTATGCAAAATTTCACGATTAAACCGCTTAACTTTCCACAGAATCAAAAATGTTTTATAATACGCGCCTATCTAATTAATTGGGTAACTATAGCCATAAAAGGATTTCACCATGCCGCAACTCAAGGCATATCATCGTCCCGCCAACATTAATGAGGCGTTACGACTTTTGGCCGACCACCCCAACACAGTAGTGGTAGCCGGCGGCGCTTATATAACTTCTCACCTGAATGACAGGGTTGATGAAGCGGTTGATCTGCAAGCCGTAGGTTTAACCAATATTGATTATACCGGCAAGGGCCTTACTTTGGGGGCAATGGTCAGGCTGCAAACTATTGTGGATGACAAGCGCACCCCCGACTTGCTGCGCCAGGCTGCCCGCCGAGAAGGCCCCAATACGCTGCGTAATATGGCCACGATTGGCGGTGTGGTGGCGGGCGCTCACAAAGAAAGCGAGTTACTGGCTGCTTTGCTTGTGTTCGATGCCCAGGTAAAGGTACAAACCCTGAATGAAACCAAAAATATTGCCCTGGCCGACTTTTTAGTTGATATACCCGCTGCCCTGAGCGGCGGCTTAATCACCTCAATCTCGCTGGCAACGATGGGCAAAACGGCCAGCGCCAGAGTTGGTCGCACTCCGGCCGATGCCCCGATTGTGGCCGCCGTAGCCCGCCAAACCGATGATGGTTCTATCCGCCTGGCCTTGTGCGGCGTGGCCAACACGCCGGTACTGGTTGACCCTAATAACGTCAAGGCCGCCGTTAACCCCAGCGGCGATTTCAGAGGGTCTACCGAATATCGGCGGCAAATGGCCGCCACGCTGACTAATCGCGTTTTGCGCGAACTTGCAGAAAGTTAGGCGTAAGCCAATAATAATCAGGGCGTATATATCTGCTTTTTCAAAAAACCGGGTTTTCTGGCAGCCCGGTTTTCGCATTTTTTACATAATTGACCAGTTTTTAGCAGCGTGATAGAATCCACAAAAATTTTTTAAAGCACGTGAGAGTCTCAGTTGATTAGCTACAAACAAATACGCCAACATCACCTGGAGCATCCCCAACGCCCCTCGCCGGCGCGCGGTTCAAAAATATTGGTGGCGGGCTTTGCCGCCATCATTTTAATTGGCACAATTTTACTGGCCTTGCCCGTAGCCACCAAAACACCTCAAGCCATAAGCTGGCATGAGGCGTTGTTTACGGCTGTTTCGGCCACAACCGTTACCGGCCTGGTTGTGGTTAGCACTGAGGCCACCTTTTCCACTTTTGGGCAAATTGTTATTTTGTCCCTCATTCAGGTGGGCGGCATCGGTTTTATTACTCTTTCAGTTGTGCTTTTTCGACTGATTGGGCGCAGGGTATCGTTGTATGAACGCAATTTACTACGCCAAACTCTGGGCGTTGAAGCCGGCGATGGTATTGTGCAGCTTACCCTGGCGGTATGCGTGGTAACATTTATAATAGAGTTGGTCGGCGCGCTGATTATGTTTACCCAATACGTTCAGCTAATGCCGTGGCAAGATGCTATTTATTTTTCAATATTTCACTCGGTATCCGCTTTTTGTAACGCTGGTTTCGATTTATTTACCGGGCTTGAAGACCCCATTTTGCAGGCCACCCGCTCAAACTTTATTATTATCATGGTAATGAGTCTGCTTATTACTATTGGCACGCTGGGCATTACCGTAATTTATGATTTGCTGGTGTGGCCACGGGAGCGTCATTTATCGCTACATACCCAACTGGTGTTACCCTTTACGTTACTATTGATAGTGGTGGGAACTGTTCTGGTAGTGATTGACGAGTATTTTGTAGATGGACGGGCTTTATCGGCCTTGCCCGCCGGAGAGCGATTGCTGGTTAGTTTCTTTTCCATCGTCTCCAGCCGCACGGCAGGTCTTACCTTAATTCCACTAGACGATTTGGGGCAGGCCAGCCAGTTGATTATCTTTGTCTGGATGTTTATTGGCGGCGCACCGGCTTCGATGGGTGGCGGCGTGGGGTTGAGCACCGTAGCGGTCGTGCTGATAACGTTGGCCTCTACTGCCCGCGGCCACAGCGATGTGCGCATTTTTGAGCGAACCCTGCCCACAGAAACTATCTTCAAGGCAGTAGCCGTTCTAACGGTCTCTACTATGCTGGTTGTGACTGTTACTCTGGCGCTGGCTATTCTGGAAAGAGCCGATCTTTTTGCCATTGCCTTTGAAGTCGTCAGCGCCTTTTCCAACACCGGCTACTCGTTGGGCATCACCAGCGAGATGGGAACGATGAGCCGGTTGTTAGTTGCCTTCACTATGTTTTGGGGACGCTTAGGCCCCCTCACTCTGGTGGTAGCGCTGGCTCAACGGCATCGCAAAACCCTTATTCGCTTTCCAGAAGAAAAGATTATCATTGGTTAAAATTTAACAACTGGCCTATTTTCAAGGGAGCAACCTGTTATGTCACACCGTAATCAAACCTGGTTGAACCGGGTTTGGAATAGTCTGAAAGAACTAACAACATCAACCCAAAATGCAAGGCTGCTCCAGCCGTTCAATAGCTCTGGGCATCACAATGAGTTTATCATTATTGGCCTGGGACGATTTGGCACCAGCCTGGCCATGAGTTTGACCGCCTATAATCACGACGTACTGGCCATCGACTCTGATATTAAGCGGGTACAGCAAGTCTCAAATGTACTGCCCCACGTAATTCAACTGGATGCAACAAATATTGACGCGCTGCGAGAGGTGGGCGCCGACGCGTTTGACACGGGCGTGGTTTGTATCGGCACAGATTTTGAATCTAACGTGCTGGCTACCGTTACGTTACGCAAACTGGGCGTGCGGCGAGTAATCACCAAAGCCCGCACCGTTACCCAGCAAGAAATTCTAACTCGCGTGGGGGCCGATGAGGTAATTTTGCCAGAACACGAAGCCGGGGTGCGGTTGGCCCGGCGGCTGGCAGCTATTGACTTTGTAGATTTTATGGAATTGAGTCAGGATACCGGCGTGGTTGAAATTGTTGCGCCCGAACATCTGGTAGGACACTCACTCAAAGAGTCAGAAATTCGGCAGCGGTACGGGTTAGCAGTTGTGGCAATTAAGCGAGGCAACAACGAGGTGGTTGTCTCGCCGGGCGCGGATGAAGTGATTCGAGACAATGATATTTTGGTTGTGTTGGGCCGTACCGCAGATTGCGAGCGACTTCGTTAATTTATAACCACATGCAGCGATACCGGCAAAGGGCCGCTGTTTAAAAAAATTGCCAAATCAGACAGGCTAAGACCGGTTCCGCTGCTAAGGTTGGGTAAAATATCCAGCGTATTGTTGGCCCAGTGGTACATGGTAGAGCAATTTATCACTTGCTGGTCGATAACCAGGCAGATGTAAGCGCCGGTGTGATTTTCAACAAACCGCGAGAATCGTTCGGCAGCCTGGGGTTTTAGCTCGATCTGGTAAAAAATTTCGCCAGAGTCGGCATCGGGGGGAATAACGGTGTTGATTTCTGCGCCGACAAACAATACCGGATAAAGACCGCCGTCAACAACCGCCGGAGAAGTTTCGGTTGCAACTTTTTGCCCCACAGGCGGCATTTGCGTGCCGCCGTTAATAAACTCAACCTGGCCTTTTTGGCTGATAATGCTAATTAGTTGGTTGATATTTTCGGTGGGCGGGACTGTTACCTCTAATTGATTGTCCTCAATAGTTACCTGATAGTATCCCCTTAAATTTAACTGCTCCAGCCGTTTGGAAACCACCCGACCGGCATCCTCTACCACCAGATGATATGGCATTTGCGATGAAGTGATGGTACCGGGCCGGAGTACAATTTTTGCCCCCGAAAGGTCAACCGCCGTTGGATACAAAACAGTCAAGTCGGCAATTACTCTGGAACTGTATGATAACCCCAGCAGCACAATAACAACAAAAACACCTGCAAATATGGCCAGTTGTCGTTTCATGTTGGCATCCCATCCTTCCTGTGGCATCATTATACGCCATTTAGCCTAGTAGGTCAATAGAAATTAGGCCAAATTGCCTAAGCGTAGGGAGAAAGTGGGGCAAAAAGAAAAACAACCGGTAACTTTAATCGTCGGACAGGCCAAGTTGACGATAAAGCAGGCGCTGTTTTTGAAGCGCTTCCTGATATTTAGCGTGGTGCTGCTCATTGGGGTAAATGACTGAGCCGGTCGCGGCCGCTTCTGCGCCAGACAGATTCAGGGCCTTTAAGGCCAGCAAGGCGATCCCCCGGCTGGTGGCTTCCTTTTCGGCAGATAGAACCAGTTGATGCCCCAACACGTCGGCCATAATTTGCAGCCACACCGGCGAGTTGAGCAGCGCGCTGCCGCTGACGATAATTTGGTGTTCTGGCGGCAGATAAGAGAGAACGCTCTGGTAAATCAATGCAAAGCGGTACGAGACGGCCTCTAACCCGGCCCGCAAAATATCAACCGGCTGGGTGTTGAGCGATAGCCCGCTGATTGCCGCGCGGGCGTCGTCGTGCCAGCCGGGGGCGCGCTCGCCGGCCACAAAAGGTAACATCGTTAGCCCGTGAGCCGCCGGAGGCATCTGCGCCAGCGCCTGCTCTACATCGGGCGGAAGCTGCAACAATTTAGTGAGCCAGGCAAACACGTTGCCCCCTTCGGTAGTTGCGCCCCCCAGCAGGGCATATTTTTGATTGACCCGATAGACCCACAAGCCCAAAGGCGGCGCGTCAACAAAATTATCCAGGGCGACCCGCATAGCGCCGGTAGTGCCCAGGGTCAATGCCAAACGCTCCGCGCCGGTGCAGCCGCTGCCCAAATTGGCTGCTGCGCCATCGCCAATGGCCGGAAACCAGGGCACATTTTTGAGCGCCGGCCAGCGGGTTGCCCACTCGCCGCGCAGCCCCTGCGCCGGCTGGTCAACATCAACCAGCGGCGAGAGCTTTTCTTCCGGCAAGCCCAGATAATCCAGCCACTCTCTGTCCCAGGCCAGTTGACGCCGGTTGAGCAGCCCCGTCCACGAAGCCACCGAGTAGCTGACCTGCCGCTCGCCAAAAAATTTCCACAGCAAATATTCGCCAATCGACAACCAGTACCGCACCTCATCAAACAAATCGGGGCGAATGCGGGCCAGCCAGCTAAATTGGGCCGGCAAATAGGCGCTGTGGATGCGACAGCCGGTGCGGTTGTGCACGGCGGCCAAATCCAGTTCACTACGCAGGGTATGGGCATCGCCGGCGCTGCGGGTGTCGGCATAGGTAAAAATGGGGGTTATTGGCCGGCCGGCGGCGTTTAGCCCCATAATGTTGGTGACAAAGGTGTCTATTGCCACGCCGCCAATCTGGCCCGCCAGAGAACCGGCCTGGGCCAGCGCGTCATCAATAACCTGAACGACGCCGGCAAGCAGTTCATCGGGCGCAAACTCGGCCCCGCCATCGGGGGTGGTATTAAGCTGATTGGGAATTTGGGCCAAAATTCCAGGCAGGGGCCGCGCCTGCCGGTCAAACAGCATGGCCCGCGTGGATGAAGTGCCAATGTCAAGAGTCAAAATATAGGGAACGGCTGAAGTTGAATGGGTCATTGTTGCTCTGCCTGGGCCATCATTTCAAAAACCGGAACCAGGGCCTGATAGGCGGCTTCAAAAATGGGGTAGACTTTTTCATAAGCGGGCCAAACGGCGGGGTCGGGCTGAACCACTTTGGCAACCTTATTCATTTGCCCGGCCATAGAAAAATCAGGGTAGAGGCCCACGCCCACCCCGCCGGTCAAGGCCGCTCCCATCGAGGTGGCTTCTTCCAGAATGGTCAACCGGTGTACCGGCATGCCGTAAATATCGGCCATCAGTTGATTCCAGAAGCGGCCCTGCGCGCCGCCGCCAATCAACCGCATGGTTTCAATTTTGGCCCCCTGTTTGATAAACGTTTGCAAAATAATCCGCAGGTTTATGGTGACGCCCTCCAGCACGGCCCGCATCATATCGGCCCGCGTGTGGCGCATAGTTAGCCCAACAAACGCGCCGCGCGCGTTGGGGTTCCAATGCGGGCTGCGCTCGCCCATTAAATAGGGCAAAAAGATGAGGCCGTTAGCGCCGGGCGATGAGGTTTCGGCCTCCAGATTCATCAACTCATAGGTGCTCAGGCCCAGCGATTGCGCCGCCCGAATTTGGGCGCCGCCCAACTGGTCGCGGGTCCACTGGTACGATGCGCCGGCGGCCTGCATGGTGCCGGTGGGCATAAACATACCCGGCGCTACGTGGGCAAAGGTAAAGGTTTGCTCGTCGGGGTCAAAAATGGGGCGAGGCGTGGCCAGGGCAATCCACGAGGAGGAGCCGATGTAGTTGTAGGCCGCGCCTTCGCCCACCACGCCGGCCCCCGCCGAGGCGCAGGCGCCATCGCCGCCGCCAATTACTACCGGCGTTCCGGCAGCCAGGCCCACTGCATCGGCTACTTCGGGCCGCACATAGCCCACCACATCGGTAGAGGGATGCACGGCGGGCAGTTGGTCGGGGTTTAACCGGGCGGCTTCCAGAATACGCTCCGACCATTGGCCCTGCTGCAAATCATACAGGTTCATGCCCGACGCGTCGGAGCGGTCGGTTACAAAATTGCCGGTCAGCCGGGCCACAACGGCATCTTTGGCGTGGACAAATTTGTAGGCGTCGCTGTAAATATCGGGTTGATTGTCGCGCACCCACAAAATTTTGTTCACCGAGTAGGATGAACTGAGGCGATGGCCGGTAATCCGGTAAATTTCCTGGGGAGAAATGCGCTCGCCCAGCCAGCGCTCCTGGGCCACGGCCCGCTGGTCGGCCCAGATAATGGCGCGGCGCAGGGGCCTGGCCTGTTTATCCAGGGCCACACAGCCCATCATTTGCCCGCTAAAGGTAACGCAGGCAATATCGGTGGGTTTGACTCTGGTCTGCTGCAACAGATTTTGGGTTGAGGCGCAAACAGCCCGCCACCAGTCGTCGGGGTCCTGTTCGGCCCAACTGGTGCGGGGGTAGTCGGTAACATAGCCCTCAAAGGCGCTGCCGGCCAGTTCTCCTTCGCGGTTATAAAGGGTGGCTTTGTTGCCGGTAGTGCCCAGATCGTGGGCGATAATGTAATTTTTCATTTATGACGCCTCCTCAACAGCGTTAGGTGGAGATTCTGCGCCGGCCTGCCAGACAAGTCGGTCCAGATAGAAAATTTGAAAGACGGCCAGCAGCGGAAAGAAGAAAACAACCACCGGCACAATCAGCAGGGTCAGGGCGGCGGCGGCAGGGCCGCTGGTTGTGGCAAATTGAAACATCAATTGCAGCAGGGCGGTACTCAATGTTGCGTTTGCCGGGTTATTGGCGGCGATGAGCGGCCAGACTGTTTGCTGCCAGCCGGCAAACAGCAAAAACAGCAGCAGCACCCCCGCCAGCGGCAGCGAGGGCAAAATCAAATGTTTAACAAACGCGCCGGCAGACGAGTCGCCATTTTTGGCGGCGGCCTGCCATCGGGCGGCGTGTCCGCCAAAAAAGAGCGCCAGAATAAAGAGCGCCGGCGCGCTAAATAAAATGGGGGGCATCAGCCCCAAAAAGGTGTTGAGTTGTTCGGATTGGCGGGCGGCGTTAAAGCTGACCAAACTCAGCGGCAGCACCGAGATAAACAGCCACGGGCTAAAAAGCAGCAACAGCCAGGGGCTAAACTTTCCCAGAGGGCGCAGCGCGCCAATGCCCAGCGCGGCCAGATAGGCCACCCCCAGTTGAATGATGGCGGCTATGGCGGGCGGGCCAAGCGTATTGATAACCACTTGGGCCAGCGGAACGTTTTCGAGCAGCCGGGTAAAGGCTTCATTGCCAAATGACAGGGTAATCACCCAGCCGTAGGGTAGGGCGCTCAGGCCGCAGGCCGCCACAGAGAGCAGCAGGGTGATAATCAGGACAATCAGGGGCAGCGCCTTGCCGGATGGCGGCGGCGCTTGGTCAACGGTTGGCTGCCGGTTGTTGCTGACAGCCAGCAGCAGGCGCAGCCGGGCGAGGATAATGAGCAAGGCGGCGATAACGCCCAAAATTATAACCATAATTAGCATCAATGTTGCCAGCGCCGCAGCCGGTCCAAACCTGAAGAATTGAAAGGCCAGGGTGTAATGCCACAGGCCAAGAGTTATGGTGCTATTAACCGGGCCGCCGCGCGTCATTACAAAAGGCTGAACAAACAAGGGTAGCGTTAAGGCAATTGTGGCTAAAATGGCAATTCCCCACACAACCAGCGCGGGTTTAAACATTTTGGGGCGGGGCGCGGCGGCGCTATCAGGTTGTCGCCACAGCGCCGAAAAAAATATCAGGCCCAGCCCGCAGGCCAGGCCAAAAGTGTACAGGGCGTCAATCAATAACAGCGCGAGGCGGGCCGAGTTGGGTTGCGCTAACAGGGGCGTGCCGGTTGGAAATAATCCATTGATTGGATTGAGGGCTAAAAACCAGACCGCGCTAATGGCCACCGGCATAAATAAAACAATCGGCAGGGTGAGCAGAATCCGCGCGCCCAGCCGCGCCCAGCGCCCCAATTGGCCGACAGCCCAGGCCAGCAAAATGGGCACAAGAGCCACCGCGCCCAGCCGCAGCAACACAAATAGCATGGTAAAGCCCAGGCTTTTGCCAAAAAGCTCCTCGCTAAAGATAAATCTGAAATTTTCCAGGCCGACAAATTCGGCTGCGCCGGTTGAGAGGGGATTGGCATTTTGAAGACTAAGCAGAAACGTTTGAACGGTTGGGATGAGTAATTCGGTGATGCAACAGGCTATGGCCGGCAGTATCAAAACCCAACCGGCCACAACCCGCCCGGTTGAGCGCCGGGCGGTGGCCAAGGTGGAGGAGTCGCTGGAGGTGGTCACAATTAGCGCTCCTTGTGATGGTTGGCGTGAAGAACGGCTCCGGCTTTATCGGGCAAAAAATTTCCGGGCCAGATGGTGTTGGGGGTATAGGCCACTGCGGTCAGGTTGGCATCTTTTAATTTTGCCCCGGACAGGTTGGCCCCGCTCAGGTCGGCCTTGTTCAAATCGACCGCTCTCAAATCGGCCCGGCTGAGGTTGGCATCTCGCAAAATGGCGTAGCTCAAATCGGCTTCGCGCAAATTAGCGCCGCTCAAATTGGCCCCGCTCAAGTTGGCTTCGTGCAAATCGGCGTTGCTTAGATTGGCCTTGCTCAGATTGGCCTCGCTCAGGTCGGTCTGGCTCAAATCGGCTACCAGTTCGGCTTCGCTCAGGTTAACGCCATCAAGCCTGGCCCGGCTCAAATTGGCCCCCAGCAAATCGGCCCCCTTCAGGTCGGACCCTTTCAGGTCGGTGCCAATGAGAATAGCCCGGCTTAAATCAGCCCGACTCAGGTTGGTCTGGCGCAAATCGGTTTCTGACAGGTTGGCCCCATACAGGTTGGCCCCCTCCAAATCGGCCCCGCGCAGGTTGGCCCCGGACAGGATAGACCATTCCAGATTTGCGCCCTTCAGGTTTGACCGGCTTAAATCGGCGCGGCTCAGGTTGGTTTCATTGAGGCTGGCTTTCAGCAGGTCGGTTCCGGTCAAATTGGCTTCGGTCAGGTCGGCTTCGATGAGTTTGGCCCCGGTTAGAATAGCCTGGCTCAAATTGGCTTTGGTTAAATTGGCCCAGCTTAAATCGGCTTCGGCCAGGTCAAGCTGGCGCAGGTCGGCTCCTTCAAGATTGGGCGATTCGCTTTGCTCGTGCGCGGCGCTGACAATCTCTAATATTTGCGTTTGCGTTAACCGGAACATTGACCTACCCCTCCCCTCAATCAAAAAGTTTGAATTTCTTCTTAATATGTATCTGCTCAGGCATGTCATTTCGAGCGACCAGCGGGAGCGAGAAATCTCCACACATCGTTGTTACAGACTGTTCGCCGGGAGATTTCTCGTCGCTGCGCTCTTCGAAATGACATGAGGGCTGAGTAATTACCTTAATATATCAAATTTTTGACAAACTCGCCAGCATTTCTGTTAATTGTAGCGCCAGGTAAGAAACCGGAACCGGGGTTGCATATTATCGCAGACTTATGTTAATATGACATAACAGGTAAACATAAACATTTAGCCAAGGAGGGGCACGTGCACAGACCCGGTTTTCTCTACTGGCTGTTAATTTTGGGAATTATACTTTGGGGCACAGCAGCCTGCACAATTCCACGAGTCAACGGCCAGGCCGGCGATATTGGCGCTGTTGATGAGTTTGTGCCGCCGGCCGAACCCGCAGCAGTTCAAACCAATACAACCATCAGCTTGCAGCCGGCCACTCAACAGCTTGAGCTTGATAGAACCACAACCGTTGAAATCCGCATCGACAATATTTCTAATTTGTTCGGGGTAGAAATTCAGCTTCAGTTTGACCCGGCCATCTTGCGGGTAGAGGATGTTGACCCTGGCCGGGAGGGGACCCAAATACAGCCCGGCAATTTTCCGGCCCCCGAATTTGTGCAGAACAACTCAGTCGACAACAACGCCGGCGCAATTTTTTACACCGTGGTTCAGCTTGCGCCCACCCCGCCGGCCAGCGGCAATGGGACCGTAGCAATTGTCACGTTTCGGGCGCTGGCGCAGGGAAGCAGTCAAATTACGTTTGCCCAGTTAAAACTCAGCAACCAGGACGGCCAGCCGCTTCCGGCTGTTGCCCAGACCGGGCAAATTACCGTCGGCCAACCCGGCGACCAGCCAACCCCAACTTTTACGCCCACTCTGCTGCCCGGTCAGCCAACCGCCATGCCAACCGCTACGCTAATACCCACCCAAATCCCGGAGCCAACCTCGCCGCCGCCAACCTTTACGCCTATCCCGCCACCCCCGCCGCCAACACTCACCCCGGCTCCTCCCACTCCGCCGCCGCCCACGCCCTTGCCGCCAATGGCTAATGTTCCGCCGGGGTCTACTATCGGCTTTTGCTACCGGGTAGAGTTGGGAGAAAATATCCACATCATTGCCCAAAAATTCGCCACCTCGCCCGAGGCCATTAATCTGGCTAATGATCTGTACCCGCCCTATCACGTCCTGGCTCATCAGGCCTTATTCATTCCAGAGCAGATGGGGCGCGGCCCTAATGTTTACATTTTTAGAAGCGGCGACACGCTCAACAGCATTGCAGAACGATGCAAACTGCCTGTCTCAATGATACTAAAAGCCAATTATCTGGAGCCGGGCGCGGTGCTTCAGCCCGGCCACGCGCTTATTATTCCAATTCCGCCCTTTCCACCTCCGTCCCGGTTTCAATACCCCACCGGGCCGCTGCCTATTGTAAAGTTTCCGCCCCCCTGCTGCGATGCCAGGCCGCCGTATCAACCCGGCCCGCCGCTTTACGGAGGAAAATAAGCGTTGAACCGGCGCGTCAGCAAGCTTAAAATTGACCACGTAACCATTGCCGGCCCCTCGCTGGCCCAACTGGAGCAGGCTTTTGACCAACTGGGCCTGACGCCCGATTACGGCGGGCCGCACTCAAACGGCATCACTCATATGTCGCTGCTGGGCTTTGATGACGGCTCTTACATTGAACTCATCTCATCGCTGGAGGCGGGTCGAAAAGATACCGCCTTTTGGGGCGAGCACATTGCGGGCAACGGCGGCCCCTGCGCCTGGGCCGTGTATGTTGATGATGTGGCCGCCGAGGCCGCTCGAATGGCCGCGCTGGGCATTGCCGCGCAAGGCCCCCATTACTACAACCGCCACCGGCCCGACGGCCAACTGGTAGAGTGGCATCTGGCTTTTTTGGGCGATAAGGGCGCGGGCGCAACCCTGCCCTTTATCATCAAAGATATCACCCCGCGAGAACTGCGCGCGCGCCCCTCAGCCAGCGTGAGCGGTTCCGGGCTAACCGGCATTGCCAAAGTAATTTTGGCGGTTGAAGATATTGAGGCCGCTGCAACTTTATTTAGCCGGGTTTACTTTTGGCCGCCGCCGGTTAAACAGGCCAACGCAAATTTTGGGGCCAATCTGGCTGATTTTGCCGGCGCGCCGGTAACGCTGGCCGCCCCCCTAACGGGACACCCCTGGCTCGGTGAACGTTTGGCCCGTTTTGACGAGTCGCCCTGCGCCTACTTAATTGGCGTTAACAACTTTGAGCTGGCTGTAAAAAAGTATCAACTAAATGACCCAACCAACTGGTTTGGCCGGCAAGTGGCCTGGTTTGACCCTGACCGCCTGCACGGAATCAGGCTGGGCATTATCAACCATCCAAGCGCAAAGTGACCAATCAAGATTCTGGTCAAAATAATCAACAATTATCGCCAAACGAACGCAAGGGATTAAGCGCCGAACAGTGGGTGCTGTTAGCCGGGCTGATTTGTCTTGTTGTTTTTTTGTGGATTATTGGCTTTTTATTTGTGCCGCTGCTGGCCGGCTCTGCCGGTAAAGACAGATTGCCCCTGATTGTGCAGATTGTTGCCACCCAGGGGTTTATGCTGCCGCCCACCTGGACGCCCGGCCCCACCCGGCAAATAATCCACACGCCGCTGCCCACCGATGTATATAACGGCCTGGCCCCTACCCGCATTTACACGCCGCGCCCCACCTCGCTGCCGGGTGTCCCCGTGCCGGTTCTGCCGGCTCGCCTGTCGGTAATAGACCTGGCCCGGATTATGCAAGGCGAATCCCCCGGCGATATGGAGGCGGCCTATTATGTGGGCTGGGTGGCCAAAAACAGATTGCTACACCCCGGCTATGGCGATACTTACGCCGTGGTCAGATATGGCTTTTTTGGCTATCGGCCCGACTTGCAACCCAGCCCGGAGTTTTTAAAGCTGGCCAGCCGCATCATCCGCGACAAGCATGACCCCACCAGCGGTTGCCTGTATGCCCTCTCGCGCACCGATATTACCAATTTAGGCATCCCACCCCAACGCGCCGATGTTACCAAAGGCGAGTGGTTCTTTTTTAGAACCTGGCCGCTCACTGCCCGTTGAAACTCGCTCCGCAACCACCAGAGAAAAAGTTAGAACCGGAAAAGTTAAATTGACAAATTTATTTGCGTAAACAATAATGTTGCCAGCACCTGCCAATTACCCTCACCAGGTTGGTCAGCAATGAGTTACCCCAAACAATTTGGAAAATATCAGGTTAAAGAGCTTCTGGGGCGCGGGGCCATGGCCGAAGTTTACCGGGCGTTTCAACCTAATTTGGAACGCGAGGTAGCGATTAAGGTCATTCACACCCACCTGGCCAAAACTCCTCAATTTGTAGAACGCTTCCGCACCGAGGCCAAAATTATAGCCGCCTTGCGCCACCCCGGTATTGTGCAGGTATTTGATTTTGATATAGAAGACGACCTTTTCTATATGGTGATGGAGTATGTGCCGGGCGAAAGTTTAAAAGACTATTTGGCCGCCAGGCGCGCAGCCGGACAGCAAATTCTCTTGAGCAAGGCGCTGGCTCTTTTTAGAGCAATGGTCGAAGCCGTAGCCTACGCCCACCAAAAAGGCGTGGTTCACCGAGATTTAAAGCCGGCCAACGTTTTATTGACCGCCGATGAGCAACCAATTTTGGCCGATTTTGGACTCTCCAGACTAATTGGGGCCGACCGCTTAACCGACCCCGGCACAATTATCGGCACGCCGGCCTATATGTCGCCAGAACAGGGTTCCGGCGAGCCGGGCGATGAACGCAGCGATATCTACTCGCTGGGAGTCATTTTGTATGAATTAACCACGGGAACTCCCCCTTTTTACCAGGGTTCACCCGTCAGCATCATCCTCAAACATTTAGATGAACCCCCGCCGCCGCCCGGCGCTATAAATGCCAATTTGCCGGAGCCTGTCATCAAAATTATCCAGACAGCCCTGGAAAAAGAGCCGGCCAATCGCTTTCAGGCTGCTCCAAAAATGCTTGAACAGCTTGATGACCTAGCCATCTCCGTTACATTACAAATTAATGGCAACTCCCAAACAGAGACTCGCTGCCCTTATCGCGGCCTCCAGGCTTTTGAAGCAGACCACGCCGAATTTTTCTTTGGCCGCGAAACGCTGATTACTCAATTGACAGATAAGTTAACCCCCGTTGGCGCAGAACCTGCCGGCAACCAGGCCAGGCTGGCCCAATTTTTAGCCATCATTGGCGCTTCCGGCAGCGGAAAGTCATCTCTGGTGCAGGCGGGGTTGGTGCCTAATTTGCAAAACCAGGCCGTGCCCGGCAGCAACAACTGGGTTATAAAAACTATCAGGCCGGGTAGTCACCCGCTTAAAGAGTTAGCCACAAGTCTGGCTCCGCTCTTTGGCCTCAACGCCGCCCAATTTCTGGCAGAACTTTTGGCGCGAGGCAGCGCCCTGCACGCGGCGGCGTATCAAAACTGGTTAAATGCCCCCTCAGACCGGCGTTTATTGTTGATTATTGACCAGTTTGAAGAGTTGTTTACCCTTTGCCGCAATGACCAGGTGCGCCAGCAATTTATTGAAAACCTGCTGTTTGCCACCGCCGTACGCAACGGGCGGGTTATTATACTGCTCACCATGCGGGCCGATTTTTATCACCGCTGCGCCGCCTTTCAGGATTTGGCCAGACGCATTGCCGCCCGGCAAATTCTGGTGGGGCCGCTGAATGAAACCGAATTGCGCCGGGCCATCGAACAGCCGGCCTATCGCGTCGGCTTAAAATTTGAGCCGGGGCTGGTCGAGACAATTCTGGAGGATGTGGTCAGACAACCGGGAGCGCTGCCTTTGCTGCAATATGCCCTGCTGGAACTGTGGGAACGCCGTCAGGGGCGGTTGCTCACGCTGGCCGCTTACAAATCAATTGGTGGCGTAGTGGGGGCCATTTCACAGCGGGCCGATAACCTTTACCACAAACTCACCCATCAACAGCAGGTTGTGGTCAAGCGCATTATGCTGCGTTTGACCCAACCGGGCGAAGGCACCGAAGACACCCGCCGGCGCGTAAAAAAGCAGGAGTTGCTCTCTATTGGCCAGCAGCCACCGGCCCAACTATTTGAAGATGTGCTGCAACGCCTGGCCGAAGCCCGGCTGATTACAACTAGCCGCGATATGGCAACGGGCGAAGAATTGGTTGACGTATCGCACGAGGCGCTAATTAGAGGTTGGGGCCGGTTGCGAGGCTGGATTGATGAAAATCGCGCAGCATTAGTAACCCACCGGCAACTTACCGAAGCCGCCGAAGCGTGGGACAAAAGCCAGCGCAACCCCAGCTATCTGTATCAGGGCGCGCGCTTAGTTCAGGCCAGAGAGTGGGCCAGAGAGCGCGCCGAAGAGTTAAATCAACTGGAGCGGGCTTTTCTGGAAACCAGTCAAGCGGCTGTCGTTGCCGCTGAACAGGAAAAAGAAGCCGTCCGCCAGCGCGAGTTGATTCAGGCTCAGGCTTTGGCCAAAGAGCAGCAACAACGGGCCGAAATTCAGGCTAAGGCCAGCCAGCGTCTGCGTTGGCTGGCAGCCGGATTGGCCGTGGTAATTCTGCTGGCCATTGGGGCCGCTATTGTCGCCAAAAATCAACAACAAAAAGCCGAGTTGCAAGCCCATTTAACCCATCTGAGCCAGTTAGCCGCCCAGGCCCTTTTCTTTTCAGATAAACAACCCGACCTGGGCCTGTTGCTAAGCGTAGAACTCAATAAACGTAGCAAAACCGCCGAAATCAAAGATAATCTTATTTTTAACCTGAATTTTGACCCCGCCCTGGACACTTTCTTGCACGGCCATGTTGATGGAGCCTTGAGCGTAGCTTTTAGCCCCACCGGAAAATTACTGGCCTCGGGCGGCAGAGATGCCACAGTAATGTTTTGGGATGTGGCTGCCCGCCAACCATTGGGACCTCCCTTAACCAACCACACCTTCAATGTTTGGGATGTGGCCTTTAGCCCCGATGGCAAACTGCTGGCCTCGGCCAGTGGCGACACATCAATAATTTTGTGGGATGTAGCCACCCGCCAACCCATTGGTTCGCCGTTAATGGGTCATCAGGATCAGGTTTGGAGTGTGGCCTTTAGTCCAAATGGTGAAATTTTAGCCTCTGCCAGCGCGGATAAAACGGTGAGATTATGGGATTTAGCAACCCGCACTCAAATTGGACAACCCTTAACTGCCCATACCGACGAGGTAAAAAGCGTAGCCTTTAGCCCCGCTCCCCCGCAGAATTCAGATGACCAACTGCTGGCATCGGCCGGCAGAGATGGGGCCATTATTCTGTGGGATGTAGCCACTCGCCAACCCGTTGGCCCGCCGCTTACCCAACACACCAAGGGCGTTGAAACGATTGCCTTTAGCCCTGCCACCCCCGAAGGCGCAGGCGGCCAACTGCTGGCATCGGGCGGCGACGACAATATTATTATTTTATGGGATGTAGCCACCCGCCGCCCCATCGGCCCCCCGTTAATTGGGCACAGCAACCTGGTTATCAGCCTGGCGTTTAGCCCCGATGGCAAAATTTTGGCCTCCGGCAGCGAGGACCACTCGATTATTTTGTGGGATGTGGCCACCCGCCAACGGCTGGGTCTGCCTTTGGTTAGCGCCGAACGAGTCAGCAGCGTAGCCTTTAGTCCCGCTACCCCCGCTGGCACAGGCGGCGCGTTACTGGCTTCGGGCATTGATAACAAAACTATCGCATTATGGGACATTTCCACCCGGCAATTTTTACTGGGGCACGATGAATGGATAAACACGGTCGCCTTTAATTCTACCGGGCAAATGCTGGCTTCGGGCGGCGATGACGACACGATTGTTTTGTGGGATGTGGCCACCGGCCAACCCGTGAGCGCCCCCCTAACCGGCCACAGCAGCGATGTATTAAACGTAGCCTTTAGTCCAAATGATAAGATTTTAGCTTCTGCCGGCGCTGACAATACTGTTAGATTGTGGGATGTAGACAAACAACACCCCCTTGGTCCGCCGCTGGCCCAACACACCGATTGGGTAAGCAGCGTGGCTTTTAGTCCCAATCCCCTTAATAAATTGCTGGCCTCGGCCAGCGCCGATACCTCTATTATTCTGTGGAATACGGATACCCTGCAACCGGTCGGGCCGCCGTTAACGGGCCATACCGCAGAGGTGCTGGATGTTGCCTTTCATCCGCAGGGCAATATTTTAGCCTCGGCCAGCGCCGATAACACCATTATTTTGTGGGATGTGACCAGCGGCCAGCCCCTTCACCTCCCGCTCAAAGGGCACACTGATTGGGTTTGGGGTATAGATTTTAGCCCCAATGGGCAGATACTGGCTTCGGCCAGTAATGATAAAAGCGTCAGGTTGTGGGATGTGGCCACCGGCCAGCCATTACACCATCCACTGTTAGGGCATACCGACCAGGTATGGGGCGTGGCTTTTGACTCTACCGGTAAAATTTTGGCCTCCAGCAGCCGGGATAAAACCATTATTTTGTGGGATGTTAGCGAACATCGCCCCCTGGCGCCCCCCTTTACCGGCCACACCGATTGGGTGTGGGGCATAGATTTTGCGCCCCGGCAACAACTCTTAGCCTCGGCCAGTAGAGACGGCGCCGTTATTTTATGGAAGATTAGCCCGGACTCCTGGGCATCACGCGCTTGCCGGGTGGCCAACCGCAATTTGACCCTGGCTGAATGGAATGAATTTATGGAGGTCGGCCAGCCTTACCAACAAACCTGCCTCTCTTTGCCTCGTTAAATTGTATATACCTTTACTTTTTTGCTCGTCTCAGAAAATTACTGCATAATGCACAAAAACATTACCATTTAAAGAGTCGATGAACCAGACCCTGTTAGAACACATTCTTAATGCAAGCCGCCGTATGGCCGAGATGCGGACTCTCCATCCGTTGCTAGCCTATGTGTTAGATGAAGCGGTTAAGTTGGTGGGTGCCGAACGAGGCTATATAGTGCTGCTCAACGCAGATGGTTCGCTCAATTTGCAGGTCAAACGAAGCCAGAAAAATCAAACCATTGATGATACCGAAGACCAGATTAGCACAACAATTATTAAAGAGGTTATCGAGACCGCGCGCCCCCTGATATTGCGCGATGCCATGAGCGACCCGCGCTTCGGGTCGGCTGAAAGTGTGGTAATGTTCGGGCTGCGTTCGATTATGTGCGTTCCCCTCATTACCCGGGGCAACGCAATTGGCGCTTTATACGTTGAGAACCGTTCAATTCGAGGCCGTTTTAGCGATGATGACCTGCCGCCGCTTATCTTGCTGGCCAATCAGGCGGCAGTGGCTATTGAAAATGCCTCTCTTATCGAAGGGCTGGAAGAAAAAGTGGCTGCCCGAACCCACGAGCTGGAGCAAGCCAAGCAGCAAGTTGAGCAAAGTTGGGCCGAAACTATTGAAGCCAACCGAATGCGCACAGTATGGTTAAGTAAAATTATGCACGACCTGCGCGCCCCGTTAGGCATTTCTTCGGCTTCATTATCATTTTTGCAAGAGGGCGGGCTTGGCAGCCTAAACGACCAGCAGCTTGAGTGGATTGACAAGTCGCTTAAATCTATGATGCATATGGCCGATTTAATTAACGACTTGTTTGACCTTTCTAAACTGGAAATTGGCGGCATTACCCTGCATAAAGAAGTTGTTTCGCTTGAAGAATTTATGGAGAATGTTTACGACTTGGGCCAGGGGATAGTCTGGTCGCCCGACGTTAAGTTTTTGCTGGATATTACGCCCCCCCTGCCCCAGGTTTATATTGACCCCGTTCGCATTCGTCAGGTGTTGCTCAATCTGCTTTCAAATGCCCAAAAATTTACCCAGCAAGGCCAGGTGCGATTATACGCCCATCAAACTGGGCCGGGTGAGGCGGTATTGGGTGTTGCCGACTCCGGCGAGGGAATTGCGCCTAACAAATTAAAACAGCTATTTGAACGATTCCAGCAAGCAGATGACAATCCCGAACGCCAGCGTCAGGGGTCGGGGTTGGGGTTGGCTATTTGCCGGGCGCTGGTTGAAATGCACGGGGGGCGCATCTGGGTTGAAAGCAACCCGAATGCTGGCGCTGATTTTTGCTTTACCCTGCCGCTTCACCCCCCAGATTCATCCAGATAAGTTGCTTTAAAGTTACTCCAGACCTCAAAGGTTTCAAAAACCTTTGAGGTCTTCATTGGGCCAGAAACAGCTTGTTTCTCATCGGTGGACTTTTAAAAGACAAATTACCAGCGCTGATGCACCTGCGCCCGAATTTGGCGGTTGTAAATATCCTCAAGCCGGCTCATTACCTCATCGCCCAAAGGCGGCAGACCGGCAGCTTTGGCGTTATCCACCGCCTGCCGGCGATTTTTAGCGCCGGGAATGGCGCAACTTACCGCCTCGAACATTAAAATCCAGCGCAAAGCAAATTGAGCCATCGAGGCCCCGGCAGGAACCAGTGGTTTTATCTGCTCCACGGCTTGTAGCCCTATTTCAAAATCAACGCCGGCAAACGTCTCGCCCACGTCAAAAGCCTCGCCATAGCGGTTGAAATTGCGGTGGTCATCGGCGGCAAAGCTGGATTGGCGACTCATTTTGCCGGTTAACAAACCGCTGGCCAGCGGAACGCGGGCCAAAATGCCCACCCGCTTCTGTTGGGCCAGCTCAAAAAACAGGTCTGCCGGGCGCTGCCGGAAAATGTTAAAGATAATCTGCACGCTCTGCACGTTGGGGTATTCAACGGCCTTGATGGCCTCTTCAACCTTTTCCACGCTAACCCCGTAATATTTTATTTTGCCGGCCTGCGCCAAATCATCCAGTATGCCGAACACCTCTGGCATATAATAAACCTCGGTGGGGGGGCAGTGGAGTTGCACCAAATCCAACGCCTCCGCCTGCAAGTTTTTCAGGCTGCGCTCTACAAACGCCGTCAGGTTCTGCCGGTTGTAGCCGGCAGCTACGTGCGGGTTAAGCCGCCGCCCGGCTTTGGTAGCCACGTACACCTGCTCAGAACGCTCCTTTAACACCTGGGCAATTAACCGTTCGCTGCGGCCATCGCCATACACGTCGGCTGTATCAATAAAGTTGACGCCCTCATCCAGCGCCGCGTGCAGGGCGTCCAGCGCGTCGCTGTCGCTGACTTCTCCCCAGGCGCCGCCGATGGCCCAGGCCCCAAAACTAATCTCCGACACGTTCCAGCCGGTGCGTCCAAAGGGTCGATAATTCATTGCTGACCTCCATCAATGTTTGTGAATATTTGTGAATAAATGCACAGCGCCCTGATTATACCCCCAACCAAAAAGTCGGCCAAACCAATTAGTTTAGACTATCGCCAAAATAATGTTATAATGGGTCTCATTATGGCCCAAAAACTCAACTCGATGCGCATTTTAGAGCAGCAAAAAATCAACTACACGGTGCGAGAATTTCCCGATACCATCCACTCGGCCGATGGCGTGGCCGATTATTTTGACCTGCCCCGCGATATGGTCTACAAAACGCTGGTGGCCTTAACCTCCGGCGGCAAACCAATGCTGGTGTTGACCTCCGGCAGCCGGGAGTTGAATCTGAAAAAAGTGGCCAAAGCCGTTGGCGAAAAAAAGGTGCAGATGGCCTCTAAAAATGAGGCCGAAAAGTTGACCGGCCTGCAAACCGGCGGCATCTCGGCGCTGGCGCTGCTGCACAAAAACTATCCGGTTTATATTGACCAACCCGCCCTGCAACTGGAGCGCATTTTAGTGAGCGCCGGCAAGCGGGGGGTCAACCTGGAGTTAGCCGTACAGGATTTAATAAAAGTTACCCGCGCCAAACCTATTGAGGCCACCGATGATTGAATTAAATCAAAACGTTTAACGCCGGCAAATGACAACCCCAATTCGTCGCCAGTACCTGTCGATAAAAAAACAATACCCCGATGCCATTGTCTTCTTTCGGCTGGGCGATTTTTACGAAACCTTTGACGAGGACGCCAAACTCATTGCCAAAGAGCTGGATATTGTGCTGACCTCGCGCAAGGTCTCTAAAAACCAGCGAGTGCCAATGGCCGGCGTGCCCCACCACGCCGCCGATAATTACGTGGCGCGACTCATCAGGGCCGGTTACAAAGTAGCCATCTGCGAGCAAATTGGCAGCGACCCAATCAAAGGGCTGGTTCCCCGCGAAGTGCGGCGCGTTGTTACCCCCGGCACGGTAGTTGAAGATAATCTGCTGGTGCACAACCAAAACAACTACCTGGCCGCCGTAATTGTTGAGCAAGAGCGGGCCGGCATTGCTTATGTTGATATTACCACCGGCGAATTTGCCGCCACCCAGCTACAGGGCCGCAATATCGACCGGCTGCTGCTCAACGAAATTACCCGCCTGAAGCCCGCCGAAATCATTGCTCCCACTAAACAGAGCCTTGCGCCTTTGGCTTCATTATCAATACCACATTCACTATACGAAAACTGGCGCTTTGACCCGGAGCATACCCGCCAGGAGCTACAGCGCCATTTTGACGTGGCCACGCTCAACGGCTTTGGGCTGGGCGACAAGCCGCTGGCCGCGCAGGTAGCCGGCGCAATTATTCAATATGTGGCCGACACCCAAAAGCAGGCCCTCAACCATATTACCCACCTGGCCGTTTACAGCACCACTAATTTTATGACGCTCGATGCCGCCACCCGCCGCAACCTGGAACTGACCGAAACAATTCGCAGCGGCGCGGTGCAAGGCTCGTTGTTGAGCGTGCTGGATAAAACCATTACTGCGATGGGCGGGCGGCTGCTGCGCACCTGGCTGCATCAGCCCCTGCTCAACGTGCCGGCCTTAAATGAGCGGCTGAACGCGGTAGACCAGTTTACCACCCAAACCATTGCCCGCGGCGATATTCGGGAGCAGCTCAAAGAAATTGCCGACCTGGAACGGCTCGCCAACCGGGTTAGCGCCGCCATTGCCCAACCCCGCGATTTGCTGGCTATTCGCCGCAGCCTGGAAACCATCCCCCAAATTCAATCTACAATTGACAACTTACAATTAACAAACGAGGGTGACGCAGGCAACTCAATCCAAAATCAGTTGGACCCCTGCCCCGAGGTTGTCAACCTGATTGCCCAGGCCATCAGCGATGAGCCGCCGGCCACCGGCAAAATCGGCGTCATCCGGCCCGGCTTTTCTAATGAACTGGACAGCATTGTGGCCGGCTCGCGTGACGCCAAAAAATGGGTGGCCGGCCTGGAGGCGGTAGAGCGCAAACGAACCGGCATCCCCAGCCTGAAGGTGGGTTTTAACAAAGTGTTTGGTTACTACCTGGAAGTAACCAAAACGCACACAGCCAAAGTGCCGGCGGATTACATTCGCAAGCAAACCCTGGTCAACGCCGAGCGATACATTACCCCAGAGTTGAAAGAGTACGAAAGCCTCATTCTCAACGCCGACGAGCGGCAGCTTGATGTGGAAAACAGAATTTTTAAGGAGGTTTGCGCCCAAATTGCCGCCGCGTCGGAACGGCTGCTGGCGACATCCAGAGCGCTGGCTTATCTGGATGTTGTCTCGGCGCTGGCCGAGGTGGCCTTGCAAAACAACTACGTTCGCCCGGAGTTAAGCGACGACGACTCGCTGGAAATCGTCAATGGCCGGCATCCGGTGGTTGAGCAAATGCGCCTGCTGGATGCCGATGGCCTGCCCACCGCCTTTGTGCCCAACAATGTACAGATGTCGAAAGAGGAGTTGATTCACATCATCACCGGGCCAAATATGTCGGGCAAAAGCACTTTTTTGCGGCAGGTCGCCCTGATTGTGCTGATGGCCCAAATTGGCAGTTTTGTACCCGCCGACCACGCCCGCATTGGCCTGGTTGACCGCATTTTTACCCGCATTGGGGCGCAAGACGAAATTCACGCCGGGCAAAGCACTTTTATGGTTGAGATGGTAGAGACCGCAGCCATTCTGCTGCAAAGCAGCCCGCGCAGCCTGATTGTGCTCGACGAGGTGGGCCGGGGAACCAGCACTTATGATGGCCTGGCCATTGCCCGCGCCGTGGTGGAGTATATTCACAACAACCCCAAGGTTAGGGCCAAAACCCTGTTTGCCACCCACTACCATGAGCTAACCGAGGTAGCCAAATATTTGCCGCGCGCGCGCAACTACAACGTGGCCGTGGCCGAGGAAGGCGGCAAGGTGATATTTCTGCACAAAATTGTGCCGGGCGGGGCCGACCGCAGTTACGGCATCCACGTGGCCCAGATTGCCGGCGTGCCCAAAGCCGTAACCGACCGGGCCAACGAAATTTTAGAAGAGCTGGAGGGCAATGCCGACTTCCGCGAGCGGAAGGAACGCGCCAGGCAGGTCTTCTCCGGCGTGCAGATGTCTTTTTTGGCCCCGGAAACGCACCCCCTCATCGACGAAATCAAAGGGTTGGATGTCGACTCGCTCTCGCCGCTGGAGGCGTTAAACAAATTGTATGAACTAAAGCAACGGGCCAGGGAAGATAATTAGGCGGGGGTTATTCATCTACGGGCGCTTCGAGCGCCTTTTTTATTTCGGGCAGCATCTGGCGGGCGGTTTCTTCGCCCAGATCAACCAGCGCCGTAGCCTGGTCAAAATCAAGGGCGTGGTTGGCCGAGACGGTATGCTGCATTAACACGTCTACCAGGGGAAGTTGCTTGCTGATAACCTCGGCCTCCATAGCGCTGAACATATTAGAGACGACTTGCCACATGCTGGGCATCTGTTCTCGATTGCCCCGGTAAGATTGGGCCATTGGCTGCACCACGCTAGAGGCAATGACAATATCTGCGCCCCGGTCTCGCAGCACGCTGGCGGGCAGAGGGTTTACAATACCGCCATCAATTAAAAAATGATTGCGGTAATTCCACGGCTCTACCAGCACCGGAATGCTGACGCTGGCCCGGATAGCATCGGCCAGGGAGCCGGAGTCGAAAATTACCTCTTCGCCGGTGTACACATCGGCGGCGACCACGTAAAAAGGCGTTTCAAGGTCCTCAAAGTTTTTGTTGTCTACCCAGCGGGCAATAATTTTATCGCGGGCAATTCTGCCCTTGACCAGCGCAGTTTTGGGCGGAAAGTTAAAATCCCAATTGGTGATTTTGGTAGCCGCCTTTAACTCATCGGGAAAGCGGCTCAGGCTCTCAATATCCCAACCCAAGGCATACAGCGAGCCAAATAACGCGCCGGCGCTGGTGCCGGCCACCATATCAATGGGAATGCCTTCCTGCATCAACACCTTCAGCACCCCGATGTGAGCCAGTCCCCGGCTGCCGCCGCTGGATAGCGCCAGCCCCACCGTGCGATTCACCAGCCGTCGCGCAATACGCGCCAAATCGGCTGGAGAATCGGTAGAGTGCCACAGGTCGCAACCTTTAGGCGGCGAGAACCACGCCGGCGGCGGGTCAACGCTAACTACCGTATCGGCCAGCGCAATAGCTTTGCGAACCACGGCGGACGCCTGGGTTGGCAACAACATGACCACGTGCTTAAATACCTGAATTTGGTGGCTCAAATGCTCGGCCAGGGTGGTTTCGGTCAGGTTGTCGCCATCCAGGGGCATGACCCCTCCCCCCAGCGTAATTTTGCCAGAAGCGTGAGCGCCCGGCAAAGGGAGTAACCCTACCGGGGCGTGAAGCTGCATCCTGATGGCCTGGGCCAGTTCCAGCCCTTTATCGCCAAAAACAGCCGTAATGCGGCGGCGTTTGATTAAACTTTTTTTGCGTTGGGTGGTGGTGACCAGCCGTTTGCTCAACTCGCGCATCATTTCCAGGGCAATGGCCGGGCGGGTGGTAATAAGCTGGTCAAAATCTTCTTTGCGCAGCGCCCACAGTTGGGCATCGAGCATAACCTGCAAATTGGCCGTGCGCGGTTGAGTCAGCAGCAGTGAAATTTCTCCCACAAAACTGCCCGGCCCCATAAAGGCGATGGTTTCGGTGCCATCATCGCCCACCACCGCCACCTGGCCAGATTCAACCAGATACATCGAGCCGCCAAACTCGCCCTTTCTGAAAATGTATTTACCTTTGGGGTAACTCTCTTTACGCAGATGTTTGGCGATTAAATCAAGGCTGTCATCATCTAAATTTTTGAATAAGGGGATGCTTCGGAGCAACTCTTTTTGAAACATAGCGTTTCTCCCAATACGCTTAACGCATTGACACTAAATCATTATATGCTGCTTATCCATCGTGGTCAACATATACAGATTACCTATTTGCCTTGACTCCCGTTTCAGTTACAATCAACCTGCTTAGAAGTTACATTGCTGACCCCTCCATTGTAAAAAATTATCCCAAAACAGGTGAGTTTATGAATTTGGTCGGCCAAAACCTTGGGCAGTACCGCATTGTGGAACCGATTGGCGCGGGCGGGATGGCAACTGTTTACAAAGCCTACCAGCCCGGCCTCGACCGGAATGTTGCCATCAAGGTACTTCCCGCGCAGCACGCTCTCACGCCCGGCTTCAAAGAGCGATTTTTCCGCGAGGCCAAAGCTGTAGCGCAACTCAGCCACCCCAATATTTTGCCCATTTACGATGTCGGCATCGAGAATGATGTCAGCTATTTTGTGATGAAGTACGTACCCGGACGCACCCTGAAAGACGTGATGGGCGACTCTTTAACACTGAACAAGGTTTGCGATTACATTGACCAGCTTGCCGGCGCGCTGGACCACGCCCACCAGCGCGGTATTCTGCACCGGGATATCAAACCGGTCAACGTATTGATGGAAGACAACTGGCTGCTGCTGGCCGATTTTGGCCTGGCCAAAATTGTAGAAGGCAGCGAAGCCTTAACCGCCACCGGCTCCAGTATGGGCACGCCGGCCTATGTGTCGCCAGAGCAGGCCACCGGCCAGGCGGTGGACCACCGCACCGATATCTACTCGCTGGGGATTGTGCTGTACGAGATGGTGCTGGGCAAAGTTCCCTACTCCGGCGAAACGCCGATGGGGGTTATGTTCAAACACGTTTACGAACCGCTGCCAATGCCCCGCTCCGTTAAGCCCAACCTGCCTGAAGCCATCGAACGAGTAATTCTCAAAGCCCTGGCCAAAAACCCCGCCGACCGGTTTAACAGCGCCGGCGAGATGGCCAGAGCCTTGCGTGAAGCCGTGGAAACCGGCACAACCGCAACCATTCTCTCAAATCGACCCCTCCCCACGCCGCCGCTGGAAAATACCGTAGCCAGCATCCCCGGCGACACCCTGCCCGCCGCGTCCCCCGCCGCCGCCCGCCGTCTTTCGCCGTGGATTTGGGCGGGCCTGGCCGTTTTAATTTTGCTGGCCGGCAGCGCTCTCGTCATTTTCTTTAACAGAGACGCAGCCAGTACCTCTCGTTCTAATCCCGATTTGATGCTGGCCGAAGCAGACACAAATGCAGTTGCCGCCACCCAGGTTGCCGCAGCCGAAGCCACTGTCTCGCCCACCGAACCGGCGCAGGCTGAAGCAGCCGCCGCGGACACTGACGAGGGAGAAACAGAGGAAGCCATCGCCGCCAGCGCCACCCCTGTCCCTCCGGCTACAGCGGTTGCGGCAGCCCCGCCTCCCACCGCCACGGCTGCCGCCATCGTCAACCTGCCCACCCTTACCCCGGCCATCCAGTTGGGGCGCGGCCCCATTAACGAACTGGCGGTCAGCCCCACGGGCGACACCCTGGCCGTTGCCAGCAGCCTGGGCGTGTGGCTCTACAGCCTGCCCAACCTGGAATTTGCCAACCTGCTGCCCGGCGATGAGGCCAGCGCCGTGGCCGTTGACTGGTCGCCCGACGGCGCACAACTGGTGGCCGGCTATACCAATGGACAGGTGCAAGTATGGGATGTTTCCGCCGCGCAACCACTGCAATCGCTCCCTGGCCACACCGACCAGATTGTCAGCCTGGCCTGGTCGCCCGATGGCAGCCAGATAGCCGCCGGCAGCACAGACGCCAGCATTAGAGTTTGGGAGACCGCCGGCGGGCAAGAAATCGCCCATCTGGTTGGCCACCTGTACGAGCCATACGGCCTGGCCTGGTCGCCCGACAGCAGGCAACTGGCCTCGGCCAGCCGCGACACCACGGTGCGGATATGGGATATTGCCAGCGGCGGCGAGTTGCAACGGCTGGAAGGGCATCTGGACGAAATCAACAGCCTCGACTGGTCGCCGGATGGGCGTCAACTGCTGACGGCCAGCAACGATTTGACCATCCGCCTGTGGGATACCGAAAGCTGGCGAGAGCAAAATATTCTCACCGGCCACACCGAATGGATCATCAATGCTGATTGGTCGCCCGATGGCGCGCAAATTGCCTCGGCCGGCTTTGATGGCGTTATTCGCCTGTGGGATGCCGCCAGCGGAGAAGAACTGCGCGCGCTTGAAGGTCATGCCCATCCGGGGGTGGTTGTGCGCTGGACCCCCGATGGCGAGCAGCTTGTTTCGGGCAGCACCGATGGCACGTTGCGGCTGTGGAACCCCGCCACCGGCGAGGAAACAGGCCAACTGGCCGGCCATTCCAGCCGGTTATACGGCGTGGCCTGGTCGCCCGATGGCAACCAACTGGCAGCCGTGGGTTTTGATGGAATGGTGCATTTGTGGGATGTGGCTAATCAAACGGAATTTCAAAGCCTGCCCGCCGATGACGACCTGCTACTCAGCGTGGCCTGGTCGCCTGATGGCAGCCAGGTAGCCGCAGGTACTGCTGAAGGGTTGGTACAAATATGGAACGCGGAAAGCGGCGAGTTGCTGCGCACCCTCACCGGCCACGCCAGTTGGGTCAACAGTGTGGCCTGGTCGCCGGCGGGCCGAGAGGTGGCCTCGGCCAGTTCCGATGGCACGGTGCGAATTTGGGACTCGGTCAGCGGGGCCAGCCTGCGCGAACTGGCCGGTCACGCTGATGAGGTTAATGGGGTGGCCTGGTCGCCCGATGGCGAGCAGGTGGTTTCGGGCGGCAGCGATTATGTGGTGATTGTCTGGGATGCGGTTAGCGGCCAGGAATTGCGCGTGCTCGAAGGCCGCCGCTCTGATGAAGCCTATCAGCAATTCTATCGGGGGCGTGGCCCGGCCTGGGTCAAAAGCCTCGACTGGTCGCCCGATGGCAGGCGTTTGGCAACCGGCGGCGGCGATTTTGTAGTGCGTTTATTTGATGCCGCCAGCGGCGCGGAGCTACGAATAATCGAGGGGCCGGAAACAGTGGTTGCCGCCGTTAGCTGGGCGCCCGATAGTCAACGGCTGGCGTTGACCGGCCTGGGCGGCAATCAAAACATTGCCGTTTGGAATGCTATTGGCAACCAACCCCTGTACGCCCTGCCGGGTCACACCGAAACCGTGCGCGGCCTGGATTGGGCCGCCAACAGCAACCGGCTGGCCTCGGTGGGGGATGATGGCGTTATCAGAATTTGGGAAATTCCCGAATAAAAGGGGCTTGAAGCCTTGCGGCTTACGGTTTAGCGATTTACAGCCGCCACGCCAAATCCAACCAGCAACAAAATTAACCCCAACGACAACCACATCATTCCGCCGGACAAACGGGACAGCCCTGTTTTGGGCAGCGTCTCCGGCGAAACCATCTGGTCGCCCGACGCGGCTTCAGCGGCGGGTTGGCCGGCCTGGGTAATCGACTCATCAGAGCCAGCTTCAGTTGCAGTTGCCGGCTGTTCTGAACCGGAAGCGGGCGAAGGTTGGCCGGCAACCTCTTCCCCTGCCCCGGCTCCGGCAGAGACTTCGGCTCCGCCGGTTTCTGTAGCGACGCTCTCCGGGGTCTGCAAGCCGCTTTGTTCGGTTTCGGCCTGGCCGCTGGCTGTTCCGCTTGCCTCTTCAGTGGCAGTCACCCCCTCTGTGCCGGATTGGCCGGCAATCTCACCGGTTGCGGAAACATCAACGCCGGATTGTCCGGCCTGTTCGTTACCGGTGGCCGCAGCAGGCGATGTGGCCGTTTGCGTACCGGTACCGGCAGACGCCCCGGTTGAACCCTGACCTTCGCCAGACGGTTCAACAGTGGCCGAGGCGTCGCCTTGCTCTGCGGATGCGGCGGTGGCCTGGGCGTTGTCGCCGGCGGATTCATCTGTAGCGGCTCCGCCAGCCGAGCCGCTGCCCTGGCTTACCTGGGGCGTGGCGGAATCTGGCGTAAAGCCATCGGCGGCGCTGTCTGTTGGGGCGGCAGGGCTAAAGGTGGGAGCAACCTCGGTGGGCGTTGGTTGGGGGGTGATGGCCGGCGTGGCGGGCGCTTCGGTAGCGACAGCCGCCGCCGGCGTGGCTGTCCGAGTGACCTCGTCAGCGCGGGCCACCTGTTCGGGGGGCTGCCGGTCACGGCCCGGCCAGGCCGCCAGCGCCGCCAGAAAAAACAGCAGCAGCAACCCCAGAACCAGCACCCGCTTTTTCTTTTTGGTAATTTCCTCGTCTGACAGGTCAAGGCCAAACATTTGCTACACTCGCTCTGCCCAATCTAAGGCCTGGCGCACCCACGACTCCACATCGACCCGCTGCCACTGCTTGATATCGAGCATCCGGCGAATCTGGTTTGGGTCGGCCGAGGCAAGCTGCTGGTAGGAGCTAAAGCCGATATCGCGCAATTTGCGCTGGTAAACGGGGCCAATGCCCTTAATTTGGGTCAGATTGTCGGGGTGAGTTTTTTGGTAGGCTTCAAACTTGCGCCGCAACTCGTCTACCTCGGCATCCTTGGCCGCAATCTGGTCGCCAAGTTGATGCAACTCCTGGTTGTGCTGGCGTAATATCTCGGCCAGGGTTGCGTTATCCGAGGCGTTCTGGCTGCCGGCCGTTACCGCCGGAGCCTGGCGCTGGGCGACCAGCTCGCGCAAAACCTGAGACAGAAGCTCGGAGTCGCGCTCCCGTTCTTCAACTACGCTGCCCTCAACCAGCACCGGGGTTACGCTGCGCCGTTCGGCCAGTTGTCGCGCCAGCTCCCTATTTTTGCGTATTGCTTCATCAATAATCCACTCGATAATGAAGCCGGCCACCGCCCCGGCTACCACCAGCAGCAAGCCAATTACCAGGGCAACGGCCGCGCCGGTAATATTTAGTAGCCAGGCCAAAACAAAGCCCAAGGCCAATCCCAAAACAATGAGTGCGACAATAAGCACAATGGTCATCAGGTGTCCCCCTCCAGGTAGCGCCCGTTTTTATTCATTCTATCATATTATGTTCAGATTGAACACCCTGTTTTAACAATATGGGGCGCAAAATGTAAAAATTCGCCCCAAAGTTTTTGACGCATCACCAGCCATATTTTCCTTGTTCAAGTTACTCTAACAGCAATCTGGCCTCTGCAAAAACCTGATTCAACATCTCCTGGGTCAGGCGGCCGGTTTGGGTATTCTGGCGGCTTGGATGGTACGAGGCAATCAGAAGGCGCGGCCCTGTTTGGGCGGGTGGGGTAAGAGAATAGCGCGCATGGTGTCCAAATTTTAGCCGGGGGATAGCGTAGCCGGCCTCGCTCAGCACGCGCCGGCAGCCATCGAAGGCTATCTGCCCCAGCGCCACAATGACCTGCGCCTGCCGGAGCAGTTCCAGCTCGCGGGCCAAATAAGGGCGGCAATTATTCAACTCCTCGGCGGCGGGCCGATTGCCGGGCGGGGCGCAGCGGCCTACGGCTGTCAGAAAAGCGTCGGTCAGGGTCAGGCCATCATCCCGGCGGCGAGAGGTGGGCTGGTTGGCAAAGCCGGCGTGATGCAGCGCGGCAAATAGCGTGTCGCCGGAGCCATCGCCGGTAAACATTCGGCCGGTGCGGTTGGCCCCATGCGCGCCGGGAGCCAGGCCGACAATCAGCAGCCTGGCCTGCGGGTCGCCAAAGCCGGGCACGGGCCGGCCCCAATACTCCCAATCCCGGTAGGCGCGGCGCTTCTGGCGGGCCACCTGCTCCCGCCATTCTACCAGCCGGGGACACAGGCGGCAGTGGCTGATTTGTTGAGTGAGGGTTTGCCAGTTGTTTTGGGGGTCGGCCTTAGTTTTCAAATTTTTGCTCCATTGTAAATAGATGGATGGAGTCCCAAAGCTTGCTTTGGCATACCACCAGAGCAAACTCTGGACTCCATTCGCGTTGCCGAAGGCGTTAGGGGCTGTCGAACTCCGTTGTAAATACAGTAATCAGGGTGGGAAGCGCCATTTAGATAAATTGCAGCGTGACCTGGTTGGCCAAAAAGCGGCCCTGGCGGGTCAGGCGCAGGCGGGGGCCAGCGGGGGTTTCCACCCATTCGGTTAAGCCCCGTTTCAGGCCATATTCAACAGCCTGGGGGTATTGGGCTGTTAGCGACACGCCAAAGCGGGTCTCAAATTCGGCGGCGCCGACGCCTTCGCGCACCAGCCGCAGCCCCAGCAGCATCTGCTCGGCCCTGGCGGTCTCCCGGCCAATGGTCTCTACTGTTTTTTCATCGCGAGCCGGGCCAAGGCCATTTCCGGCCTCGATGCGAGCAATGTAATCTTGCGGGCGTTTGACATTGGCCCACCGCTGCCCGTTGACCGTACCAAAAGCCCCCGCGCCCAGCCCCAGATAAGGTTGGTTGCGCCAGTAAATCAAATTGTGCGCCGAGGCCAGTGGCGGCGTTTGCCAGTTGGGCAGGTTGTTATTATCTCTGGCCCAGTTGGAAATTTCGTACTGAAGATAACCGGCCTCGCCCAGGGTGTCGATGGTGCAGGCATACATATCGGCGGCCACATCATCGTCCGGGGCGGGGGTGTCGCCCTGGGTGACTTGCCGGTGCAGCGGCGTACCCGGCTCAACGATGAGCGAGTAGATGGAAAAATGGTCCGGCTCCAGTTTGAGCGCCTCTTGCAAGTTAAATTGCCATTGGGCAAGGGTTTGTTGCGGCAGGTTAAAAATTAAATCCAGGCTCAGGTTGTCAAAGCCGGCAGCGCGAGCCATCTTCACGGCCCGGCGAGCGGCCTCGGCGTTATGCAGGCGGCTGAGAAAAGCCAGTTCGCTATTGTTGAAACTTTGCACCCCCAGCGAGAGACGATTGATGCCGCCCTGCCGCAGCGCCCGCAAATAATCCACTGCCAGCGCGCCGGGGTTGGCTTCGGCGGTAATTTCGGCTTGGGGGTGCAGGTCAAAATTGTTTTTGACCGTTTCGACCAGCTCAACCAACTGCTCCGGGGCCAGCGTGGTGGGCGTGCCGCCGCCAAAGTAGATGGTTGCCAGCGGCGGGTGGTTTAGGGCCTGGGCCGCTTCTGTTATTTCGCGCAGCAGGGCCGCGTGATAGCGGGCCTTGAGCGACCGGCCCGCATCAATATAGGTGTTAAAATCGCAGTAGATACAGCGGGTGGGGCACCAGGGAATGTGGATATAAAGCCCCAACGGTGAGTGAGCAGTCATTGAAAATTATTGCCACCCGGTGTGGGCGGAGCCGTTTTTATCTCGGCGTTTCCAGAAATGGCGGCGCAGCAGCCGCAGCGGAGCCGGCTCCGGGGCAGCCAGCGCCCGCAGCGACTCAACCTGGCGTTGGGCCTCTTCAACGCCGGCCTGAATGGGGCCATCCACATCCTTAAAATCCAGCGAGCCGTAATCGTCAACGTTGGGGCGCAGCAGCACATCGGGCAGGTGGGCCTCTAGCCGCTGCCGGTGCAGGTGCCAGGTCATCACCCGCACCGCCCGCCACATAGAGGCCGCAGCCGTGGGAATTTTATCATTGCCGTTGCCGCTGGTGCTAAACAGGGCGGTTGGCAGTTGAACGCCCATAATAGCCGAAATGGGGTCAATCCAGGGGTTTTCTTTATCCAGCTCCGGGTAAACGTCAACCGCAATAATTTTGTCTGCGCCTCGCTCATAGGCTACGTGGGTTGCCAGGCTGTCGATGACGCCGCCGTCGGCCAGTTCCATCCCGTTGTGCTTGACCGGCGGAAACGCGCCCGGCACGGCGCTGCTGGCCAATAGCGCCGGCACCAGCGGCCCTTCAACTAGCCGCACCTCGCGGCCACGGCGCATATCTACAGCCATCACGGTGACAGGAATTGAAAGGTCGGCAAAGGTTTTACCGGCAAAATGCTCTGTAAATGACTCTTCAACCCGGCGCTGGCGGGCGCGCGAGGTGAGCATTTTGACGTTAAACATACTGCTGCCGGCCAGCAGCAGGCTGATGCCCTGGGCAATTTCGGGCGGATTGTAGCCAAGGCTGTAGAGCACGCCCACAACCGCGCCCATACTTGTGCCCACAATAAAATCAATGGGGATTTGCTCTTTGATGAGCACCTTTAATACGCCAATGTGGGCCAGCCCCCGGCTGCCGCCGCCGCCCAGCACCAGGCCAATTTTGGGATGTTTTTTCATTGACTATTTACTCCATTAGCTGACAGGGCATTACCCTGAAATTTTAGCACAGATTGAAGCTGGGTAAAGAATTGATGTTTGGCGCATAGAATCTGATTTGTTACTTGAGCAGGGATAGATTAAAATTGAGGTCGCCAATCGGGTTTCCAGCATCCATAGTAAGTATACATTTCAATCCTGTAATTCCAACTTATTGTCCAAATGAGCAGCAATTCCAAATTCAAATCCAGACCTGTCAGGTTTTTGACATAATCCTGGCAAAATAGTTGCCCGACAATCATAAATCACGTGTTTGGCCGTCAGAACTTTGAAAACCTGGCAGGTCTTACCAAATTTGGAATTACTGCTCAACGAGCCGCCTGCAATTGTAGCGATTTTGGCAGATGGTCAACCTATTCAGGGGGGAAAGATGATACCAGATGAACAGATGATGAGTCGCGCCCTGCAAGACTTTCGCGAAGCGCGCCGCCAGGCGGCAATGAGCGAAATCATCTCTCGGGTTAAGGGCAGCAAGGCCAGCCTGTTGTCTTTTGATGAAGTCAACGAAATGCTGAAACCGGGAGACAGCGTTAAGAAAGGCGTCCAGGAAATTCCGCTTGACTCGATTGTTGGCAGTTGTGACCGTTACGAGGATTTTTCGCGCAGTTTCTTGCCGCTTAAAAAGAGCGACCAGGAGCGTTGGGCCAACGTAAAACTGTATGTCACAAAAACCGGGTTAGCCAACATTCCTCCCATACTGGTTTACCAGATTGGCGCGGTTTATTTTGTATCCGACGGCAACCATCGAGTATCTGTTGCCAGGCAACTTAAAGCCACCCACATTAAAGCCCACGTTACCGAATTGAAAACAAAGGTCAACCTGCTGCCGCAGGACCAGCCGGATGACCTGATTTTGAAATCCGAATATGCCGACTTTTTGCGCCGCACCCAACTTGACCTTAACCGGCCAGAGGCCGATTTGCAAGTAACCGTGCCGGGTAAATACTGGATTCTTGACGCCCAAATTGATGCGCATCGTTTTTTGGTAGACTCCGAACGCGGGAGCCAAATTTCATACCAGGAGGCTGCGCTTTACTGGTATGATGGCGTCTATCAAAGCACGGTGCAGATTATCCGGGAGCGAGGCGTCCTGAAAGAGTTTCCCCATCGCACCGAAACCGATTTTTATCTGTGGATGTTTGAATACAGGGCTATGTTAAAGCAAAACCTGGCCTGGGATATTACGCCAACCGAACTGCTCAGTAATTTAGCCCTTCAGCATCGCCCCACCTTGTTGAGCGCAAATCCCCTTGCCAAAGACAACTCACGGCTCCAGGCAAGCCAACCCTGGGGCAAATCCCGGGCCAGAACAGGCCAGTGGCGGCAAGAAAAAATGTCGATACCGGCCCAAAGCCGCCTGTTTTTTCATACGCTGGTCGCCATCACGGGCCGGGCTGAAGATTGGTCGGCCCTGGAACAGGCCATCGAGATTGCCCGGCGCGAGCGCGGCGAGGTGTGGGGATTTCATCTGGTTGCGTCAGAGGGGGATGTAGCGGCCCCTGCCGCTGCTGCCCTGCGGGATGAATTTAATCGGCGCTGCCAGATAAGCGGGGTTTCGGGCGTTCTAACCATCGAGGCCGGGCGCGCGGTTGACAAAATTGCCGAGCGGGCCTCTCTGGCCGATTTAGTGGTGGCCCCGGTGTTAAATCCACCCGGTTCCGGGCTGATGAGCCGGTTGAGTTCGGAGTTTCGCAGCCTGGTTCAACAATGCCCCCGGCCAATTGTGGGTCTTACCGGTCAGCCGGCAAAATTCAGGCAAGCCCTGCTGGCCTACGATGGCAGTTCTAAATCCAAAGAGGCGCTTTACGTGGCCGCCTACATCGCGGAGCAATGGCTGACGCCTTTGGCGGTTCTGGCCGTGGCAGATAACAACTCCAGCCGAAACAGCCTGGAAGCCGAGGCGAAGCAGTATCTTGACCAACACCATTTACAGGCAACATTTGTCCAGAAAAATGGTTCAGCCGGCGAAATTATCCTGGCAACCGCTGAAGAGGCCGGGGCCGACCTCATCATTATGGGGGGATACGGGCACAGCCGGGTAAAAGACCTTGTTCTGGGCAGTGCGGTTGATAAGGTGTTGACCGAAGCCGGCCGCCCGGTGTTGGTTTGCCGTTAGTGGTCGGTGGGCAGGGGCCGCTCTGCCGTTTCTTCCTCAAGCAGCATACGGCGCAGTACTTTGCCGATAAATGATTTAGGGAGTTCCTCTCTAAATTCAATTTCCCAGGGTACGGCATACGCCTCTAAGCGGCGGCGGCACAGGTCGAGCAGTTCCTCTTTAGATAGATTAGCCCCTTCTCGCGGCACCACAAAGGCTTTGATTTTTTGACCATGGCCGGCGGCGGGAATACCGACCACAGCCACCTCCAGCACTTTGCTGTTTTCGTACAGCACTTCTTCCACATCACGGGGGTAAACGCTGTACTGGCCCGACATGATGGTATCCCGTTTGCGGCTGATAATTTGAAAATAACCGTCGGCATCCATCACGGCCACATCACCGGTGTAGAGCCAGCCATCTTTGAGCACGGCCTGAGTTTCCTGGGGGTTATTCCAGTAATGTTTCATCACCTGCGGACCCTTGACCACCAGCTCGCCAATTTGGCCGGGGGGCAGGTCGGCCCCGGAAACCAAATCGACAATTTTGGCGTCGGTGTTGGGGATGGGCACGCCAATGGAGCCAACCTTGCGCACGCCGTACAGCGGGTTGGCGTGCGTTACCGGCGAGGCTTCGGTGAGGCCGTAGCCTTCAACCAGCCGCCCCCGGGTGAGTTTTTCAAACTCTTCCTGCACCTCAACCGGCAGGGGCGCGGCCCCGCTTACGCAGGCTTTGATAGACTCCAGCCCAAAACCGCGCACACGGGGCGCGTGGTTAATGGCCGTATACATCGAGGGTACTGCCGGGAAGATGGTGGGCCGGTGGGTTTTAATGTGTTCCAGCACCTGGTCAAGTTCAAACACGGGCAGCAAGATAATCGTTGCCGCCAGCGCCACCGGAATATTCATAGCGTTGGTCATGCCGTAGCTGTGGGTTAAGGGCACCACCGCCAAACATATCTCCTGGCCGTATTTCAGGTCTTTAATCCAGTGGCGGGTTTGAATAGCGTTAGCCACCAGATTGGCGTGGGTCAGGCAAACGCCTTTGGGAATATCGGTGGTGCCGCTGGTGTAGAGAATGGCGGCCAACTGGTCGGGCGATACCTGAATAGTGGGCCGGGTGCGCACGGCGTCCTCCATCAGTTGGCGCATCAAAACCACCTGCGGATAGGCCAGCAGAGACTCGCCGCCCGTCTCGCCGATGCCCCAGCGGGCCAGCAATTTTCTGTAGGTTGCGGCTGATACCGCCTGGCGAATGTCGGCCAGAATCACTTTTTCTACCCGGTTGGCCTTCAGCACCGCCTCAACCAATCCGCCAAAATCACTTAAGGTGACCAGTACTCTGGCTTCGGTTTCCTTAAGCTGACGCATTATCTGACCGGCATCGGCCTCGGGGTGAGACATCACCACCACGCCGCCAATTTTAAGCGCGCCAAAATAGGCAATTATCATTTGCGGAATGTTGGGCAGCACAACCATCACCCGGTCGCCGGGTTGAATCCCCAATCCGTGCAGGGTGTGGGCAAACTGGTTGACCTGCTGGTTAAGCTCCTGATAGGTCAGATGCGCGCCGTAAAAAATTGTGGCCTTGCGTTTGGGGTACCACTCGGCGGCGCTTTCTAAAAATTTATAGAGCGGCTGGCCCGGAATGGGAACGGTGGGCGGCGTGTCCTGCCCGTAACTGGTCAGCCAGGGGCGTCTATCTAAAATGTAATCGGGCTGGGTAAACTGGTCGCGCCAGGAGCCGCGCCGCCCCTCGTAAACAAAACGCTCGATGGCCCGGTTGACCGCCTGATGGCGCTCTAGCTGCACCTTATGCTTGGCCGAGCCAACATCAACCACCTCGGCCCCGGCCACCATTTTGCTTACATCGTCAAACACGTAGCGCGGAAAGTAGGTGTCGCGCTCGCCGGTAATAATGAGGGTGGGTGTGCGAATATTGCGGAGCAGCGGCCAGCCCCGCCACTGGCGCATATTGTTGAGCATCATCCGCTTCATCACGTGGATTTCGGCGTTCCAGCGGGGGCGGCGCTCCCACCACAACCGGTAAAACGCCGTTGGCAATCGCACTGCCCATTGCGCCAGTTTGGGGGTGGGGTACTCGCCGGCGGTGGCAATGAGCGCCAGCTTTTTTAGCTGTTCCGGGTGGGCGTTGGCGTACTCCACACAAATTGAGCCGCCAAAGGAGTGTCCTACCAGAAAAAATTGTTGCGGCAGATTGAGCGTTTGGGTGATGGCGTGCAGGTCGGCCACCATCTCGGCCATGGTGTACTGGCTGAGAGGGGCGTCGCTCTGGCCGTGGCCGCGCAAGTCGGGCGCAACCACCCGGTGCGAGCGGGCAAAGTAGTTAATTTGATGCTCCCAGGTTTCGGCGCAGCCGGCATAGCCGTGAACAAACATGATGGTGTCTGTCACCCCTTCGGGCTGAATGTCGATGACGCTTAAATTGGCGTCGGCCAGGCCGGGAATGGGCACGTCAACCCGGTACAGGTTAAAATCCAACTCGATGGCGCTGCGTTTGAAACCCCGTAGTTTTTTCATCCTCAAATTCCTGAGCCGGTTTGCGATTTTAGATTGGCGACTGACAATTGGACCCGGTTTTACCAATTACCAACAATAGTATCACGTTCGCTGCCCGCAGACAAATGATTTTGGGAGCAACATGCAAATATTTGATTGTTTGCCGGAAGCGGGTATGATATAGACCGTAATACATCAGTGCATAGCAAGGAGTAACTTATGTGCGGACGATTTAGCCTGACCACCAACAAGCAACAACTGGCCGAAGCTTTTGCCGGGTTTGAGCCGCCCCGGGAGCTGTTGCCGCGCTACAATATTGCCCCCTCGCAGCCGGTGGCGGTAGTGGCCAACACCGGCCAAAACAAGGTTGACTTTTTTGTGTGGGGGCTGATTCCAGCCTGGGCCAAAGACCCCGGCATCGGCAACCGGATGATTAACGCCCGCGCCGAAACGCTGGCCGAAAAACCTTCATTCAAAGCGGCCTACCGCCGCCGGCGCTGCCTGGTTTTGGCCGACGGCTTTTATGAGTGGCGCAAAAATCCTGACAAATCCAAAACGCCGATGTATATCCAACTGGAATCAAAAGAACCGTTTGCCTTTGCCGGGTTGTGGGAAGTGTGGCACTCGCCGCAGGGGGACGAGGTGCTCAGTTGCGCCATCATCACCACCGAGCCGAACGAGTTTATGGCCAAAATTCACAACCGGATGCCCGTAATTTTACCACGCGCCGCTTACGAGCAGTGGCTGGACCCGGCGGAGCAAAAGCCGGCGTTACTGCAATCCCTGCTCAAACCCTACCCCGCCGAGGAGATGGCGGCCTACGCTGTCTCGACGGTGGTCAATAATCCCCAAAATGAAACGCCGGATTGCATTGCTCCGGTAGCGTAGTAAGAAAGGATAACAATGCCCTTTAAATTTGAAGTCTGGAGCGACTTTGTTTGACCCTGGTGCTACATGATGAAATCCAGTTTGGATGACCTGGCCAAAACCGAAGCAATAGAAGTCACCTGGAAAAGTTTTGAACTGCGCCCCCGGGGCGCGCCGCCCGTACCCGAAGAATACAAACAGCGCGTGGCCCAAAGTTGGCCCCGCGTTCAACAAATGGCCCGGGAGCATTTTAATATCCAGATGAAAACTCATCGCTGGGGGGTTAGCTCTCGGCTGGCGCTGGAAGGAGCCAAATTTGCCGAAGAAAAAGGCGTTGGCGACGCCTATCACGAGGCAATGTTCAAGGCCCATTTTGTAGAAGACCGCGACTTTGGCGACCTGCAAATTCTGGCCGACCTGGCCCAGGAAGTCGGCCTGAACCGGGCCGAGTTTACCCAGGCCATCGAAAGCCACACTTACGCCCCGCAGGTTGACCAGGACGTGGCCCAGGCTTACGCTTACGGCATCAACGGCGTGCCGGGCACGCTGATACAGGGCAAATATTTTGTATCGGGCGCGCAGCCGCTGGCCGGCCTGCACGATATTCTGCGCCAAATCAAAGAACGGGAAGGAATTGAGTAGATGCCAATTTCTCGACTTCTGCCGGCGGCGGCCATTTTACTTTTGTTGCTGCTGGCCGCGCCCTACCTTAAGGCGCAGGATGACGTCACTTTAAACCACGCCGGCATCCCCGCCGCCGAGCCGCCGGTTGACCCGCCCGCCGAACCGCCCTTTATTCTGCCGTTTGCCGACCCGCCCGGCCCCGGGACCTGGCTGCTGGGGCAGCCTTATGGCAACACGGTTGGCGCATACGTCAACCGAAACATTTTTTATCAGGCCGGGCAGGGCCTCCACTTTGGGCTGGATTTCAGCGCGCCGTGCGGCACCCCCATCCGGGCCATTGGTGATGGCATTGTCAGCGAGGTTGACGGCCCGCACGGCTCGCCGCCCCACAACCTGATGATTGACCACCCCAACGGCTACAGCTCTTTTTACGGCCACCTGCTGGAAACCCCCAACCTGGCTCCCGGCCAGCCGGTAAAACAGGGCGAGATAGTGGCCCTTAGCGGCGACTCGTTTGCAACCTGCCGCTCTGCGCCTCACCTGCATCTGGAAATTCGCAGCAACTTTCACGACCGCACCTACAACCCGGTGCTGCTTATTCAGGCCGATTGGGACAGCCTGACGCTCATTGGCGGTTTCAACCAGGGCTTTGAGCGAGACCTGAACAACCCTCGCCAGTGGCAAACCATTCAAGACCAGCCGACCGTATTTTTTGGCGGCCCATTGTTAAATAATTACGCCAACCCCTGGCCGCCCGCCCCCGGAGGTCGATGATAATGAAACCGAATAACGGTTGGGTTATTGGCTGCCTGGTTGCCTTGCTACAGGTTGGGTGCAGCGGCTCGCCGCCCCTGCCGGCTCAGCAAGTGAGCGCCCCGGTAATTAACCGGCAGCCCACCGAAATCACAAGTCAATTAGAACCCACCGCCACGCCAATTCCGCCCAGCCCCACGCCGATCCCAACCGCCACGGCCACGCCGCTGCCTGCCGCAACCGCCACATTGACCCCCTCGCCTTCGCCCGCGCCCGCATTGCGCCAGCTTACCGGGGGCGGCTGCTGCGTGCAACCCTTCTTTTCGCCCGATGGCCGGCAGGTGTTGTTTATCGACAAGCCCGACCCCCAGGCTCCGGTGGGCATCTACGGCGTTAATCTGGCCGACCCGCAACCCACGCCAGAACTGGTTAGCAGCGCCATTGGCTTTTACAACCCGGATAGAAGCGTTGTTGCCGCCATCGAGGGCGAGTTGACGCGCTTTACCAACAAGTCAACCGGCCAGAGCTGGGCGGTCAACACCGGCGGCAACCGGCCCTATTACGCCCCCAATGGCGCCCGCTTCTTGTGGTCGGCCAGCGACCGGGAAGGCCCCTATGACCGCCGCAAGAGCGAAATCTGGCTGGCCGGGCTGGATGGCAGCAACCCCCGGTTGTTGTTGACCGTAACCGGCGGCGGCTTTGTTGGCTGGTTGCCCAACAGCCGGCAGATTTTACTGATTGACCGCCAGGACTTGAGCCAAGAAGCGCAAACGCTGGTGCTGTACGATATTGAAAACGAGCGCCGCACCAACCTGCTCACCGAAAAACGGATTCGCGGCGTTGAGATTTCGCCGGGCGGAAGCTGGATAGCCTACTATTTAACCTTTGCCGATGACCCGCAAAAGGACGGCATCTGGCTGATGAGCAGCGATGGTTCTGAACGGCTGCCGTTGAACGCGCCCGGCTTTGGGGCCTACCAATGGCGCAACGACAACAGCCTGATTTTTATCCCAATGCGCTCATCGCCGCAAGAGAGTATGCAACTGTGGTCTATTGATGTGCCGGGCAACAACGTTGCTCCCCTTACCGACCCGGCCCGGCTGGCTTTCTCAATTTCCAACGGCGACTGGAGCATCTCGCCCGACGGTCAACAGATTGTGTTTGTGAACAGTCAGGACCAAAATCTCTGGCTGATTACGCTGCCCCTGTAATCTCGCAAAAGTAACAGAATAAAAGTACTGTATTACCCCCTAGACAAACGCCGGTAATTTTGTCTACAATAAAGAAATTGGCAATGCTGCCAGTTGGTCAGTTTTACGGCTGTTTGGAGAAGCAGATGTTCAAATTACTCCGGTACTTTTCAATTACCAGCCTCATTGCATTTGTAATAGTGGCTGTTCTTTCTGGCTGGTTTTACCGGCAAATAGTTTTGAACAACCTTAAGGAAATTGCCGAAAACAAAAATGTGGCTTTAACCCAAACCTTCTCTAACTCGCTATGGCCCCGGTTTGCCCCGTTTGTCGAATCGGCCTCAGCCCTTGGCCCGGAAGAGTTGCAAAATCACCCCCAAATTGCCGAATTGCGACAGGCAGTGTTAAACCAGATGGTGGGGCTATCGGTGGTTAAAGTAAAAGTATACGACCTGAACGGCAAAACCGTTTTTTCAACCGAAACCCGGCAAATTGGCGAAGACAAAAGCGCCAATGCCGGATTTCTGGCGGCCCGGTCGGGGCAGGTTGCCAGCGAGCTAACTCACCGGGATACGTTCAGCGCCTTTGAGGGTGAAATTGAAGACCGCGACGTTTTCTCCAGTTACATCCCCATTCGGCGGGGCGGCGCAGCCGGGCCAATCGAGGGAGTGTTTGAGGTTTACGACGATGTAACGCCGCTGGTCAACAGATTAAACCGCGCCCAGCAAAATGTCATTGCCGGCGTTACCGTTACGTTGACCGGCCTTTACCTGGCGCTCTTTTTCATTGTCAGACACGCCGATAAGGTGCTTCACTCGCAGTACAACGATTTGAGAGAAGGCCGTGAAGCCTTAAAACAGAGCGAAGAGCGTTTTCGCCAGGTGACAACCTCCATTAGCGACCATATTTATATGACCAGGGTTGGCGCAGATGGCAAGCATACCAACCTGTATCTCTCGCCCAATGTAGAAATATTAACCGGCTACCCCTTGCAGAAATTCATCTCAGACTGGAGCTTTTGGCCTTCATTTGTCATTCACCCCGAAGATAGGGCGCGAGCCGCCCACCAGGCCCGGCAACTGGTCGCCGGTTACAACAGCGAAACCGAATACCGTCTGGTCAGGGCCGATGGCGAAATCATCTGGGTGCGCGATAGTGGCCGGGTTGAAGAAGATTACATCGACCAAAGCCGCGTCATTTTTGGCGTTGTTAGCGATATCACCGAGCGCAAGCAGGCCGAAGAGGCGCTGCGCGAGTCTGAACAACGGTTGCGCGCAGTGGTCAACAGCGCCCCGTTAACCCTGTTTGCCCTCGACAAACAGGGCAACTTTGTGCTAACAGAAGGCCGGGCATTAGAGTCGCTGGGCCTGCAACCAGAAGAGCTTGCGGGGCAATCTATTTTTAACATCTACAAAGACAGCAACCACCAAATTATCAAAAGCGTCAACGCCGCCCTCAACGGACAGGTCAGCGCCATCACCACCCAAATAGATGGACACGTTTTTGATGTTTGGTACGAGCCATTTAGAGACCACAACAACAACGTAGTGGGGGTGGTAGGCGTGGCGCTGGATGTTACCGGGCGCAAAAAAGCCGAAGAAGGATTAAGGCTGCGCGACCGGGCCATTGCCGCCAGCACCAACGGCATCACCATTGCCGACGCCACCCAGCCCGATTTACCACTGATATTTGTTAACCCTGCTTTTGAGCAAATTACCGGCTACAGTTTACAAGAAGTTTTGGGGCGCAATTGTCGTTTTTTGCAAAATAACGACCGCAACCAACCGGCTCTGGCCGAACTGCGCGACGCAATTAAAAAGGGGCAAAGTTGCACCGCAGTTTTACGCAACTACCGCAAAGATGGAACCCTGTTTTGGAACGAACTCAACATTTCCCCTATCTTTGACAACCAGGGCCAGATAACTCACTTTGTTGGCATTCTGGTAGATATTACCGAGCGCAAGCAAGCCGAACAGGAACTGGCCAGGGCGCACCAAAAAGAACTGGAAGCCAGCCGCTTGAAAAGCCAGCTATTGGCCAACGTCAGCCACGATATCCGCACGCCGCTAAACGCCATTTTGGGTTATGCCGAAATGCTACAGGAAGGCGTTTATGGCCCCATCACCCAAACTCAACAGCGCGCAACTTCAGAAATTATTGACAGCACCGGCCAACTGCTCTACTTTGTAAATAATTTGCTCGACCAGGCCCGCATCGAATCGGGGCAGGTAAGGTTGCGCTCAACCCCATTCAACCCCGGCGAATTGATAGATAGCGTATCGTCGGTGGTGGGCGCGCTGGTTCGCAGCAAGCAGCTAAAATTTTCCACCCAGGTGAATGCCAATCTACCCCAAACATTAATGGGCGACCCCTACTGGCTGCGGCAAATTTTGGTAAACCTGGTTAGCAACGCCATCAAGTTTACCGAGCAAGGGCTGGTTCAGGTTCAACTTTATTTGTATGATGACAAACGCTGGGCTATGAGCATTTCTGATACCGGCGTTGGGATTGCCGCCAAAGACCAAAAATACATCTTCAACGCTTTTACCCAGGTAGATGGCACAACTACCCGCCACCACAGCGGCTCCGGTTTGGGGTTGTCAATTGTCAACCAGCTAACCACGCTGATGCGCGGCGAAATTGTTTTGCAAAGCAAACCCGGTTTTGGCAGTACCTTTACCGTAATTCTCCCCTTAATACCCGTAGCTGAAAATATGGAGCAGCCGGTATGACCCACTCTTTAGCCCTGATTATTGAAGACGACAAAAAACTGGCCGAAATCTTTGCCCAGGCTCTAAAGGCGGCCGGCTACCAAACCGAAGGCATTCAGGATGGTCAGGAAGCTTTGGAGCGACTGACGGAAATAACCCCCGCTGTTGTTGTGCTCGACCTGCACCTGCCTCGAGTTTCTGGTAAAGATATATTGCGCCAGATAAGAGCCGACGCCCGCCTGGCCAAAACACGGGTAATGCTGGCCACCGCAGACCCGCTAATGGCCGAAACCTTACGCGACACAGCAGATTTGGTGTTGCTCAAACCCATCAGCTTTAACCAACTTAGAGACCTGGCAGCACGCCTGCATCCGAGAGAATCGGTATAACTCAATCAATATGAACTGGCAATATACGCCTTATATTGTACCATTAACAATTGCAGCTATTATTTCAGCAGGGTTGTCGCTGTACGCCTGGCGACGCCATCCGGCGTCGGGAGCGGCGGTTTTTAGCCTGTTAACCCTGGCCGTTGCCCTGTGGAGCCTAACCTACGCCCTGGAACTGGCCAGCGCCAACCTGGCGGCCAAAATCTTTTGGGGAAAAATTCAATATGTGAGCATTGCCAGCCTTCCCCTGCTCTGGTTTGTATTTGCGCTCTACTACGCCGACCGCAGCCGCTGGCTAACCCGGCGCAACCTGGGCCTGCTGGCAGCTATCCCGGTAATTACCATTTTACTCATGTGGACCAATGAGGCCCACGGATTAATCTGGCGCCGGGTTAGCTTAGAGCAAAATGGCGCATCTTTTTCATTAATTGTCAGTTATGGGGGCTGGTTTTGGGTACATTCGGTTTACTCATATATTTTGCTGCTGGCCGGCAGCGTTGTATTAATTGGCCTGCTCAGACGGTCGTCAAACTTATACCGGCGGCAGGCGAGCACGTTGCTGCTGGGAGTCATTATCCCCTGGATAGGCAACGGCGTGTACATTTCCGGCTTAAGCCCCCTCCCCAATTTAGACCTTACCCCCTTTGCCTTTACCCTTTCTTGCCTGTTTATGGCCTGGAGCCTCTTTCGGTACCGGTTACTTGATATTGTGCCTGTTGCGCGTCGCGCCGTTGTAGACGGGATGAAAGATGGCGTATTTGTTTTAGACGCCCAAAACCGGATTGTCGATATAAACCCGGCCGGGCAACGTTTTGTGGGCCAAAACGCCTCAGCCATAATCGGCCAACCCGCCGGCCAGGTGTTTGCTAAATGGCCCAATCTGGTTGAGCGTTATCGCCATACCACCGAAGCCCGCGCTGAAATAAGCACCGACGACGAGCGCTATTTTGATATGACTATCTCGCCCCTCTTTAACCGGCATAACCAGCTAACCGGCCGCTTAATTGTGGTCAGAGATATTACCCAGCAAAAAAACGTGGAAAAAGCCCTGATTCTAACCCGCGACCAGGCTCTGGAAGCCAGCCGCCTGAAAACAGAGCTGCTGGCCAGAGTAAGCCACGAGCTGCGCACGCCGCTCAATGCCATATTGGGTTACGCCGAAATGTTAGAAGAGGGCATTTACGACTCCTTATCCGAGCCGCAACTTGCGGCCACCAGAGCCGTTATCAACAGCGCCCAAACACTCACCGCTATGGTAAATACCTTGCTAGACCAGGCCAGACTCGAGGCCAGCAAGCTGCAACTCAATATCGTTAGCTTTTCGCCCGAAGATTTGATTAAAGGTATTTACCCCCAAATGAGCCTGAAAGCCCAAGCCAAGGGTCTAACGCTCACCAGCCAGGTTGCCCCTGATTTACCGGCCAGCCTCTCCGGCGACCCGGAACGCCTGCGACAAATCCTGGGCAATCTGGTGGAGAATGCCATAAAATTTACCCAACACGGGCACATAGAAATTTGTCTGTATCAAGCCGATACCAGCCACTGGGCTATGCGCGTTTCTGATACCGGCCCTGGCATTCCACCCCAGGCGCAGGCGCTTGTTTTTGAACCTTTCCGGCAAATAGATGGTTCAACTACCCGCAAGCACGGCGGAGCCGGGTTGGGCTTATCGGTTGTAAAACAGTTAGCCACATTGATGGAGGGTCAAATTATTCTTGAGAGTGAGGTAGGTCGAGGCAGCACTTTTACCATTTTATTGCCAACAAAACCGGTTAAAGAAAATTCTCAATAGGGTAATCAAAGCCGTTTTCTAACCATTTACCTATAATCCTCAAATCCGGTTTTGACTTGGGCCGGGTAAAATAATATCAAGACTCCTGCGGAGGTCGTAATCTAAATTGTAATGCAACCGGGTTATAATAATAAATAACTACAACCCTGGAGTCTTAAGGAATGATGATGTCAAACTATCTGTACGATAATCCGCTGGCTCTAATTATAGAAGATGACGAAAAACTGGCCGATATTTTTTCTCACGCCCTGCAATCCGCCGAATTCAAAACCGAAACCGTTTCGGATGGCAGCGCGGCGTTATCTCGTCTAAAAGATATTGTTCCTGCCGTAGTAGTGCTAGATTTGCACCTGCCCAATATTTCGGGCGACAAAATTTTGCAGCATATCCGCGCCGATGCCCGCCTCACCGATACCCGCGTGATGATTACAACCGCCGACGCCCTGCTGGCCGAAAATCTGCGCGACCTGTCGGATTTGGTGCTGCTCAAACCCATCAGCTTTAACCAGCTAAGAGACCTGGCCGCCCGGCTGCGCCCGCCCGATACCTTTATTATTTAACCCAAGTTGCCACCGCTTCGGCGCAACCATTCTGAGTAGCGTTTTTTGGCGTATCGAAGGGTGATTTTTCGGCATTGGGTAGCAACTTGGTTATTTAACCCCCGGCCCGCCAAAGCGACCGGGCGGGCCGGCAGGATGCCGTTGGACCTGTTTGTCGGCAATAACGCACCGAAACCCAATATTATCATAGCTGGAGGTGGGCACATCTTTATGTCGCCGCGCCACCCGCAAAGCCGGCCCCCGGTAATACCACGACCCGCCCCGGATAACCCGCTGCAAACCCTGTTTTGGCCCGCCGGGGTTGCTATAGCTTGAGTAAGCGTAGGCATCGGGGCTGTACCAATCCGCTGTCCATTCCCACACATTACCGCTCATATCTAACACTCCGTAAGGGCTGGCCCCTTCTGGATAGTTTCCCACAGGCGCGGTGTACCCGTAGCCATCATCGGCGCTACGGTCTCGCCAATCGGCCACGCAATTTGTATCGCAATAATTTAACCGCCGGCCATCAAAATTATTCCCCCACGGATAGAGTCGACCATCTGTGCCCCGCGCCGCTTTTTCCCATTCCGCTTCGGTGGGCAGGCGCGCCCCGGCCCATTGACAATAAGTTGCAGCCTGATACCAGTTGACCCCCACCACCGGCAGACGCGCCCCGGCAAAATTTTTATTATGCACCGTCGCCGGGCTGCAAGCGCCGGCCCGCACGCATCGGCCATATTCATTGTAGGTTATTTCGGTTTGGTCAATCCAAAAGGCATCCAAATGAATTGGATGCTGCGGTTTTTCGTCATCGGCAGCGGTGGCGTCAGAGTCGCTGCTGCCCATTAGAAACTCACCGGCCGGCACAAATACCATTACTTTGCGGTCTGGCGCTCTGACGGCTGTTTGTTGGGGGGTGGGCAGCGGCGCAGGCGTGGGGGTCGGCCTGACAATGGCCAAACTTTCGGGCGTGGGGTTGGCGGTAACCGGCCCGTCAACAGAGCGAGTCCAGAAAATGAGCGCCAGCAGCACCGGCGCGGCAATTACCACCGGGCCAAGCCAGCCCGGCCACAACAGCGGCCCTAATGTATTGCGCCAAAAGCGGTTCAATTTATCTTGCGCCCGCCGCCAGACAGGTTTGAGGTTGGGCCAGTATGCAAGTTGAATGGCGCGATTGGGTAAAAAATGGCCGAGAAGCTGCTGCAAGCCGGGCCGGTAACTTTGGCCTGACAGATTAAAGCAGGGGGCATCTTGCAAAATAGAGGGGCAGGGGCACACGTCGCGCAGCACAGTAATAACCGGTTTACCCTGCCGGGCAGCCTGGAGCGTCTGTTCGCAGACCAGCCAGGAGTTGACCGCCGCCGGAGAGAGCACCACCAAAAAATGACTGCACCGGTTAATGGCTCTGGCAATCGCCCGCTCCCAATCATCCTCCAGGTTAGTTTGCCATTGGTCTAGCCACACCGATACGCCGTGCCGTTGCAGGTGTTTTGCCAGCTTTAGCACAAACCGGGTATCTTCGTGAGTGTAACAGATAAAGATATACTCAGCCACATCATAAATTTACACGAACTACCGGCCAGAATCAAGAAGCTGGCGGTCTTTGCTCCAAGTTTTGAAAACAGGCAAACAGACACTTGCGTAAATATAATTTTTATGATAAACTAAATAAAAATTTAGTCCAGACTAAATTTTTACGAATTAGACTCAATAATCCCAAATTCCAGAGGTTTGCGTTCTTTCCAAAGGAGTCGCCCCGACGCCGAGGCGTCAGGAAAATGGGGAAACACCCCCAAGCCCCCCGCCCTACGGGGTTATTTTCAAAGGAGCAAGGTAATGGGTAAAAAAGATTACGAACGAATTCTTGTAGAAGATGCCTTAAAGCACATTTACAAATGCCAGCAAGAAAAGCACCACGCCACCGGCCAAAGCGTAGCCGGCGCGCTTCAAATTTCGCACGATGAAGCGGCCGGCCTGATTACCACCATGGCCGCGCACAATCTGGTAGAAATAACAGATGGTAAATTATGCGTAACCCCCGCCGGCAACGAGTACGCGCTGCAAATCATCCGCGCCCACCGGCTGTGGGAACGATATCTGGCCGATAAGACCGGCTTTGACCAGCGCGAATGGCACGAACGGGCCGACCGCCATGAGCACGCGCTATCCCCCGCCGAGGCCGATGCGCTTTCGGCCCGGCTGGGCCACCCCACCCACGACCCGCACGGCGACCCCATCCCCACCGCCGAGGGCGAACTGAAACCCCACGGCGGCCAGCCGCTCCCAACCATAGCCGTCAACCAGTCGGCCCGCATTGTTCATTTAGAAGATGAGCCGGCCACCGTATACGACCAGTTGATTGCCGAGGGGCTGTACCCGGGCATGGAAATTACCCTGACCGAAAATTCGCCCCGGCGCATTCGTTTTGTGGCTAATGGCGAAACGCACACGCTGGCCCCCATTATTGCGGCCAATGTCTCGGTTACGCCCATTGCAAAAAAACAACTGAAAGAAAGCGGCCCCGCCCAACGACTATCCACCTTAAAACCCGGCCAGAAAGGCCAGGTTGTCAATATTTCACCGGCCTGTCGCGGCCCCGAACGCCGCCGTTTTATGGACCTGGGCATCTTGCCCGGCACCGTTATCACCGCCGAAATGAGAAGTCCCGGCGGCGACCCTACCGCCTACAATGTCAGAGGCTCATTGATTGCCCTGCGCCGTGAGCAGGCCGATTTTATTACTATCAGCCAATTAGAGGAGGCATAATTATGACTCATATGCATCAGCCGGCTGTCTCGGGCGCTGCCTGCGAAACCTGCCCGGTTCACAAAGCCGCCAACCTGCTCAAACTGGGGGTTGATATGAGCAATTGGGATTTTGTTGTTGCTCTGGCCGGCAACCCCAACACCGGCAAGAGCACCGTTTTTAACGCTCTGACCGGCCTGCGCCAGCACACCGGCAACTGGCCCGGCAAAACCGTTAGCCGCGCCGAAGGCGGCTTTGCCTATGGAGAGCACAAATACAAGCTGGTCGACCTGCCCGGCACCTACTCGCTGCTGGCCACCAGCGTTGACGAAGAGATTGCCCGTAATTTTATTTTGTTTGGACAACCCGACGTGACCGTGGTAGTGGTCGATGCGACGCGCCTTGAGCGCAACCTCAACCTGGCCTTGCAGGTTTTAGAAATTACCGACCGGGCCGTTATCTGCCTGAACCTGATTGATGAAGCCAGGCGACATCACATTCAGGTTGACGAGCGCCGCCTGGCCCGCGATTTAGGCGTGCCGGTAGTGCCTACGGCGGCTCGCTACGGCCAGGGGTTGCCGGAGTTACTGCAAGCCATAGACGAGGTAGCCACCGGGCAAACCATTTGCCGGCCCCACCGGGTTAAAATCGAATCGCCGGCCCTCAAACAGGCCGTCGATAGGCTGGTCAACCAAATTGAAGCCACTTTTCCCGGCTTGCCCAACGCTCGCTGGGTAGCCCTGCGCTTGCTGGATGGCGATGAAAATATCATCCAGGCCATCCACAAAGGCGAACTGGGCGACCTGACCCGCGAGAATGCAGCCGCTCATCCGCAGCAAATTAGCAACATCAGTTTGGAGGTAGCCGTATGAGTAACATTCAATCCGCTAACGCCAATGATATTTTAGACACGGCCAAGGCCCTGCGTTGGGAAATTGGCGGCAATTTTCACGAAGATTTAATGGAGGCCATCTACACCGAAGCGGCTAACGTAGCCGATAGAGCCACCACCCGCCCCGATGGCAAGCCTCGTTTTGACCTTGACCGCGCGATTGACCGGCTGGTAACCAGCCGGGTGTGGGGGTTTCCATTGATGATTTTGCTCTTTACGGTGGTCTTTTGGCTAACCATCTCCGGGGCAAATGTTCCTTCGGCGATGCTGGCCTGGCTTCTGCTGGATACCATTCATCCCATACTTAAAGAGGGGGCGGCGGCCATCGGTTTAGCCTGGTGGCTGGATGGGCTGCTGATTGACGGGGTATACCTTGGCACGGCCTGGGTAGTCAGCGTAATGTTGCCCCCAATGGCTATTTTCTTTCCACTGTTTACAATGCTGGAAGATTTTGGCTACCTGCCCCGCGTGGCCTTTAACCTGGACAACCTGTTCAAAAAATCCGGGGCGCACGGCAAACAGGCCCTCAGTATGATGATGGGCTTTGGCTGCAACGCTGCCGGGGTAATTGCCACCCGCATTATCGACAGCCCCCGCGAACGGCTGATTGCCATTATCACCAACAATTTTGCGCTGTGCAATGGCCGCTGGCCCACCCAAATTCTAATCGCTTCACTCTTTATTGGGGCGCTGGTGCCGGCCCATCTGGCCGGATTAATTTCGGCGCTGGCGGTGGTTGGCATTGCTATGCTGGGTGTTTTACTTACCCTGGCGGTTTCGTGGGCGCTCTCGCGCACCTGGCTCAAAGGCGAGGTGTCAACCTTTAGCCTGGAGTTGCCGCCCTACCGGCCGCCCCGTTTCTGGCAAACTATCTACACCTCGCTGATTGACCGCACCATTTACGTGTTGTGGCGAGCCATTGTCTTTGCCGCTCCCGCCGGAGCCGCTATCTGGCTAACGGCTAATATCCACGTAGGCAATGCCAGCGTCGCCGAGCATCTTGTCAGTTTTCTCAATCCGGCGGGCGTTTTAATTGGCCTGAACGGCGTAATTTTGCTGGCCTACATCGTCGCCATTCCGGCCAACGAGATTGTTATCCCTACCATATTAATGCTAACCGTGCTGACCACCGGCCACCTGCACGGCCTGGGGGCCGGCGCCGGCGTTATGTTTGAAACCGGCGATACGGAAACGCTATCCATTTTTTCTACCGCCGGCTGGACGCTGCTGACCGCCGTCAACCTGATGCTGTTTAGCCTGATTCACAATCCGTGCAGCACCACTATTTACACCATCTACAAAGAAACCGGCAGCCGCAAATGGACAGTTGTAGCCGCGCTGCTGCCGCTGATAATGGGTTTTTTGGTTACTTTTGGCGTGGCGCAGGTGTGGCGGCTCGTTGCCGCGCTACTTTAAGTTGGTTTTTGCCAAATTTTGCCGTACCGCCCATTGACCCGTCAGTGGGCGGTATTTTTGTTTTAACAATTCGCTTTGACAGCCGCGCCCATAGATATTAGAATACCTCGCCTGACCCAACCTAACCGATAAATTAACAACGGTTAAATCAACCATCTGTTCAGGAAAACGAAAATGGAAAGCGAAGCCACCGAAATGTATTTGATAACCATTTACCGGTTGACCCGCAAGGCGGCGCAGGCTTCTACCACCGATATTGCAACCTTGCTGGGAGTCAGCCCGCCGAGCGTGTCAGAACGCATTAAACGGCTGGCCGAGCAAGGCTATCTGAACCACGAATGGCGCGAAGGCACAACCCTCACCCCCAAAGGCGAGCAGGTTGCCATCAACGTTTTACGCAAACACCGGCTGCTGGAAACCTTTCTGGCGCAAATGGCCGGTTACGATATTGACGAAATTCACGATGAAGCCTGCAAGATGGAGCACGCTATCTCTAACCGGCTGGCCGACCGGCTGGAAGCAATGCTCAACTACCCCAATGTTGACCCCCACGGCCACCCTATTCCCGCCCAGGATGGGCGCGTGGACGCCCTCAAATATCCGTTGCTGGCCGAGGCCGATACCAACGAAACGGTCATCATCAAACAGGTTAGCGACTGGAATTTGGAGCAGTTGCGCTATCTCAAAGAATTAGGCCTGACGCCCGGCGCTCAGGTGACGATTATTGACAAAGCCCCCTTCGACGGCCCTCTGACTCTCCAGGTAGATAACAGAATTGTAGCCCTGGCCCCGGAATTGGCGCGCGAAATCGGCGTGTCAGCCCTACAATAAAACAATTAGGCAGCCCTAAATCAAATAATTTGTGTAGACTAATAGCCTGCCAGCGGCTATACTAAAGTTAACCGTGGTTAAAAATAAAGTTTCAACCGCAAAAACAATTCAAGGAAATCAAAATGAGCGACGAATTGAAAAGAGAAAACGTTGACACCCCTTTGCCGGAAAACGAGCCTGAAGACCCCTGCCTGGAAATTATCAACGATGTAACCGCCGATGAACCGGGCATTGTGGGCATCAATTTAGATACCAACCAGCAGCGCCTGACATTTGATTACAACCCCAACTTAATCTCAGAACCGCAACTTGAAGCCATCGCCGAGCAAGTCAAACCCTCATTGCAACAGAACTGGCAAACCTGCACCATGCGCCTGGGCCAGCGGGGAGGCCGCTTGTGCGAGTCGTGCGCCCTGGCTTTGGAACAGAAATTGCGCCAGTTACCCAACATTCGGCAGGCCGAAGCCAGCTACACCGGCGGCGTTTTAAGCATTACCTACGACCATGCCGCCGTATCGCCCGACAGGTTGATGCAGAACATCCGCCAGCTTGGGGTTGATGTGGCCCCTTCCAGGGCAGAACTGCCGCTGGCCGAGGCCAAAGAAGCGCAGCTTTCTGGCTGGCAACAACGCTGGCGCTGGTTTAGCCAGAATCTGGAAGCCGTTTTTACCCTCATCACCCTGCTGGCAATGGCTGCCGGCTGGCTGGCCGAATATTTTGGCGCGCCGCTGCCGGTGAGCCTTAGCGCGTATCTAATTGCCTACATTACCGGCGGCACTTTTGGCTTAAAAGCGGGGCTGGAATCGCTGCGGGAGCGAAAAATTGATATCGACCTGCTGATGATTTTGGCCGCGCTGGGGGCCGCCGTGGTTGGCGCGCCCTTTGAGGGGGCCATGTTGCTGTTTCTCTTCTCGTTATCTAACGTGCTGCAAGATTACGCGCTCGACCGCACTCGCAACGCCATCCGGGCGCTGATGAAATTGCGCCCCGACCAGGCCCTGGTCAAGCGAAATGGTCAACTCGTTACCCTGCCCATCGACCAGGTTGGCCTTAACGACCATTTTATGGTACGCCCCGGCGACCGCATTCCGCTGGACGGGGTGGTGGTTAACGGCGAGAGCGCCGTGGACCAGTCGTCCATCACCGGCGAGTCGATGCCCGTGCCCAAACAAAAGGGCGATACGGTGCTGGCCGGCACTATCAACAAAAATGGCAGCCTGGAAGCCAGAGTGACCAAACTGGCCAAAGACTCTACCATTGCCAAAATGATTAAGCTGGTTGAAGAGGCGCAAAGCCGCAAGGCGCCCACCCAACGCTTTTTAGACCAGGCCGAGCAATATTATGCCACGGGCGTGATTGGCTTTACGCTGCTGGCCATTGCCATCCCCACCCTTGTTTTGGGCGAAGCCTTCAACACCGCTTTTTACCGGGCGATGACCCTGATGGTGGCGGCCTCGCCGTGCGCCCTGGTTATCAGCACCCCGGCCTCTATTCTATCGGCTATTGGCAACGGGGCGCGTAAAGGTATTTTGTTTAAAGGCGGCGTTTACATGGAGCAGGCCGCCGGCATAAAAGTGGTTGCCTTTGATAAAACCGGCACCCTCACCGAGGGCAAGCCTCGCGTCACCGATGTAAAAGTGCTGGTTGACGCGCTGGGCGAGGCGGCTGAGGCCAAAAACCTGTGGCGTGGAAGTCAGGATGACCTGCTGGCCCTGGCCGCTGCCGTTGAGGGTAAATCTGAGCACGCGCTGGGCCGGGCTACGGTAGAGGCCGCCAAAAACCGCGATTTAGAGATATCCGAGGCGCTGGCCTTTGAAGCGGCCACGGGCAAAGGCGCGCGCGGCAATGTAGATGGCCGCGATATTCGCATTGGCAACCTGCGTTATTTTGAAGAATTGAAAGCTGTGGGGCTGGGTGTCGCCCAAAAAGAGATTGACCGGCTGCAAACCGAAGGCAAAACCGCGGTTACGATTGCTCAAATTGAAAACGGGGTGGCCTATATTGTGGGGGTTATTGCCTTTGCCGACAGGGTGAGAGCCAACGCCGCCGACGTGGTGCGCCAGCTAAAAGCGATAGGCGTAGAGCGAGTGGTTATGCTTACCGGCGACAACCGGCGCGTGGCCCAGGCCATTGCCGACCAGGTAGGCATAAACCATTTTTACGCTGACTTGCTACCCGAAGATAAGGTAAATATCACCCGCAAACTGGAAACAGAAGTTGGCGCGGTAGCGATGGTGGGTGATGGGGTTAACGACGCGCCGGCGCTGGCCGCAGCCTCAATTGGAATTGCGATGGGCGCCGCCGGCACCGACGTGGCCCTGGAAACCGCCGACGTGGTCTTGCTGTCGGACGATTTGAACAACATCCCCTACGTCATCGAGTTGAGCCGCCAGACCCGCAAAACGCTCATCACCAACCTGGGGTTTGCTATGGCCGCCATTCTGGTTATGGTGGTGGCTATTTTTACGGTGAATTTCCCGCTGCCGCTGGCGGTTATTGGGCATGAAGGGGGCACGGTGCTGGTCTCGCTCAACGGGTTGCGGCTGCTGGTCTACAAACACAAAAGGCCCGCCGCCGGAGCCAAAACCTCGAGTTCGCGCCAGTACCAGCCGGTTTAAGCGAGCCGGCTCAATTGCCAAGCAGCCTACCAGTCGCTTTTTCAATTACCTGTTTACTCAAATGCCACATTCTTTCGATGTTTTTGGGGTTGGTGGCATAGGCCGGCGTGTGCCTTGTATTCCACAATTCTTTAAGATTGCTAAAAAAATCAAGCGGCTGGTCACTCTCCGCAGGTAGAATGATTTCATTTTTGCTGTTGATGAGCGTTCCGGTTACATCCTTAAATTCAGCCGAGGTGCAAACATGGTAGTAGTTATTTGCTACATGCTCTGGTAATAGTGAAAAAGGATTTAAGTTTTGGATGATGGTTGCCAGTATCCGATAATATGGGCTGAATTTGTTTAGCGACTCTTTTGTAATTTTTGTGGCCGGTATCATAATTGAGTTCACTTTGATACCGTATTGTCTGTACTCTTGGGCCATTTTGTAAGTAAGCAATAACAGCCCCATTTTAGAATCGCCATACATTTTATACACGCTATAGGGTCTGGTGTCTTTGAACTCGCCCTGAAGATTATCAAACTCTATTTCTCGTTTCGGATCAAAAAAATACTTAATATTTGTGGTGCCCGCGTTGAGAACTCTGGCATCAGCCGACTTCTCCAGATAGTCCAGCAACAACTCCGTCATAAGCAACGGACCAAACGTATTGGTGGCAAAAGTAAGTTCAAGATTGTCTGCGCTAAATTGATAAGTTGTGATGCCGTGATGAAAATATCCCGCATTATGAATCAGAATGTCCAGTTGCTGATGGTTATTTTTGAAAACCGAGCAAAACTTTTGAATGGATGCAAACGAAGATACATCAACTTCCATCAACTCCACAGAATCGTTGTTAGAGCTTGCAATGACTTCTTGTTGAGCCTGTTGGCTCCTTTTTAAATTGCGGCAGGCCATAATAACCCGGTAGCCCTCTGAGGCAAACTTCACGGCTGCCGCCTTACCAATTCCAGAATTGGCCCCGGTAATTATAACGCTTCGTTTTTTTGTGTTTATCACAGTCATGGTTACGGTCCAGGGTAGCGCGGGTCGCAGGCGGCAATGTGGCCGGGCAAGCCGTGACCGTTGCCAAAAGGACCAAAGATGCTGGCCGTCCAATACATCTGGCCGGCGGCCATCAATTCTTCTGCCTCGGCCAGGGTTAAAGTTGACTCCTCAAACCCAAACTTCTTCTCGCCAACCAGGTCCATTGGAATTCTGATGCGCTGGCCCGGCACGCGGGGAATGAAGACGATTTCGCCGCCGGGCCGCAATTCAATAGCCACATTTGAACCGGCCACCGACAAATCGCCGGCGTTGGGAATAATGATGATGGGTTTGTCGGTGGGGGCAATGTTCTTGAGACCAATACCGGCGCAAACGGTTTCAACCCTGGCATAATCCTCGGCCAGCAGTTGAACCAGGGCCATCTCCTCAAAAAGCACCCTCATCGTTTCCGAGGTGTAACTATCGGCGGCAGGCAGATATAATGTTGCGCTTGCTATCACCGGCACATATTGGGTGTCGCCTTTGACCTGCACCAGCGCGGGAGAGTTGGTTATCCAGCCGGTTTCTCCCCCAAAGCTAACCTGCCACCAGCCGGTTTGGGAGTCAACCCCAATGATTTCGGCGCCATATTGCGGCTCCAGAACTTTGAGAGGCGGGCACAGGTTATTGTTAACAGCAGGGCAGGCGCGAATATTGACTGCACCCCCGGTGGTAACAATATAAGGCCGAAAGGTCAACTCCACGGTTTGGGTGGGTGGAAGGCTCGCCTCTAATTGAAAATTGGCGCTCGTTGCAACAGTTCCGGTATTGACCACTACCGTTTCTGGATTAACGACGGCATCTTTCAAAGGTTGCGTCGGGGCTAATTCAACCGGAAGCATCCCCGGCATAGTTGCTGACAGCAGCAAAATAGAAGTCAAAAAAGATACGGCTATTTTGATTATCATTGGTGTACCCCCTTTTCACTGAGAGCAGATATTATCCCATTTTCCCCTTACTCTTTTCCAAGCATAACATTATCCGGCTCAAAAGTCATCGGCCTTAAAGCTAATCTGGCCTGAAGCAAAAGACCGTTCTGCAACAAACCGGTTCTGCAACAAATGACCGAAGTTAGCCTAAGTCAAATGGCCTAGCTCCGTCGAGTTAAACATCCGCCAGTTGCCTAAAATCAACTTTAGGCATATCATCCCACCGTTGGACACTCTTTGCTAACAAATCTACATTTTCTTGCGTTTACCCTACGCTTAACCATCGCGGCTACCATTGGCTAAACGAGGGACTGAAGGCCAGCAATTTTGCGACAACATTTGTACACTGATAAGAGCAACTACCCAAAGAAAAAATAAATCCCTATGATTAACCATTCATATCACGAAAATCTTCAACTCATCTGGCAGGTTATCTGGTGGCGATTAGTATTGACCGCGCTGCTTCTGGCGATTTTGGCCGGCTCCAGCGCCTCTATTTTCAGCCGCGTCACCACCAACGCCAATTCGCAAACGCTGCCCAACTTTACCTACGATACCGGCATTATCAACCGAGATGCCGGGGCGCAGCAGCAGTCTATTTCCATCCCCTAACCCGAACAGGCCAGAATTAGAAATTAAAGAATAAAAATTAGAAGCGACCCTTAAGACCGTCATCTATTTTTAATTTCTAATTTCTAACCCCTTATGTATGATAAAAAACGCCTTTTCATAACGTTCATTATATTTTGTTTGCTGCAACTTCTACCGGCCACTACGCCCGCTGCCCGCGCTCAAGACCCCGTGGCCGAAATTATGAGCCGGATGTCGGTAGAGGATAAGGTGGGCCAGCTTTTTCTGGCGCCATTTGTAGGCGCCGATGTTAACCCCGGCTCAGAAGTGTGGCAGTTGATTACCGAGTACAAAGTTGGCGGCATCATTCTGTTAACGGCCAACAGCAATTTCAATAACGACGCCTCGGCCCCCCGCCAGATTGCCGAAATAACCAACGTCCTCAAAACTACCGCCTTCCACACCAACGGCATCCCGCTGTTTGTAGCCATCGACCAGGAAGGCGACGGCTTTCCTTTTACCCGCATCACCGGCGGAGTCACCCCCATCCCCAGCCAGATGGCCATCGGCGCCACCTGGGACCCCGGCAAAGCGCAGGCCATCGGCGAAATTATGGGCGAAGAGCTATCGGCCATGGGCATCAATATGCTGCTGGGGCCGGGGCTGGATGTCCTCAACGACCCCCGTCCAACCGGGCGCGGCGATATTGGCATCCGCGTTTTTGGCGGCGACCCCTACTGGGTTAGCCAGCTTGGCCGGGCTTATATTCGGGGGGTGCATCGCGGCAGTAATGGCGGGGTTGCCACAGTTGCCAAACATTTTCCCGGCCACGGCGGCAGCGACCGCCTGCCTGATAACGAAGTTGCCACCGTTGACAAATCGTTGCAAGAGTTACGCCGCATTGAGTTGCCGCCCTTTTTTCACGTCACCGCCAGCTTGCCCGACGACCCGCTGGGCGTCACCGACGCCCTCATGTCCAGCCATATTCGCTACCGGGGCTTTCAGGGCGATATCCGCCAGTTCACCGCGCCCATCAGCTTTGACGCCGACGGGATGCGTACCCTCACCACCCTGCCAGAAATTGCCCCCTGGCGAGAAAACAATGGCCTGATTGTTAGCGATGCCCTGGGCGTACCCGCCGTGCGCCGCCATTTCGACCCCTCTCTGGAAAGCTTCCCCCATCGCCGTATTGCCAAAGATGCATTTTTGGCCGGCAACGACGTGTTGAGCCTGGTTCAGTTCGACCTGAAATCTATCTGGAGCGACCAGTTTGCCAACATCAAAGACACCATCTTCTTTTTCCGCAGCGAGTACAACAACAACCCGGCCTTTGCCGCCCGCGTTGACGCCGCCGTGGAGCGCATCTTGCGGCTCAAACTCAAACTATACCCGCAGGTAACGCTCGACGCGCTCAATGTTGACCCCCATCGCGCCCTGTCTATTACCAGCCAGCCGCGCCCGGTTGTCAATGAAATTGCCCGACAAAGCCTGACGCTGCTCTACCCCTCGCCCGAAGAACTGCGGCTGCGCCTGCCCGAATCGCCGCGCCCCGGCGAGAAAATGCTCATCATCACCGACCTGCGCTACGCCCGCGAATGTTTTACCAGCAATTGCGAACCCAGAGAACTCTTTCTGCCCCGCACCACCATCGAGGAGACAATTTTGCGGTTATACGGGCCAAACGCCACCGGCCAGATTCAGCCGGAGAACATTAGCTCCATCTCCTACTCGGAGTTGAAGCTGGCGCTGGGCGGCTCGCTGGAGCCATCTGAAGAGGAGTTGGCCGAAGAACCAACCGAAAATAAAGCGGTTCAGCTTTCTGCCGAAGAAGTGCGCGACCGCATCAAAGCGGCCAACTGGCTTATCTTTGCCGCGCTGGATTTGAACGCCAGCCGCTACAGCGACTCCGACGCCCTGAAGCTGTTCTTAAGCCAGGAGTCGGGATTACTGCGCGATAAAAAAACCATTGTGCTGGCCTTTAACGCGCCCTACTACCTGGATACCACTGAAGTAACCAAGTTGACTGCCTACTACGGCGTTTACAGCAAAACCCGGCCTCACATCGAAGTGGCCGTGCGCGCCCTGTTTGGCGAAGTCACCCCGGCCGGCGCGCCTTCAGTTTCGGTGGAAGGAATTGGCTACAACCTGGCCAACGCGCTGGCCCCCGATGCCGACCAGAGTTTGCCGCTCAAGCTGGTCGACGCCAACCCCGAAGACGGGCTGCCCCCCATCGAGGTGACGCTGCAAATAGGGCCAATTCTGGATTACAACGGCAACCCCGTACCGGATGAAACCCCGGTAGAAGTTACGGCAACCATCAATAACCGCCAAATCGCCTCGGCCATTGGCGAAACTGAAGCCGCCCTTGCCGAAGCGACTCTGATTCTCAACGAGCCGGGCGAAATCCAGCTCTCGGCCAGGGCCGGCCAGGCCACCACCGAACGCCCGCTGACCATTTCCATTGCCGCCCCGCCCACCCCCACGCCTCAACCCGATACGCCGACGGCCACGCCCACCGCCACCGCCCTGCCAACCGATACACCCGCGCCCACTGGCCAGCCACAAGCCACGCCTGCACCCGCCAACACCCCAACGCCCGAAGCAATCCCGGAAACGGAGGCAGACCCGCCCGCGCCGGTCGCGCCAAATTTTCAACCCCGCCGGCCCGATGGCGTCGATTTGCTATCGGCCTTGAGCGCCACACTGCTGGCCGGGCTGCTGGGTTTTTGGCTGGGACAGCAGCAGCCACAGCCGCTGCCGGGCCGGGTTCGGTTGGGCTTGTGGGTCTTGATTGGGGGTCTGCTGGCTTATCTATTTTACGGGGCCGGCTGGCTGCGCCCGGAACAGTGGCTTTTGGAAACGCCCAACCTGCTGGCGGGCCGGGTGGCCGTGGCCGGATTGGCCTTTATCTTTGGACTTGCCGCCCTGGGGGTGAGCGCTAGAGTGGCAGGCAGCCGGTAGCAACTGCAATTTACCGCTGGCTACCCGCCGCCAAACGTCATCCACAAAGACGCAGCCAGCAAAATTATGGCGACGCCCACCAGCCACCAGTTTTGTTGCAGCGTCGCCGGCCAATCATTTTTGGCGGGGGAGGCGTCGTTGCTCATTGGCTGAGTGGTTTCAAAACTGTGCAGCATCTGCTGCCAGGCAGCTACCGAGGCGGGCCGGTCTTTGGGATGCGGGGCCATAGCCGCCAGCACCACCCGCGCCAGCCCCGCCGAAATTTTGGGGTTAATTTTTTGCGGCGGCGGCAGCGACTCTGGCACAATAAAGCGCTCCTGGGCGCTGGCCGGGGTGTTGCCGGTGAGCAGATGGTACATGGTTGCGCCCAGGGCATACAGGTCAGACCGGGCATCGGTGTGGCCCAGGTGGTCAACGTACTGCTCCAGTGGGGCGTAGGGCAGGCTGCCCGCGCCTTGCAAACCGGTCAGCGTGCTGGGGTCGTTGGGGTCAAGCGGTTTGACCAGCCCAAAATCAACCAGCTTCAGGCGGCCTTCGGGGGTCAGTTTGATGTTGGCCGGTTTGATATCCCGGTGCAGCACCGGCGGCTGGCGCGAGTGCAGGTAGTTGAGCGCGTCGCAAATCTGGTCAATCCAGCCGATGACCTTTTCCTGCTCTAAAAAGCAGGCGTTGCGCCGGGCCTCGTTGACAATTTCCAGCAGGTTTTGGCCGGGCACAAAATCCATTACCAGATAGTCGCGCTCATCAATCGAGAAGAAATCGCTTACTTTGGGCAGGCCGGGGTGGTCAAGCCTGGCCAGGGTTGAGGCTTCCTGGTAAAATTGACGCCGCACGTTTTGCGCAACCGCCTGGCTCAGGGTGGCCTGCAACAAAATTTCTTTGATGGCGCAGTGGCGGCCTTCCAGCCGGGTGTCATCGCACAGATAAACCGTGCCCATTCCGCCCGCGCCAATCAAACCAATAATTTTGTAGCGGTCACGTAAGATATCGCCCGGCTGAAGTGTTATCGTCAAGAGAGCCTCTAGGGAAAAATTTGTATCAGGTATCAAGTGTCGGGTTGGAAAAGTTTTCAACCCAAAACCTGAAACCTAACATTATCCCATTCTTAATTTGCTGTCAAAACAGGAGATGTTTATGAAACACCTGCAAACAGAACAGGCGCTGCTTATTTGGCGAGAGGGAGAAATTATAAAAGACCAGTGGGTATTGCAGGATTCGCCTGCGGAAATTGCCATTGGCCGCGCCCCCGATTGTGCGATAAGTATTCCGGTGCGCTGGATATCGCGTACTCACGCCCTGCTGCGCCGGGAAAGGGGTCAATTTGTGCTAGAAGACGCCGGCAGCAAGAACGGCGTATTTGTTAACGGCAAACGAGTGGCCAAACCTCAGCCCCTTGAGGATGGCGATATTATTCAGCTTGCCCCTGGCCTGGAATTGATTTATGTGGATAGCGAGGCCACGGCCCCGCTGCCGGGCCGGCAGGGCCTGGGCCTGCAAATTGATGATGATGAGCGGCAGGTTTATCTGCACGGACAGCTTGTAAACCCGCCCCTCAGCAATCAGCAGTATCAACTGCTAACCAAGCTGGCCGAGCAGCCCGGCAAGGTTTACAGCCGCGCCGAAATTATCGAGGCGGCCTGGCCCGGCGAAGAGGCCGAAGGCGTAACCGACGACGCCATCGACGCCCTGGTGCGCCGGCTGCGCCAGCGGCTGGCCGAAATTGAGCCTGAACACGAGTTTATTGTAACCGTGCGCGGCTATGGGTTCAGGCTGGATAGCGGCATCGGCTAATTTGTGTTCGCTCTGCCCGCGTTCTGATTTTCTTAAAATCGAGTAATTTATTGACTGTACATGCATTTAAATTTATCAAATTCATTCTGTTTGGGGCGCTTTTACTCTTAACCGCCTGCGAGCTGGCGCAGCCCCCGGCCATTAACATTGAGCCGACCCCCAGCCCTACCCTGCCGCCGCTGGCCCTGTCGGTGGATATTGAGGACGATGCCATCATTGTGCCCATCCCTATTGACCCGCCCAGCTTTAACGCCTATCTCAACGACACGGGGTACGAGGCGCTGGTGGGCGAGTTGGTGTACGGCGCGCTGGCCGAAATTGGACCTGACGGCAACTACTACCCGGAGCTGGCCCTGGAACTGCCCACGCTGGCCAACGGCGGCCTGAGCGAAGATGGCCGCACCGTTACCTGGAGTCTGCGGCCCGGCGTTTTGTGGAGCGATGGCGCGCCCTTTACTTCCCAAGATGTTCGCTTTACCTGGCAGGCCCTGCGCGATAGCGGCATTTGGGCGCCCGGCTTTGATTTAATCGAAACTGTTGAAACGCCCGACCCGCTTACCGCCATTGTTCGCTATCGGGAGTTTTACCCTAACTATCTGATTCAATTTGGCGGCAATGGCGCCGGCATATTGCCCGCCCATCACTGCGGCGATACCGACGCGATGCTCTTTTGGGATTGCAATTTTGAGCCGGTCAGCACCGGTCCCTTTGTGCTGGCCCAATGGATTCCCGGTACGCGGCTGGTCTTTACCCCCAACCCCCATTACTTTATCCCGGAGCGACCGCTGGCCTCGCAACTGATATTTGAGATTGAATCTGACCCGGCCCTGCGGCAGCGCAGTTTAAGCCGGGGCAATACCCATTTAGACTTGTGGCCCGAAGAGCCGCAACTCACTCAAATGGAAAATAGCGGAACCGTGGCGGTTTTCACCACCGACCCGCCCCGTTACGTGCTGCGGCTGGCGCTCAACCTGAGCGCCCCCGGCAGCGGCGACCCCGGCCAACCGCATCCCGCGCTGGCAAATCCGCAGGTGCGGCAGGCCATCCGGCAGGCCGTTGATGTGGGCTTTCTCAACGCCGAAGCCTTCAACAACCGGGGCATCGCCGTGCCCACCGAGTTATTTCAACTGGGTTGCGACATTCAACCCCACGTTTACAACCCCGGCCTGGCCAGCGCCCTGCTCGACGCCGCCGGCTGGGTGCTGCCCGAAGGCGAACTGGTGCGCCGCTGCCAAAACTGCGGCGCCGCCAAAGATGGCACGCCGCTGGTGCTGCAAAGCTACACCTATGTAGAATTTGGCGACAGAATGGCCCGCGCCCACCGCCTCATCGGGGGGATGCTGGCCGAGGTGGGTATTCAACTGGAACGCCAGGCGGTAGAAGGCGGCAAATTATGGGACACCTGGGAAAATGAAGGCATCGAAATGCGGGGCAATTTTGATATCGACCTGTGGGACGACGGCTACTACGGCGTAGACCCCACCACCTATCTGACCGACCTGTACGACCCGCGCAGCATCCCTACCCGCGACAACCCGCTGGCCGGCCTCAACGTAAGCCGCTACCGCAACCCCACCCTGATAGACCTGTTTGACGCCCTGCACGCTCCGCTGCCCAACAACCGCCGCCGCGCCCTGCTGTGCGAGCTGGCCCTTACCCTTGACCAGGATTTGCCCCACATCCCGCTGCTGGCCTTTCCCGATGTATACGGCATCAATATTGACCTGCAAGGCGTCTCGCCCCACATTTACGATACCGTTACCTGGAACGCCGGCGATTGGCAACTTGTTGGGCCACAAAACAACTAAAATACGCCAAAATATCCCCAAAGCGCAAATAAATATGACAAGCCATTTGCCTCATGCTATACTGAAGCAAAGCAGCGTGACAAATAGTTCGGTTTTGGGTGAGTAGGGCCAATGAAACGCCAGCTCAATATTCTTCTGGTAGAAACCAACCATAAAGAATACGAAAAAATCAACAACCTGCTTGCCCAAATAGAAGATACTCAAATAAATCTGGATTGGGTAGATAGCTATCAGCTTGCATTACGGCGTATCACCCACTTTAAACATCATATCTACTTTATTACCCAATGCCTGGATGATCAAGACCAGAGCGGTTTAAAGCTTTTAACCGAAGCCATTAAAGCCGGCTGCAATGCCCCCATCATCATTTTAATAGATAAAGATAATTACCAGGATGGCTTGAAGGCAATTAGAGCCGGCGCTGCCGATTGCCTGATAAAAAGCCGGCTAGACTCCCAGCGCCTGGCCCGTTCTATTTACTACACCATTGAACGCAAACGGGTTGAAGACGAATTGCGCCAAAGCAACATTCGGCTGCAAACCGCCATTGAAAACTCGCCGGTCATTGTATTTAATCAGGATAAAGATTTGCGTTACACCTGGGTTCACAATCTCCCCGCCGATTTTTGGGGAGGCGACATCGCCGGCAAAACCGATGCTGACCTGCTCCCCCCAGAAGACGCCGCCCATCTGACCAGAATTAAACGCCGAATTTTGGAAACCGGCGAACAAACCCGCGAAGAAGTTAAAATCACCATCAACGGAGAAACCTTTTACTATGACCTCACCCTGGAACCCCTGCGCAACTCTGCCGGCAATATTGTAGGTATCAGTTGCACCACCTGGGATATTACCGAACGCAAACGCGCCGAAGAAGCCTTGCGCCAAACCCATAACCAGCTAGAAAAACGAGTAATCGAAAGAACCGCCGAACTGGAAAAAATTAATGCCCGCCTAAAAGAAGAAATTGCCGAACGCCAGCGTTTGGAGCAGCATGTCAACGAGTCGCTCCAGCGCCGCACCCTACAGGTTCAAACCAGCACCGAAATTGCCCAGGAAATTGCCACCTCGCCCCGGCCCGGCGAACTATTCCGGCAGGTGGTCAACCTGGTTCAAAAGCAATTTGGTTACTATCACGCCCATGTTTACACGCTTGAGGGAGATTATCTGGTGATGCGCGAAGGCACCGGCGAGGCGGGTCTAAAATTAAAACAAGCCGGCCATAAAATTCCGCTGATGGCCGAGAAAAGCCTGGTGGCCCACGCCGCCCGTAGCGGCCAACCGGTTTTGGTTTCCGACGTTTACCGCGAGCCAAGCTGGCTACCCAACCCCTTTTTGCCTGAAACAAAATCAGAAATCGCCGTACCCATTATGCTGCGCGATAAAGTGCTGGGTGTGCTCGACGTGCAAAATGATATGATAGATAGTTTGGGCCAGGAAGACCAAATTTTGTTGATGGGGCTGTGCGGCCAGATAGCCGTGGCTATTCACAACCGCCAGCTTGAAACCCAGCGCAGAACCGCCGAAGAAGCTCAGGCCAAGCTGATAGAGGATTTAGACGCCTTTGCTCATACTGTAGGTTACAATCTGCGCGAGCCGCTGGCTCTGGTTATTGGTTATACCGAGTTGCTCAAAGAACAGGCCCGGCTGCCGGAAGAGTTACAAGAATATCTAAATTCCATTGCTCGCAACGGCCATAAACTTAGCAACATCATCGACGAATTGCAGCTACTTACCGGCGTACGTAAGGCCGAGGTGCATTTAATGCCGCTTAATATGGCCCGCGTTGTAGCCGAAGTTCAGCAGCGGCTGGCTTATTTAATTCAAGAGTATCAGGCCAAAATTATTGTATCGGAATACTGGCCGGTGGCGCTGGGCCATAAGCCCTGGGTTGAAGAAGTCTGGTCTAACTACATCAGCAATGCCATCAGGTATGGCGGGCAGCCGCCCCGGGTGCAGGTAGGAGCCACGCTGCAATCCGACGGGATGGTGCGTTTTTGGGTAAAAGATAACGGCCCCGGCCTGAGCAAAGAGGAGCAGGCTCAATTATTTAAAGAATTTACGCATCTTAACCAGGTGCAGGTAAAAGGATACGGGCTGGGGTTATCAATTGTGCGGCGCATCATTACCAAGTTGGGCGGCCAGGTAAGGGTTGAAAGCGAGGGAATTCCCGGCAAGGGCAGCATATTTTCATTTACCCTGCCGCAAGCCCTTTCTATTGATGGCAATTAACCCAAAAACAAGGTCATTCTATAAAATTTCTGGGGGGATTTTATGACAAACAAAGTTGCCGTGGCGGTAATTCACGGAGCAGGTAGCCAGGGGCCGGATTTTGCCGATGAGATGATTGACCTCCTCACCGAACGGCTCCAATCTTATTTGCCGGAAAACAACCAGACTCTGCACAATAAAATAATCTTTAAAACCGTCTACTGGGCCGATATTCTAGCCCGCAAACAGCGCCGTCTCTGGGGTAGCGTTACCGATGATGACCAGAACTTATCTTATCAAGATATCCGCAAATTCATCATCAATTTTGGCGCCGACGCCGTTGCCTACCAGCCCGGCGCTACCCGGCGCGAAATTTACAACCGCGTGCATAACACCGTGGCCAACTGCCTAAAAACGCTGGCCGCAGAAGCCGGCCCCCAGGCCCCGTTATGTATTATTGGACACAGCATTGGCACAGTTATTACCCACAATTACCTGTTTGACCTGGGCGAAGAAATTATAGCCAACCAAAAAATCAGCCAATCCATCACCCCGCTCGAGGCGGGCAAAACCCTCACCTTGCTCTACTTTATGGGCAGCCCGCTGGCCCTGTGGAGCCTGCGCTACGAAAATTACCGGGCCATCACCTTTCCCGGCCAGCAGGTATCCAACCTGTTTCCTCAACTACAACCCAAATGGGTCAGCTATTATGATAAAGACGACATCCTGGCCTACCCAATTCGCTCGTTGAGCGCCAGTCACAATGAACTGGCCGAACAGGGCCTGCTAATAGATGTGCCGGTCAATGCCGGCGGATTCTGGACCGGCTGGAATCCGCTATCTCACCTGGAGTATTGGACCGAGGAAACCATCATCAACCAGGTTGCCGCCGGCCTGTTTGAAGTATGGCAAAAAATCAACCCATCCGCCTAAGATGAAAATTAAACAAGCCAGCCTGGAAACCTGCCAGACCGCTACCGGAACCGTGGTGGTAATTGATGTATTGCGAGCCTTTACCACGGCTGCCTTTGCTTTTGAAGCCGGCGCCCAAAATATTATTCTGGTTGATACAGTAGACGAAGCCCTAAAATTACGCCGCCAGCTTCCCAATGCCCTCGCTATGGGCGAGGTGGACAGCCTGCCCGTAAAGGAGTTTGATTTCAACAACTCCCCTTCCCAACTGGCCGGGTTAGATTTGCGTAATCACCAGATCATTCAGCGCACCAGCGCCGGAACGCAGGGGGTGGTGCGCAGCGTCCAGGCCGACACCCTGCTGGCCGGCAGTTTTGTTTGCGCCGGGGCCACGGTTGAATATTTAAAGCGACACGCCCCCGCCAGCGTCACTTTTGTTATCACCGGCGCCGTGTACGGGCGCGACGGTGATGAGGATATCGCCTGCGCCGATTATCTGACCGCCTGCTTGCGTGGCCCAACCCCCAACCCCCAACCCTATTTGCAGCGGGTTTACAACTCCACCGCCGGGCAAATATTTGTCAACTCCAGCCGGCCAGAGCACCCACCATCAGATTTGGAGCGCAGCATGGAACTAGACCGCTTCAACTTTGCCATGCAGGTTCAGCGCCGCAACGGCCGGCTAATCCTGAACAAGGTTGAGATGGAAAAGTAATTTTATCCAAAACCCAACAAAGGAGTGCCCCCCAATGGCTCTAAAAAAAGACCGTCGAGTTCTGGGCCAGACCAAAACCCTGTATGAACGCGGCATCGACATGGAGCGGCTGCGCCGGGAGCGGCTGCAAAAAACCCAGTCCGAAATGGCCAAACGGGATATCGGCGCGCTGCTGCTGACCGATATTATGAATATTCGCTACACCACCGGCATTGCCGTTATGCCCCTGTGGACGGCCACCAACCTGGCCCACTACGTGCTGGTTCCGGTTGAGGGCAGCCCGGTAATTTTTGAGTATGGCCGGGCCAAATTCCGGGCCGAGGAATTTTACGAGGACGTCCGCAATGCCTACTACTGGCAGGCCCGCTTTACCGAGCATCTGGCGGCTGAAAACTCGATGGGCTGGGCCGCCGAAATCAAGGACGTGCTGCAACAGTGGCGCGTTGCCAACGCCAGGGTGGGCATCGACAAGCTGGACTATTACGGCTTTACCGCCCTGCAACAAAACGGCCTCACGCTGATTGACGCCGACGAGCCGCTGGAGCGCGCCCGCCAGATAAAAACAGCCGACGAGATTGAACTGATGCGCCAATCTGCTGCCGTGTGCGAGGCCGCCCTGTATGACATGCAGCAAGCTATCCGCCCCGGCGTTAGCGAAAATGAGTTATTGGGCGTCTACTGGCACAAACTGCTCTCGCTGGGCGGCGAGTACGTCTTCTGCCGGTTGCTGGCCTCTGGCTACAAAACCAACCCCTGGTTCCACGAGGCCGGCAGCAAAATGGTGCGCCCCGGCGATTTGGTAGGGTTCGACACCGACACCACCGGCCCCGAAGGTTACTGCTGCGATATCTCCCGCACTTTTCTGTGCGGCGACGCCCCAACCCCCGCCCAAAAAGAAGCCTACCGCGTGGCCTATGATTTTGTGCAGGGCGTGTCGGAAATGCTCAAACCCGGCCTGGCTTTCGACGAGCTGGCCCGCAACATCCCCCCCATTCCCAAAGCGTACCGGGCGCAGCGCTACGCCGTTATTCTCCACGGCATCGGCACCGACGACGAACCGCCCTTCATCCCCTTTCCCGATGAAGTGGACGAGCGCACCGTCATGCCCCAGGGCGAGTTCAAAGAAAATATGATTGTCAGCGTGGAATTTTACGCCGGCAAGGTTGGCGAGCAGGACGGGGTCAAACTGGAAGACGAAATTTTGATTACCGCCGCCGGTCCGGTGCAGCTTTCGCTCTATCCCTACGAGGAAAAGCTGCTCAATTAACCTACATAAAAAACGGCGGGCTGGTGCAAATATAATTCTCAAATTTGCCAAAGGGCCGGTCGGTCATCATGACCGTTACCAGCGAGTCCAGCCAAAAGCCCCGCCCCAGCAGGTACTCAACGGCGCTATAATTGATGGTGGGCACCTCAAAGCCAATGTGGTTTCGGCCTGCGGCGGCGGCTTGATTTTCGGCGTGAGCCAGCACGGCCGGAAAATCACCGGCGGATAACAGGGCAAACGGCCCGCTGCTGCTCCCAACATAACCATAGCCTACCGGCTGCCCCGCCCGATAGTAGAGGTAGCCCTGCCGGGTTGCCAGCAGCCAGCGATGGTCTACATCCCGCCGGTGTTCCAGCACGGCCTTGTCAATCTGGCCGATAATCTCCAAATTTTTGGGCGAGACTGTTGCCGGCTCAAACGCCAGGTCGCTTTCTACCGAAACCGGTTCCGGCGCGCGTCCAAAATAATAAATGGGAAAACGTGGGTAAACCCCCGCCTTGATATAAAGCGCCTGGGCGCGAACATCCGGCGAGCTGATAATGCTGCGCCGGGTTGCCCCGTCTGCGGCAAAGGCGCGGGCCATCAACTCGCGCCCCACCCCGGCCGATTGCACCCCCGGTTTGGCAAACAATTCGGTCAGTTCCCGCAAGCCATCGCGCCAGATGGAACGGGCAAAAGCAATCGGTTGGCCCTGCCGCTCCACAATCCAGAACTGCTCGGCGGTTTCGGCCAAGTGGTCGTACAAGGGACGCCGGCGCTGCCACATTTGGGCCAATTCATCGGGGTCATTCAGGCTGGTCGGTTTGTTAGACCCCAGCCGCCGCAGCAGGTCCTCCAGAGATTCTTCAAAAATGTTAAATACAGCGTAAGAATCGGCCACGCTGCCGGGGCGATAGGTCAAGCCGGTTTCATCTGGTTTAGATTTCAAAACTGTCACCCGTAACTCCAAAATTTTGATGGAGACAGTATAGCCCAAAACCGGTAAATTGTAACCTATAAAAATATAGGGTTTTGGGCGCAAGTATGCTATACTGGTCAAAATTTACGGATGAAAGGGTTTGTTAAAATGCCGGACTCGCCCAACCAATGGACTGAGGAGGACTCCCAACTCTACCAACAGATTGCGCCGGTAGCCGTTCCCCACCGCGCCGAGCAACTTGCTGCCCTGCTCACCCTGCTGCCCTTTAATCGCCAGGACATCTTTCACGCCGTTGAGGTTGGCAGCGGCCAGGGCATCCTGTCGCAAACGCTGCTAACCTGCTTTCCAAACGCCACAATTACCGCCCTCGACGGTTCTGCCGAAATGCGGGCGCAGGCGGCCCAACGTTTGGCAAAATTTGGCCGGCGCGCCCGGATTGAACCGTTTGAGCTGATGTGGGATGAGTGGCAGCCGTATTTACAAAATGCCGATGCTGTGCTATCCTCTCTGGTCGTTCATCATCTGCCGGGCCGGGCCAAACAAGCCTTATTTAAAATCATTCATCAACGACTCTCTACCCGTGGCGCGCTGCTGATTGCCGACCTGATAGAGCCGCAGCGCCCCGAAGCCCGCTTGCTCTTTGCCGCTACCTGGGACCGGATTGCCCAAAAGCAATCGGTGGCCGAAACCGGCACGATCGCGCTGTTTGAAAAATTCAAACAAGCCCACTGGAATTACTATCGCTTTGACGACCCCGCCGACCGGCCCTCGCCCCTGTTTGAGCAGTTGCTCTGGCTCAACCAGGCCGGCTTCGCTGTGGTCGATTGCTTCTGGCTGCAAGCCGGACACGCCATCTACGGCGGCTACAAAGCCGGAGCCGCAGCGCCCTCGGAGGGGGTGTCTTTTGAAACCGCGCTGGAAGCGGTTGAGAAAGTGATGAGCGCGGCGTAAAACACAATGAAAAACCCGGAGTGTCAAAGTGTACTTTGACGCCCCACACGCTTATTCTCACAGGAGCAACCCCAATGATTGGCGGAACCCACGGCAAAATTCTGCATGTCGATTTAACCACAAACAAAACCCACATTGAAACCCCACCCGACGACCTCTACCGGCTGCTGGTGGGTGGGCGGGCGCTGGTAGCCTACCTGCTGCTGCGCGATTTGCCCCCCAACACCGACCCGTTCAGCCCGGATAATTTGCTGATTTTTGCGCCCGGCGTTATGCAGGGCAGCAACCTGCCCGGCGCGGGCCGGCACGGCGTCGGCGGCAAATCACCGCTGACCGGAGCCATTGCCAGTTCCGAGGCCGGCGGCTGGTGGGGCCACGAATTCAAGCGGGCCGGCTTTGACGCGCTGGTTATCCGCGGGCGGGCCGAAAAACCGGTCTACCTGTGGATTAAAAACGGCGAGGTCGAAATTCGCCCGGCAGAACATTTGTGGGGCCAAAAAACCGCGCCGGCGCAGCAGTCCATTCAGGCCGAACTGAACGACCCGCGTATCCGGGTGGCCCAGATTGGCCCGGCCGGCGAAAACCTGGTGCTCTTCTCCGCCGTTATGCACGATATCAACCGGGCCGCCGGGCGCAACGGGCTGGGCGCGCTGATGGGGTCAAAAAATCTCAAAGCCGTGGCCGCACGCGGCACCATGCAGGTTCCGGTGGCGGAGCGCAAGCAAGTCACCGGCGTGGCTAAATGGCTGGGCGCAAATTACAAAGAACTGGCGGCCTGGGCCACGGCGGGCATTGGTCGGGGCACGCAGGACTCGCTGATGAACTGGGCCTATTTTGGCGCGCTGCCCACCCAAAATTTCGGCCAGCCCGTCTTTGAGCGCCCCGAACTGCTCAGCGGCGAGCGCAACTACGAGATGTTTCTGAAAGAGCGCGACACCTGCCAGGCCTGCCCCATCACCTGCAAGCAGGTATTTGAGCACGACAGCGACAACCCCTACCAAAAGCTCGACCCGGCCTACGGCGGGCCGGAGTACGAGGCCATGGCCGCTTTTGGCCCCAACTGCGGCGTCGAGGACAATCTGGCTGTTTCCAAAGCCAATGAGCTGGCCAACGCCTACGGGCTGGACGCCATCTCTACCGGCGCGTCAATTGCCTTTGCCATGGAGTGCTTTGAGCAGGGCATCATCACCACCCGCGAGACCGGCGGGCTGGGATTTCGCTGGGGGGATGCCAACCTGCTGGTGCGGGCGGTTGAAATGATCGCCCGTCGGGAAGGCTTTGGCGACGTGCTGGCCGAGGGCGTGGCCCGTATGAGCCAACGCTTTGGCCCGTCAGCCGAACCCTTCAACCTGACCATCAAAGGCCAGGAATTGCCCATGCACGAGCCGCGCCTCAAACACGCCATGGGGCTGGGCTACGCCGTGGCCCCTGTGGGCGCGGACCATATGATGAATATGCACGACACCGACTTTGCCAGCGAAGGCGAGGGGCTAAAGCGGGTCAACAGCGCCCTGAAGCGGGATATCGGGCCGCTCAACCCCAAATCGCTGGATGAGGACAAGCTGCAAATCTTTGTTCACGAAGTCAACTGGATGCATTTTCAGGATTGCGCCATCAACTGCCACTTTTACCCCTACAGCTACCAGCATCTGGCCGAGGCCCTCTCCGGCGTAACCGGGGTGCCGTACGGCATCCACGATATTCTGGCCGTGGGCGCGCGGGCGCAAACGCTCTCGCGGCTGTTCAACCTGCGCGAGGGCTTTACCGCCGATGACGACAGGCTGCCCAAACGCGTCCGCAAAGCCTTTGAGAAAGGGCCGCTGGCCGGCATTGAAATTACCGACGAAGCCTTTGCCTGGGCCAAACGCCGCTACTACGAGCTGATGCAGTGGGACCCCGACAGCGGCGTGCCGCAGGAGGCGTGTCTGAAAGAGCTTGGCCTGACCGGCCTGCTTGAGAAGGTAGCCAGCCCAAAATAGATGAATGAAAACCGGTGTAAACAACAAATATGAGACACAGTTACAAATATATCATTTTGGGATTGGGCGGTATCGGCAGCGGCGCGGTCTACTGGTTGGCGCGACACGCCGGCAGCGAGGTGCTGGGGCTGGAGCAGTTTGAGCTGGGCCACACTCGCGGCGGGTCGCAGGACCACTCGCGCATCATCCGGCTATCGTACCACACGCCGGCATACGTGGAACTGGCCAAACAGGCTTACGCCGCCTGGGCCGCGCTGGAAAGCGACGCGCAAGAAAAACTCATCATCAAAACCGGCGGGCTGGATTTGTGGCCGCCCGACGCCGTCATCCCAATGGCCGATTACACCGGCAGCCTGCAAAGCTGCGGCATCCCCTTTGAAATGCTGGACGCCCCGGAAATTATGCGCCGCTGGCCGCAGTTTAACCTGACCGATGACATTGTGGGGCTGTATCAGGCCGAAAGCGGCATTGCGCCGGCGGCCAAATGCAACGCTGCCCACCAGCGGCTGGCCCGCGAATATGGCGCAACCCTGCGAGACAACGCGCCCATCACCGCTATCCACGCCAACCGTGACGAATTTGAGGTGACGGCCGGCGGGATAACCTACCACGCCGAAAAGCTGATCATCGCCGCCGGAGCCTGGTCAAACCGGGCGCTGGCCCACTTTGGCCTCAAACTGCCGCTGACCATTACCCAGGAGCAGGTGACGTACTTTGCCACGCGGCATCTGGTCAATTTCAGCCCGGAGCGCTTTCCCATCTGGATTTGGATGGACGAGCCGTGTTTTTACGGCTTCCCGGTCTACGGCGAGGCGGGAACCAAAGTAGCCCAGGACGCCGGCGGCCGGGAAGTAACCGCCGACACCCGCACCTTTGAGCCGGACCCGGACGCCTTCCGGCGCGTCGAAAATTTTGTGGGGCAATACCTGCCCACGGCGCTTGGTCCGGTTATCTACACCAAAACCTGCCTCTACACCATGCCGCCCGACCGGGATTTTGTCATCGACACGCTGCCGGCGCAGCCCAACGTGGCCGTGGCAATCGGCGCGGGGCACGCCTTCAAGTTTGCCTCGCTCATCGGCAAAATCCTCAGCGAGCTGGCGATTGATGGAACCACAGCCAGCAACATCGAGCCGTTTCGCAGCAACCGGCCCATTTTGCTGGAAGAGAATCCGGTCAAGAGTTTTATGATGTAAAAAGGAAACAACCCGCCGATGACCAGAGCCAACCGGCGCGCTATCCATCGCCGGCAACGCACCCAATCGCCCCTGCTGACTATGCCTTTCCGTCAGTTGCGCCACCCGCTGCCGCCGCTGGAGTTCATTTCGGCGGAGCAGGTTGAGCAGCTTCACGACGCCTCGCTGCGGATTTTGGAGGAGGTCGGCCTTGATTTTTTGGATGCCGAGGCGCTGGATATCTGGCACAGGGCCGGGGCCAAAGTGGACTTTCAGGGCCAGCACGTCTGGATTGAGCGCGGGCTGTTGATGGAAGCCGTGGGCAAAGCGCCCCGCTCATTTACCTGGCGGGCGCGCAACCCGGAGCGCAGCGTGCTGGTCGGAGAAAACGCTATCACCTTTGGCCCCTGCGGGGGGATGGCCTACGCCACCGACCTGGAAAAAGGGCGTCGCCCCGGCAACACTGTCGATTACGAAAACTTTCTCAAACTGTCGCAGATGTGTAATGCGCTCCATTTTGCCGCCTGGGAGCAGGTGACGGCCCAGGATGTGCCGGTCTCGGCGCGCCACCTGCGGCGATTGCAATCGGCCCTGGTGCTGACCGACAAGGCGGTGATGGAAGCCGCCCACGGGCGAGAAATTACCGCCGACAGCCTGAAAATGGCCGAAATCGTCTTTGGCGACCTGACCGCCGGCGGGCCGGTCATCGGCGATGTGATTAACGTCAACAGCCCGCTGCGCTACGATGCCCGGATGCTGGGCGGGTTGATTAGCTACGCCCGCGCCGGGCAGGTCTGCTTTATCACCCCTTTTATTCTGGCCGGGGCGATGAGTCCCATTACCGTTGCCTCGGCGCTGGCCCAGCAAAACGCCGAGGCGCTGGCGGGGGTGGCGCTGACCCAACTGGTCAGACCCGGCGCGCCGGTGGTCTACGGCGGCTTTACCACCAATGTTGATATGAAAAGCGGCAGTCCCGCCTTTGGCACGCCGGAGGGGGCCTGGGCCTTGAGCGTGGGGGCGCAGTTGGCCCGGCGCTACGGCCTGCCCTATCGCGGCAGCGGCAGTTTAACCAGCGCCAACCTGCCCGACGCCCAGGCCGCTTACGAAACCATGTGGACGCTCTGGCCGGCGGTGATGTCGCACACCAATTTGCTGATGCACGCCGTGGGCTGGCTGGAAGGCGGGCTAACGGCCTCGTTTGAGAAGTTCATCATTGATTGCGAATTGCTGGCAATGTTTTACCATTTGCTGGGCGGTTTTACCCTGGATGAAGACTCGCTGGCGCTGGAGATGATTGCCCAGGTGGGGCCGGGCGGCCACCATTTTGGCACGCCGCACACCCAGGCCCGCTACCGCAGCGAGTTTTACCAGCCCTTTATCAGCGCCCGGCTGGGCTTTGAAAGCTGGCGCGAGGCCGGCGCGCCCGACGCCGCTCGCCGCGCCCACGCGCTCTACAAAGAGTTGCTGGCCCAATACCGGCCGCCGCCGCTCGACCCGGCCATCAACGAGGCGCTGCAAGAATACGTTGAGCGGCGGGAGCGAGAACTCGAGGGCAAAAATTTGTATGACTAAATAACCAGGCAAGTTACAAAGGCGGATAAACCGTGTCTAAAACTTTTTTGACCAAACGCGATATTGAAGATATGGCCGCCAACGGCATCACCGTGCTGCCGCTCAACAACGATATGGTCTTGACGGCTGAAGCCCGCGAGGCGGCCCAAAAACTTGGCCTGCAACTGGTCGAGCAACCCCCGCCGCCCGCGCCGCGCCGGCCGGGGCAAATTCCCAACCTGCAAGATCAAGCCAGACACCTGCTGCCCGGCCTGTTCGACCGGCTGACGCCGCCCAAAGTTGACGAAGCGCGGCTGCGGCTGGGCCGGCTGGCGCGGCTGCGAGAAGAGATGCAACGCCGAGAGATTGCCGCCTGCATTTTGGTCGACCCGGTTAATATTCGCTACGCCACCGGCTCGCGGAATATGCAGGTCTTTATGTCGCGCAATCCGGCCCGTTATATATTTTTGCCACTGGAAGGGCCGGTTATTTTGTTTGAGTTTGAGGGCTGCTACCATCTGGCCGAAAAGCTGGAAACCATCGCCGAAATCAGGCCGGTTATCACCGTTTCTTACGCGGCTTCCGGGCCACGGGTGTACGAACGGGCGCAGCAGTGGGCGCTGCAAATTGGCGATTTGATGCGCCAATACGCCGGCGACCAGCGCCGGTTGGGGCTGGAGCGGGTCAACAGCGCGGCGGCGGCGGCGCTAACCGCCCAGGGCTTTGAAGTGGTCGATGCCCAGGAACCGGTTGAGCGCGCCCGCGCCATCAAAACGCCGGATGAAATTGAGTGTATTCGCTGGTCGCTGCGGGTTGTCGAGGCCGGCGTCCGGGGGATGCGGGAGGCGCTGCGGCCCGGTATGACCGAGAATGAGTTGTGGTCCGTGTTGCACCAGGCGGTTATTGCCAACAACGCCGACTACATCGAGACCCGGTTGCTCAGTTCCGGGCCGCGCACCAATCCCTGGTTTCAAGAGACCGGACCACGGGTGATTGAGCCATCGGATTTGGTGGCGCTGGATACCGATGTGGTGGGGCCGTTTGGTTATTATGCCGACTTCTCGCGCACCTTCTTCTGCGGCGCGGGCCGGCCCGGCGACGAGCAGCGCAAACTCTACCGGCTGGCCTACGAGCAGGTTCATCGCAATATGGAAATTATCAAACCGGGGATGTCTTTTAGAGAGGTGGCCGAAAAAGCGTGGGTGATACCGGAGCCATATGTTAAAAATCGTTATTTTGTGCTGGCGCACGGGGTGGGGATGACCGGCGAGTACCCCTACATTATGCACAAAATAGATTTTGCCGAAGGCTACGACGGCATAATTGAACCCAATATGACCCTTTGTATTGAAAGCTACATTGGCGCCGAGGGTGAAGCCGACGACCCCAACGAAGGAGTAAAGCTGGAAGAGCAGATTTTGGTGACAGAAACAGGCATTGAACTGCTCTCGCAGTTTCCGTTTGAAGAGGCGCTGCTGGGCCGGGAAGTTTAATTTTGCCCGCCTGCTAACGGACACCGCTATGATTTTTTTCCTGACTCGTGACCACCGACTATAGTTTTTGACTCCTAAACGCTATTTTCACGGGAGTTGGACAGGCCCTGATGCCTTCGGCAGCAAGTGAAAATGGAGCAAAGTCGCAGGTCGCAAGGTCGCATAATCTTTTTTCGGCGGTCGGCGGTCGTATTTTCAAGGGAGTGTGACCGAGCCTGCGGCGCAGCGCCGAGAATGAAAAAAGGAGCGCCAAAGCGTTGCTTTGGCACTCCTGAACCTATTTTTAAGGGAGGAGAGCAGATGGCAACCAAAAAGATTAAAAAAATTGGCGTTCTGACCAGCGGCGGCGATGCGCCCGGCCTGAACGCGGTGATTCGGGCGGTTGTTATTACCGCTACCCGGCAATACGGCTGGGAAGTGGTGGGCATTAACGACGGCTTTGAAGGTCTACTGGATGAAACCGGCGCGTCGATTACCCCGCTGGCTTTGCAGGATGTGATTGGTATTTTGCAACAGGGCGGTACCATTTTGGGCACCACCAATCGGGGGCACTTTATCTTTTCCGAGGAGCGGCCGGAAGAGTTGAAGGACCCCGGCGTCGCCAGTCAGGCGATTGATTTTTGCAAACAGTACAAAGTTGATGGCCTGGTGGCCATTGGCGGCGATGGCACCTTGCGGATTGCTCACGAGCTGGAGAAACGGGGCATCCCCATTGTCAGCGTGCCCAAAACCATTGATAACGACCTGCTGGGCACCGATTACACCTTTGGCTTTGATACGGCCCTGACCACCGCCACCGATGCCATCGACAAACTACGCACCACCGCCTCCAGCCACAATCGGGTCATGGTCATCGAGGTGATGGGGCGCGATACCGGCTGGATTGCCCTGTATGCCGGCATCGGTTCGGGGGCGCACGTTATTCTAATTCCAGAGATTCCCTTTAGCATCGACCCGATACTCAAGCAAATAGCCTGGCGCGACAGCTTTGGCGCAAAATTCACCCTGATTGTAGTGGCCGAAGGGGCTAAACCCGTGGGCGGCGAAGCGATTTACCGGGACGGGGTCGAAGCGGGCGGTATGCTGCGGCTGGGCGGCGTTGCCAAATGGCTGGTCAGGCAACTCGATGGCAAATGTAACCACGATGTGCGGGAAGTAGTGCTGGGACACCTGCAGCGGGGCGGTTCGCCCACCGCCTCTGACCGGGTGCTGTGTACCCGCTTTGGCAGCGAGGCCGTCCATTTGCTGGCCCAGGGGCGCACCGGCACGCTGGTTTCATTAAGGGGCACCTCCATCGAGGCGATAGAAATTTGGAAGGTTGTGGCCCGGCAAAAATATGTGCCCTACAACGGCGATTTGGTGCAAACCGCCCGGGGGTTGGGTATCTGTTTGGGGGATTGAAGAGGATGGAAAATGAAAGGAGTCCCAGAGTACGCTTTGGGACTCCTGCAATTGGTTCAGATGCCCCGGTATTGCGTTTGTAACTGAACCATCGGCTCCCGCAGCAGGTCCATCATCGCCTCTTCAACCCTGGCAAACCTGAACTGATACCCCAGGCCATCCAGCCGGCCCGGCAGCGCCTGTTGACCATCCAGCAACACGGTTGACATCTCGCCAAACACCACTTTTAACACAAACCCCGGCGTCGGCACAAAGGCCGGGCGTTTCATCGCTTTGCCAATGGCTTTGGCCAGCACTTTGTTGGGAACCGGATTTGGCGCGGTTAAGTTGACTGCCCCGCTAACCGAGTCTTGCCCAATGAGGAACAGGATAGCGCCCGTTTCATCGTAATGGTGTATCCACGAGACCCACTGCCGGCCACTGCCAATTGGCCCTCCGGCAAACATACGAAACGGCAAAAGCATTTTGGGCAAGGCGCCGCCTCTGCTATCCAGCACCACCCCGCTGCGAATGACCACCCGCCGCACGTCCATTTCTTCCACGGCCTGGGTTGACGCTTCCCACTGCTGGCAAACGCTGGCCAGGTAATCATCACCGGCTGCGGCAGATTCGGTAATGGCTCCGCTCTGTCTTACCCCGTAATACCCCACCGCCGACGCCTGAATTAATACCCTGGGTTTATTTTCAGCCGCCCGAATGGCTTCAACCACAGCCTGGCCGGCCTGAACTCGACTATCAATGAGTAACTGTTTGCGCTCTTTAGACCAGCGCGCATTGGCCAGGCCGGCCCCGGCCAGGTTCACCACGGCATCAACATTCTCCAGCAGATGCCCCCAGCCCCTGGCAGTCTTGCCATCCCATTGAGCAAACCTTATTTTGGCCGGCAAAGAGGCCGGCTTATAAGGCTGACGGCTGACAACCGTAACCACATGACCGCTGCCAATAGCGTGTTCTACCAATCTACGACCAATAGTGCCGGTACCACCGGTGATAAGAATGTGCATATTCGTCTCCTTAACGGGGGTTATGATGGGATAATTATTTGACCCAACTTTATTATACCACGATTCAAATCTTTGATTTGGTAAAGATTATACACATTTGTCTATATTTTGTCAATATATCATTCACATTTAGGGTGATTTAATGCGCCAGACATTTCTGCCGGTCAGTTTCCCAATCAAACCAGTCGTGGTATCATAGCCCGCTATGAACAAAAACCTCTATCGCCGCCATCTGGTCATTATTGTTCTTTACAGCTTACTCACCTTGCTGCTCACCTGGCCGCTGGCAGCCCGGCCAACCAGCCACATTCCCGGCGAGGCCACCTGGGCCTTTGACGAGTCGACCTTTATCTGGAATATGTGGTGGTTCAAACACAGCCTGCTCAATTTGCAGCAAGCGCCGCTACACACAACTTATATTTTTTTCCCGGTCGGCATCAACTTAACTACTTATACGTTCAATCTGTTCAACGCCGCCTTTGGCCTGCCGCTGCAACTGGCGCTCTCGCTACCGCTGGCCAATAACCTTACCCTTATTTTCTCCTTTATCGCCAGCGCCTACGGAACCTGTCTGCTGGTCCAATATTTTCTTCGGCCCTTACCACCTACCAATTACCGCTTACCAATTACTACCCTGGCCGCCTTTGCCGCCGGGGCCGTTTACGCCTTTTCCGCCAGCCGAATGATGTACCTGGCCCTGGGCCACTACAATTTTGTGACCATCCAGTGGTTTCCCTTCTATACCCTGTTTCTGTTGAAAGCTTTGCGCCGGGGCGGTCTGAAAAACATTTTTATGGCCGGTTTGTTTGCCGCCTTGTGCCTCTACGCCGAGCTAACCTTCGGCGTCTTTTTGCTCTTTCTCACCGTTATCATTCTGGCCGCCGAATGGAAAACCGTCACGCCTCGCGCCTCATTCATCACGCGGCCCCTCCTCATCGCCCTTGTCACCTTCACCCTCGCCGCGCCCTTTATTCTGGCCGTGCTGCCAGATTTTCTGGACCCGGCCTACAGCGAGCCGGGCTGGGGCGAAGGGCTAAAACTCAGCGCCGATTTAGCCGGGCTGGTGGCGCTCACGCCGCTTCACCCCCTCTATCCGGTCGATTGGATTCCCGAACTGCGCGCCGTCATCGAGGGTACCAGCCGTTTCAGCGACGCCAACACCCTCTTTTTGGGCTACGGCATTCTGGCGCTGGCGCTGCTGGGTTTTATCACCCACCGGCGGCAAACCCAAGTGTGGCTGTGGGCGGGCGTCATTTTTACCGTTCTCAGCCTTGGCCCGCTGCTGACCATCAACGGGCAGAACCGCTTTAACCTGGATGGCCTCGAGGTCACCTTTCCGCTGCCCTTTGCTTTGCTGCATTACCTGCCCATCCTCAGCGCCAATCGAGTGCCCAATCGCTTTGGCATTCCGCTGACGCTGGCGCTGGCCGTGCTGGCCGGCTACGGCGCGGCCTGGCTGTTACATAAAATCGAGCGTTGGGTAAACGGCGCAACTCAACACCAACCACCCAACACGCCTCACGTCCCACATCCCACGCTCCACCTTCTAATCACAACCTTACTTTTAACCCTGCTCCTGTTCGACCAGTACAGCATCCCCCTGCCCCTCACCGATGCCCGCATCCCCCGGCCCTACTACCAGATTGGCGCGGAAGCGGGCAACTTCACCCTGATGCAGCTTCCGTTGGGCTGGCGCAACAGCTATGGCACGCTGGGCGCAGAGCGAACCCAACTGCAATATTATCAGGCTGTCCACCAGCGCCCCATGCTGGGCGGCAACACCTCGCGCAACCCCCAATTTAAGTTTGACTACTACGCCCGCATCCCTCTATTTGCCGCCCTCACCGGGGCTGAACTTTACCGCACTGTTGACGAGTCTACCCTGGAACGCGCCCGCCAGCAAGCCGCCGAACTGATGGCGCTCTACAATATTAAATACCTGGCAATCCACCAGCCGATTCCGTTCCGTAAACCCTATGAGGATACCTATCTGGCTACGCGCAAAATGGCGCTTGACCTGATTCCGCACCACCCCGAACCGGTCTACCAATCGCCAGAGGTTGAGGTATTTGCCGTAACCCAGGCCGACCCGCCAAATCCGTTGCTGATTGATTTTGGCAACTGGCCAGCCGACCCCTATCGCGGCCAGGGCTGGAGCGACAATGAAGAGATTTTTGCCGCCACTGCTAATTGGGCCATCGCGCCCCAGGCAGAAATATTCTTTCCCGCGACCGGCGGCGGTAATCGCCAGTTAACGCTGCAAATTGCGCCCTTTAGCTACCCCAACGCGCCGCAGCAACAAGTCGATATTGAGTTAAATGGGCAGTGGTTGGATAATAGCTTCTCTCTACACGAAGGCTGGCAATCCGTTGAAGTTCAACTTCCGGCTGACGGGCTGGTTGAGGGTCTCAACCGGCTAACTCTGCATTTTGCCCATACCGCCCAACCGCGCCGAGTGCTGCCCGGCAGCAAAACCATCGGCAGTACCGGGGCAACAACGCCGGTTGATTTGGAAGTGAACAGCGGGGCCGACTTTGCGTTTATCACCGTGGGGTATGGCGCCGAGGCCGTGGACGCCTCGGCCCACCGCCGGGGGGTTAATCTGGCCGTGGTCGACTCGCGCAGCGGGCAGGTTACCAATTTTAGAGGTTTTGACACCGCCGCCAATGAATTTGAAGCCAGCGCTCTGGCTCAATTTATTGCCGAAATTCCGGCCGGCCAAATTGTGCTGGTGGCCTCGCAAGGGCTTGAAGCGACCACTTATTTTAAGGCCGACACGCTGGCCGCGCTAGAGTCGTTGGGGCTATCAGCCCAGGGGTTGACACCCCCATTCTCGGCCATTGGAGTCAAAGGCGCGCCGCCCGGAACGGCCCTCCAGGCTGCCGGCGAAGGCAGCGCCTATCTGCGCCGCGGAGACATCGCCGACGCGCGCCCGCTGGCTGCCGCCGTGGATAAAATTGTCATTACGAAGCCGTAGCTTCAGTCGTCCAGGGTAAACCCTATTTTCAAGGTGACTTGCCACACCGCCACCTTGCCGGCTTCAATGATGCCCCTGGTTTCAACCACCTCAAACCAGCGCATGCTGCGGATGGTTTTGGCTGCCCTGGCTACGGCCTTTTGAACAGCATCATCACTGCTTACCGCGGATGAACCTGTGATTTCAACCAATTTATACACATGGTCGCTCATAGAGATACCTCCCTTGCCTTTAGAGATTTTTCAGAAAATCATTTATCAACAAAATTTACGTTCCGAGAAATTCCATTTTTTTATCGCGGACAACCTGAACAAAAATCTCGTCCAGGGTGGGTAGGGCCATATCAAAACGGTCAACGGTAAAATGGCCGTTGGCAACAATTGTTTTGAGAATGGTTTGGGGAGTGGTATCCGGGGCCAGGGTTAAAAACCAATCGCTGGCCGTGCGTTGTTCGGCATGGAGCACGCCGGGAATCTGTCCAAATTCGCCGCTGCCGCTCAGGTGCAGAATGTTGCGGGCAAACTTGCGGCGCACTTCGGCCACGCTGCCTTGCAGCACTACTCGCCCTTGATGAATCATAGCAATGCGGTCGCACATGGCTTCAACCAGGGCCAGTTGATGGCTGGTCATAATAACCGACTTGCCCTGCTCCCGCAATTCCAAAATAATATCGCGCACCAGTTGGGCGTTGACCGGGTCAAGGTTGGCAAACGGCTCGTCAATAATGAGCAAATCGGGGTTGTGCAGCACGGCGGCAATCACCTGCACTTTTTGGGTCATTCCCCGGCTCAACGCTTCAATTTTCTGGTTGCGCTGGCCGGCCAGCTCCAGCCGCGCCAGAAAAGACTCGGCCCGCTGCCGGGCCTCGCCCCGGCTCAACCCTTTGAGTGTGCCCAGATAAACCAGACAATCCAGCACCCGCATGTAGGGGTAAAGGCCCCGCTCTTCGGGCATATAGCCGATGCGGTCTTTGCCGGCGGCGGTCAGCGGCCCGCCAAACACCTGAATGACGCCGGCATCGGGCTTGAAGATATCCAGAATCATCCGAATGGTGGTGGTTTTGCCGGCCCCGTTTGGCCCCAGCAAGCCAAACACCTCGCCGGGCAAAACGTCAAAACTAACGTCAATAACCGCCAGCTTATCTTTGAAGGCTTTTTGCGCATTTTGCACCGAAACAAGCGGCGCAGGCGTAGAACTCATCATACCCAAATTCTAGCGTTGCCGGGTGGGGCTGTCAAACAATTGGTATCTTTAACCCCAATTCCCAGCCATCACTTTGACTTTTGAGATGAGTGGGTTACACTTTGAGGGGGTAAATTACAAGAGGTCTCGCAAATGATTTTATCCGAAAAGTTGAGCCAATGGCTCAGTCGATTGGTTCAAATTCCCAGTGTTAACCCAACCCAGGCCGGGCCGCGAGCCGGCACACCCGGCGAGGGTATTCTGGCCCGGCAGGTGGCCGAATGGTTCACCCGCTTTGGCGGCGCAGTTTATACCGAAGAGGTTCACCCAGGCCGGCCCAACGTGTACGGCATCTGGCAAGGGCAGAGCGACCGCTGGGCCGCGGTTGACGTGCATATCGACACGGTTGGCGTGGAGCAGATGGCAGGCAATCCCTTTGATGGCCGGGTTGAAAATGGTCGGGTTTATGGCCGGGGGGCGGTGGATACTAAAGCCACGCTGGGGGTAATTTTGGCGCTGCTGGAGGCAATGCATCAGGCCGGCGTGTCGCCCAAACCCAACCTGCTCATTGCCGCCACCGTTGATGAAGAAAATGGCGCACAGAGCGCGCCGGTATTTGCCAACTGGGTGCGGCAGCAAAAAATCCCCTTGACCGAGTTGATGGTGGCCGAGCCAACCATGTGCGCCCCGATATACGGGCACAAAGGCGGGGTGCGCTTTCAATTTGTGGTTGAGGGGGTTGCCAGCCACTCGGCCAAGCCTCATTTGGGCAAAAACGCTATTTTTGGCGCGGCCCGGCTCATTACCGCCCTGGAAGAAGAACACCAGCGCCTGCAAACGCTACCCGCCAAAACCGACCTGGGCACGCACACCCTGAATGTCTCGATTATCAAAGGCGGCAGCGGAGGCAACGTTGTGCCCGACTCCTGCAAATTTTACGCCGATTGGCGCGCCGTGCCCGGCATGACCATTGACGAAATTGTGAGCCACATTACCGGGTTGGCCCGGCGTCGCTGCCCGCTGCCGGTAAAGGTTTTGGCGCTTGGCAGTATTAGCCCCTTTTTGCAATTGCCCACTAGCCCCTGGCTGCGCCAACTGGCCCAGTGGAGCGGGCAGCAGCCTGCCACCGTGCCTTACGGCACCAACGCCTGGGCCTATACCGACCTGCCGGGCGAGTGCGTTGTTTTAGGCCCCGGCTCAATTGACCAAGCCCACGGCGACGAGGAGTGGGTTGAAATAGCCCAACTAAACAAACTGGCCGGCCTGTACACTCGCTGGTGGGGCATAGCGCCAGATTAACTGCACTAATGACCATTTCAACCGCCAACGCCAGTTCAGCCACAACCGATACCTCCCAAACCGGCCCGCCCGGCCACTTAAAACCGCGCCGCACCTTAAATCGGCTGGCTTTGGCCGGGGCGGGCCTTGTGTTGGGGTTACTGGCGCAGGCCGCTTTTCGGCAAGAATCCCTGTGGGATGGATTGCTGCTTTACGGCCTGGCAGCGGTTCTCTTTGCCCGCGCGTTGGCTTCGCGTTCCGCTTCAAAAAATTACGGCTTTACTTTAATTGCCGCCAATACGTTAACCATCCGGGCCGGCTGGCAGCGAAACATAGGCGTCTGGTTGATACTGCTGGCGCTGGGCGTGTCTATAATGGGCTACACCTTTTTTGAGCGACACGACGCCCGCCAGCAAGCCTGGTGGCTGTACCTGGCCGGGCTGGGATTATTTGTAGCCGGCGCTGTTTTTTTAACTCCCGGTTTGCCCTGGCGCGCCGAAGGGCGGCGGCTTCTGCCCAATCGGCGCATTATCTACGGCCTGGGGCTGGTTGTGGGGCTGGCCCTGCTGCTGCGCCTGTATAATTTTACCGGCCAGCCTTTCGGCATCTGGTTTGACGAGGCCGAAGCCGGCCTGCAAGCCCGGCAGATCATCAACAATCCCAATTACCGCCCGGTTTTTTATCCGGCCATTAATGTTACCGGCCATTTGCTAACGCTGTACGCCCTGGCTTTGAGTTGGCTGGTTGACAACATTTACGCTATGCGGCTGGTCAGCGTGCTGTTTGGAGTAGCCGGGGTAGTGGCGGCCTACCTGTTTGGGCGCGAGCTGCGCGGCCCTCGCTTTGGGCTGGCCCTGGCCTTTTTTATGGCCGTGGCCCGCTGGCCCGTCAATTTTAGCCGCATCGCCATGACCGGCATCGACGCCCCTTTTTTTGAGTTTCTCAGCCTTTTCTTTTTGACCCGCCTGCTCAAGCGCGGGCACATGCGCGACGCCCTGTGGGCCGGCCTGTCGCTGGGATTGGGGTTGATGTTTTATACCGCATTTCGGCTGTATATAGTGGCCCTAATATTATTTGCGCTGGTCATGATGGCCCGTTTTTGGCCTCAGGTGGTCAAAGCCACCGGGCAGGGTGGCTGGCGCAGATACATGGGCGCCGGCGCAATTATCATCGCCGCAATCTGGCTGACCACCATGCCGCTGATAAAATATGCCATCGACAACCCCGATGCCTTCTGGTATCGCACCCGCCAAATCTCCATTTTTACCAAACGCGATACGGCCGACCTGTCTACCGCCCTGTGGCAAAGCGCCCAACAACACCTGCTTATGTTCAATTTTAAGGGCGACCGCAATGGCCGCCACAACCTGCCCGGCGAACCTATGTTAGACCCGCTGATGGGGGCGCTATTTGTGCTGGGGGTAGGGCTGGCGCTGGCCCGTATCCGTAACCCGGCCAACATCTTTTTTTTGATACTCTTTCCGCTGGCCCTGGCGGGCGGCATCTTTAGCGTAGATTTTGAAGCGCCCCAATCGCTGCGCTCTATTGCCGTAATGCCGGCAATCATCTATTTTTGTGGGCTGGCGGTGGCCGCCCTGGGCCGCGAGGCGGAACAATCGCTGCGGCCATTGCCGAAAATATGGCTGGCGGCCCCCGCCGGCCTGCTGGCCGCTTATATAATTGGCTTCAACGGCTACACCTACCTGCTGCGTCAGGCCAACGATTTTGCCAGTTGGAACGCCTTTTCCGCGCCGGAAACCATTACCGGCCGCAAAATGGCCGAACTGGGGCCGGAGTATGTCTACATGCTCTCGCCATTTTTGGCCAATCACCCCACCACCCAATTTCTGGCCCCGGATATAAAACAACAGCAATATATTCAAGTGCCCGACGCCCTGCCGGTGCGCGAGCCATCTGGAAGGCCGGTGGCGATGTTCATTCACCCCGACGACGCCTGGATTTATGAGCAGGCCGGGCAGATGTACCCCAACGCCCAGTTTGAAATTTTCTCCGGGCCGGGTTTTGAGCCGGGCCAGGAAGGGCTGCCCAGCGTTTATTTTGTGGGGCTTCAGCCGGCCAATCTGATGGCGGTGCGCGGCCTGGAGTTGCGCTACTGGCCGGTCAGCCGGGCGCAAACGGAACACTTTATTGCGCCGCTGCACTCCAGCCGGGCCTATAACGTTAATGTTACCTGGCCGCAGGAAAGCCCGGTAGAAAGCAGCGAGTTTGTGGCCGAGTGGAAAGGCGTGCTGTACGCGCCCCGCTACGGCTCTTACGCTTTGCGGCTGTTTACCCCCGGCCCCGGCTCGCTAGAGGTTGACGGAACCGTATTGCTTGAGGGTGAGGGAGAACAATTTACCAGCCTGCCGCTGGCGCAGGGCAATCACCTGTTGCAGATGCGGGCCAGTTCCGGGCCGGGGCAGGTGGCGCTCTACTGGCAGCCGCCCGGAGAAGCCGAGCAGCTAATCCCCGCCTGGGCGCTCTACGCCCCGCCAATTACCAACAACGGCTTGTTGGGTTCTTTTTACGCCAACAATGAGTGGCTGGGCCAGCCCGTTTTGCAGCGGATTGACCCCTTTTTGGACAGCTACTTTCACCTGATTCCTTTACAGCGGCCCTACACCGTTGAGTGGCGCGGCGCGCTGCTGGCCCCGGTTGGCGGCGTCTACCGGCTGGGGCTGCGCGTGGTGCAAGAAGCGGAACTGTATTTAGACAACCGGCCTATTCTGACAACCACCGGCCCCAATGAATACACCGAAGCGCCGGTTTCGCTAGAGACGGGACTGCACGAGATTTTGATTCGCTACCGGGATAATGTGGACCGCTCGCGGGTGCATCTGTCGTGGATTCCGCCCAACGGCGTCTTTGAACCCATCCCCAGCCAGTATCTGTACCCGCCGATGGGCCGCTACCCCGAACCAACAACGCTCACCCAAAACGCGGTCCAAATGCGGCCAGTTGCGCTGCGCCACCTCTCTTCGCTGGGCGGGTTAGGCGCGCGTCCCGGCCAGTTTTTAGAGCCGCGAGATGTGGCGGTGATGGATAACGGCAATCTGGTGGTGGCCGATACCGGCAATCGCCGGGTGCAAATTTTTGACCCGCAATTCAACTTTCTGCAAGAACTGACCGGCGATGAATTCCCATTTGAAGAGCCGCTGGCGGTGGGAGTCAACAGCCGCGACGAAATTCTGGTGCTGGATTCAACCTTGCAATGGGTCTACCGCTACGATGCCAACGGCAACTTCATCGACCGCTTTGGCGGGCCGTCGGCGCGGCTGTTTCACCCCCGGGGGCTAACGGTGTTTGAGGATGACACCGTAGCCCTGGCCGATACCGGCTCGGCCCGGCTGGCGCTATTTGACGCCGCCGGCAACCTGATGGGCAGCATTGGCAGTTTGGGCAATGGCCCCGGCCAGCTCAATGAACCCACCGACGTGCTGCGCGACACGCAAGGCGCTTACTTTGTGGTTGAGGCCGAAAACGACCGCATCCAGCGGCTGGATGCCGCCGGTAATCCCCTGCTCCAATGGTCTATTGGGCCGGCCTACGCCTACAACGGCCCACACCTGACTTTTGACCCCGAAGGCGCGCTGCTGGTCACCGAGTCGCAAAGCGACGTTTTGTTGCGCTACTCGCCCAATGGCATTCTACTGGACCAGTGGACAAGCATCGACTCGGTTGAGTTGGTTGACCCGCTGGGCATTTATTTTGACCAACCCCGCAACCGGCTGTATATCACCGATATTGGCGTCCATCAGGTACACCTGTTTTTTGTCGAAACGGCCCCGCCCGAAGCAACAGAAAATTAAAGGATTAGCCCACTTTGAACGCATCGCCCTGGCTCAACATTGTAAAGGGACTCACCGCGGCTGCCGGCCTATTTATGGCGGTGATGGGCGGATTGGGAGTCGTACTTTTTTTGTTGCAATTGTTACTGTCGCCGGGCGAAATCACTACCGATAGCGTCGTGGTGAGCGCAGCGGCGGTGGTTTTGGGGCTGGGGCTGGGCGGCGCGCTGGCCTGGCAGGGATTCCACGCGCTGGGAGGGCGAGCCTCGCAGCTATTCAAATTGCCGCCGGTGGCCCTGCTGGGGCTGCTGTATATTTTGGCGGTGGTGATTGGTCAGCTTTTAATCTCTTTTGACTTTTTCCCGGCGGTAACATTTCCCCTGTTTCATGTGGCGGCGGCCACCTTACCGGCGCTGATAATTTTGGCTTTTGCCGGTCGCGCGCTAACTGCCGTCTCTCTGAGCCGGCGAGAAATCATCCTTCAGCTTTCGGGAGGGGCCTTTTTAGCCACCAGCGTTGCCTTTTTGGCCGAGATTGTTTTTGGCCTGTTGATTCTTTTTACCGTGTTTCTCATCACCGCGCTGACGCCGGGCGGGCTGGCGTTTATTGAAACTTTTACGGCCAATTTGCAAGACCCTGCCTGGGTTGAAAACCCGGCCAATCTGCAAGAGATTATTTTAGCCCCGCCTATCCTGGTCACATTGGTCCTGGTGTTTGTGGTGCTGGCTCCGCTGGTTGAGGAGCCGGCCAAACTGCTGGGCGTAGCCCTGATGAGCTATCGCCGGCCCTCACGGGCGCAAATTTTTGTGTGGGGGCTGGCGGGCGGCGCGGGCTTTGCCCTGGTAGAAAATCTGTTTAATACGGTGCTGGCGCTGGATGTGTGGGCCATGGTCATGCTGCTGCGGGTTGGCGGCACAGCGATGCACAGCCTGGGCACGGGGCTGATGGCCCTGGGCTGGCACAACCTGCGCGTCACCCGCCGCCCCTGGAAATTGCTGGGCGCTTTGGGTATCAGCTTTACCATCCACGCCCTGTGGAATGGAGCGGTGATTGGCATGGCCGGGACCTCGGTGCTGCTGGTGGACAACCCCGGCGAAGCCACCCTGACGACTGTTGGCTTAGTGGTTTTGCTGATGTTGGGGCTGCTGGTGATACTTACAGTGGGCCTGTTTATTACCCTGGCCCTGCTCACGCGCAGATTGCGGGCCGACTGACCAGACCATACCGATTTAATTAACCGGTAAAAATTAAGGGCATAGCCGTAAACTAACGCGGCTATGCCCTGTTTTATTATTGTGGGGGTTAAATCTACCTCATTGGTCTAACGGGTTTGGGAACAACCGGCGATGGTTTCCAAAGTTCAATGGTCAGGTTGGTGGTAAAGCTTCGCAACTCATCAAATACTTTTTGGGTATTTTCATGATCATGCCAGGTGGCCCAGGTTGACAGGTCGGCAAACTCATAAGTTACCGCAACCTCAGCTCCACCGGTCACGGGTCGGTAGGCTCTAAACTCAACTACACCCGGCACTTCCAGCGTGCGTCGAATTGCAGACTCGGTCCAGGGCAGGTAGGCTTCCTTCTTGTCGTGCAGAATATCCCACCTCATTGTGAACAACACCACGGTAATTCATCTCCTTTCTATTCTATTTTTAGCGGCTTGCGCCAATTATTAAAAAATATAGGGAAGAGAACAAGAGACAGAAGGGGGGGGCATCAAGTACTGCAATAACTTGACTGAGGTCAAAAAGCAATTATACACCCAAATTATAATAGGCGGTTTTTGACACGATTGACAAGTGACATTTATCCCCATCAACAGTGACATTTGTCACCTTAAACAGCAATTAACCACCTGACCCCATACGGCGCTACCGTCAACCGCAGCGCACCGTCAGAAGCAACCAACTCGCCGGATACAACATCGCGCAGATGGGCCGGCAGTTGAAGCTCAGACAGGCTGGCCTCAAATGGCTGTGGCCGGGCTGTGACATTGTGGATACACAAAATCCGCTCCGACCCATCCGGGGCAGCGCGCAGCAGCGTAAAAAAGGCCGGGTTCTGGCCGATAATCTGCTGGTTGCCGTTGGGGTGAAACGCCGGATGCGCCGCCCGCGCTTTGAGCAGGCCGGCATACCGCCAAAAGATTTTGTAGCCACGGGCGTTGGGGTTGGCCAGCACGGCCTCAAGCTCGCCGCGCAGCCACTTTTGGCGGTTGATGGTGCGCGCCCGCCCTGTTTCCTGCACCCCAATCAAATCGTTGGATGAGCCAAACAGGCTATGCACGTAAATACCCGGCACGCCTGTTATAGCCAGCATAATGGCCTGAGAAGCCATAAAGCGGTCAATTTGCAGTTCTTCCGGCTCATTGCCATGAGGGTCGTTGAGGGCGTCAAACAGGGTAATGTTCAGTTCATAGGGGCTTTGGCTGCCATCGGGGTTGGTTTTGTAGCTGACCAGCCCGCGGTGAGCCAGCGTTTTATCGACCAGATGCTGGATTTGGCCGGCTGTTAAAATTCCTTCGGCGGGGCGCACGCCAATCCCATCGTGCGAGGCGATGAAATTGAAGTAGGCGGCGGTCTCCGGCAGTTTCTCTAACCCGGCGGCCCAACGCTGCATTGCCTGGGCGTTGCCGGTGTGAAAGGTGTGCAAAATCAGCGGCGGCAGCGAAAAGTTGTAAACCATTTGCGCCTCGTTTTGGCCGTCGCCAAAATAAGAGATATTTTCCTGGTGTGGCACATTGGTTTCGGTAATCAAAATTACATTGGGCGCGACCATATCCAGCACGGCGCGAAACAACTGGATAATCCGGTGCGTTTGCGGCAGGTGGATACAGCTTGTGCCGATTTCTTTCCACATGTAAGCAATGGCATCCAGCCGGATAAATTCCGCGCCTTTAGCCACGTAAAAAAGCAACACGTCGATAATTTCCAGCAGCACCTGCGGGTTGGCATAATTCAAATCAACCTGGTCGGCGCTAAAGGTTGTCCAGACGTGCTGCGTGCCGGCGGCGGTTTCCACCGGGGTCAGTAACGGCGAGGTTCGCGGGCGGATTACGCTGCTCAAATCAGTGGCCGGGTTTACGGTGATGAAATAATCACGGTAGTGGGAGTCGCCCTGCACAAAGCCCTGAAACCAGCGGCTATGGGCCGAAATGTGGTTAATCACCGCGTCAAACATTAGCCGGAAGTTCTGCCCAATGAGCGCAACGTCTTGCCAGTTGCCCCAGCCGGGGTTGATGGCTTTGTAATCAATCACCGAAAAGCCATCATCAGAGGAGTAGGGATAAAATGGCAAAAGATGCACGCTGCTGACAATTCCTTTGAGATTTGTTGACAGCGCTTCGGCCAGGGTGCGCAGGGCGGGTTTATCCGGCTCAACTACCTGGTCGCCGTAGGTGATGAGAATGGAGTCTGCCTGGGTAACGCGCTGGCCGGAGTCAACCGGGCGGCTCAAAACTACGTGCTGCTCTCGAAATGCATCCAGGCGCGGCTTTAGCGCTTCAAATGTTGATTTTGCAATTTCATCGCCATAAATAAAGTTTAAATGATCTCTAATCTGTTTTTCCAGAGACATTTCGCCTTTCTCCTTCGCCAAAAACTCTGCTGGGTGTATAATACAATAGATTTGCCAGAGGTTGAAATTGCATTGAAAGCGATAAATCCAGTGAATGAGTCATCAGAAAACTTTAAAGCATACTATCAATCTGAAATTGGGCTGATTGAAATTATTGGGAACGCAGCGGGCATTAAGGCCGTAAATTTTATTGAGCCGGAGGACCGGGACCAAAATTTTGATGGGTTGGAAATGCCGCAGCCTATCGCCGCGTGCGTGTCGCAACTGGATGAGTATTTTAGGGGGCAACGGCAGACATTCTTGTTGAAGCTACAGCCGGAGGGCACCGATTTTCAGCAAACCGTCTGGCGGCAATTGTTGACCATTCCTTACGGCCAAACAGTTTCCTACGGCGATATTGCCAGGGCGTTGGGTAATGAAAAAGTTATCCGCGCCGTAGGCGCAGCCAACGGCCAGAATCCCATCAGTATTATCATCCCCTGCCACCGGGTTATTGGCAGCAACGGCAAGCTGGTTGGCTACGGCGGCGGGTTGTGGCGCAAAGAGTGGCTGCTCAACCACGAAGGCCACCTGACAGGCCGGCAGATGAAGCTGTTTTAGTTGGGTATCAGGTGGCAGGTTTTGGTCGTTGCCTTATAACTTGCCGTCTGTTCTACCCTTTGACTCCCCCGGCCGATAGTCCCTCGGCCAGATACCGCTCCAGGGCCAAAAAGAGCAACATAACCGGCAGGCTCATAATTACCGAGGCGGCCATCACTACCTGCATGCGCGGGCTGGGGTCGTTAAAAATAACGTTGATTTTAATGGGCATGGTGAACATAGTCCGGTCGTTGAGAAAAACAAGGGCGTACAAAAACTCGTTCCAGGCAATCATAAAGGTGTAAATACCCACCGAAACCAGCGCCGGCACAGAGAGCGGCATAGTGATGCGCCAGATAACCCCCAACCGGGTGCAGCCATCAATCAGGGCAGCCTGCTCAATTTCATCGGGGATGGTGCGGAAGTAGTTAGCCAGCATATACAAGGCTACCGGCAGGGTTTGGGCCAGATAGGTAAAAACCAGAATGCCCAGATTATCCTGAATTTCGATACCCAGCCACCCGCCAATTTGAGCCAGCATGGCAAACAGTGGAATAATCAGCAAAATGCCGGGGAACAGGTAAATCAGCAGCACCGAGTTAAGCATAAATTCCTTGCCCCTAAATTTAAGGCGGGCAATGGCGTACGCCCCCAGCATGGATAGTATCACCGCAATCAAGGCCGTTGGCGCCGCTACCAGAATGCTATTAAAAATGTTAACGCCAAAATTCTGAAAGTGGTCCCAGGCCGGGTTAAACAATTCCTGATAGGCGTCCAGCCGCAGCGAGCCGGGCACAAACGCGGGCGCGCGTCCGGCAATTTCTGCGCCGGTTTTAAAGGATGAACTGACCATCCAGTAAAACGGAAAGATAATCATCGCCCAAAAGATAAACATCCCCAATGCAAAAAAGAAGCGCGGCAGAGTCATCCGGCTGGCTAAGTGGTCAATAAAAGTAGCCTTTTGGCTTTCTATTCCGGCAGTCATATTCTCCCCCTTTTTACTCATCCACGTTTTTCATTACAACTTTAACATAGACCACCAGAAAGAGCACCAGCATCACCAGCAAAATCATAGAGGTGGCCGCGCCTTTGCCAAAATCAAACAGCCTGAAGCTAAACTCGTAAGTTAACACCGGCAGCACTTTGGTGCCAAAACCTCCTCCGGTTAGCAAAAAGATGTCGTCAAACTTGTTGAAGGTCCAGATAAGGCGCAGCAAAAAGATGGCGCCAACTACATAGCGCAGTTCCGGCAAGGTAATGTTCAAAAATCGCTGCCAGGCGCTGGCCCCATCTACTTTGGCGGCTTCGTACAGGGTTTTATCGACGGCCTGAAGCCGGGCCAAAATCATGAGCATGGCAAAGGGAAAATAGCGCCAGGCTTCAAAAATGATGACCAGCAGCAAAGCCCAGCCCACCTTTGCCAAAAAGGGAATAGGCCGGTCGATGATGTCGGCTTGCAGCAAAATATAATTGATTACGCCCGATGGTTTGGGGTCCAGCATCCAGCGCCAGACAAAGGCCACGCTGACAATGGGGGCCACGTATGGAAACAAAAAAACAGCCCGCGATAGCCCTCGCACCCGGAAGGGTTGGTTTAACAGCAAGGCCGCTCCCAGGCCCACCAGCACGGTTAAAATTGTCGCGCTAAAAGAGTAGACTACGCTGGTTAGCGCAGCGCCCATATTGCCCAGGTTATTGTACTTAAAGGCAAAATCATTAAACACGGCCCGGTAATTATCCAGGCCCACAAAGGGGGCGGTAAATACGTTATTCAGATTATTGAGGCCCACATTGCGAAAACTAATCCAGATGCTGAATATGGCCGGAAACAGAACCAGCCCAAACACAATAATCAGGGTGGGCAAAATTAACAGCCAGGCCAGCCGGGCTTCTCTGGCGCCCATTCCGCTACCGGTAATGCGCTTAAGCAACGGCGTAAAAACCTGTGTTGTTGTTGCCATGGCACTCTCCTTTTATTCTAGCCACCCGCCCGTTAAAGAAAGGACTCTTGCCCGTTTGGCAAGAGTCCTTATGAAACAAATTTATTGCGCTTCGGATTGGCGTTGGGCCAGCAGCTCTTCTACCTGTTGTTGTAGAAATTCTGCCCCTGTTTCCGGGGTCATCGAACCCTCAAGGGCAATATTGCTGACCACCTGCGGAATTAACAGCCGGCCTTCAATATCGCCAACAACGGCCCGTTCGGTAGCGTCGTAATCTGGTCTAAAGAGCCAGCGCTGCATGCTCTCGTAGCCGTTAGCAATTTGCTCCAGGGTTTCGGGGGCGTATTCTTGAAAGTAGGGGCTGCTGTCTTTCCATTCCTCAACCGCGCTCTTCAATACCGGCACCTTGCCAAACGGCGCCAGGGCCAGCACATCCTGGTAGCCTTCGGTCATAAAGAATTTAATCACATCCTGAGCCTGCGGGTCAGCCCCGTCGATTATAGCCAGGGTAACAAGCTGGCCGTAGGTGGCGGAGCCGTTGGGGCCTTCCATTTTTGGGGCAAAGCCGGTGCGGGCGGCCAAATCGGGCGTTGGCAATTCAACATTGCCGCCGCCTTCCAAACCCGAGCCGTCTACCAGGTCATCCATAATGTAGGTAGAATAAAACAGCATACCAGACTGGTCATACTCGTACGCCTCGCGCGCGCCGCGCCAGTATTGCGGGCCGGGGGCGGCGCAATTTTGCAGGCTGGTGTAAAACTCTAACGCCTCAATCATTTCCGGCGTATTCATGGTTACGTTGCCCTCTTCGTCAAAGGGCCAGGCGTTGTTAGAAATGGCAACCTGCTCAAAGACCTGATGGCCGTAGTTTTGGCCGGGATCGGTGCCCAGGGTTATACCGTACAGAAAATCATTGGCGCCGGGGATGGCTTCGCAGGCGGCTTGAATAGTATCCCAGGTTACAGGCGCTTCCAGCGCCAACTCGTCAAACAAATCCTGGCGATACCAGATAGCCTGAATCCAGCCATCAAAAGGAACGGCGGCATACTTGCCGGTAGCGGGGTCGGTGACCATTTGCAGTGGGCCTTCGCGGAAATCGTCCTGGCCAATATTGTTAATGACGGCTTCGGCGGCGTCTTGATCCAAAATACCGTCGGCGGCAAAGGCGGCCACCCGCTCAACGCCCATTCGCACAATATCGGGCTTGCGATTGGCGGCAATAGCCGTAGCAATACGCTGCGATACCCCGGCTTCTTCAATGGGCACAATGCGTACCTCTACATCGGGGTTTTGGGCCATATAGGCTTCGGCTACGGCTTCGTACACCTGAACCCGCTCTTCTTCGTTGTCGGTGGTCCAGAATTCAACCACAACCGAAGGCTCTTTGACAACTTCTTTAACCACCTCAACGGTTTGCACTACCTGAACTTCTTTTTCAACTTCAACTGTTTCTACTACCGTAACCTCTTTCTCTACTTCTTTTTCAACCACCACCGTTTCTACTACGGTAATGGTTTCTGGGGTGGGCGCGGAGCCGCAGGCTGCTACCCATAACAATACCAATACTGCGGCAAAGATTGCCAAAATTTTTTTCGACATATTACCCTCTCTCCTTGGTTAAAAATCTACTCTGGTTAATTGTGACGTACCTGGAGACGCAAGCTGTCAATAATCACCCCCTTTCCAGCAATGAGGATTTTCAAAAAGTTGTTCCGCTGAAGTTTATGCTTAACGGAACCCGCGGTACGAAATTGGTTACGGATTGCGTAAGACCCAAATATGGATAGCGCTTAATCTTCTCAAAACCTGCTTTATTTCCCGGCCCCGGGCGCGCCGGTAGATTGCCTGACCATCAGCGATGGCTGCAATATTATTTGTTGATTAGCTTCTGGCTCTCCGGTAATTACCCGGATCAACATCTGGCAAACCATTGTGCCAATTTTGTAAATAGGTTGGTGAAGCGTGGTTAAGGGCGGGTGAGCGTGTTCGGCCAGGGGGATGTCATCAAAACCGGAGATGCTAATATCTTTACTTACTACCAGGCCCCGTTCCTGGGCCGTATTCATAGCCCCCAGCGCCATTAAATCATTGCAGGCCACAATTGCGGTAGGCGGGTTAGATAAATCAAGCAACTGCGCGGCAACTTCGCGGCCAGAACGTTGGGTCAGGTCTCCTTCAACAATCAACCTGTCATCAACAATCAGGCCGTGGGCGGTAAGGGTGTCCACAAACCCTTTCAGCCGATAGTACGAGAGCATCAAATCGGATGGGGCGGCAATGCAGGCCAGGCGGGTATGTCCCAATTCAATTAAATGTTTAACCACCAGCGCCGTACCCATTTCACTATCTTCATCTATTAGAGGAAAATTGTTGTCTGTTTCAACCCGGCCAAACACGGCAAACGGAAAGTTATGCTGGCGCAGCAGCGAAATACGAGCATCCTGTCGCCGGGTGCGGACAATAATAAAGCCATCCACGCGGCGGCTGCGGATGGCTTTTAGATAGGTTTGCTCTTCTTGGGAACCGGGGGGGCGGGTGGAAACCAGCAGGTCAAACCCTTGCCGGGCGGCCTCATTGCCAACGCCGGCCAAAAATTCACTAAAGAAGGGGTCAGAAAAGCGGGGGCCAAAGGTTGGCATTATCAGGGCGATGGTATCGGTGCGCCGTTTCTGAAGTTGCTGCGCCACAATATTGGGTTCGTACCCCAATTCTTGAGCTACTTTTTCAATTTCCCGGCGAGTAGATTCGCTAACATCTTCATAACCGGCCAGCGCCCTGGAAACGGTTGTTATCGACCTTCCTACCCGTTCGGCAATATCTTTCAGCGTCACGGTCATGATTGCAATCACCTTTGATTGAGGTGTTCCAAAACGTTTTGGAAGCAATCAAAGTATAATCCAAAACGTTTTGGGTGTCAAACAGATAAGCCGGTGATTGTAAAATTGTTATAAACCAAATTTTGGCGTATATTTGATTCAAGCCCGGCCTGCAACATCTGGCTGCGATTGTTAGCAATAAAGGAGAAAAGCAATGCGAATAGGCTTTATCTCAACCCGTTTAAATGGCACCGATGGCGTCTCTTTAGAAGTAGAAAAATGGGCCACTGTGCTTAAACGTTTGGGGCACGAACCTTTTTATTGCGCCGGCGAGTTAGGAGGCTATGCCGCCGGGGGGGCGCTTATCCCCCAGTTGCATTTTGACCACCAGTCCATCATTCAATTTAGCCACAAAGCGTTTGATGGTGACCACCGAAAAGTGGACAGCGTCAAGCTGGTCGATGAAATTTACGCCACAGCCGATGAAATCCGCGCGCCGCTGCGAAAATTTATCCGCTCCAATCGCCTTGATTTGATTGTAGTGGAAAACGCGCTGACCATCCCCATGAACCTGCCGCTGGGCATTACCCTGACCGGTCTGATTGCCGAACTGGGCATTAATACCATTGCCCACCACCACGATTTTTACTGGGAGCGGCAGCGTTACCAGAGCAACGCCATTTTAGACCTGCTGGATACGGCCTTTCCGGCCAAGTTGCCTACTATTCAACACGTCGCCATCAATACCATTGCGCAGCGCCGCCTCAAAGCCAGGCGCGGCATCGACTCTTACGTAATTCCCAACGTGCATGATTTTACCACTCCGCCCCCGCCTATCGACCATTACAGCGCTGATTTTAGAGAAACGCTGGGCCTGACCGATAAAGACCTGTTTATTTTGCAACCCACCCGCGTTATTCAGCGCAAAGGCATCGAGCTGGCTCTTTCGCTGGTGCACCGGCTGGATATGCCCAACAAGCACCTGTTCATCACCCATCCGGCTCACGATGAAGGGGTGGAATACTGGCACTGGCTCAAACGCGAAGCCGGTATGATGAAAGTTGACTTGAAGCTGATTGACCATCTCATTGGCGCCGAGCGAGCCAAAACCAACCACCACAAAATCTACTCGCTCTGGGACGCTTACCCCCACGCCGATTTGGTAACTTACCCCAGCACCTACGAGGGCTTTGGCAACGCACTGCTCGAAGCTATCTATTTTAAGCGGCTCACCGTGGTTAACCGTTATCCGGTTTACAACGCCGATATCGGCCCGCTGGGTTTTGAATTTATCGAGCTGGACGGCTTTGTTGATGACGATGCCGTAGCCAAAACCAAAGAGCTGCTCAACAACCCGGAGCGCGTTAAGGCGATGACCGACAAGAATTACGCCCTGGCCCAAGAGCATTTCTCTTACGAGGTGCTGGAGAAAAAACTCAAGCAAGTGCTGACAAATTTCAGGTAATCCGGTAGTAGGCTTAATTTCAAATCAGAAAGGATGACCCAATGACCACCCAAAGAGTTTTCATCAGCCGCCTGGTACCCCCAAAAGGATTGGAGATGATTTTAAGCGACCCCCAAATTCAGGCCGACATCTGGCAAGACGACCTGCCCCCGCCGCGAGACGTGCTGCTGCAAAAAGTGCGGGGCATCCACGGGCTGTACTGCCTGCTCACCGAAAAAATTGACGATGAACTGCTCGACGCCGCCGGCCCGCAGCTTAGGGTGGTCAGCCAGATGGCCGTGGGCTATGATAATATTGACGTGCCGGCCTGCACCCGGCGCGGCATCCCCGTGGGCAACACGCCCGGCGTGCTCACCGAAGCCACCGCCGATTTGACGCTGGCCTTGCTGCTGGGCACGGCTCGCCAGCTTGCGCGCGCCGCCGAGGCCGTTAAAGCCGGCCAGTGGCAAACCTGGGAACCGATGGGCTACACCGGCCCGGATGTTTACGGCAGCACCATTGGCATTATTGGCCTGGGCCGCATTGGCCTGGCCGTGGCCCGCCGGCTGCAAGGCTTCAACGTGCGGCTGCTCTACCACAACCGCAACCCGGTGGCCGAAGCCGGGGAAGTGGACGCAGAATATGTTGACCTGGACGCCCTGCTGGCCCAAAGCGATTTTGTGAGCCTGCACTGCCCGCTGACGCCAGAAACCCAACACCTCATCAACGCCCGGCGTCTGCGGCAGATGAAGCCGACCGCCACCCTCATCAACACCGCTCGCGGCGGGGTAGTTGACCAGGAGGCGCTCATTGAGGCGCTGCGCGAAGGCGTCATCGCCTACGCCGGGCTGGATGTCACCACCCCGGAGCCGCTCCCGGCAGACAGCCCGCTGCTGGATTTGCCCAACGCCACCGTGCTGCCACACATCGGCAGCGCCAGCATCCCCGCCCGCGAGAAGATGGCCACCATGGCCGCCCAAAATCTGCTGGCCGGCTTAAAGGGCCAACGGCTGCCCAACTGCGTCAATTCACAAGTTTACCCTGAATAATTACCTGCCGATTTTGCGGCGTGAGGAAATGAGGGTTTTTGCGTCTGCCTCGCTGACGGGCAGCAGCGCCATAAATTTGGCGCCCATGCCCGGCTTGCTTTCGGCGGTAATGTAGCCGCCATGCGCCTCGATAATCTCTTTGCTAATAGCCAGCCCCAATCCGGTGCCCCGGTCTCGTTTGCGGCTTTTATCAACCTGATAAAAGCGTTCAAAAATGCGCCCCAAATCCTCCGGCGGAATCCCCGGCCCACTGTCAGCAACGCTGATTTCAATAAAATCGCCGCGCTCTGAAAGAGCGATTGTGGCATCGGGCTGCACCAGGCCGGCCCGCGTTGGCCGGGGGCGGGGCACACCCTGCACTACAGCGCCGGTCACGGTTATCTTGCCTCCAGCGGGGGTATACCTGACGGCATTGCTCAACAGGTTGATGAACACCTGCGCCAGCCGGTCGCCATCGCCGGTAATGGCCGGAAGCTGGCCCCATATTTTGATAATTTTGATATCCTTTTTAACGGCCTGGGGCAAAAGCTGATTGACTGTATTGACCAAAATTTCAGCCAGGTCCAGCGGAGTTTTTTGCATGGCAATTTGCCCGGAGTCGAGGCGGGCCAGGTCGAGCAAATCTTCTACCAGGCGGCTCATCCGGCCCGCCTCTTGATGGATAATTTGCGCGGCCCGCCGTTTGGCGGCCTCATCGTGAGTAGCCCCTTCCATAATGGCCTGAGAGAAACCCTGAATGGAGGTGAGCGGCGTTTTCAATTCGTGCGATACGTTAGACACAAAATCGCGCATGGCCTGGTGGCCGGCCTGCACCTGGCCGGCCATCAGGTTAAAGCTGGCGGCCACCCGCTTTATTTCGGGCGGCCCTTTCTCCGGCAGGCGATGCGCGTAATCGCCACTGGCTACGGCTCCGGCGGCCCGGCCTATCTGCTGCAAAGGCAGCGCAATCGAGCGGGCAATAATGACCCCCAACAGCAGCGAAACCAGCAGGGCCACCCCCCCGGCCACTAAAAAGCCCCAACCCAACTCGGTGACAAAGTTGGGCAGCACCGGCGCGCGGCTGGCCACGGCAGCTACGTAAGCCACCGGCGCATCGACCGGCCCCACCGCCGAGGCGCTGTAGATAAAGGCGCCGCCGCCGGGCGCGTCAAAACTGCCGCTTTCCCTGTCAACCAAATTCAGTTGCCGGCCTAACCACTGCTCGGCGCTATCGGCCAGCACCACTCCCTGCGGGTCAACCAGCAGCAGCCGAATGTTGCCCTGGTTGCCCCGGCGGTTGATTTGCTCAACAATTTGCTCAAGCGGAATATTTTGACGATAGAGGTTGTTAATTTGACGCGCAACCAGATTACCCTGCGTAGCCAGCCGAACCCTGGTGAGGCGGCTTTGAATAGGCCGGGCAATGAGAATGAGTGTGATAAAAGCCAGGAGCAGCGTAATCACAATAATGACTACATAAGAGATAATTAAGCGCCAACTGAGACTCATTCATCCACCACCAGTTTATAACCCACGCCCCACACGGTTTCTATTTGCACCCGCTCATCGCTGCTCAGCCGCTCGCGCAGGTGGGCCACGTGCACATCAACCGTGCGGGTTTCGCCGTAAAAATCAAAACCCCAGGCCAAATCCAGCAGCTTTTCTCGGTTCAGGGCCAGCCCTTTGTTTTCTATAAATACTTGCAGCAGGTCAAATTCTTTGGCGCGCAGTTGCAGCAGGGTGTCGGCCAATCTGGCTTCGCGCCGGGCCGGGTCGAGGTTGAGCGGGCCGGCGCGCAAAACCGGCGTGTCGGCCTGAGCCTGGCTTTTGGCTGCCGCACCGCCGCGCCGCAGCACCGCTTTGACTCTGGCGACCAGCTCGCGGGGGTTGTAGGGTTTGGTCATATAATCGTCTGCGCCCAGTTCCAGGCCGACAATTTTATCGATATCATCGGTGCGGGCGGTCAGCATAATAATAGGCACGTTGCTGGCGGCTCTGATTTTTTTGCACACTTCCCAGCCGTTCAATTGAGGCAGCATCAAATCCAGCACAACCAGGGCGGGGTTGAGCGTTTCAAATTTTTTTATGGCTTCCAGGCCGTCGGAAGCGGCTGCTACCCGATAGCCTTCGTTTTCAAGGTAAAGCCGGCCCAGTTCGATGATGTTTTCCTCATCGTCAACAATTAAAATTAGTTCCTGGCTCATGGTTGCACCTCTGCCTTTAATTGTAACTAAAATATGCCAATTGACTAGCAGGGCGAGGGGGATGTTCTGTTTAAATATTGCCTTCGGCATGGAGTCGTGGTAGCATTGTATTGCTTGAGGACAAATGAATGGCCGGAACGATTACTGCCCTGGAAATGCAAAAACGCAACAAAGAGCGGGTCAACGTTTATATCGACGGCAAATATGCCCTGGCCGTAACCATTGCCGTGGCCGCCGGCCTGCGTAAGGGGCAGCAGTTGAGCGATGCCGAGATTGAGCGGCTTAAAGAGCAGGACCAACGGAACAAAGCCTATAACCACGCTATTTATTTTTTGGGCTTTCGGGCGCGCAGCCGGGCGGAGATGAAAGATTATTTGCGCGGCAAAAAATATCCGCAAACAGTTGTTGCCGAAATCATTGACCGGCTGGCGCAAGAGGGGTATCTGGATGATACCGATTTTGCCAATACCTGGGTTCAGGAGCGCGAGCGCTTCAAACCGCGCGGTGAGCGCGCTCTGCGTTATGAGCTTCGGCAAAAGGGCGTGCGCGACGAGGCAATTGAAAAGGCGTTAAGCCAGGTGGATGAGGATGAATCGGCCTGGCGGGCCATCGAGGGAAAACTACGCCAGTGGCGCGGTCTGGATGAGGAAACTTTCACAAAAAAGGCGCTCGGCTTTTTGAGCCGGCGCGGATTTGGTTATCAGGTAGCCCGCCAGGCCGTCGAGCGGGCCTGGGAGTTGCTGCAAGATGAGTGAGTTTGAACTGCTTGGCCAGGGGTTTGTGCTGTTTGTTACCCTGTTTGTGATGATGGTCGGGTTGATATTTACAATTTTGCCCCCCGTGCCCGGAACCATCATTATTTGGGGGGCTGCCATTGGCTACGGCCTGACCCTGGGCTGGGATAAATTGGGCTGGGTTACGTTTGGCCTGCTCACCTTTTTGATGACTTTAGGCATCATTGCCGACATGCTGGGCGGCCAATTTGGGGCCAAAATTGGCGGCGCTTCGTGCCTGGCTGTAACAGTCGGCACCATTGCCGGCTTTGTCTTGGGCATCGTTGCCAGCTTCATCGGCACGCCGATTGTGGGTTGTCTGGTTGGCGTGGCCGGAACCCTGGGCGGCATCTTGCTGGTTGAACGGCAGCGGCATCGCAACTGGAGCACGGCGGTTAACGCCACCAAAGGTTATGTGGCCGGTACCGCCACGGGCATTGCCGCCAAAATAACCACCGGCTGCATGATGTTTGGGGTCTTTTTAATCAGGGTTTACCTCTGGCCCTGACCGGTTACAAATTGGCGGCAGGGGCTTCTCTCAAAAAATGGCGACCTGTCTCCAGCCGCATTTCGGGCCAGGCAAAGCGATGCCCAAAATCGGCGGCGCAATAGTGCGACATCAACCACCACTCCGCCTGAAGCGACAGGTCATACACATCTGAACTTGAGCGTTGCCTGGCAACCCGAGCCTCCGGCTGGCGGCTTCCATTTTGATCTGCATTTTGAAATAACATTGATAATGCCTCCTCTGTAAATAAAATTGGTGGGGTTGTGACGGAGTGAACACTTGCGCCTGCGCGCAGTGCAGGTGAAACTGTAGTTTTTCACTCCTCATTGCCGCCCCAAAACGTATTCTCATCATAAACCATATTTCAGCTTGAAAATGCTTTACCTATCTGCTTAAATCTCGCCAGGGTTCCGTCAAAGCGTCCGCTTTGAGTCCGCTTGAAATCGGGAGCGCCAATGATGAACGAAGGATTTTTTGAAGAGGTTGATGTCGCCATTCGGTTGGTGCGCCGCCGCAAGCGCAAAGCCCTGGGCGAACTGCCCCGCCTGCGTGATTTGAAGGTGGTTCAAGACCGGCTGCAAGAGCCGGTGGAGCTGGTCTCGCCCACCTACATTGGCGGTATTCTGGAATCGCTCATCAAAGAAACGGTTGCCACGCTGGGGCCGGTCTCCCCGGAAAACCCCGATGACCCGGACTGGCGTAACTACATTCTGTTAAACGATTACTTTATTTTGGGCGAACCGTGGAAAGTGGTGGCCGACCGGCTGGGGTTGGGCCGCACCCGCTTTTTTGAGGTAATGTCCTCGGCCATCGAGGCGCTGGCCCTGGCCCTGGCCGAAGAGGAGCCGGCCACCGACAGCAACGGCTTGTTGACCCCCAAAGTGCAGCACAATTTGCCCCGCCCCATGTACCAGTACGTGCGCCGGTTTGATACCAAAGACCAGGATTTGGTTGAAAAAGCCATTCAGGGGTTAATGCGTCGCCCGTGGGTGGTTTCCATTCGGGGCTATCCGGGGGCGGGCAAAACCACGCTGGCCCTGGAGGTGGCCCAGCGCTGCGTCGAAAAAGGCTATTTTGACGCCATCATCTGGATTGCCGCCCGCACCGAACGCGAAGGCTTTGTCACCTCGCTGGAAACCATCTGCAATACCATTGGCCAGGTTCTGGGCGACAGGCGGGTAGTGGCCGCCGACAGCCTGCCGGAAAAGCAGGCGCTGGCTATAAAAAACCTGGCCAATTTGCCCCGCTGCCTGCTCATCATCGACAATACCGAGGTGCTAACCGACGAGCAGCACCAGGAAATTTACCACTTTGTGCAGCAGGTGCCAATGAGCACCAGCGTACTGCTAACCAGCCGCGAGCGAGGCCGGGCCAGCGAACTGGAAACAGTCATCAAACTGTTTGGCATGGACGTAAGCGAAGGGCTGGCCTTTATGCGCAACGTTTGCCGGGCCAGGGGCATGTCGCCCGGCGCAGAGGATTTGCGCTATATTCACGAGGCCACCAGCGGCATTCCCTCGGCTATGCGGATTGCCATTGGGCTGATGAGTGAAGGCTACACCCCCTACGAGGCCGTGCGCAGCGATATTGGCCGCGTGGAAGAGATGCTGGAATACCTGCTTGAAGAGGCTTACAGCAAACTGACCACCATCGAAAAGAAGATTTTACACGTCATGCCCATTTTTTTGACCCCCGCCCCCCTGCCGCTCATCTCGGCGGCCAGCGGGGTAGAAGGGACGCATTTGCGCGTGGCGCTAAACCGGCTGCGCACCCTCTTTTTGCTCAAAGAGCACGAAGCCTCGCGCTACGATATTTTGGCCCCAACCCGATTTTTTTTGCAGCGCCGCGTGCACGAGGCCATTATGCTGCTGGAGCCGGCGCCGGAATGGGCCTCGCTGGAAACGCCTTACCGCAATCTGGTGGCGGGGTATCAACAGGTTATCGGCAGTTTGACCCGCAGCGAAGAGGGCCGTTTCATTCGAGACCAACTGGATAACCTGTTGGCCGTGATGGAGTGGTGCTACGAACATCACGAACCGGCGCTGACGGACCTGCTGGATTTAACCGGCACCTGGCTGGGCCTGTGGGGTTACAAACGGGAGCGCATAAAATGGGGCGAACTGGCAGTTGATATGCTGCAAACCAACAGCCACACCGGCGCGGCGGCCTGGCATCTGGTTTATAACGTGGGCTGGACTCATTTTCAGCAGGGGCATCCGCAAGAAGCCAGACGCTGTTTTGAGAATGGATTGAAGCTGGGCGCGGCAGATAATCCCTTGGTGCAGGGGGTGGCCTTGCGTAATCTGGCCCAGATAGCCCGCGAGTATGATAAAAATCTTGACGAGGCGCAACGATTGTATCTTGAAGCCCTGGATATTTTTCAACAGGCGGGCAACGAGCGCTGGATTGCCATTTGCAAAGGCGGGTTGGGGGTGCTGTCCGTATACCAGCGCAATCTGGCCCAGGCCGAACGGTACCTGATTGACGCCCAAACGCTCAATCAAAAATTGGGCCAGGTTGAAGGGTTGGTGTCGAACATTAGCGACCAGGCCCAACTGGCTTTGGAATTGGGCGACTTTGACCGGGCCGAAACCCTGTTGGGCAAAAGCGGGCGGCTGGCCCAAGAGAATGAACTGCCCGAAGAGGAAGCTTACGCCAAAGTGTGGCTGGCCCGGCTGCGCGAGCGCCAGATTCGCCTGGACGAAGCCTTTGAACTGGCCCAACAAGCCTTTGAAATTTACCAGCGGGTCGGGCTGCGCACCCCCTTTGTGCGGGAAGTGGAACAACTCAAAGCGCGGTTACAGGTTCAGGCCCAATATTGAGCGGCCAACCCTACTTAAAATAAACCATCTGCCCCACGCCCATTCGCTCCAGGGCAATTTCGGCGTAGTGGCGCACCATGTAGCTGTCATCCTCCAGCGCCTTAAACAGCGCCGGAATAGCTTTTTTGCTCTCCACCGGAACCAAAGCTTTGGCTGCCCGACGGCGCACCCTCGCCGCCGGATGACTCATTGCCTCAATCAACGCCGGGGCAGCGGCGCTGCCAATCTTGGCCAGGGCGTCGGCGGCGTGGTCGCCGCTGGCCGAACTATCGGCGGTTAACAGGCGGGCCAGGGCCAGTATCGCGCTTTCGGCCTTGAGTTCGCCCAGGGCCAGGGCCGCGCCGCTGCGCGCCATCTCCTCGCCATCGTTGAGCGTTTCAATCAGCAGGTCAACCGCTTCTGGCGAGCCGTTGGCCCACAACCCGCGTACAGCCCAAAAGCGCAAGTCGGCTTGAGGGGCGGCCAACAGTTGCTTGAGCGCCGGTAAGCCAGCCGGCCCCTTTTGCCCCAGGGCGACAGCCTCGGCCTCGCACGCCTCATCATCCACCTGGCTGAAGCGATGAAACAACTCCTCCGCATTTGTCATTGGTAGACCGCCTTTCTTTATTTACCTTTCGCCTATTCGCTCACTCCGCCGAGGCATACGCCCGCATAACTTTGGTTCTGGGAAATTTGGCCCGCACGCCTACGGCAAAATCCTCCAGCAGCGGCTGCACGTCAAAATAAAACAGATGCGTCTCCTGCCGGGAGTCTGATGCGCCAAAGCCCTCGATGGCGGCCATTGCTCCCGGAATGTCAACCATCAACTCGACCCATTCTTCTTCGCGGCGTTGTGTGTCGGGCGAGAGCCAGATTTCAACCAGGCGCGCCTCGCGGCGCAGGTAATCAATGTGCCAGTGGGGTTTGTCGGCGGGCTGAAGATGGTGCTTGATGCGCGCCAGCAGGCCGCCCGGCCCAAAGGCGCTGCCAATGTAGGTGTACCACCCTGCCGGAAAGTCAAACGTACCCAGTTGGCCAATGGTAATGGTTTTGTCGATGGGTAGATGAAGTAGTAAAACGTAAGTCCCCGTTGGGGTTTCTTCCAGACTCATAATTATCTGCTTTAAATTCGTTTAAGGTTGCAAGGTTTAGTTTAGCGTTGAGTGCATTGCGTGTCAAAACATTCTGACGGTTTGCCAACCGGCTACTTTGATTGTCGGAGGCGGGGGTTGTGTGCTACAATGGGCCAAAAATTCTACAGGCAGGTATTCTCTCTTGGAGCAACCTTTTGGCCATACGCTTAATTTTTCGCTGATTGCCTTCCGGCGCTGGTTCAGTTGGGGGCCGGGCTGGGCCGCGATTGCCGGCCTGTTTTCTACCGGCTATTTTGCGTCTGACCTGCGCTGGCTGCTAACCGTGGCCGCGCTGTGGCTGCTGGCCGACCCGATTTTGGGCACGCTGTGGGAGCTGTCGGTGCGGCAGGGAGTCTGGCGACGCGTAACCCGCGCCCAATTGCCGCCCGCCCCGCCCCGTGGATTTTTCTTGCCCTATGCCCGGCCCGATACCCTGGGCGGCCATTTAACCTTGCAGTTGCGCCGCTATCGGGTGTGGTGGCGTAACCGCTTTTGGCCTCAATTTGGCGGTCGGGCAACAACATTTGGGGCGGGGCTGGCGCTGGCCCTGCTGATTGGATTGGCCCTCAACCCGGCCATTGTCTGGCTGACGCTCTTATCGGTCTGTTTGACCCTGCTGGCCGGGCTGTTTCCGGTTGATTTGGCCGGCCCCGGCGGCGGCAGGTTACAGGCTGTGGTGCAGTTTTTGCTGCCCTGGCTGATGGGGGTTTGGTTGGGCGGGTTAACGCTGCCTGCGCTGGCAATGGGGATTGCTTTCTGGGCGGTCTATTTGGGGGGATTGCGGCTGGCGGGCCGGCATCGTCGGGCCGGATGGCTCTTTTATGGGGGACAATTGACGGCAATGTTACTGTTACTGGCTCTGGAGTTAATGCCCGGCGCAGCAATTTTGGCCGTTCTGCTGATAACGCAAGCATTAATAAAAACCGCTATTGATAACCCCGCTGACCTGATGCGAAAATCGCAACTCTATCTGGTCATCGCTTTGCTGGCGAGCGGGTTGAGTTTGGGAGCTTTATAAGTTTAGAGGGTTGGGTGAGTTTGGATTGGTAATTACCAATCACAAGTCACCTGCTTCAAAGGACAGAAGATTGATTAGCTGGCTGATAATTCTGCTAATTATTGCGCTGGTCGGCCTTGTTTTGTACTGGCAACTCATTATTGCCGAGGGCGCTTATTTGGGCGCGCCGCTGGTGGCGCTGCTGTATGATTGGACGGCGGAGCGATACAACCACATCAAAGCGTTTGACCCGGCGACCGAAGACTCATTTGTGGGGGAGCCGCTGGCTAACCGGCTGTATTCTCAGCCGGAGGCAGTGGCGCTGGATGTGGCTACCGGCACAGGCCGCGTGCCGCTGGCGCTGTGCCGGCAACCCGCCTATCGAGGCCATATGATTGGGGTAGACCGGGCGGCCAGGATGCTGGCCGTAGCCCGGCGCGAAACCGCCCAACACCTGGGCAGAATCTCGCTGGTTCAGGCCGACGCCATGGCCCTGCCATTTGCCAGCAACAGCCTGCCGGTAGTCACCTGCCTGGAGGCGCTGGAATTCTTACCCGACCCGCAAAAGGGGCTGGCCGAACTAATCCGGGTGCTGCAAGCCCCTACAGAGGCGCACCCGCATTGGGGTTGGCTGCTGGCCACCAATCGCGTTGGCTGGGAGGCCCGCTTGCTGCCCGGCAAAACCTGGGCGCGAGAAGATTTGTTGCAGGTGCTGGCCGAATTCCCCCTGCAATATACAGACATTCGCCTGTGGCAAGATATTTACGACCAGGTGTGGGCGCAAAAGTCTCCCGCCTCAGCCAAAGAGTCCACCAACGGTCGCCAGCGCCCCGTAGACTAAAATCAAGGCAACCACAAAACCAATAAAGGCGAACATAAATTTTTTAGCCCCCTCTGATTTTTTGGCCCGCGCTGCGCCAAATTCAATTCCCCCCACGGCCAGTAGCGCCGTAATCACGTGACTCCCCACAAAGCCAAAACCGGCGTTCCACTTTTGCAGAAATACGTATAGTAAAATCCCCAGCAACAGTTGCAGATAAACGGCGTATCGAGAGAAATTTACAAGTTGGGTATCAAGATTGCTCCACTTCTGTTTGCCCAGCCAGCCGATTAAAGATTTGATGATGACAATCAAAATCAGCAGCAGCACTATCCAGCGCCAGCCAGAGTGAGCCATCAGCAAAAAGTAGGTCATTGAGTCCTCCTGTTGAAGAAGTTGATATTATCGCTTGTGCATTTTAGCACGAGCCTAAACTGCAAACAAAATTCGGCTTTTTTGAATTTCAGATACTTGATTCACTTGATGGGAAATAGATTCGATATTGAATTTTAAGGGGACGACCCGGCATACACCCAGGCTTCAAACAGCGGGGTCAAATCGCAGGCGCAGTGCTGCTCGGCCAGTTGTTTGAAACTGCCGCCGGTGGCAATGCCCCACTGGTGGGTTTGATAATAATCGGGTAGAAACGCGGCAAAAGCTTCTGACCCCATTGTTTCCGCAAGGGCTTCGATAAAAAGGGGGCCACGGCCATAAACAATGGCGCTGTACTCATCGCTGGTGTATTGCGCTACCGGCAGGCCAATGGGCATATCGGCCTTGTTGACCCGCTGCCAGCGCCGCTCCAGCGAGCCGCGAAAACCGGCTTCACCGGCCGGACCGTAAACATCGGCGTAATAGAGGATGGTGGCATATTGGGCCAGCGCCTCATCCAGCCAGGGTTCATCTACCTGGTCATTGCCAATTATGCTGTAAAACCACTGATGCGCGACCTCGTGAGCCACCACGCCTTCCAGCAGCGGCCCGCCGGGGCGGTCGTACAAATCTGCCAGTATCGCCACAATACCGGGGTACTCAATGCCCAAAGCAAAGGTGGTGGTACTGACCAGGTCAAACTCGGTGAAAGGGTAGGGACCAAAGCGGGCGTTAAAGCTGTTTAGCGCATCGACCGCATAATTCAGAGCGGCTTCATTGCCCTGGCTCAACTCTGCCGAGGCGTAGCTGTTGACCACGGTTTGACCCACCGCGCGGCTGATAACGGCGTAATGCTCGCTGGCCGCCAGATAAAAATCGCGCGCGGGGCCGGCGGCAAAGGTGACTATCTGCCGGTTGCCCGCCGCTTCGCGCTCAACCTCAAGGCCGGAAGCTACCAGGGTGAGCGTGGCCGGAGCCGTCACCCGCACCCGGTAAAAGCTGCTATCGGCATAAACCACATCGCCAATGGAGGGGGCAATCTCCACATTCCAGCCCTCATCATCGTACACCGGAATGAGCGGGTAAAAGTGGGCCAGGGCCAGCACGTCCTCTAAAAAAGCAAAGGTGCCGTAGTTGCCGCCCTGCCCGGCGGGGACGTCTATCTCAAAATCCATGGCGATAACAACCTGCTCGCCCGGTTGCAGCGCTGCCGGCAGCGGGACCCGCAGCGCGCTGTCGTTCAGTTCGTACGCCGGCTCAAGCGGCGCGCCGTTCACGCGCAGGTTCGACACGCTGCTGCGGCCATCGGCCAGATTGGGGAACAGCCGAAAATAGATTTCATTCAGCGGCGCGTCTTCTTGATTGGTGTAGCGCACTTCCTGGCGGCCTTGCAGGTCGAGCAGATTGTCTGCAATTTGCAGGTCAATGTGATACACGCTGGCCCCCGGCAGAGCCGCCAGCGCGCCCCGCTCTGCCTCAATCAACCCGGCCTCAAAGGCCGAACGGTCATCCCACCCGGCGTCAAACAGTTGCGGGGCCGGAATCGCCGCAATTTCGGTGGCGGTGGCGGTGTTTGGCCGGCTGCCCTCGGCGGGCGGCGCGGTGCGGATAACGACCAGCTTGTCAACGCCCGATTCAGCGCCCCATACCTCGCCGGGGCGGCCCAAAATCTGGCGCACGTTGGCCGCCGGGCTGGGTAGCGGGAAGGAGGTAAATTCTTCGGTGGCCGGGTCAAACCGAACCAGGGCGTTGGCGCCAAAGTCGCTCAACCAGACCACATCCCGCTCATCCACGTACACGGCGTAGGGCAGGGGGTTATCGCCGGGCAGCGGCCACTCGCGCCACGTGTCAGACGCGGGGCTGTACATGGCCACCTGACCGGCGTTCCACTCGCTCACCCACAGCCGGCCCTGCGAGTCGGACCAGACCCGGCGCGCTCCCTGTTGGGGCGTGGGCGGGTCGAGCGGCGTAGCTGCGCCGCTCTCCGGGTCAATCCGGGCAATGTGGCTGCCGGCCAGCGAGGCGTAATAAATCACGCCGTCCGGGGTGGCGTCGATGCCGTAAGGGCCGCGGCCACGCGGCGCGTCGAACACTTCCAGTTCGCCGGAGGCCGGGTTCAGCCGCCCGTAAATGCCGCTCTGGCCGGTAAACCACAAAATCCCCTGCGAGTCAAAAGCCGGAGTGTTGAGGTTGGCGTAGCCGGTTTCGGCGGGCAGAGGGAAGGCTTGCGCTTCCTCGGTTTCCGGGTCAACCCGCACAATGGCATTCAGGCCGCCATCCGTTACCCAGGGCGCGCCATCTGGCCCCACAATAACGCCGTGCGGCGCAGACCCCGGCCCCAGGGCGATGTGCCGGGTTTGGCCGGTGGCCGGGTCTAAGCGACCCAATTCGCCCGACCCCTGGGCGGTGTACCAGACTGCGCCATCGGGAGCCGGGGCCACATCGTGCGGGCGCGAGCCGGCGGGCACGGCGTACTCTTGCAGGGCTGGCTCAAAGGCTTCGGCTTCGGGCGTGGGGGCCGGCGGCGATTGGCCAATCAGCACCAAATCAAACTCGCCCTCGGTTTGGCCGTCAGCAGGATAGTATTGAGTCACCAACGGTTCGTGGCCCGGCGCGCTGACGCGAATGTGAATGTGCGGCGGTCGCCCGCTGTAGGGCGGCGGGGGATTGCTCTCAAATTGATACGCGCCGGCTGAGTTGGCGTACATGGTGGCGCGGTGGTCGTCGTCATATTCGCCGTTGGGGCCGGCCAGCCAGAATTCAATTTGGGCGTTGGGGATGGGCGAACAGTCGGCGCTGGACCTGACCACCCCGCGCAAGGTGTGGCCCTGGCCCACGCTGGAGCGTTCCGGCGCGGCGGGCACATAAAACGGCCCCAGAGAATCGGGCGGGGTAGGCTGGCAGGAAACGGGCGGGGCTGCTTCGGGGGTAGGCGACGGCTCGACAGCCCGGAGCGGAGTAGCCGTTGGGGCAGTAGTGGGCGATGCTGGCGGCGTAGTTGGGGTGGCCGGCAGGGCTGTGGGCGTTGGCGCGGGCGGTTCGGTTGGGCTGGCCACCACCTGCTGCGCGGCTTCGGTGGCCGGAGAGGTGGCCGTGGACGGCTCGGCGGCGGGCGTTTGGCTGCTACACCCACTGATGATGAGGATAACCAGCATTACCGTGACAACAGCGTAACCCGACGAAAACGGTTTGGCGATTTTCATGTCTCTGCTCCGAATCTCTGTTGCGGAACAGTGTGACACACTTGGATTAAGGTTAGCTTAACTTTGGCTCTGGGCGCGAGCTTTGACAATTTGGAGAATGTAGTTTTGCACGTCGCGCATAAACAGGTCTGTCCACAAACCGCCGTAAAAGTTGAAATGGGTAGAGAGGCGATGCACGCTGGTAAAGTGCAAAATTACGCTGCCGTCGTCCAACGGCTCGATGGCGTAGCGGCCCTGGATAACATCAAAATATTGGCCGCCGATTTGAGAGAGCGGCAGCGGCGATGGTTGCACCCGGCGGGTGTCGGCCTGCATTTGCATGGTGTAGCTATGGCCAGGCTGCCACTCGGTAATGGTTTCAATAAAGACCAGCCCATCTTCCCACTGGCCGCGCCGCACGCCGCCAACGCCATCAAATGAGAGGGTGGCCTGCATCGGGCGAGGCAGGCCCGCCAGATGGAAAAAGCTGGTGTGGTGCTCGGCCTCGGCAATGGGGGCCACGCGGGTGATGTTGCGCCACACGGTTTGGGGGTCGGCCTTGATTTCAATTTGCGTATGGACCACCCGCATGGAATCCTGCGCGGGCAGTTGTTTTTCCAGCGGCGTGATTAAAAATGGGGTCAGCAGCAACAAACCCATCAGGCCGATTTGAGTTTTACCGGTTTGGCCGGTTGATTTAAAAATGACCAGCATAATCAGCCCGCCCACCGAAGACATGACCACAAAAATAGGCAGCGCCATCACCACGCAAATCCAGGCTTCCCAGGTGAGCGCGGCGGCCAGGCCGGCAAAAATAAGGCACGGTATCCACGGCGCAAATATGGCTGCCGGCCATTTGGTGCGGAAATCGGGGGGCAAAAAATAAACGGTGACGACGCCCAACGCCAGCGGCGCCAAAAAGAGAAAGCCAATGCTGATGGTGCCAAACAGCCCGGCTAGCTGCTCGCTGCCAAAGGCCAGCCGCACAAAGATGCCGTAGCCAACGGCAGCGGCAATACTGGCAGCAATAGAAATCAGGGGCTTAAATTTTACCATCGTCATTCGTCCTCCTCTGAAAATAAACCCCCTCCCTACCCTTTCAGGGCACAGGCAACCCTCCACCTGGCAGGGGAAGGAGTCGCCGAAGGCGGCGGGTGGGGTGAGTTGGATTTTCATTCTTTTGCTGCGCCAAAGGCGTTAGGGGCTGTCGCACTCCTGTGAAACTGTCAAACTGGCCTGAACCCTGCCCAATTTTTCCAAATCTTCGGGGTAGTCTATGTCAAACGCCACCGTAAATGATTGGTAAATGGTGGCTTCGACGCCTGCGTTGAGCGCGGCCTGCTGGTGCCGGGCAAAGCTGCCAACGCCAAATGAGGGGTGAATAAGCGTAGGCGGGCGCAGCAGCAGGGCGTTGGTGCCGTTATTTCGATGGCACGGCGCAATCACCATCGCCGGGCTGTGCTGCCCCACCAACATCATTTCCGTTAAATCAGAGAGCGCCAGCCGGGGCAAATCGCCGGGGATGACCAGCAGCGCCTGACCGCCCCGCGCCCTAACCCACTCGGCGGCCTGGCCAATGGCATCATTTAGGCCACTGCCCGACTCAACCAATGCCCAGGCCCCGTGTTGTTTGGCTAAACGGCGCGCCGCCAGGTCTCTGGAAATAACCACCACCGGGGCTACCCGGCAGGCCAGATGCAGGGTACGCAGCAACAATTTGCGGCTCAAATTGACCCGCTGCTCCTCGGTCAACACCGCTGCCAGCCGCGTTTTTGATTGGTCAAACGGCTTTACGGGAATAATAATAAACATAACTCAGTTGAAAATTTCCAAAACGGGCTGGCCGTCCCACTGCTCAGGGATGGGCAGACCCAGGCTGTGTAGAACTGTCGCGGCTGTATCGTAAATTATGATAGTGCGCTCTATGGTTACGCCGGCCCGAACTGTGGGGCCAACAGCCAGCCAGGGGATGGTGGTGTCTTCGGCGGAGTCGCTGCCGTGGCTGGCGCCGGTTCCGCCGTGGTCTGAGGTAACAATAATGAGCGTGCTATCGCGGTATCCCCCAACATCCAGGGCGTTGATAATTTTGCCAATCTGCTCATCGGTAAGGGTGATAGTTTGCAACTGCCCGGCCGACATCCAACCCGCGCTGTGTCCCTGGGTGTCAACATCGGGTAAATGGATAAAGAGGATGGCCGGCAGCCCGGCCTGAATCAGGCTGATGGCCTGGCCGGTTACTTGCTGGTCGGTAAAGCCGGCCAGCAGGTAGTTGTCTACAGAGCCGGGCAAAACCAGATGGTCAAACTTTTCTTTGCCAACCACCATAGCCGTACTCAAACCGGCCTGCCGGGCCAGGCTAAACAAGGTAGGGCCGTTCACCTTGCCCCGCGAGGCGTCGTAAATATTCCAGTTAACGCCGTGTTTGGCCGGACTCATCCCCCCCAGCATCGAGGCGTGATTAATCAGGGTAACGCTGGGCACTACGGCTTTGGCGTTGGGGCTGTAGGCTCCGGCAGCGCGCAGGGCATCCAGATTGGGGGTATTGGCAACAGCCAGGGCGTCGGGGCGCAGGCCGTCGATACTGATAATGACCACGTGTTCAATTTTTGGCGGGAGGGCAACGGCAGCCGGAGTGGCCACCACCGAAACCGGCGTGCTGGCCGCTGGGGCCTGGGGGGGGGGGGGAGGTCGGGTGGGAATGGGGGTGGGGGTGTGGGTTGAGGTGGCGGTTTGGGTAATTACCCTGGTGGCAAACAGGGTTGGCTCGGACGTGGCGGTTGGGTTGGGGAGCGAGAATTGAGCAGGGGCCTGCTCTGAACCGGAAGCCGGGTTTGCCTCAACCGGGGCGGCATCGGGCGGAAGAACCTGTACGTTTCGGCCACAGGCGGCCAAAACAAAAATAGCAACGCCCAATGCAAACGCAATTGCCCCGGTATATCTTGGTTTGAACTTCAACAAATTCTCATCCTCTACAAAAATAAAGCGAGGAGTCTTTTCAGGGCGACTCCTCATGGTTGTTTACCGAATTAGGATGTTTGCCGGATAACAGCTATTGCTCCAGGCCAAATTCCAGTTCAATTTGGCCAAAGCGAATGACATCGCCTTTGTGAACGGCTGTTTTTTGGTGTGGGGCAATTTTAACGCCGTTGAGAAAGGTACCGTTGGTGCTGTCCAGGTCTTCTAAATACCATTTGCCAGTTTCGCGCAGCAGACGGGCGTGGCGGCGCGACACGCCGGCTTTGGCCCCGTCATACGGCCCCAAATCAATATCTGGCGCGCTTTTTTTATGAGCGCGCCCCACCACCAGTTCGGTTTGGCCGCTTTTGATAATTTTCTCGCCGCTGCGGGTCAGCTTGAGGCCGACTTTTGTTTCCTGAAGCCGGTCGGTATCAATGACCGAGGTTTTTTCCTGCACCTCGCCGCGCCGCAGTTTGTAGCGAGCCTCAATTAAATCTTGCGAGAACTCGACCATTGTCTGGTAGCGGTCGGCGGGGTTTTGGGCCAGGGCTTTTTCTAAAATAGGCACAAACACATCCGGGACATCGGGGTTGGCCTGTTTAACCGGGCGAGGCGGTTCGGTCAGGCGGGCCATCAAAAAATCAAACGAGGTTTCGCCTTCAAAGGGCAGTTCGCCGGTAAGCAATTCGTACAGCACAATCCCCACCGAGTAAATATCAATACGGGCGTCAATTTCGCCTTCTTGAATCTGTTCCGGGGCGGCATAGGCCATTGTTCCCAACACCTGGCCCGGCATAGTCAAATTGGGGCGAGCGGTCTGTTCCATTTTGGCCAGGCCAAAATCGGCCAGCAGCGGCCAGTCATCCTGGGGCATTAGAATGTTAGCCGGTTTGATATCGCGGTGAATAATATTATGGTCGTGAGCAAAGGCCAGCGCCTGAGACACGGGGATGATGATGGTCAGGGCGTCTTCCCAATTAAAGGGTTTGCCTTCTTCCATCCGGTCTTTCAGAGAGCCGCCGGGCACATATTCCATCACAATATAGGCGTAGCCTTCTTCTTCGCCATAGCCGTAGATGGTTAAAATATTGCGATGCCTGAGAGCGGCAATGGCCTGGGCCTCGAGCCGAAAGCGAGCCAGCATGGTCTCTTCGGTTGCGCCCCCCGAAGCCTGAATGGGGACAACTTTGATGGCGACCCAACGGGATAATCTTTCGTCAAATCCTTTATAAATACTGGCAACCCCACCGGCGCCAACATGATCTTTTAATTCATAACCGCCAAAAACACGGCCAACCAGGTCTTCCATGCACAGTCTCCAGGAACAAGCGCCGTAATCTTAAGGGATCTTTCTTTACGGCGTAAATATCTCTGCTTTGAGCATCAAGCTGCTTACCTTGTGCAATTATAACACGATACTGACTCAATACAAAAGGTTAACAACCCGAATTTTTGCCCGGCCTTTTCCGTTAACCAGTATAACATATTTTGCCTTTGCGCTTAAATTGAAACGTCTAAATGGGTGCGTCCCAAAATTTGGGAAAGCACAGGGGGGCGCGGGGGGTATCCCCCCGAATCCCCCCCTGGTTTGTCCCGATTTCCTAAAATCCGGGACGCGCCCGTCTAAATAATCCGAATTGACAAAGTGTTTTGCTTGTGTTATCCTTCCGCCTGCATATTTGTACGGATTGACAGGTAACTGCATAAAAGCTGGTTAACGTGCAACGAGAGAGAGCTTGCCAGAGTGCGGCAGGCCGCCGAAGGGGCAAGGTGAAGGGTCGGCCAAATTCTTTACCGAAACTCTCAGGCAAAGGGGTCGTTGCATTGACAGCAACTCTGGAGAGTCGACATCCTGATAGATGACCGGGATATCGCACCGAAGGGGCAACCCCCTCGATGAGGAGGGCAATCTCTCAGGTTTGGGACAGAGTAAACGGGCACGCTCTTGCGTTGCCCGTTTTTGTTTTTTCAATGCAAGCTACCATTGCCTGATAGAATGCCCCATAAGGAGATAGCTGTAATGAGCGAGCCGCTAAACCGAACTTTGCTGTATCAATGGCATGTTGACCACGGAGCGCGGATGGTTCCCTTTGCCGGCTGGGAAATGCCGGTTCAATACCCAACCGGCCCCATTGAGGAACACCATCTGACGCGCCGCTCGGCCGGTTTGTTTGATATTGACCATATGGGACAGGTTGTTGTCACCGGCCCCGATGCCGAGGCTTTTCTCAACCGGCTGGTTACGTGGGATATTAGCCTGATGGCTGAAAACGAGGCCCACTACGCCCTGATGTGTTACGAGCGCGGCGGTATTGTTGATGATGTTTTCATCTACAAGCTGCCGGGGCGCTGGTTTGTGGTGGTCAACGCCGATAACCGCGCCAAAGATTACCAGTGGATGCAAGCCCACGCCGGCGGTTATAACGTAACCCTTGAGGATGTGTCAAACGACACCTACATGCTGGCCCTGCAAGGCCCCAAAGCCATTGAGTTGTTGACTCCCCTTGTTTCAGCCAGCCTGCCCAATCTGCCCCGCTTTACCGCCGTGGAAACAAAAATTGACGGCGTCGGGGTGATTATTGGCCGCACCGGCTACACCGGCGAAGATGGCGTGGAGCTATTCTTTGCCGCCGAAAAGGCCCTCCACATATGGGAGCTGATATTGAACGCGGGCCGTCAAAACGGCATCGAGGTGAAGCCGGTGGGCCTGGCCGCCCGCGACAGCCTGCGCTTTGAGCCATCCTTTCCCCTGTACGGCCACGAGATTGACGCCAATACCACCCCGCTGGAAGCCAACCTGGGCTGGGCCTGCAAGTTGGAAACCGATTTTATTGGCAAAGAGGCCCTGCTCAAACAAAAACAGGCTGGGCTGGGCAAAAAGCTCATCGGCTTTGAAATGACCGAAAAAGCGGTTCCCCGCCAGGGCTACCCGGTCGCCAACGCCGGCGGCCAGACCATCGGCGCGGTGGTTACGGGTCTTTATGCCCCCACGGTTAATAAATACTGCGGCCACGCCTTTGTGCCGCCCCAGCACGCCTCGGCAGGCACAGAAATTCAAATTATTATCAGGGACAAGCCCAAAGCCGCCGTTATTGTTAAACGGCCATTTTATACGCCGGCTTATCGAAAATAAAAAAAACGCAAAACTGTTTGCCAAAAGAAAGGAGCTTTGACCAATGAAACTTGACCCCAATGCAAAATATCAAGACACCCACGAATGGGCGCGCCAGGAAGGAGATTTAATCGTCTGCGGCATTACCGACCACGCTCAAGACAGCCTGAGCGACGTTGTTTACGTTGAACTACCCGAGGTAGGCAGCGCCCTTGAAAAAGGCGAGGTTTTTGGCGTGGTCGAGTCCGTTAAAGCCGCCAGCGATTTGTACATGCCCATGAGCGGCGAAGTTGTTGAAATCAACGAGGTTTTAGAAGACCAGCCGGAAATAGTCAATGACGACCCCTACGGCCAGGGCTGGATGATTAAAATCAAACCATCCGACCCCGGCCAATGGGATAGCCTGCTATCCGGCGCTGATTATCAAAAAGTTGCAGAAGACGAAGGCTAATCGCGCCGCCACGCGAAGCACAGCCTAAAAAAGGAGCTGCGTATGAGTCACCTGGCCCCAATCATAAACCAAGAACAAGCAACCTCAACCAACGGCAACAGGCCGGTTGATAATCTATTAAAACCATTAGACCATTTTGCCAGCCGCCACCTTGGCCCCAAAGGGCCTGCTGTAGAGCAAATGCTGCAAATACTGGGCGTCGATACGCTGGACGAGTTGATAGACCAGACCGTGCCCCAGGGCATTCGCTTCAGGCAGTCGCTCAACCTGCCCCAACCCCGCAGCGAGTCGGAGGTGCTGGCCGACATGCGCCACCTGGCCGGCCAAAACAAAATCCATCGCTCGTTTATTGGCATGGGTTACTATAATTGCCTGGTTCCGCCGGTGATTCAGCGCAATATTTTAGAGAATCCCGGCTGGTACACCCAGTACACCCCCTACCAGGCCGAAATTGCCCAGGGCCGGCTGGAAGCCCTGCTCAATTTTCAAACAATGGTGATGGAGCTAACCGGCCTGGAAATTGCCAACGCCTCGCTATTGGATGAAGGCACCGCCGCCGCCGAAGCCATGACCCTGTGCAAGCGGGCGCAGCCGCGCAGCTCAAACGCCAACACCTTCTTTGTGTCTGAGCTGTGCCACCCTCAAACCATCCAGCTTATCAAAACCCGGGCCGAACCGCTGGGCTACCACATTGTTGTGGGCAACCACCAAACCTATGATTTTAACCACGAGACCTTTGGCGCGCTGGTGCAATACCCCGCCACCGACGGCTCGATTGTTGATTACGAGTCCTTTGCGGAGCAGGCCCACCGGGCCGGCGCGCTGGTGGTAGTCGCCACCGACCTGCTGGCGCTGACCCTGCTGCGCCCCCCCGGCGAGTTTGGGGCCGATGTTGCCATTGGCAACAGCCAGCGCTTTGGCGTGCCGATGGGCTACGGCGGCCCGCACGCCGCCTTCATGTCTACCAGAGATGAGCACAAGCGGCTGATGCCGGGCCGGCTGGTAGGCGTTTCTCAGGATGTTACCGGCAAACCGGCCCTGCGGCTGGCGCTGCAAACCCGCGAGCAGCACATCCGCCGCGATAAGGCCACCAGCAACATTTGCACCGCCCAGGTGCTGCTGGCGGTGATGGCCTCTATGTACGCGGTTTATCACGGGCCAGAGGGGTTAGCCAACATCGCCCGGCGGGTCAAATTGCTGACCGGCGCATTAGCCGCCGGATTAAAACAGTTGGGCTACACCCTGGGCAACGCGCCGGTGTTCGACACGCTCAAAATCAGCGGCGGGCCGCGCACTCAACAGCAGCTTGTTGACGCCGCCCTGGCCGCCCACATTAACCTGCGAATTTATGATGACGGCGCGGTGGGCGTCTCGCTGGATGAGGCCGCCACGATGGAGGAGCTGCGCCAGCTTTTGCAAATTTTTGGCGACGCCTCCGGCCAGGTAAATATTGAAACCCTGGCCGGAAAAGTCGAACTGGGCTACCCCGCCCCGCACCGGCGCCAATCCGATTTTTTGACGCACCCCGTATTTCACAGCTACCACTCAGAAACCGAAATGCTGCGCTATATCCACCGGCTGCAAGCCCGCGACCTGTCGCTGGCCTTCTCGATGATTCCGCTGGGGTCCTGCACCATGAAGCTCAACGCCACCACCGAGATGCTGCCCGTTACCTGGCCCGAATTCGCCCACCTGCACCCCTTTGCGCCGCTGGAGCAGGCCCAGGGGTATCGGGGGTTATTTGAAAATCTGGAAGCGTGGCTGGCCGAAATTACCGGCTTTGCCGCCGTATCGTTGCAGCCCAACGCCGGCTCGCAGGGCGAGTACGCCGGCCTGCTGACCATTCGCGCCTACCACCACGCCCGCGGCGACGACCACCGCAACATCTGCCTGATTCCCAGCTCGGCGCATGGCACCAATCCGGCCAGCGCCGTAATGGCCGGTATGGACGTGGTTGTGGTCAAATGCGATGACGACGGCAACATCGACCTGCCCGACCTGCGCCAAAAAGCCCAACAGCACCGGGATAATCTGTCGGCCTTGATGGTGACATACCCCTCTACCCACGGAGTGTTTGAAGCGGCCATCAAAGAAATTTGCCAGATTGTGCACGATTGCGGCGGCCAAGTTTATCTGGATGGGGCCAATCTGAACGCCCAGGTGGGGCTGTGCCGCCCCGGCGATTACGGAGCCGACGTGTGTCACCTGAATTTGCACAAAACCTTCTGCATTCCGCACGGCGGCGGCGGGCCGGGGATGGGGCCTATTTGCGCGGCCCGGCACCTGGCCCCGTTTTTGCCGGGCCATCCGGTGGTACCGGGCGTTGGCGGCCAGCAGGGGGTGGGCGCAGTTTCGGCGGCGCCGTGGGGCAGCCCCAGCATCTTGCCCATTAGCTACGCCTACATCGCTATGATGGGCGCCGAGGGGTTGACCCAGGCCAGCAAAATTGCCATCCTCAACGCCAACTACATTGCCGCCCGGCTGGAGCCGCATTATCCGGTGTTGTACAAGGGGGCTAACGGGCGCGTGGCCCACGAGTGCATTATTGATTTGCGACACTTCAAACACGAGGCAGGCATTGAAGCCGAGGACGTAGCCAAACGGTTGATGGATTACGGTTTTCACGCCCCTACTATGTCGTTTCCGGTGGCCGGCACGCTAATGATTGAACCAACCGAAAGCGAGTCAAAAGAAGAGCTTGACCGCTTTTGCGAGGCGCTCATCGCCATCCGCGAGGAGATTCGGACGATTGAACGGGGCGAAATTGTCGCCGCAGACAGCCCGCTGAGACACGCTCCCCACACCGCCGAGGTAATTGCTGCCGACAACTGGGACCGCCCCTACTCCCGCGAGCAGGCCGCCTTCCCTGCGCCGTGGGTGCGCGAGTCGAAATTCTGGCCGTTTGTCTCGCGCATTGATAACGTGTACGGCGACCGGCATCTGGTTTGCGCCTGTATTCCGGTTGAAGCGTACGCTTGACGCCGGGTTCCATCTATCCGCACAAAACGAGCCGCCCATCGCCTTAAAATAGATTATTTGGCGATGGGCGGCTCGTGATTTGTGGGTTAAATTGGTTTGGGCTAATTTTGCGTCAAATTGAAAGAGTCTATAATTATGACCTTATGAATTACCTTCGCTGGATATGCCTCTGTTTTTGTTTAACCCTGCTGGCCGGCTGCGGCGGCGCGCTGGCCGAGGCGCTGCCCACACTCACGCCCACGCCAACCAAAACGCCCACAGCCATTCCTACGGCAACCGCCACCAATACCCTCACTCCAACCCATACGCCAACCCCAACCCCCACGCCAACGCCCACCAACACACTTTCCCCCACAGATACGCCCACGCTAACGGCTACGCCCACAGCTGCCCCAACCAATACGCCTGCGCCCAATATAGCGCCGCCTGACCCGCCGACTCCCGTGGCCACAGACACGCCCGCCGCAGCAACAGATTTTCGCATTGCCTCGTGGCGATTGTGGCCGCTGGCGCTCAACAGCGGCTGCGCCAAAGGGATGCACACCATTTTTATTACGGTGCTGGATGTCAACGGCAAGCCGCTCGATGGGATTGTGGTGGGCGATAGCTGGAACAACGTGGAAACCGTTACCGGCACAAAAGGGGTCGGCAAAGCAGAAATTGATTTGTGGTCAAACACAATGGAGATGGTTGTCAAGCAAAATGCTTTTAATGACAAGGTTTACACCAGCGAGGTGAGCTTTCCCTTCAGTTCATTTATGACAACCATCCCCAATGAGCAAATGATTGCGGCCGGCTATTGCGCCAATGAAGCCGATTGCGAGTGGAAGCGTCAACACGACTCTTATTTTTGCGGGGGGCATTACTCGTGGGAAGTGGTGTTTCAGGCAACCAGACCTTTACCATAATAAAATTTTCTAGCTACCTTTACGATGCATCACCACAATGTGCCAGCCTTTGCACTCCGGGCATTTCCACCAGATAGCCTCATCTTCTGAAACGCTAATTTGCTGCCAGGAGTCGGTTGTTACCCGCTTGCCGCTAGACCGGCAAGTTGTAAGCAATTGCGATATTTCCTGGGTAACACTGTCTAGTTTTACTGTTTTTAGATTACTTCCCGTCATTTTGCTTAATCCTCCCAGTTACTAACTGTCAGGTAATTGCCCCCCACTCAACCCTGATTGAACCCCATAATCTGTGATTTTTTCTTAATCCTGGATATATTCCAGGTAATTTCAGTTTATCAGCCAAACATTACAATTAACATTACGCGCCAGGCAACAAAAATCGGGGTTTAAACACGCAGCCTAAACCCCGACGCAACATTTTTTTCAACTATTGCCACGGCTTTTCAGGTTATATCCAACACTTCATACACCGGTTCGGGCTGGCTTTGCCCTTTAAGCGTCATGTTGCCTACCGGTTTGGCTTCAATATAAGCCTGCACCAGATGGAAAGTTTCCTGATTAATTAATATCTGGCCGCCTTTGGCATTTTCTTGCAACCGCTTCACTTTGTTTACCGAATCGCCAATGATGGTATAGTTCATCATTTGAGCCGTGCCAATATTGCCGACCACCGCCTCGCCAACGCCAACCCCAACCCCAAAATTTAACCGATACGGCTCTGGCAAACTCTGATGCAATTGCTTGACAGCGCGGCGCAGCGTCCAGGCCGCCCGCACCGCCCGAATGGAATGGTCGGCCTGGGGCAGCGGCGCGTTGAAAAAAGCCATCACCGCATCGCCCATAAATTTATCAAGCGTACCTTCCTGGGTCAATACTGCCTCGGCGGCCACCTGCAAATATTTGTTTAACAATTCAACCAGAATTTCCGGCGAGGTGTTGGCGCTAAAGGTGCTAAAGCCGCGCACATCGGCAAACAGTACGGTAACGGTTTGACGCGTCCCCCCCAGGCTAACCCGCCCCGGCTGCCCCAATACCTGCTCAACCACCGATGGGGAGACATATCGCTCAAACACCCCCCTGATTTGCTGTTTCTCGCGCTCTTTGGTGAGGTGAAGCTGGTGCAAAAGCTGAATGTTGTGGATGGCAATGGCGGCATAGTCGGCCAGCATTCGCAGCAGCCGGTCGTGATGGCGGGTAAACTCGCCGGATACGCGCTTGCTGATACTCAGAGTGCCCATTACCCGTTTACCCACCTGAAGCGGCACCGACAAAATGGTTTCGT
>CAZAPG010000013.1:101287-139957 GCA_964486935.1 uncultured Caldilineaceae bacterium | reverse complement strand
CTTATGATTTGGTCTTTATCGACACCCTGCCCGACGGCACGCGCCAAACCGCGCCCACAAATCTTTTAGTGCGGCTGAACGGGGTCGGCGTGCCGCCGGCCAATTACGCGGCGGTTTACGTCTCGCCCACGCTGGCGATTACCTTTGTTCCCGCTTTCAGCCTGTTGCCCGGCGATGAGCTGGTAATTGACTACCGGCTGCAAATTGATATTAACGCCCCGCCCGCCGTGGATTTGGTCAACCAGGCCCAGATAACCTGGAGCAGCTTGCCCGCCGCCGCGCCCGGCGACCGCGATTACGCCCCCCGCAGCGACTCGACCACCATCCACACCACTTCGCGGATTAACATTACCAAACTGGCCGGCGCCAACGTGGTTTCGCCCAACGATGTGTTGACCTACTCGCTCATCATTGTCAATGCCGGGCCGGTGGCCATTACCGCCACCGTTACCGATACCCTGCCGCCCGGCTTTACCTACCTGCCCGGCAGCGCCAACCCCGCGCCCAACGTTGCGCCGCCGCCCGATTTAATCTGGCAGGACCAATTTATCCCCGGCAGCACTACCCTGACTTACACCTACCGCGTCACCGCCGGCAGCGAGGTAATTGGCAGCTACGTGAACAACGTTAGCGTGACCGGCGTGGATACCAACGCCAACCCCGTCTCCGATACGGACAGCGCCACCGTAACTTTGACAACCAACCCCGGCCTGGTGGTAACCAAAACGCTGCTCTCGCCGCTGCCGCCGGCCACGGCCACTCAGGGATCAACGGTGGTCTTTGCGCTGACGGTGCATAACACCGGCAACACCACCCTGTTCAGCCTGCCGCTAACCGATACCTACAACCCGGCCCATCTGCAATTTGTGGCCGCCTCGGTTGCGCCCGATAACGCGCCCAACGGCGTAATTCTGTGGAACGACCTGACCGCTACCCTGGGCGACTTTGCGCCCGGCGTGTCGCGCGCGGTGGTTGTCACCTTTACCGCCCAATTTGTTAACGGCGGCGTGGTCGCCAACAACAGTATCGCCGCCAGCGGCATCGACACCAATACCACCACCGTCACCGCTACCGACTCGGCCACCGTGCCAATTTTGATACCCGGCGTGGGGCTGCGTAAAACCGCCTTGCCCGCGCCGCCCACCCCGGTTAATCCCGGCGATATTTTGACCTACACCCTCGCCTACTCCAACAGCGGCACCTTTACCGCCACCAATGTTGTTATTACCGATTTCATTCCCTTTAACACCACCTACATACCCGGCAGCGCCGCCGCCGAACCGGGTGTAACCGTGCAATATTTTGATGGCGCTACCTGGAGCAACATCGAGCCGATTACCGTTACCGGGCTGCGCTGGCTGGTGGGCGCGCTGCCGCCGGATGGCGACCATCAGGTTGGCTTCCGGGTGCGCATCAATATGACTCTCAGCGATACCCTGTCCGGCCTCTCGCTGGCCTATGACCCGCAGGGCTGGGTGGTGCTGGAGGGCGATATTTCCGGGCTGGCGGTGGTTGGCTATACCGGCACGGTTACGGCTACCGTAACGCCCGCGCTCACCCAAACGCCAACGCCTACCCCTACCGCTACGCCGCAAATCACCGAAACGGCCACGCCTACGCCCTTGCCCGCGCCATCGCCTGCCCTGACCCTCACGCCCGTTCTTACGGTTACGCCAACCATTACGCCCACGGCTACCGCCACGCCTGAGTTAACGCCCACCGTTACGCCTGAGTTGACGCCCACGGCCACGCCGGTAATTACTCCCACCGCTACGGCCACGCCGCTGCCCACGCTGACGCCAACGGTGAGCGTCAGCCCAACCGCCACGCCTGAGTTGACGCCTACCGTTACCCCGTTGCCCACGGCTACGGCCACGCCGCTGTTGACTCCTACGGCTACGCCGCCGCTGCCAACCAGCACGCCAACCCCATCACCCCAACCGGCCCACACGCCAACAGTTGAGCCTACTCCAACAGCGTTTGATACTGCTACGCCGGAGCCTGCGCCCACCGACACCCCCGAACCGTCGGTAGAACCGGAGCCGACCGCCGGGTTGGTACTGCCCAACTGGTTTATGTCTGCCGGGTCGGCGCTGGTTGCGCCGGTAGCGTTGGGCCGGCTTTCCTTCCAGGCCCAAATCACGCCTACCGATACGCCCACGGTTGTAACCGTTACAATGCCCACAGCTACGGCTACGCCAACAATTGACACGCTGACACCGACCGCCACTTTAACGCCGCCGCTGCCTACCGTCGCCGCCACCGTGGCAACGCCAACCCTGACGCCCACGCTCGAACCAACAGTGACGCCGACGGTTGAAACGGCCATCCCCCAACCCACGCTAACGCCAACGGTGAGCGTCACCCCAACCACGCCGCCCCCTGCGGCCAGCCCCACGCCGGCAATTACGGTTACGCCTGCAATCACCCCAACTCCCACGGCCACAACGCCACCCGAGGGAGCTTTGCCCATTGTTGCCTTCGACGCGGTGACGGTCAGAATTGTCAATACCGCCACCATCAGCAGCGACCAGACTCCGGCCATTACCGACAGCGCCAACACGCCGGTTATCAGAATTGTTGACCCGGCCCTGTCAAAATCGGCAACGCCGGCCCAGGCCCTGCCCGGCGAAAGGGTTCACTACTTTATTCTGGCCGAGATTTTGCCCAACTCAAACGCCAACGCCACCAATATTGTCGTTCAGGACCGCATCCCGTATCAGTTGGATTTGATAAACTTTACCGTGTCATCGCCGCCGGGAACCACCCCGCCGGCCATTGCCATCAGCGCCACTGTGACCACAGGCTTTTTAACCCTGGTCAACCATCCCAGGGGCATTACCCAGGCGCTTGAAACGACCATCACCCTGAATATTCCGCTGATGTCCCCCGGCCAGCAGGTGCGCCTGGATGTTGAAACGGTGGTCAACAACACGGCGGTGCGCCCGGAAACCATCAGAAATCTGGCGCTGATGACGCTCAACGAGTCACCCCCCCGGCAGGATGACGTGCCGGTCAACGTGCCGCCGCTTCCTTCCCCCGGTGATGATGACGATGATGACGACGATTTTGTGCCGACTGCCACGCCGCAGCCGCAACCCTCGCTGCCGCCGGCGCAGCCGCAGGCCCCGCTGCCGGTTGAATTTTTGCCGGAAACCGGGCTGCGAGAGCCAGACTCATCGGCAACGGGCGTTATCGAAGGCTTGCTGTTGCTTCTGCTGCTTTTGGGTTTGGCCTTTATCTGCCTGCGTAAAACCCCAAAGTAATATGACCGGCGGGCAGTAATCAATAACCTGCAACCCGAAACTCAAAACCCACAACCCCGAAGTACCGTTTGTCTTTCCTCTTTACCCGTGCTAAACTGTTGCGCTTGACTGACCGGCGGCGTTGGTTTCATCGACGGTTAGACGACCCGCTTACGTTGAGTAAGTTGGGCCAGTTGTGGTATACTGGTCAGCCGAGTCAGTCACAAATTTAGCGCAACTGAGAATATCCAATGACCAAAAAATACAGGGTTATGCTTCAAAAACGCTACGTGTTACTATTTTTAATAGCCACTAGCCTGTTTTTGGTTGGGCAATTTTCGGCAGCTATCGCTGCTCCAACCCGGCAGGGCGAAGATATCGCCCTGATTACCAGCCCGGCCAACAACGCTGTTGTACAGGGAACCGTAGAAATTGTTGGCAGCGCCGACCATCCCGCGTTTCAGTTTTATATCATCGAGTTTCACCCTGAGCCGGTCACTAATGACCAGTGGCAAATTATAGGCACCATTCACGAAGCGCCGGTTCTTAACGGTGTTTTGGAAAGTTGGAATACAACCCTTTACCCCGATGGCAGCTACACTCTGCGGCTGCGGGTAGTGCGGCAGGATGGCAATTACTCCGAGTTTTTCTCGCAGCAGGTCGTCATTGCCAATGCCCAACCCCTGCCCACCGATACCCCCACAATAACGCCTACTCCGGCCCAGGTTGTCCCAACCGCCACCCCCACCGACCTGCCGCCTACGCCCACCATTGTTATTGACCAACCCATTGTTGAAACCCCCACGCCCCGCCCGGTAGTTCCTACCAGCCCGCCGCTGGAAGACCCCGATGAAACCGGCGGCAGTTTTATCCCAACGGTGAGCGGCTTTTCCATGTCTCCCCTGCGAGACGCCTGTTTATACGGCGGCGGGCTGATGCTGGGGGTTTTCTTGCTGTTTGGCTTTTTCTCGGCGCTGCGGGCCTTTGTGATGAATTTCATCAATCGCCGGCGGCAATTATAAACGGGGATATAAATGCCGCTTTCTTTTCCTTTATTTGGACGCGCCAAAACAGAAAAATTCCCCGGCCCCGTCGAATGGCTGATTGTGGGGCTGGGCAACCCCGGCCAAAAATATCTAAAGAACCGCCACAACGCCGGCTGGCATGTGCTGGATACGATTGCGCGCAGCCACCCCCACTTTCGCTTTGATGAAAAGCGCAGCAAGGGGTTGATTGCCCGCGGCGAGTTGGCCGGGGCAAAAGTCGCCCTGGTAAAACCGCAAACCTACATGAATCTGAGCGGCGAGGCCGTAGGGCCGATTGCCCGCTTTTACAAAGTGCCGCCGGAGCGCATTTTGGTGGCGTATGATGATGTTGACCTGCCGCCGGCCACCTTGCGCCTGCGCCCCAAAGGAGGAGCCGGCGGGCAAAAGGGAATGCGCAGCGTTATTCAGCATTTGGGTACGCAAGAATTCCCCCGGATTCGCCTGGGCATTGGGCGTCCGCCGGGCCAGATGCCGGTTGAAGCCTACGTGTTGCAGGATTTCAAACCAGACGAATGGGAAGCCATGCTGATAACCTACCAGCGGGCAGTTCAGGCTATCGAGGCCATTTTAACCGACGGGCTGGACAACGCCATGAATCAATTTAATGCGCAGCCCTAAACGCGCCACAATTTAACCGGCGCGTTTTTTTTAGGAATTTTTAACTTTAGATTCTAATGTTTATCTAGTAAAATATTAGTATACTGACACGGATAAAATTATTATTGCCACAAGTCAGTGATAGATTGAGACGATAGGAGAGTTGAGGTAAAAAATTCCTATGATGCGTTTTGACAGATTTACCGAACGAGCACAAGATGCGGCCATGCGGGCCTATGAAATTTTGCAGCGCTACCAGCATTCTCAGGCCGATACCGAGCACCTGTTTTTGGCTTTATTAGAGCAACCCAACGGGCTGGTCTCTGAAATTTTGGAAAAAATCGGGGTTGACCCGGAGTTGATGATGGACCGGCTCGACCAGGTGCTTTCGGCTGCGCCCAAGGTTGGGGGCATGGTTAATATGGCCGTTGGACAGGTTTATATTACCCCCCGCCTCAAACGGGCGTTAGACAACGCCCAGGAAGAGGCCAAAAATATGAAGGATGAGTACATCTCAACCGAACACCTGTTTTTGGCCATTTGCGATGAGCGCGGCACGCCCACGGCCCGCATTTTACAAGAAATAGGCATCACCAAAGCGCGGGTTAGCGATGTTATCGAGGAGATTCGGGGCGGGCAAAAAGTAACCAGCCCGCAGGCCGAAACCCGCTACCGCACCCTGGAAAAATATAGCCGCGACCTGACCGCGATGGCTGTTGAAGGCAAACTGGACCCGGTGATTGGCCGCGATAAGGAAATTCTGCGGCTGATTCAGGTGCTCTCGCGCCGCACCAAAAATAACCCGGTATTGATTGGCGAGGCCGGCGTTGGAAAAACCGCCATTGTCGAAGGGTTGGCCCAAAAAATTGCCGACGACGACGTGCCCGAAATTCTGATGGGGCGGCGCGTGGTTAGCCTTGATTTGGGGGCCATGATTGCCGGCTCTCGCTTTAGAGGCGAGTTTGAAGAGCGTCTCAAAAACGCGCTCGAAGAAATTCAGCGGGCGCAGGGCGAAATTATTCTGTTCATCGACGAGTTGCACACCGTTGTTGGGGCTGGCGCGGCCCAGGGCGCGGTCGATGCCGGCAATATGATGAAACCGGCGCTGGCTCGCGGCGAGTTGCGCTGTATTGGGGCCACCACCCTGGATGAATTTCGCCAATACATTGAAAAAGACCCGGCCCTTGAGCGTCGCTTTGCCCCCGTTTTTGTCGAAGAGCCAACCGTGGAGCAAACCATCGAGATGCTGCGCGGGCTGAAACACCGCTACGAGGCGCACCACAGCATCAGCTACACCGACGACTCGCTCAAGGCAGCGGCCCGGCTGTCGCACCGCTACGTTACCGACCGCCATTTGCCCGATAAAGCCATTGACCTGATTGACGAGGCAGCCAGCAAATTGCGCGTGGCTATCTATTCTATGCCAGAAGATTTGAAGGCCAAAAAGAAAGTTCTCAACAAACTCCAGAACGAGGAGATTGATGCTGGCAACAAGCAAGACTGGGAGCACGCCGCCCGCGTTAAGGCCGAACGCCTGCGCCTTGAAGATGAATTTCAAAAAGAGCGCGATACCTGGCGCCAGGAAAAAAATCTGGATGAAGTGGTAGAAGTTAGCGATATTGCCGAAGTGGTTTCAAACTGGACCGGCATTCCGCTGCAAGACATGCTGCAAACCGAAGCCGAAAAGCTGCTGCGGATGGAAGAGGCGCTGCATCAACGCATCATCGGCCAGGATGAAGCCATCAACGCCATTAGCGATGCGCTGCGGCGGGCGCGCTCTGGCCTTAAAGACCCGCGCCGGCCTTCGGGCAGTTTTCTCTTTTTGGGCAGCTCGGGCGTGGGCAAAACCGAGCTGGCCAAAGCCCTGGCCTGGTTTCTGTTTGATGATGAAGATGCCCTGCTCCGCATCGACATGAGCGAGTACCGCGAGGGGCACACCACCAGCCGCTTATTTGGCTCACCGCCGGGCTATGTGGGCTACGATGAGGGCGGCCAACTGACCGAGGCGGTGCGCCGTCGCCCCTACCAGGTGGTCTTGTTTGACGAAATCGAAAAGGCCCACCCCGATGTGTGGAACGCGCTGCTGCAAATTTTAGAAGATGGCCGCCTTACCGATGGGCATGGCCGGGTGGTAGATTTTACCAACACCGTTATTATTATGACCAGCAACGTGGGCACGGCTTTTGGCCCTAAAGGCGGCACCCTGGGCTTTCGCCAGCGCGGCGACCAGGGTACTTTTGACGACACTCGGCTGAAAGGTGATATTCAGGACTCGTTGCGGCAGCATTTCCGGCCAGAATTTATCAACCGCATCGACGAGATTATTGTCTTCCACACCCTGACCAAAGAGCATGTTCGCCAGATTGTTGACCTGCAAATGAAAGAAATTGGCAGCCGGTTAGGCGAACACGGCATTACTATTGAGTTGACCGAGGCGGCGCGAGCCTGGCTGGCTGAACAAGGCTACGACCCCGCCTTTGGCGCCAGGCCGTTGCGCCGCACCCTGCAAAAGCAGGTCGAGTCGCCGCTATCGGTCAGGCTGCTGCAAGGCGAGTTTGCCGACGGCGATACGATTGTAGCCGACTACAACGACAAAGATGGCCTGTCGTTTATAAAAAAAGAGAATCTTATGGTTGAGGTTCCCTCGCAAAGCGTTGAGATTGAGGAGTAACTTTTTCCCTAACGCGAACAAGCCGCAACCAAACAGGAACGCAGAGATGCGCCAAGATTTCACCGGGATACACAGAGATTTTATTATTTTTCCTCTGCGTGTCTCTGTGTTTTCTCAGTGAATCTCTGTGTAACAAATTTTCTTACTCAAAAAACAGGAATTCAACTGATAAGATACTGATTAAAAAACGGCCGGCGTTGCCTTAACGCGCTGGCCGTTTTGCTTTGGTTGATTTAACGGCAATATATCTGTTTGCCCCGCGCCAAATCTGGCGGAACCCGGACAGGGTCTTCGTATTGGCTCATATCCCCGCCACTGTCTTTTAGCGTTCGCCAGGCATCGCGATACGTCGTCACCAGCCGGCTGTAATAATCCTGATACCGCGCCTGAAGCTGGTTGTAACTTTGGGGCCGGGGAGTTTGCCGGTCCAGAGCGCAACTGGCCCGGGCAATGCCCGGAAAGCCCTGGGTTAAATTGCTAATTGGAATGCCGTTGTAAGTAAGGTGCAAATAGCCTCTGGCGGCCAGTACCCGGCCATCGGCTGTAAATGATAAAATCATCCACAGAATACAGCAGACCAGCGGCGGAAAAATTAACAGCGCCGCGCATGCGCCGCGTCTGGCGTGCCGCTCTTCTTCTTCAACGGTCAGTTCTTCATCATCATAGCTACTCACGGTAACATTGCCTCCCTTTGCAGGTTTGAATTGCGCAACTCACTTAAGGTGACAATTTTATAGCCCCGGCGTTTTAGTTCTGGCAAAATAGCAGCCAGCGTCAGGGCGGTGCGCTGGCCGCGCCCGCCGTTATCGTGCAGAATAATGACCGAGCCGGGCTGTACTTTGGCTAGAATATGACGCGCCGCAAACCACGGCCACGGAATGCGCGCATCAAACGGATAAATTGAACCCAGCGCGGTCTGGTAGTGGTGTTTGCGGGCCACGGCCAGCATATTGCCGTTGAACCAGCCCGAGCCGGGCCTGAACCAACGCACCGGCCCAAATTTTGAAAGCGTTTGGTGCGCCGAAACCAGTTGACGTTCAAACTCTGGTTGGCTCAAGTCAACGCTGGGCTGGTCTATGATTAGATGGTTGCCAAGTTCGTGGCCTTCTTGCACGGCGCGCCGGACAATGGCTTCGTTGCCAGGAATGTGGCCGGTGATTAAAAAAAAGGTGGCATGGGCGTTGTGCTGTTTGAGAATATCGAGAATTTGCGGCGTGGTTTGGGCATCCGGCCCGTCGTCGATGGTGAGCGCCACCAGCGGAGCCTGGGTGTCAACCGTATAAACCACCGCCGGCGAATGCCAGGCCAGCAACGCTATGAGCCACGCCGGCTGCCACAGCGCCACCATTATTAAAAACAGCAGTATTGTTAGCGGAGCCGCCGCCAGTTTGACTATTTTGCGCCACATCATGTCTCTATTTTACCCGGATGGATGAAAACAGAAAAGGTTACTGCGATGATAACACCACCCGTTTGCCATTGTGAGTTCACTCTGCCGTAATGACATTCAAAGTTAACCATTTACTTACAGGACGCCCCGCCTCATCCAGTAGCCGCGCCTGCACCCGATATTGGCCGGCCGGGAAGCCGGCGGGAATCCAGAGGGCGTGGTTATCGCGCACGCGCTCGCCGGCGCGCCATCGGCTGGTGGGATAGCGTCCGTGGGAGGGCGGCGTTGTTTCTGCCAGCGCTACTGTGTGGTTGGGCGCCAGCAGGCGCAGGCCAATTTGATAATCGACGGCAGGGGCGGTTACGGCCTCCCAAAACAGGGCAACCCGCCAAAAATCACCCCGCGCAATTTGTTCGCGCTCCGGGGTGGCCCCCAGCAGCCGCAGCGATGGGCCAACATTGGCCTGTACCGGCCAGCCGATGTTCAACTCGGCCAGGGTGGGCTGCCGGGCCGGTTGGGTTACGGTAACAGGAATGGCCCACACGTCGCTCCACCCGGGCTGGCCGCCGGATAACACGGGCAGGCGCTGCCAGGTATCGGGCTGGTACAGGCCGGCTGCCAAAAAGTAATTGCCGGGCGGAGTGCCGGGCGGCACGGTAATTTGGTGCGGGTCTTGCGCAAAACCCCACGGCTGCCACAGGGTGGTTGGTAGCGCGCCGGGGTGCAGGTTGTCTTGTCCGGCGTAAAGATGCTGCCCGTCATCAACCAGTTGGGCCAGCGCGCTGTAGGTAACGTTGAGCGGCTGCCGCGCCTGCCAGAACAGGGTCAGCTCAAAAGTTTGGCCGGCGACCACCTGCCGGCGGTTGAGCGAGTAGCCCAGCAAATTAACCTGCCCCCCAAAATTCACCCGGGTTGACACCTCGGCCCCGGCCACATCTGCGCCGTCAAACTGGCGCTTGAGCGGGTTGTCAAAATAGTCAAAATAAAGGGTTTTGGCGGCGATGAGGAGAAGAGAGAAGGCGGCGAGCGTGAGCATTTGCCGGCGATTAAAGTAGGGCGTAGGGCGTAGGGCGTAGTACGCGGGAATTTTTTTTGCGAAGTACGCGCCACGCGCTACGTGGGTCCCCAGCAAAACCGCCACAATAACCAGCGCCGCTGCCGAGATGCCATTGGCGACCCGCCGCAGCGGAGTTTCCGCAAAATAGAGTTCCAGCCGGTGCTGACCGGCCGGCGCGCTGACGCCAATCAAGCCGCGCTCGGTAGCGGGGGCGATGGGGGCTGGCTGGCCATTGATTTTGGCCCTCCAGCCGGGAAAGTAGAAAGTGTGAAAAATAGCCTGGAAGGGCTGCGGCGAGTTGATGACAACTTCTGCCCGGTTAAAGCCATAACGGGCTGATTGAAGTTGGGCATTGGGCGGCAGGTAGGCCAGGTCCAGGCGCTCGATAGGCGCGCCGGCCCGGTACATCGGCTCCAGGGGCGACTCGCGGGGAATTTGCTGCACCCAAACGGGCAGGTACTCGCCAAACGAGGTGGCGCCGATGGCGCCGCTGGCGTGTTCGTAGGCCATCATATCGGTGAGCGAGGGATTGGCCGGTAGTTCGGTGCGGTAGCGGGGATACAGCAAAGGAATTGAGGCCAGAAATATCAGCCCGATGCCGGCCAGCGTCAGGCCAAAAGCGACTCGCTGTGGCAGGGTGGCAGCGGCGGCCCCGGCCAGCAGGGCCAGCGCCAGGGCCACCGGCCCCAGCAGCCGGTGGGGAAACTGCGCAAAGGCCAGCAGCGGTAGCTGCTCCCACACCAGAAGCGAGAAGGGGAGCATCATGAAAATAGCGATGGTCAGGGAGGTAGTGGTGAAAATGAGGCTGGGGAGTGGGGAGGCGACAGGTTCAGAATTTGGGGCAGGGGGGCGAGCGCGATTTTTTATGATTTGTAGCGACAGGCCAAGTAGCCCCAATGTGGCCAGGCCAACCTGCGCCAGTCCGAGCGCGCGGGGAAAATTGGGGTTGAGCAGGCCGGTATTGGCCGGTTGCGGCAGCGAGAACAGTTGCGCTAGCGAGACAAAATGATAGCGAAAGTCAAAATCGGGGGAGGTGATGACGCGCTGAACCTGGGCAAAATTTTTTTCCAGCACCGCCGGAATCAGAAAGAAAGCGGCCAGCCCCAGCCCCAGCAGCAGGGCCAGGCCGACATTTAGCAACCCGCGCCGGCAGCGGGCAACCCCCAATTCAATCGTCAGATAAAGGCCAAACAGCGGCACAAACAGCAGGCTCAGGGTATTGTGCATCAGCAGGCTTGCGCCGAGGATGAGGGCGCTAATGGCAATCAGGCCAGGATTGAGGAGTTGGGGTTGGGGTAAATGGTCATTTTGGTTAGCAGGCGCAGCCGACTTAATGAGTCGGCCAAAAACCCAAAAAACAAAGGGAAATAGAGCCAGCGCCCAGGCGGCGGGTAATCCCCCCCGAAAGTGGATATTGAGCAATTGAAACGGGGCGTAAACATAGGCGATGGCGGCCAGCAGGCCGGCCGGCGGCCCGAATTTATCTTTGGCAAACAGGTACATCCCGCCGCTGGCTACAAACAGGGCCAGCGCAAAAGAGAGATTAAACGCGATGAGCAGGTTGGGGCTAACCAGCCTGGCAATGAGGGTAAGGTAGTAGGAGAGAGGCGTGTAAAAAATAAAGAGCGGAAAGCCGTAGCCATAGGCCAAATCCGGCAACCACCGGGGAAAAATAGCGCCTTGCTGGATAGCGTGTTGCAGCGCCACCAGCCGGTACAGATGCAGCAGGCCATCGGCGGTGTGGGGGATGGTAGGCTGAAGCAGCGGCATGGCTGCCGGGACAGTGAACAGCCAGAGTAGCAGTAGGTGAGCGAGAGGGGTGAAGGGTGAGGCGAGTTTTGAGAAAAAGGTGAAACGTGAAGCAGAGACCGGTCTATTATTTTTCATCACGCTTCACGTTTCACGGGTTAATCTTTGGGCATATTTTTCAGGCCAAAGTAGGCCGGGGCGGCGGTGAGTTCCGGGTAGGTGGGGTAAACGATGCTCCAGTAGGTTTGCTCGTCGTTCATGGTCCATTGGGGGTCGGCAATGTAGATAAGGCTCATAATGCCAATCCAGGGCCGCCAGTTTTGTTTGGCGTAGGCGTAGGCTCGCTCAAAATATTGGGCCTGCTGCTCGGCGGTAACGGCGTGCCAGCGATAGGGCGAGTCTGGCCGGGGGTCAATAGTCCAGCCAAATTCCAGCAGAACCACCTGCTTGCCGGTATCGCCGTTGTTGACCATTATCTGGCGAACGTCTTCAACGTGGCGAAAGCCGTAAACCCGGCGCAACTCTTCGGGCACGTTATTTTCCGGTTTGAAGTCGCCGGGGTTGGCCAGGCCGGGGGTGCGGGCAATTTCTGCCGGGTCGGTTTCCGGCGGCGAGGCGTAACCGGGGCCGTGCGCGCCCAGGGCGTCAAAATAGGGTTGGGCGCCGGCATCGTACATTTCTTGAATGTAGTAGGTATCGGGCCGGGCTACGTCGTCGTTGCGGGTGGTGGGGGCCATACCGGCGCTGATAATGATGGGGTAGGGGTCTACCGATTTGATGGCCTCGTAGGTTACTTTGAGCATTTCGGTGTATTCGGCGGCATTGGGGGGGCGGTTGCCCCATTCACGCGACAGGTTGGGTTCGTTCCAGATTTGGTAGGCGTCGATGCGGCCTTTGTAGCGCGTAGCTACGGCGCGGGCGTAGTCGGCAAAATCTTGCAGGTTGTTGGGCGGGCCAATTTCTGGAAAGCCTCCGCCGGCCCATTCGGGCTGAACGCCCAGGCGAACAATTACCTTGAGGCCGTGGGAGTCAATCTGGTCCATAATGCGGTCGGTGCGGCTCCAGTCAAAATCACCCTTTTGGACCGGTTCAATTTCTCGCCAGGCAAACTCTTGTTTAACCCAGCGAAACCCGGCATCCTGCACCAGTTTCAGGTCGCGGTCGGCAATTTCGGCCTGCCAGAAGAGAAAAACCTGCATGCCGTAATCGGGCGAAGTCATGGTGACGGGTTCGGTGTTGATGGTGGGTACCGGAAAGGTTGGACTCTCGCTGCCGGGATTGTCTGAAGCCGCCGGCGAGTCGCCCGGCTGTGGCGCAGGCGAGTTCGGGGTAGCGGCGGCAACCGGCTCCGTTTCTTCGCCATCTTCGTTAAAGCGTACAACTTTAAGGGTAGGGGTTGGGGTTGGCCGGCTGGCCGGGGCTTCGGGCTGATAAAAAACAATAGCCCATATTGCAAAAGCGGCGGCGGCGCATAGCACCACGGCAATGGCAAGTCCCCCTAAAATGGGTAAGAACAGCAGAAAGTTAAAACCTTTTTTTTGGGGTTGTAAACCTCGTTGATATCCCATTTGGTAATCCTTTGAAAACGCGGGTCAATAATTGCTGACAAAAAAGCCTGGGGCATGATGAGTAAAAATAACTGCCCTGCCCCAGGCTTAAAGCATTGCTTGATAGATTTATTTGGGCATGGCGGCCAGAGCGTCGTAGGTAGGAGTGCCGGCGATGCCAAAATTGGCCAACTCGGTGTTGGCCGAAGTTACGTTGTAATCCAAATTCCACAGGAACATGGCGCCAACCCAGCCCCACTCTTTGGCCATTTGATAAGCTCGCACGGTGTATTGGGCTTGCTCTTCAATAGAGTTTTCCTGGGCAAACACAAAGCGTTCATCACCCTGAAAGCGCCACACCGGCCAGCCAAATTCGGTGGGCCAGATGGTTTTGTTGCCGTCGCCGTTTTCTACCATAATCCGGCGATATTCTTCCATGGTGTTGCGGAAGAAGAAGCTGCGGTGGTCGTCGTAGCCCCGGTTGGGGTCAAAATCGCCGCCCTGGTAGAGGGCATCGGGCGAGTTGGCAAAGCCGCTGGGGTGCGCGCCCAGCGCGTCAAAATGACCTTTGGCCCCGTTGGCGTACATTTGCCGCAGATATTCCAGGTCATCGAGGGCTACGGGCGGCGGCGCGCCGGTAGGCGTGAGCGCGCCGGCCACCACTATCATTTCCGGGTTAACCGATTTGATGGCGGTGTAGGATAGTTTGAGCAGTTCGGTGTAAGCCGCCGGGTTAATGCGGCCCTGCCCGCCGGCCTCGTAATACAGGTTTTGCTCGTTCCATACCTCGATGGCCTGCACTTTGCCCTTGTAGCGGGCTGCTACTCGCCCCACAAATTCGGCGTATTTGAGCGGGTCTTGCGGCGGGCCTTCTACGCTTTTGTCGTCGTCGGACGGACGCGCCCAATCGGGCGCTTTGGGGATACTGAGCAGCACCTTGATGCCGTTGGCGTTGTAAGCGCCGATAACATTATCCCAAAAATCCCAGTTGAAGGTACCGGGGGCCGGCTCAACATCTTTCCAGGCCATTTGGAATTTAACCCAGTTGAAGCCCATGCCTTTAATCAGGGCGATGTTGTTGGGGGTGTTGCCGCGCGGGTCGGCCTGAATACCGTAATCAAAGGGCAAATCGCCCACGGCCGAGGCCACAGCAGGCGCCGGAGCCGGTTGCTGCGGCTGCGGTTGCGGCTGTTGCTGTTGCGGAGCCGGTTGGGCCGGGGCTGCCGGTTCGGGGGTAGGTGAAGGTTCGGGGGTGGGGGTGGGTTCGGGGGTGGGCGTGGGTTCGGGGGTGGGCGTGGCTACCAATACCGCCACGCCGCCTTTGGGGATGGCGTTGGTGGCATCCTGGTTAGAGCGAATGGCGGCGTGAATTTCATAAGAGCCGCCGGCCTGGGGAGCGGTCCAGCGATAGCCGGGATTGCTCAAATCAACAATTTCTTCGGCAATAACGCCGCCTTCCTGGTTTTGCACCTGCCATACCACCGAGTATTGGTTTTCAACCGGCGGAATGACCAGATCGGCAAATTTTTGAACCACCGGCCAAATTTGGTTATCGTTGTTTTCATCCAGCAGGTTTTGAATGGCCACGCCGCGCAGGTTGTACTGGGCAATAAATTGCAGTTTGCGGGCAATGCTGGCCGCGTTTTCAAGATAAATAGTGTGCTGCACGTTGTTTTCATCCAGGTAGGCGTACCAGTAAGTGCCGCTGTTGGAGTCAAACTGAATGCCGGTAGAGGCTTCAAGGCCGGCCAGGGTAAAATCGACCGGCTGGCCGGGGCCGACGACATTTTCGCCGCCCACAATAGACACGGCGCCTACCGGGTTCAGCGCGTCTTGATAACTTACATTGCGGGTAATGCCGTTGGCTTGCTCGGTGCTGAGGGTGTTGAGCAGTAGTTGAATTTTGTAGCGATTAATCTCGCCGGTTGCCCAATTGAGCATGGCCTCCATCTGGCCGCCGGCGGCATAGGCGCGGGGGTCGGGCGAGGTGGGGAGTTTTACCACATTGGCAATGCGGCCAATGGCCCGCCAGTTGTAAGCGCCGGTTTCCCAGGTGTCGGCGGAAACCTGTTGAGGAACTTCTACCCGCACGGATAGCTGCCGGTTATCGGGCAGGGCCTCGCGCAGGTTTTCTAAAAAGAAGGTAAACTCGCGGCCCAACTCCGGGCTGACGCCCCGGTAGTCAATGTCGATGCCGGGGTAGTCGTTACCTTCAACCAGTTCAACAATTAGTTGAATGTGCTGCTGGCGGGCTTCCGGGTCGATGAGCATATTGTCAATTAAATCCGAGCGAATAGAGCCATCGGCAAGCCAGTTGCGCAGGGTGGGGATAACAATCATACTGCCATTCTGAAGCTGGGGCGGCAATTGGCCAATATCGCCGGTGATTCTGCCATCGGATTCAAGGTAATATCCCTGCGGGTTAATTTCAATCAGGGTGTCGCTGACGCCTTCGGGCAGGGGATTATTGGGGGCAAAATCGGTGGAGATGTTGGGGTTAACCGGCTGGGTTTGCATGGCAACTACAGATTGAGGCAAAAAATCCAACTGCGCTTCGATGACATCTTCGGCCAGGATTTTCTGGTGGGGTAGCCACTCCCAATTTTCGCCGTTCCAGCTATATAAATCCAGAGTGCTGTACGGCTCGGACTCGTTGGGGATGGGGATTCTGATGATAACGGCTTCGGGGTTGGCCCCTTTTAGCTGAATGTTGTAGTAGGGGCTTTTCATAATGAGGTTAGGGGGAATATTTTCGGCGGCTTCGAGCAGGTCGCCGCCGGCTGCCCCTTCTAAAAACAGGCTGCGGGGCACGGCTGTTAGTTTAACCCGAAAGGAGCGGTTGACCCCCTCTGGCAAAAAGGTAATTTGGGTGCCGTCGGGGTCTTGAATAGCGCCGCCGTCGCGGCTGATTCGTTCGTAACCAATACTCAGTAATCTATCGGGCAGCGAGATGGGGGGCAGCACCAACGCGCTCAATATGAGCAGCGGAATCAATACAAAGTTAATTACAACTCCGCCCAGCCGGCTCTCCAGAACCAGTTCAAATGGATTTGCCATTCGACTTGAATTTGATGACATCTTAAACGCCTCTTCCTTCCTTCCTTCACTCCAACTGCAAAAAATAATCTTTGCAGGTTAAATTAAAATCCCCCTGCACAGGCAGAGAGGATTTTAAAAGAGCAGCAAATTTATAACCGCTCAGGCTGGTTAATGCAGGTAGTATAGTATAAATATATCATCAAAAAAGGCAAAAGAAAAAACAGGCAATTTTGCCTTATTACTACTTGGGCATGGCGGCCAGGGCATCGTAAGTAGGTGTGCCGGCGATGCCAAAGTTGGCCAGCTCGGTGTTGCCGGCGGTAACGTTGTAATCCAGGTTCCACAGGAACATGGCCCCAACCCAGCCCCACTGTTTGGCCATTTGGTAAGCCTGCACGGTGTATTGCGCCTGTTTTTCAATGGAGTTTTGTTGCGCAAACGAGAAACGGGCATCGCCGTGGAAGCGCCACACCGGCCAGCCAAACTCGGTGGGCCAGATGGTTTTGTCGCCGTCGCCGTTTTCTACCATAATGCGGCGATATTCCTCCATGGTGTTGCGGAAGAAGAAACTGCGGTGGTCGTCGTAGCCCCGGGTGGGGTCAAAATCGCCGCCCTGGTAGAGGGCATCGGGCGGGTTGGCAAAACCGCTGGGGTGCGCGCCTACGGCGTCAAAATAGCCTTTGGCTCCGTTGGCGTACATTTGCCGCAGATATTCCAGGTCGTCCATGGCGGCAGGCGGCGGCGCGCCGGTGGGCGTGAGCGCCCCGCTCACTACAATCATATCCGGGTTGGCCGCCTTAATGGCGTTGTATGATTGCTTGAGCAGTTCTGTATAGACGGCTGGGTTGATGCGTCCATGCCCGCCGGCCTCGTAGTACAGGTTTTGCTCGTTCCACACCTCAATGGCCTGAACCTTGCCGGCGTAGCGGCTGGCAACCTGGGCCACAAAGTTGGCGTATGTGGCCGGGTCTTGCGGCGGGCCTTCTACGCTTTTGTCGTCATCGGGTGGACGCGCCCAATCGGGCGCTTTGGGGATACTGAGCAATATCTCGATGCCGTTGGCGCTGTATTGGTTGATGACTTCATCCCACATGCCCCAGGAGTAGTTGCCCGGCGATGATTCGACATCTTTCCAGGCCATTTGGAATTTAACCCAGGTAAAGCCCATGCCTTTAAGTAAGCTGATATTGGTAGGCGTGTTGCCTCGCGGGTCAACCTGAATGCCATAGGCAAAGGGCAGGTTGCCTTTGGAGGGCGCTATGGGAGCGGGGCCTTCGGGGGGGGCTGGCTCTGCTTCTGGGGCGGGCGCTTCTTCAACGGGGACGGGGGTGGGTTGGGGCCTGGGCGTAGATGTAGGTTCGGGCGTGGGCGAGGGTTCGGGCGTGGGGCTGGGGGTAGGGGTGGGTGTTGCCACCAATACGGCAATGCTGCCCCGGGGCACGGCCACGGAGCTATCGCGGCCAGAGGCAATTGCCGCGCCTACCTGAAAACTGGCGCTACCTTCGGGCACAACCCATTTGTAGTTGGGGTTGCTTAAATCGGCTATTTGTTCGGCCACTATGCCGCCATCTTCGCTTTGCACCCGCCACACCACCGAATATTGGCTCTCGACCGGCGGAATCACCAAATCGAGAAATTGGCGAATGACGTTCCAAATTTGGGCATCGTTGCTTTCATCCAGCAGGTTTTCAATGGCTACCCCTCGCAAATTGTATCTGGCTACAAATTGCAGTTTGCGGGCAATACTGGCCGCGTTTTCCAGATATACGGTGCGCTGCACGTCGTTATCATCAAGGTAGGCGTACCAGTAAGCGCCGCTGGCCGGGTCAAACTGAATACCGGTAGACTCTTGCAGGCCGGCCAGGGTAAAATCAAGCTCCTGGCCGGGCAAAGCCACCTCGCTATCGCCAATCAGGGTTACGCTGCCAATGGGTTCAAGCGCCTGCTGGTAGCTGATAGTACGGATAACATTGTTGACTTGTTCGGTGCTACGGGTTGAGAGAAGTAACTGAATTTTGTAGCGGTTGACCTGCCCCACGGCCCAATCCAGCAGGGCCTCCATCTGGCCGCCCGGCGCGTAAGCCCGAGGGTCGGGCGCGGTGGGCACTTTGACCACATCGGCCAGCCGGCCAATGGCCTGCCAATCATACGCGCCAGATTCCCAATCCTGGGGCGAAACCTGGTGGGGAAATTCGACCCGCACCGAAAGGAGTTTGTTATCGGGCAGGGCATTGTTTAATTTGGCTAAAAAGGCGCTGTATTCCTGGCGCAGTCCCGGGCTGATGCCGCGATAATCCAAATCAATACCCTGGTAGGCATTACGCTGCACCAAATCGACAATGGCCCGGATGTGCCGCTCCTGGGCAATGTCATCAACCAGCATGTTGTCAATTAAATCCGAGCGAAGCGCGCCCCTGTTATCCCAGTTGCGAATGGTGGGGATAACCAGCAGCGTGGAGTTTTCAATTTCCGGCGGCAGGGCTTGCAGGCTGCCTTCTATTTTGCCGCCATCGCCCAAAAAGAGTCCCTGCGGATTAACTTCAACCAGGGTATTTTTGAGGTTGTCAGAAATGGGCATGTTGAGGGTGTAGTTGGTAGACACATTGGGGTTGATGGGGTGAGTCTCCATAACCACCACCGACTCTGGCAAAAACTCTATCTGTGATTCAATAATGCCTTCGCCGGTAAATTTGGTGTTGGGCAGCCATTCCCAGCTTTGGCCATTCCAGGCGTACAGGTCGAGCAGGTGGGGCGCTTCAACATCTCTGGGCAGGGGAACGCTTAAGACAACTTTTTCCGGCGCCCGGTCTCGCCACTTTAGCTGAAGCTGGTAGAAGGGGCTTTTCATAATCAAGTTCGAGGGCATGCTTTCGGCGGCTCTAATCAGCCGGTTGCCGGCAGCGCCCTCTAAAAAGGTGGTGCGCGGCACTACATTCAGTTTAATGTGAAAGGGTTCTTTGACTCCTTCCGGCAGAAAGTTTACTTCAAGCCCGCTATCGTGCTGAAAGCTGCCGCCGTTGACCCCGATTTTTTCATAACCCAGGCTTAACAGCCGGTCTGCCAGTGAAACGGGCGGAAGCAGCAGCACCATGCCGGCCAGCAGGGGGATGAGCAGAAAGTTTACAAAAAAGCTACCCAGGGGGCCTTCCAGTATTGATTCAACAAAGTGAGTTAAGGGATGTTTTTGGATCATAATTTTTTAGGTGAATTTATATCAACCGGCCTGAATATTTTGCACAACCAGCAGCCTGTCCAGGCCGGCTAAATCTTTTTTTATCTCGATAGTGGCGTTGGGAAAGAAATCTTTTGCCAAAATTTTTGCCTGTTGGCCCTGCCGGTAGCCAATTTCTACCAGCAAGCTGCCGGGGCAACCCAGTTTTTGGGCCGCCTGACCAACTAACCGGCGGATGATATCTAACCCATCCGGCCCGCCATCAAGGGCCTGCTGCGGCTCGTACCGGTTTACCTCCGGCATCACATCTTTTAGTTCTGGCCGGCTAACGTAGGGCGGGTTGCTCACAATCATGTCGATGGGCGCGGCCAGCGGCGTTAACATGTCGCCCTGCAAAAACGTAATTTGAGCCGCCACCCGATGCCGGACGGCATTTTGCCGGGCCAATTGTAACGCCTGCGCCGAAATATCGCCAGCCAGCACTCTGGCTGTGGTTAAGTGCCGGGCCAGGGTGATGGCAATACAACCGCTGCCCGCGCCAACATCGGCAATTAACAGGCGTTTACTACTATTACCGCTAATGCTTAATGTTTTATTAATGTGACTTGCCTGCGCCAGGGCTGTTTCAACCAGTAGCTCTGTTTCTGGCCGTGGGATTAGCGCATGCCGGTTGACCCAAAAATCGAGGCCATAAAATTCTTTGTGGCCGATAATGTAAGCCACCGGTTCGCGGGCTTGCCGGCGAGAAACAAGGTTGGAGAAAGCGGCAGAGTGGTGGGGGTCAAGCTGAAAGTGAGGGTGAATGTAGAGCCAGCTCTTTTCCCGGTTTAAGGTATAGGCCAGCAGCACCTCGGCATCCAGGCGCGGCGTTTGGATGCCGGCGGCGGCCAGTTGCTGGCTGGCCCACTTTAGGGCCTGGGTTACAGAGCAGTTGGGTACCATGGCAATTAAACAAAAATGCCGCAGCTACCAAAACGGCCGGCAAGCTGCTGGCCGTGGCTGCGGCTGAAAAGCGCCAAATATCAGGCTTCGGCCAGTTGTTCCAGTCTTTCCTCCTGGTCGGCTTCGGTCAGGGCTTCGATAAAGTCGTCAATTTCGCCGTTAAGAATATTCTCCAGGCGATGGCTGGTAAAGCCAATGCGGTGGTCGGTAACGCGGGTTTGCGGAAAGTTGTAGGTGCGTATTTTTTCGCTGCGGCTGCCGCTGCCCACCTGAGAGCGCCGGGCCGAGCCTTGCTCTTCTTCTAAACGGCGTTGTTCTATATCATACAGGCGCGCCCGCAAAATATCAAAGGCTTTGGCCCGGTTTTGCAACTGGCTTTTTTCATCCTGGCAGCTAATAACAATGCCGGTGGGAATGTGGGTCAAGCGCACGGCTGAGTCGGTGGTGTTGACGCTTTGCCCGCCCGGCCCGGATGAGCGAAACACGTCGATGCGAACCTCGTTGGGGTCGATTTCTACTTCAACCTCGTCCATTTCTGGCAGCACGGCCACGGTAGCGGTAGAGGTGTGAATGCGCCCGCCGCTTTCGGTTTGGGGGACGCGCTGCACCCGGTGGACGCCGCTTTCGTATTTTAGTTTTGAATACGCGCCCCTGCCCGTAACCTGAAAGATAATTTCCTTAAAACCGCCAATGCCCGACTCGTTTTTGCTCAGTACGGAAACCTTCCAGCCCTGATTTTCGGCGTAATGGCTGTAAATGCGAAACAGGTCGGCGGCAAAAAGGCCGGCTTCGTCGCCGCCGGCCCCGGCTCTAATCTCAACAATAACGTTTTTCTCGTCATTGGGGTCCTGGGGCAGCAGCATTAAACGCAGCTTTATCTCCAGTTCTTCTTGCTCTTCTGCCAAAGACTCCAGTTCTTCGCGGGCCATCAGCCGCATGTCGTCGTCGAGGTCGTCTTGCAGCATTTCCCGGGTTTCTTTTTGCTGGGTTAAAACGGCCCGGTAGCGATGATAAGCATCTACCATCGGTTGCAGGTTGGCGTGCTCCTGCCCATACTTCATCAACAGTTCAGGGTTACTGGTCACTTGAGAAGTAGCCAATAATTGGGTTAATTCATTATAGCGGGCTTCTACAGCCGCAAGTTTTTCTAGCATAAATATCCCCGATAATATTTGACCCGTCCATGCACAGGGCGCAGACGGGCCGGAATCAAACAATATGCGTTCAACATGATAAGCAAATAGGGGCGAGTCGTCAAACAGGGAACCCAATATGAGGGGTGTTTAATTTATCATTTACCCAATCAGGCAGCCGGCAGGGTAAAGCTGAATACGCTGCCCTGGCCGTCAATACCATCGCTTTTTACGCCAACCCGGCCACCGAGTTTTTCTACAATGCGCTCAACAATTGATAGCCCCAGGCCGTATCCTTGCGCCCTAACCTGGCCAAGCCGGGTAAAGGGCGTAAATAATTTTTGCTGCTCTTCAGCAGAAAGGCCCGGCCCGTTATCCTTTATCCAAAAGCAAATGGTATCATCGGGTTGAAGGGTAGCGCCCAGCTCTATTTGGGGGGGCTGGCCGCCATATTTTATGGCATTACAAATATAGTTTACCCACACTTCTTCAACCCAGGGGGCGTGCCCCAAAGCAACCGGCCAGTTGGCGGGTAAAATGAATTCAGCCTTGTTATCGGCAATCATATCGGCCAATCGCTGCTGGGCCTCGCTGATAATGGCGGCCATATCTAATGGAAGCAGGGTAATATCGCTGCGGCGAACGCTGGCCAGTATCAGCAACTCGTCAACAATATTACTGGCTTTGCGGCCGCTGCGGGCAATTGCCTGCAAAGACTCGTGAATTTCTTCCACAGAAAAATGGCTGTGTTCCGCAACTAATATTTCGGCAATACCCTGGATAGCGCCCAACGGATTTTTTAGGTCGTGGGCTACGGTGTGAGCAAAAGCGTCAAGCTCCTGATTTTGAAGCTGAAGCTCGGCGGCATATTGTCGCAAAGCTTCTTCGGCTTTTTTCCGTTCGATAATTTCGGCCTGCAATTTTTTCTGCAAACTGCGAATGGTTAAATGGGTGTCAACCCGGGCCAGAACCTCTCGGCCATTAATCGGTTTGGTTACATAATCTACACCGCCAACCCTAAACCCCTCGAGTTTGCTGTTCATATCGGTCAGGGCGGTGGTAAAGATAACGGGGATGTCTTTGGTCGTTTGATTAGCCTTTAGCTGTTGGCAGGCTTCAAAACCGTCCATCTCCGGCATGCTTACATCGAGCAAAATCAGGTCGGGCTGAACATCCTGAGCCAGCCGAATGGCGGCGTGGCCGGTTTGAGCAGTTAACACATGGTATTTGGCTCGCTTCAGGTATCTGGTCATTAACTCAAGCGTAATCGGCGTGTCGTCTACCACCAGTACAACCGGGTTGTAATTGTGTTTGCCACTCATTTATTCTTCCTCGCTAAACCGGCTTTGGCCTGCGCCGGCTTTGATTGTGGCGACTCGCAGCGGTATAGAAATTATTAAAGAGCAAGTTACTAAAATTATACCCTGAAAAAAAAATTTTGCTATTGCCTAATATGGCTATTTCAGGCGTTGACGGAGGGCAACCAGCCGGGTATACTAACCGCAACCCCTTGACCCTCACCCCGTTGGCCCGCAGGCCGCCACTCTCCTCTCTCAGTTTTGGGAGAGGCGTTGGGGGTGAGGGCTATTTTCAATGGAGGCCAGAACAATGGGTACACTTTTTTCCTCTGCACAATACAGAATTGAGGTGGCCGGTTTTGAGCGGCCTATCTGCCCCCGCACCGCAACGGCGAGTTGCAGCGCCGGGCCGAAGAAGCCGTAGCCAGCTTAAAAGAGTGCTACGTTTGCCCGCGCAACTGCGGCGTTGACCGGCTGACCGATAAAACCGCCGCCTGCAAAAGCGGGCGCTACGCCCAGGTCTCTAGCTACTTTCCTCACTTTGGCGAAGAGGATTGCCTGCGAGGTTGGCGCGGCAGCGGCACCATCTTTTTTGGTATGTGCAATCTGCGCTGCGTTTTTTGCCAGAATTTCGATATCAGCCAGGCCGAAAAAAGCCAGGAAGTTGGCCCGGCCCGGCTGGCCTCGATGATGCTGGAATTGCAGGATTTGGGTTGTCACAATATTAACTTTGTGACGCCTGAGCACGTGGTGCCGCAGATATTGGAGGCGCTGCCGCTGGCCGTGGAAGCCGGGCTGCGGCTGCCCATTGTTTATAACACCTCGGCGTATGACTCTATGGAGAGCCTGCGCTGGCTGGATGGCGTGGTTGATATCTACATGCCCGATTTCAAATTTTGGGACAGCCAGCTTTCGCTGCGCTATTTGAAGGCCAAAGATTACGCCGAAGCGGCCTGTCGCGCAATTAAAGAGATGTACCGGCAGGTAGGGCCGCTAAAGTTTGACGAGCGCGGCCTGGCCAAACGGGGGGTACTGGTGCGCCATTTGGTGATGCCGGGCTTGCTACATGAAACCCGGCAAATATTTGAGTTTTTAGCCGGAGAAATTGGGCCGGAGTTGTATGTCAACGTGATGGACCAGTATTATCCGGCCGGCAAGGTAAACGCCGGCAAGTATGCCGAAATTAATCGCGGGGTAACGCCGCCGGAGTATAAAGAGGCGCTGCAACTGGCCCGGCAGGCCGGCTTCAGGCTCGATGAGCGGCGGTCCCCGGGCTGGTGGCGGCTATGAACTTGAGTCATCGGCCAGACCCTCTCTAAAGGCGTACAGGGCCGCCTGGGTGCGGTTGGCCAGGTGTAGTTTGTCTAAAATATTGCCCACATGGGTACGCACGGTGCGCTCGCTGATAATCAGCCGGTCGGCAATTTCCTGGTTAGACAACCCCTGGGCCACCAGTTTTAGCACTTCTACCTCGCGCTCGGTCAGAGATTTTTCAGCCGGCGGCAAATCGGCGGCGGGGCGGTTGATTTCTTTAATGAGCTTGCGGGCAATGGCCGGGTGCAGCGAGGACTCGCCCTGGCGCGTATCGCGAATGGCTTGCAATAGCTCTTGCGGCGAGGAGTCCTTTAGCAAATAACCCAACGCGCCGGCTTTAATGGCCGGAAATACTTTGTCATCCTCGGCAAAGCTGGTCAACACCAAAATTCGGGCCTCCGGGTTTTGGTGTTTTATTTCGGTAATAGCCTGAATACCATCCTTGTTGGGCATTACCAAATCCAGCAAAATTACATCGGGCGTTAATTTTTGGGCCATTTGCACGGCTTCTGCGCCATCGGCGGCCTGGCCAACTACTTCCATGCCCGGCTCGCTGCTAATGAGCAGCCGCAGGCCCTCTCTCACCACGGCGTGGTCGTCGGCAATAAGAATGCGAATGGTTTCTGTCATGGGGACACCTCGGCAGTTTCTACGGGCAGCACCGGCCTGGACCAGCTTCGGCGGGTGGGCAGGGTAACGCGAATAGTAGCCCCCTGGCCCGGTTGTGATTGAATGGAAAATGAGCCGCCCAATCGTTCGGCGCGCTCGCGCATGCTGGTCAAACCCATACCGCCCTGGTTATTGATTTTGGCCGGGTCAAAGCCGCGGCCGTCGTCGGCAACAGTCAGGATGGCGTGCTGGTCGTCAACATTAATTGTGACCGTAACCGCGCCGGCGGTGGCGTGTTTGAGCGCGTTGTTGAGGGCTTCCTGGGCAATGCGGTATAGCCCCTCTTCTACAATGGCCGGCAATTCTGTAATTGATTCTACCAGCAGCCGGGCTTCTACGCCGGCCCGTTTTTCAACGGCATCCAGCCGCTGCTGCAAAGCGCCCACCAGCCCTTCTGTTTCAAGGGCTGCGGTTCGCAGTTCGTACACCAGCAGGCGCATTTCTTTGAGGGTTTGCTGGGCCACCTCGCCCAATCGACCCAGATAATCCAGCACCTGCTCCAGGTTGCCGGCTCCGGCGGCGCGCCGGCCCACTTCGGCAAAAAGGGTCAGGCTGTAGAGCGATTGCGTGACCGAGTCGTGCAGTTCTCTGGCCAGGCGGCTGCGCTCTTCCATCACGGCCAGTTGTTCGGCTTGCTGGTACAGAATACCGTTTTCTACGGCTACGCCAATCTGGTCGGCAATCGAGTCGAGCAGAGCCACTTCATCGGGCTTAAATTGCGCGCCGTTTTTGCCAAAAACGCTCAACACCCCCAATACGCGCCCTTTGGCCCGCATGGGCACGCCAACGTAAGGCCGCGCAAGTTTGGCCGGCACCTCGGCCAAAAATTGCGTTTGGGTGGCCTGGTTGGGCAGCACTACGGGTTGGCCTTGCTTAAATACCCAATTGACCAGTAGATTATCGGGCGGAAAAATCTCTTTTTGAATCATCTCGTCAACGGCTGCGCCGCGTTGGGCTGCCAAAAACAGCTCTTCGCGGGACTCATCCAGCAGGTGGATGACGGCGATTTCAAATTCCATTACTGCCAGCAGCCGCTCCAGCGACCGGGTGAGAATGGTTTCCAAATCCAGCGACTCGCTGGCTACGGCGGTTACATCGTACAGCGCCAGCAGCGCCCTGGTGCGGTCGGCCACACGAGACTCCAGGTTTTGGTAAGCCAGCACGCGCTCGGTGGTATCGGTAATAAAGCCTTCCAGAGCCTGCAGCTTGCCTTCGGTTGAAAAAACGCCCCGGCCCTGCTCCCACACCCATTTTTCCTCGTTCTGGGCGGTAACTAGCCGGTAGGTGAGTCTAAAGGGGGTGGTTTCTCGTAACGCAGTTTGAATTTTGTTCCAGACGCGCTCTTTATCATCGGGGTGAATCAGGTTGCCATAGGCCACGGTATTGTTATCAACCAATTGGGCCGGGGTGTAACCGGTTAGCTCGCAACAACCCTGGCTAACAAACACCATCGTCCGCTCCCGGTTGTTTTGGCTGCGATAGGCCATGCCGGGCAGGTTACTTAACAGGGTGGAGAGGGTACGCTGAGTTTCTCGCAGGGCAATCAGGGCCTGGTTGCGCTCGGCCACGCGCTGCTCAAGCGATTCGGCCATGTGGTCAAAAGCGCGGGCCAGCCGGCTCAATTCATCCTGGCCGTGGGGCAGGCCGGTGCGGGCGCTTAAATTACCGGTGCTCAGGCGTCGGGCGGCGTTAACCAGCTCATTGATCCAGCGCAAAATAAACCAGTAGCCGCCAAACCAGGCGGCAAAAATAGCCAGCAATGTTACCAAACTCAGCCCCAGCAAATTTTGGGCCAAAAGGCGGTTGGCTTGGGCAAAAGCCACGTTGGAGGGAATACCGACGGTTACATAAACATCGCCATTGCCTACGCCGCCAAAAAGTGGAGTGTAGGCAAATAACTTGGATACGCCATCTACGCCAACAGCTTCGGTGGTGCCCTCGCTTTGTTGGCCAAGGATGGTCTCAACAATTGGGGCTTCGGCAACCGATTGGCCCACCCAGACTTCCGGGTTGGGGTAGCGCACTAAAATAGTGCCGTTGCGGTCAATAACGGTAAAGGTGGAGCCGGGCGGCAATTGAGCTTCGGCGGCCAGTTGGTTGAGCCAGCTCAAATCCAGCGAGGCAAATACCACAGACTGAATCTGGTTTGACTCATCGAGCACAGGGTAGCCAAAGTTAAGAAAGGCCTTTTTGCTAATCGCGTCAATTTGATAATTGCTCACGGCAAAATCTCTGGTTTCAAGCACCTGTTGAAAATAGGGTTGGTCCGCTACATTGGGCGGCCCACTGGGGGGATAGGCGCTGCAAAAAATATGGCCATCGGGGCTAATAACGCCCAAAGTGAGATACTGCGGGTATTGTTGTAAAAGCTGGGCAAAAAAGGCCGAGCAGCTATCGGGATTGCCGCCGCGCACTTCGGCCAGTTGGGCCATAGCAAACAGCAGTTGCCGTGTATCTCTGATGGTGTCTTTCTGGTCGTTAGAGGCCAGCCGGGCCAGGCGCAGCGCGCCATCTCTAACATCCTCTACAACCATGCGGCGTAAGCCAAGGTGGGTGTATAGCATCAACCCCAGCGCCGGAATAATGGCCAGCAGCACCAGCAGCAACAGGCGAACTCTTAAATTGGCAAAGGAAATTCTGGATAAATATTTTAACAATTTTGCACCTAAAAAAATAATACCATAAAACAGGCTAATATATTAACCTGAGTTCGATAATTCGTAATGCGCCCCCTTCGTCAGGCTCAGGACGCGAAATGTGAGGAAAATCATCCTGAGTAAGGCGGCAAGCCTGTATTGAAGGGTGATTTTCCGAACTCAAATTATTAAATCTGTGGACGTCGTTCGCAAACAGCGCAAAGCGCCTGTCTCCGGTTAGTTGCCAACCGGAGACAGGCACTATTTATGTGTCAACTTGTAAATGGATTATTGAGGCCCAACCGGCTCGACAATGGTGACAGTAGCGGTAGCCGTGTTGCTGGCGCCATCGTCATCGGTAACAGTCAGGGTGATGGGGTAGGTTCCCGGCTGGCTGTAACTATACGTTACCGGGTTGCCGGCAATATCTGGCGACCCATCGCCAAAGTTCCATACGTAGCCGGCAATAACGCCGTCGCTATCGGTAGAGTTGTTGCCGTCAAAAGCCAGCAATTCATTGACCAATCCGCTGTTTGGCCCGCTGATGCTGGCCTGGGGCGGTTGATTTTCCGGCATGGCCGTTTCGGTTGGCGTGGCTGTAGCCGTGGCCGTTTCGGTTGGCGTGGCCGTAGCCGTGGCCGTTTCCGTCGGTGTGGCCGTGGCTGTGGCCGTTTCGGTTGGTGTAGCCGTAGCGGTGGCCGTTTCGGTTGGTGTGGCCGTGGCTGTTGGCGTTGGTGTAGCCGTTGACGAGTCAGCAGCAGTGACTTGCGCCGTAGTGGTCGCCTGCCCTTGAGCGCCATCTTTATCTGTTACCGTCAGAGTAACAGTGTAGACGCCGGTCTGCGCGTAGCTATGGCTGACAATTGGCCCGTTACCCTGTTGACCGTCGCCAAAATCCCAGCGATACAGCAGGCCGGTCTGGTCAACTGAGCCGGGGTCGATGGCGGCGCCGGCCATGGTTATCAACCTGTCTACCGGCCCGGTGTATGGCCCGCCAGCCTGAACCGTGGGCGCTATGTTGTTGACTGTTACCAGTGTGGTAGCCAGATGACTGGCGCCTTTGTCGTCGGTAACGCGCAGGGCTACGACAATGGCGGCCGGCCCGTCGGGATATTGGGTGCTGGCGGTGGGGCCGGTGGCATTGATGACGAAGTCTCGCCCATTGTAGTTCAAATCCCATTCGTATCTGGCAATAGCGCCGTCCGGATCGGTAGAGGCGCGGCCATCAAAGGTTACTTGAGCGCCCTCGTTAACAATGTATGGCCCGCCGGGTTTGGCCTGCGGCAATTGGTTGGTTGGCTCTGCCAGCTTCTGCCAGCGCACCTTGATTTGGGCGTCGCCGCTGCGTTCGTAATATTCAATTCTTATTTTGTGGTCGCCGGCGCTCAGGGAGCGGGTGGCCTCGATGGTGCGGGCGCTGCCATCTTGCCAGCTATCAATAATGCGGTCATCATCAATCCACACTCTAACCCCATCATCTACCGTAACCTTAAACTGGTAGGCGCCGGCCTCAAACCTGGCCTTGCGAGTCCAGCGCGCCGAGAAATTATCGGCGGGAATGCCGGCCGCGGGCGAGCCGGTACCCCAATCGTAATCAATTTTAGTTTCGTTGCGAACCAGCACCGGGCTGCCATCCAGCTTGCGGTTGTTGAAATATTCAGCCTTCCAATCGGGATAACTGCTGCTCAGGCGCTCCCAGTCAAGCCGAATTTGGGCGTCGTAAATGTTGTCAAAATACTCCAGCCGCAGCCGGTGGGTTCCTTCGGCCAGGGTGATATCGGCGGTGTGGGTGCTGGGCGCGCCCGTTCGCCAGCGGTCAATAAGCAGGTAATCATCAACCCACAGCCGGGCGCCGTCGTCAACCACCACTTTAAAGCGGTAGGTACCGGCGGAAAAGTAGATATCGCGGCTCCAGCGCACCGAAAAGTTGTCGGCGGGCAGGCCCGGGGCCGGCGGGTTTGGCCCCCAGAAAAATTGAAGCACCGAGTCGTTGCGAACCAGGGCCGGCGCGCCGCTCAGGTTGGGGTTGTTGAAATATTCGCCTTTCCACTCCGGAAAGCTTTCCAGATACTCCCAGGATAGCTGGGCCACGGCGGTGACGGCGCTTTCAAAATATTCCATTTTGATGACGCGCGGGCCGCCGCTCAAATTTACAACGGCGCTGTAGGTGGTTGGGGCGGATGCGCGCCACTGGTCAATGACCAGCGTATTGTCAATCCACAGCCGCACGCCGTCGTCAACGCGGGTGTAGAAGCGATAGGTTCCGGCCGGAAAGTTGAGCGTGCGCGTCCAGCGGGCCGAAAAGTTATCGGCGTTGAGGCCGGGCGCGGGCGCGCCACTGCCCCAATCAAAGTTGATGGCAACATCGTTGCGAATCAGCGCCGGCGCGCCGCTCAGGTTGGGGTTGTTGAAATATTCGCCCCGCCAGTCGGTGATGACCACCGGGGTTGGCGATGGCGCAGGTTGAGGAACCGGCGCGGCGGGCGGCTGCACTGCCGGCACATTGGCGGTGTTTTGCGTATCCACATAACTGGCCGACACCCAGCCGCGGCCATCGGCGGCCCCGCTAAATTTTATTTGCCACCATTTGCCGTCGTAGCTGCGGCCGGTAATTTCGGCAGTCTGGTCGGCCCGCAGCAGTCCCAAAATGGCGTAGTTGACGCCCGGCCCGCTGCGAATGTTCAGGTCGGTGAGGGCCAGTAACAGCGGGCTGCCCGGTTGGGGGGTTGGTGTGTTGGTGAAGGTAGGGGTAGGGGTGGCTTCGGGCAGCGGCGTGGCCGTTGGCTCTATGGTGGCCGAGGGCGTGCCGGTGGGAGCGGTGGGGGTCGACTGCCGGATTATTTTGTAGTAAGCCTGGCTGGTGTTTTGGTCGTTGGTGGTTTTGGCTACAACTCTAACCAGGTCGGTTTCTTGCCAGCGGGCATCGGCTGCAATGAAAATGGTGGCCGTAAAATTCCCGTCGGCATCGGTGGTGGTGCTGGCGATGGCAAAATTGGGCAGGCCGGTTTCATTTGCCGGGGTCAGGTAAATAGAGAGCGCCGTATCGGCCGGCCAATCCTGGCCGGTGACAATAACCGGCGCATCCAGCGGCCCGGCATTGGGAATCAGGATTATGCTTGGCAGAGCTGGCTGTTCGGTGGGCAGTTGCGCCTGAGTGGGATTTTCTCTTAACAGGAAGATAGTTCCAATCAAGGCCGCAACAACCATAAGCCAGGCGGCAAAGAGTCCGGCGATAATTAATTTGATAACAGGATGGCTTGTTTTTAGCGTTTGCCACAAATTCAACATGAGCTGCCTCCGCAGGCAAATTGATTACAATATGAACCTTAATTCTATTGTATGGCGGTTGGCTCAATTTGTAATCGGTCAGAGCGTGTAACTTTTGCTGTGCGGAACTACCCATATAAAAAGTGGCCTCGCACCGCTAAGTGTCGTAGGCCACTCTACGTCAAATGTAGTAGATTGAGGGGATAAAGCGGGTCAGGCAAACAGGCTGTCAGCCGATTCGACATCGCGGGCCACTACGGCCACGCAGTCGCCAATTTCAACCTGGCCGGGGCCGCGCGCGCATAACAGCATGCCCGACCGTTGGGCCACAATTGGCTGCGGCTCCCAGGTGTTGTTTTCAACAAAATGAATTTGCCCAATTGGCGCGCCGGCATCAATCCAATCGCCCAGTTCATAAAAGGACTCGTAAATGCCGTTGGCCATGGCGGTATGGTAGTTGGCCGGTTCCGGCACTTCCATCAGGCGGCTGGGGGGGAGTCCCTGCGCCTGTCGAGTTGTTATCTGGCCTTCAATCAGGTTAAAGTGCTTTAGCAGATTCCAGACGCCCACCTCGGTGATTTTCATCACCCGGGCCGAGAGCGTGCCGGCGCTGCCCAGTTCGGCGCACAGAAAAACTTTGCCCATGCGTTCAACCGCGTAATCCAGCAACCCCTCGCCGCTAATTTCTTTGATGACCAGGCTTACGGGCGCTTCAAAGGCTTGCATGGCGGCAAAGGTTTGTTTGGTTTGGGTTTCATCGGCAAGGTAATGCATACTCATGTAGGGCACCAAACTGAGCGAATATCCGCCGGAGTGCAGGTCGATCACGGCATCGCACAACGGCAGCAGCGCCTCGTGAACGTAGTGGGCAATCGCCTGGGTAATCGTTCCGTTCCACGCGCCCGGAAACACCCGATTCATGTCTTTATTATCAATGGGCGAAAGCCGCTTGCCGGCCAGCATGGCCGGCAGGTTGAGCGCCGGAATAATAATCACGCGCCCCTGAACTTTTTCGGCCTGTAGCTCCCGGCTCAGTTTCATCAGGCTGACCGCGCCTTCGTATTCGCCGCCGTGGCTGCCGCCCACAAAAAATATAGTTGGGCCGGCGCCGTTTTTAACCACCGTAATAGGAATCAACACCGACCCCCAGGCCGAGCTATTGCGCGAGTGCGGCACGCGCAGATACCCCACCTGCTTGCCGCTTTTTTCAAAATCAACGGTGGTGGTAATGGGCGATAAATGTGTTGACATGGCGCGCTCCCCGGTTATTTTACAAAAAGCTTTCGTTCAAAATTGGTCAACGGTTCGCAACCGTTTTCGGTAACGCGAACGGTTTCTGAAAAACCAATACCCCCTCGCCCCGGAAGCTGTACCCAGGGTATCAAATGAAAAGTCATATTGGGTTGCAAAACCCGGCTTTCGCCCGGCTGAAGGCTGAGAATATGCCCCTCGCCCCAATCGGGGGGCAGGCCAATGCCAATAGAATACCCCGTTCTGGAGACCTGAGTGCCGCCAAAGCTCGAGCCGGCAATAGTTTGTCGCCCAACGGCATCTACCTGGCCGGCAGTCACGCCCGGTTTGATAAATTCGATGCAGGCGTTCATCGCTTCCTGGACCACCTTTTCGCCATCCCACAGGCTTTTATCAGGTTGACCCACAAACACGGTGCGCATCATGGCCGTGTGGTAACGTTTAAGGCAGCCGCCAATTTCAATAAAAACGCTGTCTTCCGGTTGCACAATCCGGTCGGTCCAGGTGGCGTGGCCAATTGCGCCGCGTTCGCCAGAGGCCACAAAGGGCTGAATTGAAGGCCACTCGCTGCCCGCCTTAATCATAGCGTAATGAATTTCGGCGGCGATGTCGTGCTCGCTAACCCCGGCGGCCACAGCCTCGATGCCGGCGCGCATACCGGCCTGGGTGGTTTTGGCCGTTTGGCGCATCAACTCAATTTCATAATTAGATTTTATGAGCCGGCCCTCTTCAATAATGCCGCTGCAATCTACAAACGTGGCCTGAGAGCAGTTGGCAAACAGGCGGTCCTGTTGGGCCGCGGTAAAAAACCAGCAGTTTTTCTCGTAGCCAATGCGTTTGTAATGCAGGTTAAAGGCTTTGAGCGTGGCGCATAACCGGCTCATGGGGTCTTCCGTATCCTCGTAGGGGTGGCTAAGTTCTACCCAGGTTAGAGCTTGATAGCCGCTATCCTCCAGGCGGCGCGGAACCGCAATCGGTTCACCCTCAAGCGGTACAATCAGCGCGTTAAAGTAATAATGGCCGGGGCTTTCAAAGCCGCTCATGTAGCAAATATTCTCCGGCGTGGTGGTAATTACCACCTCTAGGCCGCGCTCTGCCATTCGCCGGCGCAACTCTTTGAGCCTTCGTTCATATTCAGCCATAGGAAAGACCAGATCATTTCGATGACGCATATTAAAGTTTCTCCTCAATTATTTGACAAACCCGATAGCTTGTGCTAATCTTGGGTCTAACTTGTATTTAAGTTGTATTTAACTTGATTTTGACCTCATTATATAAGTTTCTAGCCAGAAGTCAAACCCTTTCTTAATCCCCGCTTACAGGTTAGATAGCATTGAATAAAAACGTTTCAGAATCTCAAATTCAGGAAATTTACAAGCAAATTCGGGAGCGAATCTGTCTACTGCAATACGCGCCGGGGGAATTACTCAGCGAAAATGCTCTGGCGGCTGAATTTGGCATCAGCCGAACCCCAATGCGCCGGATTTTACGGCAGTTAGAGTACGAAGGATTGGTCAATAGCAAACAGGGTATGGGTACGCTCGTCACCACCGCCGATTTAAAGTCGCTCAAAGAGGTTTACCTTTTACGCATCAAACTGGCTGAACTGATTGGCGAATTATCGCCAACCCCGGCGGTTGACGGCGACCTGGCTCTGCTCGACACCCTGCTGGCGCGCTGCGAAACCATGCGCCACCAACGTAACTTTGAAGAGTTGGGACGCATTAATATGGAATTTAATGACGCGCTCATGCGGTTTATTGGTAACAAACCCCTCCGCGAAATTTCCGACCGCCTCTATTACCAAACCGCCAGAGTTTGGCCCCAAATTTTGCCCGATATGAACTGGCCTGAAGAAGTTGATTTTATGTGCGAGGAGATAAAACAGATTGCCACGGCCCTGCGCGATGGTGATATGAAGCGCGTGGGCGAAATTCGACGCGACCACATTTCTATGTCGTTAAGCCGCATTCAGCGTTACCTGGGTGAGGGTAATATTCGACAAGCATCCAACTAACCACATATGGCAGATAGAAGCCACCGGCGCAAGGGGGTGAGGCTAATGTTATAAATTAGGAGCCAATATCGACAAGGGGTTTTGCGAATTTAGTTATTTAGAAATAGCAGAGGAGGATTTAGAAAGTGAAATTTAGAAGCATATTTTTGTTATTGGCTGTAGCCATAATGCTCGCTTTGGTTGCCGCCTGCGGCGGAGCTGCCACGCCAGAACGGGTTGTGGAAACCGTTGTGGTAGAAAAAGAGAAAGAAGTGACCGTTGTTGAAACGGTTGAGGTTGAGGTTGAAAAAGAAGTTGTTAAAGAAGTAGAAAAAGTTGTTACCGTTGAGGTAGAACAGGAAGCCGCCGAAGAATCCACCCTGGCGCGCGTCACCCGCGAGGGCGTGATTCGGGTTGGCTTTGCTAACGAAAATCCATATGCCTTTGCCAGGCCCGATGGTACCCTCTCTGGCGAGGCGGTTGAAGTGGCCCGCGCCGTGTTTGAAGAAATGGGCATCGAAGAGATGGAAGGCGTGTTAACCGAATTCGGCTCGCTGATCCCCGGGTTGCAGGCCGGGCGCTTTGATGTCATTACCGCCGGCATGTATGTCAACCCCACCCGCTGCGAGCAGGTGCTCTTTGCCGACCCCGAATACAAAATTGGCGAGGCTCTGATTGTTGAGGCCGGCAACCCGCTCAACCTGGGCAGCTACGAAGATATCGCCGCCAACCCCGATGTGAAAATCGGCACCGGCGCCGGCTATCTTGAGTACGACATGTTATTGAACGTCGGCGTGTCAGAAGACCAGATTGTGACCTTCCCGGATGACCCCTCTGGCATGGCCGGGCTGCAAGCGGGCCAGATTGACGCCTGGACCGGCACCCGCCCGACGCTGATCAAGCTGCTGCAAGTGACGGACGACCCCAATTTTGAGATTGCCGAACCGTTTGAACAACCCGTCATCGACGGCGAGCCGGCCATTAATTATGGCGCGGCGGCCTTCCGCTTTGAAGATATCGAACTGCGAAACAGATTTAATGAAGGGTTACGCAAGTTAAAAGCAGAAGGCAGGTTGATTGACCTGATTGGCCAATTTGAAGGTTTTGATGAGGGCGCGCTGCCCGGCGATACCACCGTGCTTGACCTGTGCCCCGACGCCTACGCCGATATCCTCACCGATGAAGCCGCCGCAGCCGGCGAGTCAGCCATGGCCGAAGAGGAATCCATGGCCGAAGAAGAAGCCAGTATGACCGTTATTGAGCCGGTTCCGGGTGGCGCATTTGAACGCGCCCTGCAAGAAGGCGTGGTACGCGTTGGCTTTGCCAATGAAAACCCGTATGCTTACACCGAACCCGATGGTACCCTCTCTGGCGAGGCAGTTGAAGTGGCCCGCGCGGTGCTGCAAGAAATGGGCATCGAAGAGATGGAAGGCGTGCTGACCGAGTTTGGCTCGCTGATTCCGGGGCTGCAAGCCGGGCGCTTTGATGTCATTACCGCCGGCATGTATGTCAACCCCACCCGCTGCGAGCAGGTGCTCTTTGCCGACCCCGAATACAAAATTGGCGAGGCTCTGATTGTTGAGGCCGGCAACCCGCTCAACCTGGGCAGCTACGAAGATATCGCCGCCAACCCCGATGTGAAAATCGGCACCGGCGCCGGCTATCTTGAGTACGACATGTTATTGAACGTCGGCGTGTCAGAAGACCAGATTGTGACCTTCCCGGATGACCCCTCTGGCATGGCCGGGCTGCAAGCGGGCCAGATTGACGCCTGGACCGGCACCCGCCCGACGCTGATCAAGCTGCTGCAAGTGACGGACGACCCCAATTTTGAGATTGCCGAACCGTTTGAACAACCCGTCATTGACGGCGAAGAAGCCATTAACTTTGGCGCGGCGGCCTTCCGCTTTGAAGATGAGGATTTCCGCCAGGCTTTCAACCAGGGGCTGCAAAAGCTCAAGGACGAGGGCAAACTGGTCGAAATTATCAGCCAGTTTGAAGGCTTTGACGCAGGAGCCGACCCCGGCGATGTAACCGCCGAAGACCTCTGCCCAAACGCCTACGCCGATATCAATTAGCATAATTCAGACCACGTCCTGCGTTCCACGGTTTCGGGCGCGTGGAACGTAGGGCGTGGAACGTGGCCTCAAACGCCTCGTTATCATAGCCAGTTAGCAATTTTCTCAGGAGTGTGACCGAGCCTACGGCGCAGCGCCGAGAATGAAAATCAGGAACACAGAGAACGCAAAGATGACACAGAGCGACACAAAGTTTTTTAATATTTCTCTGTGTGGCTTTGTGAGGTCTCCGGGTAACTCTGCGTAATTTTATTTTCAGAGGAGCAAACCATCTATGGCTGACAACAATCAACCCCGCCAGGGCACGCTCTCGGTTTGGGCCGGCGAGGATGAATATTTGCTGCAAGGCGCTACTCAGGTGCCTGTGGTGCATAGCGTTTCATTTGGCTACAAAGATGTGGACCAGTGGCTGCGGGTCGCCCTGGGCCAGGAAACAGGCCACATTTATGGCCGCAACACCAACCCCACCGTCCACGTGTTTGAAGAAAAAGTACGGCTGCTGGAAAACGCCGAAGCCGCCACCAGCGCCTCAACCGGCATGGGCATTATCAGCAGCGCCCTCTTCACCTTCCTCTCGCCCGGCGACCGGGTGGTTTCGGTCAAGGATACTTACGGCGGCACCAACAAGATCTTCCTTGAGTTTTTGCCCCGCTTCAAGGTAGATGCCCAACTGTGCGATACCACCGACCACGCGCAAATTGAGGCCGAAATTGCCAAAGGCTGCCGGGTGCTCTATTTGGAAAGCCCCACCAACCCCACCGTAAAAGTGATGGACCTGGCCCGGCTGGCCCAGGCCGGGCACAAAGTGGGGGCCATCGTCATTGTCGATAACACCTTTGCCACGCCCATCAACCAGAACCCGCTGCAACTGGGGGCCGATTTGGTGCTGCACAGCGCCACCAAATTTTTGGGCGGACATGCCGACGCCCTGGGCGGCGTAATTTGCGGGCGCAAAGATTTAGTAGACCAGATATACCACTACCGCGAGATTAACGGCGCTACCCTGCACCCCATGGCCGCCTACCTGCTGCTGCGCGGCATGAAAACGCTGCACCTGCGCATCCGCCAGCAAAACGAGAGCGCCATGAAGATTGCTCAATTTTTAGAATCCCACCCGGCCATCGAGCGGGTTTTTTACCCCGGCCTGGAATCGCACACTCACCATGATATTGCCAAAAAACAAATGCGCGGCTTTGGCGGCATGCTCAGTTTTATGCTCAAGGGTAACAACTTTGAAATTGTCAAAAAGTTTCTGCCCCGGCTGCGTTACGCCCACGCCGCCGCCAACCTGGGGGCGGTTGAAACCATCGTCGGCCCGCCGGCCACTACCAGCCACGTTGAAAGCACCGCCGCCGAGCGCGAGGCCATGGGCATCCCCGAAACGCTCATTCGCTATTCGGCGGGCATTGAAGATACAGAAGATTTGATTGACGACTTAAAGCGAGCACTGGCATTTATTAAGTAGAGGTAAATACTGATGGGAGACTATCGGTTAGCGTTAATTGGCTTTGGCAACGTGGGGCAAGGCTTTGCCCAAATTTTGCGGGAACAGGCCGACACGCTGGCCCGGCAATTTGGGGCCAACATTCAAATTGTGGCCGTTAGCGACGTGCTGAAAGGGAGTCTTTATAACCCCGCCGGCCTTAAGGTAACAGAACTGCTCGATGCTGTAAAAACCCCCGGCGATTTAAAGAGCCTGTCCGCGCCGCACCGGGGTTGGGATGCCCTCAAAACCATTACCGCTACCAACGCCAACGTAATTATCGAAATCAGTTACACCGATTTGAAAACCGGCGAACCGGCCCTGACCCATCTCCGCGCTGCGCTGAAGCACGGCAAGCATGTCATCACTACCAACAAAGGCCCTATCGCCCTGCACTACCCCCAATTGATAACGCTGGCTCAGGCAAACAATGTTGAAATTGGCGTGGAAGGCACGGTGATGAGCGGCACGCCCGCGCTGCGGTTTGGGCAGGAGCTTTTGGCCGGCGCCGGCGTTACCAAAATTCAGGGAATTCTCAACGGCACCACCAATTACATTCTCACCCAAATGGAGCAGGGCGCAACCTATCAAGAAGCCCTGTCTCAAGCGCAGAAACTTGGCTACGCCGAGGCCGACCCCACCGGCGATGTAGAGGGCCACGACGCCGCCGGCAAGGTGGTGATTATTGCCAACCTGCTCATGAGCGTCCCCCTGACGATGGCCGATGTGTCCTGCCAGGGGATTACCCAACTCACCCCCGCCGATATTGCCGGGGCCAAAGCCGCCAACCAGCGCTGGAAACTCATCGGCGCGGTGGAAAAGAAAAACGGCAGCGTAACGGCCAGCGTGCGCCCGCAGCGCCTTCCGCTGGACCACCCGCTGGCCTCCATTGGCGGGGCCACCAACGCCATCACCTACACCACCAATCTGTTGGGCGATGTTACTCTGGTGGGGCCGGGCGCCGGGCGTATGGAAACCGGCTATGCCCTGTTAGCCGATTTGCTGGCGATTCATCGGAAATACGAAACAACCCGGCCAGGCCCCAAACCCGCAAATGAGTAAAGGACGAGGGACGGAAGACGAATCGCGC
>CAZAPG010000013.1:0-101187 GCA_964486935.1 uncultured Caldilineaceae bacterium | reverse complement strand
CAAGAGGTAATTCTATCATGAGGATGTTGCTCAACGGAGAGTGGGTTGACCGGCCCCAAAAGCTGGAGGTTCGCAACCCCCAGGATAACAGTTTGGTTGACACCGTGCCGCAAGCCTCGGCGGAGGATATGAAAGCGGCCGTCGAGGCCGCCATGGCTGGTTTTGAGCGGGCGCGAGCGATGCCGCTCCACCAGCGCATGTCCATTTTACGACAAACCGCCAGCACCCTGGCCGAGCAGCACGAGCAATACGCCCGCATCATTGCCCAGGAAGGCATCAAAACCATCCGCGAAGCCCGCAAAGAAGTTACCCGCTGCATCGAAACCATCCGCCTCAGCGCCGAAGAAGCCCGCCACCTGTCGGGCGAAACCATCCCCTTTGACCAGATGCCCGGCAGCGAAAATCGGCTGGGCTACTACACCCGCGAACCCATTGGCATTATCGGCGCGATTACCCCCTTTAACGACCCGCTCAATCTGGTGGCCCATAAAGTTGGGCCGGCTATTGCCGCCGGCAACGCTATCATCGTCAAGCCCGATTCCAAAACGCCGCTCAGCGCGCTCTATCTGGCCAAAGCCATCCACAGCGCCGGCCTGCCCGCCGGAGTGCTGCAAGTTCTGCCCGGCCCCGGCCGCCAGGTGGGCGACGTGCTGGTTACAGACCCCCGCGTGCGGATGATATCCTTTACCGGCGGCCTGCCCACCGGCGAAGCCATCACCCGCAAAGCCGGGCTAAAGAAAATTGGCATGGAATTGGGCAGCAACTCGCCGGTAATTGTAATGCCCGATGCCGACCTGGATTTGGCCGTGCAAGCCAACGTGAGCGGCGCGTTTTGGGCCGCCGGCCAAAACTGCCTGCACGTGCAGCGCTTGCTGCTGCACGCCGATATTTACGACCAGTTTGCCCGCCGTTTTGTGGCCGCCGCCGAACGTTACAAAGTAGGCGACAAGCTGGACGAGTCAACCGATATGGGGCCGTTGATTAACGAAAAAGAGGCCATTCGCGTGGAAAATATGGTCAACGAGGCCCTGGCAAAAGGCGCAACCCTGCTGACCGGCGGCGAGCGTTCCGGCGCATTTTACGCCCCCACCGTGCTGGCTAACCTGCCCGCCGATTGCGCCCTGGCCCGCGAGGAAATTTACGGCCCGGTCACAATTCTGTATCGCTTTGACACCCTGGACGAAGCCATCCATCGCGCCAATGATGTGGACTACGGCTTGCAGGCCGGTATCTTTACCCAAAATCTCAACACTGCCTTTGAAGCCTCAAAACGGCTGCACTGCGGCGGCGTGATGGTGAACGACAGCACCGACTACCGCATCGACGCCATGCCCTTTGGCGGCGTCAAAGGCTCCGGCCTGGGGCGCGAAGGCGTTCGTTTTGCTCTGGAAGAGATGACCGAACCCAAGTTGGTCTGTTTCAACCTGTAGAAAGTAAAACCTGTGACAGCTAAATCAGACATCCTGATTGTGGGTGCCGGCATTTTTGGCGTAACTACCGCGCTGGCGCTGGCCGGGCGCGGTTACAGCGTCAAAATTACCGACCCCGGCCCGCTGCCGCGTCCGCAAGCCGCCTCAACCGATATCAGCAAAGTGGTCCGGGTGGAGTACGGCGCGGACGACGCTTACATGACCCTGGCCGAGGAGTCACGCGCCGGCTGGCTGCGCTGGAACGAGGAGTGGCCCGAACCCCTCTACCACGAAGTTGGACTGACTATGCTCACCCGCCGCCCCATGTTGCCCGGCAGCTTTGAGTACGAGAGCTACCATCGGCTGCAAGCCAAAGGCTACGCCGTTGAGCGGTTGACCCAGGCCGAGATTGCCCGCCGTTTTCCGGCCTGGAAAGCCGAAACCTACCAGGATGGCTACTTTAACGCCAACAGCGGCTACGCCGAAAGCGGCCAGGTGGTAGAGCAACTGATTAAACAGGCCTCGCGGTTAGGGGTAAGTTTTCATTCCGGCCAAACGGCGGCGGCGCTGGTAGAGCGGCAGGGCCGAGTCGCCGGAATTACCACTCGTGAAGGTGAGCAGTTTGAGGCCCGGCAAACCATCATCGCTGCCGGGGCCTGGACGCCCCTGCTGGCGCCGGAACTGGCGCGGCAGATGCGCGTTGTGGGGCAGCCTGTCTTTCATTTGAAACCGGCTGAACCGGCGCTGTTTGAGCCGCCCAAATTTACCGTCTTTTCCGCCGATGTGAGCCGGACCGGCTGGTACGGCTTTCCGCTGCACCCGCGGGCGGGAGTCATAAAAATAACCAATCACGGCCCCGGCCAGCCCCTGCACCCCGACGCCGGCCGGGATATTACGGCCAAAGAGGTCAATCAGTTGCGCCGCTTTTTACCCCAAACCTTTCCGGCGCTGGCCGGCGCTCCCATCGCGGCCTCGCACTTTTGCCTGTATTGCGACACGCTCGACGGCCATTTCTGGATTGACCACCACCCGGAGCGGCCAGGATTGCTGGTGGCCGGCGGCGGCAGCGGCCACGCCTTTAAATTTGCGCCGGTACTGGGCCAACTGGTCGCTGATGCGGTTGAAGGACAGCCCAATCCATATCTGGAGCGCTTCCGCTGGCGCAGCCTGTCGCCGGATACGGCGATTGCAGAAGAGACGCGCTTTTTGGGCAAGGTGTAATGGTTGAGTTGCCTTTTTTCCCTGATGAAGAATACGCCGCGCGATGGCGGCATGTCCGGCGGCAAATGGCCGGGCGTAACCTGGATGCCTGTCTCATCTCCACGCCGGAAAATATTTATTACCTGTCCGGGCTGGACCACCAGGGTTATTTTGCCTGTCACCTGCTGATTGTGCCGCTCGATGGCCGGCCGACGCTCATTGCCCGCGCCATGGAGCGGGTCACGGTAGAAAATCAACTGGGCGACCGGGTTCGGTTTGTGGGCTTTGCCGATAGCGATGACCCCGCCGCTGTTACGGGTCAAACATTGCAGCAGTTGGGTTTGAGCGCCGCCCGGCTGGGAGTCGAAAAAAAGAGCCTGTTTTTGCCGCCCCAAATTTTAGAGGGCGTGGTTGCTGCGCTGCCCCGGGCCTCTTTTGCCGATGCCTCTGGCCTGGTTGATGCGTTACGGTTGATTAAATCGCCCCGCGAGCTGGCCTGCGTGCGGCAGGCTGCCGCCGTGAGCGACGCCATGATGCAGGCCGCCATCAACACCGCCGGCGCCGGCGTGAGCGAGCGTGAAATTGCCGCCGAGGTGCAGCGGGCTATGGTGCTGGCCGGCGGCGAGTATCCCGGCTTTGCGCCCTTTATTCGCTCTACGCCCCGGCTGGGCGAGGAGCACACCACCTGGAGCAGCCGCGCGCTTGAGCCGGGCGACGCCCTGTTTGTGGAGCTTTCGGGCTGCGCGCGCCGCTATCACGCGCCAATGGGCCGGTTGCTTTTTGTGCAGCAAGCGCCGCCGGAAACGGACTTCATTGAGCAGATTTGCCTCGACGCCTTCAATAGCGTGGCGCAGGCAATGCGGCCCGGCGTATTGGCCAGAGAGGTGTACCGGGCCTGGCAAAATCAGGTAGACCGGGCCGGGTTGAGCCACTACCGGCGGCATCACTGCGGCTATCTGGTGGGTATTGGCTTTCCGCCCAGTTGGGTGGGGGGCAGTATGGTAACCGGCCTGCGCCACGATAGCGATTTGCAGTTGCAGGCCGGGATGACGTTTCATCTGTTGAGCTGGTTGATGGGGAGCGGCCGGGGCGATTATTTTGTTTCTAACACTGCCCTGCTCACCGAGGCCGGCTGCGAAGTGTTGACCACCACACCGCAACACCTGCAAATTGTGTAGTTATCGCTAAACGGATTTCAAAGCAAGTACCCAAAAGAGAGGAGGGATTATGCAGAAAGAACAAAACTTAGCCATCAGGATAAGAAATTATATTTTCTATCTTATTGGCGTGCTGGCCATTGGCATTGCCATCGGCGTGGAGATTATGGTGAACTCGCCCGAAACACCGCCGTTCGACCTGCTGCCGGCGCTGCTGCGCGGACTCGCCATCACCATTCAGTTGACGCTGGCCGGCGCTGCTTTGGCCCTGGCGGTGGCTCTGGTTGCCGGCGTTGCCAGAGCGTCAAAAAACATTTTTATCAGAACCATCACCGGTTTTTACGTGGAAATCTTTCGGGGCACCTCTATTTTGGTGCAGTTGTTTTGGATATTTTTTGTGCTGCCTCTGCCACCGTTCAACCTTAGCCTGACCCCTTTGCAGGCGGGTATTTTGGCCCTGGGGTTGAATGTAGGCGCTTACGGCGCCGAGGTAGTGCGCGGCGCAATTGGGGCCATCCCCAAAGGGCAAATTGAAGCCTCGACTGCGCTGAACATGTCGCCCGGCCTGATGATGCGCCGGGTCATTATTCCCCAAGCAATGGTGCGCATTTTGCCCCCCTTTGGCAACCTGTTGATAGAATTGCTCAAGGCAACCTCGCTGGTATCGCTGATTACCCTGTCGGATATAACCTTTCAGGCGTTATCGCTGCGGCAATCGGTAGGGCGTACCACCGAGGTCTTTTTGTTGATTCTGTTCATCTATTTCTTGCTGGCCTACCCGCTCACGCTGGGCGTGCGCTGGCTGGAACGCCGGCGACAGTGGGCAACCTGAGGAGGAGGGAATAATGACACAATTTTTCGATTGGGAATATGCTGTAGAATTTATGCCCACGCTGCTGCGCGGGCTGGTTACCACCATTGAAGTTACCTTTGCGGCCTTTATTTTGGCGGCTATTTTAGGGCTGCTGCTGGCGCTGGGCCGCCGCAGCGATAACCCCTGGATTGCCCAGCCGGTGGGCGGCCTGGTTGAATTTATTCGCAGCACGCCGCTGCTGGTGCAGCTTTACATCTTCTTTTTTGTGCTGCCCCGTTACGGCCTCAGAATGCCGGCCTTTATTGTGGGCACCTTTGCCCTGGGGTTGCACTATGGCACCTACACCTCCGAAGTTTACCGGGCCGGCATCGACGCCATTGATAGCGGCCAGTGGGAGGCATCCAGGGCGTTGAACTTTTCGCCTACCCGCACCTGGCTGGGCATTATTTTGCCGCAGGCCATCCCGCCCATGATTCCGGCGCTGGGTAATTATCTGGTGGCCATGTTCAAAGAGTCGGCCCAGCTTTCGGCCATTACGGTGGTAGAGTTGACGCTGTCGGCCAGAATTATCGGCACCAATTCCTTCCGCTTTTTAGAGCCGTTTACCATGGCCGGCGCGCTCTACTTTTTAATCAGTTACCCCTCGGCCTTAATTGTGCAAAGATTGGAGAAACGCTATGCAAGGAAATAATCAACAACCCATTGTAAAATTTGAAAAAGTAACCAAATCCTTTGGCGAATTGACCGTGTTGCGCCAACTGGATTTTGATGTTGCTCCGGCTGAAAAGGTAACAATTGTGGGGCCAAGCGGCTCCGGCAAAACCACCATTCTGCGGGTGTTGATGACCCTTGAAAAGCCCAACGATGGCGTTATTTGGGTTGATGGCGAACCGCTGTGGCATCGGGAAGTCAACGGCAAGCTGGTTGAAGCCAACGAGAAGCACTTGCGCAAAGTGCGCGGCAAAATTGGCATGGTCTTTCAACACTTCAACCTGTTTCCGCATATGACTGCCCTGCGCAACGTCACCGAAGCGCCTATCCACGTGCTAAAAATGCCCAAAGGCGACGCCGAGCAACGCGCCGTGGAACTGCTCAACAAAGTTGGGTTGGGCGACAAGCTGGAACACTACCCTTCGCAGTTATCGGGCGGCCAAAAGCAGCGGGTGGCTATTGCCCGCGCTCTGGCCATGCGGCCCAAAGTGATGCTGTTTGATGAGGTGACATCGGCGCTGGACCCGGAACTGGTGGGCGAGGTGCTCAACGTAATCCGCGAGCTGGCCGAAGAAGGCGAAATGGCCATGCTGCTGGTAACGCATGAGATGGGCTTTGCCCGCGAGGTTTCGGACCGGGTGGTCTTTTTTGATAAAGGCCAGGTGGTTGAGCAAGGCCCGCCCAAACAGATTTTTGATAACCCCCAAAACGAGCGCACCAAATCTTTCTTCAATGCGGTGTTGAGGCATTAGGAGGACCGTCTATTAAAGCAGAGCAGCAGAGCATGGTTGGGATAATTGAGCAATGATGTAACGTATTGGGTATTATGTGTTGCGTGAGTAAACAGAATACACAAGACGCAACACGTTGCCGCTGCCCCCTAAATTCCACAGGAACCGAGCCAACAAAAAGCAGGAGCATCTATGCAAATCACCATTCTTACCGAAGCCGAAATTCGGCAATGCGTCAATATAGACCACGAGGCGCTGGCCGCTGTGGAGGATGGCTTTACCCGCCTGGCCAATGGCAAAGCCAGCATGCCGCCCATTATGCGGGTTGATGTGCCCGAAAACAACGGCGAAGTGGATATCAAAACCGCCTACCTGCAAGGGCTGGATAGTTTTGCCGTCAAAATGTCTTCCGGCTTTTTTGATAATGACAAACTTGGGCTGCCCAGCCTGGGCGGGTTGATGATTTTACTCAGCGCCAAAATTGGCTTTCCGCAGGCGCTGCTGCTGGACAACGGCTATCTAACCGATGTGCGCACCGGGGCCGCCGGAGCCATTGCCGCCAAATATCTGGCTAAAGCCCGGCTCGATACCGCCGGCGTCATCGGGGCCGGGGCGCAGGCCCGCTTTCAGATGCGGGCGCTCAAACTGGTGCGCAACTTTAACCGGCTGCTGGTCTACAGCCGCGCGGCTGAAAAAGTTGACCGCTACATCCGGGAAATGACGCCGGAGTTGGGGGTCGAAATTATCAAAGCCGGTAGCGCCGAGGCCGTAGTGCGCGGCAGCGAGCTGGTAGTCACCACCACGCCGGCCAAACAACCCTACCTCAAAGCCGAATGGCTGCACCCCGGCCTGCACATCACCGCTATGGGGTCTGATGCGGAAGAGAAGCAGGAACTGCACGCCGGCGCATTGGGCCGGGCCGACCTGCTGGTCTGCGACCGGAAATCGCAGGCGTTTCGGCTGGGCGAACTACACCATGCCCTGGCAGCAGGCGTTATTTCAGAAAATGACCCAATTACCGAACTGGGCGAGATTACCGCCGGGCGCAGCCCCGGGCGTCAAAATGATGAGCAAATTACCATTTGCGACCTGACCGGCACCGGCGTGCAGGATACGGCCATTGCCCTGCTGGCCTATCAAAAAGCGCAAAAAGCCGGGCTGGGCATGCCGATTGAGTCGTAATCAGCGGCAAATCAGCACCGGCCAGCGTTTGGCCCGCAAAATTTCGTCAACCTCGCTGCCCAGCACCACTTCCATCACCGGGTTAAAGCCGTAGCCGCCCATAATAATAAAATCAGACTCGTGGCGCTCGGCGGTATTGATGATGGCCTGGGCAATAACGCCTTCGGCCTGCGTAAAATCGGCTGCCACATGGCGAGACTCAAGATATTGTTGGGCGCGGGCCAGCGCGCCGGCAGTAATGTAGTCTTTTTCCAGCACGGTAACAACCGTCAGGGGAATTTGCCATTTGCCGGCCAGATAAGCGGCCACAAAGAGGGCCTCGTTGGCTTTGGGGCTGCCATCATAGGCCAGCAGCGCCCGGTTCAGGGGGGACACGCTGCCCGGCACGGCCAGCACCGGCCGGGGGCAGCGCCGGACGAGCGTGCCAAAGTCGGAACTCAGGCGGGCCAGGGGCCGGGGCCGGGGCGGCTGAGAAATTGTAACCACCACCAAATCGGCCCAGCGGGCGCGGTCGCACAGTTTGCGAGTGGCGTTGCCTGTTTCAATGGCTAACTCGCCGGAAATGTTGGCCGCCTGGCAGCGCCGCTCAAATTCTGCTTGCAGCCGCTGCGCTGCCCGGCTATCTTTTTGGCGGGCAGAGGGCACGTGCAGCCCGTGTAGCCGGCCTGCCTCGCGCTGCGCCACAATGGCGGCCTGCTCAACAGCCTGCCACACCGGCTGGTGGTTGCGAAGCGGCACCAGGCAGAGGGTGTCAACAAAAAGATGGCTGGTGTGATGGGTCGGCAGCAGCTCTTTGCGCCACTGGCCGGGCGGCGGCCCGGCCTCCAATGGATCGGGCGTCAGCGCGTCGATTAATTTTTCTTTGACCCGCCGGAAGATTTGCCGGGGCCGGTGGCTGAATTGCGTCACCAGGTCGTTGGCGGCGGCGGCGGGGTCAACCTCCCAGCCCAGGCAGTTCTTCAATTCCTCCTGATGTTGAAAAATCCACACGTACAAATCGGTTTCGGTGCGGTGCGGAAAGTATCGCAAAATGCCGCGCGCCCGGATAATGTGAATGACCGGCAGGTAGACTTTATCATACCAGTGGGTTACGGCTTGCCGGTAGGGAATTTCTCGCCCCTTTTTTTGCTCAAGCCAATGATGGTGAAAATCAATTTGCTCTTCAAGCAACCGGTATTGACCGGGGGCCGTTACCTCTAAATTGGCTTCGGGGCGATATTGCTTGAGGCAGGTCTGCTCTAAAAATTCAGCATAGCGGGCTTTGCAAATCAACTCGTCGGGCTGCACATCGGGCGAAAGGGGCACGTCGGTTTGAATCTCGGTAACATAGGCCGGAATGTGCGTTTTGCCCAACTGCCGGGCAATCGACACCCGATGATTGCCATCCAGCACAAAGTAGGATTGGTCAATTTTGTAAACGATGATGGGCGGAATTTCACCCATGGCCTCAATGGCTGCTTTCACCTCGGCCCAGCGATGCTGGCTGTTTTCGGTGCGGGGCAAAAAGCTGCGGGTAAAATCGGTGTAGCGACCGGCGCTGCCCACAATGGCGTCCAGGGGAATCTCTTGTAACCCCCGCGTAACCGATTTTCCGGCTTTGAGCTGCTCGCGCACGTCATCGTAGGCCAGCAGGTCGGCGGATTTGCCGGTGAGGTAGGCCATAATATTTTCAAAAACGGCTCGCTGCCGCGCCCGCCGGAAGTCTCGCATAGCGTCCAAAAACTGGGGGGAGTTTGGGTCAATTTCCAAGCGCTAATCTCCAATCTTTTGATACTCTTGCGTAACCTCCAGCAAGGTTGGCATGTCAACATTGCCGCCGCTGAGTATCAGGGCCACATGGTTGCCGGGGTTGGCAATTTTTTGATGCAGCAGCGCGGCCACGCCCACAGCGCCGGCCCCTTCTAACACCAGATGATGCTCTAAAAAGGCGTAGGCCATCCCCGCCGCAATTTCTGCTTCGGATAGCAAAATGATATCATCAACATATTGTTGGACCAGCCGAAAGGTGTAGCGGTTGTTCAGGCCAATGCCCCCTTGCAGGCTGTCGGCCAGGGTAGCCTCTTCCGGCATCTGGACGGGTTGGCCGGCCTGCAAACTGTGGTACATCACCGCCGCCCGCTCCATCGACAGGCCAATAACCCGAATGTGGGGGTTGGCCGATTTGAGCGCCAGAGCAATGCCGGCAATCAGCCCGCCGCCGGAAAGGGGCACCAGCGCGGCGTCAATTTGGGGCAGTTCCTCCAGCAGTTCCAGGCCAATAGTTCCCTGCCCGGCGATGATGTGCGGGTCGTCAAAGGGAGGAATCATCGCGGCCCCGCGTTCCTGCTCAATCTGGCGGGCGCGCGCTTCGGCCTCGTCCTGGCTCTGGCCGTGGATGACTACTTCGGCCCGCAGCCGGCGCAGGGCCTCAACCTTGTTGCGGGGCACTCGCTCAGAAATGCAAACGGCGGCATTAAGGCCCAACTGTTGCGACACGTAGGCCACGGCGCGCCCATGGTTGCCGGTCGAGGCCGTTACCACGCCTTTTTGTTGCTGCGCCGGTAACAGGTTGAGAATTTTGTTGGCCGCGCCCCGCACCTTGAATGCGCCGATTTCCTGCATCGTCTCCAGTTTTAGATACACCGCCGCCCCGGCTCGCTCGCTCAGAGGGGTCGATTTGAGTAACGGCGTTTTTTTGGCGATAGGGGCAATGGTTTGCCGGGCCAGGTAAATATCCTGCAAGGTAATGCCGGTTATAGTCATAAATATTCACCTCCGGGGCTGATTGTAATCGTTATAACTGGCTTTTGCAAGCGCCTTATTGACCCACCGGCAAAACGTGATATTATCATTTTTTATTTTGTTGGCCCGGAGAAAAACATTGAGCAACAAACCACTGGCGCTTGCCTCCCAACCGGCGCGCCTTGAAAACACCCCTCTGATTGTTTTGCTGTTGCTGATTTTTGACAGCCTCCATTTTGTTCTGGCTCGTATGTTGCTGCCCTACCTGCCGCCCACTACCTCGGCCATGTATGTGCTGGCCATTGGCACCGTACAGGTGGCTGTTTTTTTGACCATCTGGGACGAGATTCGCTGGGCGGTGCTGCGCCGGCACATCTGGTTTTTTCTGGCGATTGGGTTTTTAGTGGCAACCAGCAATGCCCTCAATTACACCTCGGTGGCCTTTATTGACCCCGGCACGGCCTCGCTGCTGAGCAAAATGTCAATATTGTTTGGGGTGGGGTTGGGGCTTATCTGGCTGCGCGAGCGTTTCACCCGCTGGCAGCTTATGGGAGCGGTTATCGCCATTGCCGGGGTTTTCATCATCTCCTTTCAACCGGGCGATTATCTGCGCCTGGGCAGCCTGCTGGTGCTGATTTCAACCTTTGCCTATGCCCTTCATGCGGCCCTGGTTAAACGTTACAGCGCCAATATCGGCCTGGCCGATTTTTTTCTGTTTCGACTCATCTGCACCACCGGATTCTTGTTTTTATTTGGCATTGGGCAGGGCGTACTGGTTTGGCCGGGCTGGCAGGCCTGGCTGCTGCTAATTTTGGCCGGCACGCTAGATATTACCATCAGCCGGGGGCTGTATTACCTGGCGCTGCGCCGGTTGAACTTAAGCCTGCACACCATTATTTTGACGCTCAGCCCGGTGGCCGCCATTGGCTGGACCATGTTTTTGTTCGACGTGTGGCCCACGCCCCGGCAGCTTGTGGGGGGCGCCGCCGTGCTGGCCGGCGTATTGCTAACCGTTGGCCGAATCAAACTACCCAAAATCAGACGCCTCTCGCAGCTTTAGCGTCAAATTCAACATCCTTGCCCCAGATTTGACAAAAAATAAAACAAATCCATAATTGAGAAGAAATCTCAATTATAAACCGCAAATTTTGCCTTATTCTTTAACCAGTAAATGAGATAAAGTCTCATTTACAAGCGATTGTTTAGGAGCTACTCCAGACCTCAAAGGTTTCAAATACCTTTGAGGTCTTCATTGGAGGGGTCAGAAACAGCGCGTTTTTTGGGAGCCATTTTAAAAGTATCGTTCATTAATTCTACCCACAGATTATTTTCATCTGCCTTTAGTTGAAAATTTGTCTCATTTAGAAAGAGGGATTAACATGTCTACCCAAACTAAAATATTTTCTGTGCTGGTTATTTTGAGCGCCTTGCTATTGGTGGCCGCGCAGTGCGCTTCTCAAGCGGCCCAAGATGCAGAAGGCCAGAAATCCGGCAATGCTGTTGTTGAGGAAGAACACGTTGCCGAAGCGGTAGAACTTGCCCCGGTATCGCTGGGGGCCAATGAAAAGCTCAAGGTAGTAGCCACTACCAACATTATTGGCGATATGGTTGGCAACGTTGGCGGCGATTTGATTGAGCTAACCACTATGTTGCCCATTGGCGCAGACCCGCATAATTTTTCGCCGGCGCCAAAAGATGCCGCCGCCGTAGCCGATGCCCATGTTGTGTTTATCAACGGGTTGAATCTGGAAACGTTTTTGCAGAAATTGATTGAAAATTCCGGGGGAAAGGCGACGGTTGTGGCTGTTTCGGCCAACGTGGCAGCGCGAGAGTTTGCAGAAGAGCCGGCTGGCGGCCACGCGGAAGAGGAGGCGCATGAGGGGGAAGAAGCTGAAGAGCATGCTCACGAGGGGGTCGATCCGCACATTTGGGTTACGCCGGCCAATGCCGTGATTATGGTTGAAAACATTGCCTACGCCTTGAGCCAGCTTGACCCGGCCCACGCCGATACGTACCAAACCAACGCTCAAAATTATCAAACCCAACTGGCCCAACTGGATCAGTGGGTCAAGCAGCAAATCGAAAACGTTCCGGCCGAAAATCGCAAACTGGTCAGCGACCACGAGACCTTTGGCTACTTTGCCGACCGGTACGGCCTGGAATTAATTGGGGCGGTCATTCCCAATTTTAGCACCAATGCCGAACCGTCGGCGCAGGAGGTGGCCCGGTTACAACAGACTATCGCCGACTATGGAGTCAAAGCTATTTTTGTCGGCTCTACGGTAAATCCGGTGCTGGCCGAGCGTATGGCCGAAGATACCGGTGTTCAACTGGTGCCGCTCTACACCGGCTCACTGGGCCAGCCGGGCAGCGGCGCCGAAACCTATCTGGATTATATTCGCTACAATACCACCGCTATCGTTCAGGCGTTAAAATAAGACGCGCAGAACGCGAAAATTTTTGGCCCACAGACAGCCACAAAGGAAAATATTATGGAACTGGCTCAAACCAAAACGGCAACAGGAACTCGCCCCATACCACCCAAACACGATGTAACCCGGCCCATTCTGGAGTTAAGGAATGTCTCGGTAAAATTCAATAGTATCATCGCTCTCGATGACATCTCTTTTGAGTTGCGGCAGGGCGAGCGGGTCGCCGTAATTGGCCCAAACGGAGCCGGCAAAAGCACATTATTCAACGTTATTGCCGGGGTGTTGACCCCCACCCGCGGCCAGGTTGACGTGTTTGGACACGCCCCCGGCGAGCATATCTGCATTGCTTACGTGCCCCAGCGCAGCGAAGTTGATTGGAAATTTCCGGTCAGCGTGGCCGATGTGGTGATGATGGGGCGCGTGGGCCGGCTGGGTCTGTTCAAACAACCCAAACGCCAGGATTGGCAGCGTGTCGAGCAGTCGCTTGAGTTGGTTGGCATGGCCCATTTAGCCAAACGCCAGATTGGCGAGCTATCGGGCGGGCAGCAGCAGCGCGTTTTTATTGCCCGCGCCCTGGCCCAGGAAGCGGAACTGATGCTGATGGATGAGCCGTTCACCGGCCTGGATGTCAGGTCGCAGGAGGGCATTTTTGACATTCTGGAAGCGCTGCGGCGGCATCAGGTAACGGTGATGGTGGCCACCCACGACCTGAATCTGGCCGCCGAACATTTTGACCGCCTGATGCTCATCAACCAAAAAATGATTGCCCTGGGGCAGGCCGGCCAGGTATTTACTGCCGAGTTGTTGAGCCAGGCTTACAGCGGCAGCATGCGTTTGATTGAAACCGCCAACGGCACTATGTTTATTAGCGATACCTGCTGCGGCGGGGGCGAGGAGCACGCGCATGGCTGAGATTGTTGCCTGGCTGCTCGACCCGCTGGGCTACGCTTTTATGCTGCGAGGATTAACCGCAGCCGTGATTGTGGGCGTTGTTTGTGCTGTGCTGGGCACCTACGTTATTTTGCGCGGCATGGCCCTGTTTGGCAATGCTCTGGCTCACGCCATTTTGCCGGGCGTTGCCGTGGCCTATCTGCTGACCGGCGCTAACCAGACCTGGCTATTTTTGGGCGGGTTGGCAGCCGGCATCATCACCGCCCTGGGGATTGGGGCCATTAGCAAAGAAGGCATTAAAGAAGATACCGCCACCGGCGTTATTTTTGTGAGCATGTTTGCCCTTGGCATCGCCCTGATTTCAACGGTGCGCAGCTACACCACCGATTTGACCCACTTTTTGTTTGGCAATGTATTGGGCGTTGCCGGCAGCGATTTATGGCTCATCGCTATTTTTGGGGCGCTGGTGCTTGTTGCCATTTTTGCCTTTTACAAAGAATTTATGGTCATATCGTTTGACCCGACCCTGGCCAAAACGCTGCGCCTGCCCATTGTTTTTCTAAACAACCTGTTGCTGCTGCTCATTGCCATTACCATTGTGCTCTCTCTGCAAACCGTCGGCATTGCCCTGATGACCGCCATGCTGGTCACGCCCGCCGCCACCGCCTATCTGCTAACCCGCCGCCTGCCAATGATGATGCTTTTATCGGCGCTGGTGGGCGCGGCCAGCTCAGTGGCCGGGTTGTATCTCTCTTTTTATGTAAACGTCGCCTCCGGCCCGGCCATTGTGCTGGTTTGCACCCTGTTCTTTTTGCTGGCCTTTTTCTTTTCGCCCCGCCAGGGGTTAATTAACCGCTGGAAAACTGTCGCTCGATAGCGCCCGGCTTATGGCGACACGCGCACCCAGGCCGGGTTAGCATAGTTGCACGCCGGCCCAACCGGTCTGAAAGCAGCAATTTGCCCCCCGGCAATAAACCATACGCTGCCATCTGGGGCCGTGGCGATGTCGCTCACCCGGTCGGGCCGCAACAGCGACGAGTCGCGAAAATCGGGCATTGGCTGAAATGGCGGCCCGTTTAGCCCATCGGCGGCGGTAAAGCGGCAGGCGATATTGAAATTGTGGTACACCACCCCCGTTTCGTTCAGATTCAAGCCTCTGCTCTCAGGCAGGGCCGGACCCCATACCCCTCCGGCCGCATCCACCGCCACCGGATACGAGAACGGCGCGGGAATCCTGCTCTGCACCAACTCCCACTGCTGGCTGTTCCAGCGCGCCCACCCCTGGTCGGTGCCGGCCCAAACAACGTTATCCCCCCCGGCAGCAATTGAAATAGGGCCGTACTGCGCGCCGGGAAATTGAGGCCGGTTGGCCCGGCTGTGCAGCGTCCAGTTTTGGCCGTCAAATTGATAGACTCCCCCCGCCGCGCTCCCCTCGATGGCCAGCCAAACCACGCCGTCGGGCGTCACCGCCAGGCCCGTCAGCCGTGGCGAGTCTGGCACAGGCGCCGCCTGCCAGCCATCGCCCTCAAAACGGTTCAACACCGCACTGCTAATGGCCCACAACCGGCCCCCGGCGTCGGCGGCTATGCCTTTGATTGGCTCATCGGGCAGCCCCTCAGCCGGGCCGTAGGGCGTCCATCCGCTGCCGTCAAAACGATAAACCTGGCCGGCCCCCAGCCAAACATCGCCATTGGCCGTTGCCGCCAGATTGCCCGGCTGAAAAGAATCCGGCGACCAGCCGGCCGGCGCCGGCCACTGCTGCCACGCCTCCCCCTCAAACCGGGCCAGATGTGTTGGCCTGACAGCCCACACAGCCCCATCGGGGGCGGCGGCCAGATATTTGAAATCCGCGCCCAACTCCGGCCAGCTTTGCCACAACGGTTGCCGGGCCGAAATCTCAGCCACGGTTATTTTCCACCAATCGCCATTGTTAAACAGCAGATAAACGCTTTCTTCAGCCGGGCTGTGGAGCATCACCCCGTTTCTAAAATTCTGAAACCCGGCCGGCTCGCTCCATTCCTCGGCCAGCGGTTTGCCCAGCGCCTCTCGCAGCGATGGTTGTTGGCACCAGACCTGCCCAAAACCGCGTCGCGGGCCAAGGGGCGGGCCGCTTTCGGGGCAGGGATAGGGCGGGTCGCCTTCGGTAAAAGTATCGGCCACGCGCTGCCAGCGCTGCTCAAATGGGGCCTGACCGCCAAGGAGCGCGTGAATTTGCGGCCGGCCTGGTGCGTCCGGCCAGCCCCAGTGCAGCAGGCCGCCCTCAAAACGTTGCCAGGCGACCGTCTGCGCCACCGCCGGAGCGGCGGGCGGCCCCAACCGGCCGGCGCTTTGGCCCAGCCAGCGCCACACCGGGGCGAAAGGCTCCTCAACCGGGGGCGTGGCCGGAAGCGACTTGTTGAGCGCGGCCAGTTTGCCCGGCATCTCCACCCAAATAGCGCCGAACCCCTGCCCCAGCGACACAGTTTGAGCGCCCGCAATTTCAACCAGTTCCACGCCGGATTCGACTCCTGCGGGGGTGTAGTCAACCCGGCTAACCGCCACCCAGCCATTATCCGGCGACACGCTGCCCTGCACCCGGTCGGCTTTGGCCAGCAATTGGCCGGGGCTGCCATCAGCCGATAGCAACCACAATTGGTCCGGGCCAAACGCATTTTCAATTTTGACCAGCGCCCGCCGCCCGTCCGGCGGCAACGGCGTCACTTCGCCCAGGCCCGAAGAGATGCCTTCCAGCGCAAGCAACCGGCGAACTTCGCCGGTGGTCATATCCAGGCTCAGATAGGAACTGCCGGTAAAATCCTTAAAATAGACCCAGCGATACAGCTCATCCCGGCCCGCCACCGGTTCGTGGCCGTTGAGCGAGTCCAGCGGCTGCGCCGAACCCTGCTGCAAATCCAGCAGCCGCGCAAAGTACGCCCCCTGGCTGACCAGCACGGTGCGGGCATTGGGGCCAAACCTGAACTGGAATGGGCCGGGCGAGGCGTCGCTGATGAGCGACTGCTCCTGGCCGGTCTCCAGAGTGAGCAGCGCCAGTTGGCCGGGCCGGTTGATGAGCGCCTGCGGCTGGCCGGGAACCCAGGCCGCCTGGGTATAGGTGGGGCCAACGGCGATGCGTTTTGGTTCTCCACCTTCCACCGGTTCCAGTACAATTTCTACCTGGCCGTCACTGCCGGTTTGTTGATACAAAACCTGCCGGCCGTTGCTGGAAAAGGCGGCCCCGGCGCTGTTTTGCCGGCCCAGCAATCGACCGGCGTCGGGATTGGCGGTGGGGACCAGCCGCACCTGGCCGTTGGCCGAAAACAGCAGGTAGCGGCCATCCGGCGAGAATTGGCCAAACTCAAGGCCGCCGGCCTCGTCAGCGGGGGAGATGAGCGGGGTGGATTGGCCGCTTTCCAGATTGAGCAGATAGGCCGCGCTGTTTTGCCTGTCATGCGCAAAGGCCCACGGCCCGTTAAAATAGAAGCGTTTGGGCGCGTGCTGCGCGTCAGCCGGCAGCTTTAGCGGCGCGGCGCTGCCGTCGGACAGGTCCACCAGATAGTGGACGTTATCGCCGCTTTGAAAAATGGCGCGACCCGCCAGCGGGGTGGGCTGCCCGTTTTCCAGCACCAGGGATAGTGACAGGTGGCCCAGCGCGCCGGTGGTATTGGCTACTATCATCTGCGGGGCAAACTGTCGCCCGGTTTCATCATAGGGTTGATAAAGCACCAGGCCGGGTTGGGGTGTCTGGCTGCTGGCCGGCACAGACCAGACAGACAGCCCCAGCAGCAAGCCCAAAATGGCCGGCAGGATTATGGGTATCCGTTTTTTCATCCGTATTGAAACCTCATCAAGATTCGCCGTTGACGCTAAAATAGATGAACTCGTTGGTGTCAAGGTTGTAACCGACTTGAAAGTAGCAGTCGCCGCCGTCTAAAATGTCGATGACCTCGGTTTGCCAGCCATCCAAGGCGCGGCAAAAAAAGGCGGCGTAGATGACCCGCTCGCCATCTACCAGCACGCCGCGATACTGGCGCACATAAGTGGGAACCCGTTCCCAGATGGGCGGCTCAGGTCTGAGCCAGGGGTGCTCGGCCTGCCGCAAAAAGGGAATCAGCGCGGCTTCCAGGGCCTCGATATCTGCCGGTTGGGGCAGCCAGCCGCCTTCACCCCGGTAAAAAGAGATGTCCCGCTCTTCGGTTGAGGCGGCAAAGATAACGCCCTGGCCCCAATCTCCGCCGACAGGCCGGGGCGCACTTTGCGCCCGGATAAGCTGCTGCAATTGTTCCAGGCTGGCGGATGGGTCGGGCGACCACCAGACCGGTTCGCCCGCCGGTTGGCCATCAAAGCCGGGCGAGTCGGTGAGCGGGGTGTAGGTATCGTAAATGAGCCGGTACACGTCTACCGAGCCATTCTGCTCGGTGGTGAGTATCAGATAATTGGCAGCGTAACTGGGGTGCGCTTCGGCCTGCTGCGGGTTGGCGTTGGGGGCGTAGGGCGTTATTTGGGCCTGGTCGCTGTAAAAGGGTTGGGCGTAAGTGTAGCTCTTCATCACCCCGCCCCGGTCCGACAGAAATGAGATGACGCCATCATAGTTCACCGTCGGGTCGCGGTCATCGGCGGGGCCGGTCACCAGCGGTTCGAGCGCCGGTTCGACGGCAGAGGAGTCGCCCTGCGGCAGAGTTAGTTTGAAGATATCGTTGCTGCCGTTGCGGTCGCTGGTAAAGACAAGCTGTTGGCTGTTGGGCAGCCAGGCCGGACGCCAGTCGCCGGTGGGGTTAAAAGTCAACCGGCGCTGATGTTGCCCATCCCGGTCCATCAGGTAAATTTCGGGGTTGCCGTCGCGGGTCGAGACAAAGGCAATCCAGCGGCCATTGGGCGACCAGGCCGGCAGCATGTCGTCGGCGGGGTGGTTGGTGAGCTGTTGCAGGTCGCACTCGGTTTGGGGGCAATCGGCCTGCATGGTGAAGATGTCCCAGTTGCCGCTGCGGTCGCTCTGAAAGGCCAGCCGGCTCCAGGCCGACGACCAGGCCGCATTTTCATCATCGGCGGGGTTGCTGGTCATGCGCTGCAAATAGCCGGTTTTTTCAATCATGGCGTAAATCTCGCGGTTGCCGTCGCGGTCAGAAGTAAAGGCGAGGCGGGGCTGCCATTCGGCCCAGGTTTGGCCGCCATCGGTTGAGCGAAACGGCAGGGGATAAGACCTTGTAAGCAGGGCCCGGTCGCGGCTGAAATCGGGCGAAATGGTTAGCGAGGCAAGTTGGAGATAGTTTGCGCCCGGCGGTTTGGTTTGGGGCGACAGCAGCCGCCACGATTGGCCGCCATCGCTGGTGTAGTAAGTTTCAAAGGGCTGGTCAAGCTGCAAAAAAGCCGCGCCATCGCCCTCAAATTCGGGCGAGGGGTAGAGCCGGAGCTGAGGCTGGCCATTGTGGTAGTTTTGCGGCTCCAGCCAGCTTTGCGGCAGGGGGCTAACCGGCGCAAGGCCCAGCGTTTGCAGCCCGGCGGTGGGCAGCGCGTCCAGCCAGCCGTTGCCAAACAGGTATAGCGTTTCGGCTGTGGGCGACAGGGCAATATCAACCGGGGCGGTGGTGGTGAAGGGCAAATAGTTTTGCAGGGACAGGTCATCGCCGCGCCGCACTTCCAGGCCGCGTTTGCGGATAAGGTAGAGCCACTGGCCGGCGGCATCGGCCACGGGCGCGCCGCCGTAGGCCGAGGCGGTTGGTTCGTTGCTCAGTTGCCGGCCTTGCAGGTCAAACACAAGGGGCTGCTCAAGGCCATTGGCGTGCTTGTAAACGGCGAAGATTTTGCCAATTTGAGAAGCGATGGCCGGGCGCTCAAAGCGACCGGGTTCTCTGGCGTCGGTTTTGGCCACAAAGGCCAGCGTGTCCAGGTTGAAAAAGTGAAAAGCATCGCGCTGGTGGGGCGGCGAGCCGGAGCAGTTGCGTGTCTGTACCAGCAGTTGGCGGTTGGCCGGGTCGGTAACGGGAGGGCCGGAGACACAATCGCTGACCGGGATGATGTGCGGCGGCCGGGCTAAATTAGCCAGCTCAAAGGCCCACACTTGCCCGGTATAAATTGGCGCATTTCTGGACACCTGCGGAATCATAAACAGCCGCCGGCCAGGGTCCAGGGCCATGGGGCCGGCCTGCTCCAGCCGGGTAATCAAATTAAAGGTTGACTGTTCCAGCGCCAGCGTTTGCGAAATGGTTCGATTGCCGACAAACAGCCGGTCGGCAGCGGCCAGCAAAAATGCTTGCTGCGGATTGGCCGGCGCGTCAAACAGCGGCTCCGATTGAGCCAGCACGGATAAATCGCCGGGGTCAAGCCGGACCAGCCGGTTTTCGGCATCCAGCACAAACACGGCTCCATCCGGGGCCAGCGACCAGGCTTGCAGCGGTTGGGTCGGGCCGTCGGCGCGGGCCGGTGCAGACAACCACAGAACAGCCGCCAGAGCGACGGGTAACATCGCTACAATAGCGGCGGCGCGGCAAAATAATAATTTCATGGCGGTGCTCTTTCTCCTGATGGGGTAGGGCGTAATTTTTTAACGCTGCATGACATTGTACGACGCTTCCGGTCACAATTCAACTTGTTTTATGCTCCGGGCGTTCTGTGTTATACTTATTGATTAGCTTTAGCTTTGGGGAGATTTTTATGCGCGTTCTGCACGCTCACTGGCATTTTCCGGCCACGCCAACCGAAGAAGGGGCCATGCTTTTTTGGGCGGAAAACTCCGATATCTGGTCGCCCAAACGCAAGGGGCGGGTGGGCAAAAAGCCCAAGTTTCACCCCTTTTGCGACGCCCCGGAGAACACGGCCCGCACGCTGGCCCAAATTGACCCCCAGGCGGCCAACCGGCAATTCAATTTTATCACCCTGCTGTTGCCTGCCACCGGCTACGGCCCGCAGCCTTCGCCGCAACTGCTGCATAATTGGGAGCTGGAGGATGACGACCCGCCCACGCTGGCTCGCTGGATGGTGGGCGGCGTCTGGCTGGCCCCGGTGGACGCGCTCTACCTGCTCACTGCCCTGCCGCCCGCCGAGCAACTGCCGCCCCATCTGGCCGTAGGGGCCGACATGCGCTACTGGCAAAACGTCGCCCATTTGGCCCTGGAAACGCTGGCCCAGCAAAAAATGCTGCCCGTGCTGGCCCAGGCCGACCGCAGCGGCAGCGCCTTCCACGCTCGCTGGCTGCCGGTGCTCGACGGGCCGCAGGATGGCCCCCGCCTGACCCGGCTGCTGCACACCATGCCGCCTCTCTGCCGCGCCGAGGCCGAATCGCCCGACCAGGCCCCGCCGCCCCGGCTGGTGCTGGACACCTTTCTCAACACCACCACCGATGCCCTGGCCCGGCTGTGGGGCCAGCCACCCGCGCTCTCAAAAAGTCGGCGCGAGGTTGTTTACAAATGGCTGGCGGCCCTGTTTGCCGCCGACCCGCAGGTGGCCGGGGCCGCGGCCCAGCTTCAACACCTGCACCAGAGCCACCGGCTGTGGTGGCGCAACCTGCACGCCGCCGGCGATAAAACCTTTCGGGTGGCTTTTCGGCTGGAAGCGCCGCTGCAACAGAGCCAACCTCAAACCCAAAAAAATTGGCAGCTTCATTTTTTGCTGCAAGCCCGCGATGACCCCAGCCTGCTGGTTCCGGCGGAGCAGGTCTGGCAAAGCAAAGGCAGCGCGCTCAAAACCCTTAACCGGCGCTTTGAGCAGCCGCAAGAAAAGCTGCTGGCCGGGCTGGGTTACGCCGCCCGCCTGTTTGACCCGCTGAAAGAGGGTCTCAAAACTGCCAAACCCGCCGGGGTGTCCCTGTCTACCCCGCAGGCTTATAACTTTCTGCGAGAAAGCGCCCCGCTGCTGGAAACCAGCGGCTTTGGGGTTTTGGTGCCGCCCTGGTGGAACAAGCCCGGCGCCCGATTGGGCGTCCGCCTGAAAATGAAATCGGCCAGCGAACCCGGCGCCGATATCATCCCCAAAAGCAAAATGACTTTTGACAACCTGGTGCGCTACCAGTGGGAGCTATCGCTGGGGGATGTCACCCTGACCAAAGAAGAATTCGACGCGCTGGTCAGGCTCAAATCGCCGCTGGTGCAAATTCGGGGGCAGTGGGTCCAGCTTGACCCGGAGCAAATCGAGGCGGCCATCCGTTTCTGGCAGCGGCAAATTCAGATTGGAGAAATTGAGCTGCAAGAGGCGCTGCGGCTGGGGCTGGGCGCGGCCGAGAACGCCGCCGGCCTGCCGGTTGAGGGCATCGAGGCCGAAGGCTGGCTGGCCGATTGGCTGGCGCGCTTTACCGGCAACGAGAAGCTGGAAGAGCTGCCCCCGCCCGACAGCCTGCAAGCCACGCTGCGCCCCTACCAGCGTTACGGCTACTCCTGGCTGCACTTTTTGCAACGCTGGGGTATGGGCGCCTGTCTGGCCGACGACATGGGGCTGGGCAAAACCATCCAGACTATTGCCCTGCTGCTGCGCCAAAAAGAGCAGCTAGGCGCGCTGCCCGGCCCGGTGCTGCTCATTTGCCCCACCTCGGTGGTGGCTAACTGGCACAAAGAGGTGCAGCGATTTGCCCCGCCGCTGACTACGATGGTCCACCAGGGCGGCGACCGGCTGCGCGATAAACAGTTTATAAAGCAAGCCTCGGCCACAGATATGGTGCTGACCAGCTACGCCCTGGCCCGCCGCGATGCCGCCACCCTGCAAAAAATCAACTGGTACGGTGTTGTGCTGGATGAGGCCCAAAACATCAAAAACCCGGAGGCCAAACAGACCCGCGCCATCCGCCAGATGCCGGCCCAATTTCGGCTGGCGCTAACCGGCACGCCGGTTGAGAACCGGCTGTCGGAGTTGTGGTCGATTATGCATTTTCTCAACCCCGGCTACCTTGGCTCGCGGCAAAGCTTCAAATCCAGCTTTGGCCTGCCCATCGAGCGGTACGGCGACGAGGAGGCAACGCGCCGGTTGCGGCAGATGGTCTCGCCCTTTATTTTGCGGCGCGTCAAAACCGACCCCACCGTCATTCAGGATTTGCCCGACAAGCAGGAGCTGAAAGTTTACTGCAACCTGAGCGAAGAGCAGGCCACCCTGTATGAGTCCGTGGTGCAAAATGCCATGCAGCAGGTAGAGGAAGCCGACGGCATGCAGCGGCGGGGGCTGGTGCTGAGCATGCTCATGCAACTGAAGCAGGTTTGCAACCACCCGGCCCAGTTTTTGCACCAAATTGGCGACGGCTCGCTGCCGGATGTTGAAAAGGAGGCGGAGCGCAGCGGCAAGCTGGCCCGGCTGGTGGAAATGCTCGACGAGGCCGTGAGCGTGGGCGACCGGGTGCTGATTTTTACCCAGTTTGCCGAAATGGGCCACATGCTCAAAAGCCATTTGCAGGAGCATTTGGGCGTAGCCACCCAATTTTTGCACGGCGGCACGCCGGCCGGCAAACGAGAGATGATGGTCAACCGTTTTCAGCACGACGCCCACGGCCCGCCCATTTTTATTCTATCGCTCAAGGCCGGCGGCACCGGCCTCAACCTGACCCGCGCCAACCACGTCTTTCATTTTGACCGCTGGTGGAATCCGGCGGTGGAGAATCAGGCCACGGACCGGGCTTTTAGAATTGGGCAGACGCGCAACGTGCTGGTCCATAAATTTGTCTGCGCCGGCACGATGGAAGAGATGATTGACGAGATGATCGAGAGCAAAAAAGCCCTGGCCGAAAGCGTGGTCGGCAGCGGCGAAAACTGGCTCACCGAGCTGTCAACAGCAGAACTGCGGAAATTAGTAACGCTGCGGCGGGGATAATTTTCGCGTTCCGCGTCCTATGCACTACGCAACGTGGAACGTAATTAGACAAGAAAGAGTAACATCCAATGAGTCGATACGATTACTACCATTTTTTTGAACCCAGCCGGCCCATTGAAACCGACAAAGGCATCAAGGCGCGGAGCAAGCGGGGCGATTTTGCCAAAAACTGGTGGGCCACCCGCTGGATTAAGGCGCTGGAGCGGCTGCTCGATTCGGGGCGGTTGAGCCGGGGACGCAGTTACGCCCGCAAGGGGCAGGTGCTTTCGATAACGGAGACGAAAGAGGGCATCGAGGCCAGAGTGCAGGGGTCGAGCCGCAGGCCGTACAAAGTTACCATTGCCCTTGACCCGTTGAGCCAGGCCGAGTGGGAGAAAGTCATCGACGCGTTGGCGAGTCAGGCCATTTTTACGGCGCATCTGCTGGCCGGCGAGATGCCGCATGAGATTGAAACCGCCTTTGCGGCGGCGGGCGTCAGCCTGTTTCCCGAAAAATCAAAGCAGTTGATAACCGATTGTAGCTGCCCCGATTGGGCCAATCCCTGCAAACACGTGGCTGCGGTGCATTATATTTTGGGCGAGCGTTTTGACGAAGACCCGTTTCTGCTGTTCCGGCTGCGGGGGCGAACGCAGGAGCAGGTTTTGGCCGCGCTGCGGGCGCGTCGGGCGGGCAGCGATGAACCGGCGGAGGAGGAAGAGGCCGAGGAACCTGTTACGCCGCTGCCGGAGTCAGTTGACAATTTTTGGGGCGTGAGCGAGCCGGGAGAGCCGTTCAAAACCAGCATCAAGCCGCCTGTGGCCCAACTGCCGGTTCTCAAGCGGCTGGGCCAGCCCAATTTTTTAGACGAGGATGTGCTGGCGCTCCTTGGCCCGGCCTACCGCGCCATCACCGAATCGGCCATTGCCACCGCCTTTGGCGAAGGGGTCGCCGAAGAAGAAGAAACGACGTAACTATTCAGGTAGTCGGCTGGAACACAGAGAAACACTGAGAATACCCAGAGATACACAGAGAGTTTAATAATATTTTCCGTTTTTCTCCGTGAAGCTCTGTGCTATCTCTGCGCGCTTCGCGTCTGTGTACCTGAATAGTTACGAAACGACAAAGTAACTGTTTAGCTACGCTAATACCCCCAACTGCCGCAAAATAGATAGCTCATCCGGCAGCGGATTCTGCCACAGCCACTCGCTTTTGAGCCAAAAACCCGCTATGTTGACACTCCGGTAAACGCCGTCGCTATCCGGCAGGGCCGAATGGTAGCGCCTGTCTTCGCCCAGCCGGTAAAACTCGGCCTGGCGGCGGATGGGGTCAATCAGCCAGTATTCGGCCACGCCTTCGCTTTCGTATTCCCCCATGTAACCTTCCATTTACTCGGTGGGGATATTTGTCAGGTAAAAATTGTTGTTGTCCAAAATATAAATCCGCCCACCGATTTCGTCTACGTAGATGTCCTGCAAATTGTCAAACTGGATGGCCTCGCCAACGCGGGGTTTGAATTGACGCACAAAGCTGCCATCTTTGTTGAGCTGCACAATGCGCCGGTGGCCGGCATCGGCCACATAAAGATGCTGGGCTTCCTCGTCGGGCGCGGTGAAGATGGCAACCGGGTTGCTGAGGGGGATGTCCAGGCCGGTCAGATTGAACTCGGCGGGCTGGCCGCTCAGGTACTTGCTGATGCGTCCATCCCTGAACAAAATGTAAATAGCGCCGTCGATGGTCATATCCACGGCGTTGGTCAAATCAACGTTCTGGTCGGCGGAAAAGTAATTTTCCGGCGGGGCGCTGTAACCATCGGCGGTGGGCAGGTAGCGCAGTAGCTGGTTGGCCTGCGGGTCGAGCACGTAAAAATTGCCAAAAAAGCTGTCAACCGCCACCGGCAGCGCCAGCGACTCTCCCCCGGCCAGCGCCGAGGTAGTGATGCCCCAGTTGGGGTTGTACTCCAGCAGGCCGCTGCTGTTGAGAATAATCAAATCGCTGGTTTGGCGGTTGCCGCCGGTTGGCATCCAGGTCATGCCAATTAAATCGGCCACCGAAATATTTTCGACCGCCTGCCCCCGCGCAACCATCAGCACCGATTCGTCATCGGGCAGCAGCGCCTCGCCGGTATCATCCAGCCGGTGGTGATAGATGCGGTCGTTGCCGGTATCCAACACATAAACTTCAACGCCCTGCACAATAATGCTCTTTAAACTGGTTCCTACATCGGTGTATTGACGAAGTTGCGGCAGGTAGTAAAGCGGCTGCACGTTGCCAATCCGGTCGGCCTCGGCGGCCATTTGCTGGCGCAGGTCGCTGATTTCGGGCTGGGCCTGTTTGATTTGCTCGGCCTGAACCAGGGCCGACTCGGCTTCGGCCATCAACCCCAATGCCGCCGAAGGGTCGTTGACTGCCTGGGATTGCTCAAACTTGTTTTTGGCGGTGGTCAAAAATTCCTGATACTCCGCCTCTCTGATGCGCCCCTTTTGCAAATAACTGACGGCCACAATCAACACCACCAAAATGGGGATGGCAATGGCAATGTTGCGCAGCAGTTTCCAGGTAGCGCCGCTGGGAGGCTGTCGCTGAGCCTGGGTGCCGGCCAGCCGGGGCGAATGGCTGTCGCCGGGTAGAACCATGCCCAAAATGTTTTTGAGACCACCGGCCAGCAGCGCCAGCAGCATAATCAGCCCCATGCCGACCCACCGCAACGCCGAGCCTATGCCGGGCAGCCCCGCCCCCGATTGATTGCGCCGGCTCTGGCCAAAGGTTGAGCCTGGGGCCATCGAGGCCATCTCTCGCCCGGCGTAGGCCGGTTCCGCTTCCTCGTCTTCATCGTCATCGTAGTGTGACTGGTAGTAGGTGAATTTTTCTGCCGGTTCGGGGGGGGCGGTAACTGTATCATCCTCTGCCGGAATATCTGGCCCGGTTTTGCCGGTCAAACTGCCCAGCCAGTGAAAAGGCTTTTTGACGGCTGAAGCCGTGGCCGCCGCGCCGGCGCCCTCTCCGGTAACGGACTCAACTTCCAGTTCCGGGGCGGCAGACGCGGCAGGGGCCGGTTGGCCGCGGTGTCGCCGGAACAGGCTGCTGATTTTGGGCGGCGTCGAGATTTTTAGCGGCCCAAAACCGGTCGAGCCGGTTTCTACAACCTCTAAGGCCAGCGCCGAGCAGTTGCCGGCCCTGGCAATTTTCCCCAAATTTTTTACGGCTGTTTTAATATTATCCACGGCCACGGCCTGCACCAGCTCCCGCAGGGGAAGCTGTCTGGCCAGGCGGCTGTCGGCCAGTACCAGCATATCTTTGGGGTTAACCCGCATATGATGCAGTTGTGGCTCAATTAACTGGCGCAGTCCCAAAGCGGTGGCCTCTTCATCTTGTTGTTGCGCCGGCAACGGGGCTTCGTCCAGCCAGGGCGAGCGAACGGGGTAGCGCTGAATGTGGTCGCCCAGTATGGCAAAAAAGGCCGCCGGCCCAATTTGGGCCACAAAAGCATCTTCCTGACACATTACCAGCGCCACCGCGCCGCCAACCAGCCGGGCTTCGGCTTTAACTTTTTGGTTGTAGTGATAGAGCAACTCGTTGCCGGCCTGAACCGCCCGGCGCAGGCTGGCCGTTACCGACCCCCGCGAGAGGTAGTAGTTATCGCGAATGGTCTGGGCCAGTTGCTGCTCCAGCCTGTCAATATCTTTAACCCTGCTTTGAATTTCGGCCACAATAAACAGGTCGCCCTTGCCTGCGCCCGGCGCATCCGCCGATTTTGGTTCGCGCACGGCTACCTGATTAGGGGCTTGACTGCGCCACTTGCCCTCGCTGATGCTTAACTGGCCGACAATGGTTGTAATTTCGGCGGTCATCATTGGACCTCACTTTCTGCTCTAACAGTCAGTCCGGTGGCTGCTTTCTACAAAAAATCACTTTATATATAGGTAACTGGTAAATAGTAATTAGTGGTTGAGCCAAATTATCAATTACCATTTACTAATTACTACCCACCCTTCACTCCCACTCAATGGTTGCCGGCGGTTTGCTGCTGATATCATAAACTACCCGATTTACGCCGGGCACCTCGTTAACAATGCGGTTGGCAATGCGGGCCAGCAGGGTATCGGGCAGACGCGCCCAGTCGGCGGTCATAAAATCATCGGTGGTAACAGCCCGAACAGCGACCACGTGGCCATAGGTGCGGTCATCGCCCATTACGCCCACGGTTTGCACCGGCAGCAGCACGGCAAAGGCCTGGGCGGTGCGGTGATACCAGTCGGCGGCCCATAATTCTTCAATTAATATGGCATCGGCGGCGCGCAGCGTTTCCAGCCGCTGCCAGGTGATTTCGCCCAAAATACGCACGGCCAAACCGGGGCCGGGAAAAGGGTGTCGCCACACAATTTCCTGGGGCAGCCCCAGCGCCTCGCCCACGGCCCGCGCCTCATCTTTAAACAGGTAACGCAACGGTTCGACCAGTTGAAACCGCATATCTTCGGGCAGGCCGCCAACGTTGTGGTGAGTTTTAATTTTGGCCGCCGCGGCCTGGTCGTGCCGGCTGGCGCTTTCGATGACATCCGGGTAAAGCGTGCCCTGGGCCAAAAAGTCAACATGGCCCAGCCTGCGGGCTTCGGCCTCAAAAATACGCACAAACTTTTCGCCGATGATGATGCGCTTCTCCTCCGGGTCGGTAACGCCGGAGAGGGCGGCCAAAAACTCTTCGGTCGCATCGACGGCTACCAGCCGGGCGTGCATTTGCTTTTCAAAGGTGTTTACCACCTGCTCCGGCTCGTTTTGACGCATCAGGCCGGTGTTGACAAAAATGCAGGTCAACTGGTCGCCCAGAGCCTGGTGCAGCAGCGCCGCCACCACGGATGAGTCGACCCCGCCCGACAGACCGCAAACCACATTGCCCTGCCCCACCTGCGCCCGCACCTGCTCGATACTCTGCTGAATAAAGTTGCCGGCGGTCCAGCCGCCGCTGCAACCGCAGATGTTGTACAGAAAGGCTTGCAACAACGCCTTGCCCTGGGGCGTGTGGGTTACTTCCGGGTGAAATTGCAGGCCGTACAGCCCCCGTTTGGCCTGGCCTATGGCCGCATAGGGCGAGTTTTTAGATTGGGCCAGCGCCTGAAATCCGGGCGGCAGGCTGGTGACGCGGTCGCCGTGGCTCATCCACACGGCCAGGGTGTCATCGGTAGTTTGAATGTATTTGAAAAGCGTCTCCTGGGCCGGCTGGCGCAACTCAATCAGGGCCGGGCCATATTCGCGCTCGCTGCCGGGGTCAACCTGCCCGCCCAGATGGTGGGTGAGCAACTGCATACCGTAACAGATGCCCAAAATGGGCCGGCCCGACTCCAGCACAAAGTTGGGCAGTTTGGGCGCGTTGGGCGCGTACACGCTGGCCGGCCCGCCGGATAGAATGTAGCCCAGCGGGTTGAGCCGGGTAATTTGCTCCGGCGGGGCGTTGAAGGGTATCAATTCGCAGTAAACTTCAAGTTCGCGCACGCGGCGGGCAATTAACTGGCTGTACTGCGAGCCAAAATCTAAAATAACAACCGCCTCGCGTTGCGCTGTGGTCATGGCGACACGCCCTCGGCAAAAATGATTTCGTCGTCAGTCATTTTTTCGATGACAGCCAGGGAGCGGACTCGCAGACCCATCGCTTCGAGTTTGGCGCGTCCACCCTCAAACGATTTCTCAATGACCGCGCCCACGCCGACTACTTCGGCGCCGGCATCCTGGGCCAGCCGAACCAGGGCTAAAATAGTGTGGCCGGTAGCCAGAAAGTCATCAATAATTAACACCTTATCGTCTTTGGTTAAAAACTCTGGCGAAACCATTAACCGCACCTCTTGCCCTTTGGTGTGCGATGGCGCGCTCTGAACATAAATTTTTTCCGGCATGGTGATTGGCTTGGTTTTGCGGCCATAAACCACGGGCACGCCCAGGGCCAGGGCGGTGGTTAGCGCCGGGGCAATGCCGGAAATTTCGGCAGTGAGCACTTTGGTAATACCCATTGCGCCAAAATGGGCGGCCAGCGCGCCCCCGGCAGCCAGCATTAGGGCCGGGTCTACCTGATGGTTAATGAAACTATCAACCTTGAGGATGCCCTGGCCCAGATTTTTCCCCTCTTTGCGAATACGTTCTTTTAGAGCTTCCATTGCTCCTCGCTCAATATATTATGACAAGCTAAATTGTACCATGGTACTGTTGCAAACTCAAATATTATGGTAAGTTGTAGAAACCCTTCCATATATAGTATATTATCTCCATTATACCACAACATATGGGGTTGAATAGAGGCGCTGACTTAAATTTAGGGGTCTTAGGTGAGCATTGAGCTTGAGACGTGATGCGTGATTGCTGGTTGTGTATTGCGGGGCACGCTTCACGTTGCCGCTCGCCCCTTGAGTTCCGAAAGAACCGGATTTAGTTGTGAGGTCTGTTTTTGCGGAAGCTGGCTTATCTGCATAAAATTTTGACGCCTATGAGAATAATATTTTTGTTCATCAGTTTAGCAGTAATTTTTGCGGCCTGCGCGCCAACCGACTGCCTGCCAGAGTGCGCCGGGGCCAACCTGAGCCGGGCCGACCTGAGAGACTATAACCTGATTGGGGCCAACCTGGAGGGGGCTAATCTGGCCGGGGCTAACCTGCAAGGCGCAGATTTGAGCGAGGCCATTTTGACCGGGGCCAATTTGCAGGGGGCAAGGCTACAAAACGCCTTTTTTTTGAATGCCAAAATTGATGCGTCAACCCGCTTAGATGCCAGGTGGCGATTGGTCTGGGAGTTGGTCAACCGGGGGGGGCAGGGGCGTAATTTGAGCGGGGCAGATTTGAGCGGAGCCAACTTGTGGGGGGTCAATTTAGAAGGCGCTAATCTATCGGAGGCAAATTTAAGTTGGACCACCTTGGGCGCGGCCAATTTGCAGCAGACTAATTTAAGCGGAGCCAACCTGAGCTGGGCTAATTTAGCCGGCGCCAATTTAGCGCAAAGCGATTTAACCGCTGCCCAATTGAGATGGAGCGATTTACGCAATGCAACGCTTACAGGAGCTAATCTGACACAGGTTGACGCCCGGGGAGCGTGGTTTACCGGGGCTGTAACTGAAGGGATTAAGCTTGAGTATTCCTGGTTGAGTGGCGCAATTATGCCTGATGGCAGCCGTAGCCGGTAGTACGAGGAGAAGTCAGGCAACCTGCCTTAGTTGAGAGTCCGAAAGATGTTCGGCGATGATTTGCCTGGCCTTTTCAAACCGTTTGATAAGCTGTTTATCGCTGCCTTTAAAGCTTAAAATAGTCTGACGGGCACAGGTAGCGCAGCCCCGCTGGGCGCGGTAGCTGTCCATCTCGCAGGGCAGGCACCCTCCGAGCTTAATCATCATCATCGAGAAGGCCAACGTATCGGGGTGAAGTTCAGGCAGACCAGATAGCTGGTCGATAAAGTTGGCCCACTCTTCACCTCTTAAATTGCGTAATTGAGGAATTAAACGTGGCGTAAACAGTAAATCATACTTGCGATAAACCTGGGGGAGATCACTCATAGGTACCTTTATTGTGAGCTTTCTACTCAATTTTAAGGAAATTATGGATAATCTCAATAATTTGGTGAGCAACCTGCCAAACCGCAGCATTCTTCAAAACCTGTGCGGTCTTTACCCAAAAAATTGAGAAGTTGCAAAATTATTATCAAAATTAGTGTAATTATAAACTCCCAGCAAGGTCATGTCAATAGCTTTTTGAAGCCGGCCAAAGGTAATTTTTATAGTTTCCTTCATAAAAATATTGACAAAGCCGGATGGCGCAAGTAGAATAGTGATTGCGAAATTTATCCCAAACATTGATTAATAATCCTATTAACATTCAGGAGGTACCAATAATGATTACACTGACTACAACTGCCGCCGACAAGTTGCAAAAAGTTATGCAGGAAAAAGGGCTTGAAAATCACGCTTTGCGTGTATTTGTCTCTGGCGGCGGCTGCTCTGGCCTCTCTTATGGTATGACTTTTGCCGAAGGCCCCGAAATTGGCGACCAGATTTTTGAAACCAGCAGCGTAAAAGTTGTGGTTGACCCCGGCAGCATTCAATACCTGAATGGGGCCGAAATTGATTATATTGACAGCCTGATGGGCGGCGGCTTTCGCATCGAAAACCCCAACGCCGTTCGCTCTTGCGCCTGTGGCAGTTCGTTTCAAACCTCAGCCGGTGAACAGGGTACGCCCTGCTCCCACTAATTAAGTAAAACTATTCAATCGCTCCCGTATGCAGGTGGCTTTGGCTATTGCTGCGGGAGCGATTTGTTTGTTGGCGGAAAATGCGCATATCTATCTGGCCCAAGGTTGACCCCCACAATGCCGGTCAACCGCCGCGACAAGTTTTCACCCGGAGGCAAAAATAGTATGTTTAAATTTTGGCCGCAGAAACGCCAAAAATCCAAAATATTATGGTTAGATTTGGGAGACCTGGGCGATTTGGTTAAACCCCACGGCCCGCACGAACAATGGCAAGACCATGGTTTGGGGCTGCTGCGAACCATTTTGCACAACAACGGCATCCTCACCGATTTGGCCTCGACGCGGGCCGTTACCTCCTGGGAGCAGCTTGCCAGGCAGCTTCAGGGGTATGAAATGCTCATCATGAACGTGCGCAGCTACACTTTTCCGGTTGCGCGCAAGTCGGCCCAAATCTTTAAACAAATCAACCCCAACGGCATCATTCTGGCCGGCGGTATGCACGCAACCGTAGCCGTTGATGAAATGCAGGAAGTTGAAGAGTTTGACCATATTTGCCAGGGGCCGGGCGAGAAAATTATCGTTGACCTGGTTAAAGAGCCGCAATCCTTCCCCCGCGTCATTATGGGCATTGGCGCAAAATCCATGGCCGAATGGCCTATGATTGACCGCGAACTGTGGCCCAAACCCAATCACTGGCGGCTGCGCCGCAACTTCAACTGGCCGTTGGAGCCGGAATGTGGCTGGGGTCCGCCGCCGGTAGTAACAATTCTAACCAGCCGTGTCTGCCCGTGGCAGTGCGTCTTCTGCAACGAGAATTCCTATATTCCCAATATGGGCCGCCGCCCGGTTGACATGGTCATTGAAGAACTCAACTATCTCGATGATAAATACGGCGTTGGCTCTGTCGTCATTCACGATTCCATGTTCTTTCAAAACCCTGGCTGGCTAAAAGAATGGATTGACAAATATCCGCGCAAGGCCAACAAAGTTTGGCCTTATTGGGCCGCCGCCCGCTCCGATACCGTGCGCCAGTGGCCCGATTTGTTTGAAGCCCTGGTTAAAGAAACCAACTGGAACACCGTTTCCATTGGCTTTGAATCCGGCAGCGACCGCATTTTGCGCCTGCTCAATAAAGAATGTACCGAAGAAGACAACATGTACACCATCAATCTGCTCAACAAACTGGGCGACGAGTTGGTAGCGCAGGGCCGCGAGCCGGTAAGATTTTGGGCCAACATTATGCTCGGCATCCCCGGCGAGCAGCCGGAAGACGCCTTCAAAACCATGCGTATGCTCAAAAGCATGAAATACGTCTTCCCCTCCATCTCCTACTACGCCCCCTACCCCGGCTCGGCGCTGGGCTACCAGCTCATTGCCGAAGGCAAAAGCATGATGAGCAAAGACAACTACCACCGTTACCCCAACGATGAAAAAGTAAAAGGGGTCAACTACCAGTTTTATCGAGAACTGTTGGCCGGCAAATTTGATGACGAAATTAACAGAGGACTCGACGAGTACGCCCGCAGCCGCTCCGGCGTATTTGCCGATGCATTGATAAAAGCATGAGCAGCTTTAGCAACCCCCACTATATGTATTTGTTTGACATGAAAAACGGCAAGCAAAAGCTGGCCTACGGCGAGTCGCCCGAAGATGCCCTGGATATTTTGCGCGTCCGGTTGACCCAAGAAGAGATGGACATGATTATCCCCGATAAATACCTGAAAATCTCTCAGCGCAAATTGCAACAGTATATTCACAATTTAGGATAGCTAATTTCAGCAATCTAAAAAGGAACTGGCCGCCCGGTGGGTCTGTCCCAAATTTTGGGAACAGACAGGGGGCGCGGGGTATCCCCCCGAATCCCTCCTGCCGAAGGTGCCCCAAATTTTAAAAATTTGGGACGCACCTCCGCCCGGTTAGTTCCTTTTTTTTATTATCACGCCTGTGGTATTATAATGCGGTTAGGTTAGTTGCCGCCTGTCTCTCGCCTTGATTTCCCTACCATCTACAAAAAATCTGAAACCTTTATCACACCGGGGTGTTAAAATGTTTGATTACCGTTCAATGTTCAACCTTGAAGGCCGGGTAGCTCTGGTGGTTGGCGCCGGCAGCGGCCTGGGCCAGGCTTCGGCGCAAGGGCTGGCCGCATTTGGAGCCAAAATCTACTGCGCCGATATCAACACCGATGGCGTCAACCAAACCGTCCAACTCATTACAGAAGATAACGGCCAGGCCGAAGCGGTATCGCTTGACATGCGCCATGCCCCGGCCATTGACGAGGCGCTCAAGCAAATTGGCCGGGTTGACATTTTGGTTTGTACCCCCAGCATCAACGTGCGCAAACCCATTCTTGACTACACCGAAGAAGAGTTCGACCGGGTGGTTGGCCTGAATCTGAAAGGGACATTCCTGACGCTCAAGGCCGTGGCCGCCGGGATGGCCCGGCAAGGCGGGGGCAGCATCATCGTTTTCTCCAGCATCCGCTCCGAGGTGGTGGAGCCGGGGCAGGCCGTGTACGCTGCCACCAAAGCCGGGGCCAGAATGCTGGTCAAAACCCTGGCCGCCGAACTGGGCAACCAGGGCGTGCGGGTCAACGCCATTGCGCCCGGCGTGGTTGAAACGCCGTTAACCCGGCCCATCAAAAATCATCCAGCCTGGTATCAGGCCTACGCCCAAAAGAGCGCCCTCAAACGGTGGGCGCAGCCGCGCGAGTTGGTGGGCGCAGTGGTTTACCTGGCCTCCGAGGCCAGCTCGTTTGTTACCGGCGCCACCCTGTTTGTTGATGGCGGCTGGACCGCAGTCGATGGCCGCTTTGAGCCGCCCTTATAATTTGGGCGGCAGAGTAGCAGGTGGCCGATAGCCGGGGCTTTTATTTACGCTACCTTGCGACCTGCAACCTTGCAAAAGGAGTCCCCGTTGGAACCTATCATTCGTCTGGAAAATGTCCACTACACCTACAACCCCGAAGGTGGTGAACCCATCCACGCCCTGCGCGGCGTTAACCTGACCGTGCAGCCCGGCGAATACCTGGTTATTTTGGGGCACAACGGGTCGGGTAAATCGACCCTAGCCAAGCACCTCAACGCCCTGTTTGTGCCCGGCCAGGGCGATGTGTGGGTAAAGGACTGGAACTCCAAAGATTACCGGCATGTGCGCGATATTCGCTCGACTGTGGGCATGGTTTTTCAAACGCCCGACAACCAGATTGTCGCCACTATTGTAGAAGAGGATGTGGCCTTTGGTCCGGAAAATCTGGGCCTGCCTCACGATGAAATTGTGCAGCGGGTTGACTGGTCGCTGGAGCAGGTCGACATGCTACCCTTCCGCTTTCGCGCCCCGCACCTGCTCTCCGGCGGGCAAAAACAGCGCATCTGCATTGCCGGCATGCTGGCCATGCGCCCCCAGGTGCTGGTGCTGGATGAGTCAACCGCCATGCTCGACCCGCTGGGCCGGCGCGAGGTGCTGGAGACCGTTTACCGGCTCAACAAAAAAGAAGGCGTCACCATTATCGCCATTACCCACTACATGGAAGAAGCTATTCAGGCCGACCGCCTGATTGTGATGGAAGAGGGGCAAATTGCCCTGCAAGGCAGCCCGCGCCAGGTTTTCAGCCAGACTGACCGCTTGCGCCAACTGCAAATGGACGTGCCCCAAATAACCCAACTGGCCGTTGCGCTCAACCGGCAACGTCCCGATTTTCCCAAGGACGTGCTGAACGTGGATGAATTTGTGGCGGCGGTGCGGCAGCAGTCTCCCCGGCCCAATGGCCGGCCCGCCCCGCCGGCCTCACCGCCGGAAGCCGCGCCCGCCACTGCCGAGCGGGTCATTGAAATCAACGATATCACCTACTATTACATGTACGACACGCCCTTGCAGGTCAAAGCCATCGAGGGCGTCAGCCTCGAGGTGCGGCGCGGCGAGATTTTGGGCATTATCGGCCACACCGGCTCCGGCAAATCGACCATTATTCAGCATTTCAACGCGCTGTTGCAGCCGCACCGGGGAAGCGTTTCTATTTTTGGGCAGGATGTTAGCCAAAAAGGTATTGACTTCAAGAACCTTCGGCGCCGGGTGGGGCTGGTTTTTCAGCAACCGGAGGCCCAGCTATTTGAGCATTACGTGGGCGATGATATTGCCTTTGGGCCGCGCAACCTGAAGCTCTCGCGTGAGGAGGTGCGGGCCAGAGTCAAACGGGCTATGGCGCTGGTGGGCCTTGGCTTTGAAGAGTTCAAAGACCGTATCACCTTTGGCCTGAGCGGCGGCCAGATGCGGCGGGTGGCTCTGGCCGGCGTGCTGGCTCTGGAGCCGGAAGTGCTGGCGCTGGACGAACCCACCGCCGGGCTTGACCCGCAGGGTCGCAAACAACTGCTGGAACATATTCTGGACCTGCATCGCCACGAGGGGTTGACGCTGGTGCTGGTCTCGCACAATATGGAAGAGTTGGCCCGCGTTTGCCACCGCATCTGCGTCATCAGTGATGGCCAGGTGGTGGCTGTGGGAACGCCCGCCGAAGTGTTTGGCCGGGCTGAAATGCTGCAAGAGTTAGGGTTGGGCATTCCCGCCGTAACCGAGGCCGTTGAACGCCTGCAAAACGAGGGACTAATTAGCCAAAACGGCGTGGCTTTGACGGTGGAGGAGGCCGCCGAAATGTTAAGCCAACTATTGAGCCGGCCGGTTTCAGCCGGGGAGAGATCGTAATCCTCACAACGAATGACGATGGACGAAATAAATCTGCGGCATCATTTGTCATTCGTCTTTGGTCTTTCGTCCGTTATAAGGCAAGGCTTTATCTTAGAGAGGAATAATGAGTCAGTTCGAGTTGCTGCGTAATGTGACCATCGGCCAATATATTCCGTCCGGTTCGATGGTGCACCGGCTGGACCCGCGCACCAAGCTGGTAGCGGCCATCGCCTTTATTTTTACCGTCTCTTTCAGCCGGGCGGTGATTCCCTGCGCTGTTTTGTTTTTTTGCAGCCTGCTGATTGCTTACGTTTCAAAAGTGCCGGTAAAATACGTGCTGCGCGGCATTAAGCTGGGCCTGCCGATTCTGGTCTTTGTGTTTGTCATCCAGCTTTTTTTTCAGGGCTGGACCGAGCCGGCCGGCAAGGTTTATTTTGAATGGGGCTGGATACGGATTACCCGCTTTAGCCTGCAACTTATCTCCATTGGCCTGCTGCGGATTATCAGCTTTATTTTTATCACCAGCCTCATCACTATGACTTCCACCACCACCGAGCTGACTCACGGCGTGGAAAAGCTGCTCAACCCGCTGCGCCGCTTTGGCGTGCCCTCGCATGAGCTGGCGCTGGTCAATATGATTGCGCTGCGTTTTGTGCCCACCTTTGCCGAAGAGATGGAGCGGGTGATGAAGGCCCAGGCCAGCCGCTGCGCCGATATTGACGGCAGCGCCCGCTTTTGGCGTCCCGATAAGGCAGCCAAAGCCTACCTGCCGCTGATTGTGCCGCTGTTTATCAACGCCTTTCGCCGGGCCGAGGAGTTGGTGATGGCTATGGAAGCTCGCTGCTACATTGGCGGCGATGGCCGCACCAAATTCATTCAACTCCATAGCCGGACACGCGACTACGCGGTAATGGCCGGCGCCGCGCTCTTTTTTGTGGTGATGACCCGTATCCCCTGGCCCTCGGTCATCGAGGTGCTTTCGAGCGTGGGGGTCCGCGGGGTGTTGTAGACAGGTAATCAGAAATTAGTAATTGGTAATTCCCTATCCTCAAATTACCAGTTACTAATAACCAAATGAGAGAAAGCCAATGCTCCAACCCATCGAACAAAAAGTTATTGAACTGATTGACGATGATGAGCTTATCCGCTGGGTGCAAGAATTGACCCGCATCCCCAGCGTGTGGCGGCCCGGCCAGAGCCTTGGAGAAGAGAAGGCCGCCCGCTGGGTCGAGGCGCGCTGCCGGGAGATGGGGCTGGACACTCATTTTGAAATGGTTCAGCCGGGGCGGCCCAACGTTATTGCCCTGCACTATGGCGACAAATCCGGCCCTACCCTCATGTTTGAAGGCCACACCGATGTTGTCACCGAAGGCGACCGCGCCCTGTGGACCGACCCACCCTTCAGCGCCACTATCCGGGATGGACGCATTTATGGCCGGGGGGCCAACGATATGAAAGCCGGGCTGGTCTGCGCGCTCATCGCCGCCAAAGCCATTGCGCGCAGCGGCGTCCGGCTGAAAGGCAATATTCTCATCGGCGCGGTGTGCGATGAAGAAGGCGACATGATTGGCATCAAGCACTTTGTTGACCGGGGCTGGGCCGACCGCGTTTCGGCGGCCATCATCTGCGAGCCGGAGGAGAATCATCTCTGCATCACCCAAAAGGGGGTCATGTGGCTGCGAGCCTCTATCCACGGGGTAATGTCTCACGGGGCCATGCCCTTAACCGGGGCCAACACCACCTATCCTATGGCCCGCTTTTTGATGATGGTCCACAGCCTGGAGGAGCGCGAGATTGTCCGCCACGGCGTCGATGAGTTTTTGGGCCAGGCCAGCATTACCCCAACCATTGTGCGCTCGCCCAATATGGGTGAGCCGCAAAAAAACGTGATGCCCGGCTGCACCGAAACCGTGCTCGACTTCCGGCTGCTGCCCGCCCAGGAGCCGGAGGCGCTGGTTAAACAGGTTGAAACTATGCTGGCCGCCGCCACCGCCGTAGACGACCGGCTGCGCTACACCCTGGACGTGCTGGAAATCCGGCACCCCACCCAAACTGATAAAGATGAGCCGGTTGTTACCGCGCTGGCTTCGGCCTACCGCGACCTGACCGGCAGCGACCCGATTTATGGCGGCGTGCCCGGTTCCACCGACGGCACTATTTTGAACGCCCGTAAAAACACCCCCATTGTTACCTGCGGCCCCGGCGATATTCACATTCCCCACCATATTGATGAATGGGTCAGTATCGACGAAATCAAGCTGGCGGCGCGGATGTATGTGCTGGCCGCGCTGCGCTATTTGGGAGCGGAGAGATGAGCTTGTCACGCTTCGCGGTCATTCGTCATTTGCCAGTGACAGGGGGCGAATGACCGGTTTTTAAGGAATTTAACCGCCCCTGCCGCCTTCGGCAGCAGCGCGAATGAAAATCAGGAACACAGAGAACGCAAAGATGACACAGAGCGACACAAAGTTTTTTAATATTTCTCTGTGTGGCTTTGTGAGGTCTCCGTGTAACTCTGCGAAATTTTATACGAGGAGGACTTTTTGCGCAACGCCCTAACCGACGTGCCCGGCCTGAAAGTAGGCCACTGGACCAATTTAGAAGCCGCCACCGGCTGCACGGTGGTGCTCTGCCCGGAGGGGACCGTGGCCGGGGTTGACGTGCGCAGCACGGCTCCCGGCACCCGCGAAACCGATTTGCTGGACCCGGTTTGCATGGTGCAGCACGTCCACGCCATTTTAATTGGGGGCGGCAGCGCCTTTGGCCTGGCCGCCGCCGACGGCGTGATGCGCTGGCTGGAGGAGCGCGGCCACGGTTTTGATGTCGGCGTGGCCAAAGTGCCCATTGTTCCGGCGGCGATTCTGTTCGACCTGTCGCTGGGCCGGGCCGATATTCGCCCGGATGCCGCCGCCGGGTATGCCGCCTGCGAAGCTGCCGGCGATGGCCCGGTGGCGCAGGGCAACGTGGGCGCGGGAACGGGAGCCAGCGCGGGCAAGGCCCTTGGTTTCAAGCAAGCCACCAAAACCGGCCTCGGCACGGCCAGTAAAAAAATATCGGGTGGGGCGGTTGTGGCGGCGCTGGTGGCGGTCAACGCTTTTGGAGATGTGGTTGACCCGCAGCAACAGCGCATCATTGCCGGGGCGCGCCATCCGGTGAGCGGCAGCTTTGTGGACACAGTCAAATTTGCCCGGGGTATGGTCGGACAGACCATTGCTAAACTTGCCCAGGGAACCAATACCACCTTGGGAGTGGTCGCCACAAATGTCAAATTGACCAAAGCCGAAGCCACCAAAGTGGCTCAAATGGCTCACGATGGGCTGGCCCGCACCATTCGACCCATTCACACCCATTACGATGGCGACACCGTGTTTGCCCTCTCTCACGGCAGCAAAAAGGCTGATGTAAGCCTGGTCGGGGCGCTGGCCGCCGATGTGCTGGCCGAGGCGGTGCTCTCTGGGGCTATGCAGGCCGGGCCGCTGGGCGGGCTGCCTTCGGCGCGGGAGTTGGTGCGGAAATAGAGGGCCGGAAAGGAGGTGGGGAAAAGTCAGTAAATGGTAATTAGGTAGTTAGAAGGAGTAAAATTACCGGTTGGCCTGGATTGAGTAAGTTGCCAACAGTCAAACAATCACTGCTATTAAAAAAGAGGAGGGTTTTACTATCATGGAAAGCGCTGCAAGAGGTGGTATTTTGAATACTAGAAAAATTGTTATTACCGGCGTGCTGGCGGCGATTGCCATTTTGCTGGGGGTCACTCGCCTGGGGTTTATTCCCGTGCCTAATGTTTCGGGCAATGCGACCATTATGCACGTGCCGGCTATTGTGGGCGGCGTGATGGAAGGGCCGATTGTGGGCCTGCTGATTGGCGGCATTTTTGGCATATTTAGTATGTTGCAAGCCACCGTGCCCTTTTTTGCCGACCCGCGCGTGTCGGTTATTCCTCGTCTATTTATTGGGGTGACAGCCTATTACAGTTACGCTTTTACCAAAGGTTACAATGAATACCTGGCCCTGGTGGTTGCCGGGATTGTGGGGACGCTCACCAACACCATTTTGGTGGTAGGCGCGCTGATTATTTTTGGCTACATTCCCAGCGAGGCCGTCGTCACCCTTATTCCGCAAGTTATCGCCGAGGTAGTGATTGCCGTAATCATTACCGTGGCCGTTGTCACCGGCTGGCGGCGGATTGAAAAAGGCAAGGGCGGGTCATCCGTTTAAACCTGCCGCTGCTTTTGAAATTAAAATACCCCTTATTTCACATCTTTTTGACCGCAGACCGCAGACCAACGACCGCCGAAAAATCTTAGATATAAGGCGGTCAGTCGTCAGCGGTCGGCGGTCACATTCAGGAAAAGTTTGTCAAATCAAAGGCGTGTCTGCCAGGGCAGGCGCAGGCGTTGTCTTATGAAGCCGTTATTCCTCACAAAAACCCAAAAAAAGGTGCTGCGCGCCTTAATCAATGGCTGGACGCTCAAATCGCATCGCTACCTTGATGGCCGCAAGGAGTACCAACTGCATCCCCTGGATGGCCCCGCCCAGCCTGTCAACCGGCTAACTGTAGAAATCCTCAAAACGCGCCGACTGGTTGGCAGTAACCAAAAATTTCCAGCGGCCACTTTTCTGCTCACAGAAAAAGGTAAGCGTGTCGCCGCCAAACTTGACGAGGCGCCTGCTAAACCGCTCTCGGCTCGAAATTTTTAAGGGACGAATGACCAAGGACGGACGTTTGGTTGGTTTGTATTCGTCCATCGTCTTTCGTCTGTTGCCTCAAACAGGTGTATTCAACCCATCAGCCGCGTTTATGCAGCGATTACTATTGCCAACCCCTCCTTTACGCCAAATCACCTAACCTTCCCCACTTCTGTACGCCCTTTCCCCAATTGCGTACATCTTCAAGATACACTATAGTAACGGTTGGCTTCGGCCAAAGATTCTTTACCGTTAATTTTTGCCTTCATCTTCATCCTAAGGTAGAATTGGCAATTATTATAGTGATTGTTATAAAAATTAGGCGCTTACACTCCAGGGAGGTTAATTTCCTATGCGTGTTATGATTGTAAATCCCCGCTTTCGGCTACCAATTGACACCCGCACCACGCCCCATCTGGGGCTGGCTTACCTGGCTGCGGTTTCGGAGCAGCGCGGGGATGAGGTGCTGCTGTTTGACGCCGACGTTGAAGACGAACCCATCACCGAGGTTGTCAAACGGTTTGACCCTGAAATTATCGGCATTACGGCCAACACGCCGCAGGTCAAATCGGCCTGGCGCACGGCTCAGGCCATTAAATCCGTTAAAGATATTCCGGTGGTGCTGGGCGGCCCGCACGTATCTGTGTTGCCCGCCGAAAGCGCCGCTCGCCCCGAAGTTGACATAGTGGTGCGCGGCGAAGGCGAAGAAGTGTGGCTCAAGCTGTGCGGCATTATTGAAACCGCCAAAAAGAATAACCCCGGCTTTACCGCCCGCAACCTGCTGGACCCGCAGCAGGGGCTGCTGGACGGCCTGCTGGGCATCAGTTACTACACCACCACCGGCCACGAGCGCCACAACCCGGACCACCCCCCCATTGCCGATTTGGACACGCTGCCCTTTCCGGCCTACCACTTTTTCAAAATGGAGCGTTACACCAACCTGCAACCCGCCACCGATGCCGTTGACGGCGCCCGCTCCTTCTCGGTGATGACTTCGCGGGGGTGCCCCTATCGCTGCACTTTCTGCTCGCAGAGCATTATGCCCATCAAATGGCGCGCCCGCAGCCCCCAAAGCGTGCTGGCCGAGTGGCAGCATCTGGTGAATGATTTGGGCGCGCAGGAAATTGGCGTGCTCGATGACTCGGCCAATATTCAGGTTGACCGGCTGGAAAAAATGGCCGACCTGTTTATCGAGCACAAAGTTAACCACGTGCCCTGGATATTTGTCAACGGTATCCGGGCCAACCTGGCCACCACCGAGTTGCTGGGCAAGCTGAAAAAGGCCGGCCTCAAGCGCACCGCCTTTGGCGTGGAAAGCGGCGACCCGGATGTGCTGCTCTCAATTGACAAAAAGATTGACCACGACACCATCCGCCAGGCCTTTAAAAACGCCAAAGCCGTGGGGCTGGAAACCATCGGCTTTTTCATCATCGGCCTGCCGGGCGAAACCGAAGAGAGCATGGAGCGCACCATTAAATTTGCCTGCGAAGTTGACCCGCTCATTGCCAACTTCTCTATGATGACGCCCTACCCCGGCACCAAAGTGTTCGAGATTGCCAAGCGCCAGGGCCGGCTGTTGCTGGATGACTGGGAAGATTATGTCTTTTTTGATGGCCGCGCCCGCTACGAGTTGGGCGATATGACCGCCGAGATGGTCGAGCGCAAATGGAAAGAGGCCTATCGCCGCTTCTACCTGCGCCCGCACCGCATCGCCATGACGCTGGCCCGCAAAGATTTCTGGCTCAACTGGCGGCGCACCTTCAAAGTCGCCTTCAAAACCATCTTCCCTCAAAAAGAGAAAACCGAACTACGCAAGGCCGTTGAAGCCAAGGCAATCGTATAGTTTTTCTATTTATTAAAGTCCACAGATAAACACAGATGGACACAGATAAAATAAAAAAGCAAATTATCTGTGAAAATCTGTGCCCATCTGTGGATAGCTTTTGAAAACCGGAGAAGTTATGAGAATTTTACTGGCAAGTCCACACTCCGAAGTTTGGAACAGCCGCAAACATATTCACATGGGGCTGGCCTATCTGGCCGGTTCGCTGCGCGCGCGCGGATACGAGGCTGAAATTTGGGACGCCTCGGTTGAGGTAGATATTGAAACCCTGGACGAAAAACTCTCGCGTGACAAGTTTGACATCGTAGGCTTTTCCGCGCCCACCCCGCTGATTAACAATGCCTGGGACGAGGCCAAAATCGCCAAAAAGCATGGCGCGCTCACCATTTTGGGCGGCCCGCACCTGACCCTGCAACCCCACGAGTCGATGGAAAAGAATCAGGTTGACCTGGTGGTGCGCGGCGAAGCCGAATACACGATTATCGAAATTATGGCCGCGCTAGAGAAACAACAGGAGATCGACAAGTATCAGGGGTCGAATACTGATAACGGTCAAAATCCAAAATTGTTTGCCCCCGCCGCCGGCTGGGGCAACATCCTTGGCCTTTCCTGGCGGGATAGGGAGGGCAAAATCCGCCACAATCTTGACCGGCCCCTGCCCGACGACATCGACGCCATCCCCTTTCCCGCGCACGACATGTTCAAAATCGACCGCTACACCAACCTGAACCCTCTCACCGACGGCCTGGATATGAATGCGCGGGCCTACACCATTGTCACCTCGCGGGGCTGCCCCTACAAATGCACCTACTGTTCCAAGCCCATTACCGGCGACACCTGGCGCGGGCGCACCATCGATAACGTCATCGCCGAGTGGGAGTGGCTGGTGAAAGATTTGGGCGCAACGGAAATCGGCATCACCGACGATATCTGGAATCTGGACCGGCAGCGCGCCAAAGATTTGTGCCGGGCGCTCATCAAAGCCAATCTCAACCACGTCCCCTGGGTCACTATCCACGGCATGAAAGTCAACAACACCGACGCCGAACTGTTCCAACTGATGAAGCAGGCCGGCTGCAAGCGGGTCGGCTTTGGCGTGGAAAACGGCGACGACTGGATGCTGCGGAATGTCATCAAAAAAGGGCAAACCGTGGAAATGGTCCAAAACGCCTTTCAGTGGGCCAAACAGGCCAAACTGCAAACGATGGGCTTTTTCATTTTTGGCATGCCCGGCGAAACCGAAGAGTCGATGGAAAAAACCATCCAGTTGGCTCTGCGGCTGGACCCGGACCTGGCCCATTTTATGATGGCCGCGCCCTTCCCCGGCACCGAAATGTGGGAAACCCTCAAAGAGCACGGCAACGTCTTTTCCGATAATATGGACTGGTCGCAACTGGCTATTCAGGATAACAAGGCCCACTTCGCCTTTGGCGAGCTGGACAAAGCCACCGTTGAGCGCAAATGGCACGAGGCCCACCGCCGCTTTTACCTGCGCCCCAAACGCATTGCCCGTATTGCCACCCGCAAAGACACCTGGCAGCGCTTCCCCTACTATGTTAGAACAGCCGCCAATATGCTGCTGGGCCTGGGTGAGCGAGAGGCAGCGGCAGCGTGAGTCGGTAATTAGTAATTGGTATTTGGATTATTCACTAATTACCAATTACTAATCACCCGCTGACATATCTACCCATGTTACGACTGTTAACCAAACTCCCGCTGTACTGGTCATACCGCAAATTTGGCTGGCCGACTATGCTGCCCTTTTCCATTGTGGTCAGCGTCAGCTATCGCTGCAACAGCAAGTGCAAAACATGCGATGTCTGGCGCAAGCCCAATGACGATATGACCCTGGAAGAGTGGGACCGCACCTTTGCCAATATTGGCCGCGGCCCGCTCTACTTTACCTTTACCGGCGGCGAGCCGTTTATGCGCAAAGATACCGCCGATATGGCCCTGTCGGCCTACAAACATTGCCAACCCTCGGTTATCACCATTCCCACCAACGGAATTCTCACCAAACGCATCATCGAGCAGGTAGACCGCCTGTGCGCCGGCGCGCCCAAAACCAACATCGGCATTAACCTGTCGCTGGATGAGGTGGGCGAGCGCCACGATGAAATCCGCATGGTTCCCGGCAACTGGAACAAGGCCATGAAAACCTGGCAGGAGCTAAAGGCCCTGCAAAAAGAGCGCAAAAATCTGGTGCTGACCAACCACACCGTCATCTCCAATTTCAACATCGACCGCTTTTTTGAGATTTACGCCGGGCTGGAATTTCTGGAGCCGGACAGCTACATCACCGAAATTGCCGAAGAGCGGGTTGAACTGGACACCATCGGCTGGGAAATTACGCCGCTGGCCGAAAAATACGGCCCCATCGCCGATTTTCTCAGCCAGAGGGCACGCCAGCGCCCGGTAAAAGGCTTTGCCAAAATTACCCAGGCCTTTCGCGCCGAGTACTACCAACTGGCCAAACGCATCCTCTACGAGCGCCGGCAGGTCATCCCCTGCTACGCCGGCTGGGCCAGTTGCCAGCTAGCCCCCAACGGCGATGTGTGGAGCTGCTGCATCCGGGCCGAGGGCGTGGGCAACCTGCGCGACAACGATTACGACCTGGGCCGCATCTGGCGCAGCGAACCGATGGCCAACATGCGCCGCAGCATCTACCGCGGCGAGTGCGACTGCCCCATGGCCAACGCCTCGTACGCCAATATGCTGCTGCACCCCCCCACCATGGCCCGCGTCATCTCCACCGTTGTTTTATCCTGAGATGATACAAAACGAGCTACCGGAAATTCACCCCACAGAATCGCTGAGGGCGCGAATGGATTGAACCTGTTGAGAAAAAAGCGAAAAGTCAATGGTTTTAGCTCTTTCAGCGATTCGATCCGTGTGGGATTGACCCATTTATTGTATTTTTCTCATTTGCCACAATTCTTGGAATCTCTTAATATTAGTGGGTTGCGAAGGTTTTGGGTATAAGCGAATAGAGATATGAAATTACCGCTCTCCCGTTTCCGGCAGGAGTTTAGGCCATTCAGTAGAGGATGATTTTTGTGTTGGGGCGATTTCAGCCGTAGGAGTGGGTTGAGTCGGATTAGATTCTGGATTAGCCGTAACTGTTGGTAAGGCAACAGGCGTGTTCGTTGGTTCAAGAGTAAATGTAGGGACTGGAAAGGGAGTTTCTGTGGGAGTAGCGGTATTGGTTGGGAGGGAGGTATTAGTGGGGATTGGCGTCAATGTTGGGGTGGGTCGGGGGGTGTTGGTTGGTCTTGGTGTATTGGTTGGCCGTGGCGTATTGGTTGGAGATGGTGTAGGGGTGGAGATGGTAGTTTCAACAATACGAGTGGCAATAGAAACACCATTTGTAAAATCCATCACAAACATTCCGTTGGTAATAACATTGCCATTGTTAAATGGCGGGACGTTGGTGATAACAACAGTATAACTGATAACGAGGGTTGTTGTTGGCAGCATAGACCCGGCCCAACCCACGTGGTTAGCAATGGGATCATAGCCCGGTGTGCCATAAGTCGAGGTGATAACACCGGGCCAGAACACTTGAGGCTCTAAAGGGTCCAATATCACGGTGTGGGTGGTTGGACCTCCGGCGTTGGTGATGATCAGATTATAGGTCAAGGTATCGCCAACCACAGCCTCAAGTTTGTCTACGATTTTTTCATAGCTTAGAATTGGCGGAGGCAGGGTTGGGGTTGAGGTTGGCGTGGCTGGCGGCGATGTTTGAAACGTCTCAATCTGTTGAGGATAATCGGCAAGTAATCGCCACGTCAACCAGCCTGACAACAAAACAATGATTAAAAGTGGTAAATCGGAATTGAACAGATAGGGTCTGAGTATTTTCATAAATTTCTAAAGCTGATCATTATTGCAACCCTCTTAACTATACTACAATTCAAGTAAGACGTAAAAAGTCGTCTGCGTTATCAATTGTCAAAATTGGGAGGGAATGATGCGCAAGATTTTTGTGGTTTTACTTATTGGAGTCGTCGTAGGAGTGATTTGGTTCGATAAGGTTTCCTCTTCGCAGGCTGCCACCCCTACATATCAGGAAACCCCCATCGCCGCTAACTCTCTACAAAATGGCGCCTCTGAAGCCATCGTATATGTAACGTTGTCTGAAGAGGAACCACCCACCCTGAAATTCATTAACAATGATCCGGTTGAGGCTCAATCCGACCAGCCTAAATTGATAACAGTTCAATACACAGGCCCTTTGCCCCAAGAACCGCCGGTGCTTTTGCCTTATGGTGAGGGGAGTGGAAAAGAGATTACAACAACCAGCGTACCATTTGAAGATAATTGGGTTCAGCTTTTTACCGAGAATTTCGAGGGATTTTTCCCTCAACCGGGATGCAATACTCAGGACCGTTCTTTGGATGGTTTAGAACGTTACTGGGGTAGTGACAGTTATAACCCCTTCCCTCCTTCCGTTAAAGCGGGTTGGCCCGCCAAAAGCGGCTCAGATGGTGTTAGTCCGGCCACTAATCCTTACCCTGCTAATTTGAATAGTTGGTTAGTTTGTGGCCCGTTTAATCTTGGTGGAAATCCTTCTACCGAAAAGATTCTGGTTCGTTTTGACCGTTGGTTAGAGATTAATGATCCAGATGACGCTTTGTTTGTAGGAATTTCATTTGATGGCTTGAGCTATACAGCGATACAGTGGAGCGGGGTCAATACCAACTGGCGCAAAATGAACGTTTATTTTGATGGAGTAAGCGGTTCGCCGCAAGTCTACGTCAGTTGGTTTTTTACCAGCGACAACGACGGCCCCACCGGACAGGGGGCCTGGATAGATAACCTGGAAATTTGGCGCTATAACACGCCGGTGAACGCCTGTAATTCTCTGGACCCCTTCAAAGGGGTAGTGGTCGATCCGTATGAAACGGTCGGCACTCAAACTGTGCCCATTATCCGTTCCGGCGATACCCAGGTTGTGGATGGCTTATTAGCCGCCGATGCCGGTCTGGTACGCATGCTCTTTATGGAACAAAACGGTGTGGTTCAATTGCAGGAGTATGACCGGATGTTTGATACGTTGTGTGCTCAGGGTATCAGTGTTTTAGGAGTCGTCAACCAGCAAACTCTGGTGCGTCAGGATTACAATGTTCCGGCCACAGCAACCAGTTATCGACAAGAGTTTGCCAACACGGTTGATCTACTGGCGAACCATTTTGAAGGGCGCATCTATTATTGGGAAATTTGGAATGAACAGGATTTAGGGCCAGATAATCCTGACAGCCCATACATAACCCCGGAACTTTACGCCCCGCTCCTGGTTGAAACTCACCAAACATTACAACAAAATAGCCGGCCTGTTTTGTTGCTTTATGGTGGGTTGAGTAGCGCGTGGGATCGCTCACATATTGATTACTTTGAGCCTGTGTATGAAGAGCTCCGTACGTTGGGTGCGGTAGGGTCAAATAGCCCTTTTAAATATTTAGCTATTCACCCTTATCCTGACCCTAATGAGGTTGCTCCCCAGGCTGGTGGGCTTGAGCCTGATGTATACCTGCATGCAGTAGGGCCTTTGCCTCATATTACGATTTTGGATAAGTTCATGAAAACAATGGCCGACCCCCAAAATGGTGAAAAATTCAAAGATGTGTGGATTACTGAGATTGGTTGGAACAGCGCCGGGGATGATCCCGGCGCTCCTCTGACCTGTTGGCAGGAGTTGGCCGTGACCGATCAGGAACAGGCGACCTATCTAAAAGACAGCTTTGATATTCTCTTCAATGAGGTCAAACGTTGGGGTACAACTATAAACGCAGTGGAAAAAGTAATTTGGTATCAGTACCGAGATATAGGAGTTGACGATGAGACGATATGCGACCAAGTTGGCGCTAATGCCGGCCAACAAACGATTTGGGAGCGACGGGTGCCACTTGGTTACATCCCCAAACTAAGAGACATTACGAGCCAGGGCACAATCATTGCCTGGCATTTTGGGTTGTATAAGGGGACTGAAGGCAATAAAGTAGACCCCAAACCAGCTCGATGCGTTTTCGCGGCTTACCCGGATGAAGGCAATTGCGGCTTGAGTGGTTCAGGAGATATCTTTTTACCCATCATTATGAAGAATTCGAGTAACTAATGTTGTCTAAATTTATTGTACCGCCTCATTATTTCGTTTGCAGGGCTGTCTTAATATTAAATCTACTACTGGTTGGCTGTAGCCAATCGTTACCATTGTCGAAAATACCGCGGCCAATAGATACCGTCTCCTTGTTACCTGATGCGGGTAGCCCTAATGTTATTACCGCTAATCCTGAAACAGGTTATGTCTATGTCGCTAGTTCACATTTTGGCCGGGTCTCGGTCTTTCAAAAAGATCAATTCATAACAGTTTTATCAGTTGGAGAGCAATCAAGACCGGCAATAGCCATAGATGTTGAACACGATTGGACGTATGTGACCAATGAGTATGGAAATAGCGTTTCGATTATTCAAGGCAAAAATGTTGTTGAAACACTAGATGTAGCTGGAAGGTCACCGACTGATGTAACTGTTGAACCGCATAGCGGTTGGGCCTATGTGGTTACTGGTGGCAGTAAAAAAATAGGACCAGATGGCCTGGCTGGGATTGAAGGCAATGTAACGGTTCTGAATGGTCCTAGAATTGTCGGCGTTATTCCGTTGGGCCGAACATTAACTAAATATGTTACGGCTGATCCGATAAATGGCTATGTTTACGTGGGAGCAGTGGGCGGCGATGTGATTGTGATCAAGGAATTGAAAGAGATCACCCGCTACAATGTGGGCGCTACTGTGACCTCTTTAGAGGCTGACCCTCGTACCGGCGATGTTTATGTGTTGGCTCGCTCTCCGGCCAATTATGATCTGCACCGTTTTAGAGAAGGCAAGCTGATTGAGCAGGTCAAAGTAGAAGGAGATCGTGGTTCGGTAGACAAATTGAAAGTCCATCCTACTACGGGCGATGTTTATGTGCTTGACTTTGTGCGTCAAGAGGTCGTGGTGGTTCGCCCGGCCGAGTCGCTGGACGGCGCACTGGTCGTTTACGACCGGGTGCCGGTTGGTCGAGAGCCAAGCAAAATGGCGATAGACCCGTATACAGGGAATGTATACGTGACAAACCTCTCTGATAACTCGGTTACAGCCATTCAGGGTACAGAAGTGTTGACAACCTATCAAGTCGGTTGGTATCCGTATGGCATTGGCGTGAATCCGGCCAATGGCTGGGTCTATGTAGCCAACACCAACGAGCATAGTGTTACCATTTTAGGATTTAAGTAATCCAAATTGTTACCTTGAAGTATAATTTAGGAATTTATCCGCAGATTACGCAGATAAAAATTAAAAAACTTTGGTTGTTTTTATTCATCGGGCTTATTTCCAATAAGCTCTAATTTAAACACAAGGAAGCGAGATGTCTCAAGCACCCACCAATCCGCAGGATGACCAATTTCAAGACCATCTGATTGTCAAACACTCCGATGGCCGCTCTGAAAAAATCCCCATCCCCGAAGGGGAAGACGTTGTCTTAAAAATAGGCCGGGAACTGGACAACGACGTTATTTTGGTTGACCCCCGCGCCTCGCGCTATCACGCCGAAATTCGGCGGGCCGGTTCGGTGATGGAAATTAAAGACCTGGGCAGCGCCAACGGCACTCTGGTCAACGAGGCCAAAATAACGCCCGAAACGTGGAGCAAAATTACCCCCGGCCAAACCATTCAAATGGCCGAAACCCGGCTGGTTTGGGAAAAACCGGTCAGCGCCCAGTCAACCATTGCCATGACCCGCCAGCAGCGCGAAGCGACCCGCGCCAGCGTAGTGCCGCCGCCTCCCGCGCCGGCTCCAATGCCCCCTCCCCAACCGGCCCCGGCCCGGCGACCGTCAACGCCTTTGTTGCCCTGGGCCATGGGGCTGGGCGCGGTGCTGCTGCTGGTAATTTTAGTGGGCATCATCTTTTTGATTTTTGCCAACCGCTCCGCCCAGCCCAAAGATGTGGCCGAACAACCCGCCGCCGTCGAGTCGCCGGCTGCGCCCGCAGAAACACCCACCTCCGGCGGGCGGGGCGACGGCAGTCTGGAATCCCAATCGCTGGCCGGGGGGCCTACGCCGACCCCTACCCCGTCGGGGCCGCAGTTAGCTATCCCCGTGCTGGAAGTTGAAGAAGTGCAGGTCAGCCCCATCATTTTCGGGGCCTCGCCCAGCACCAACCGGGCCTATATTTTTATCGACGTGCGGGCCAGAAATTCGGGGAATATCCCCTTTGTCTTTTCTATCAGCAACTTTTCGCTCAGAACTCGCGGCGGCCAAACCTTTGCCGAAGCCGGCTCGAACACCAGCGAAAATTACCTGCGCCAGTTGGGGGCCATCAACCGCTTTGAAGATTTGGCCCTGACGCCCGGCGGCAGCGTGCCCGGCAGCCTGGTGTTTGAGCTTGAAATTGGCGCCTACGACCTGGAACTGGTTTTTGACGTGCCCGACCTGCAACCCGTAGTGCTGGGGCTGGGCGTCATCAACATGGATAGGGATCTGAAGCTGGCCGCCGGCACGCCGCTGGCCGCGCTGGATGCCGAAGCCGGAGACCAGCCAACGCCCACGCCAACGCTTGAACCCACGCCAACCCCCACCCGCCCGGCGTTGATTCCCGCGCCGCAGGTGGTGCCGCGCTCGGCGCTGGTGGGAACCATTGCCTACCCGGTTTTTAACGGCACCGATTACGATATTTACACCGGCGACGTGGCCAGCGGCGAAACCCGCTTTTTCCGCGCCCACGCCAGCCAGCCGGCCTACAGCCCCGATGGCTCAAAAATTGCCTTCCACTCCTGGGATAACGCCACGCGAGGCATTATGACCATGGACGTGTCTGGGGCCAACGCGGTTGTTGTGGGCGGCTTTATTGAAGACCAGCTCCCAACCTGGAGTTCCGACGGCTCGGAAATCATCTTGCTCACCCGTCGCTCCGGCGACCGCAAGTCGCAACTGATAAAGGTTGGCGCTACCGAAGAGCGCAGCGACGGCGCAGTTATTGGCGAAGGTGAGTACCCCTCGGTTGGCCCTGATAACCGGCTTGTTTTTAAAGGGTGGGGCAACACCGCCTTTGGGCTACGGTTGTCAAACACAAATTTTGACGACATGCAAACCATCACCAATGTAGAAGAAGATACCGCTCCCATTCTCTCGCCCGATGGCCAAAAAGTGGCTTTTATGTCTCGCCGCGAAGGAAACTGGGATATTTACGTCGCCAATGTCGATGGCTCAAATTTGCAGCAACTTACCACTAACGAGTCGCAAGATGGCTTGCCGGCCTGGTCGCCCAACGGTAACGCCATTGCTTTTGTGAGCGACCGGGGCGGGATTTGGGCCATTTGGGTGATGACGCCCGATGGCAAAGGTATCAGCCAGCTCTTTACCATGCAAGGTTCCCCCGATGGCTTTGTAGGTTCCGACACCTTTGCCAGCCGGGGGTGGGCCGAAGAGCGCATTAGCTGGACCGAATAAGCGATTTTTTAGCAAAAAATTTATAAAAAAACAAAAAAGTTGACAAATAACAGCTTTATTCTATAATCAGCCCATCTGTTAAGCCGTTCACAAATGGCCTTGTTAAGGAGGAACACCCGTGGCAAAAGTTTTATGGGTAGAAAAACAAATCGATTACGAACCGCAGGGCATCATGTCAATGTCGGCGGTGCTCAAAGAAGCCGGACACGACGTTCAGCTTACCATTGCCGCCCAGGAAAACCCGGTGCAGTTTGCCCAAAAATACCAGCCCGATATCATTGGCTACAGCATGATGACCGGCTCGCAGCACTACTACTTCAAACTCAATCGGGCCATTCGCCAGTCATTAAACGGGCACAAAGCCATGTCGGTCTTTGGGGGGCCGCACCCCACCTTTTTCCCGGACATGATTCAAGAAGATTATGTGGATGGCGTTTGCGTGGGCGAGGGCGAAGGCCCGATGGTTGACCTGGCCAACGCGCTGGACAACGGCGGCTTTCACCCCGATATCCCCAACTGGTGGTTCAAGGTTGATGGCGAAATCGTCAAAAACCCGGTGCGCCCCCTGATTCGCAAATTAGGCGACCTGCCCATGCCCGACCGTGACCTTATCTACAGCAAGCACATGCCTACCAGCCGCAGCCCCATCAAACACTTTATGGCCAGCCGGGGTTGCCCGTACAACTGTACTTACTGCTTTAACCACGCCTGGTATCAAATTTACACCCGCGAAAAACGCGGCTACCAGCGCAGCGTCGACTCCGTCATCGAGGAAGTCAACTGGGTGCGCGACCATTACTCGCTGGAGCAAGTTGTTTTTTTGGATGACCTGTTCATTATTTTTGTGGATTGGCTGGAAGAGTTTGCCGAAAAGTTTCCCAAAGAGGTGGGACTGCCCTTTTTTGCCAATGTGCGCTCCAACCTGATTACGCCGGAGAAGGTGGCCCTGCTCAAAAAAGCCGGGGCCAATACCGTCAGCATGGGCATTGAGGCCGGCAACGACAGGCTGCGCAACGATTTACTCAAGCGCAAAATGTCGCGTGAAACCATCATCGAATCTGGCCGGATGCTGCACGAGGCCGGCATCAATTTAACCGCCACCAATATTTTGGCCCTGCCCACCGGCACCCTCGAAGATGATTTTGACACCATGCGCCTCAACGCCGAGGCCAGGGTAAAGTATGCCCACGCCTTTCTGTTTCAGCCCTACCCGGCCACAGAACTGGGCGAGTTTACCAAAAAGAACGGCCACATGGCCGGCAGTTTTGAAGATATCGGGGCCATTGCCTGGGACAGCTCCATTTTGGTGCGGAGCGAAAAAGAAAAGCATCAAATGGAAAACTTGCAGCGCTGGTTTGCCATTGGCGTCGAGTTCCCCTGGCTGGAGCCGGTCATCCGTGTTTTGGTCAAAGCCCCCCGCAACAAACTCACCGATACGGTTTACTGGTGGGTTCACAAGCTCTGGAAAGGTTGGGCCATTACCCGCCGGGTTCACCCCATTAAAATTACGCCCAAAATAATTTGGGAAAACGCCCGTCACTTTTTACAAATGGAAGCCTGAGTTTACCCCTCCAAACCCAAAGTCCACGGCCTGCGCTGTGGGCTTTTTTATTTGCAAATTTTCTTTGACACAGCCCCTGTTTCTACTATAATGAGAGGCGTTGTTTCATCTACTCCTCTAATTAACGGGCGCACAATTTTGTTGCGCCCGGAGCCTGTCTGAAAGTTTTGGATAGCTTCTGTACCCGGCTGAGGTAATTGATGACGCTATTGGTTTTTGGCAGTATCAATATGGATTTGGTGGCCAGAACCCCTCGTTTACCCGCGCCTGCCGAGACCATTACCGGCCACCAATTTTTTACCGCCCCCGGCGGCAAAGGGGCCAATCAAGCCGTGGCAGCGGCCCGTTTAGGAACGCCCACCACTATGGTTGGCCGCGTTGGTGGCGACAGCTTTGGCCGGGAACTTCGGCAAAAGCTGGCAAAAGCGGGAGTCAACACCAACGCCATTCTGGTTGACGAGCAAATTTCCTCCGGCGTGGCCATTATTGCCGTAGATGACCTCGCGCAGAACAACATCATCATTATCCCCGGCGCCAATGGCCGGGTGGGGCAGGCAGATATTGACCGCCTGAGTCAACACCTTGCCCCGGCTCAAGTGCTGTTGCTTCAGTTGGAGGTTCCCTTAGAGGCCACAATGGCAGCCGCCAAAATGGCTCATCAACAGGGCGTCGCCGTTGTGCTCGACCCGGCGCCCGCGCCTGATGACCTGCCCCCCCAGCTATTTGCCGCGGTTGATATCATTACCCCCAACGAGGTTGAAGCCGCCCAACTGGTTGGCTTTGCGGTAAAATCCAAAAACGACGGGCTGCGGGCGGCCACGGCGCTGCTGAAAAAAGGCGTCAAAACCGCCATTGTAAAAATGGGGGCCTTGGGCGTGTGCTACGCCCGGCAAGCGGCGGGTGATATTGACCAGGGATTTGTGCCGGCCTTTACGGTTAAAGCTGTTGATACCGTTGCTGCCGGCGACGCTTTTAACGGCGGCCTGGCCACCGCCCTGATTGAGGGTTGCGGCCTTGAAACGGCTATTCAATGGGGCGCTGCCGCCGGAGCCTTATCGGCCACCAAAGCCGGCGCGCAACCCTCGATGCCGGAACGAGCAGAATTTGATACATTTTTGCGCGACAATGGAGTCGAATGAAATTAATTATTGATACCGACGCAGGCATTGACGACGCTATTGCCTTGCTAATGGTGCTGGCCTACCCACAGGCCCAAATTGAGGCAATTACAACCGTTGTTGGCAACGTTTCTTTGGCGCAGGCAACCCACAATGTGGGCGTAATCTTAAACGTAGTCGACGCGCCCGATATTCCCATTTATCAGGGTTGCGCCAGCCCATTGCTGCAATATACTCCCCAGGATGCTGCCGAAATACACGCTACCGATGGGCTGGGCGGCATGAGCCGCAGCCAGCCCGGCCGGCCTGTTCAACCCCGGCATGCCAGTCTGGCCTTAATTCAACTGGCCCGCCGGCGCTCCGGCCAATTGGCGCTGCTCACCCTGGGGCCGCTGACCAACATTGCCCTGGCTATTCGCCTGGAGCCGCAACTGCTCAACCACTTCAACCGGCTAATTATTATGGGCGGCGCGGTAGATGGCCGCGGCAATACCACCCCCCCCACCGAATTTAATATTGGCGTAGACCCGGAAGCAGCCAAAATAGTATTTGATAGCTGTAGCCGGCTTGGTTTGCAGGCCGAACTCGTCTCTTGGGAAACAACCCTGGCCCACCCGCTTAAGGCTGAAGCCTGGGATGAGCTAATTGCCGGCCAAACAGATGCCGCCAAATTTATGCAGGGTATGACGGCTCACATTCGCCAGGTTTTAGAGCACTATGGCTTTTCTGGCCTGCTTTGGCCCGACCCGCTGGCCGCGGCGGTAGCCCTGGCCCCCGAAATTGTCGATTATCAAGAAGCCCGTTGGCTACAGGTAGAGTGTGGCAACAGCCTGACCCGGGGCCAAACCGTGGTAGATTATCGCCCGCGCAGCCGCCAACCCGCCAACACCCGGATAATCCGCCGGATAAATCCGCAGCAGTTTCAAAAATTACTGCAAATGGCCGTTCATCATTAATGGTAAGGAGGTGTGTCAATAAAAAATAACCTGTATCGGCATGGCAAATCGGTTTACCAAAATTTACCCACAGACTCAAAATCAGGAGGAGACCTAAAGATGAGTCGAAAATTAATATCTCTGCTAACCATTTTGGTCATTACCCTATTGTTAGCCGCCTGCGGGGGAGGTGGCAGTACCGCCGGCAGCAGTGGCGACTCTGGCGGGGGCGACTCCGGCGGCCAGGAGCCGTTGAAAGTAGTGCTGTTTATCAACGGCGTGCTGGGCGATAAATCCTTTTTTGACTCGGCCCAACGCGGCATAGACCGGGCCAAAAGCGAGCTGGGCATCGAGGCCAAAACCATTGAGGCCGGGCTGGATGAAACCCAGTGGGAAGCCGCGCTGGTTGACGCCGCCGAAAATGAAGAGTACGATATGATGATTGTCGGCACCTTTCAGATGATTTCTTATCTGGAGAAGGTGGCCCCCCAACATCCCGACAAAAAGTTTGTTATTTTTGACGCGCCGGTTAATTACGAAAGCTGTGAGTGCGACAACGTTTACTCGGTGCTGTACAAACAAAACGAAGGCTCGTACTTGGCCGGCGTTTACGCTGCGGCCATGACCACCCAAAGTATGGATGGCATCAACTCGGAGCCGGTCATCGGCTCGGTGGGCGGTCAGGAAATTCCGGTGATTCTTGATTTTATGGTGGGCTACGAGCAGGGCGCCAAAGACACCAACCCCGATATCCAGGTCATTCGCCAGTTTGCCGATAGCTGGAACGACCCGGCCAAGGGCAAAGAACTAACCAAAGCTCAATACAGCCAGGGCGCCGATATTGTCTTTCAAATTGCCGGCGGCACCGGCCAGGGCGTTTTTGAAGCCGCCGAAGAAGATGGCCGCTACGCCATTGGCGTTGACTCTGACCAGGCCTTGATTGTTGAAGACGCCGACCCCGGCCAGGCCGAGCGCATTTTGACTTCCATGATGAAAAACGTTGACAACTCGCTGTTTAGGGCTATTGACCTGCACCTTAAAGGCGAACTGCCCTACGGCCAAATAGAAGCCCTGGGCATAGCCGAAGGCGGCGTTGGGCTGGCTCGCAACAAATTTTACGACCAGCACACCCCCGACGATGTAAAAGCTATGGTAGATGAAGCCGAAAAGAAAATTCTGGGCGGCGAAATTCAGGTGGTTACAGCGTTTCAATAAATCATGTTAGGGTGGTGTGTCCGACATTTTAGGAGGACGGGGGTGTGGGGGGTATCCCCCCAATTCCCCCCTATGCTTTCCAAAAATTCTGGACGCACCCGGTTAGGGTTTAGGGGGCAGGGAAAGATTTGTGGCCCTGCTCCCTGGCCCTTTCCCTTGAAGATAATGATGTCGGCGCGTCAAAGTACACTTTGACGCTCCAGGTTTTTATTCGCGTTGCTGCCAAAGGCGTAGGGATTGTCCGACTTATCTGCAATACCCCTTCCCTCTTCTGTCGGGGGCGGTGGATGGGGGTCAACTTGTAAATCCAGTAAAATAATATCAGGCTACCCAGTAGCCTAACCCCGGAGCCAGCTATGCCCGCACTGGTCGAAATGAGAGATATTATCAAAGTCTATCCCAACGGCGTTGTGGCTAACAAGGATGTGCATTTCTCCGTTGAGAAAGGAGAAATTCACGCCCTTGTTGGCGAGAACGGGGCGGGCAAAAGCACCCTCATGAAAATCCTGTACGGATTGGAGCAGCCCACCAGCGGCCATATTTCCTTAAGCGGCAAAAAGGCTGACATTCGCGACGCCCACCACGCCATCGACCTGGGAATTGGTATGGTTCACCAAAACTTTATGCTGATCCCTTCATTTACCATTGCCCAAAACGTGGTGCTGGGCCGGGAGCCGCGCAAGGGGCGCTTTGTTGATTTTGAGGAGTCCATCCGTATTACCGAGTCGCTTGCAAAAGAGTATGGCTTAGATGTTGAGCCGGCAGCCAGAGTTGAAACCACGCCGGTGGGGATGCGCCAGCGGGTTGAAATTTTAAAAACGCTCTATCGCGGGGCCGACCTGCTGATTTTGGATGAGCCAACCGCCGTGCTGACCCCCCAGGAAACCGACGACCTGTTTGATGCCGTGCGCCGGCTGGTCGACCAGGGCAAAACCGTTATTTTTATCACCCACAAACTGGTAGAAGTCAAAGAAATTTCCGACCGGGTGACAGTGATGCGCCACGGCCAGGTTACGGGCGAAGCTATCCGCACCGCCGACGTGACCGAAGAGGACATAGCCCAAATGATGGTAGGCCGCAAGGTGCTGTTTAGGGTTGATAAACCACAGCAGCAGCGTGGCCAGGCCGTAGCCCAAATTCGTAACCTTAGCTACATGTCAGAAACGGGCCGGCCGCGCCTGCGCGATGTTTCTTTTAACGTTTACGCCGGAGAAATTTTGGGCATTGCCGGGGTTGAAGGCAATGGGCAAACCTCGCTGGCCGAGGTGCTCAGCGGCTTGAAACCGCCCACCACCGGCGAGGCGCTGATTAATGGGCAATCGGTTTTGGGGCGTGGCCCGCGCCACGTGCGCCGGGCCGCCGTGGCCCACATCCCCGAAGACCGGCTGACCAACGGGGTGGCTCTGGGGGCCACCATTGCCGAAAATCTGGTGGTTGACCGCTACTACCGCCCGCCATTTACCCAAAATGGTTTTATGATGAGTTTGCGACAGATTCGCCAGCACGCCGAAATGCTAATGCAAAAATTTGATATTCGCGCCTCTGGTTACGATGCGCCCACCGGCTCGCTTTCAGGCGGCAATATGCAAAAAGTTATTCTGGCCCGCGAATTTTCCGCCGACCCGGCCTTGCTGATTGCAGCCCAGCCAACCCGCGGCGTTGATATTGGAGCCAGCGAGTTTGTGCGTAGCCAACTGGTTGAAGAGCGAAACAAAGGCAAGGCCGTGTTGCTTATCTCGGCCGATTTGGCCGAAATAATGAGCCTGGCCGACCGGATTGCGGTGATGTACAAGGGGCAAATTGTGGGCGTTTTTGCCAACACGCCCAACCTCACCGAAGAAGAATTGGGCCTGTACATGTTGGGCCTTAAAAAACAATCTCCCGAAGAGCTAGAGCCAATGTTATGAGTCATAAACGCAGGCAGTTTTTACTGGAGTCCCTTAGAATCATTGCCGTTATCATCATTGCTTTGCTGATTGGCTTTGTGATTACGGCCCTGGTTAGCGAGGAGCCGGGCCAGGCCTATTCAGACCTGCTCACCGGCCCGCTGCCCAGAATATCCATCGACGAGAGTGGGGTGAGCCTGAGAGGTATCAACCGCTTTGGCAACTGGCTGGAAGATAGCATTACCCTGATTTTGCTGGGGCTGTCGGTGGCAATTGTGTTTAGCGCCCGCCAGTTTAGCCTGGGGGCCGAAGGTCAACTTTTTTTGGGAGCGATGGCCGCCGGGGTGGTCAGCCTGCTGGTGCAGGCTCCGCTGGCCATTCACATTGGGCTGGCGCTGATTGCGGCGGGCACGGCCGGTTTTCTGTGGGGACTCATTCCGGGGGTGTTAAAGGCCTACCTCAACGCCGATGAAATTGTCAGCACTTTAATGCTCAATGTCATTGCCATTCAAATTTACCGCTTTTTGCTCACCCAATACCTCAAAGACCCAACCGCCGGTTTTGTCGCCACCGAATTTTTTCCAGATACTGCCGTGCTGCCCATCATCATCCCCGGCACGCGGGTTACGGTGATGCTCATCATCACCATTGCGGCCATTTTTGCCGGCTGGTATTTTATCTCGCGCACGCCCGTCGGCTACGAAATCAGAGTGCTGGGCGCTAACATAAAATTTGCCGAATATGGGGGCATCAACACCCGGCGGGTCATTGCCCTGAGCATGGCGGTTAGCGGTATTTTGGCCGGGTTGGCCGGCGCGCACCTGTCGATGGGGTTGCTAAAGCAGTTGACTCTTAACCTCTCGCTGGGTATTGGCTTTGAGGGCATTGTGGTGGCGTTGCTGGCCCGCAACGACCCCAAATTTGTGCCGCTCACCGGCCTGTTTTATGGCTACCTGCGCACCGGCGCGCAAATTATGGAACGCTCGTCTGATGTAACCCGCGAGGTGGTGCTGATTATTCAGGCCATTATTATTTTATTTATTACCGCCGAACGTATTTTGCCGTTAATCCAAGAGTGGTGGCGGCGGCGTCAATCGCCGGAGGCGCTGCTGGAAGGCGCCGAAGCCAGGGAGGTGCCCGATGTCGTTTGAGGCGGTACTGGCCAGCATTTTTTCGGCGGCATTTATTGCCACCATCATTCGCGCTTCTACCCCGCTCATTTTGCCGGCTATGGGCGGCCTGATTTCCGAGCTGGCGGGTGTTATCAATATTGCCCTTGAAGGCATTATGCTCTCGGCGGCCTTTTTTGGGGTGGTGGTCAGCGCGTTGGGGCCAGCGTGGTTTCCCGGCCTGCCGTTTTGGGTTTACCCCTGGCTGGGGGCGTTGGCCGGCATGATTTCTGGGATAGTGCTAGCCTGGCTCATTGCTTTCTTTCACCTGGAACTGGGCGCTGACATTATTCTGGCCGGGCTGGGTATTAATATTTTAGCCAGCGGCGGCACGGTTTTTGTAATGTTTGCCCTCACCGGCGATAAGGGCAGCACTTCTACCCTGGCCAGCCCGGCCATGCCGGCGGTAACTATCCCCTTTGTCAACAACATCCCTTTTATCAATCAACTGCTCAACGGCGAAAATTTAACCGGCTACAATGCAATGACCTACGCCGCCTTTATTTCCGTAATTTTAGTGTGGATTTTTCTGTACCGCACGCCCCTGGGAACCCACCTGCGCAGCGTGGGCGAAAATCCGCAGGCAGCGGCCTCGGTGGGCATCAACGTCAAGCGGGTGCGTTATATTGCTTTGCTGCTCAGTGGCGCGCTGGCCTCGTTGGGGGGTATCAACCTGAGTATGGGCTATTTGACTCTTTTTCAGGCCAATATGACCGCCGGACGGGGCTTTATCGCTTTGGCCGCGGTTTTTTTGGGCAATAAAAACCCGGTCGGCACGCTAATAGCTGCCCTTATTTTTGGCGCAGCCGGCGCGCTCGAAGCGCAACTTGGCACCTTGAATATTCCCAGCCAGTTGATTACCATGATACCACCCATTGTTACCATTGCCGCGCTGGTTATTTACAATATCCGCCGGCAGGCCCAAATCAGGGCCAATGCCCGCAAATTTCAAGAAAGAATGGAAGCCGAACACAGGACTGCCTAATGCGCTTAGAAAACTACGTCTATTCTCACATTCTCGGTGGCCTGGTTGGACAGGCTTTGGGCGATGCCTGGGCCATGCCCGCGCTGCTCCGGCCCAACGAAACCTGGGAGCACTACAACGGCTGGATTGGCGAACTGCTGCCCGCGCCAGCCAACCATCCGGTTCACGCCGGGTTGCAGGCCGGGCAAGTAACCGATGATACCCAGCAGGCCATGGCTCTGGCTCAGACCATCATCGCCGAAGGCAAAGTCACCGTCGAGGGAGTTGCCAAAGCCATTGTTGACTGGTACAACCAGATTGATGGCGACAGCTCCCCTTATGTTGGCCCCAGTACGCGCCGGGCCGTAGCCGCCCTCAAAGCCGGGCAAGACCCCCGCACCACCGGCCTGCGCGGCGATACCAACGGCGGGGCCATGCGTATCAGCCCGGTGGGGCTTATTTACCCCGGCCGGCCCGAAGCCGCCGTGCAGGCGGCTATTACCGCCTGCACCCCCACCCACTTTACCGATGTAGCCATTTCCGGGGCATGCGCCGTGGCCGCAGCCATAGCCCAGGCCATGACCCCCGATACCACTCTGGAAGACATCATCAGCATGGCCGTGTGGGGGGCAGAAATGGGCCTGCAACACGGCGCCCACTGGATGGGCGCGTCGGTAGCCCGCAAAATTGACTTTGCCGTGCAGCTTGCCAGCGATATAAACCTCTCTGAGCGCGACCGTATTCAAAATCTGTACGATTTAATCGGCTCCACCCTGGCCACGCCCGATTCCGTGCCGTGCGCCTTTGGTATTTTGGCCCTTTCAAACGGCAACCCCATCGACACTGCCATTTATGCCGCCGCGCTCTCCGGCGATGCCGACACCGTTGGCGCAATGGCCTGCGCCATAGCCGGGGCCTGGCAGGGCATCGAGGCCATTCCGCAGGGGTATGTCGACATACTGCGCCAGGCCAACCCCCGGTACGATTTTGAGGCGGTGGCGAGCGGCCTGTATGAAATTGCCTTAAAAAACGAGGCCGCCGCCCCGCCCCCTGATGGTGATAACAACCTGCTGGAAAATATTCTGGGACAATGAACAACAGCCAAAACAAACTCAACTGGTGGCGCAAAGCCGACCGCCAACTGCAAGAGTCCTTTAAAAAAATCTGGATACCGGTGGGGCTGCCCGGCCACGCCGGCGATAAAAAAGCAAGCTGGCAGCAATTTTTGGATGACCGCTTCAGCCCCGGCTGCTGGCGCATTAGCCACTGCGTGCGGGGCCGCCTGGTTTCCAAAATGGAAGCCATCCGCGAGTACGAGCACAGCTATCGAGTCTACCTGCACGGCAAGCCGGAACTGGTGCGCTTGCTGACAACCTTTTGCGGCAACGTGTATGATGACAACCCCACCAACGTGTACGACCACGCCTACGAGCAGCCGCACACCCGCCTGAACCATTACCAGGATATCTCCGTGCGGCGGGTCATTGCCGAACTGGTGGCTGACGAAACCTGGCCCGAGGTTGTTGACACCCCGCCGGAGGAGGTCGAATTGATTGACCTGAACGACGGCCAGCTCCATCGCGTGCCCCGCGCCAGAGGTTTTAGAGGCCAATACCTGCTGCAAATCCGAGAGCCGGACACGCCCGGCTTTTTCCTGAACCCCGCCGTGGTACCCGTACACGACCCCGCGCTCATCTCCAGCCTGCCCAACGCCCGCGACTGGTATTTTGAGCAGGGCTGCGGCCACCTTTCGGTAGAAGCCTTCTGGCAAATGAGCAAAGTTATTGAGGTGCGTTACGACCGGTTTCTGGAGTTGGGCGAACAGCGGTTCGACCCGTTGGGGGGGCTGTCGAAACAGTAATCAGTAAATGGTAAATAGTAATTTTCGCCAATGATCAATTACCAATTACTATTTACTAATAACCATTTACCAACTACCAACCATGAAAAACGTTCTCCTCGGTGTAGTCTGCCTGGATATTTACACCCATACCGGCCAAATCCACCCCGGCTGCGGAATTTTGCACAACGCCTATCATTTGCAACAGTTGGGGGTTGACCCCCTGCTCATCACCAGAATTGGCCAGACGCGCTCCGAGATTTTTTTGGAATTTTTCCGCCGCAACCGCATCTCAATTCTGCCAGATAATATCATTACCGCCGGAGAGCCGGCGACCATAGAAATTGCGCTGCAAGAGTCGGGCGAGGCGGTGATGGCCAATTTTAGGCCGGGCGTCTGGCAAAACTTTCGGTTAACCCCCACCGAAGCGCAAATTCTGGCCCAGGCGGCTAACGTTCACACCGTGCTGGTAGGGGAAGTCATCCCTGAGTTTATTCGTATAGCCAGTGATAGTATCTTGTCCAAGGCATTGGTGTCAGCAGACTTTCTGGACTTTGGCTACTTTTCGCCTGACCACCTGGCCCGGCTGCTCAACTGCCTGGACATCGCTTTCATCGGCTGGAAGGGGGAACTGGCCGACCCGACCATCGCTGCTATCGAGCAGATGGTTAAAGCGCAGCCGGCGCTGGTAGTCGTCACCCTGGGCAGCCGGGGCGTTCAGATATTTGACTCGCTGACCGCGGCCCAATATCAGGCTCGCTTTTTTGAGGTTGAAAAAATACCGGTGCGGCAAAACACCAACGGCTGCGGCGACGCCTTCATTGCCTACTTTTTGGCCGAGTACTGGCGCAGCCGCAACCTGGAACAGGCCGTCGGGCAGGGTAAAATTGGCGGGGCCAAAGCGACACAATGGCAATTCGCCCTGCCAGATTCGGCCTACGGAATGTAGAGCGTGAAACGTGGGACAGACATCCTGTTGTTGGCGCTGCAAATTTGCGCAATCGGTAAAAATTTTTAACACAAAGGAAACAAAGTAGGCACAAAGTTCACCGAGTTTTTTACCCAAAGGGCACATTGCCTTTGGGTTCTTTGTGTCTCCTCTGTGAATTTTGTGTTTTAATCTTTTGGTTGCGGCGCGAAGCGGGCCGTATTACGCACTACGTACCACGTTCTACGTCCACGCCATTTAAAGCTGCTATCAATTAGCAATTTGCAGGTGACAGCTATGTACGATCTAATCATCCAAAATTGCCACGCGCTGATAGTTAGCGACGGCGGCGCGGTGACAGTTCAACGCAATCAGGATATTGTCATCGACGAGGGCAAGATTGTCGAAATTCAGCCCACCGACCCGGTAGACACGGGCCAGGCCCACGAGGTCATCCCGGCCAACGACATGCTGGCCATGCCCGGCCTCATCAACACCCACGCCCACGTACCGATGGTCATTTTCCGCGGCCTGGCCGAAGATGTCTCCATCGAGCGCTGGTTCAACGAATTTATGTGGCCGCTGGAAAGCAACCTGACCGAAGAGGACGTCTACTGGGGCATGCTGCTGGGCCTGGTTGAGATGATTGAAGCCGGCGTCACTACCGTGGCCGACCACTACTTTTTTATGGACCGGGCCGCCCAGGCCGTGCAGGAAGCCGGCACGCGGGCCGCGCTGGGCTGGGCCGTATTTGGCGACCGGGGCTACGACGCCCTGGCCCAAACCGCCGATTTTGCCCAACGCTGGCGCGGCCAGGCCGAAGGCCGCATCACTACCTGGCTGGCCCCCCACGCCCCCTACACCTGCGATGACGACTTTCTGCGGGCCGCGGTTGACCACGCCCGGCGGCTGGGCGTCGGTATTCACATTCACGCCGCCGAAGAGATGGGCCAGACTAAAGCCAGCCTGCAAAAACGGGGCATCACCCCCATTAAAGTGCTGGAAGAAACCGGCATCCTCGATCTGCCCACCATCATCGCTCACGGCTGCGGCATTTTGCCCGAAGATGTGGAAATTCTCAAAAAATATGCCGGCCACGTCGGCGTGGCGCACTGCCCCAAAACCTATCTGAAGCTGGGCATGGGGTTGACTCCCATTGCGGCCTTGCAACAGGCCGGCGTGGCCGTGGGGCTGGGCACCGATGGCGCAGTGAGCAACAACACCCTGGATATTTTTGAAAGCCTGCGGCTGATGGCCATGCTCCAAAAACATGAGGCCCGCAACCCCGAAGTAATGACCATTCCCCAGGCGCTGAACATTGCCACCCGGGGCAGCGCCGCCGTGCTGGGCATGTCAGATAAAATTGGCCGGCTGGCCCCCGGCTACCTGGCCGATGTGATTCTGGTCGATTTGAGCGGGCCGCACTACCAGCCGCTGCACAGCATCACCGCCAGCCTGGTTTACAACACCCGCGCAGGCGATGTGCAAACCGTCATCGTCAATGGGCAGGTCATCATGCTCAACCGCGAAATTTTAACGCTCGACAAGGCCCAAATCATCAAAGAAGTCAACCGGAATATGGAGCGCCTGGCCCAGCGCGTCCCTACCAGGCGGATTCAGGTCTACAATCCGTGACACCCAATCCCCAATCCCCAATTACTAATAACAAATTACCCATCATTTCCATTGGCGATTTGGTGGCCGATCTTGTCGTTTCTATCCCCAACCTGCCTGCCGAAGCCGGACGCCATCAGGTTGCAACCGATATTCGGCTGGAGCCGGGCGGCGGGGCCAATTTCTTGATTGCCGGGGCGCGGCTGGGCCAGCCGATGGCCGCCATCGGCGCGCTGGGCGATGACGACTGGGGGCATCAGGTGGCGGCGCTCATCAGGGCCGAGGGGGTTGACCTGTCCGGCGTTAAACATAATGGGACTACCACCACGGTAATTGTGCTGGTCAGCCAAACAGGCGAGCACGTTTTTTTGGGAAAATACGGCCACGGGAGTAAAATTGACCTCGGCCCGGCAGAGGTTGAGTTAATTAAATGCAGTGGAGCCATTTACTGCGCCGGTTACACCCTGCGCGAAACCCGGCTGGTGGACTTGGCCCTGGAAGCAATGCGCGTCGCCAGGCAGGCCAATATTCCCACTTATTTTGACCCCGGCCCCCAAATGAGCGATGTGCCCGCCGGTCTGCGCCGGCAGGTTTTACCCCTGCTGGACACCGTTTTTGCCACCGAAGAGGAATTGCCGCTGCTGGGCGTCAATAGCGCGGCGGAGCTGCTCAACCTGGGGCCAGGCTGTGTGGTGGTCAAACACGGTTTCGCCGGATGCGCCGTTTACAGCGAAGGCGCGCTGCAATTTGAGTCGCCCGGCTACCCGGTCAAGGTGGTTGATACCTCTGCGGCCGGCGACAGTTTCAACGCGGCTTTTATGACCGCCCGGCTGTGGGGCTGGCCGCTGGCCGACTGCGCCAAACTGGCCAACGCCGTCGGCGCGGCCAAAGTGCAAAAGCTGGGCGGAGGCCGCAACGTGCCCACCCTGGCCGAAGTGCGGGCAGTAATTGACGAATTTAAGATTGATGTGAAAGGACTCTGACACCCTTGCCAACCCAACTCACCCTCCACCCCGAAGTGAAATCTGCCCTGGCCGAAGGCAAAGCCGTGGTCGCCCTGGAGTCTACCCTGATTACCCACGGTTTTCCCTGGCCGGAAAATGTTGATATTGCCCGCCGCATTGAAGCAGCCGTACGGGCCGAAGGGGCTGTTCCGGCGACGATTGCCGTGCTGGGCGGCCAGATTACGGTTGGCCTCACCGCCGAACAGTTGGACTATCTGGGCGCGGCCCAAAACGTACGCAAATGCTCCCGACGCGATTTGCCCATTGTGGTGGCCCGCAAAGAAGATGGGGCTACCACCGTGGCCGGTACCATGATTGTGGCCCACTGGGCCGGGCTTCAGATATTTGGCACGGGCGGCATCGGCGGGGTGCATCGCGGCCACCCCTTTGACGAGTCGGCAGACCTGCTGGAGCTGGCCCGCACCCCGGTAACGGTGGTTTGCGCCGGGGCCAAAGCCATTTTAGATTTGCCGCTCACCCTTGAGGTGCTGGAAACGCAGGGCGTGCCGGTCATCGGCTACCAAACCGATGAGTTGCCCGCGTTCTACTCTCGCCACAGCGGCCTGCCGGTGGATGCGCGGGCGGATACACCCCAGGAGGTGGTTGAGATTATTCGCGCTCGCCAAAAATTACAACTTGGCGGCGGCATGCTGGTAGCGGTTCCGGTTCCCGCCGCCGATGAGTGGCCCGCCGCCGAAGCTCATGAGGTTATTAACCGCGCCCTGGCCGATGCCGAAGCCCAGGGTATCAGCGGCAAAGATGTAACGCCCTACCTGCTAGAGCGCGTCAGCGCGCTGTCCGGCGAGCGTAGCAAAAAAGCCAACATCGCTCTGCTGCTCAACAACGCCCGCGTCGCGGCTCAAATTGCCCTGGCTCTGGCAAAAAATACATAACAGGAATACTCAACCCATGCCCAAAAAAATCATTATCGACACTGACCCCGGCGTAGACGACTCGATGGCCATTCTCTTTGCGCTCAACTCCCCGGAAGTGGAATTGGTAGGGCTGACTTCTATTTTTGGCAACGTTCACGCCGATTTGGCCGCGCAAAATGCCCTCCGGCTGGTGGAGTTTGCCGGACGGCCCGATATTCCCGTGGCTCAAGGGTCCGACCTGCCGCTGGTGGTTCCGTTAGATTACGTGGCCGATTTTGTGCATGGCAGCGATGGCCTGGGCAACACCAACCCGCCGCCGCCCCAGGGCAAGCCGCTGGATAAACCGGCGGCCCAATTCATTGTCGAAATGGTTATGAGCAATCCCGGTGAAATCACCCTGGTTCCGGTCGGCCCGCTGACCAATATTGCCCTGGCCCTGGCCCTGGAGCCGCAAATTGCCCAAAACGTAGCCGGAGTGGTGATTATGGGCGGCGCGGGCACGGTCAACGGCAACGTCAACCCGGCCGGCGAGGCCAACATCTATCACGACCCGCACGCCGCCGATGTGGTCTTTGGCGCCGGCTGGCCCATCACTATGGTCGGCCTGGATGTCACCATGAAAACCGTTATGAGCGATGATTACCTGGCCTCGCTGCAAGGCTCAAAATTTGGCGATTTTATCTATCGCATCAGCCGTTTTTACCGGGATTTTCATCATCAGACCTACGGCATGAGCGGCATTCACACTCACGACCCCTCAGCCATTGCCTACGTCATCGACCCCACCCTCTTCACCACCGAGTCCGCCCCTGTCCGGGTTGTCACCGAAGGTATTGCCGCCGGGCTAACGCTCATGGACCGGCGGCAGCAGTGGAGCGGTCCCAATCCCTGGTCTGGCACGCCGCCCACCAACGTCTGCGTGGATGTCAACTCTGAACGATTGCTGGCCCTGTACAAAGAACGAATTACCAGTAACCAATAACCAATAACCAGCCTATGAACCAACGCCGTTTCATTATCGACACTGATACCGCCTCCGACGACGCGGTAGCTATTCTCATGGCCCTGCAATGGCCCGACGCGCAGGTAGAGGCCATTACCGTGGTTTTTGGCAACGTGCCGGTAGCGCAGGGTAGTCTTAACGCTCGCTACACGGTGGAGCTATGCGGCGCAGACACGCCCGTATATGAGGGCATCGAAAAGCCGCTGCTGCGAGAGCCGCACTTTGCCTACTTTTTCCACGGCGCCGATGGTATGGGCGAGATGAATTACCCGGCCCCCAAACGCCTGCCTGCCGCCGGCCACGCCGTCAGCGAACTCATCCGTCGCTTTGGCCAATCGCCGGGCGAAATTACCCTGGTAACATTGGGGCCGCTGACCAACATTGCCACCGCGCTCAGGCTGGAACCCCGGCTGGCCGGCTGGGTCAAAGAATGTTACGTAATGGGCGGCGCGGCCTGCACCGTGGGTAACATCACCCCCGCCGCCGAGTATAACATCTGGTGCGACCCGGAGGCGGCGCGGATTGTCTTTCACTCCGGCATGAAAATTTTGATGGTTGGTTGGGAGTTGTGTCGCGGGGCGGCCAACCTCACCGATGCTGATATCGAAATGGTCTACGGCTTCAACACCGACCGGGCCAAATTTACCATCGACTGCAACCGCCACGCCCTCAAAACTAACCGCAACTGGCTGCACGACCCCGGCCTGCCCCTGCCCGACCCGGTAACGATGGCTATCGCCCTTAACCCGGCCGTTTGCGCCCGGCGCAGCGCCCACTATGTGGATGTAGCCTGCGCCGATGAACTGACTCGCGGCATGACTGTGGTGGACCAGTTGGACGTCGCCAACAAACCGCCCAACCTCGAAGTCTGCTGGGAAATTGATGTGGCCTTGTGGAAGGAAACGCTGTACCAGACGTTGCGGTAAAAGCGTTTTTTAGCTCGTACTGCGTGTTGCGTGTTCCGTCAGTTTGCTTTACAAACCACGCAACACGAAATACGCGCTACGCGCCGCGCTGCGCTCATTCTTAAAAGGATAAGTTAAAGTTTAAACTCGTGACACCCAACATACCCGCCATCAACCTTGTCACCTTCTCCCTCATCATCGACGATATCGTTTTTCCCGATGGTCGCACGGCGATGGGGCTGTTAGGCGGCGGCGGCCCGCAAACGGCCTTTGGTATGCGCCTGTGGGCCGAAGGCGTGGGATTGGCCGGCGGCGTTGGCCGCGACCTGCCGCCCGAAGCCGAAAACTGGCTGCAAAAAATGAATATCGACACGCGGGGGCTGCGCCGTTTAACCGCATGGCCCACCCCTCGCGCCTGGCAGGTTTTGGAGGATGATGGGCGGCGCACCCAGGTGTGGCGCATCCCCGGCCCGGCCATTGGCCAACAGTTGGGCCGCAGCCCGGATAAATTACCGCCGGACTATCGTCAGGCGCGGGGTTTTCATTTGGGGGTTCACCCCGAAGAGCCGGACCTGGATTTTATCAAGGCGCTGCGAGATAAAGGGGCCGTGGTCAGCATCGAGCCGTTTAGAGCCGCCCAACGCCCCTTAACCGGTGACGAAGTGCGAGCGTTGGTTTCCGCCGGCCAAATCTTTTCGCCCAACGTGGCCGAAGCCGAATCGCTGGTGGGGCCGGCTGAGCCGGACGAGTTAATTGAGCGGCTGGTGCAGGCCGGCGCGCAAATTGTGGCCTTGCGGCAGGGCGCGGGCGGCGCAATTATTCACCACGCCGCCAGCGGCGAAACCTGGCCCATCCCGGCGGTAAAAGCCACAGTGGTTGACCCCACCGGCGCGGGCAACGCCTTTTGCGGCGGCTTTCTGGCCGGCTGGCTGCAAAGCGGCGACCTTCGCCGGGCCGGGCAGTGTGGCGCGGTAGCGGCCAGTTTTCTGGTCGAACAGGTTGGCCTGCCCCCGCCAAAGCCGGAAATATTTACCGAAGCCCGGCGACGCCTGGCTGCAATGCAACAGGAAACGCAATAAGAAAGGAGTCAAACAATGTCTGTTAGCGATGAAATGGTTACGTTAAAAGTCAACGGCAAGAGCACCTCGGCCTATGTGGCGCTGCCGGAAGGTAGCGGTCCCTGGCCGGGCGTGGTGGTAATTCAGGAGTGGTGGGGGCTGGACGAACATATCAAAGATGTGGCTCGACGTTTTGCCGGCGAGGGCTTTGCCGCCATTGCGCCCGATTTGTACTACGGCGAAATCGCCACCGAGCCGGACGAAGCCCGCAAACTGCGCATGGCCCTGGATTGGGACAAGGCCCTGACCGCCATTCAGGTAGCCATCGACGCGCTGGCGGCCCGCGCCGACGTGTCGCCCAAAAAAGTGGGCGTGATTGGCTTTTGCATGGGCGGCGGGCTGACCTGGCACGCCGCCGCCAAATTGAAGGGCGCCGGCGCGGCGGCCCCCTTTTACGGCGGCGGCCCGGAAATGAGCGATGAAGAAGTGGCCCAAATTAGCTGCCCCGTTCTGGCTATTTTTGGCGAGTTGGACCAGGGCGTCTCGCCGGAAGTGGCCAACAAACGGGCCGCCCAAATGGACAAAGCCGGCGTGTCGCACGAAACCATCATCTACCCCGCTGCCCGGCACGCCTTTTTTAACGACACCCGCGCCGCTTACCATGCCGAAGCCGCCGCCGACGCCTGGCAGCGAGTCATCAACTTATTTAAGCAGACCCTCCGGCCCGGCGCATCGGCCAGCGATGCCTGGAGCGAAGTTGGACAGCAGTTTCGCGCCCTGGGCCAGAGTCTGGCCTCGGCCTTTAACGCTACCTGGCAAACCGAAGAAACCCGGCAGCATCTGGAAAAGATGCAGGCCGGCCTGGAAGCGATGGTCAATGAAATCGGCCAGATTAGCCAAAGGGCCACATCTTCGGCCGAAGCCCAAAAAGTGCGCGCCGAGGCTGAAAAGGCGGCCCAATCGGCTAAAACGGCCAGCCAGGCCACGGTTGAAGAAGTGAAGCCGCAACTGCTCTTGGCGCTGCGCAAAGTGAGAGAAGAAATAGACCGGATGATTGACCGCATGGAGCAGCAACCATCTAAAAAATCTGGCAGCGAGGATTAGACCACAACCATGCCCCAAAAGCTGATTATTGATGTGGATACCGGCGGCGACGATGCCGTAGCCATTTTGCTGGCCGGCTATCATCCGGCGGTGGAACTGGTTGGCGTTACCTGCGTTGAAGGCAACGCCCCGCTCGAGCTGGTGGTGCGCAACTCGCTGGCCGTGCTGGAGCAGGGCAATCTGCCCGGCGTGCCGGTTTACGCGGGGGCGGACCGCCATCTGCACACCCGGCCCTACCCCCGCGACCCCGACCAGGAGCGTCGCCTGAAGCTGCCGGAGCCAACCATCTCTGCCGCCGCGGCGCACGCGGTTGATTTTTTAATTGACTACTACCTGAGCGAAGCCGGCCCGGAGACGACTCTGGTGCCGGTAGCGCCGCTGACCAACATTGCCCTGGCGCTGCTGCGCGAGCCAAAGCTGGCCCAACGCATCCCCCGGATGGTGATGATGGGCGGCGCTTTTACCCAAGGCAACACCACCGCCTCGGCGGAGTTTAATATTTACGCCGACCCGGAGGCGGCGCGGATTGTATTTAGGGCCGGTATCCCTATCAGTATGGTTGGCCTGGAAGTCACCAAACAAGCTTTGCTAACGCCCGCCGATGCCGAACGCATTTCCGGTTACGGCGCGCCCGGCGCAAAAGTGGCCGGCCGCCTGATTGCCGAAGAGGTAGACTGGTTTGTGCGCCACCTGGGTTGGGAGGCCGGCCAGGTGTACGACGCCTGCGCCGTGGCGGCTGTCATCCGGCCTGATATTCTGCGCACCCAACCGGCCCAGTGCGATATTGAGGTATCCGGCGAGCTAACCCGTGGCCGCACCGTTTGCGATTTTGGCTACGCCCGCCGGGGACTTGCGCCCAATGTGGATGTTGGCATTGGTATTGACCGGGAGCGATTTGTAGCTATTTTGGATGAGGCGTTTGGTAGTTGAGCGTCGATTATGTGGCCATCGGCTCTATAATTATTGATGATATTATTGACCCGCAGGGCCGTAGCAATATGGGCACGTTGGGCGGCGGCGGCAGCCACGCCGTGGCTGGTATGCGGGTGTGGAGCGATAACACCGGGTTTGTATCGGTTATTGGCCGGGATTTTCCAGACACGGCCATGCGCCATCTGGCCGCGTTGGCCGATATGCGCGGGGTTGTGACTCGCCCGGCGCCGCAGCCTCGGGCCTGGCAGCTTTTTGAGGCCAATGGCACGCGCCAGGAGGTTTTTCGCACCGAGTTTGCCGCGCTTCGTCAAAACACGATTCAGCCCCGTGAGTATCCGCCTGATTTTGCCTCGGTCAAGGGCGTCTATTTGCAGACCGCCACCCCCGAAGAAGCCGAGGCATGGGCGGTCCATTTAAAAAAACTTAATCCAAAGGTGGTGTTGTTGTGGGAGCCGTGGGAGATTTTGTATACGCCGGAAAACCTGGCCGGGTTTCGGCGTGTCGCCCCTATGTTTGATATTGTTTCGCCGCAAACGGTTGAGGTAAGCTGGATGATTAAGGAGACCGGGCCGGCGCGTCAGGCTGATATTTTGTTTGAATGTGGCGCGCGCTGTCTGGCTTTGCGGCTGGGGGCGGGCGGCTCGCTGGTGGGCCAGGAGGGAACGATTGAGCATATTCCGGCGCTGCCCGTGCCAGTAGTGGACGAAACCGGCGCGGGCAACGCCTACTGTGGCGGTTTTGTAGTGGGCTACGTAGAGTCGGGCGGCGACCCGCTGACCGCGGGCCGGTATGGTGCGGTTTCGGCTACTTTTACGCTGGCCCAGGTTGGCATTCCCCGGTTGGGGCCGGAGCCGCGCCTGGTGGCAGAGGCGCGGCTGAGAGAAATGCAAAAGCATCAATAAAGAAAAAACACCCGATGCGAGTCGGGTGTTTTTTGTGGGCCCTGCAGGATTCGAACCTGCGACCAACCGGTTATGCATCCCTCTACAGCTTTCGCTGCCCCTTTCGGGTTTGTGGGCTGGACCATCCCTTCACCCCTACCTGATAGGGGGCCTGCCGTCTGGTCTCTACACCTTCCCCTACTGGGGCTTGGCTCGGGATTACCTTATCTATTGACTTAGGCTTCCCCGAATTTGACAGGTATCCACTTGAGAATTGCTTCCCAAGCTGCCCTCTGCAGAATATCGTATCAAAGTTTACAATACTGTTATGAAAAATGAGTCTAACTGTATTGTGTGCGGTATTTCACTGCAAGGTAAACAAACAAGATTTTGTTCGTCTATTTGCAAAAATAAATACCATCAAAGTTATGGAGCTCAAAAAAGTAGAGGGCTTACCAAAAAACTAGAGCTAATCAAAATTGCCGGTGGTCGATGCTCTATTTGCGGATATGATAAAAATTTGGCTGCTCTAGCTTTCCACCACCTAGACTCTACCAAAAAAGACTTCAAACTTGATATGCGTTCGTTGTTTAACCGAGGATTAAAAGTAATATTAGCAGAGTTAGATAAATGTATTTTGGTATGCCACAACTGTCATTCTGAACTATATAACCCTCACCTTGACTTAGATAATCTGCTTTAAGCCGGTCGCTCTAACCGCTGAGCTAAGGGCCCCAAACAAGCGGGCAACGGGAATCGAACCCGTATAACTAGCTTGGAAGGCTAGAGTTTTACCATTAAACTATGCCCGCGCAGCACAAGGTATTATATTCAAATCATCTTGATGTGTAAAGTTTTGGCGGTGGACGGGTGAGGGTTAGCGGTTAACTGGCTTTAGGCGTTCTTTGATAGCCGCGTCAATTTTTTCAATATCAACAGGTTTGTTAAAAAATGCATCGGCCCCAGCCTGCCGGCAGGTTTCGCGGGTTTTGGCGTCGGAGTAAGCCGAAACCACAAATATAGGGGTGTGTTGGGTTTCTGGCTTGCTGCGCAAAATTCTAATCGCATCGGGGCCGTTCATAACCGGCATGCGGACATCCATTAAAATAACATCCGGTTGCCAGTCCTCTGCCTTTTCGACGCCCATTTTGCCGTTATCGGCGCAGGCAACTTCGTAGCCTAACAACCCCAACATTCGCGAGATAGGAATCTGCAAATCTTTGTCGTCTTCAACGTAGAGTACGCGAGCTAGCTTGGCAACGTCGCCGGTCATACAATCTCCCCCATATTTATGAAAGCCCAACAAAGTAACGCCCGGTGCGGCGCTGTTTCTGGGCTTAGCCCTGTATTGATTTGGTAAGTTCGCAGCTAGAATTAACTGACGATAGTATACTCAAGAAATGCAGACAGGTCTAGTATTAATTAAGGTTGTATGGCTGGGTAATTGGTCATAGCGCCTGAAGACGAAAGACCTTTGAGAGTGGAATTAGACACAAAAACGCCGCCCAAATAAGCGACGTTTAGTCGGGGTGGACGGATTTGAACCGTCGGCCTCTTGCTCCCAAAGCAAGCACTCTAACCGGGCTGAGCTACACCCCGTCAACAACAGCAAGTATAGTTTAAGTTGTGGCAAAAATCAAACGACTGGGCTTCAAATAAGTAACAGCCCCAAACCAAACCTAACGTGTCCACCAAATTTGAGAAAGCAACCAGTCGGGGCGTTTGGCGCCATCCCAATCGGTTATTTTGGTGGGCGAGCCGCCGCCGGCATTGATGGCGTAAATGGCCCAACTGCCATCTGAGTCTGACACATAAGCAATTTGGTTGCCATCCGGCGACCAGACAGGCAACCCATCATTACCGGCAGCGGTGGTCAGTTGTCGGGGGGCGCTGCCGGCGGTGCTGGCCACAAAGATATCCCAATTGCCGCTGCGGGTAGACATGTAGGCCAACTGCGAGCCATTGGGCGAGAAGGCAGGCGAGCGGTCGCTTTCGTGGTTGGTTAATCTGGTGGGTTTGCCGCCCTCAAATGGAACCAGATAAATTCCGGGGTTGTTGCCTTCCGGGTCGGTGCCCTGGTAGGCAATCACGCCATTGTCGCTTGACCAATCGGGCGTGCGGCCATCGCCAATAATCACCGGGTCGCTCTTGCCATCGGCAAAGCCGTGATGAACCAGCCACCGCCCTGTAGCGCCTTCCTGGGCTACAAATATAAAATCCGTGTTGCTGCCGCCCCAGCGCGGTAAAATATGCGCTCTTACAGTAGTCAGGCGCTGGTCCTGGCCGGTTGTTAAATTTAAAACGTGTAGACCCTCTGAATCGACCAATTCCGAGTGATAGAGCAACAGTTCAGTGTTGGGACTGACTGCGGGCATGGTAGCGTTGACGACCAACACTTTAGGTTCTCCGCCCGCTACCGGCAGCGAGACAATTTCCCAACGCGCCTCGTTAATGTTGAAGGCCGAAAAAACAATAGAGCCGGCGCCGGCCGGTGAAGGCGCTATCTGAGTGGTTGGGGTAAGGGTTGCCGTGGCCTGGGGCGCGGTGATATTGGTATCTGCTGCCGGGGCCTGGGCAGGCGGTGTAGTGGCGCCGGCAACCGGGCCGGTTTGCCGGCAGCGAGTTTCGCTATTTTGAAGTTTGGCTTGCAGCTCGGTGCCGGGCCGCAGGGTGTTGGCTTCGGTGTATTGTACCTGGGCCTGGCACCAGTCGCCCTCGCCGGCCAGTTGGTCGCCAAAAAGCTGGTAGGCCTGAAATAACTGCTCTTTCACATCCAGATAGGTTTCGTCCTGTCGATAGAGCCGATTAAAAATTTCAACGGCGTTTTGGGGGTCTGAAATTTGCGCGTTTAGGCCATCTAAATAGAGCAGGGCGTTAGCCTGCTCGGCCAGCGCGTCCGGGTCGTTTGGACGCTCTGCCAGGGCGTTTTCAAAAGCGTCCAGCGCCGCTTCAAGCTGGCTTGAGGCAATAGCCTGTAGCCCCAACTGGTAGTGAGCCTGATACAGCGCTTCTGAAACCTCTTCGGTATTATAATCCGGGTCAAGGTCTCGCACCTGAGAAAAGGTTTGAACGGCCATAGCCCACTCCTGGCGGTTCAACTGGGTTTTGGCCTGGGCCAGCAGGTCGGCGGCGGCAGCCGAGCGCGTTTGCGAGGTAGGGGTGGGTTGGGCCTGGGCTATGCGCTGGGCCTCGCGCAGGGCCTGCCGGGCTTCGGTAAAATTGGGGTTGAGTTTGATGGCTTGCTCAAACTCGGCAATGGCTAACTCAATAGCGTTGTTAGCCAAATGTTCCTGCCCTCTTTCATAGTGCGCCTGAGATTCGGTTTGGGCAATTTGGGCGCGTTCTTGCAACCCCTCTCGCACGGCCAGCAGGCCAATTCCGCCGTATAGCAATATGCCGCAAATAACCAGCCCCAGGCAGCCAGATAAAATGCGCCGCCAGGTAAAGCGGCTGGCGGCGGCCGGGGCGTTATCGACCAGCAGGCCGTCGGCCTGGTTGGGCGGCTCAATGGCCAATTGCTGCGCTACGGGATAGGGGTAGTGAATTTCTTGCTCGTAGTCATCGCCGGAGTCTTCATCAATAATAAGCTCGTCGAGTGGCTCTTCGGTTGCCCCGGCAACGGCAAAAATGTCGTCGTCAATAAAGGGGTCGTCCGGCAGAAAATCCTCTTCCTCTTCAGCCGGCAAGTAAGACTCATCTGCCGGGGCGTCCTCTTCAGCCAGAGGGAGCGGGCCGGCATAAAATTCCTCTGCCGGCTCATCTGGCAGCAACGCCTCTTCAACAGGCGCAATATCTTGTTGGGTTGAGGCCGGCTGCGGCTCGCCACAGTAGGGGCACACATCTTGCAGGTCGTTGTAGTAAGTGCCGCAGTTCTGGCACTGGATGGTAAACTCGTCTGTCATCTTTAGTTTAATTGGTTTTGTACTCCAGCAGGCCGACGCCGTTGCTGCCGGTCAATATAATTTGTAGAGGCCCGTCAGCCGCAAACTCCCATGTGAGCGGTTTATCCGGGCCGGCAGAAAAATTTTCATCAAGAATAGGCTCGCCGGCGGCCATAACCTCTATTTGGCCCTGAACAGGCCGCGATACCAGGGCCGATAATAGCTGGACATTGCCACGTTGCTCAAGGTGAATCGCCGCATTGGCCGTGGCCCAGGTGAGGCCGTTTAACCCGGCCAGCGGCCACCACTGCTCCTGCCAGCCCAGCGTGTCGCCGGCGGGCAGCACAATGTCATATTCGGGCCAAAAGCCGGCGTTGGCCCCGCCCCAAATTTCAAAATATTGGGACTCGTCATCGGTGTAGCTGCGGTCGGGAAAATCAACGCCAAAGGCAAACACCTTGCTGCTGCCAGAATTTGCTTCGGCAGGCGCAAGTCTAACGATACCCAACCGGGTAGCGGCATTGTAGGCCCCCACAAAAGGAGCGGCCTGATTGGGCACAAAAAAGCCCAGATAGTTGGCCCATTGGCGGTAGTCGCTCAAATCGGTTTCGCCTACCTGCGGCCAGGGCGCTGGTTCGCGCTCGCCGGGTACAGACCAGCCGGACTCGCCCCGGCTGTGGATGGTGATGACCTGGGTGGGCGCCACAAACCGGGTGTCGGGCGACATAGAGCCGGAGGTCAGAGTTAGCGCGGCGTTGGTCCACAACTGGATGGGGGCGCTATTGGGGCTGTTGTTGACAAGTTTGGGGGCCACGGTAAAGGCGGCGCTCTCGGCGGGCAGGGTAACGGCCACTTCCAGCCCAACCCGGTTGGCAGCCGTATCGCTCAGGGTGATGGTGGCGCTGCCGGCAGTTTGGGCTATGCGGTACTCCCACGGCACGCCAAAACGGTAGCCGTGCTCGTAAGTGGGGTAGGCCCATTCCATGCCGCCGGTAGCCAGCCACCAGTTAGCCTCGGCGGGCTGCAACCCGCCATAGCGCGAGGGCTTGACCACCGGGTTGTGATAGAATACCTCCTGGCCGGTGGTTTTTATCACCGCGCTGTAGAGGCGTCCGCCCAACTGTGGCAAAAAGGTGAGCCGCAGGTACTCGTTTTCCAGCACAACAGCCCGGTACTCAACCGGGGTGGGGGTAGGGTTGGCCGACTCGTATTCGGCCCGGTTGAAGTAGTAAACCGGAATGTTATAAACCGGGTCGATTTGCTCGACCAGATAATCCTTAAAGGGGTACGTTGGTAAGGTAAGGCTGGTTTCAGACGCCGTTACCCCGGCGGCCTCAGGTTGAGGCGTGGCCTTTGGCGGCGCTGTAGCGGTGGCGGTTGGCGATTGGGTGGGGCTTGCGCTGGGCGTGGGGGTAGCAGTCATTTTTGGCGCGCGGGTGGGTGTAGAGCTAACTGGCGTAAACGTAGGCTGCCGGGTAGCGGTGGCAATTGGCGGTGAGGTAGGCGTAGCGGTTGCGGTAGCCGTGGCGGGGGCTTCGGTGGGGGTGGCCGGCGCAGCCGCGCTGCCGCCATTGCAGGCAGTTATGATGAAAATTACCGCCAGGGATAACATGCCTCCGGCGGCAAATGGGGTTGGCGCATCTCTCCATGTTTTCATACAAGAAAAGTATGATAGCATTGAAAGGGGCGAATGTCCAATAGCTCAAATCTGCATTTTAAATGAGCTTATGGTAAAATAAACAGTCGATGAGCGATAATCAAGACTTCAAAATTCCCCTGGTGGGACATGACTGGGCCGTTGACCTGCTGCAACGTCAGGCGCAAAGCGGGCGGATTTCGCAATCTTTGTTAATCACCGGCCCGCCCAATGTAGGCAAAAGCAGCTTGGCCCGATTTTTTGGGCAATATTTAAACTGCCTTGAGCAGACCAGGCCATGCGGCCAGTGTCGTTCTTGTCGCAAATTAATCAGCGGCAACCATCCCGATATTCGCGTATTTGACGACGACCACGAACCGCTCAAAATAGACCAGATACGCGAGTTGCAGCGAGAACTTTCGCTCTCGCCGCTGGAGGGGCAGCATCGGGTGGCGCTGTTGTGCAATTTTGAACGGGCCACCACCAGCGCGGCCAACGCGCTGCTAAAAACGCTGGAGGAACCGCCCGCGCCGGTGGTGTTGATTTTGACCGCCGCCGACCCCGGCAACCTGCTGCCCACCATTGTTTCGCGCTGCCAGATATTGACGCTTAGGCCGCTGCCCGATATCCAGATTGTGGAGGCTTTGCAGCGCCAGTGGCAGGCCTTGCCGGAGCAGGCCGAACTGCTGGCCCAACTATGCGCCGGACGCCTGGGTTGGGCTGCGCGGGCGCTGGCCGATGAGTCCTTTATAACCCGCCGGGCCGGGTATTTGTCGGATTTGCTCGACCTGCTGCGGATGCACCGCGCCGAACGGCTGGATTACGCGCACGAGAAGAGTCGGGATGTACTTGCGCTCAAAGAAACGCTCACCCTGTGGCTCATCATCTGGCGAGATTTGTTGCTGTTAAAAAGCGGCGCTCAAACCAAAATTATCAATTTAGATTGGCACAACACCCTGAGCGCCATTTCTCGCCACAGCACGGTTGGGCAAATAAAAGAAGTGATTGTTCGCCTGCAAATGGCGCTGCTAAATTTGGAACGCAACATAAACCCCAGGCTTAATTTAGAAGTAGTTTTGCTGAAATTACCGCGTTACAGCGATATGAGTTTTCTTGGAAAATAAATAAGGCTATTTACAAAGGAACATTATGCCGCAAATAGTAGGCGTTAGATTTAGACCCGTTACAAAAATATATTACTTTGACCCCCATCCCCTGAACGATTTAGATTTTGATACCCGCGTGATTGTTGAAACCTCGCGGGGCATGGAGATGGGAACGGTTGTTCAGCCCATCCGCGATGTGCCCAAAAGCGAGCTGAAAGGCAAACTCAAGCGAGTCGTTCGGAAGGCCACGCCGGTTGATTTAATTCAGGCCGAAGAGTATCGGGCCAAAGAGCCGGAGGCCGCCCAAAAATGTAGCGAACTGGCCAAAAAGCTGGGCGTGCCCATCAAGGTGCTTAAAGCCGATTACAACTTTGACGGCACCCGGCTGGTATTTTCTTTTGCCGCCGAGCAGCGGGTAGATTTTAGAGACCTGGTAAAAGATCTGGGCCGCGCCTTTGAAACCCGCATTGAGATGAAGCAGGTGGGCGCCCGCGATGAAACCAAAATTTTAGATGGCTATGGCCGCTGCGGGCGTCGCCTGTGCTGCTCTAGCTGGCTCACCGAGTTCCACCCGGTTTCCATTCGCATGGCCAAAAATCAGGGATTGCCGCTGGCCCCGGCCGAAATTTCGGGCCTGTGCGGGCGGCTGCTCTGCTGCCTGGCCTATGAAAATGACCAGTACAGTGAAATAAAAGAAAATTTACCCAGGGTCAACGCGCAGGTAAAAACCAATGAGGGCGCGGTGGGCGTGGTGCGGGGCCTCAACGTTATCAAAGAAACCGTGCTGCTGCAAACCGAAGAAAACGACAGCTACGTTGAGATTTTAGCCAGCGAAGTGGAAGTAATTGCCGAAGGCCCCAAAAAGCGCAAAAAGAAAAATTAAACCACCGGAGCCGCTGCCTTGAAAAAATCTTATCTGCCGGGCTGGATTGCGCTGGGGTTGATTTTGGCCGGGTTAACCGGTTGCGCCGCCCAGATTCAGCCAACGGCTACCTTATCATTGCCATCTACGGCTACTTCAACGCCCCCACCCGCAGCCGCGCCATTGCCCTCGCCCACAACCGGCTCAACCCCAACGCCCACCGCCGTCGCCAACAGTCCCCTGCCCACCCCAACCCAGGCCAACCCGGAGCCGCTAATTTTCAACGGCGAGCTGGCCTACAATTACGTGCTGGCCCAGGTAGCCATTGGCCCGCGCCCCACCGGCTCCGAGGCGGGTTGGGCCACCGGCGATTTTATAATTGATGAATTGACCCAACTGGGCTGGCAGGCCGAAGCGCAGGAATTTTTCTTCAAAGGCGTTCGAGGCCGCAACATTATTGGCCGCAAAGAAGGCGGCAGCGGGCCGGTTATCATTTTAGGGGCGCATTACGATACCCGCCCCGCCGCCGACCAGGACCCCGTGCCCACCCTGCGAGAAGAGTGGATTGACGGCGCCAACGATGGGGCCAGCGGCGTGGCCGTGCTGCTTGAACTGGCCCGCGTGCTGGAGCAAGACACATTAAAAAATGAGGTCTGGCTGGCCTTTTTCGACGCCGAAGACCGGGGCCGGCTGGAGGGCTGGCCCTTTTCCGTGGGCGCGCGCCACATGGCCGAAAATCTGACGGTCAACCCCCAAAGCGTGGTGGTGGTCGATATGGTCGGCGATGCCGACCAGCAGCTTTACTTTGAACGCAACTCAACCCGGGAACTGGCCGAAGAAATTTGGGCCGTGGCGGCCAAACTGGGCTACGGCGCTTACTTCATCCCCGAACCCCGCCACACCATCATCGACGACCACATCCCTTTTTTAGAGCGACTCATCCCGGCCGTGGATATTATTGATTTTGACTACCCCTACTGGCACACCGTTGAAGACACCGCCGATAAAGTCAGTCCCCAAAGTTTAGAGCGGGTGGGCCGCACCCTGCAAGTGTGGCTGGAGGAGAAACAATGAGCCAGGCCATCAACCTGCTGCATCTGGCCGATATTCACATTGGTATGGAAAATTACGGGCGGCTCGATTCGGCCTCGGGGCTGAACAGCCGGGTGGTTGACTTTTTGCGCCGGTTGAGTCAGGTTATTGATATGGCCCTGGAGCGCGAGGTGGACATCTGCATTTTTGCCGGCGACGCCTACAAAAACCAGCGGCCCAACCCCACCTTTCAGCGCGAGTTTGCCCGCCGCATCAAACGCCTGGCCGACGAGGGCGTGCCGGTGGTGTTGCTGGTCGGCAACCACGATATGGCTACCGCCGACCGGGCCGCCAGCAGCCTGGATATTTTTGGCGTGCTCGACGTGCCGGGCGTGATTGTCGCCGCCAGAGAAGAAGTCCACCAAATTACCTGCCGGCGCGGCCAGCCCTTGCAAGTGGCCGCCATACCGTACCCCCAGCGCAGCCGGCTGCTGGCCCACGAGCAGTTTCAAAATATGACTCTGGATGACCTGGACCTGGCCATCGGCCAGTACATTCACGAAAACTTGCAGGATATGGCCGCCCAGGCCCAGGAGCAGCCCGATATCCCCGCCGTACTGACCGCCCACGTGAGCGTCAGCGAGGCCAAACAAGGCAGCGAGCAGAGCGTGATGATTGGCCGGGATATTGTGGTGCTCAAAAGTTTGCTGGCCAACCCGGTATGGGATTATGTGGCGCTGGGCCATATTCACAAGCACCAGGAGCTAAACAACGGCCAGCATCCGCCCATTGTTTACCCCGGCAGTTTGGAACGCATTGATTTTGGCGAAGAGGGGGAACGCAAAGGTTTTGTTATGGCCAGCGTGGAGCGCGGCCAAACAAAATGGGAGTTTGTTCCGGTCAGCGCCCGCCCCTTTGTCACCATTCGCATTGATGTGACCGCCAGCGACGACCCGATGGCCCAAATTTTGGATGAACTGGAGGCGCATCCGCTGGATGGCGCGGTGGCGCGGGTCATCATCAAAGCTACCGAGGCTCAGGAAATTTTGCTTGATGACAAGCCAATCCGCCAGGCTCTGCGCCAGGCCAGCTACATTGCCAGCATTGTGCGCGATATCGAACGCAGCCAGCGCCACCGGCTGGGCGGCCTCTCCGCCGAAGAGTTGACCCCTCGCCAGGTGCTGGAGCTTTATCTGGACTCCAGAGAAACCCCCGCCGAGCGCAAAGAAGAACTCCTCCGCTACGCCGAAGCCATTTTCAGAGAAGATGGCGCGGGCTGAGATTATTCCCATAACGGCGGCCTGGAAATTGATGAAGCGCCATCTTCCCACCAATAAATGTTATTTATCAACGCTGGGTAAAGTAATGCCTACCTGCTTCTGATATTTCCCCTTTTTATCGGCATAAGACACGCGACATTCTTCGTCGGCCTCAAAGAAGATAACCTGGGCAATGCCCTCGTTGGCGTAGATGCGAGCGGGCAGGGGAGTGGTGTTGGAAATTTCAATGGTCACAAAGCCTTCCCACTCCGGCTCAAAGGGGGTAACATTGACAATGATGCCGCAGCGGGCGTAGGTCGATTTGCCCAGGCAGATGGTCAGCACGTTGCGGGGAATGCGAAAATATTCAATGGTGCGGGCCAGCGCAAACGAGTTGGGGGGGATGGTGCAGACCTCGCCTTTAAATTCAACAAACGAGCGGTTGTCGAACTGTTTGGGGTCTACCACGGTGTTGTTGACGTTGGTGAAAATTTTGAACTCATCGCTCACCCGAATATCGTAGCCATAGGAGGACACGCCGTAGGAGATGACGCCCTGGCGCACCTGATTAGACTCAAACGGCTCAATCATTTTGTGTTCCAGCGCCATCTTTTCAATCCAGTGGTCGGGTTTAATACTCATAAAAACTCCTTATATAAAAAATAAATCAAAACAGGTTACAGCTTTTAGACAAACCGGGCCGACTTAAAAACGTGACCTGCTCAGTTTGTTTTCATTTTAGTCGTCTTCATCGTATACCCAGTCAATCTCCACAATTTGCACCGAGTTGTCATCGTGGCAGTTATCGGTAACTGACCATTCCGGCTCATTATCGGTATCTGCGCCGTAAACTTCGGCCTTGAATTCCAGGTCTTTTACCTGCTTGAATTCGCCAATAACAATGGTATATTTGCCGTCTGAGGCGGTGGTGCCGTAATAGGGGCCTCGGTAGCCATCGGTGTCGCCAGTTACCTCAATGGTAACATTGGCTACCGGGTCGTCATCATCATCGGGGCCTAGCCTTACGGCCCCAAGCACGCCAATGTGGGCGCAGTTGGCTTTCTTTTCAATTTGAACCGGCTTGTATCTACCGGCCGGCGATACGGGAATTGGCGTGTTAACTGCCACAGTGGGCTGCTGCACCGGCGAATTAGCCACGGGAACCGGGGTTGGAGTAGGAGGTACGGGTGTAGCGGTAGGCGGTGGTGGCGGCGGGAGAGTAGGCGGTACCGGCGTGTTGGTGGGTACGGGGGTATCCGTCGGCGGCAGGGGCGTATCGGTAAAGGTGGGGGTGGGGGGAATATCTGGCGTATTAGTTGGGATGGGTGTATCGGTGCTGGTGGGCAAGGGCGTGGCTGTGGGTGGAAGCGGAGTGTTGGTAAAGGTAGGCAGTGGGGTTCGGGTGGGCCGGGCGTTTGAGACCCGCGCTACAGGCCCGTTGGTTGCGCAGGCCAGCGTGGTAACTATCAACGCGCAAAAAACCCAAAACCTGGGCGTTGATTTGAGGTTTGATATTTTGGGTAAGATACTTTTCATAACCGGGTTACGTTTTTGTGGAGTCAATCTAAACAGCGGTAACTCTAGCATAGAAATTAAAGCGCGTCAATGAGCAAAGGTTATCATCACCCCGTAAGAGCGTTGCGCTTAGTTAGGGTTAGTGCTATTATTAGCCCAGTATTCCCGGCTTATAAACAGAATAGGAGACTGAGGTGTCGATTAAAATTACGGATACCCGGCCCCAAAAACGAACAAAAATTGTAGCCACGCTGGGGCCCGCCAGTTGCCAGGAGCCAGTACTGCGCCGAATGATTTTGGCCGGCCTGGACGTGGTGCGAATTAATTTTTCTCACGGCCAGCAACGCGAGTTGACCTCGCTGGTTAAACTGGTTCGCCAATTGGGCGATGAGATGAATGTGCCCATTGCCATTTTGGGCGACTTGCGCGGGCCAAGAATTAGGGTTGGCGAAATTGAAGGCGGCTCGATTAGATTGCAGGAAGGCCAAAAAATTTGGCTAACCCCCAAAGAGGTTATGGGTAACAGCCAGCGGGTGTCGGTTAGCTTTAAAAAATTGGCGCAAGATGTTGAAGCAGGCAGTTTAATTTTGCTGGATGACGGCAACATTGAGCTTGAAGTTGAAGAGATAAAAAGTAATGGCGACGTGTTAGGCCGGGTAACTCAGGGAGATGAGCTATCAAGCCGGCGGGGCATCAATTTGCCGGGCCGGCGAGTCAGTCTGCCTTCTATCACCGAAAAAGATTTTGGCGATATTGAGTTTGCTATAAAACAAAAATTTGATTTTTTAGCCCTCTCTTTTGTGCAATCGGTTGATGATGTACGCCAGCTTAATGCCTATCTGGCCTCAAAAGGGGCCGATATTCCCGTTATTGCCAAAATTGAGCGTCAGAATGCCCTGGATGATATTGAGAATATTGTCAAAGAGGCTTACGGGGTAATGGTCGCCCGTGGTGATTTAGCCCTGGAAATGAGCATTCAAGATGTGCCCATTGCCCAAAAGCGGATTATTGCCGCCTGCCGCCGGACAGCGATTCCCGTAATTACGGCCACTCAAATGTTAGAGTCAATGGAGAATAGCCACAAGCCCACCCGCGCCGAAGCCACCGACGTGGCTAACGCTATTTTGGATGGCACCGATGCGTTGATGCTTTCTGGCGAAACGGCTATTGGCAAATACCCCGATGAAACCGTGGCCATGATGTCGTCTATTGCCATCCACACCGAGCGAGCCTGGATGAGCGGCGAACTGGCCGGCCCGCCAGAACTGCCGCCGCCGGGGGGCATTGATGCCAGTGTGGCCTATGTGAGCCACATTGCGGCCAAATCGCTCTTGGCGCGGGCGATTATGATGCATACCACAACCGGCGCTACGGCGCGCCGGGTGGCCTGCCACCGGCCTCATATTCCGGTGCTGGCCATGTCATCCTTTCAAACCTCTCGGCGGCGGCTGGCCCTGACCTGGGGGGTTGAAAGCGCATTGGTAGAACAAATTGAAGGCACAGACCATATGGTCAAGCTGGCTTTTGAGCAAGCCCTCAATTGCCGGGTAGCCGGCCCCGGCGATATTATTGTAATTACCGCCGGTACGCCCTATGGCACAGCCGGCCGAACCAATATGCTCAAAATTGAGGAAGTTCCAGAAGATTTCTCGGCTGGATAATTACAGGAATATGGTTAAAGCGGGTGTAATTGGCGCCACCTTTGGTTTTATTTATATTATGAGTTTAACGCTCCTGTCACCTTTATGTACGCTCTGTTTTACGCCGCTGTTGGGCTTTAGCGTGGGGTATATTGCCGGGTGGTTTGATAAACCCCTGCGCGCCGAAGCCAGCGTGAGCCGGGGAATTGTAGCCGGGGTAATTACCGGCCTGGGCGTGGTAATAGGCCAAATGCTGGCTACCGTGGTGAACGGTATTTTGGTAACAAACTCAGACCAGTTACCCAGACTCATCCGCGAGTTGGGGCTATCTCAAGCGGTCATTACCAGCAGCAACGAATACTGGCAAACAACGCTCACCCTCAATTCTTTTTGTAGCGTGTTTAATTTGGCGCTTATAATAGGGTTGGGGGCGCTGGGCAGCATTGCCTGGTTTCAGCGGCATAACCCCAGGGCGCTGTCTGGAGCATCATCGTAGCAAAAGCCAGGTTGCTTTGAAAATCTTTTGAAAAAGAGGACGCCTGCCAATGGACAAAATTGAAGCTGCTCGACATGCCAGGGGGTTAATTGTTTTGCAAACCGACACCGCCGAGCAAATCAAACGCGCCATTGAAAAAGTCAGTAAGATTACCCAAATTGACGATAATCAAGTTGCCTTCGAGGGACACCGGATTATTGAGGGGCACGGTTTTGCCAAACGGGTTCAATGTTTTGATATTTTTGAATGCCCGGGCGGTTATTTGCTGCACACTTATATGGAAAAAGGCCCTAATTGGGCTGTTACCGGCAAAACGTTAGACGAATTGCTGGCCGCCGCACCCGACCAATCGGTGGCCCGGCGCGCTCATGGCCTGCTGATTCAAAAAAATCTTGTAGCGATCCATCATTAGGTGCGTCCCAAATTTTGGGACAGACCCCCCATCATTAAAGAAATTGACATCAATGTAGAGAAAAATATAATATCATGCATTATGATAATTTAGCCTCCGTAGCTCAAGTGGATAGAGCACTAGTCTTCGGAACTAGGTGTTGCAGGTTCGAGTCCTGCCGGAGGTATTTTATTTAAAAAGCGCCACAATTGGCGCTTTTTATTTTTGTTCAGATTTGATAGAGTTATTATTTGATTTCTTGTCAAAATATTGATAAAATATAGACGCCGCCTCTGTTCCACCTTTTAGGGCTTAATATAGTTTGTAACGATTATGTGTTATAAATTATTAAAGCCGTTAATATTATCAGCTTTTCGCCACAACTTTTCAAAGGATGCCTTCCGTATTGTGTTAAGGCAGGCTTAATACGCACCATGCCGCAGACAAAGGCTCAAAATGTGGCGAAAAGCAGAGGGCACTAATTGCTTTCCAAATGTTTCCACATACCTGAACCATAACAGAAAGAAGCAACCGACTTAAAGGAGGTGACACCAATGTGTTAATCAAAAAAGTGGAAAGTTCAGGCCAATAATTTTTAACAACCTTACGTAAAGGGGGAAACCAAACAATGCAACAATTTATTAATGAACTAGCCGGTACATTTGGAGGTTATCTGCTTAATTTTGGCGGAGCCGTCTTGATTTTGATTGGCGGTTGGATATTAGCTCTGCTTATCTCCGCTACCGTGCGCAAAGCCCTGGAAAAAACATCCATTGATAACCAATTAGCTTCCAAAATGGGCATGGACCCATCCAAAGTGAATCTGGAGGCAGTCATTGGTAAAATAATTTACTACATCATTATGGTGTTTGTGCTAATTGCCGTATTCCAGGCCCTCCGGTTGACAATTGTCACCGAGCCGCTCAGTCGTCTGCTTGAAGGTATTTTTGCCTTTGGGCCAAACCTGCTGGCGGCCGGTTTACTGGCGCTGATTGCCTGGGTTCTGGCCTCGCTGTTGCGCTTTATAGTTTCTAAAGCATTGGCAGCTTCCAAACTGGATGATAAACTCACGCAGCAGGTAGGGGTTCAGCAAGAAGGCCGTCCGCCTATGAGCGAAACCCTGGCTACCATTGTCTACTGGTTTATCTGGCTGCTTTTCTTGCCCAACATTCTGGACGCGCTTAATTTGCAGGGACTCCTGCAACCCATCCAAACCATGCTCAACGACTTGTTGGGATACCTGCCCAATGTATTTGGCGCGGCCATTATTTTGCTGATTGGCTGGTTCCTGGCCCGAATTATCCGCCAGATTGTTACCAACTTTCTGGCTGCGGTGGGTACCGATAACCTTGGCGAACGCTTTGGGGTGAGTACCGCTACCGGCGGTCAGGCGTTATCTACCGTAATCGGCACCGTGGTCTATGTCCTGGTGCTAATCCCCGTGTTGATTGCCGGGTTACAGGCCCTCCAAATCGAGGCCATTTCCGGGCCGGCCACCAATATGCTGACCACCCTGCTCAACGCCATTCCGGCCATTTTTGGAGCAATGATTATTTTAGGTATTACCTACTTCATTGCCCGGCTGGTAGCCGGTTTGGTAACAACCCTGCTCTCCACCATTGGCTTTAACCGGGTCCTCTCGCTCATCGGGTTGGGCGGCCAGGCGCAGGCAGGCCAGCGCACGCCCTCCGAGGTGGTAGGCTACGTGGTTTTGGTGGCGTTAATGCTTTTTGCCACGGTTGAAGCCGCCGACTTGCTGGGCTTTACCATTTTGGCCGAACTGGTGGCTAATTTTCTAAGCTTTGCCGGCCAAATTCTGGTGGGTATCATTGTGCTTGGTATTGGTTTGTACCTGGCCAATGTAGCCCGAACCCTCATTCTTAGCACAGCCGGAGCCAATGCTAATTTGCTGGCGCAGGTCGCCCGAATTGCTATCATCATTCTGACGGTAGCCATGGGCCTGCGGCAAATGGGCATTGCCAACGATATTGTGAATCTGGCGTTTGGCCTGCTTTTGGGCGCGGTAGCTATTGCCGTGGCCCTGGCCTTTGGCCTTGGTTCGCGCGATATCGCCGCCCGCGAGGTCGAATCGCTGCTTTCTCAAATGCGCTCTTCTGACCAGAAGTAACCTGACCATAACAACAACTCCTGGTTATCCGCTGGCGGGTAACCAGGAGTTTCGGTTTTGTTCAACGGGAGAGGGATATTTACTATGCATTGGCTGTTAAATTCAGGAGTTTCTATTTTGGCTGCAACATATAATGAAACACAGGCTCAACAACAAGAAACCTTCACTCAAATTCCATGGTGGTGGTGGATTGTAATTGCCCTGATAGTGATTGCCATTGGCGTTATCTGGACCTTGCGCGAAGAGGAACAGGATGCCACAGCCAGACACCCTAAACCGGCAACCCCTCCAGAACCTGTCCGGCTGACAACTACCCAGCCTGCAACGCCGGCTGCGCCAACTTCAACCCCGCCAGCCAGCCCCGATAACCTGAAACGGATTAACGGAATTGGCCCCAAAATTCAGCAAATACTCAACGAGCATGGAATTTACACATTTGAGCAATTAGCCGCCGTCGATTTGAATTTTCTACAGCGTCTTATGGAAGAGCGGGGCTGGCATATGGCTAACTTCGCCGACTGGCCGGCTCAGGCCAGTCAACTGGCCCGCCAAAAAGGTAATCAAAACGGCTGAAGCGGCTCAATCGGCGGCAATTTCTACCAGCAGTTGGCCGCGCTCCACAACTGCACCCGCCGTGCAATGCACCTTTTGCACCCGGCCCGCGTGCGGCGCGGTTACGCGCAGTTCCATTTTCATTGCCTCTAACAACACCAGCGTTTGACCCCGCTCCACGGGGTCATTTTCAGCTACCAGCACTTCCAGCACCACCCCCGGCATACTGGCCGACAGGCTATCCAGCCCTAATCCGGGCGTTGTGGCTGCCCCTGAGCGTGGCCGGGCCATGTCGACCTGCTCCAGCACCCAGGTTTGGCCGGCCAAAGCCACATATTGCCGCGTACCGTTGCGGGCTGTAAAAATCTGCGTTTGTTTGCCATTCAGATCAAGATTCAACTGGCCCGGCCCAAACAAGTCAACGGCAATATCAAAACTTGCGCCGTTAATGGTCACTCTAAATCGCGCTCCGTTACCCTCAATGGAGACCCGTTTGATTTCGTTTCCAATCCGGTATTGATACTCGGTTTTCATAACTCAAACATCGCTTTTTGGCAAGTGGTTTTTATCCGCCAATTCTAAAGCCGCGCAACTGCTCCCACGGACTGTACGAATCGCCATCCCCTGCGCCCTTGCTCTCTCGCCCCTCCGCGCCTTGTTTTGCTTCCAGCATCTCCGCCAGCGCTGCCGCCGCAAAAACCAAATCCGGCGGAGATTCGACATCAGGCTGCCAGCCGGCAAAATGCTGCTCAATAAAATGGGTGGTCGTTTCGCCCCGCCCAAACGCCGGATGGCCGATAACCTGTTGCAAAAACAAAAGATTCGTGGCAACGCCCAACACTACATACCGGCGCAGCGCCTGCCCCATTTTCTGGATGGCGTCAGCGCGACTCTCGCCCAGCACAATCAACTTGGCCAGCAGCGGGTCGTAATGCAGCGTAATGTCATCGCCCTCGGCCACGCCAGAATCAACCCGGATGCCGGGGCCGGCCGGCTCAACCAGCCGCAGCAGCGGGCCGGTATCGGGCAAAAAATTATTGGCGGGGTCTTCAGCATAAAGGCGGCACTCGATGGCATGGCCGCGCTGCCACAAGTCGTTCTGGCTAAAGGGCAGCGGCTGGCCTGCCGCCACCCGCAGTTGCAGCTTGACCAGATCAATACCCGTCACCAATTCTGTGACCGGGTGCTCTACCTGCAAGCGGGTGTTCATCTCCAAAAAATAGAAATTGCGTTCAGCGTCTACCAAAAACTCAACCGTGCCGGCATTTATATAATTGACCGCCCGCGCCGCCGCTACCGCCGCCGCGCCCATTTTTTGGCGCAGGTCCTCGTCCAAAAACGGCGAGGGCGACTCCTCGATAATCTTTTGATGCCGCCGCTGCACCGAGCACTCGCGCTCAAACAGATGCAGCAGGTTGCCCTGGCTGTCGCCAAAAATCTGAAACTCAATGTGGCGCGGCCCGACCAGATATTTTTCCAGATAAACCCGATTATCGCCAAAGGCGTTCTGCGCCTCGCGCCGGGCGGATTGCAGCGCGTCGGGCAAGGTTTTGGCCGATTCCACCCGCCGCATCCCCTTGCCTCCGCCCCCGGCTGCGGCCTTGACCAGCAGCGGGTAGCCAATGGATTCAGCCGCGGCCAGCAGGTCGGCGTTGTTATTGCTGGCCTGGTAGCCGGGCGTCACCGGCACGCCCGCGGCCTGCATGGCCGCGCGGGCCTCGGTTTTAGACCCCATCAGCCGGATGGCCTCGACGCCGGGGCCAATAAAAATCAACCCGGCAGATTGCACGGCCTCGGCAAAACCCGCATTTTCGGCCAAAAAGCCGTAACCCGGATGAACCGCGTCGCAGCCGGTTTGACGGGCTGCTTCAACCACACGGTCAATATTGAGATAGGAGTGGGCCGGCTGGGGTGAGCCAATAAAAACGGCCTCGTCGGCCAGCAGTCGGTGCCGCGCCCCGGCGTCGGCCTCGGAATAAACTGCCACGGCGCTAATCCCCAACTCCTGGCAGGCCCGGATGATACGTACCGCAATTTCGCCCCGGTTGGCAATCAGAACCTTTTTGAAGTTAGTCATTGGTCACTTGTTATTGGTCACTGATGCAAGCATCGTTCAAAAGGGGGAGAAAACGGAGGGAATTACCCCCGCGTCCCTCGGCCTACATCCTGAACACCCCGTACTGAGTCTCCGGCACGGGCGCGTTGAGGCAAGCCGAGAGCGCCAGCCCCAGCGCGTTGCGCGTTTGGGCCGGGTCTAAAATGCCGTCGTCCCACAGCCGGGCGGTGGCGTAATAGGGGCTGCCCTCGCGCTCGTACTTTTCCAGAATGGGGCGCTTGAACGCTTCCTGCGCTTCCGGCGACATCTCCGGCTCGCCGCGCCGGGCCAGTTGCTCCTGTTTGACGGTCAGCAGCACGTTGGCCGCCTGCTCGCCGCCCATTACGCTGATGCGGCTGTTGGGCCACATCCACAAAAAGCGGGGGTTGTAGGCGCGTCCACACATGCCGTAATTGCCGGCCCCAAACGAGCCGCCGATAATCACCGTCAATTTTGGCACGGACGCATTAGCCACCGCGTGCACCATTTTGGCCCCGTCTTTGGCAATGCCGCCGGCCTCGTACTCTTTGCCCACCATAAAGCCGGTGATGTTTTGCAGAAAAAGCAGGGGGATGCGTCGAGCCGTGCATAGCTCAATAAAGTGCGCGCCTTTTAAGGCCGACTCGCTGAACAGGATGCCGTTGTTGGTAATAACGCCCACCGGATAGCCGTGGATGCGGGCAAAGCCGCAAACCAGGGTGACGCCGTACATCGCCTTGAACTCGCGGAAGCGGCTGCCATCCACCAGCCGGGCAATGACCTCGCGGGCGTCGTAGGTTACTTTGAAGCTGGCGGGAATGACGCCGTACAATTCCGCCGGGTCGTACAGCGGCTCTTCCGGGGGCTGAAGGTCCAGCTCAACCCGTTTGCGAGTGTTGAGAGTGGCTACGATGCCGCGAACCAGTTCCAGCGCGTGGGCGTCATCCACGGCGTAGTGGTCGGCCACGCCGGAAACGCGGGTATGCACGTCGGCCCCGCCCAACTCCTCGGCAGTGACTTCCTCGCCGGTGGCGGCTTTGACCAGCGGCGGCCCGCCCAAAAAGATGGTGCCGGTTCCTTTGACAATCACGGTTTCATCGCTCATGGCCGGCACGTAGGCCCCGCCCGCCGTGCACGATCCCATCACCGCCGCAATTTGAGGAATGCCCGCCGCGCTCATCACCGCCTGGTTGTAAAAAATGCGGCCAAAGTGGTCCACATCCGGGAAAACCTGGTCTTGCAGCGGCAAAAACGCGCCGCCGGAGTCAACCAGATAGATGCAGGGCAGCCGGTTTTCCAGGGCAATTTGCTGCGCCCGCAGATGTTTTTTGACGGTCATGGGGTAATAAGTGCCGCCCTTGACCGTGGCATCGTTGGCCACAATCACGCACTCCCGGCCCGACACCCGGCCAATGCCGGTGACGATTCCCGCGCCGGGGGCGTCGCCGCCGTATAACTCCCAGGCCGCCAGCGGCGATAACTCCAGAAAGGGCGAGCCGGAATCCAGCAGCCGGTCGATACGGTCTCGCACAAATAGTTTGTTCTGTTCGGCATGGCGCTGTTGGGCGCGCTCGCCGCCGCCCTGCCGCACCTGCGCCAGCCGCTCGCGCAACTCATCTGCCAGCGCCCGGTTGTGGGCGGCATTTTGTTTGAATTGTTCGTCCGATGGATTTAGTTGAGTCTCGATGATGGTCATTGATTACTCGCCCAAAACGTTTCTCCCAATCACCATCCGCAAAATCTCGCTGGTGCCTTCGCCGATGGTCAGCAGCCGCTGGTCGCGGTAGATGCGCTCTACCGGAAACTCGGCGCTGTAGCCGTAGCCGCCGTGAATCTGGATGGCTTTGTAGGCGGCGCGCTCGGCGGTTTCGCTGGCAAAAAGTTTGGCCATAGCGGCCTGTTTGTTAAAGTTCCGGCCCTGGTCTTTGAGCCAGGCCGCCTGATAAACCAGCAGGCGGGCGGCTTCAATTTCGGTGGCGATATCGGCCAGCATAAATTGAATGGCCTGATGTTGGCCGATTGGTTTGCCAAAAGCCTGTCGCTCTTTGGCATAGCTGGCGGCTTCATCCAGCGCGGCCTGGGCCAGCCCAACCGCCATCGCCCCAATGCCAATGCGCCCACCGTCCAGGGTTTGCAGAGTTTGGTACAGACCGCGCCCGTTTTGCCCCAATATATTTTCTTTGGGGACGCGCGCGTTATCGAATGTCAGCATGTGGGTGGGCGAGCCTTTCAGCCCCATCTTTTTTTCCGGCGGGTTGATGATTAAGCCCGGCGTACCGGTAGGCACAATGATTTGATTGAACCCCCGGCTGCCGGCGGCTTTATCGCTGCGGCAGAGGGTGATGACCAGCGGCGACAGGCTGGGGTTGGTAATCCAGGCTTTGCTGCCATTGATGACCCACTCGTCGCCCTCTAAAATGGCCGTGGTCTGCACCCCGCCGGACAGGTCGCTGCCCGCGCCCGGCTCGGTTAAAGCCAGCGCGCCCAGGTGGTCGCCATTGGTTAGCAGCGGCAGCCACCTTTCTTTTTGGGTTTTTGTGCCAAAAGCCACCAGCGGAGCCAGGCACAAGCCGTTGTGCGCCGCCACCGATAGGGCCGTACTGCCGCAGGCCCGGCCAATCTCCTCGATGGCAACGGCCGCGCTGATGGTATCCAGCCCCGGCCCGCCATCGGCCTCTGGTATGGGCAGGCTGAGTAACCCCAGCGGGGCCATCTTTTTGATAACGTCCAGCGGCAGCCGGGCGTCGTGGTCGGTTTGAGCGGCGCGGGGTTTTAGTTCATTCTGGCAGAAATCTCGCACGGTTTGCTGCCACATTTTTTGCTCGTCGTTCAGTTGAAAGCGCATAGTTCATCCTTTGTCGTAAACCTCAAGGCGAAAAACCGGATGGCGCGCAGCCTCAGCCGCAAATGCTGCAAGGGACGAGTTATGTTCTTATCGCTTCGGCCACCACCTGAGCCACATCCTTTACCGCCATAGGGTTGCCGGCGGCGGTGTTGGCATCATTGAGCATGCGGGCGCAGAAGGGGCAACCGACGGCCAGGGTTTTGGCCCCGGTGGCCTGGGCTTCGGCGTAGCGGTTGAGGTTGACAGCCTGACTGCCGTGCTCCTCTTCCTTCCACATTTGAGCGCCGCCCGCGCCGCAGCAAAAGGAGTTGGCCTTGCTGCGATCCATTTCCAACAGAGTCAGCCCGGCCTGGGCCAGCGCCTCGCGGGGCGCGTCGTAGATTTTGTTGTGGCGGCCCAGATAGCAGGGGTCGTGGAAAACCACCCCCCCATTATCCCCGGAAGACAGGGAGGGCAGCCGCAACCTGCCGCTGCCAATCAGCTCGCTAATCAGTTGGGTGTGATGCAACACGGTGTAGTTGCCGCCAAAATCAGCGTATTCTTTGCCAATGGTGTGCAGGCAGTGAGGGCAGTTGGCTACAATCTTCTTTTTATCCGCGCCTACGCCGTTGAGCAGTTCAATGTTGGCCTGGGCCATCTCGTAAAAGAGGTACTCGTTGCCGGCGCGGCGGGCGGTATCGCCGGTGCAGGCTTCATCGTTACCCAACACCGCAAAGTTGACGCCGGCGGCGTGCAGCACGGTGGCGGTAGCGCGGGCAATCTCCTGGGCGGAGGGGTCAAACGCGCCGGCGCAGCCCACCCAGTAGAGCACCTCAAAATCGGGATTTTCGGCCACGGTTGGCACCTTGAAGGGCAGCGATTTGGCCCAGGCCAGCCGGTCCTCGCTCATTTGCCAGGGGTTGGCGTTGCGTTCGATGCCGGTAAACGCGCCTTTTAGCTCGGCGGGGAAGCTGCTTTCCATCAGCACCTGGTGGCGGCGAATGTCGAGAATGTCCATCATCGGCTCGTTGCCAACCGGGCAAACTTCCACGCAGGCTCCGCAGGTGGTGCAGGCCCAAACCGCGCTCTGGCTGATGGCGTACTCCAGCAGCGGGGTTTCGTCGGCCTGCCCGCCGGCCAGTTGGTTGAAATTCTCCCAAATGTAGTAACGTTTGTTGACCTCCAACGCGGCGGGCGACAGCTCTTTGCCGGTGGCGTAGGCCGGGCAGGCTTCCTGGCAGCGATTGCACATAATGCAGGCAAAGGGGTCAACCAGTTGCGTTTGGGACAGGTTGGTGAGGGTGGCCACGCCAAACTCCTCGATGCTTTCGTCCTCGAAGTTGATGGCTTCCTGCGCGCCCAGCGCCCGGCGCTGCGGGCGGGTCATAAAATTAAAGGGGCCAACCATCAGGTGGATGTGCTTGGTGTAGGGGAAGTAGGGGAGAAAGGCCAGAATCAGGCCCAGGGCAATCCACCAACTAACGTGCCAGCCTGCCGAGATGGCTGCCGGCGACAGGCCGCGCCACAGGCCGGCCACGGCGTTGGCAAAGGGCTGCCAGGGGTCGCTGCCTTCCAGGGCAACCAGAAATGACGCCCCCAAAAAGCGAAAGCCGACGTGGGCCAGTATGAAACCACCCACAATCAGCGAGTCGTTGGGGATGCCCCGCCGCACTTTGGGCAGTAGCTTGATGTTGTCTCGGAAGGTGAGCACGGGCGCTTTGGCGATAAAGCGGCGCACCAAAAAGTAAATCATCCCGGCCAGCACGCCGATGCTGAGCAGGTCGGCCAGCAGCCGGTAGACGCCGCCCAGCGCGCCGTGCCCCAGAAAGCGAAAGCCGGGGATGTAGCCTTCTAAAACGTCAACGGCGTTGACCAGAAAGTAGTACAGAAAACCCCAGGCAATAAAAAAGTGAAACACGGACGACACTTTGCGGTGGCGGATGATGCGCCCCTGGCCGATGAGGGCCACAAAGCCGGTCCACAGGCGGCGGGGCAGGTCGTCAAAATTAAGCTGCCCCTGCCCGCGCAGCACAATTTTGGCCATTTTGCCAAAGGTGGTGTAGGTCAGGTAGAGCGAAACCAGCACCGCCACAGCGAATATGATTTTTTCGGGTAGTGTGAGCAAGGTTCTCCTCCTTGAGTTGGTAATTGGTAATTAGGGGGTGGCACTCAAGGCCAAATTAATTACAATTTATCAATTACTGTTCAACTAAATAATCACCGGCTCTTCGTATTCTCCAAAAACGTCGCGGAAAATGTCCATCATTTCCTGCAGGGTGGCGTAGGCTTTGACGGCGTCGAGAATGGCGGGCATCAGGTTGTCGCTGCTCCGGGCGGCGCGGCGCAGCGCTTTGAGGCAGCGGGATACGGCGGCGTTGTCGCGGCTGGCTTTAACCTCGTCGATGCGGGCGCATTGGGTTTCGTAGCCCTGGGGGTCCATGTCTAAAATGGGAATCTGGATGGGTTCGTCATTGGCGTAATTGTTGACGCCCACAACGGTGCGCTGGTGGGTGTCAATCTCCTGCTGGTAGCGATAGGCGGCGTCGGCGATTTCCTGCTGGAAGAAGCCGGCTTCGATGGCCGGAATGACCCCGCCAAGCGCCTCAATTTTATCAAAGTAGGTCCAGGTTTCGGACTCCATCTGGTTGGTCAGCGCTTCCACAAAGTAGCTGCCGCCGAGCGGGTCAACCGTGTTGGCTACGCCGCTTTCGTGGGCGATGATTTGCTGGGTGCGCAGGGCGACGCGGGCGGCCAGCTCGCTGGGCAGGGCCAGGGCTTCGTCCATGCTGTTGGTGTGCAGGCTTTGGGTGCCGCCCAGCACGGCGGCCAGAGCCTGAATAGCGACGCGGGCAATGTTGTTTTCCGGCTGCTGGGCGGTCAGGCTGACTCCGGCGGTTTGGGCGTGGAAGCGCAGCAGCCAGGAGCGGGGATTTTTGGCCCCAAACTTGTCCCGCATCACTCTGGCCCAAACCCGGCGGGCAGCGCGATATTTGGTAACCTCTTCAAAAAAATCGTTGTGGGCGTTAAAAAAGAAGCTGAGGCGGGGGGCAAAGTCGTCCACGTCCAGCCCGCGCTCGATGGCCCATTTCACATACTCGATGCCGTCGGCCAGGGTGAAGGCCAGCTCCTGCGCGGCGGTGCTGCCGGCCTCGCGGATGTGGTAGCCGCTGATGCTGATGGTGTTCCAGCGGGGCAATTCGCGGCTGCCAAACTCGATGGTGTCTGTGACCAGCCGCATGCTGGGGTGGGGCGGAAAGATGTACTCTTTTTGGGCGATGTACTCTTTGAGGATGTCGTTTTGAATGGTGCCGCCCAGCTTGTGGCGGGGGATGCCGCGCCGGTCGGCCACGGCAATGTACATGGCCCAGATGATGGCCGCCGGGCTGTTGATGGTCATACTGGTGGTGATTTGATCCAGCGGCAGGCCGTCGAGCAGAATTTCCATATCGCGCAGGGTGGAGATGGCCACGCCGCATTTGCCAAACTCGCCCAGGGCCTGGGGCGCGTCGGTATCGTAGCCGTAGAGGGTGGGCATGTCAAAGGCAACGGACAGGCCGGTTTGCCCCTGCTCCAGCAAATATTTGAAGCGGCGGTTGGTTTCTTCGGCGGCGCCAAAGCCGGCAAACATGCGCATGGTCCACAGCTTGCCCCGGTAGCCGGTGGCGTGGATGCCCCGCGTAAAGGGGTACTGGCCGGGGAAGTTGATGTTTTCCAAAAAATCGTTGGGGCCGGATTGGGTGGGGCTGTAGAGGCGCTCGATGGGCATGGAGGAGGTAGTGATGAATTTGTTCTGCCGCTCGGGCAGGCGTTGCAGGCTTGGTTTCAGGGTGGACTCTTCCCATTCTTGTTTGCTTCGGCGATAGGGGTCTGGTTTGGCATCGCTCATGGCTAACTCCTTTGTTAGGGCCGGGAAGTTGCGGCTGCGCGTGGTGAAGCGGCCAATATAAATCCGGGCAGATTGATACGGTTTCCATTATAGTCAAGATGGGAGGGAGTTCCAAAAGAGGGGGCTGAGTATTCCTTTTTAGAGTTTAATGATTGTCACAGCCTGTGGGAATATGTTATACTTTGTTTGGGCTGCAAGCCAGATATGCTGGCTCAAACTAACAAAATTATCATTGGGAGGCAAGGGGGGCATGGAAGATAAATTATATCATTACCGGGCCGTGGTTCAAGCGGTGTATGATGGCGATACCTGCACGGTAGATATTGATTTGGGGCTGAGAACCTGGATTCGCGGCGAGAAGATACGGCTATACGGCATCAACGCCCCGGAACTTCGCGGCGCGGAGCGGGAGGCCGGCTTGCGCGCGCGCGATTTTTTGCGTAGTCTGATTGATGGCAAAGAAGTCTTTATCCAAACGGCCAAAGATAAAAAGGAAAAATATGGCCGCTATTTGGGGAATATTTGGTTGAAAGATAAGCACAAAAAACAGTGGGTCAACGTAAATAAGTTGATGGTTGAACAGGGACACGCTGTTTACCGGGATTATTAAGCGGCTCGACGGGAGATAGAGCGTATGGCTAATGAGAGGCACGTAAAGTTGCTAAGGCACGAAGTGCGCGCCTGGAATGCCTGGCGAGAGCGCAGCCCCGAAATTCGCCCGGATTTGGCCGGGGCTAACCTGGCCTGGGCCAATCTGATGGAAGCCAATCTGGTTGGGGCCGATTTAAGCGGCGCAGATTTGAGCGTAATTGACCTGGAAGATGCCAACCTGAGCCGGGCCAATTTGAGCGGGGCCAATTTGAACGACGCCAACCTGAGCCGGGCCGACCTGAGCGGGGTGAATTTGAGCAAGGCCAATCTGAGCCGGGCCAATTTGAGCGGGGCCAATCTTGGTCAGGCTAATTTGAGCCGGGCTAATTTGCAGTGGGTTAATTTTTTGTGGGTCAATCTGAGCGAGGCTGATTTAAGCGGCGCTGATTTAAGCGGCGCCAACCTTAATCTGGCTAATCTGGATGGCGCAATTATGGCCTACACCGTATTTGGAGATATTGACCTGAGCGGCACCAAAGGGCTGGAAACAACGGTGCATCTGGGGCCTTCGACCATTGGGATAGATACCATCTATCGCTCTAAAGGGGCCATCCCGGTGGAGTTTTTGAAAGGGGCCGGTATCCCGGATGGTTTTATTAACTATGTGGCATCGCTATCTAAAGATGCGGCTGAATACTGCTCTTGCTTTATCAGCTATGCCCGGCAAGACCAACCCTTTGTTGAGCGGCTCTACACCGATTTGCAACAAAATGGCGTTCGCTGCTGGCTGGCCCCGGAAGACCTGAATATTGGAGCCAAAATCAGGCCGACCATTAATGAAACCATTCGCGTACACGATAAGTTACTGCTGGTTTTGTCTCAACACTCTATGAACAGCCCCTGGCTTGAGCAAGAAGTAGAGATTGCGCTGGCTCAGGAGCAACAGCAGGGCGCAACCGCACTATTTGCCGTGCGCCTGGACGCAACAATTTTGAGCGCGGCCCACAACTGGCTGACCCTGATTGAAGATTCGCAGCATGTCATCAAAGATTTCAGCAACTGGCAAGAACAGGAAGCGTACGGGCAGGCCTTTCAACAACTGCTGCACGATTTGCAGTCAAAATAATCCTGGGGCATCAGAAAAAGAAACAGAGCCTTTCATTAATGAAAGGCTCTGAAAATAGATACGTGGGTCAAACCTGATAGGCAAATAGGTTTATTTGCAAACTCTTGGATTATCTTCGAAACTCGGTTCTTCTCCAAACCTTATGAGTTCTAAATCCGCAAAAGGTTGTCTTCGAACTCCTCTCACCCTGTTGTGAGTTTATGGCGTTCTGAACCTTATAGAGTTGCCAGAATTTATAATCGGGTTCTACTCCGGTTTGCTTATTCCAGACACTATCCAAACTTAATTAGATCTTCGGCTTTTCATTCAAGCCTATCTGAATTTTAAGCTTGTGGGAGTATTGCGAACCCACTAAATTCTTTTCAGTAAACCCATTGCGAAGCCTACGCCATTGTTGGCCCCGTTATCTACCAATAATTATAGCAACCGGTTTCAATTGGCTGTAGTGACAAATGTCACTAAAAATATATGACATTTTCCCAGGGAAAAATTCACAAAACAAACGGCTGATTCCGGCCAAAACTGGTTTGACACAAACCCAAAATTGTGCTATATTTCTAATTCGTGTCCGGTAACTCTGTGTCTCCGTAGCTCAGTGGATAGAGCGTTTGGTTGCGGACCAAAAGGTCGCAGGTTCGAATCCTGCCGGGGACGCCTTACAATTCAGGGCTTGCCTTTATTGGTTAAGCGAGTTTCCGGAAACCAGTACCTTAAAAGATTGATCATTGTTGGTAAGCGGATCCGTCGCTGTCCAATCCTTCAGATTGGGTAGAGGAACTTCCCGACTCTCAGCCCCGGCCCGAAACGGCGGGGCAAGGTCGCCTCACGAAACAGTAAGTGAGGGCAAAGCGCCGCAAGGCGTCTTTGACTACAACCGCAACAGAAAGCAAACCAGCCCCACGTCTGGCGCGGGGTAATGGCTGAAACGGTAGGGTAAGAGCCTACCAGCGGCCCTGGTAACAGGGCCGGCTAGGCGAGCGTGCGACCGAGAGCAAGGTGAGCGGGCCGGGCTATATAGTTCGGTCTCATCGCAGCGGTAAAGGCGATCAGGTTAACACCCTGTAAACCACGCGCCGCCAGGCAACTGCCTGAGACAGATGACGGTTAAAACAGAATCGGGGGTACAAAACTTATCAGCTAATGGTCAGCTAAAATTGCTGCGGGGTGGAGCAGAGGCAGCTCGCCAGGCTCATAACCTGGAGGTCGGGGGTTCGAATCCCCCCCCCGCTACTAAACAGTTCTGTTAAAGGGGTGTAGCTCAATTGGCAGAGCGTCGGTCTCCAAAACCGAAGGTTG
>CAZAPG010000012.1:23295-144640 GCA_964486935.1 uncultured Caldilineaceae bacterium | reverse complement strand
AGATGATACTGCGCCGTTTGAGCATATGGTTGAGCGTTTCTAACCCCAGCTTCAGGTTGGTGCGGCGGCCCGACGGCTTAAAGGCCAGCAAATCTCGGATGAGACGCAATACATGGCGGCGTCCCTTGCGTGGAGTGATGTAAAGTTCTATCTGGTCGGTAAAAATTAGCAGGCCAACTTTATCGTTGTTGGTGATGGCCGAAAAGGCCAGAACCGCGGCCAACTCTGCGGCAATTTCTCGCTTAAAGCGGTTGACCGTGCCAAACTCGCCGGAGGCGCTGGCATCTACCAGCAGCATCACGGTTAATTCTCGCTCTTCAATGTAGCGTTTTACGTAAACCTCGCCGGTGCGGGCGGTCACATTCCAGTCGATGGTGCGCACTTCGTCGCCGCGCTGGTAGGGGCGCACTTCGTCAAACTCCATCCCCCGGCCTTTGAAAACAGCGTGGTAATCACCGGCAAAACTGGTGTTGACCAGCCGGCGGGTGCGTATCTCTATCCGGCGGATTTTTTTGAAGAGTTCGGGTGTTAGCATTGGTTATCAGTAATTAGTAATCAGTGATCGCTCGCTGGGGGTGGGAGTTGGATTTGTCCATTACGGCACTTCAACCTGGTCCAGAATGCGCTGAACAAGGTCGGCGCTGTTAATTTCTTCGGCTTCCGCTTCGTAGCTAACCACAACGCGGTGACGCAGAACATCGGGGGCAATCTGCTTGATATCTTCGGGAGTAACAAAGCCCCGCCCTTTCAGAAAGGCGTGGGCGCGAGCCGCCATAATCAAAAAGATCGTTGCCCGCGGCGATGCGCCATAGCTTATCAACGTTTCCAGGTCGGCCAGCCCGTTTTGGGTAGGATAGCGGGTGGCAAAAATAATGTCTAATACGTAATCTTTTATTTTTTCGTCAACGTAAATTTGGCGCACGCGCTGCCGCGCCCGAATGATGTCGTCGGGGGTGATGACGGGCCTGACGGCGGGCAGTTCAACGCCGGTCATGCGGTCCATAATCAGCCGTTCTTCGGCCCGGTTGGGGTAATCTACCACCACTTTAAGCATAAAGCGGTCTACCTGGGCTTCGGGCAGGGGGTAGGTTCCTTCCTGCTCAATGGGGTTTTGGGTGGCCAGCACCAAAAAAGGGTTTTCCAGCCGGTAGGTTTGGTCGCTAATGGTGACTTGCCGCTCTTGCATGGCCTCTAGCAGCGCGCTCTGCACTTTGGCCGGGGCGCGGTTTATCTCGTCGGCCAGAATAAAATTGGCAAAAATTGGGCCAAGGTGGGGCGTAAACTCGCTGGTGCGCGGATTATAAATTTCGGTGCCAATCAGGTCGGCGGGGAGCAGGTCGGGCGTAAACTGAATGCGCTGAAAGGTGGCCTGGATGGCCTGAGCCAGGGTGCTAACCGACAAGGTTTTGGCCAGCCCTGGCACGCCCTCTAGCAAAATATGACCATCGGCCAGCAGGCCAATCAGCAATCGCTCGATGAGTTTTTCTTGCCCAACGATGACCTTGTTGACTTCGGCCAGCAGGTCTTGCAGAAACAGGGCTTCACGTTCAACGGCTTCATTCAACTCGCGGATGGTTGTCATTTCCATAGTAAGGGTATCGGGGGCCTCCAAATCTTAGGGTAGGTAAATCAAAAAAAAGAGATTAGTTGCGATAGGTTACAGCGCAACCAATCTTTCTTAACTGTGGTTATTGTAGTCAATTGAGGGGATTTTTTCAAGAGTGCGATTGCTTTTCTAATCAAACTCTCATTTTTAGCCTTTAACCAGTTGCTCTAATTTGTTCAACTCGTGGTCAAGCCCCATCACAATAATAGCCGTGCCGGGCAGAAGTTTGGTTTCGGCCTGGGGGTGGGTAAAAACGCGCTGTTCCGGGTGGTCAACGGCCAGCACTACGGCTTTTAATTTAGCTTCCTTTAGAGTTAATCCGGCCAGAGGCGAGTTTTGGCCGATGACAAATTCTTCCAGCCGCATGTGCTGGTCGCCAAATTCTAAAACGCCGTCTAAAAAGTTGGTAACGCCGGGGTGCGTAATCATATGGGCAATACGCCGGCCGGTAATGGTATAGGGCGAGATAACGCTATCGGCGCCGGCCTTTTCCAGTTTTGGCACCGAGGTGTCAGAGTCGCACCGGGAGATAATTTTTAGTTTGGGGTTGATACTGCGAGCCGTCAAAATAATAAATACATTCTCCGCGTCGGAAGGGGTGGCCGTTACCAGCGACCTGGCCCGCTCGATGCCGGCCTGGTACAAAACATCTTCATTAGAAGCGTTACCTTGCACAAAGGGGATTCCCATTTGCTGGCATATTTCTGCGGCTTCATCCTGGGGGTCAACGGCAATAATCGTGGCGCGACGCGCCCGCAACTCCATAGCCAGCGAGCGACCCATTCGGCCAAAGCCGCAAATAATACAGTGATTGTTTATTTTTTCCAAGGCTCTGCGCCTCCTGCGGTTGCGTAACTGCCTGAGCAGCTCTTGCGAGGTTAATAACTCGATGGTGGTGGTAATGGCATACGAGGCAATGATAACGCCAATGACAATTAGCCCAATGGTAAAAACCCGTCCCTGTGGCGAGAGGGGACGAGTCTCGCCATAACCGATGGTGGTCATGGTGATAATGGTCATGTACAGGCTGTCGAGCATGGCCCAGCCCTCGATGGCCATGTAGCCAAGGGTGCCCAAAGCAATTAAGGCTACCAGTAAGCCCATTACCACCAGATAAGGGTGGCCCAAAATCAGCCGAAAACGGCGGCCATGTGGGTCAAAATAACCGGCTGATTTTTTGGTAGGATCAGGTGAAGGGGCCATTTACTCGATAATTTTTAGGGTGTGGGAGGGGACGTTTACCGGTGTGTCGCTCCAGGTAACGGCGGCCAGCAGCCGTTGGCGGGCGGCCTCTAGTTTATTTTGGGCGCTGGCGTGAATGGTAAACAGCGGCTCGCCCTGGGTTAGTTGCGCGCCCACTTTAGCCCGGCAAATTATGCCGACGCCGTAATCAATGGCATCGCCCTTTTTCTCTCGGCCGCCGCCCAACTCAACGCCGGTTTTGCCAATTTCGGCGGCGTCGAGGCCGGCAATGTAGCCGCTGCGCGGCGCGCCCACGGTTTCTACCAGCGAGGCAGCCGGCAGCGTGTCGGGATTTTCCAGCTGGCTTTTATCGCCGCCCTGGGCTGTAATCCACTCGACAAATTTTTGCCAGGCCTGTCCATTTTTCAGCGATGTCTCCAGCAATTGCATCGCCTCGTTTAGATTGCCGGCTTTGCCGGCCAGCTCTACCATTTTGCCGCCGATGGTCAGGCAGTGTTCCCGAAAATCGGGCGGGCCGCCGCCGCGCAGCGTCTCGATGGCTTCGCGCACTTCCAGGGCGTTGCCCACGGCCGCGCCCAGCGGCTGGTTCATGTCAGACAGCACGGCGGCCACCTTGCGGCCCACGCCCTGCCCAATTTTGACCATCAGGTTGGCCAACGCTTCGGCATCTTGCACCGTTTTCATAAACGCGCCTTTGCCCACTTTGACATCCAGCACAATGGCGTCGGCGCCGGCGGCAATTTTTTTACTCATAATGCTGCCGGCAATCAGGGGCAGACTTTCAACCGTGGCGGTTACATCGCGCAGGGCGTAAAATTTGCCATCGGCGGGGGCCAAATCGGCGCTCTGGCCGGAAACAACGATGCCGTGTTGGGCCAGCATGTCCATAAATTGTGCGGTGGTGAGGCTCACGTTGAAGCCGCGAATGCTCTCCAGTTTGTCAATGGTGCCGCCGGAAAAACCCAGGCCGCGCCCGCTCATTTTGCCTACCGGCAGGCCGTGGCAGGCCACCAGCGGGGCCACCACCAGCGTGGTTTTATCGCCCACGCCGCCGGTGGAGTGTTTATCAACCACAAAGGGGGCAATGTGGTGCAAATCCAGGGTGTCGCCGGAGTGGGCCATGTGCAGGGTGTAGGCCGTGGCCTCGGCCTCGGTCATGCCGTTGAGCAGCACGGCCATGCACCAGGCGCTGGCCTGGTAATCGGGGATGTCGCCGTTGGTGTAGCCGTCAACAAAAAATTTCAGTTCGTCGCCGGTCAGTTCCTGGCGGTCTCGTTTTTTGGCAATAATGTCTACGGCGCGCATGGGGTCTCCTTGTTTCAGGTGTTTGATGGCTTAAATGCCGGTGCTGGAACAGCCAGTTCAACGCCGCCGGGCAGCATTGATTACGGTCCGGTGTACAGATACATCAGCGGCGAGCCGGCGTTAAAGTGCAAAATTTGCTTGAGTTCCTCGATGGGGCTGGGGCGATAGAGGCTGGCTGCCAGCAGGTCCAAAAAACCGGTATCTTGCGTGTACTCTATAATACGCGGTTCTTCATTTTCTTCAAGCTCAAGGCCGCCCAGTTCGGCGGCGCGTTGGATGACATCGGGCAGGTAGCCCAACTCGTCAACCAGCCCCATTTCCTGGGCTTGCCGGCCGCTGCAAATACGGCCATCGGCTACCTCGCGCACATCGGGTTCGCTCATGTGGCGGCCCTCGGCCACCACGCCAACAAAATCGGCATAGGCTTCGTCAATCAAATCTTGCCACAGCGCCCGGTCCTCTTCGGTAAACTCGCGGAAGGGGTTGCCGGTGTCTTTGAACTTGCCGCTTTTAACGGTGACGGCGGTAATGCCGTACTCCTCGGAGAAGCCTTCTAAATTGAGAAACTGGCTGATAACGCCAATGGAGCAGGTGAGGGTGTGGGGGCTGGCCCAAATTTCATCGGTGGGGGCCGAAACGTAGTAGCCGCCCGATGCGGCCAGGCTGCCCATGGCCGTGATAATAGGCTTGTCCACTTCTTTAATTTTGCGGGCTATCTCGTCAGAAGCAAATACGCTGCCGCCGGGGCTGTCAACATGCAAAACAATGGCTTTTACTTTGTCATTCTCTTTGGCCTGTTCTAGCTGGTCGATAATGGTTTGGCTGTAGGCCGCGCCAGCGCCGCCGCCAAAGGGGCTGGGGGGTGGCGCTTCGCCGGGGATAATTACGCCCTCAACCCGAATGATGGCCACGCCATCGCCAAAGCCCAAATTCAGGCTGCTGTTGCGGTCAAGCTGGTCGGCGGCCCATAAGCCCAGGGCCACAAAGCCGCCACAAATCAGCAGGCCCGCCAGCGATAGGGCAATTGTCCAATACCACCTCTTTTTGTTCATTACAGACTCCTGTTCTAGCCTCTATTTAGAGATATACTTCACAATTAACTGTCAGAATTATACCATGAATAGCGGCAGACTCAATGAAGCCAGGGGTATTGGCAGTGATGAAGATGCCTAAAAAAAACACCCCGCCTGGTTAAGACGAGGTGCTGGGCTATCAGAGGCTGTTGCCCCGGTTATTCTTTTTGGTAATCAAGTTTCGGGTGGTTATTGATACTGCCAGCAGAATTAACAGAAGCGATAGAATAGTGATTGAAACCGTTATCATTTTTATGCCTCCTTATTCTATCATTAGCAACCTCTTACGTTAATAATAACACCGGCGCCATAGCTTGGATACGGTCTTCAGGCCCACGGCTAAAACGGCCATAACATTGGCATCGCCAGCAATGTGACCAGCATCAGCAGAAGAGTCAGCCCGCTACCAATTTTTACAAAATCTATAAATTTATATTTGCCCGGCCCGTACACCAGCAGGCACGAAGGCTCAAACGGAGTTATCAGCGAGATAGAGGCAGCCAGCATAATGGCAATGGCAAAAGTGCGCTCGTTGACGCCTAAATTTTGGGCCGCGTGCAGCGCCACCGGCAGCACCACCAGCGCCGCAGCAGCGTTAGACATCGGTTGGGTGAGCAGAATGGTCATGATAAAAAAACCGGCCAGCACGGCCATCACCCCCAGCGGCTCCAGTAGATAAACTACCCCGTTTGCCAAAAGTTGCGCCGCGCCGGTTTTTTCCATCGCCACGCCAAAAGTGGTCATGCCGCCAATTAAAATAAGAAGCCGCCAATCCATCAACTCGTAAATCTCTTCGATGGTGATGCAGCCAAACAAAACTACCAGCACCGCCGCGCCCAAAAAAGCAATTGACATTGGCAGCCAGCCTGCCCCGCCGGCCACAACGGCCGCAATTAGAAAAGCTACTGCCAAAAGCCCCTTGCGCTTTTTGAACATCAGCGGATTTAACTCTTCCAGTACCCAAAAATTTGGGTTGCGACGCAGTAGTTCCAGCCGTTCTGTTGACCCCTGCACCAGCAGCAAATCGCCCAATCTAAGCCGGATGCGCCCCAGCCGGTCGCGCAGCGAGTGGCCGTGCCGGTAAATAGCCAAAACGGCGGCTCCATACGTTTGCAAAAAATGAGATGACTTGAGGGTGCGCCCAATCAAATCGGATTGGGGAATAATTAACAATTCGGCCAATTTGAAGGGGTCGCTGTCGTCATTCTCCCGCCACTCGGAGTCTGCCCATTTAAAATCGGGTTTGATTTCAATGCCGGCAGTTTCTTTGACCTGCATCAGGTCTGTAACTTTACCCCGAACCAGCAGCATGTCGCCGGCCTCAATTTTGCTGCGAATATTGGGCCGAAACTGTCGCTCGCCGCGCCATACCGCCAGAATCTCAAAATCCAGCCGGGATAAATCGGACTCAAATATTCTTTGACCAATCAAATCAGACTCTGGCCTGACCACTACCTCGCTCAAATACTCGCGCATATTGTAATTGTCGGTTAAATTTTCGTTGGCGTAGCCGGGCAGCAGGCGGTCGCTAACCCCCAGCAGGTAGAGCGTGCCCACGCCCAAAATTATCAGGCCCACCGGCATCAGTTCAAACAGGCCCAGCGGCGCCAGCCCCAGTTGAGCCATATATCCGCTAACCGCCACATTGGTCGAGGTGCCAATCAGCGTACACGTGCCGCCCAGTATCGAGGCGTAAGCCAGCGGCATCAACAGTTTAGAGGCGCTGAGACCGGCGCGCCGGGCTACGCCCAGGGTAGGCGGAATAAAAACAGCGGTGGCGGTGGTATTGTTAATAAACATCGACAGGCCGCCCACACTGCCCATGAGCAGCAGCTTCAAGCGGCTGCTGCTGTGGCCGGCTGCTTTAAACAGGTAAACGCCAATGGCATCTAGCACGCCGGTTTGTTGCAGGGCGGCGCTGATAACAAATATCGAGGCCAAAATGATGATGATATCGTTGCTAAAGCCGGCAAAAGCCTCGGCGGGGGTCAGGATACCGCCGGCCACCAGCCCCACCAGCAAAATAAGGGTAATAATATCAACCGAGAGCGACTCGGTGGCAAACAGCACCACGGCCAGCGCCAGCAGCGCCAAAACTATCACCACCGGCCAATCGACCGGCTGAAAAAATTGCATATGGCTAAACAGCCTGCCGGCCCAGTTTTTGGGAATTACCGAAACCAGATAAATGTAAATTACGGCAAACAGGCCGTATATTGCCACTTCCAGCGCAAATATTTTGGGAGAAAACGTGTCTTCATTTTCCATAAGAGTCACCTTGTTTTAGCCGGGGCTGAGACAGCGACGGGCGCGACAACCTGTGCCGCGCCCGTAAAAAAGTGATGCTAACTGAATGGGCAGTAAGCGATGTTATATCAGCGCGCCTCGCCTGCGGGTGAGCAGGCCCAACACCACCGAAAGAATGGCCGAGCCAATAACCGACCAGATAATCGGAAAGGACTCGCTGCCAATTGAGATGGGCAAAAAGATAGGTAGCCCCAACTGGCGGGCCAGCCACGCGCCCAGAAACGCGCCAATAAAACCAACTACTGCCGATACCAAACAGCCTCCAAATGAATAGCCGCCTAAAGCCTGGCCAATACTGCCGCAAATAGCCGCGACAATTATCAATAGAACAAGTTCTAGCACGGTCATGGAAATACCTCCTTGTTGAAATTTAGAATCGAATTAGTGCTTCACCCGGCCCCTTTTTCTGGGGATAATCAGGGGCGGGTCCTGGCCGGCTTTGGTTATTGCTGTTTCTAACGCTTTCGGGGTGAGGGGCGTTACGCAATAAATTTTAACCCCGCTTTGCACGCTCAACGCCGGCGCGTTGTATTTGTTTAAGGCCAGATACACCTGATAAGCCGCGCATTGATACCTGTCAAAAGGCGGAATATCATGCTCAACCCACCAGGTATGCACCCGGTTGCTAATGTGCTTGTCGCGCAGGCGATAGTGGCTGATGGGAAATAATTTGAGCATATACTCGGTGGGCCACAGGGTTTGGCCCAGTCTGTTGAGCATTTGCCGCACCGGGCCGTCCCAAAAATCAACCAGATTGGCAAATTTTAATAGCAGCCGGGTTTCATCCTCTGGCGGCTGTAGGGCCTGGGCTGGTAAGGCAGACCCGCCGATGGCCCGGTAAATTTGGTTCAGGTCTGTTTTTTTGTTGTGTCTGATCATCTTTTTCACCTTTCTAAAGGGATGGCTGAGATTAACGTTGTTATTCAACTGCCTATTACTGTCAGAACCGGTTGTGGCGCCATTGCGGTTTGATTGCCAGAATGACCCTCAACGCGAACCACTATCGCGCTCACATCGTCGGAGCCGTTGCGCCGGTAAGCTTTGGTTGTTAATTGCTGGCAAATTTCGGCGGGCGAGTCCGGCGCGCCCAGCCAGAGGGCCAGGTCATCGGCCTCGGCAAACGCTTGCCACAAACCATCTGAGCAAAGCAGCAACCTGTCGCCCGGCTCAAGCGACTGCTCAAACATATCTATCTCAAGGTCGCCGGCCTCATACATCCCCAACGAGCGGTAAAGCATGTTACGTTGCGGATGGTTGGCCATCTCATCCGGTTCAATTTTGCCCAGCCGGACCAACTCGGCTGCCACGGAGTGGTCGCGGGTAATTTGAGTCACCTGCCCGGCCCGATACAGATAAGTTCGACTATCGCCCACGTTAGCAATGTAGGCCGCGTTCTCGTAAATCAGGGCCAGAGTAATGGTTGTGCCCAAATTGCCGGCCTGGCGACGATGGGAGTTGGCGTAATTGATGATGTTGTCATTGGCTTTAAGAATGGCGGATTTAACAAATTGTTGCAGGGTAACTGCCGAGGGGCGGGTAAAATTACCGGTTGTGGTTGCCTGGTCAAAAATTAATTTTGACGCCTCATCGGCAATGGTATCAACCGCTAACTGGCTGGCAACCTCGCCGGCCTGATGGCCGCCCAGCCCATCGCAAACCATATACAGGCCAAGCCAGGTGTTGGCCGGGGTTGGCACCGTTTGGTGAAAAACGGTATCTTCATTTAATGAGCGCTGCTTGCCGCAAATTGTGAGCGCATCGGCTTTAAGTTGCAATCCGTTTTGGATGATTTTTGTACTCATTTTGTGCTCCTTGTAAAAATAAAATTACGCAGAGTTACACGGAGACCTCACAAAGCCACACAGAGAAATATTAAAAAACTTTGTGTAGCTCTGTGTCATCTTTGCGTTCTCTGTGTTCCTGGTTTTCATTCGCCGGGTAGAGGCGCCCTTTGGAACGCATTCGTTGCTTTAACGTTTTTTACTTTCACAATTATTACATCTATAATAGGGGTCAACTTCTGAAATTTTTTGAATTGTTACAAACATCACCACCTATCAGAAACCATTTTGAGCAAAGATTTTAGATTTTTGGTTATTGGTTTGGTTTCAAAATAAGCGTGTCTCAACTATATACGCTCTCTTCTCTCTTCTCAATGGGGGATGCTCCTGTTTTGGGGTAGGAATTTCCCTACCCTGGCAGTAGGAGTTTCCCTAGCAGCCAGCCATTGTTCATATCGCTTTAATCATTCAGTCGTCTAAACAATAGAATAGCTTATTTGATACCCGGCATCTGTTCTGTTAACCGGTCAAGGAAAATAAATAGATTGGTAAGAGCTAGAAAGCTGTTGTAATAAGCAAAAGACCAGATAAATGGCAGTTAAATATGGCAACTTCAAAAAAGGCCCGAAAATACAATAGAACAGCCCTGGCGCAACTGTTGCAAGAAGTGGCTGTGGCTGCCAACGAAGCTCTGACCATTGATGAGGCAATGCAATTTGCGGTTGACAGAGTGTGCGCCCGCACCGGCTGGCCGGTGGGACACGCTTACCGGCGTAACGACAACTCGTTATCCAACCGGCTTATTCCCGCCGATATCTGGCATTTGGAGCAGCCGGAAAAGTTTGCGGCCTTTCGGCAGGCTACCCGGCAAACCTGTTTTGATTGGGGCGAGGGCTTGCCGGGCCGCGTTCTTGCTACCGGCGAGCCGGCCTGGATATTTGATGTTACCCAGGATACCGGTTTTTCCAGGGCGGCCCTGGCCAGAGATGTTGGCCTCAAAGCCGGCTTTGCCTTTCCGGTGCTGGTGGGTAAAGAGGTGATGGCCGTATTAGAATTTTTTTCTGGCCGGCCGGTAATGCCCGATGCGGCTCTGTTAGATGTAATGGCCCATATCGGCACCCAGCTTGGCCGGGTTGTGGAGCGCAAACTGGCCGAAGACGCGCTTCGGGAGTCCGAAGAAAAATTCAGGGCGCTCACCCAAACAACCCCCGAAGCGGTGGTGATTGCCGACGGCGAAGGTTATATTGTGTTTTGGAATCAAAGCGCGCAGGCTATATTTGGCTATTCCCAAGAAGAAGTCATAAATCGCCCGTTAACGCTGCTCATGCCTGCGCGATACCGCAACCAGCATCAGCAGGGGTTGGAGAAATTTCGCGCCGGCGGGCAATCTACGTTGATTGGACGCACCACAGAACTGGCCGGCTTGCGTAAAGATGGTCGAGAATTTCCGCTGGAGTTATCTTTGGCTACCTGGACTGCCGGAGAGAAAATATTTTTTGGCGGCATCATCCGCGATATTACCCGGCGCAAAGAAGCCGAAGAGCTAATCAAAGAGCGCGAGCGCCAATTGGCCGAAGCTCAACAAATTGCCCAGGTTGGCAGTTGGAGTTGGGATATTGCCAGCAATCGCCTTATCTGGTCCGATGAGTTGTACCGCATTTATGGCTTAGACCCTCAACAGTTTGAGGCTTCTTATGAGTCGTTCTTATTGCGCGTTCACGATAGCGATAGAAACCTGGTGCGGGCTATTGTTGAGCAGGCTTACGACAACCATCAACCCTTTGGTTTTGAACATCGCATTGTCAGGCCCGATGGCAGCGTCAGATTGTTGCAGGCCCGGGGCAGGGTGGCGGTTGACGAAAAGGGTCAACCCATAAAAATGTTTGGCACCGGCCAGGATATTACCGAGCGCCGGCAGGCCGAAGACGCCCTGCGAGAAAGCGAAGCTCGCTTTAGAGCAATTTTTGAAGGGGCAGCGATAGGTATCTCTCTGACCGATTTGGACAAACGAATTGTTGAAAGCAACCCGGCCCTGCAAAAAATGTTGGGTTACAGCCGTAATGAATTGCGCCAGATTCTCTTTACCCAGTTTACCCACCCCGACGATGTGGAAATTAACCTGGCTTTGTACCGCGAGCTGGTTGCCGGCAAACGAGACCGGTTTCAGTTAGAAAAACGCTATCTGCGCAAAGATGGCAGCCAATTTTGGGGACGCCTGTCGGTTTCTTCGGTGCGCGGGGCTGATGGCACTCCGCAGTTTGCTATTGGCATGGTTGAAGATATTACCGAGCGCAAGCAGATAGAAGCCGAACTGGCCGAGGTTCAACAGCGATTAATGGAAAATAGAGAGGCTGAGCGCCTGCATTTGGCCCAGGAGTTGCACGATGGCCCTCTGCAGGATTTGCACGCTATCGCTATGGGTTTGGCGCAACTGGAACCCGAACTCCAGAGCGAAGCCGGCATCAGCCGGCTGGCCGGAACTCAGGCTACCATTCAACACGTGATCAAAACCCTGCGGGCTATCTGCGGCGAGTTGCGCCCGCCGGCCCTGGCCCCTTTTGGGCTGGAAAAGGCTATTCGTTCTCACGTTGAGGCGTTTCAAAAAAATCATCCAGCTTTAGAAATTGGGTTAAACTTAATGCCCGATGGCCAGACTTTGCCAGAGCAAACCCGACTGGCTCTATTCCGTATTTATCAGCAGGCTTTGGATAATATTACCCAACACGCCGCCGCCCGCCAGGTTGATGTTCGGTTTCAAATAGAGCCAGACCAGATAGTACTTGAAGTGCAAGATGACGGTTGTGGCTTCAAAGTTCCCCGGCGGCGGGTCGAACTGGCCCGGCAGGGGCATTTGGGGCTGGTAGGGGCCGCCGAACGGGCCGAAGCCCTGGGGGGATGGCTCAACATCAACTCATCGCCGGGGCAAGGAACGCTGATACAGGCTGTAGTGCCTTTGGTTAAAGACGTAACAACCCAACAATAGCAATTCTAAAACCGGCTCTGGCCGAAGCACGGAGAAAAATATGGCAGCAATACGGGTGGTGGTGGCCGATGATCATCCTCTGGCCCGCGAGGGTCTGCGCAAGCTGATAAATGAAGCCATTGATATAGAAGTTGTTGGCGAAACCGATGATGGCGCTAAAGTATTGCAACTGGTAGAACAGCTTCAGCCCGATGTGTTGTTATTGGATATGGAAATGCCCGGCTCTAACGGTATTGAAGTGGCTAAAAAATTGAAAGCCCAAAAATCGGCGGTGCGTATTCTGGCCCTGAGCGCCCACGACGACAAACATTATATTTCAGGACTCCTCTCCAGCGGGGCAGCCGGATATCTTACCAAAGAAGAAGTTCCCCAAACTATTATCGAGGCAATACGCGGCGTAGCCCGGGGCGAGCAGGGTTGGGTTAGCCGGCAGGTTGCCGCCAAAATGATGGCCTGGACTCAACAGGACGACACCAAAACCGCCCTGTCTGAACGCGAACTGGAGGTGCTGAAACTGGTGGTTGAAGGCAAAACCAACCAGGAAATTGGCCTGGCCTTGAAAATTAGCGAAAAAACCGTTGAGAAACACCTGGATAACGTATTTACCAAACTCAACGTTAGCTCCAGAGTAGAGGCGGCCGTTTACGCCGTTAGAGAAGGTTTGGTTTAGAGTAGGGAAATCCCTACCTTTGTTTTAGGAGTTTTCCCCATTGATAGCCGGCAAGTGGTGACGTATAGTTAAAGTGGTCGCCACTCTGACAATCGCCACAAGCGGGCGCGCGCCATTCGCCCTTATGATTTCAACAATTAAGCCTGCCCAAATAAAAAAATACCAGGGAGCGAGAAGTTTATAAATGACAGCCATACGCGTGCTTTTGGCCGATGACCATACCATCATGCGGTCCAGCATCCGTAGTTTTTTGGAAGATTTGGCCGATATTCAACTCATAGGCGAGGCAGCCGATGGGCTGCAGGCCCTGGAACTGACCCGAAAATTGATGCCAGATGTGATTTTATTGGATATGGAAATGCCCCGCATGACCGGCGTTGAAGTGGCCCACCAACTGCAAGTTGAAAATTTGCCGGTGCGTATTTTGGCCTTAAGCGCCTACGATGACTGGCAATATATTAAAAACCTGCTCGACTCCGGAGCCGCCGGGTATCTGATTAAGGCCGAAGTGCCAGAGTTAATTGCCGAAGCCGTACGCGGCGTTGCCAGGGGCGAGCGCGGCTGGATTAGCCGTCAGGTAGCCCGGCAAATGGCAATCTGGAGCCGTACCGGCGGCCAGATAACCGCTGTGCCTCTTACCGGCCCGGAAAAGGCAGTGTTGCGGCAGGTAGTGGCCGGCGACTCTAATCAGCAAATTGGGGCAAAATTGGGGCTGAGAATTTCGCTGGTAGAAACGTATCTGGAAACGGCCTTTGCCAAGCTGGGGGTGGACTCTAAAGAAACGGCCGCAAAAAAAGTTGCGCAGGCCGGGCTAGTATAGCCGCCTGTTTGCAATACCGTTAATAAAAAAAGCAGGTTGCCAACTATAACCGGTATCAAGTTGGATGGCAACCTGCTTTTTTGTTTGATTGACTGTAGTTATTGAATGTGGCCGTTGGTAAAGTGAGGCATCCACTCTTGCATTGATTGGGGGATGCGTCCGCCCTGGGCAATATCGGCGGCCACCGCGGCCACGCGCATATCCAGCGGCTGTTCATTATCGTTGTAGATAAAGGGCTGCGCTTTAGAGGCCGGTTTGCCCACCGCCTGACGCACCGCATTGTACAGCCCCAGCGTGCCCGGCGAGAGAAACTCGCGGGCATCATAATGGCCGGCCATAGCGTGAGTGCGCAAATCAACCGCCTGCACGCCAAACATCAGCGCAATGGCCATGTATTGATAAAAGGTTTCAATCGACTGGCGGGCCAGATTGGCCGAGCCAAAGCCCTGGCTGTTGATATTCTGGTTGAATTGTTCGGCGTGGGTGGGGAAGCGGTCAACCAGCGAGTTCCCATAGTAAGTTAGCAGCGGCATAATCGAGTTGCCGGCAATTTGCAGCCCCTTCAAGCCCATATTGACCTTGCGGTTGGGGTTGCCTACCAGCGATGGCGATAAGCCGTTGTTAAATTCCGGGGCTACCAGCAGGGCAATTTGCACATCAAGATGTTTGGCCAGCAGGCCCAGGTAGTAGCGCAGGTGGTCCATAGCTACCCCAATGTACTGGCCCAAAAAATTGCCGCCGTGAAAGTCAATCTGATGGTCAATGTCAATCAGGGGGTTATCTGTGGCCGAGTTGGCCTCGATGGCGACTTGCCCGGCCACGTGGCGCAGGCCGTCAACAATTGGCCCCATGTACTGCGGCAGGCAGCGCAGCGAGTAGCGGTCTTGAATCAGGTCGCCGTTGCGGTAATCGTGCTGGCCGTCCAGCTCGTCTCGCACCAATTTTGACCCGTTCAGCAGGTCGAGCATGTGGCCGGCGGCCCACTGCTGGCCGGGGTGGGGTTTTACCCGGTGAATAAAGGGATGAAAGGATTGATTGGTGCCTATCAACCCCTGAATAGCCAGGGCGTGCATGCCCATCGCCAGCCCCAGCAGCATTTGCGCGTCGTGCACGCACAGGGCCGCCGTGCCGGTCATCATCGAGGTGCCGTTAATCATGGCCAGCCCCTCTTTGGGTTTTAAGGTGAGACGCGGCAGCCCCAGCCGCTCCAGCGCCGTGAGACAGTCGATTTCTTGGCCGTCAAAATCAACCAAAAATGATTTGTCCAGCCCAATCAGCGCGCCGGTGATGGCGGCCAGAGGGGCCAAGTCGCCGCTGGCGCCGATGGAGCCGAACTCGCGCACGCGGGGGGTGACATTGGCATTGAGAAAAGTCTCGATGCGCCGAATCAACTCCAGCCGCAGCCCCGAGGCGGCGTGCAGGTGCGAGTTGGCCCGGATGAGCATAGCGGCGCGCACGTCGGAATTGGGCAGCCATTTGCCCGCGCCGCTTTTCATAAACCAGATCAGGTTGTTTTGCAGTTCGGCGGCTTCTTCGCGGGAAATAATAACGTGGGCCATTCCTCCAAAACCAGAGGTGACTCCATAAACGGGCTTGCTGTTTTCAACGGCTTCGGCAATGTATTGGCGGGCGGCTTCTACCCGCTGTAGAATTTTCTCATCGTCGGTGAGGCGCACTTTAGCGCCGTAGCGGGCCACGCGCACAATTTCATCAATGGTGAGGTCGTGGCCGCGGATAACCACAGCGTCGCCGCCATTTATAAATGAGGCTGAAGCGGGGGGGGATTCAACGTATTTTGTAACCATAAAAGACCTCCTTGTCCTTAAGAACGGTATAGCCAACAAAACTAACTGGCCTGCCTGTACACCAGTTTGGTGTCGGTTTGCCGCGCGAAACCGGAGGCGCGCTAAGTTAGGGGCAACGCGGTGGTAGATTTTACCTCGGTTAGCACCAGGCTGGTGTACACCCGCGCTACGCCAGGGATAGGGGTCAACTGGTCCATAACAAAACGCTCTAAATCTTTGCGGTTGCGGATGACCACTTTGAGCAGGTAGTCGAACTCGCCGGTGACGTGGTAGCACTCCAAAACTTCGGGCATCTGGTTGATGGCGGCGCGCACCGTGTCAATCTGCTCTTGCTGGTGTAACTGCAGGCTCATGTGGACGAAACACAGCATGTCGTAGCCGGCCTTCTCCCGGTTTACCAGGGCCGCATACTGGCGAATGTAACCCTGTTTTTCTAAATGCCTGATACGCGCATGGGTGGCCGGTGGAGATAAATCTATTCGGCGGGCCAACTCCGCATTGCTGATGCGGCCATCGGCTTGCAGATGTTTGAGAATTGCTTTATCAAGGCTATCAAGCGTTTCGTCCTGCGAATATTGTATCATAAAACAGCCCTTTCGTCAACGAATATTTGGTGATTAATTATAAAATAGAAATTAAATAAAGTAAATAGCCAATATAAACTTTTAATATTTTGCATAAATATCAAATTGACCAATTCCGGCTGAATATTTTTAGGATTTTTGATTGGGGTGTGACAAATTGCACAAAAAAAGGCGTCGCCTGGGGCAACGCCTGTATTTTTGGGTATGGCCCGGTGACTGCCGGCCGCCGAAAAAACTCGCCTTGAGGGCGGTTAGCCGTCAGCGGTCACAGAGTGTCAAATCAAGAGGGTAGCCGCTACCGGGTTAGACGGCTCTTAAACCTGTGTCAGACGGCTTGACCACCTCCGGCGCATCAGCCGCGCCGCGCAGATAGTGGTTGGCCCATTGAAGCTGTGTTTCCCAGTGAGAGTCGGGCCGCTCGTGCTGGTGGTAGGGGAAAATGGCAATGTTTTTGGGCGTTTTGAGCCGGTTGTAAACGGCAAAAACAGTGGAGGGCGGGCAGATTTCGTCAATCAATCCCACGTTGAACAGAGCCGGGCATTTGATGGTATCGGCCAGGTTCAGGTTGTCAAAATAAGATAGGGTTTTGAAAACGCGCTCGCTGTGGTGAGGATATTCGCGGATGTAGTCGGCAAATTCCCAGTAGGGGTAGGCTTTGCTAATTTGCAGCGGGCGCTCAAAGTGGCACAAAAAAGGCATACCCGGCATGGTCAGGGCGGGGCGGCCATCGAGCGCGGCAACAACCAGCGACAGGCCGCCGCCCTGGCTAAAGCCGGTCAACCCGACTCGCGCTATATTGACTTCCTGGCGCGTCGCCAAAAAATCCAGCGCCCGCACCGAGTCAACATAGACGCCCCGGTAGTAATATTGGCGCTCATCCAGAATGCCCTGGGTCATCCAGCCTTTGACGTGGCCGGTGGCGTAAGGGGCAGTATCGGGGCTGCTGCCGGCCTGGCCGCGCACGTCAACGGCCAGTACGGCGTAACCTTGCAGCATCCAGGGCAGGTAGCCGTAAATTCCCGCTTTGGAGCGGGAGTAGCCGTGGTAAAAAATCAGCGCCGGGAAAGGACCATTGCCCTGGGCCGGCAGCAGATACCAGGCCGCAATGGGAGTGCCCCGCCAGCCGTTGTACCGGGCCTCAAAAGCGCGAATTTCGGGTACGGGGTAAGCTACCGGCTCAAGTTTGGGGTTGAGGGGCTGGCGGCCGGCTTCGGCCAGAGTTTCCTGCCAAAAGGCGTCAAAATCTGGCTGGCGGGTGGGGGCCGGGCTGTATACTTTTAATTCTTCCAGGGGTAGATCAAATATGGGCACGGTTAATTTTCTCCCGCTAAGTCAACATACTCAATTTTGAACTGGTTTTGGGTTTGAAAGCCAAATTTTTCTAATAATTCTGCAATTAGCCCGGCCTTGCGCACGGCATCTTTGGCCGACCAGGTGCGGCTTTTGATTTCTAGATAAACGTTGTTCTGTTCCGCGCCGGTAAGCTGGTCCAGGTTAAGGGCAAAATCGGTATCTTTGTAAACAATGTGGCAGCGGCGGCGCTGTTTGACCACTTCGCGCTCGGCGGTGGGTTTGAAGTATTCCCGGTAAAAGCGCAGGCTGTGGCCGGCGGAGGCAGTGTAGCGGGCGCGGGTCAGCAGAATTGAGTTTTCAAACTCTTTGTCGCTGGTGGGACCCATCAGGGTCATCCGGTAAAAGGTGTCTTTCAGTTTGCCGTTTTCTTCTTTGACGTGGTCTTCTCTAAAGCGCAGCCGTCCGGCTTCCTTGTCTTCAAAAAAGAAGTAGGTATCGTACTGCTCTCTAATGGAGCTGCGAAACGGCTCCAGCCCGGCTTCTTTGAGCATAGCGTTGATATCAATTAGTTCTGGCAGGCTGATTTTGACCTGAATTTCAAAGGTTTCTTGCGGAATAAAATCGGCGCTGATAGCCAGCAGTTTGGAGAGGATGTTGCCCTCGCGGGCAATGAGGAAGGCGTCAATTTGCCGGGCGATGCGCTCTGCTTTGGCAATAATTTGCGGCTCATTCAGGGTGAGCAGGGCGCGATTTTGCATAAGCAGCCGGCCATCTACCAGCACATCGCGCACGTCGGTGGCTTTGGTAGCGTAGACCAGTTGGGCGTACACGGCTTCGGGGTCGCGGGTAAAATGGGGTAGCTGGTGGGTGTTGTTGATGGAAATAACGGCAATATCGGCCCGTTTGCCCGGCTCCAGCGAGCCGACGAGATGGCCGATGTGCAGGGCGCGGGCGCCTTCAATCGTCGCCAAGGCCCAGCTATCTCTGGCGGGCAGCAGGGTGGGGTCGCTAAAGACGCCTTTTTGCAAAAAGCTGGCCAGCCGGGTTTCTTCAAACATATCCAAATCATTATTAGAGGCGGGGCCGTCGGTGCCTATGCCGACATGCAGCCCCAGGTTGACCATTTTTTGTATTGGGGCCACGCCGCTGGCCAGCTTTAAGTTGCTGCTGGGGCAGTGGGCTACGCCGGCGTTGTACTGGTGCAGGGTGCGCATCTCGTTTTCGTGTAGATGGACGCAGTGGGCGGCGATGACTTTAGCCTGAAACAGGCTGTATTTGTCGAGCCAGGGCACCACGGTAGAGTGGTACTGTTTGAGGCTGTTTTCCTGCTCCAGCGCGGTTTCGGCAATGTGAATGTGCAGCGGCACGTCGTATTCGGTGGCCAAAGCCACGCAATTTTTAATCATATCGGGGGTGGCGGTGTAGGGGGCGTGCGGCCCCACCGCCGGAATAATGAGGGGGTGGTTTAGCCACTGTTCAATAAACTGGCGGCAATATTCCAGGCTTTCATCATAGTTGGTGGCGTCGGGGCTGGGAAATTTTAGAATGGTTTGGGCCAGCACGGCGCGCATCCCGGCTTCGGCGGTGGCGCGGGCCACTTCGGTTTCGTTGTAGTACATGTCGCAAAAGGTGGTTACGCCGGAGCGAATCATTTCGGCGCAGGCCAGCAGGGTGCCGGTATAACAAAAGTTGTTGTCAACAAATTCACGCTCTACCGGCATCATGTAACCATACAGCCACACATCCAGCCGCAGGTCATCGGCCAGGCCGCGCAGCAGAGTCATAGGAGCGTGGGTGTGGGCGTTAATCAGGCCGGGGCTGATGATGCAATTTTCGCAATTGATGATAGTGGCCGCCTGATACGCGTCTTCCAGCCGGTCGGATGGCCCCACGGCTTCGATAAGGTTATCTTTAATAGCAACGGCTCCTTTGGGGTGAATGGTCATCTGGTTGTCCATAGCGACCAGCCAGCCGTTAGTGAGCAGAATATCTACCATTTGTTTTGACATATCTTACCTCCATAAGTTGCAAAATGAGCCAGGGTAAAAATATACCTCTGGCTCGTGGAGTTACTAAAAATTGTTGAAGTAAATACCTTGTCGGGCGCTATGGGCCGGCCAGGATTTTTGGGCGACAATTTACTCCGGCGCAATTAGTTACATACGCCATTCATCGTCGTCATCTTCTAATAAATCGTCTTCCATGAACAGGTCTTCGTCCTCTTCGTCGTCCCACAGGTCTTCGTCTTCATCCTCATCAATCAGTTCTTCATCTTCCCACTCTTCTTCTTCCTCGTCTTCCAAATCCACAACGTCGTCCAAAACTTCATAAGTCAGGCAGCCCTCTTCGGGGTCGTAAACAATTTCGTCCGACGTGCAAAGTTTGTCCTCCCAAAAGATGCAGTCGGTTGCGCGGCAGATAATTTTTGTGGCCATAATTACCTCTTGATAATAAGATTTGTTTCGATTGGGTGCGTCAAAAATTGTATTTTACAAGTAACTTTATTGCGCGTTTGCCAGTTCTTGCTCGATAACTCTTTGAAAAACGGAGTAGGGCTGGTTGCCCTCAACCCGTTGCCCGTTAATAAAGAAAGTGGGCGTAGAATTGACCCCCTGATTGGCCGCTGCTCTGCGAGCGCGCTCAACATCGGCCCGGTGTGTGCCGCTTGACAAACATTGCTCAAAGGCGTTTGTATCCAGCCCAACGGCGCCGGCCAGGCTAACCAGGGCGCTTTGGGTGTATGGCATCTGCCCCTGGTTTTGATACAGGGCATGCTGGTACTCAAAAAACATTGCCTGGTCTTTGGCGCACCAGGCGGCTTCGGTGGCCAGCCCAATTTCAGGGTTGCCTAAATAAAAGGGATGCACAATGTATCTGACTTTGCCGGTGTCTATGTAATCTGCTTCCAGCAGATCAAATTTCTCAAGCTCAAAGGCTTGACAATGAGGTCAGCCATAGTCGCCAAATTCAATCATCGTCACCGGCGCTTCGGGGCTGCCCATTACCGGAAAGTCGGCCACATCAACCGGGCCGGCCAGATTGCTCTGGCTCTGATTGCCCAGCAAAATCAACCCGGCCACCACCAGAATTGCGGCTACGGCAATCAAGCCAATTAATAGCGGCGAAATAACGGGTTTTGAGTCTACTTTAGAGCGGGTTCGCGTTCGGGTTTTTGCCATAACTCAATTAAAAAGGTTTCCTGTTATTTATTACCAAAAATTTGTTGTGCCAAGTTTAGCCAATTCGGGGAAGTCAGTCAAGTATCCAAACCTTAACTGGCGCGCCTGCCGGCAAATGCGTTACCTGCTCCGGCACCACAACCAATCCGTTAGCCCAAACCATCGAGGTGAGAATACCAGACCCCTGCACCTGCACGCCGCTGTCGCGGGTAGTCACCCGGTAGCCATCGCCCTGGGGGTACAGGTAGGCCCGCATATAATGGCGACGCCCGCTGTTGGTAATATCTTCATCCAGGGTGGCTGTGATGGCGGTTTTTTGGTGGGTGGTTTGTCCCCCCAGTTTGAGAATGGCCGGCCGGGCGAATACTTCAAAGGCAACCATAGCCGCCACCGGGTTTCCGGGCAAACCAATCAATGGAACGCGGCAGGTTTGGCCGTTGTTATTATAGCGCAGCACCCCAAAGGCCAGCGGTTTGCCCGGTTTTATGGCGACTTGCCAGAACTGGATTTCGCCCTCATCGGCCAGCACGGTTTTGACCATGTCAAAATCGCCCACCGACACCCCCGCCGAGGTGAGAAACAGGTCAACCTGCTGCTCCAGGCCGGCCCTGATTTTGGTGGTCAAATCTTTAACCGTATCGCGGGCAATGCCCAGCATTACCGGCTGGGCGCCATATTTTTGCGCCAGCGCGGCCTGGGTATACTCGTTAGAGTTGCGAATTTTACCCGGTTTAATCGGTTCGTCAACATCAACCAGCTCATCGCCGGTGGCCAAAATGGCTACCCGCGGGCGGCGATACACCGGCGCCTGCGCCTGCCCAATGGCAGCCAGCACGCCCACATCTTGCGGCCGCAGCCGGTGGCCGGCTTTTAAAATGGTTTGCCCCTGCTTAATATCCTCTCCGGCCAGCCGCACGTTATCCCCGGCAGATACGGAGTTGTAGAGCAGCACCTCGTTTTCGGCCACATTGCCGGCCAGGATGTGTTCGCTGGTTTCCTCAAACCGAATGACGGCGTTAGCGCCGGCGGGCATTGGCGCGCCGGTCATAATTCGGGCGGCAGTGTTGGCTGTTACCGTTTTGCTGGGGGTAACTCCGGCCGGAATATTATCAATAACCGCCAGCCGAACCGGAGACTCTGGCGACGCGTTGTGGCTGTCGGCGGCGATAATCGCGTAGCCATCCATCGCCGAATTGGCAAAAGGGGGGACATCTACATTAGAAACAATATCTTGCGCCAGGACGCGCCCAAAACTTTGGACCAGAGTAACTCTCTCTGCGCCCACAGGCGTAACATTTTGTAAGATGGTATTTAGCGCATCTTCAACAGCAATAAGAGGATTAGAGTCGTCTTGACGGACCATGGCCTCTAGTATATTCACAACCAATTAGTTCGTCAATAGAAGATGCATTTTAGCAGCAATTCTAAATTTGGCGGTAAGACCTGTCGGGTTTTCAAAGTTTTGAGGGCAAACACCTGACAGGTCTGGACTTGAATTTGGAATTGCTGGCATTTTAGTTGCCGGGTTTTGGGGCGGCCATTGCCGGTTGCGCGCAAATTTGACGAATAACCTGTTCCTTACTAAAATAGCAGCGTTGCTTTAGATAATAATCGCCCAACTTGCGGCGATTTTTCTTTGCGCAGAAACAACATAGTTAATTATTAAGGAACGGATTAATACAATGGAAGCACTCGAATTAAAAGCAGAGGCCCGCCAGGTGGTCAAAAAACACGCCAAAGATTTACGCCAGCGGGGGCTGGTTCCCGCCGTAATATATGGGGGAGACCTGGAGACCCAGGCTATTCAGGTTGATGCAGTTGCCCTGGATAAGGTGTTGTCGGTGGCCGGCACGCACCAACTGATTGCCTTGCAGGTAGGCAATCAAAAACCGCACTTTACAATGGCCCGAGATATTCAACGCGATGTTGTCAAACGCCATTATCTGCACGTTGATTTTTACGCGGTTAAAATGGACCGAAAAGTCCACACCGAAATTCCGCTGGTGCTGGTGGGCCAGGCCCCCGGCGTTGAAGATAAGGGCGGTATTTTAACCCAGGGGCTGGACGTGCTGGAGGCCGAATGTTTACCCTCAGACCTGATACCCTCGATTGAGGTAAACATTGAATCTCTGGTTGATTTTAACGACACCATCACCGTGGCCGATTTGAACGTGCCCGGCACGATTACCGTGCTGTCCGACCCTGAGTCGATGGTAGCCAAAATTGAGCCGCCGCGCAAACTTGAGGCTCTGGAAGAGGAAGAGGCAGCGGAAGAGGTCAGCGCCGAACCGGAAGTTATCACCGAAGCCAGAGAGGACGAGGAGTAAAAGCCAATTTTTTCCGGCTAACAAAAAAGCCGAGGCAGCGCGCCTCGGCTTTTTGCTTTTTGGTTGGAAACTTATTTGGGTCCGGTTAATTTTACCTCGTAACCGGCTTCTTCTAAAATTTCTTTCAGCTCTTCCACATCGCCGCGCCCGGCCCAACGGTTACTCCGGCGGTCCCACCAGATGCGGTCTCGTAAAAGTTCGCGCAGCTTTTCTCGTTCGGTTACGGGAAAAACAATGGTGCGGTCCTGACGTTTGATTCTGACGATAATCTTCTCTTCACTCATTGTTTGACTCCTTGAGTTTAATATTGGGGCCGAGGCAGCCTTACACCACGTTTTGCTGGCGTAGGGCGGCAATAGTTTCGGTAGTGTAGCCCAGTTGGGCTAGAATCTCGGTGGTGTGCTGGCCCAACGTGGGCGGCGCCAGCCGGTAGCCGGGCGGCGTGTCAGACAGCCGGATAGGGTTGCCCATTGATTTTACCGTTCCCGCCACCGAATGTTCCAGCTCGACAATAAAGTTGCGGGCCTGGTGTTGGGGGTGGGCCAGCGTTTCGGCAATGGTATTGATGGGGCCAATGGGAATGCCCGTTTCGCGCAGCTTGTCTATCCAGTAGTCGGCGGGCTGGGTGGCAAACAACTCTTCTAAAATGGATATCAGCGCGCTTCGGTTTTGATTGCGGTTGGGGTTGGTGGCAAAGCGCGGGTCGTTTTTAAGATGCTCCAGAGCCAGCGTATCGCAAAAAATAGCCCATAGCCTCTCGGTGCCAACGGCAATGATAAAAAATTTATCTTTGGCTTTAAATACCTGGTAGGGCACAATGTTAGGGTGAACGTTGCCCAGCCGCTCCGGCTCCTGGCCGCCGTTCATCAACCCCGAAGCCAGAATAGTCAGCCAGGCCGACTGGCTTTCCAGCAGGGTCATATCCAGCGCCTGCCCCCGGCCTGTTTTTTGACGCGTCATTAATGCCCCCATAATACCCATGGTGGCGTACATGCCGGTGGTAATATCGGCAATGGGGATGGGGTAGCGCATCGGTTCGCCCTCTGGCTCGCCGGTTACGCTCATCAGGCCGGCCTCGCCCTGGGCAATCACATCGTAGCCGGGGCGCTCGCCGTAAGGGCCATCGCTGCCGTAGCCGCTAACCAGGCAGTAAATCAAACCAGGGTTAATGGCTTGTAGCGTTGTGGCATCTACCCCGGCCCGCTGGCGCGATGACTCTTTGGGAATGTTGCACACAAACACATCGGCCCCGGCGATGAGTTTGTGCAGAATCTCCCGGCCCGGCTCAGATTTGATGTTCAGGGTGAGGCTGCGTTTGTTGCGGTTGATACTGAGAAAATAGGTGCTTTCGCCTTTAACAAAAGGCGGCCCCCAGCCCCGGCTCTGGTCGCCCTGGCCGGGCTGCTCTATTTTGATAACATCCGCGCCCAGGTCTCCTAACATCATGGTACAGTAGGGGCCGGCCAGCGCCTGGGTTAAATCAATAACTTTAATATTTTCTAAAATCTGGGTCATAAAAGCCTCAAAAACAAAAGTTACGCTGGCTATAATAGTCCAGGGTTAAAGGGTTGTCAATTATATTGGTTTGGCGACACGCTACTCAAGCGTCTCTGGCCTAACCTGCCCGCCGGTAGCATCGGCCAGGGCAGATTCAAAAAGCGGTAAATCGTCTACCGTAAAAGTAAGGCGTATGGTCACATCCGCCGCAAAAGCCTCGTCATCTATCTGCCCCTGGTGCAATTCTGCCAGCCGTTTCACCTGCTCATAAAAGGGATACGGCACGATTACCCGCACGGATTGGCGCTCGACTTTTTCGGTGGTGGGCAGTTGGGCCAGGGCCAGTTGCGCGGCTTCGGTGTAGGCTTTTACCAGCCCGCCGGTGCCCAGTTTGGCACCCCCAAAGTAGCGAATAATTACCACGGTCACATCGCCCAGCCCGCTGCCTTTAACCACCGCCAGGGCCGGTCGACCGGCTGTGCCGGCGGGTTCGCCCGCATCGCTCATGCCGTGCGTAACCGTTGCGCCGTGCCCCACGGCAAAGGCATACACCGCGTGAGAGTGGTTTGGCTCTTCCGTTTTAACCTGCTCGATAAAGGCTTTGGCCGCCTCTACGCCGGGGGTGTGGCCGGCTCGGCCAATAAACCGCGAATTTTTGACCAGCAACTCGATGCGAGATTCGCCGGCGGGGATGAGATAGGGTGCGCTCATAAGCCAAGCATACCACAAGCCGGCTAACCGGCAAAGCCGGCTCGCGCCGTCCGTGGAAAATACTTAGGACGTAACTCCCATTGTAGCCCGCCCGTTATCTATGCTAAACTGAGGGCGGAGTTGTTGTTTTGTGGCACCTTTACAAACGAAGCTATTGCCACCAGCAGGTGGTTTGCCGAGGATTAATGCTCGCTTGGGTCAGTGTTGCCGGATAAAGCCGCACGGGTTGCGACCATTTAAAAGGTTGCAACGGATTGCGGCTTTTTGTTTTTGCAGCTTGTGCCGAACTTTAACAACACACCTCAAGCGGCCCACGGAAGGAAGGGAATGGATGATGAGTTCAACAGGAGGAATACCCCTTACAGCCTGGCTACGCCGGCGCGCCGGTTTAATAATTGGGCCGTTGACTCTGACCATCATTATTTTGCAGGCGTTAACCGGCGCTGTCAGCGCGCAGACAGGCTCCGGGCAGATCGCGGTTAACGCCTGCAACGACCAAAACGCCGATGGCATCTGTACCGCCGGCGAAGCCCTGCTGCCGGGCGCAGAAGCCTGCCTTAATGATGAGTCGACCTGCCAGCCGCTGCCGGCCACATTTAGCAACCTGGCCGCCGGTAGCTATACCCCCTTCTTGCGCTTTTCCGGCAATACGCTGGGCTATTACCCTACCACTCCCCGCATCCCCGTAAACCTGGCCGATGGCCAGGCGCTGGTCGTAACCCTGGGGGCCGTTTACCCGGTTCATCCCAAGGGGGTGGCCGTTCATGCGGCGCTCAATAAAGTTTACGTGGCTTTTCAGGGGCCAAAAATAAACGGCAGCAAACGCTACCCCTTTGTCGCCGTTATCAATGGGGCAACCGATGAGGTAATACGCACCATTCCCGGCGGCGAAAACGGCTCCGCGCCGGGCGCGCCCGGCGGCATGGGCATTGGCCGAGGCCCGTGGGGCGTGGCCGTTTCAAACAACGGCGAGTTTGTGTACGTCGGCTCATTTGAAGATGGCATTATTACCATTATCAACCCGGAAACTGACACGGTTATCACCAGCGTTAGCCCCGGCGCGCCCTTTCAGCCGACCGCGCCGGCGCTCAGCCCGGTCACCGGTCGCGTTCACTTTCCCGATTACGCCGGCGGGCGCTTTGTGGTTTTAAACGATAATCCGGCTACTTTTCCAACCAGCCCCATTGTAACCACCGCCAATATTGTCAACTTTCCCGTTAGCTACAGCCCCTTTGAAATGGCCATTGCCAAAACGCTGGAAGGGTACAACTACGTTACCCTGCGCGACGCCTTCGCCCCCCATCCCTTTAAATTTGTGGGCTTTGGCGCTAACGGCCTGAGCCGCAACTTTTTTGATATCAGTTTTAACAATTCATCGGGCCGGCTTATCAGCGGCGCGCCGCACGCCATCGGGTTGCGACAGCCCGAAGCGGGCGAGTCGCGCATTTTCATCACTTATGCTGATGACCCCCGACCCGGCGGCGCGGATTTTCCCAACCCCAACAAAATGCTGGTGTACGATTTTTCCGCCCTCAACCCCGACCAGCTTTTGCTGCGCCGGGCCGGCGTTCAGGTAGGCGATTATGCCGAAGTGGGGTTGATTTACAACCCAACTACCGACCGGATGCTGGGAACTTTTGCCGGATTCCCCTACCTTGATAACAAGAGCGATGCGGAAGCTTGCAGCAACCCGGCCCGAGGCGGTATCTACGCCCTGGATGCCGAAGGCGCTCTGTTGCCCGGCGACGCGCCCGGTATTTATCGTTTCCCAACCACAGCAATCGGCAACCCGCCATTTACGGGCGACAATTTGCAGTGGCGCAACCCTTTTGAAATTGCCGTTAATCCCAACAACAACAAAATTTACGTTACCGACCGCTGCTGGAACGATTACCCCACCGGCGGGCAGCCGGGCGGCGGCGCGGTTTTGATTTTTGAAGACTCGGATGGCAGCGCGCCGACCCCCACCCCCAGCGTTTCAGCTACGCCAACCATCACCACCACGCCGGCAATCACCGGCACGCCGCCCACAGAAACGCCAACGGTAACAGGTACACCATCCACAGAAACGCCAACCGTTACCGGCACGCCGCCCACAGAAACGCCAACCGTTACCGGAACACCCCCCACAGAAACGCCAACGGTAACAGGTACACCGCCCACAGCCACCCCAACCGTCACGGGCACGCCGCCCACAGAAACGCCAACCGTTACCGGCACGCCGCCTACAGCCACGCCCATAACGCTTGCCTTTGATGGGCCGTCTGTTGTGGAAGCCGGCGATACCTTTGAAGTGGCCGTGCAGGCCCTGGATGTGCCGGAACCCGGCCTTTACGGGGCGCAACTGGAAGTCAATTTTGACCCGGCTCTCATCGCCACCGGCAATATCCAGGTCAACCCGGATTTGTCCTTTGTGCTGTTCAACAGCATTGATAATGCCATTGGCAAGATTCTCTTTTTAGCCACCCGTCAGGGGCAGGTTCCCGGCCTGACCGGCAATGTGACCTTATTTACGTTCGAGGCGACGGCCATCAATGGCGCCGGAACCAACACCTTTACCTTTGAAAATGAAAAAATTGGCGACCCGCAGGCTCAACCGTTTGCCATTACCAGTTTGGATTACACCGTTTCGATTATCGTATCGGCCACGCCAGAACCAACATCAACCGGCACACCGTCTACGGCAACCGTCACCGGCACGCCACCAGCAGATACGCCAACCGTGACTGGCACGCCGCCTACGGCAACATCAACCGGCACGCCACCAGCAGATACGCCAACCGTGACTGGCACGCCACCCACGGCGACAGTGACCGGCACGCCGCCTACAGCAACAGTGACCGGCACGCCATCCACAGCGACAGTGACCGGCACGCCGCCAACAGCAACCGTCACCGGCACACCGCCCACAGATACGCCAACTGTCACCGGTACGCCACCTACAGCAACAGCGACGGGCACACCTCCTACAGATACGCCAACTGTGACCGGCACACCGCCCACAGATACGCCAACTGTCACCGGTACGCCGCCTACGGCGACTGTCACCGGCACACCGCCTACGGCGACAGTGACGGGTACGCCGCCTACGGGTACACCGACCCCTGCGGTGACGGTTATTATCATCCTTACCGGCGCGCCCAATGCAAACACCCCGACTGTGACGGGCACGCCACCCACGGCAACAGTGACAGGTACACCGCCAACAGTGACTCCAGGGGCAACGGTGATTGTCACGCTCACCGGCACCCCGGATTCGGATGAACCAACCGCTACCGGTACGCCTTCAACGGCTACGCCAACCGTAACGGGAACCCCGCCGGCGGCCAGTCCAACTGTAACCGGCACGCCGCCCACACCGGCTGTAACCGTGGTAATTACGGCTACAGGTACGCCCGATACCGGCGCTGTTACTCCAGAGGCATCACCCACCGGGCCAAGGGTAATTGTGATTGTGGGTCAGGTAACGTTGCCGGGGCGGTTTGGCAATAACTGGTCGGGCGCAACCATCCAGGTAGAAGAAAGTGGCTACACTGCCACAACCGGCTCCAACGGTAATTTTGCGCTAACCGATATGCCTGCCACAAACGGTCTATCGCTTAAAGCCGATGCGCCGGGTTATCTTCCGGCCCGGTGTACCCTGCCGTCGCTGCCTCAAGGCGAACTGAACCTGACCGGGACCGCGTTGTTAAGCGGCGACATTGATGATGACGACGTGGTTGATATTGCCGATGCCGTTGCCATTGGCGTGGCTTTTGGCGGTAGTGGCAACGGGCTGCCGGCCGATATTAACCAGAGCGGCGAAATTGATATTTTTGATGTTATTCTGGTTGGCGTAAACTTTGGCGAGGGAATTCAAAATTGGGATTGCCTGAAGCAATAATTACCGGGTAGCGAGTTTGTGCCGGTATTAACCAACTGCTGCAACAAAAAAGAGTGACGAGCCTCATTATCGTCACTCTTTTTTGTTGACCAATCACTCTGGCTTAATTTGCTGAATCCGGGTTATTTGGTTTTACAAAATCGACCGGTTCAACGTGAACCATCACATCCGTTACCCCTAACTTTTCTTTGAGGCGGTCCTGGGCAACGTGTCCCAACAGATGGGCTTCTTCCAAAGACATTTGGCCATCTACCTGAATATGCAGGTCCAGGTGGGCGGCCTGGTCTGTGCCCCGGCTGCGGATTTTGTGGCACGATTTGACTCCTTTAACCCCAAGCACCACTTTTTCTACTGTTGCCTCATTAATAATGGCGCTATCGGCCAGCACGTTAGAGGCGCGACGGACAATTTTCCAGCCGGTGTGTCCAATAACCAGCACAATAATCAGGGCGACAGCCACATCAATCCAAACCCAACCCAGTTTAACCGCCACAAGACTGACCAACACCGACAGCGAGACAAAAATATCAGACCTGGTGTGGGCGGCGTCGGCCAGCAGCAGCTCGCTTTTTAATTGCTGGCCGCGCTTTTTTTCATAAACCACGACAGCCACGTTGAATACAATAGTCACAACCATCACCACAAAACTGAGCGCCGTTACTTCTGGCGCGCTGTTTTCCATGATGCGGGTAAAAATACTTTTTAAGACATTCCAACTGGTCAGTAGCAGCAGCAAGCCGATGCCCAGCGTGGCAAAGGTTTCGTATTTGTAGTGGCCGTAGGGATGGTCGCTATCTGGGGGCTGGCCGGCAATGGTTGAGCCGACCAGGCCAATGACGTTTGATGAAGCATCCATCGAGGAATGAAAACCATCGGCAACCATACTGATGGAGCCTGAAATCAGGCCCACTGTAATTTTTGCCCCGGCTACCAGCAGATTGATGCCCAAAACCTGCCACAGCACCCGGTTGACAGATTGCCGGCGTGAATAATTGTTTGATTGAGAAACGCCTGAAGGTGTAATTTTGAATGTGTTGATCATTTTTTTCACCAGATTGTAGTTGTGAAAAGTAGCGCAAATAATAGTATAAATCTAATTTTAGCCAGATTCAATAGACTCGCGTTAACTTTTGTTTCAGAAATAGCTAATTAAATTTTCAGTAGGGGCTAAACTTATATTTAGCGATAATTAAAGGAATCGCGCGGGTAGAATTTATTAGGGGAAATTTGCCGGCGTATGTGATTTTTTGGTTGCCGGGCCAGCAGGGGGCTTCAGGGCAGGATAATATTGTGCTCTTCAAGCCAGCTTTTTAAACGGGCCTCGTTTTGTTTTAGCCAGTTGATGAGCGCCCTGGCCTTGATTTTATCGGGCTGGCGAATCAGGTCGCCGGTTCTGGGCCAGGGCAGGGCTTCGTCCAGGTCGCTCTTGATGTCGTTAAAAGGAGCTTGAAGGTGAATACGACAGATGGCCCGGTTAAATTCATACAATCTAAAGCCAGAGTGATTGCGTCTGTTGCGAATGTCAATGGCTCTGGTTAGTTCCTCTTCGGCCCGCTTCCAATCGGGGGGGATTTTGTCTTTAAACACATAGGCCAATTCGGCGTGATTGCGGTGGTAGCGGTCGCCCACATCATCCTCAATCAGGGCTTCAAACACGGGGATGCAGCGTTCAATACGGTCGGGGCGCTCTTCGTAATTTTTGTTTCTAAATTCGTGGGCCATGTTAAAGGCCAGGGCTTTAATGCTGGCGGGGGCGGCCAAAATTGCCTCTTTTAGTTCTTCTTCTGAAATGGGCGGCGTGTCCAAATCATCATCAAAATGTTGGTTTAACATGGCAAAGGCCAGGCCGCCTTGTTTGTTTTGGGTCCGCAGGTCTTGAATGTCCTGCTCCAGCTCCTGAAACTGGGCCGACAACACCTTGGCTACCAGGGCGCGACCCCCGTAACCGCCAACCACCGACACCGCCACAATTTTAATCAGTTCCCAAATGCCGGCCTCAAAGTTGAAGTCGCCGGGAAGCAGAATAAAAATTAAAAAACCGCCGGCCAGGCCAAACAGACAATCGGCCACAAAGCCGGGTTCAATCTCGTACCGGCTCTTGCGGTGGGGCAGCACCAGCGATTTATCTTTGATGCCGTACAAAAAGCCGCCAAACATTCCGGCGCCGCCAACCAGCAGCCACAGCCAGGCTTCTAAAGCGGTAGCGGTTGTTTGGGCCGCCGGCAAAAGGCCGTTATAGGCTTGAACAACGCTTGTTGGGGCCAAAAGGATTAGCGCCGCCGGTGCAGCAACAAAACCAAGATGGAAGGGCTGAATTTTGATGGTCGAGTTCATTTTTAGACGCTCAATATTTTATGTCAGTTGGGCCAGTAACGCGACCTGTTTGGCCAGCAGTTGCTCGATGCCGTGTCGGGCCAAATCAACCAACCCCAGCAACGAGTCGTAATCAAACGGTTCACCTTCGGCGGCGCCCTGAACCTCGATAAATTTGCCGGCGCCGGTCATCACCACGTTGAAATCAACCGCGGCGGCCGAATCCTCCTCGTAGCACAGGTCAAGCAGTAGTTCATTACCAACAATGCCCACGCTGACCGCCGCTATTGGCGTAACCAATATATTTGGCGGCAGCGTGTCGGCCTTGATGAGCTTTTGCAGGGCCAGCGCCAGGGCTATGTAGCCGCCGGTGATACTGGCGGTGCGCGTGCCGCCGTCGGCCTGAATGACATCGCAATCTATGGTGACGGTGCGTAAACCCAATAAGTTCAAATTGACCGAGGCTCGCAGCGCCCGTCCAATCAGCCGCCGAATTTCTTGCGAGCGGGCGCTTTCGGACCCTCTGCGCCGGTCGATGCGCTGGTGGGTAGCGCGCGGCAGCATGCCGTACTCGGCTGTTACCCAGCCGGCGCCCAACTCCTCGCGCCAGCGGGGAACGGTGTCTTCGATGGTGGCGTTGCACAATACGCGGGTATTGCCGGTTTCTATCAGTACGCTGCCTTCGGCATAATCGGTGTAGTGGGGGCTAAATTTTACCGCTCTAAGTTGATTATTGGCTCGCCTGTCTATTCTGGGCATAACGCCTCTGCAACGTTTTTGGTATTAAAGCGTATAGAGTGTTAGTAGCAAAATTTGGAGGGATTGCAATGTATTTACAGGATACTGATGACGCTTATCTGTTAAAACTGACCGGGCCGCTCGGCATAACCAGAGCCGAAGAGGCCGTTAAACGCTTCAGGCAGTTGTCTAAACAGGGGATTAAGAAAGTTGTGGTAAATTTAGAAAACGTGCCATTTATCGACAGCCGGGGATTGGCTGCGTTGATAGCCGGCTACAAAATGTTTGGCAGCCAGACCCTCAATTTTAGGTTGGAAGGCTTGCAAGACCAACCCAGGTTACTGTTTGAATTGACTATGTTTGACCATATTTTTCAAATAGACCAACCGGCTTGATGTTTGCCGGACCAAAACCTAAATTTTTAGGGGCGCGCAATTGCGCGCCCCTGATTTTTTGTTATGGTTAGTAATTTGAACCTATTAGCCGCTGGGTGGCAAGGGCGGCGGGGTTGCGCCAAACAGATTGTTCAATTCCGGCACCTGGCCGGCGGGGGTCCAGTTGGCCATACCCTGTTTCCAGACCAGCGTCTCTTTGGTAATCTGGCCCGCCTGAATCTGCTGTTGCAGGCCGGCCGTGTCAAACGGCCCGACCTGTTGACCGCCAATAGCGGCAAAAAACTGGGCAGCTTGCGGCAGTGGCGGCGGCCCGCCGGGGGCGGCTTGTTGGGGCGCGGCTTGCTGCTGCATGCCGCCCATCATGCCGGCCATCATCTGGCCCATCCCCATGCCGGCGCCCATACCGGCGCCAAGACCCATCCCCATGCCGGCTCCGCCCTGATTTTGGGCGGCGTCGCGCAGGGCGTCGGCGGCTTGCAGTTGGGCGTAGGTTTGCACGTTCAGCAGCCCCATCGAGGCCAGTTTATCGCGCGAGGTTTCCAGCGGGCTAAGACCGCCAATAGTGATGCTTTTTAGCAGCATGCCCATGGCCTCAAACTGGTCCTGAGCCTTAATTCTGACGGCTGTGGACATTTCATCCATCATGGCCTGGGCCTTCATCAGGTTGCCGGGGTTTACTTCGGCAAACCAATCGGTGGCGGCCTGCACAATTGCGTTGACCAGCCGGTTTTTAACCGTGCGTAAATCCAGGGTAGCCTGGCCCCCGCCTACAAACGTGTCAACCACGCGCTTGGCATCTTTCACCTCAAAGCTGAAGGTTCCGTGCGCGCCCAGCAGCAGCCAGCCAAAACCCTGGCCCGGCGTTTCCATAGCAATGGGCTGGCGCGTGCCCCAACCCTCTTGCGGAAACTCTCGCATGGCCACGTAATATACTACCGCCGAAAAAATGCTATCCTCGCCATAAACCAGTTTACTAAAAGCTTTAGTGAGCAAGGGTACGTTGGCGGTGGTCAGCACATGGCGGCCCGGCCCAAATACATCCAGCGATTTGCCATCTCGATAAAACACGGCATTTTGCCCCTGGTGGACGACAAGCTGCGCCCCCATTTTAATTCGGCCTTCGCCGTTTTCTGGTACGCGCTGCACAATCCTGTCGCGCAGTTCGTTAGTCAGTTCAATCATCTCAGATATAGCCATAATTGACTCCTCTTATGTAAATTTGATGCTGCATCCAGCTAAATTAAGCGTTGGAGAATCTCTTGCGGCACTTGACTTTGCAAATTGGGATACGCTTCTAATAACCGGGCAATATCGGCCAGGTCTTTTTGGCGTTTGCTGGGGCGACGGTCGGGGTCGAGCGCGGCCCATATTTTGCCTTGCAATATGTCTTCAAGGCTGGCAACCGGTAAAGTTAACCCCAATACATCTCTTGGTGAAGCATGTTGAGGAAACGCGGCATAACGCCGGTCGGTTTGAATTTGAACCCGTAAATCTGAATTGGGGAAGGAGATATTCAAACTGTGAGGAAAGCGTTTAACCGAGAACGACTTTGATAACAACCTCTCCGCCTGGTCAAGCTGATTGAGCGCCACAACTAAATCAAGGTCTAGACTGACCAACGGCTCTACATAAGCGTTGACTGCCTGTCCACCAACAACACAGTAACGAATATCAGCTTCCTCTAAAAGGTTGATTAACCCTTCAAGCGAGTTGTCCTTGTCTACAGTCACGGTTTTCCAAAAGGTGAGGGCGCGCATTGATAATAACCCTGAACCACAATCTCCTAAACCAGCCCTAACATTGCATCTTTGCGTTTGTCAAAATGCGCCGAGGCGTCGGATACCGTTGTTACGTAGCGGCGCACCGCGGGGGCAATGGCGCTGGTATCGCCGCCGTCTAGCGCTGCCTGCAAGTTGTCAATAGCGGCGGAAATCTCATCAACTTGCCGCACCATTTGCTCATCAAACTCGTACAGGGTGTCGAGCTGGTCTTCTTTAACTTTGACGGCATCAAAAAAGCCGGCGTATCCCTGGGCGGCCGTTTTTACCTTGTCAATTAAAGTTTGCAAACGGGTATTGCCTTTGCCCATCTCGTCAAGCTGCATCATGCCGGGGCCGGTTAGCATCTGGTTGGTCACGTCTTCGGCCCGGCTCAACTGCTCCGCTAACTGCGCGGCCAAATGCTGCCGCAGCATACTATCGGCCTCGCGGCGCATTTCTTTTTCCTTGTAGCCCTTGTAGCCCGGAATCTTGTTTACCAAAGACTCAAAGCCACTTAGATGGTCAGAAATTGTATCTCTTAAATCGACCATTAACTAAATCTCCTTTCAGAATGATTGAGAGTGCCATCATTATAACTTAATTTGAGACAAAAGAGAAGAGGTAACCAATATAATCGGCCAGATTTGCCAGATTGCCCGCGTTGACACCCCCCCACGGCCATGTTATACTGACGCCTAATTCAGCGTGCCCCGGCCAGAGTGGTTGGCGGGGCAAGTCGAAATCTAAAATTGCACGAGGTAGCGTATGCGCTTTTCCAGAGTCTTTGGTCGAACCTTGCGGGAAGAACCCGCCGAGGCCGAAATTATCAGCCACCGGTTACTGCAACGGGGTGGCTTTATCAAGCCGCTGGCCTCGGGTATTTATACTCAACTGCCGTTGGGCTGGCGCGTTTGCAAAAAAATAATGGACATCTTCCGCCTGGAAATGGATGCCCTGGGCTATCAGGAAATGGCGATGCCCGTGCTCAACCCCGCTGAAATCTGGAAAGAGAGCGGTCGCTGGGATAGCGTTGGCCCGGCCCTGGTGCGCTTAAAAGACCGCAACGAGCGCGATATGGCCCTGGCCATGACCCACGAAGAAGCCCTGACCGAAGCGCTGAAGAGCGAGTTGGAATCTTACAAACAGCTTCCCATCCTGGTCTACCATATTCAAACCAAAATCAGAGACGAGCCGCGCCCCCGCGCCGGCCTGATTCGCGTGCGCGAATTTATTATGAAAGATGCCTACTCCGTGCATGCCGGTCAGCAAGATATTGACCGCTTTTACCCCGATATGGTGCAGGCGTACCGCAATATTTACAGCGCGGTTGAGCTTGACACGGTTGAAGTAGAGGCCGACTCTGGCATGATGGGCGGCAGCGCCTCGCATGAATTTATGGTTCTGAGCGAGAGCGGCGAGGATACCATCTTCATTAGTAGCGATGGCAAATATGCCGCCAACGCCGAGCGGGCCGAATTTGATAAAGGCGTCCCGCCCCAGGAAGAATTGGGGGAAATTGAAGAAGTCTACACGCCCAACTGCAAAACTATTGCCCAGGTGGCCGATTTTTTGGGCGTGCCCCAAACCCGCACGGTGAAGGCCGTTTTCTACATTGCCGATAACGAAACCCGGGATTTTATTTTTGCCGTTATTCGGGGCGACCTGCCGGTTAACGAAACCAAACTGGGCAACGCTCTGGCTCTTAATTTTAGACCCGCCACCGAAGAGGAGATTGAGGCCATTGGCGCGGTGCCGGGTTACGCCACCCCCATCGGCCTGAACAAAGATTTGGGCAATGGCCGCAAGCTCATCATCGTGGCCGATGACTCGGCGGTGAACTTTCCCAATCTGGTCAGCGGAGCCAACAAACCGGAATATCACTTTAAAAACACCAACGCCGGCCGAGATTACCAGCCCGATATCGTGGCCGATATCGCCCTGGCTCAAGAAGGCGACAAGTGCCTGGGCAGCGAGGCCACCCTCAAACTGCATCGCGGCATCGAGGTGGGTCACTGCTTTAAGTTGGGCACAAAGTATAGCGCAGCCATGAAAGTAACTTTTCTGGATGAAAACGGCAAAGCCCAGGTGCCAATTATGGGCAGTTACGGCATTGGCGTGGGCCGTTTGATGGCCGCCGTGGTAGAGCAGCACCACGATGAGCATGGCATTATCTGGCCCGAAACAATTGCCCCGTTCGACGTGCACCTTATCTCGCTGGCTAAAAAGGCTGATGATGAAGTGGGCCAGCAGGCCGAAGACCTGTATGTGGCCCTGGAAGATGCCGGACTGGACGCGCTGTTTGACGACCGCAAAGAAAGCCCCGGCGTAAAGTTTGCCGACGCCGACCTCATCGGCATCCCCTGGCGAGTCACCATCAGCGCCCGCAGCCTGGAACAGGGCGGCGTCGAAGTTAAGCGCCGCAGCGAGTCAGACCGCCAGATTATGCCCATGGATGAAGTTGTTGACTTTTTGCTGGATCAAATGTGGGGGTAGGTCCCGTACTTGCTCCTATTTAACCAATGCTCAACTCAATTTTAAGTCCCCAACAAGAAGAACTGCTCAAACAAGAGCGCCAATGGCTTATTGACCTGCAAGTAACGCTGGCTAAACTGGGCATGTCCAATGAGGACCAGACCACCCTTGGCCGCTCCATTCAGCAGTTGGACGAGTTGTTTTTGCTGGTTGTGGTTGGCGAGTTCAACGCCGGCAAAAGCGCCTTTATCAATGCCCTGCTGGGCCAAACCCTGCTCAAAGAGGGCGTCACCCCCACCACCTCGCAGGTCAACGTGCTAAAATATGGCGAAACCAGCCTGCGCCAGGCCCAGGATGCTCATCTGCAGGTCATTAACGAACCGCTTGACCTGCTGCGACGCCTGCACATTGTTGACACCCCCGGCACCAACGCCGTTATCCGCGAGCATCAGGCCATTACCGAAGAGTTTGTGCCCCGTTCCGACCTGGTGTTGTTCATTACCTCCGCCGACCGCCCCTTTACCGAAAGCGAGCGCAGCTTTTTGGGCCAGATTAAAGAGTGGGGTAAAAAAGTTGTGCTGGTCATTAACAAAGTCGATATTTTTGAAAACGAGTCGGAACTGGCTCAGGTGGTTGATTTTGTGCGCCAAAATGCCACCGTGCTGTTGGGCGTCACCCCCGAAATTTTCCCGGTTAGCGCCCGGCAGGCGCTGCGAGCCAAGCAGGGGCAGCCGCAACTGTGGAACTCCAGCGGTTTTGAACCCCTGGAAAACTACATTCACCACACGCTCGATGAAACCAGCCGGCTGCGCCTGAAATTTCTCAACCCATTGGGCGTGGGCGACCGGCTGGTGAGCAAATACAGCCATATTACCGCCAACCGGCTGGCCCTGCTCTCGGAAGATGCCGAAACCCTGTCTAACCTGGAGCGCCAGCTCGAACTGTATCGCCAGGATATGAGCCGCGATTTTGGCTTTAGAATGGCCGATATTGAAAATATTCTGTACGATATGGAAACGCGGGGCAACGCCTATTTTGACGACACCATGCGCATGGGCCGCATTTTCGACCTGCTCAACAAAGAGCGCATCCGGCGCGGTTTTGAACAGCAGGTGGTGGCCAACCTGCCCCAGGCCATCGAGCAAAAAGTAACCGAGTTGATTGACTGGCTGGTAACGTCCGACCTGAAACAGTGGCAGGGCGTGATGGACTACTTGAGCAAACGCCGGCAGGCATACGAAGATTTGATTGTGGGCGAGGTAGGCGGCACGTTTCGCTACGACCGGGAGCATCTTATCGACTCGGTGGGCAAATCGACCCAGCGCGTGGTAGAAACGTACAACGCCCCGGCCGAGGCCCAGAAAATTGCCGCGCGGGCGCAAATGGCCGTGGCCGAAACCGCCGCCGCCGAGGTGGGCGCCATTGGCCTTGGCGCGCTGGTAACAGCCCTGGCTACCACTGCCGCCGTAGATGTGACCGGCATTTTGGCCGCCAGCGTGATTGCCGCGCTGGGCTTTTTTGTCATCCCGGCCCGGCGGCGCGCCGCCAAACAAGATATGGCCCACCGGCTGGCAGACATGCGCTCGCAGTTGGCTTCAGGGCTGCGCCATCAATTTGAAAAAGAGTTGAGCCGCAGCCTCCAGCGCATCAACGAGGCGGTAGCGCCCTATACCCGCTTTGTGCGCGCCGAGCAGGACAAACTGCACCAGGCCAAATCTGATTTAGAGCAAGCGGCCAAAATGCAGGGCCGCCTGCGGGCCGAAATCGAAGATAGTTTGTGAGTTTCGGGTTCAGAACGTGCAACCCGAAACCTGCCACTTGCAACTTGCAACCTGAAACGTGAAACCTGAAACATGAAACCTGAAACCTTACTCATCACCGGCGGCAGCGGCTACCTGGGCCGCCATTTATCCGCCAAAGCTGTTGAAAAATACAACGTTTACGCTGCCTACAGCAATCAGCCCGACCAGATTAAAGCAGGCCAGGCTGTCGCCCTCAACCTGATTGACCGGGCGGAAGTGTTGGCAGTTATCAAAAAAATAAAGCCCGAAGCCATCATCCATACGGCAGCTATTAACCCCGGCCAGGGCAATCCCCAACAAATGATGCAGGTGAATGGCCAGGGGGCCGGCTATGTGGCCGAAGCGGCGGCAGCAGTGGGGGCGCGGCTGGTACATGTCTCAACGGATATGGTTTTTGACGGCAAAAACGCCCCTTACAATGATGACGCGCCGCCCATGCCCACTAATGATTATGGCCGGTCTAAAGCGGCGGGCGAGGCCAGGGTGATGAAAGCGTATCCGCAAGCAGCTATAGCGCGCACCTCGCTGATTTACGGATTGGAGGAGATGGACCGGGGGACAGCCGGTTTTGTGGAGCGCCTCAATCGCGGCGAAACGCTAACCTTGTTTACGGATGTCATCCGGCAGCCGGTTTGGGTCGACTCGCTGGCGGCGGCCCTGCTCAAGCTGGTTGAAATTGATTTTGCCGGCGCGCTCAACGTAGCCGGCAGCCAGCCGGTGACTCGCCAGGAATTTGGCCGGCGGATGCTGGCCTACTGGCAGGTAGACGCCTGGGAGCGAGTCGCTTCGGGCCGCGCCGCCGAGATTTCTGCCGCCATTCCGCTGGATTTGCGCCTGTCGCTTGAGCGAGCCAAACAACTGCTGCAAATGCCTTTGCCCGGCGTGGATGAGGTTTTAGGAAAAGCCTCGAATTAAAATCAATGTGTCATATCCTGAAAACCCCAAAAGTCAAGAGGCGTAAAAAGTCAGTTCACCCCAATGCGCCAGCGGTATACCAACTCGCCGCCCAGCCAGCCCGTGGCTAACACGGCCACTACCCCCAGCAACATCAGGCCCAAATAGAGCCGGCGATAGCGAGTCAGCACGTCGGCCCAGCGAAAACGCATATAGACCAGCAGCCCGTTGATGATGAGCAGCGCCACGCCGGCGGTAATGTGCGGGTTCACACTGGCCCGGCGCGGGTCATCCAGCTCGAGCTGGCTCTGGTCCATTAAACCAACAAAACTGGCTACGATGGTAGCCAGCCAGCTTAAAATAAATGTCCAATAGGCAAAGCGTTCGTAATCTTGTTGCCCGCGCCACAGGTAGCCTATCGTCAGCAAGACGCCCAACAGGTAAAGCGCAATGGGAAAATGGACGGTCATTGGGTGGAGTGGATGGCCCCATGGCGTCATTTTACATTTTTGGCCAGGGTACTTTGCCGCCCCTGGCGGTGTTCCTCAAAGCGGGCCAGCGCAAACAACAGCGACGACAGCCGGTTAAGATAGCGGATAATTTCACTATTTTCCAGTTGTTCCCGGTGAGCCAGTTTGGCCACATGTCGTTCGGCCCGGCGCACAACCGTGCGGGCTATATCCAGCCGGGCGCCAAGCTCCGTATCGCCGGGGATGACAAATTGAGTGAGCGGGGGGAACTCCTGGCCCAATCTGGAGGTTTCTTCTTCAAGCCAACGGGTCCGTTCGGCAGACAGCCGCCGGGGTAGTTTGACTTCCGGGGCGGCGGCCAGTTCTCCCATCAAAAGCCACAAATCGCGCTGGCTTTGCAGAAGCAACTGTTTGGTGCGTTCGCTGGCACTGGAGTCGGCCCGGGCCAGGCCGATAAAGGCGCTGGCTTCGTCTACTGCGCCGTAAGCCTGGGGCCGCAGGTCGTATTTGGCTACCCGGTCAAGCCCCAGCAGGCTGGTGTAGCCTTCATCGCCGGCGCCGGTGTAAAGAATAGTTTGTTTGGGCATCACGTTCCTCGTTTAAAGATTAGCAGGTTAACGAATACATCATAACCGCCCATGGCCCAAACGCCAAACTATTGGCCTTTAATCCAACCCAACAACCCTTTTGGCGGTTCAGTCTGGGCCAAAATCTGGCGGGCGCGCTCGCCGCCAATAAGTTGCAGCGCTCCTTTGGCGCGCTCTCTAACGCCCTCATGCGGGTCTTGCAACAGCGCTGCCAACGGCTCAACAGCGGTTTGGCTTTTGCAGCGGCCCAAGGCATCAACCGACCAGTAGCGCACCGCCGGATGCGAGTCTTGCAAGGCTGTAATCAGCGCCTTGGCGGCTCTGGCTTTGATTAACGCCTTGACACTGTGCTGATGGCAAATTTGCCCCAAAGCTCTGGCCGAGCCATAGCGCGCGTCGGGGTCGTGGTCGTTGAGCAGCGTGTCGATGAGGGGGTCAATGGCCTCTGCGCCCATCTGGTTAAGTTGAAAAATAGCCATATCGTGATTTTCCGGCTCGTTCAGGGCGTCAAGCAATTGTTGAAGTTTTTCGGCTTTTTGGCGGGCCTCTTTTTCTTTGAAGCGCTTGACAAATTCCAGCCGGTGGCGCTGCCGGGCCTCTTGCAAGCTGCTGCGCCGGGCGCGGGCGGCTTCCAGGTGCGCCCCGCAGTTACGGCAATGGGTTGCTCCAACTTTGTTTTCGGTGTGACACAAAATGCAATCTATTTTTAACGGTTGGCCGCAGTTGGCGCAGTAGCGTTTTTGCTGGTCGTTGATGGTATTGCATTGCGGACAAACCACCGCCTGGCTTTCAACCAAATCCGTCACCAGCAGCGCCGAGTGGCAGTTGGCGCATTCAAGACGCCGGTTGGGAGCAAAATCTTTGGGCAGAGGCGCGCCGCAATTGGGGCAGTTGAGCAGTTTGAGTTCCATGAGCATCATCCTGTCCGGGTTTTTGCTGGGCTAGGGCGTAAAGGATATGGGTTTTCCTTACTCTCTCATTATGCCACAAAAGCCCGCTCGCTCAATAGGCGAATGTGGGGATATCAGGCTGGCCTGTCGCTGCCGGGGGGTGATGGCAGCGTCCTGGCCGGTGGCGAGAAACCCTCGCTGCCCGGCAAACCCTCGCGCTAAAAAATGACCACCGACCACCAACTGCCGCTTGAGGATTTTTTGGCGGTCGGCGGTCGTTATCATCCCAACCGCAAATTTGCCACCACATCCAAATCCCAGCCGCTAGTTTGCCCGGCCTGCAGGCGCCAATAGGCGGCTGCGCCAATCATAGCTGCATTATCGGTGCAGAGCCACAGGGGGGGAATCAGCACCGGCCTGTCGGCGGCGGCCATCATTTTGTTGCGCAGCAGGGCGTTGGCCGACACTCCGCCGGCCAGCAGAATTTCGGCTACCTCATATTGCTGGGCGGCGGCCAGAGTTTTGCTGACCAGCACGTCAACCACGGCCATTTGAAACGATGCGGCGATATCGGCCACAGGCATACTGCGGACAGGCGTTTGGGGCTGCGGGCGAGGCGTACCGCCGGGCGCGTGCATTTTTTCCACCCTGGTATACTTTTGGGCGACCCGCAGCACGGCGGTTTTTAAACCGGAGAAGCTGAAATCGTACGAGTCGCCCAGCCTGGCTCGCGGGAAATTGTAGGCGTTGGGGTTGCCCCCCTCGGCGGCTTTTTGAATGGCCGGCCCGCCGGGATAGCCTAAATTGAGCAGCCGGGCCACTTTATCAAACGCCTCGCCGGCGGCATCGTCAACAGTGCGCCCCAAAATTTCGTAATTGCCGTGGTTGCGAATCAGCACCAGTTCGCTGTGGCCGCCGGAGACAATCAGGCACAGCGCCGGAAACTTTTTGCGGGGCGGGTGGCCCTGGCCGCGAGCATCGAGCCAGTTGGAGTAGAGATGCCCTTCCAGGTGGTTGACGCCAATTAGAGGGATATTTTGGGCCAGGGCAATGCCCTTGGCCGCGTTGACGCCCACCAGCAGGCTGCCGGCCAGCCCCGGCCCGTGGGTAACGGCGACAGCCTCCAACTCGTCCCAGCCGGTGCGGGCCTCGATGAGCGCGTCTTGAATAACGGTGCTGATGGCCAGAATATGCTGCCGCGAGGCCACTTCCGGAAAGACGCCGCCGTAGCGCCGGTGAATATCAATTTGCGAGGCCACCACGTTTGAGCAGATGTGGTAGCCATCTTCAATAATCGCTGCGGCGGTTTCGTCGCAGGATGTTTCGATTGCCAGGATTTTAGTCATTTAAAGTTTGCCTTCGCGCCAGGCGGCCAGCGCCTTGATGTTCGAGTCAAACTGGATATTTTCCGGCAATTCATTGGGGCCAAAAAAGGCCACAGCCTTTGACTCGCTGTCCGGGTCGGGTTGACCGCCAATCACGCGGCCCTTGTACATGATCAAAACGCCGCTGCCCCGATAATCTTCGTAGTAGTAGACGTCAATCAGGCCGGTAATTTCTACCTCAAAGCCGCTTTCTTCTTTACATTCGCGGACGGCGGTTTGGGGGGGCGTTTCGCCAATTTCCATAAAGCCGCCGGGCAGGCACCAGCTCCCCCGGGCCGGCTCCATGGAGCGTTTGACCAGCAACACCTTGCCGTCTTGCAGAGCCATTACGGCGGCGCTGATTTTGGGGTCGATAAATTGCACAAAGCGGCAATCCGGGTTGGGGCAGACGCGCCGCATCCGGCCATACACCTCTTTATCCACCATTTTGCTGCGGCAGCGCGGGCAGTAAATAAAGCCCTGCCGTAACGAAGCCGCCTCTTCGGCGCTGAGGGTGTAGACCTCGTCATGCTTTTCGGCCATTTTTAGTGCGCTGCCTCAACCGCCTTACGGGCGGCCAGAATATTGCCGGTTGGCGCGGTGATGGGCGTAACGCAGCCTGTGCCTAAAATAAAGCGCTGCCCGCCGGTAGCGGCGATGGCGGCTCTGGCCTCGGCTTCTACGCCGGCGGGGGTGCCGCGCACCATGGTGTCCCACTGGCGCAGGCCGCCGCACAGCGCCCTGGTGGTGCGGCTCATGGCCTGGCCCAGCGAGGGGGGCGTTTCCACATCGTGCCAGTTGATAACCTGCACCGGGTAGTCGGCAATGAAATCAAACATTACGTTGACGCCGTGCAGGTGAACCAGATTGAACCACATCCCTTCGGTGGCTTTGAGAATTTGCAGGTCTAGCTTGTGGCAAAATTCGCGGTATTCGGCCTGGGTGAGCAGGTTGTAGCTGGCGTGCTGCACGGCCAGAAAAATTCCGGCAGCGCCGGTGGATTTTAGCTCCCGGATGAAGCGAATGGTCGACTCGGTGATGGCGACCAGCCCGGCCTTGACCGCCTCGGGGTGCTGGCGCATGTCAGACAGCAGGCGCTCGCCGGCCAGGTTTTTGGCTTGCGAGAGCGGGTTGAAGATGGTTTGAATAAAAGGGACCTCGTCTTTCACCGCGTCGCCAATGATTTTGTTGGCTTGCAGCACTTCGCCCGGCAACCCCTGGTTGGGGTCGAGCGGCTTTAATTTGGCCCAATCTTCGGGCGCTTGAATGACGCGCCGGCCCCAGGTACGGGTTCCTTCCTGATTGCCTTCCCACGCGCTTTCGGCGCCGTAGCCGGCAACGCAGTAGTTGCTGCTGGGGGTCACTTTGATAAAGTCAAAATCAAAGGTGTGCTGAAAGACCAGCGTGGCGCGGGCCAATTCGTCGCCGCGCTGGTCGTCAACGGGCCAGTGCCGCCACAGGGCCACGGGCGGGCGGTCGACCGGCTGGCCGGCAAAGGCGGCCTCCAGGCGTTCCCGTTTGCTCATTTTTGATGTCATTGTGCCTCCTTACCAGGTTAACTCAATCTCAACTCATCTTTAACGGTTTGGTACAGCGTGTCGGCCTTGAGTTCATGCAGGGTGTAGCAGGGGGCGTTGAGTTCTTCGGCCAGGGCCTGAGCCAGACCGCGGTCAAAGCTGGCGTGTTCCATGTTGATGACCACCGAGCGAATGCCCTCTTCCATAATCATTTTGGCTACCCGGTGGGCCTCTTCCTGGGCCGGCAGGTCAGACACGGAAACGTTGCCGGCGCCATCGGTGAGCAGAATCATCATCGGCATAATTTCCGGGTGCAGGCGGATTTGCTGGATCATAACCCGGTGGGCCAGCAGCAGCCCGGCGGAAAGGGGCGTTTTGCCGCCAACGGGCACGTCGGCCAGGGCTTTTTTAGCCAGTTCGACGCTGCTGGTGGGGGGCAGCACCAGCCGGGCCTCTTCTTTTTGAAAGACCACCAGCCCCACCTGGTCGCGGCGCTGGTAGGCGTCGAGCAGCAGGCTCATGATGGCCCCTTTGGTGGCTTCCATGCGCTCGGCGGCGGCCATGCTCCAGCTGGCGTCAACCACAAAGAGCACCAGGTTCGAGGCCCGGCGCACGCGAATCTTGTCGTGAATATCCTGCTGTTCAACGGCCAGCGCCCGGCTGGAGCGGTCGCGGCGAAGCTGAAAGGGGGCGGCGGCGCGCAGGGTGGCGTCAAAAGCCACATCGCGGGGTTTGCCCCGGGCGGGGCGAGCCTGAATGTAGCGCCCGCGCTTGCGCTCGGTTTTGGTGTAGCTGCGTTTGCCCGCGCTTGAGCGGGTCATGTTATCCAGGGGCGTTTGCAGCCGCCGGGGCATAAAATCGTGGCCAATATCAACCGGGTTGTTGGCCTGGCTTTTATCCCCGGACGACTGCTCGGAGTGCTGTTGTTGCGGCGGCGTCCCCATAGGCGGGGGCGCGTTAGACTCATCCAGCTCTATCGACTCAGTGTCGTTTTTTTTTCCTGTGTGGTCGAGGTGGTCTCGCTGCTGGTGCTGACCTGCTGCTCGCCTTCTTGCTGCTGGGCTTCCTGCCGAATCTGTTCCAGCCGTTCGGCCAGCTCTTGAAACTGAATGGTTGTATCCTGGAAGGGTTGCCGTTTGAGCCGGTGGGGCAGGGCCAGTTCGGCCCCAACCAGAATGTCAATTCTGTTGACTTTTTCCCGGTTGTTGAAGGCGGCGTTGGCAATGGCTGTTTTTAGAATCACAATATCGGCCCGGTGGCCGTCAACCTTCATTTCGGCCATTAGCTCGGCAATGGTGAACAGGTCTCGTTTGGTGTAGGCGACACGCTGGAGCACGTCGCGGGCGTGGGTTATTTTGTCGGCCAGCTCTTTTTCTTTGGGCTGCCACTCCTGGTAAAAGCCTTCGGAGTCCATTTCAAAATGGAGCGTGCGCTCTAAAATTTCCATGCGCTGGGCCGAGTCGGAAATGCTGTGGATGTCAACGCACAGGGCAAAGCGGTCTAGCAGTTGGGGGCGCAGGTCGCCCTCTTCGGGGTTCATGGTGCCCACAAACATAAAGCGGGCCGGGTGAGAAAAGCTGATGCCTTCGCGCTCAACCACGTTGACGCCCATAGCCGCCGAATCGAGCAGCAGGTCGACCACGTGGTCATCAAGCAGGTTGACTTCGTCAACGTACAGCAGGCCCCGGTTGGCGGCAGCCAGCACGCCCGCTTCAAAATGACGCTCCCCTTTTTTGATGGCCTGCTCAATATCCAGGGTGCCGACCACCCGGTCTTCGGTGGCGCTCACCGGCAGGTCAACAAACCGAATGCGGCGTTTGCTGATTTTTAAATCGCCATTTTTAGCCTGGTGCTCTTTAACCCAATCCGACCAGCTATCCGGGTCGTTGGGGTCGTCGTTAAACGGCGAGTCGATGAAAACGTCAATTTCTGGAAGCAGGGCAGCCAGGGCGCGGGCGGCGGTTGATTTGGCGGTTCCGCGCTCGCCACGAATGAGCACGCCGCCAATTTTGGGGTTAATGGCATTGAGGATGAGAGCGGTTTTCATACGCTCCTGGCCTACAATGGCTGTAAACGGAAAGATTGAAGGCATCGACTTGTTAAACTCCTTGATTCAATAATCAGTAGTCAGGGGCGGTAATCAGTAACCGGTAATTGGTAATCAGTAATTAGTAATTTGACCGGCTGCTGACGATTGCTCCTTAAATTTATTCTTCCTCTTTCTCCCGTTGAGCCTGAGCGATAATTTCTTCGGCAATGTGGCTGGGAACCGGCTCGTAATGGGAGAGTTTCATGGTGTAGACGCCGCGCCCCTGGGTAATTGAACGCAGTTCGGTGGCGTACCGCTGCACCTCGGCCAGCGGCGCCTGGGCGGTGATGATGGTGTTGCCCCGCACCTGTTCCATGCCCGACATGCGCCCCCGCCGGGTGCTCAAGTCGCCGCTGACATCGCCGGTGTACTCTTCGGGAATGGTGATGGTCATATCAACAATCGGCTCCAGCAAAATGGGGCCGGCTTTTTTAAAGGCCAATTTAAAAGCCTCGCGCCCGGCAATTTGAAAGGCGATATCTTTGGAGTCAACCGGGTGTTCTTTGCCGTCAAATACCACGGCGCGCACGTCAACCACCGGGTAGCCGGCAATCACGCCATTATCCAGCACCTGTTTGATACCCTTTTCGATGGAGGGCAGAAATGGCTGCGAGATGGCCCCGCCGAAGACTTCGCTTTTGTATTCAAAGCCGGTTCCGCGCTCCAGCGGCTCAACGCGCATGTGAACCTCGCCAAACTGGCCGGCGCCGCCGGTTTGTTTTTTGTGCCGGTACTGGTCCGAGGCGGTTCTGGAAACAGTTTCCAGAAAAGGTACTTTGGGGGTAGAGGTGCGCACATGCAGGCCAAAGCGGCTGGCCATCCGTTTAACTGAAATATCCACGTGGGTTTCGCCCATTCCTTCCAGCAGGGTTTGGCGGGTGGCTTTTTCATAGCGATGGCGCAGCGACAGGTCTTCTTCGATGATGCGGGCCAGGCTGGGGCCAAGTTTGGCCGAGTCGGTCTGGGCAACGGGGGTGAGGGCTACGGCAAATACCGGCTCGGGGCTGTCAATAAACGGCAGGGTCAGCGGGTGATTTTTGTCGCACAGCGTGTCGCCAGATTGGCTTTCGCTTAACTTGACTGCGCCAACAATATCGCCGGCCACGCTTTCGGAGATGCTGGTTTGCTCTTTGCCGCGTGGCGAGAATAACCCACTCATTCGCTCTTCAGTATCTAGGCGGGCGTTGTAGGTGCGGCCATCGCCCTTGAGCGTGCCGGACCAAACGCGAATGTAGCTGACGCGGCCATACTGGTCGTTAACGGTTTTGAATATCTGGGCCGCCAGGGGGCCGCCGGCATCGCCGCCAAGTTCTTCTTCGCTGCCGGTTTTGGTGTTGGTAGCCATAATTTTGGTATTGGTGGGGCGGGGAAAAGACTCGACAATGTTGTTCATAAAGCTGCGCACGGCCACATTAGCCGTAGCCGACCCGCAAAATACAGGCACAATTCGCCCGGCGGCCAGGCCGGCCAGCAGCCCCCGCCGAATTTCATCCTGGGTGAGGGTTTCTTCCTCAAAATATTTTTCCATGAGGGCGTCTTCGCCTTCGGCGGCGTATTCAACCAACTGAAGCCTGAATTCTTCAATTTCATCGGCCATGTCGGCGGGCGGCTCCGAGGCTTTGCCGGTGCCGGTGTGTCCTTTTTGGGTAATCAGGTCAATAACCCCTTCAAAATGTTCGCCGTTTCTGATGGGCAACTCCATGGGCACAAAGGTGGCCTCAAAGGTGTGGCGCAGTTGGTCTATCACCCGGCGATAGCTGGCGTTGGGGCGGTCCATTTTGTTTAGAAATATGGCGATGGGTTTGTTGTGGCTTTTAGCCATCTCCCAGGCCAGTTCGGTGCCCACCTCGATGCCAGAGGAGCCGTCGAGCACCAAAACAACGGCGTCGGCTGCGTGTACCCCGCCCAGCATTTCGCCCTGAAAATCGGCGTAACCGGGCGCGTCGAGCACGTTAATTTTGTACCCCTTCCACTCGCAGGGGATAACAGACAGACTTAAAGACATGGTGCGGTTAATTTCTTCTTCGTCAAAATCAGAAACGGTATTGCCATCCTCAACTTTGCCCATGCGGTTAATGGCGCCGGAGTTGAAGAGCATTGCTTCGGATAGTGAGGTTTTGCCACAGCCGTTGTGGCCTAACAGGACAACGTTTCTGATTTTGTCGGTTGTGTAGCTACCAGCCATTAATATCTCCTTGAATCGCGTTCATTCGCGAAATTTTGCACATCGGTGTACGATAAATTTACCTGAAAAGGTAAACGATAGCAATTCTAATCCAATCAGGGGGGATTGTCAAAAGGGTTGCGATAGCGGTCACAAAGGCAACTTAGCCAAGACCCCAATTTGTGATATAATGCCCAAACTTTGCTACCGGAGGTAAAACGTGAATCGACAGACTGCCTGGAATTTAGTTTGCCAGTATACCGAAAGTCCGCAGCTTCGCCGCCATATGCTCTCGGTAGAGGCGGCCATGCGCGGCTACGCCCGCCACTTTGGCGCCGACGAACAACGGTGGGGGCTGGTCGGCTTGCTGCACGATTTTGACTACGAACGCTGGCCCGACGTGTCGCAAAATGGACACCCCAACACCGGCGCGCCTATTTTGCGCGAGCGCGGCGTTGACGAAGAGATTGTGCGGGCCATTCTCTCGCACGCCACCGAAGTTACCGGCGTTGAGCGCGAGTCTAAAATGGAGAAAACGCTCTACGCGGTTGATGAACTGACCGGCCTGATTGCCGCTGTGGCCCTGGTGCGCCCCTCTAAAGATATTCGGGATGTTAAGGTTAAATCGGTTAAAAAGAAGTGGAAGACCAAAGCCTTTGCCCCCGGCGTTAATCGCGAAGAAATTGAGGCCGGCGCGGCCGATTTGGGCGTAGAACTGGACGAGCACATTGAAATTGTGCTCAAATCTATGCAGGCTGCCGCCTCAGAACTGGGGTTAGATGGTCAGCAAGAGTAATCCAAATATTGGGGCCGACACGCCAGCAGTGGCCGCTCCGCCGGTTAACGCTACCTTGTCTGCCAGGGCTGCCTTGCTGCTGGCGCTGATTTTGCCGGTTTTTGCGCTGGCCCCCCTGCTGTACCCCGGTTATTTTCAAACCCACGCCGGCTTTACCCCGCTGTGGAATCTGGCCGATTTGCGGGCCAATCTGGGCCAGCTCACCTGGCTGCCCCACCTTGCCACCCGCTTTGACCCGCTGCGCAGCGCCGGCCTGCTGCCTTACTATCTGGCGGCGCTGCTGCCGCTTGCGCCCATTGCTGCCGTTAAATTTGTGATAGGCGTTGGCTGGCTGCTGGGCAGCCTGGGCCTGTTTTTATGGCTGCGAAGCTGGCTGGGCAGCGCCGGCGCGCTGGTGTCGGCGCTGGTGTACACCTACCTGCCGCACCAGATTGTGACGGTGTACGTGCGCGGCGCCTGGGGCGAGTCCCTTTTTTGGGGGTTGCTGCCCTGGGGGGCGCTGGCTACTACCTATCTTGTCACCTCTCCAAAATTAAAATTGACCCCTATGGCCACGCTGTTCTGGCTGGCCCTGGGCCTGACTCAGTTGGGGCTGACCCTCTGGGCGCTGCTGTTGGTACTGTTGTTGCTGCTGGTAGTCCACCGGCCACAGGCGTTGTTGCCGGCGGGCGCGGCCCTTGGCGGCACAGCCCTGGCGATGGCCGTTTACCTGATATTGCCGGCCCGCCCGTTATTCCCCGTGAGCCTGACGCAATTTACCGACCATTTTCTCTACCCGTTTCAACTGCTTTCGGCCTATTGGGGCTTTGGCCCCAGCCGCCCCGGTTGGAACGATGGCCTGTCGCTGCAACTGGGGCTGGCCGCAGTGGGGTTATCGCTGCTGGCCCTGTTTGTATGGCAGCGCGGCGAGTCGCCGGCCCCCCGCACCGACCGCCGGTTGCTCTTTTTTGGGGCGGCGGCGCTGGCGCTGATTTTGCTGCAATTTGGCCTCACCTCGGCGCTGTGGCAATTGCCGCTGCTGGCCGGCTACCCGCTTTCGGCCACGCTCACCTACCCCTGGCAGCTTTTGGGGCTGATTGGGCTGTGCCTGGCGGCGCTGGCCGGGGCGGCGCTGTGGCTGGAGCCTCGGCTGGCGCAGTTGCCGCTGCTGGGGGCGGTCGTCATCATTATTATTTTGGCCGTCTATCCCTACCTGCTGCCCCGGTTTATGCAGCCCCGCGCCGGTTGGCTGGAGGCTCCCCAGGCCATTCTGGGCGACTCGCAACTGGCGGCGCTGAATTATGAATTTTGGGTGGCAACCACCGATTACACCGTGGATTTGCAGCGCGGCCCAACCGAAATTCCGCTGGCTGCGCGCGGCCCCCTGCAAGCCAATGACACGCTGCGGTTGCGCGTCACCTGGCAGCCGTTGAGCACTTTTGGCGAAAACTGGAAAGTGTTTGCCCATCTGGTCGACTCCCACGGCAAGGTGCTGGCCCAGTTTGACGGCCAGCCGCAGGCGGGCGCTTACCCCACCTCCCGCTGGATTCCCGGCGAGTTGATTAACGATACCTACGCCATCCAGCTTCCCGCCGGCGCGCCGCCGGGGCCGTATCGCGTTTTGCTGGGGCTGTACGATGAAGCCACCTTTGCGCGTTTGCCCGTGGCCGGCGATGCTGAAGGCCGGGTGATTCTGGATGTCCAATAAACAACCTTTGGCAATGAATAATGAGTAATTTGCAATTCGCAATCCAAAGTCCAAAATCCCCTGAACTGCCCAGGGCAGGCAAAATCCAAAACCTATCGGACCCCTACCTGTGGCTAACATTGCTGTTGTCGCTGTCGGTGATTGGGCCGCTGTTGCAGCCCGGCTATTTTTGGGGCGCGCACGATGCCCGCCACTCGGTTTATTTTTTGCACCAGTTCAACAAATCCATTCAGGATGGCGTCTGGTATCCGCGCTGGGCGCCGGATTTTGCCTTTGGCTATGGCTATCCCTTTTTTAATATCTACGGGCCGTTATCCTCTTACGCCGGCCAGGCGCTGCATCTGGCCGGATTGGAAATTGTGACCGCCGTCAAAGTGGTTTTTGGGCTGTCGGCGCTGCTCTCCGGCCTGGCGATGTATCTGTTTGGGCGGCGCTTGCTGGGCCAACCCGCCGGATTGATAGCCGCGCTAACCTACGTTTACATCCCTTATCACATTTTTGACCTGTACGTGCGGGCGGCGCTGGCCGAGTCGGTGGGCTTTGTGTTTGTGCCGCTGGTGCTGTGGGGCTTTTTCGAGGCTGTCACCCGCCCCCGGCTGGCCGCGCTGCTGTGGGGCGCGCTGGCCTATGCCGCGCTGATGTTCACCAGCAATCTGCTGGCGCTGATGTTCACCCCTATTCTGGGGTTGTTTGTGGCTTATATGCTTTTAGCGTTCCGGGTCTCGGTTTTTGGGTTTCAGGTTTCACGCCTCACGCATCACATATTGCGCCTCATTTTCGCCGGTATTCCCCCGGCCTTGATGCTGGCTTTTGGCCTGGGGTTGAGCGCCATTTTCTGGCTGCCGGCCATTCTGGAGTACCGCTTTGTGCGGGTCGACCAGTGGGTGGGGGGTCGATTTGCCTTTGGCGACGATTTTGTGGAAATTTTTCAGCTCTTCTCGCCCAGATGGGGTTTTGGGGCCAGCATCCCCGGCCCCAACGACGAGGCCGGTTTTCAGCTTGGGTTGGCCGCTGCCATTTTGTTTATTTTTTCTTTTCTCATCGTGCCCCGGTTGCCTGACCGGCCGGTGCGGCGCGCGCTCTACTTTTATCAAACAATGACCCTCATTTTAGTGTTTCTAACCACGCCCGCCTCTAACATTGTTTGGACCCTCCTGCCGCTCTCCACGTTTGCCCAGTTCCCCTGGCGATTGCTGGTGATTATCGCGCCGCTCATTTCCATTGTGGCCGGAACGGTGGTCAGTCATCAGTTGTCAGTATTTCGAACTCAGAACTCCAAACTCCAAACTCAAAACTCGCCAATTACTAATTACCAATTACTGATATCTACCATCATCCTCGCCTGCCTCATTCTCCTGTCCAGCTATCCCTACCTTCAGGCCGATGTCCGCGACCCCAAACCCACCGAGGGGCCGGTGAGCCAGGCAGCGCTCTTTCGCTTTCAGCAATCGTCGGATGAGATGACCGGACAAACGGCCTGGGTGCGACGCATCCCCAACTGGTCTACCCTGGCCGAGCAGGTGGAGCGCGGCGGCCAGATTACCACCAAAGTCAACTACACCGCCCTGCCCGCCGATAACAGCGTGGGCGTCTACTCGATGGAGATGGACAGCGTGCATGAACTGCTGTGGGTTGGCGCGGATAAAGCGGGGCAAAGCGTCACCTTTTTTGTGCCCTACTACCCCGGCTGGACGGCTTATATTTATCAAGACCTTGGCCCGCACAATGGCAATTTGGAGGCAGAGAAAGGGCCGGTCACGCGAATTGGCCCGCTGGTGGACACGCCGCCCATCCGCACCACGCCCATCGAGGGCTGGATGGTGGCGCCCATTCCGCCCGGCTCTCATTTTTTGGAGCTTCGGTTTGAGGACACGCCGGTGCGGCTGATTGGCTTTTGGGTGACGGCGGCTTCGGCGGTGGTCTGGTTGGGCTTGTTGGCGGTGAGTCGAATAAGATGAAGAAACCAGACCCGCAACTCTGGCTGGCGCTGGCCCTGTCTATTTTTGCCTGGGGACCGCTGCTCACCCCGGCCTATTTTTTTGAGGCCCACGACGCCAAACACAGCGTTTTTTTTCTGGTAGAGTTTGACCAGACCTGGCGCGATGGCTATTTGTGGCCGCGCTGGTCGCCGGATTTTGCCTTTGGGTATGGCTACCCGCTCTTTAATTTGTACGCGCCGCTGGCCTTTTACGGGGCGCAAATTTTTCACCTGCTGGGGCTGGGGCTGACCGCCTCGGTTAAAACGATGTACATTCTGGCTACGCTTGCAGCCGGGTTGGGCATGTACGGCTTTGTTCGCCGGCTGTACGGCCCCGATGCGGGCCTGCTGGCGGCGATTGTTTACATGTACGCCCCTTTTCACCTGGTTGAAATTTTTGTGCGCAGCGCCTACGCCGAATTTGTGGCCCTGGCCGTCATCCCCTTTTTGTTTTGGGCCTTCACCGAACTGGTGGCCGCGCCCTCGCCGTCTCGAGTGGCGCTGGCCGGGTTGGGTTATGGCCTGCTGGCGCTGACGCATCACACTTCGTTTTTTACCTTCACGCCGCTGTTGATTGTCTACCTGCTTTATTTAATTACGGCTAAAACAATTCTCAATACCCAGGCAACTTTCCGTTACCGGTTGCTAATTGATACGGCCCTTTACTCTGCCGCAGCCGGGTTGCTGGGCCTGGCCCTGGCCGCCATTTATCTGGCGCCGATGCTGTTTGAGGTGCGCTTCATTAAAATAGAGCAGTGGACCAGCGGCAGCTACAACTATTTGCAGCACTTTGTTTATTTTTCGCAATTTTTCTCGCCGGAATGGGGTTATGGCTACGCCGGCGCAGGCCTGCTCGATGACTTCTCGTTTCAACTGGGTATTGTGGGGGTGAGTTTGTTTATGTTTGCCCTGGTGGTCAGCCTGACCCATCGCTACCCTCACCGGAATACCGCCCTCTTTTTTATGGCTACGACGGTTGTGGTAATTCTGTTGATGTCGCCCCTGGCCGGCCCCCTGTGGCAGATGCTGCCCATTGCCAGCCTGGTGCAGTTTCCGTGGCGGTTGCTGGCGGTAACGGCCTTCACCATGTCGATTGTGGCGGGCGCGCTGGCATCAATTGCCAATGACCAATACCCAAAGGGCGCTTCGTTGCTCATCACTAATCACCAACTTCCTCACCTCTGCCTGCTTTGCCTGGTTGTCGTGCTGGCCTCTTTTGGCTACACTGCGCCGCAATACACCCAAATTCCCGCCTGGGCCGAAACCCCGCTGGCCGTTGTCAACTGGGACCGCGCTTCTATTGTAGACCGGGTGGGCATGGTTTCTGCGACCGCCGAGCAGCCCCAAACCAGCCCTATGGAAGCCCAATACCTCAATGGCCAGCCGCTGACCACGGCGGGCATCATTGCCGGGCAGGGCACACTACAGATGTTGCATCACGGCGGCGCGTCGGACGAGATTAGAGTGGATGCCCGCTCGCCGGTGACGGTGCAATTTTATACCTACGATTACCCCGGCTGGCGGGTCTTGCTCAACGGCGAACGCATCCCCCACCGCGCCGAGCCGCCCTTTGGCCTGATTACCGTTGATGCGCCCGCCGGAGAACATACCTTGCGCCTGGAGATGGGCAGCACCCCGCCCCGCACCGTAGGGGCCATTTTCAGCGGGTTGGCCGCGCTGCTCATTGCTGGGCTAATCGCCGCCTCTTTTTGGCGCGTCCCCAAAATTGACAATTCATCAATCAAGCCCATAATTCTTTTTTGCTAATTTTAATTTCTAAATTCTGATTTTTGATTGCTATGATTGAATGTTCATCGTGCGGCACCGAGCTGGCAGCGCATCAAAGCCGGTGCCCTACCTGTGGCAAAACAACCGCCCATTACCATCGCCAGCGGCGCTGCCTGCACTGCGGCGCGCCCGTAGCCGAGCGAGCCATCACCTGTATGATGTGCCATCAACCGGTTGACAGCCTGCCGTTGAGCACCTCATTTTTTAGCGGTTCCTGGGCCAGTATTGGCCTGGGGGTCTTAATTATTGTAGGGATTGTTTGGTGGGTTACAGGTTCGCAAGGGGAAGTCAACCGGGTGGCCCAGGCCGAAGAAAACTTTACGCCTACCGCCACCGCTACCTTTACGCCGACCCCCACCAACACCGGCACGCCCACCGCCACGCCCACGTTAACCCCCACCCCCACCCCCACCCCGCGAACCCATACCGTGGTTGCCGGAGAAACGCTCATCTACCTTGCCCAGCAATATGGCGTTGATATGGATGAACTGGCCGCGCTCAACAATATTCAGGATGTCCGCTCGTTGCGGTCGGGGCAAACGCTCATCATCCCCCCCAGCCAAAACGCCGTTGCGCCGGCCGACTCATTGCCCAATCTGATGGTCTACGTGATTGAGTCGGGCGATACCATTAGCAGCATCGCCTACGAATTTGGCACCCCTATGGACGCCATTCTGGCCGCCAACCCCAATTTAAATATCGACCTGATTTACCCCGGCCAGGAAATTATTGTGCCCCTCTCAACGCCCACCCCAACCTCAACCCCTACCCCGCTGCCCAGCAGTACGCCCACGCCGGGGCCAGGTTACCCGCTGCCTCAATTGCTCACCCCCGCCAGCGGGCAGGTAATCGACAGCCCAACTCTGCTGCTCAACTGGACCTCTCCCCGGCTACTAACCAGCAGCGAATATTACGTGCTGCAACTTACCTGGCCCACCGGCGCTACTACCGAACACTGGGTCAAAAACAGCAGTTGGCGCATCGCCAGGTCAGAGCGTTTGGCCGGCGGGGTTATTACCTGGACGGTGACGGTTAAGCAACAAACCGGCGCCAATGCCCAGGGAACCCCAACCGGCCCGCGCCTCTCGCCGGCCGGCCAGCCGCGCACCTTCGAGTGGCGTTAAGCCGCCCCTTTGCCCTCTCCCTTATTTAACGTGTATAATGGACAAATTGTTAGCCCCTGGCTGTGGAGCAGGGCGTAAAATAAAATGATGGGAGTTTGACGTGTCGAACCAGGAAAAACTCATTGGCAAACGGGTCGATTTGCTGGATAAAGGCTGGATTGAATTGCAAGAATTGATGGGCAACGACCTGGCCATTATCAACGCGGCCAGAGTCTCGTTTTTGGGGGAGAGCAAAGGCGATGAGCGGGATAAAAAATTGCTTTTTTATCTGCTGCGTCACCGGCACACCACCCCGTTTGAAATGGTCGAGTTCAAATTTCGCATCAAGTGCCCGCTGTTTGTAGCCCGCCAGTGGATGCGCCACCGCACCTGGAACTATAACGAAGTGAGCCGCCGCTACACCTCGGTAGATATTGATTTTTACGAACCCCTGTCCTGGCGGCAACAATCGGCCAGCAACAAACAGGGCAGCGAGGGCGAAGTTGAGGCTGAAGCCGCCGGCCAGCTTAACCACCTGCTGGGCGAGCACCACCGGCGCAGTATCGAGTTTTACAACCAGGCGCTGGAGGCCGGCGTTGCCAAAGAGCAGGCCCGCATCTTTTTGCCGCAATCTATGTACACCCAATTTATCGGCAAGGTTGACGCCCACAACCTGCTCCATTTTGTGGGCCTGCGCATGGCCCCCGATGCCCAGTACGAAATCAGGGTGTACGCCCAGGCCATTTTTGAAGAGTTTCTGAAACCGGCCCTGCCCTGGACTGCCGAAGCCTACGAAACCTATTTTCTCAAAAAATCATAGCGTGTGTCCGTGATAGATACAACCCCTTTTCAACACCTCTACCCGTTTAAATCCCACTGGTTAAACCTTAACGGCCTGCGGCTGCACTACCTGGATGAGGGTCAACCCGACGCGCCGCCGGTGGTGATGCTGCATGGCAACCCCACCTGGTCATTTTATTATCGACGCCTTATCCCGCCGCTCAGTGAGCATTACCGGGTGATTGCGCCCGACCACATTGGCTGCGGGCTGTCGGACAAGCCGCAGGATTATCCCTACAATTTGGCCCAACACATGCAAAATCTTGAAACGCTGCTGGCCCATCTAAAGCTAAAACAATTTACGCTGGCAGTTCACGATTGGGGCGGCGTAATTGGCATGGGCTATGCCACCCGCCACCCCGAACATGTGGCCGCTTGCGTAATTTTTAATACCGCCGCCTTTGACCTGCCCAAGCTGCCCAAAAGAATCCTGATGTGCCGCTATCCGCTGTGGGGGCCGCTGCTGGTGCGCGGCTTTAACGCTTTTGCCGGGCTGGCCGCCTGGCAGGCCACCTCGCGGGGGATGCCGGCCCAGGCCAGGGCCGGCTATCTGGCCCCGTACAACAGTTGGGCCAACCGGGTTGCCATCCACCGCTTTGTGCAGGATATTCCCTGGGAGCAGAACCACCCCACCCGCCCTCTGTTCAAAAAAATTGAGGCCGACCTGCCCCGGTTGCGTAATCACCCCATGCTCATTTTGTGGGGAGCCGACGATTTTTGCTTTACCGAGCGCGATTTTTTGCCGGAGTGGCAAAAGCGATTTCCCCAGGCGCAGGTTCACGTTTTGCAAAATGCCGGTCATTACGTGGTTGAAGATGCCCACGAGCGCATTGCGCCCCTGATGCTGGAATTTTTGAAGCGGCATGTCAAAAATTAAAGTCATCCGTATTATTGCCCGCCTCAACATCGGCGGGCCGGCCATTCACACGGTGCTGCTGACCAGACACCTCAACCCGGCCCGATTTGAGTCGCTGCTGCTGGCCGGGCTGGAAAGCGCCCACGAGGGCAGCATGCAAAACTGGGCGGCCCAACAGGGGGTTGCGCCCATCATCTTTGCCGAATTGGGGCGCGAAATCAACCCCCTGGCCGACCTGAAAATGGTGGTTAAGCTGTACCGCTTTTTTCGGCGGGAAAAACCCCTGATTGTGCATACCCACACGGCCAAGGCCGGCTTTGTGGGGCGGCTGGCGGCGCGGCTGGCAGGCGTGCCGGTGGTGGTGCATACCTTTCACGGGCATGTGTTTCATAGTTATTTTGGACCGCTCAAAACACGCTTGTTCATTGTTATCGAGCAATTGCTGGCCCGCCTGACCGACCGGATTATTACTATTAGTCCCCGCCAGCGCCAGGAGATTCTTGATTTTAAGATTGCCTCACCCGACAAAATTCTTATAATTCCCCTAGGTTTTGATTTGAGCCGCTTTTTAACCGCCGACAGCCTGCGCGGCCAGCTCCGGGCCGAACTGGCGATTGCGCCGGATACCCGGCTGGTAGGGATTGTGGCCCGGCTGACCGCCGTAAAAAATCACCGTTTGTTTATTCAGGCGGCGGCGCGGGTGCGGGCGAGTTTTCCCGGCGCGCAGTTTTTAATTATTGGCGATGGCGAACTCCGGGCAGAACTGGAGCGGCAGGCGAGCGCCCTGGGGTTAAATGAGTCGGTAAAATTTTTGGGCTGGCGCAGCAATTTGCCGGCCATTTACGCCGATTTAGACCTGGTGGTGTTGACCTCAAATAACGAGGGGACGCCGGTCAGCCTCATCGAGGCGCAGGCCAGCGCCCGCCCCGTGGTGGCTACCGCCGTTGGCGGCGTGCCCGATATTGTGCTCGACGGCCAAACCGGGTTTTTAGCGCCGCCCAATGATGCGCCGGCTCTGGCCGCGCTCATTTTAAAAGCCTTAACCGCAGATTTGCCGCAACTGGGCCGGGCAGGCCGGCAACTGGTTGCCGAAAAATTTGCGTTAACCCGTCTGGTAAGCGATATAGAGCAGCTTTACGAAGATTTATTGAAAGACAAGGGATTGTTGTAATGAGGACCAGGCTATCAGTTTTTTGTGAAAAGATTATCGAAGCAGGTTGGCTGGCGGCGGCGGTGGCCGTGCCCCTGTTTTTTAACATCTATACCGCTCGCACCTTTGAGCCGGATAAAATCACCTTGTTGCGCGCTATTGCGGGGTTGATGATTTTGGCCTGGCTGATTATGGTAGTAGAGCAGGGTTTCAGCCTGGGCAGCAATGAGTCCTCGCTGGGCAACCGCTTAAGGGAATGGGTCAAGCGCCCCCTGACGCTGCCAACACTGCTGCTGGTGATTGTTTACATCATCAGCACTATTTTTTCCATTTCGCCCAATGTAAGCTGGTGGGGGTCGTATCAGCGTTTGCAGGGCACTTACTCGATGCTCTCGTACATTACCATTTTTGCGTTGATGGCGGCTACGCTCCGCACCCGCGAGCAGGTAGACCGGCTGGTCACAACAATTATTATTACCAGCGTGCCGGTGGGCTTGTATGGTATTGTGCAGCGTTACGGGCTGGATCCCCTGCCCTGGGCCGGCAATGTTACCGCCCGCGTGGCGGCCAATATGGGCAACCCCATTTTTGTGGCCTCGTATTTAATTATGATTACCCCGCTAACTGTCAGCCGCCTGGTTGAGTCGATGGCGGCGATTATCAAAGATAAGGATAGCTCCTGGGGGCACACCATTTTGGCGGCGGTCTATATTTTTGCGCTGGCGGTTCAAATCCTCACCGTGCTCTTCAGCGGCAGCCGGGGGCCATTGCTGGGGGTGCTGGGCGCAGCCTTTATCATGGGGCTGCTGTTTATTTTGGCGCTGCGCCAGCTCAATGCCGACCCGTCCGGGCTGTCCCTAAAAGAAATTGGGCAGGGAATTTTATTTGCCGTCCCATTGGGGCTGGCCGGCGGCGCGGTGGGCGGCCTTGGTTTAGCCATTGGCTGGGTTCTTGAAAGCCTGCTGGCCGGGCTGGGCTACGAAGCCAGCAATATCCTGCTGTTGGGCGGCGCGGTGGGGGGCACGCTGGGTTTTTTGGGACTTTACACCTACATGGCTGCTGCTCAACAAGGCGGGCGCTGGTTGTGGCTCAGTTGGGTCTCGGCGGCGGCGCTGGCTATTCTGTTTGTGCTGGCTTTGAATATTAGAGGGGCCGGTTTTGACGCTTATTTAAACCCCATCAGAGAATTGCCCTATGTAGGTCGCCTGGGAGAGATTACCGGTACCGACTCCGGCACAGGCAAGGTGCGGGTGCTTATTTGGGATGCCGCCCTGGAACTGATTATGCCGCACGAACCGTTGGGCGTTGAGGCCGACCCGTTGACTCCCAAAGACTCCTTTAATTTTCTCCGCCCCTTAGTAGGCTACGGGCCAGAGTCGATGTTTAACGCCTTTGCCTATGTTTATCCGCCTGATCTGGCCCACGTAGAAGCTCGCGGCAGCTCCGCCGACCGCTCCCACAATGAAACCGTCGATAGCCTGGTGATTACCGGCATTTTGGGTTTTTTGGCCTTTTATTATTTGATGATTAGCCTGTTCTACTACGTGCTGATTTGGCTGGGGTGGGCGCCCACGGCTTCGGACAGGCTTCGGCTAATTGCTTTGCTCATTGTGGGTGGATTGGTGGGGGCTGTAGTTCCCTACCTGGCCGATGGCAGCTTTACCTTTATGCCGCTCGGTTTGCCTTTTGGCCTGGTGGCCGGCGCGGTAATTCATTTATGCTGGCAGGGACTTATCTCCCGGCCAACTGCGGCAGATGATAATGGCGCTTCAACCAGCGGCTCCTACTCGGAACACAACCTGCTGCTGATAGGCGTGCTGGGGGCCATTGTGGGCCACTTTATCGAGGTTCACTTTGTCTTTTCTATCGCCGCCACTTACACTTACTTTTGGATTTATCTGGGGTTGGTGGCGGCGTTATCTAAAATTATGCGGGCCGAGCAGTCCACAGAACTGGAAGCGCCCGTGCCGGAAATTGCCCAGGAAGAAGCGCCGCCCGCGCCGGTTGCTACTCGCCGGGGCAAAAAGCGGCGAGGCCGGCGAGTCAGCCCTATGCACGCCGCAACAACCCGGGCCGGTTTCTTTTTTGGGCGCGAAAGCTGGGAAACCTGGGTGGGTAGTCAGGGGTTGGTAATGGCTATCATTCTCGTTATCGCCACTTTTGATTTTATCACCCCCCAGTTTGAACTGAACAGCGAGAATGGGCGCGTCTTCTTTTGGATGACCATTATTACCTGGCTGGTTGGCTTTGCCGTAACCCTGTCTACGGCGGTTATCAGAAGCGCCGCCTGGCAGGGACAATTTAGCTGGGGCCGGGCGGTAGTGCTGTATAGCGTTACCTCGCTCAGCTACTTTTTCTTTTATGCCACCGCCCACTCTATTCAATTTGGCCGGCGGATGGGGGTTCAATCAGCCGCCGACGCCGTCAGAGCCGCCGACATTTTGAGCGGCGGGCTGGTTATATTCTACATCTTTCTGCTGCTGTTGCTGGGGATTATTGCCCTCACCCTCTCCTGGGGGCGCGCGCGCGGTTTGGCCTTTTGGCGCGCCGAAAACTGGTGGCTCTACCCGCCGCTGGCGCTGGCAATTGTAGCCGTTATCTGGTTCAAAAACATCGATGTGGTCCGCGCCGATATTTACCTTAAAGAAGGCGAGCGTTACCGCAACAACCAGCAGTGGGATTACGCGGTGGCGCTGCACGAAAAGGCTCGTTCATTAGATTCAGATGAGGATTTTTACTACCTGATGCTGGCCCTGGATTACCAGTTGATGGCCCAGGACCCTAACCTGGAGCAATCTCGGCGAGAGTTTGCCTGGCAACAAGGCGAGCAAATTGCCCTCGAGGCTCGCCGGGTTAACCCTTACAACCCCGATAACACCGGCAATATGGGCCGTTACTATTTTACCCTGGGCCAAATTTTTACGCCTGAACGCTTTCAAGATGCGTTAAGTTTTTTTGAACGCGCCACCAAATTAGCCCCTTCCAATGTTATTTATCACAACTTGTGGGCGCAAACCCATTACATTTTGCAAAATTATGATGCGGCCATCGACCGGCTGCAAACCTCGGCAGCCATTGACCCTAACTATGCGCCCACCTGGCTGCTGTTGGGCGATACCTACGCCGCCAAAGGCGATGTTGACCAGGCCCTGATGGCCCACAGCGAAGCCCTGAAACTCAACTCGCAGGGCAGCGGCGATGGCTTTGCCGGTTTTGCCGACCAATTTGTTGAGCAACGCCTGAATTTTTATATTTCTGCCGGGCGCGCGGACGATTTGATTGCGGTTTTGCAGCAACTTATTGAAGAAAGGCCGCAGGAGACTCGCCTCCGCTGGGTGATTGGTCACGCCTATAATCTGCAAAACCAGCACGAAAAGGCCGTGCCTTACCTGCAACAGGCTATTGAACTGGGTGACAACTCTGACCGGACCGTGCGAGAACTGGCCAACAGCTACCTGGCCCTGAACAACCTTGAGCAGGCCGTACCGGTCTACCGGCAGCTTTTGCAGGCCAACCCCAACGATATTGAAAGCCATAGCGCCCTGGCTTTTGTTTACGCTCAATTGGGTCGCCTGGATGAAGCAATTCAGCACAACCTGGCCGTTGTGCAGCAATTGCCCCAGGATTATGATAGCCTTAAAAACCTGGCCCTGTTATACCAGCAAAACGGCCAGTTGCAACAGGCCTTAGATTATGCCCGGCAGGCCCAGGCCGTAGCCCCGGAGGGTGAGCAGGCAAGCTGGGAACAGTTTATTGCCAACATTGAAAGCCAATTAACCACTAATAATTAGGAGTCAATCTGTTAAAAAATGTATAACCAGATTCTTTCTCGCATAGAAAACAAATCTGCCATCATTAGCGTGATTGGTTTGGGGTATGTGGGCCTGCCGCTGGCCGTGGGCATGGCCAAATCCGGCTACACAGTGGTGGGCATCGATGCCAGCGCCCCAAAAGTTGACACCCTCAACCGGGGCGTCAGCTATATCCCCGATGTTCCAACGGAAGAAGTCGCTCAATTACTCCAAAAAAAGGCGCTGACCGCCACAACCAATTATGATGCGCTTAAAAATGTTGATGTAGTTTTTATTTGCGTGCCCACCCCTTTTGACGAGATGAAAGCCCCCGACCTGACCTTTGTGCGGCAGGCTTCGGCGGGAATTGCGGCGCAATTACAGGCCGGGCAACTGGTGGTGCTGCAAAGTACCACCTACCCCGGCACCACCGAAGAGGTGGTCAAACCCATTCTTGAAGAAGGCTCCGGCCTGACGGCGGGCCAGGATTTCTTTTTGGCCTTTTCGCCGGAACGCATCGACCCCGGCCGCAAAGATTTTACCGTGGAAAACACGCCCAAGGTGGTGGGCGGCATTAACCCGGAATCGGCCCGGCTGGCCGGAAATTTGCTGGGACGCCTCACCCCGGAAATTCATCTGGTCTCCTCGCCCCGCGCCGCGGAAATGACCAAGCTGCTGGAAAATATTTTCCGCAGCGTGAATATTGCGCTGGTCAATGAACTGGCCGTGCTCTCGGAGCGGATGGGAATTGACCTGTGGGAAGTGATTGAGGCTGCCAAAACCAAACCCTTTGGCTTTATGCCTTTTTACCCCAGCCCCGGCGTGGGCGGCCACTGCATTCCGGTTGACCCGTATTACCTCTCCTGGAAGGCCCGCGAGTATGATTTTTACACCCGCTTTATCGAGCTGGCCGCCGAGGTAAACGGCGATATGCCTTACCATACCGTCAACATTATTGGCAAGGGACTCAACCGGCACGGCAAAAGCCTGAAAAATGCCAAAATTTTGATTTTGGGGGTCGCCTTTAAACCCAATATTGATGACGCCCGCAACTCTCCGGCAGAACGGGTAATGGAATTACTCCTCAAACGCGGAGCCAGGGTTACTTACCACGACCCGTATGTGCCTCGCTTTAAGGTGGGCGGCAACGTGGTTTTGCGCCAGATGGTAACTTTTGAAAATGTAGACCTGACCTCTGACGCGCTGGCAGAGGCTGACTGCGTGGTGGTAATTACCGGCCACAGCAGTATAAATTATAACTGGGTTGTAGAGCAGAGCCATCTGGTTATTGATACAGTCAACGCCACCCGGCGCCTTACCGAAAACCGGGAAAAAATCATCAAACTGGGCGCTGCCGACGCGGCCTATTAATCCAGGGGATTATGGCGAGCAATCCATCCCGGCCGGTTGGCCTGTGCGCCGTCTGCCGGCATGTCAAAATTGTTAAAAGCGCCAGAGGCAGCGTGTTTGTTATGTGCCGCCTCTCCCGGCAAGATAAACGCTTTAACAAATATCCGGTGTTGCCGGTGGTTGCCTGTTTGGGCTTTGAGCCGGCCACAAAACGCCAATCGCCCGCCGAGTAGTATAGCGTTTCGCAAGATTTCAAACACCCGCGGTAATTTAACATTTAGCTGGCTCATATAAAATAACGCTTTTGACTTTTGGGTATGGCCTGTCTATATTATCCCCGTTGATTATTGGAGTTGACCCGGTAAGATTATCTGGAAAATTTATGAGCAAACAAAACAATTTGCTGCAAAAGCGACTACTACCACTTCTCCTGCCAATTCTGCTATTCATCGGGCTGGCCTTCCCCGCTTACGCTCAAGGGCCAGACCAGGAACTGCCGGTTATCAACTGGCAAGAATTAAAAACAGACCACTTTCTTATCGTCTACGCCGAAAATATCGAGGGCCTTCCCCCCGAAGAGTGCGCCTGCGGCCTCAACGAAGCCCAATTCTACGCCGGCTTCATCGACGAAATTTACGGCGATTTGGTAGCCGTATTTGAAGTGGAACTCGATACCCCCATCAACCTGCGCCTCTTCCCCACCGAAGAAACCTATTTCGAGGTCAACCCTCTGGCCGAAAGAATACCCGGCCTGATTGCTCACGCGCTCAACGACCGGGCAGAAATTGCCATCGCCCTGCCCCGCACCCGCCCTCTGTCAGAAGATGATATCGTCAATAATATGCGTCACGAACTGACGCACTTCTTTGCCTCGCTGCTTTCAGATGGCAAGCTCAACACCGGCTTTCACGAGGGCATTGCCCAATATCTTGAAAAACCCAACGACCGCACCGGCTTCGACCCGGCCCTGCTGGAGCAGGCCTATCAGCAAAGCCGTTTGCTAACCTGGGCCGAAATGGACAAAGCTCAAAACATTTTTAGAGACCCCCAGGTGGCCTACCCGCAGGCCTTATCAATGGCTTCATTTCTCATCGACCGCTATGGTTTTGTGAAATTTGTCGACTTTATCAAAGCCAATGCCAAAGAACCGGGTTATCGCAGCGCCCTGCAAGTCGTTTACGGAAAATCAGCCGACGCCCTGGAGACCGAATGGCAAGAATATTTGCCGGATTATTTTGCCGGTCGCTGGCAAATCAACACCATTTACGCCTATGATTTAAGCCGGGTGGCCCAACTGGTAGAGAATGGCGCCTATTCTGCCGCCGAGGCGGAACTCACCGAAATCGTCACCCTGTTAGAATCCACCGACCAGGCCGAAGTGCTGGCCCAGGCCGAGTCGCTGCTGGCCCGGGCGCATCAGGGCCAGGCCGCCGGCGCGCTGGCCGATGAAGCCCGGCAGGCGCTTTTAAACAATGATTATCAACTGGCCATAGATAAAGGCAACGCGGCCATCAACGCTTTCGAAGAGTTAGGCTTCAGAAATCGAATTCAAGAACTGCAAACCTACGTGCATCGCGCCGAACTGGGCCAGGACGCGCTTGTTCGGTTAAACCAGGGTGAGCAACTGCTCAACTCGCTGCGCTTTTTTGAAGCCGAGCGAGAACTGCACGAAGCCACAGCCTTGCTGCAAACGCTGGGCAATCAAGATGCTGCCCGGCGCGGCGCCGACCTGCTGGCCTTGTCAACCTACCGGCAACAGGTTTTTGCGTTTGCCATGCTAATGGTTGGCGCGTTGTTGTTACTCATCAACGGGGTGCGGCGTTTCTTTCACCGGTTTACCGCCCACCCCCTTGAGGTGGAATTTACGTGAGTACCAATCAGGCAACTTTGCCCTTTTTAAGAACGCTACACCGTTTGCGGGGCGCTTTTTGGCGACGCCGGGTTATTTACTGGTGGGTGCGCGCCCTGTGGGTGGCGCTGCTGGTTCCCACTGTGGTGATGGGCGGCTACCTGCTATGGGGCTGGCAAGTTCATTGGTTGGTCTGGCTGTCGTTAATGCTGCTGGTTGGGGTGGCCTCGTTTTTGTGGGCCATGCGCCCCATCCCGCTTGAAAAAATGGCCCGCCGGCTGGACGACTTGCTGGGCATGCGCGCCCAACTTGTGACGGCGCTTGAGGTTAGCCAGGATACCGCCAACCCGGCCAATCGACCAGAAAACAACCCCGTTACCGAACAACTTGTGCAGGATACGGTCAACGTTACCGTTGTTATGCGCCGGCAGGTTAACACCTTTGGCCGCAGTTTTTGGCTGGAAATGCAGGCGCTCATTGCCGTGGCCGCGCTGCTGGGGGCTATGCTGCTGTTTGACACCCTTCGCCCCAACATTCCCCAGGCGCCGCCGGCCGACCTGCCATCCGCCGGGCAAGAACCCACCGCCGACCAGGTAATTCCCCCGGACCCCAACTTGCAGCAACAATCGCCCCAACAACAAGAGTTGTCTGACTCTCAACTGCGCAACATTTTGAAAATTCTGGCCGATGCCCTGCGCGACCAGGCCGTAACCCGCGCCGTGGCCGAAGCCATTGACCGCGATGATTTAGGCGGGGCCGCCGACGAATTGCGCCGTTTAGCCGACCGCCTGGAAGAGCTGTCGAGCAACGCCCATCAGGAATTGGGCAACTCGTTGCAAGAAGCCGCCGACAAAATTGGCGGCGACGCGCCGGATATTACCGACCCGCTCCAGCGCGGCAAACAAGCCCTGGATATCAACAATATGCCCGGCGCCAGCCGCGCCCTGGATGATTTAGCCGAGGTGCTGGATAACCTTAATGAAAATTCGCCCCAAAGCAGCGAGGCCGAGGCCGGCAATGAGTCGGAAGATGCCGGCGAGTCCCAAGAGGGCGAACCCCAGGAAGCCGCCCAGGAAGAGGGGGGCGGCGGCGGCGACGGCGACGGCGGCAGCAGCAACCAGCCCCTCGATGAAGAGGAAGAGCGTTTGCCCATTGACGGCCAGCCGTTAGAGCTGGAAAGCGAGGAAACGGAACAGCGCGTTTTGCAGGCGTCAGAACTCGACGCCGAAGCCGGCGAAGAAACCACCGAAGCTTCTCCCTTTACCCGCCAGCCGCTTAACGCTGCCGGCGATGAACTGGGACCAGACCCGCTAACCTACCCCTGGGAAAAACGTGATGTAATCCGGCAGTACTTTTCGCCTTAATAACGTGGCGGGTAGAGCGTGGAATGTAGGTATCTTGTTCACGTTCTACGCGCCACGTTCTACGCTAATTTGTTTTGGGTCTCTAACTCAACCAGACGTTTCAAATTTTTCAGCCGCCGCTGTACCGTTTTACGGTTGCGCCCCAATTTTTGAGAAAGGAACATCAACCAACCGCGTCCCTGAAAGGAATGTTGAATTTGCGAGCGTCCATTTTCTGTTGAAACAACCTGCCAGCGGCTATCTCCGGTAATACCCATTGCCTGGCCGCGCCAGGTAATCACCTTGCGTTGAGGGTCAAACTCTTTAACCGTACCCAGCGCATTTAACACCAGCCCTGAGAGGGTTTGAACCGCTAAAATGAACTGCCAGTTTTCTCGCACTGGCCCATCGGTTAAAACATTAATATGTTGCGCCGGTACATACCATTCCGGCAGCCGGCGTAGATTAGCCAGCACCTGCCAGGTTTGCTCGGCAGATGCCTCAACCGTGATAGAATCGGTGGCGCTGTGCATCACTCACTCCAGAGTAGATTGTAGAACAGGTTGTCAACTTGTTTAGACAAACGGGTCTGTCCCAAATTTTGGGAACAGACTGGGGGTGCGGGGGTATCCCCCCAAATCCCCCCTGCCGAAGGTGCCCCAAATTCCTAAAATTTGGGACGCACCCTGGACAAACAAACCGGTAGATTATAATTAAACTCCAAAATGATGGAAAATTTAGGCAAAGTAATAGTCGGGTTGGGCCTTGTTTTAATTATCATCGGTTTGAGTTTGTGGTTTTTTGGCGACAAATTGGGGTGGTTTGGTAACCTGCCCGGCGATATTCGGGTTGAACGCGATAATTTTCGCTTGTTTGCGCCCATCACCTCGATGATTATACTTAGCCTTGTTCTGAGTATTGTTCTGACGCTTATCAGCAGATTTTTCAGGTAGCCGGCAGACCGGTTAGCGCCGGCCAGATTGCGTATGTGGGTAAATAACCTCTTCAAACGAAACCAGGATAGCTCAACCCTGCCGCTTTTCGACGAGGCATTTTTGCGCCGGCTGGAGCGGCTCAGTTTTCGCACCGCGCCCACCCTGCGGGGGGGGCTATCGGGCGAGCGGCGCAGCCGTAACCTGCGCCCCGCCCTGGATTTTAGCGACCATCGTCCCTACACTCCCGGCGACGACCTGCGGCACATCGACTGGAACGCGTACTCTCGCCACGAAGAACTGTTTGTAAAACTTGGCGAGGCCCCCCAAAGCATCAACGTTCACATTCTTTTTGATTGCAGCCGCTCGATGGTGTGGGCGCCCGCCGCAAATACCGACGCCAATCAACTATCGCTGTCACAATCGCGCAAGTGGTACAGCGCCCGTCGATTGGCCGGGGCGTTGGGCTATTTGGCTTTGGCCGGAGGGGAACGAATTGAGGTGACATCATTTGCCTATGAGTTGGGCCAAAACTTTGGCCCTACCCAGGGCAAGCGGCAGGCTATTTCGCTGCTGGATTTTGTCACCACAATTAATCCGGCCTCGCCCCCCAAACGCGGCGCGCAAAGCGGCCTGGTTAAAAGCCTGGCCGAATATGCCCGCCGCCACTCGCAAGGTGGATTGTTTATTTTAATTTCAGACCTGCTCGACACGGCGGCTCCGGTGGAGTCGGCGGGTGAATGGGAAGAACTGGCCGAGGGGCTGCGCTATTTCCCCTCGCCGCGCTGGCAGGTCCTGGTTCTGCATCTGCTCACCGAAGCAGAGTTGAACCCCCCTATGGAAGGAGATATTGATTTGCAAGATATGGAAACCGGCGAAGTTTTGCCATTTCACATGGATGAAGACACGCTGGCTCAATACCGTTTGCGGGTGCATCGCTGGTGCGCCCAACTGCAAGCGGCCTGCGCCCGGCGCGCCGCCACTTACGCCCGCATTACCGCCGAATGGCCCTTTGAGCAAGCCGTTATCCCCTACCTGCGCCAGCGGGGAGCCGTGCAATGAGTTTGCTGGTACCCATAGCGCTGCTGGGCTTGCTCACAGTGCCCATTATTCTGTTGCTGCATTTGCTGCGCAATCGCCGCAAACAGATGCCCATTTCCAGCCTGCGGCTGTGGCGAGAGCTAGACCGGCGCAAGCATGGCGCCCTGCCTCGCCATATCCCCCTCTCGCTCATGTTGCTGTTGCAGTTGGCCGCGGCCGTGGCCCTAACTCTGGCGCTGGCCCGGCCCGCTTCCTCTTTTTTACTCAACCAGCCGCAACAGACCATCTACATTTTAGATACCACCACCAGCATGGCCGCCGTAGACGCGCCCGCCGCCACCGGCCAGTTGCAACCCCGGTTTGATACGGCCCGGCAAATAATTGCCCGCCACATTCAAACGCTCGATGAAAACGACACCGTGGCCGTCATCGACTTGAACCGGGAACCCCGGCTGCTTTTCTCCGGCGGAGTTGCGCAGCAAGAAGCGTCTATGCTGGCCCTCAGCAACCTGCTGCCCGGCGGCAGCGGCGCAAAACTGCCCGAAGCCCTCTCGCTGGCCAATGGGCTGGTTGACCCGGAACAGGCTAATCAAATCGTTGCGCTCACCGATGGCGACTACCCGGTTGACCCCCGCAGCCTGCCCAATGTGCTGGCCCCCATTACCTGGCAGTTGATTCCTGACCGGGACACGCCCGGCAACAATCAGGCCCTGCTCAACGTGTCCAGCCGCCGTATGCCCGATGGCCGGCACCGGCTCTTTGTGCGCGTAGTTAACTTTAGCGACGCGCCGGTCAGCCGCACCCTTAGGCTGATGGTTGATGGCGAAATTGCCGACGAGCAACCCGTACAGCTAGAGGCCCAGGCCGACGCGTCAAAAGTGTGGAGCGTTTCCGCTCATGCCAAAACCGCCGTATTGGAGCTGGTAGAAGCAGATGACTTGCCGCCCGACAACCGGGCCGAATTACCGCTGCTTGGCGCGGCCCGCCACCGGGTGTTGCTGCTGTCAGACTTGCCCGACACGCTGGCGCGCGCCTTTCAAGCCCAGGCAGGTATTGATTTAACCATTCGCGCCGCCGGCTTTGACCGCTACGACCCGGCGGATTTTGATTTGATTGTGTTTGACACCCCGCCGCCGGAGCAAACCGAATGGCCGGGCGGTAATGTGCTGGTTGTCAACCCGCCGTTAGGCTACGGGTTGCTGCCCTCGGCCAACTTTGCCCGAGGCATCCGGCCCAACCCCGAAACCGTCTCGGAACTGCTGGCCGGGGTTGATTTGTCGGGCGTATTTTTTAACCGCGCCCCCGACCTGACCCTGCCGGAATGGGCGCAAATTGATTTGGAGTCGCTGGCTGATGAAACCGGCCAAACGCTGCCGCTCATTTTTCACGGCAACGTCGGCAGCAGCCGGGTGATGGTGTGGGGCTTCGACCTGAACGCCAGCAATTTGCCGGCGCGGCTGGCCTTGCCCCTGCTTACGGCCAATACTATCTCAACCCTGCTAACGCCGGCCCCGCTGGCGGCCGTTTCCAGCGGCCAGCCGGTGCTGCTGGCCGGAAACTACAGTGTTGAACTGCCCGACGGTCGCCGGTTGACCCCCGATACCAGACCGGGCAGCGTGGGCGCTCTGTTTACCCGCACCCGGCAGCCTGGCCTGTACAAAATTTTCAACAACGACAATCAAGAAATAGCCGGATTTGCCGTTCATGCCGGCGCGCCCGATGAGTCAAACCTGACCCAACAATTTCAACCCGAAAGCCTCGCCACAATCGACTCAGCCGCCCTGGCCGCCCCCAACCCGGAAATTGCTTTTGACGAATTTTGGCCGTTGCTCACCGCGCTGGTGCTGGTTGTGGTTACATTTGAAGGATGGCTGGCATGGCGCAAATAATCTTTCAAAACTCCAATATTTTACTTTTGTTGCCGCTGGTCTGGTTGCTACTGGTGGTTTTTGCCTGGCGGCGGCGTTTCAAGCCGTTTGGGCCATTCTTGTTGCGTCTGCTCGTTGTGGTTCTGATTGTGCTGGCGCTGGCCCAGCCTACCATAACCCCCCCGGCGCAAACTGAAACCGGTGCGCCGCAAGAGCGATTGGTAGTGCTGGTTGACCAATCGGCCAGTTTGGGCCAAACCGGCCAGCAGGCGCTCCGGGCCGAAGCCGCCCGGCTGACTCAGGGCGACCCCAATGCCGTGGTGTTATTTTTTGCCGACCGCGCCATCTGGGTCAACAACCCTGCCCCGGCCGGGGTTAATGAGTCAACAGTAGCCCCGGATGAGCCGCTAAACCCCGAAAGTACCAACCTGGCCGAGGCCCTGTTGTTGGCGGGCGAGTTGCTGGCTCCAAGCCAGCAGCCGGGCCGGGTGGTGCTGCTATCGGATGGGGCGCCAACTGCCGGGGACACGCTGAATGCGGCTGACCGGCTGGCCCGGCAAAATATTCCCGTTGACGTGCTGCTGGTTGACGAAGCCACGCAGCGAGCCTGGCGCGACGGCCAGAATGACGCGCGCCTGGTTAGCCTGTCGCTGCCGCAAACCCTGCGCCAGGGCGAACCCTTCAACGTTGAGGTCATTATCCATAGCCAAACCGCCATCCCCGACGCCACCCTGACTCTGACCCATCCGGCGGGTCAGGATATCCTGGCCGAAGATGCGATTGCGCTTGAACCGGGCTTGAATCGCTTTACCTTTAGCGATGCGGTTGACGAGATTGGCCCCCACACCTACCAGGCCGCCATTACCACGGCTAACGATTATCTGGCCGTTAATAATAGTCTGACAGCATTTGCCCAGGTGTATCCGGCGCCGCACATATTGATTATTGCCGAAGATGGCGCGGCGGCGGGGGGTTTTGCCGCCCAAATGCAAACTGCCGGTTACGAAACCACTATCGCCCGCCCGCAAGAACTCTCCGACCGTCTGTCGGCGCTGGAGCCGTATGCCGGAATGGTGCTGCTGGATGTCTCGGCCCGCTCCTTTAACCTGGAACAAATGATTGCCGTTCAAGAGTACACCCGCAGTTTGGGCCGGGGGCTGGTAGCCACTGCCGGCCGCAACAGCTTTGGCCTGGGCAAATACGAGGACACCCCCCTGGCCGAACTGCTGCCGGTGACGATGGAACCGCCCCCCCGCGAAGAGCGCCCGCCGGTAGCCCTGTTGCTGGTTATTGACCACTCCGGCAGTATGGTTGAAGACCGCGGCGAGCTGCCCACGGCGCTGACAATGGCTAAAGAGGCCGCCATTCGGGCCACCGATATTTTGGGGCCGGAAGACATCGTTGGGATTATGATGTTTGACAACAAATATGAGTGGGTGGTGCCATTTCAGCAGGTGAGAGACGGGGCCGAGTTGCTGCAAATTCAGCAGCGGGTGGCTCGCATACCCGGCGGCGGCGGCACGCGAATTTTGCAAACGCTGGAGGTCGCCCTGCCGGCCTTGATGGAGCAGGAGATAGCCGTTGCGCGGCACGCCATTCTTTTGAGCGATGGCAAATCGTTTGATGGGGACCGCACTCACGAAGATTACGAAAGAATTGTTGACGCCGCCGTAGAGGCCAACATCACCCTCTCTACCATTGCCATCACCAACGAGGCCGATACCGAGTTGCTGTCATATCTGGCCGAGCGGGGCCGGGGGCGTTATCATTTTGCCAATACCCCGGAGGAGTTGCCGGCCCTGACCATCTCGGAAAGCGATATTCTCCGCTCGCAAACCTTGCAAGAAGGCGATTTTGCTCCGGCCATTTACGCGCCTCACCCCATTGTGCGGGGTCTCTTCTCGCCGCTGCCCACGCCCGATAAACCAGCGCCTCCCAGCTTATCCGGCTACCTGGCAATGACCCCCAAACCCGAAGCGGAAGTAGCCCTTCAGGTTGGCCCCGGCGACCCGCTGCTGACGGTGTGGGGCTACGGCCTGGGCCGAACTGCGGTCTGGAGTTCTGATACCGGCGCAGAGTGGGCTACGGCCTGGCGCGACTGGCCCGACTTTAACAAGTTTCTTAGCCAGGTGGTCGCCTATACCTTACCCGCCCCGGATTTGGGCTTGCTGCAACTGGAAGCCACGCTCGAACCGGATGGTCAAACCGTGGCGTTGAGCGCCGACGGCGTTAACTCTACCGGTTTTCCGGTTGAACTGGCCCGCACCGAAGCCGCGCTGACCACGCCGGGCGGCGGCCAGAATCAGCTTCGCTTGCAGCAGGTTGGGCCGGGCCGCTACGAGCGCCGGGTGCGTTTGCCCAACCCCGGCGTGTATCAATTTACCGTAACTCAAACGCGCGCTGACGAACCCCAGGAAACAGCCACTATTGGCTTTGTGTTGCCCTATCCCGCAGAATACGGCCTGCCGCCCGAAGGAGCCGGCCGGCCTTTGCTTGAACAAATTGCGGCCACAACCGGCGGCAGCGCATTTGCGCCGGGGCAGTTTCTTAACCCAAACCTTTCCGCCGCATCAAACCAGGATGGCTCGCTCGCCCAGGCGGTAGAGCTATGGCCGTGGCTGCTGCTGGTCGCGCTTATTCTGTGGCCCGTTGAAATTGCCTGGCGGCGCTGGGGCCGGTTGCGTATTCAATAATGTGTCAAATTGACATTCAAAAACATTTATTCAGGGAATTAGAAAATGGCTTATTCTGAACAAGATTTTCAAACCACAACTAAATCTAACGAACCACACATTACCGTCGAGGGCTTTCGCCAAACTGTTGCCGCTATTGAGCAGGAAATTGGCAAGGTGATTGTCGGCCAAAAAGAGCTGGTTCGACAATTACTGCTGACTCTGCTGGGCGGCGGCAACGCCCTGTTAGAAGGCGCGCCCGGCCTGGGCAAAACCATGCTGGTCAACACCCTGGCCGATGTGATTCATTGCAGCTTCACTCGTATTCAATTTACGCCCGATTTGATGCCGGCCGATATTGTTGGCACAACCGTAATTGCCGCCGACGAAATGGGCCAGCGCTATTTTCGCTTTGAACCCGGCCCAATTTTTTCAAACATTGTGCTGGCCGACGAAATTAACCGGGCCACGCCCAAAACCCAGTCGGCGCTGCTGGAAGGTATGCAGGAACGCCGCGTGACCATTGCCAGGGCCACCTACGAGCTTGACCGCCCTTTCTTTGTGCTGGCTACTCAAAACCCGCTGGAAATGGAGGGAACCTATCCGCTGCCGGAAGCCCAGCTTGACCGCTTCTTTTTTCACATTCAGTTCGACTTTCCCAAGCATAATGAACTGATAGAAATTGCCAACCGCACCACCGGCGCAGAAGAGTCGATTCCGGCGGTTGTTACCAACGGCGAAACCATCATTGCCATGCAGCGGCTGGCCCGGCAGGTGCCCATTGCCCAGCACCTGACCGCTTATGCGGTTTCGCTGCTGGAGGCAACTCACCCCAGCCACCCCACCGCGCCGGATTATGTGCGGCGCTATGTTCGCTACGGGGCCAGCCCGCGCGGGATGCAGTCGATGATTGTGGCCGCCAAAATCAACGCGCTCATTGATGGTCGCTATAATGTTGACGCGCGCGACCTGCAAACCGTTATGCTGCCGTCGCTGCGCCACCGCTTGATTTTAAACTTTGAAGGCCAGGCCGAAGGTATCAGCCCCGACGATATTTTGCGGCAGGTGGTCAAACATATTAAGATACAGTGAGACATTTGGCAACTCAAAATTGTGACGAAGGGCGAAAATAAGCCATTCGCCCATCGTCTTTCGGCCGTATCAATCATCGAGAAGAATTCAATGGCGTCAAATCGACTGTCTTTGCCAACTCAATTTACCCCCGAAGAGTTTGAGCAGCTTGTGGCCCAGGCCCTGGATAACCTGCCCGAACAAATCCGGCAAATGCTGCAAAATGTTGAGGTGGTGGTGGCCGACTGGCCGACCCCGGCAGAACTGCGCTCGGTGGGGTTGAAGCCGGGCCAGCTGCTGTTAGGTTTGTACGAGGGCGTGCCGCTTACAAAGCGCGGCAGTCACTACGGGATGGTGCTGCCCGATAAAATCACTATCTTTCAGGTACCCATCGAGCGTATTTGCCGTACCCGCGAGCAAATCATCAAACAGGTGCAGCGCACGGTTAAGCACGAGTTGGCTCATCACTTTGGCATTAGCGATGACCGGCTGCGGGAATTGGGCGCATATTAGTTAAGCGCAGAGGATTGATTGTGACCAAATCGAAAGGCAGGCTTGTTTATTCAACCAGAGGCGGGGACCAACGGAAACAATCGAGCGGGCCGATTGCCCGGCCACGTTCGCTGCCGCCGCCGCAGCAAAACCTCAAAATTATGCGCGAGACCAAGGGGCGTAAGGGCAAAACCGTTACGGTGGTTGCCGGCTTTGCGCTCACCGAGGTCGATTTAAAGGCGTTGGCCAAAGAGCTAAAAAATTTGTGCGGGGCCGGGGGTACGGCCAAAAACGAAGCCGGTGGGCAATCCATTGAAATTCAGGGCGACCACCGGGAAAAGGTGGCTGAAAAGCTGCAAGCTCTTGGCTACAAGGCAAAACTTGCCGGCGGGTAGGTAAATGGTCCAGGCGGGCGGTCCGAAGGAGTTCGGCAGTTGGTGGTCTTGATAGGAAATTAGTCCATTCAGGTACTAATTTCTCTGCCGGACGCCGGCCAAACTAGAGTAGAATAGTGGGGTGCAGTTTCCCAAAATTAATCCTTACAGGGGCGGATTTCACACCGCCCCTGTTGTTTGAGGTGCACCTTAAAAATGCCAAAGCGTTTGCTTCACCCCGCCGGAATGTTCATAGCTGTGGGCCTGGGTCTGGCCGCCAGTTTGTTTCTGCTGCTGATTACGCCTCTATATGCCGGCGCTCTATCTGAGAAGGCTGACCTTGCGCGCCGGTCTCCGCCGCATAACATCCCCCGTCTGGACGCTTCACCGCCAGCTTTTGGTAGTAATCCATTGCTTTCTCCGGCCAACGGAGCCGCGCTGACCGGCTTTCAGCCGGCCTTTGATTGGGCCGACGCCACCGACGACACCGGCGTGGTCAGCTACACCCTGCAACTGTCTGGTCCCCTTACTCAAACGGTAGCGTTTACCACAACCACCTCAAATTACACGTCTACCCAAACCCTGGCCACCGGCAGCTACACCTGGACGGTTCAGGCCCACGACTCCGCCGGAAATACCAGCGGCTTTGTGAGTCCCTATACTTTTACCATACAGGCAGCCCGGCAGATTTTTTTGCCAATTATTATGACCAGCCCGCAGCCGGTTTGCCCCACCAGCTCCGCTGCCAGCTTTGCGCTTATCCCCATCGAAGGCAATCGCGCCGACCGCCCCGATTATTTGCATGGCGACCTGAACCTCTCGCTGCGGGGGTACAGCGAAACCGGCGCAGCCAAATCACTGGTTAATTACAATGGCAGCACCGACCCCAACGCGCCGCTCCTGGCCGGATTGTTTGACCCCAACCAGTTTCCGGGTATAACCACGGTGTACCAGGTCAATCACTGGAACTGGGCCTGCGGGGTATACGGCTGCCCCGGCTCCCCCGTTACCAGCCCGGAAGTCACCCTGATGGGGCTGGTCACCAGCGCCGGCCAATCCATCAACATTCCAGAGCGAACCCCCGACATCTATCCGGGCGGCTACAAAGCAATGGTGCTATACGCCGAAGCGCAGCGCATTACGTTAGGTTACACCCGGCAAGACAGTGTGGCCCCAGGTTATGCCGTGCATATTGAGAATGTATGCGTTGACCCCAATCTGCTGGCGCTCTACCGCGCCCAGGTAGGACCGGACGGTTTGCGTATTTTTAAAAATGGCGCATACTGGTTACCTGCATTGCGTAACAACCAGGCGCTGGGCACGGCGCTGGGTAGCCAGATTCGGGTGGCCATTCGAGACCGGGGCACATTTATGGACCCGCGCTCTCGCAAAGATTGGTGGCCGGGCTACTAATTTTTTGGCAGGGGAGTTGTAACCATCGTACATGTTGTTTTGCGTCTCAGCCTGATTTTGGCGGCTGTTGGAGCCGCGCTGGGGCTGATTGGCGGGATATTAATAAGCACGTCAATTTATTTGAATATTTCCGTATCGGCGGCAGGCAATGATGACTCTGCGCGGGTGGTAATTCGTACGGTTGGGCCGCCTGCCGGGGCGGAAGAGGAGCAGCCTGGCAGCCGCCGCGCCTTGCCCACGCTTACCCCAACCCCTGAGCAACGCGAAACCCCCACGCCAACGCCTGCGGCTATTCAACCCGAAGCGCCGCCAACGAGCGAAACTACTTCAACTGCCACGGCCTCTCCCACCGCAGAGACTGATGATACTGGGCCATCTGCCGGGGTTGAACCGGCGCAGACGCCTGGCCCGAAGCCTACCGCTACCCCTGCGGCAACGGCGGTTTCCCCCACGCCTGCGCCCCAACCCATTGGTGAGGCGACAGCATGGGCAGCGGCGGGTGAACAAAACGTGCAATATGTAGAACCTTACACCTCTACCGACCAGGTGCAGCCCCCGCCCTCAGCCGGCCAGGCAGTAGCTGCCCCTGTGTGTCCCGTTATCTCAGAAGCCGCCTTCGATTTGATTCCCATTGAGGGCAGCCCTGTGAGCGACCATCCTGATTTTATGCACGCTGATTTGAATCTGTCGCTGCGGGGCTATACGGTGGTTAGCGAGACATTGGCGCTGGAGTTTTACAATGGCCCTACCGACCCAAACGCGCCGCAACTGCACGGCCTGTTTGAGCCAAATCGCCGGCCCCCAATTAAGCGGGTCTACCAGATAAATGAGTGGATTTGGGATGCGGCGGCGTGTAACGGCAGCGCGCGCGGGTGTCGCGGCGGGCCGGTGGATGTATTTTGGCCGGTCACGCTGGTCGGGTTGACCACGACTCCCGGCGAGCCGATTCACATTCCAGAGCGTGGGCCGCAAATTTACAGCGGCGGTTTTACGGCAATGGTGCTTTACGCCGAAGAGCGACAAATTACGCTGGGGTACACCCGCCGCGATAGGGTTTCGGCGGGATACGTCGTCCATTTGATGAATGTTTGCGTAGACCCCAATTTGCTGGCGCTATATCAGTCGCAGAAAAATGCCGATGGCTGGCACACCAGCGGCTTTTTGCCGGCGCTGCGTAACAATCAGCCGCTTGGCGTGGCTGCCGGAGGGGAAGTGCTGGTAGCCGTGCGGGATGTCGGCAGTTTTATGGACCCTCGCTCCGAGAAGGATTGGTGGCGGTAGAAGGTAGGGGCCGCCGCGCCGGCAGGCAACCCGTCAGTAAACAGTTTGCTCTTTTTGAGCAGCGCGACTGGCCCAAATAGCCACAGCAATGGCTGCCGCCAGCAGCAGTATGACCAGCCCGTAGGCATTTTGAATATTAAACTGGTCGGCGGTCCAACCCAGTATCAGCGGTGCGCTTAAAATAGCCAGCCCGCCCGCCGACGATAGCCGGGCGCTGGCGGAGTCTGTTTGCTGCGGAGCCACGCCAACAGCCACGGAGAGCGTCAGCGGAAACAGATTGGCGACGCCCAGCCCGGTTACAAATAAGCCCACCACATTAAAGGCGGCCAATGGAGCCAGCCAAAATAAGGGAAAGCCCACCAAAGTGATGAGCAGAGCCGTCATCAGCAGCCTGTTTCCTGGCCAGACCCTGGTCAGCCGGCTGCCCACAAAGCGGCCCAGTACCATTGCAATAAAGAACACGCTCATTATGGTGGCCGCGTTTACCCTACTCAGCCCCACTTTGTTTTCCAAAAAATCCGCGCCCCAAAAAATCATACACCATTCAATTGAAACGCCTAAAAAAACCACGCTCCAGTAGCCCCAAAATGCCGCCGGCAGCCTTTGGCGAGCCGCTGCCCGGCTTGTTTCCGGCTGCTGCGATCTCGGTAACGCCTCGCTTTGAAACTGGAGATACAGCCATATGGCAATAACGACCCCCAGAAACAACGCGCCCCGCCAGCCCAGCCCCACTCGCTGAAAAGCGCCAATAAACATCGGGGCCAGGCTGGCGCTGAAACTGGCGGCCACGTTTGACTCGGTCAGGGCCACGGCGCGCTGACTGCCGTGTCTATCAGAGAGTCCGGCCTGAATCATCACCAGCAAAAACGAACCTAGCCAACCCATCAACAGAGTGCTGCCAATGGTCAAAATTACATTGGCGCTCAAAGCCAGGCATATGCCGCCGGCGGCCATACCGGCTGCACCGGCCCAAAATAGCGGATATCGCCCCCACCGCCGGACAAGGTAATCGCAGGTAAAGCCGGCCAAAACCATTCCCAGGGCAAAGGCGCTCAGATGCAGGCCGGTTACGGTGTAGCTCAGGTTCAGTTCGGCCCGTAAAAAGGGCATTAGCGGGCCAAGGGTGGCCTGCATATAGGCATAGTAGGCCAGCATAAAATAGGCCAGCCAGGTAAAACGGTCTCGTACAAAGGTGGTTTGTTTGATGGAATGGATCATATCGTTGTTAAAGGGGCGCAGGTCGTCATGAGTTCGGATGAGCGCCGGTTGGAGTTCTTTTTCGGTTTGAATTTTATCAGTCAAAATCGGGTAACTTTGTCAGCCTGCCTGGTCATGCTATTATTTAAAAACAAATCGGGCAGGGGTGCGCCCCAGATTTTAGGAAATCGGGACAAACCTAGGGGGATACCCCCCACACTCCCCTGTGCTTTCCCAAATTTTGGGACACACCCATCGGGTGGGTTTAAGCAGAGATTTTATGGATGTTCAACTTTTGATAAATGCTTACTGTCAGGGCATCTTCCCGATGGCCGATGAGGACGGCACGCTGTATTGGTACGACCCCGACCCTCGCGCTATTTTGCCTCTGGACAGGTTTCACGTGCCGCGCTCGCTGGCCCGCACTATTCGGCAGGGCGGGTTTGAGGTGCGCTACGATACCGCCTTTCGAGAAGTGATTACCGCCTGCGCCGAGCCGACCCCGGAGCGCGAGTCGACCTGGATTAGCCCCGAGATTATCAAAAGCTACTACCGGCTACACAAGGTGGGTTTTGCTCACAGCGTTGAAACCTGGGTAGATGGCGAGCTGGTTGGCGGATTGTACGGCGTTACGGTGCGGGGCCTGTTTGCCGGGGAAAGTATGTTTAGCCGCGCCACCGATGCCAGCAAAATTGCGCTGGTTTATCTGGTTGAAAGGTTGCGCCGGCGCGGTTTTGTTCTGCTCGATATTCAGTTTATGACCGAACATTTGCGCCGCTTTGGCGCTATTGAAATTTCGCGCAGCGAGTATCGCTCGCGGCTGGCCCACGCGCTAACGGTGCATACCCAATTTTAAACCAATCGACCGTTAGTAGTTTGGCGCAGTCACCCGGTTCATTGCTACAATTGATTCAAGGTTTTGAATAGGGCTAACCGTCGGGATGACGCACGCCGGCGCCAAAATCAAACGTTTGCCGGCGGTTTGCTTCATGGCCTCCTGGGCCTGGGCGACAACTTCTTCAGCGGAGCCGGTTTCCAGCAGATTTCTGTCTAAACCGGTCATCAGGGTTTTATCGGTTAAATCCAGCGCATCTGAAATAGAAGGGGCGGTTTCGTGGTTGTGCCAGCTTACGGCGTGAACAGGGTATTGGTTGACGATTTCAAAATAAATATTTTCGCCGTGCAAATGCAACACCAGCGGCGCGGGGCGGGTTTTGACTCGCTCCAGGGCAATCAGGTCGTAGCAAACTACAAAATCCTCGCACATTTTCTGGCCAAGCATATCTGCGCGGGAAAGCTGGCTGGCAAAGAAGATGCCATCGGCGCCGGCTTCCAGGGCGGCCTCGGCAAAGCGGGCGGTGGTTTCGGCAATAGTGGCCAGGCCAATATGAACCTCGGTGGGGTTGTTTTGCAGGTGGTCCAGCAAGGTGTCGCCGGCCAGTTTGTAGGCCAGTGTCAGCGGGCTGAAAATGGTCATCAGGGTTGGCGCGTCATCTTTGTTTAGCTGGGCCGAAACCAGGCGGATTGCTTCCAGCGCGTCGCCATAGGCGCCTTCGTTAATGCTCAGGGTGGTCAACTGCTGCCAATCTTCGGGTTTTTTGATGACCGGCTTTTTTAGCTGGGGGGGCGTGTCATCATCTTTGGAGAGGGCAATTTTGGCCCCCCAATCCTCTATGGCGTAGAGGCCGCTGGGCGTCAGCTTAATCAGGTCAAAATCATACTTTTCGTAAAAGGCCAGCGTGGCCGCAGCCAACCCGGTTGGGGTTTGATCCTGTTTGTGAAAGTGTCGCCACAAACTTAACGGTACCTGGTCAACCGGTTGACCCTCCAGGGCGGCGTACACCCGTTCTTTTTTATTCATAAGTCCTTCCTTCTTTCCAAATGATTGGAAGAGTGGCTTCTGGTTCCCGGAGTAGATAATAGCATAAAGTCGGCAACTCAACAATCTTTTATAATACACAAATCCCTGGCCCAATAGCTGGGACAGGGATTGATGGCAGCAGTTTGACAGGCGTTAGGGGTGGCTATTTGCCGGGGCCAATCATTTTTTCCGGGCGAACGGCTTTATCAAATTCTTCGCCGGTTAGCAAACCCAACCCGATAGCGGCCTGGCGCAGGGTTGTATTTTCGGCGTGAGCCTTTTTAGCCACTTTGGCCGCATTATCATAGCCAATGTGCGGGTTAAGGGCCGTTACCAGCATCAGCGAGTTGTTGAGAAAGTGGTCAATCTGCTCTTTGTTCGGTTCGATGCCAACCGCGCAATTATCATTAAAGGACTCGCAGGCATCGCCCAGCAGCCGAATAGAGTTGAGTAGGTTAAAAATCATCACCGGTTTGAAAACGTTCAGTTCAAAGTTGCCCGATAGCCCGCCAACGTTAATGGCCACATCGTTGCCCATAACCTGGGCGCAAACCATGGTCATCGCCTCGGATTGGGTGGGGTTGACTTTGCCGGGCATAATTGAGCTGCCCGGCTCATTTTCGGGGATGAGCAGCTCACCGATGCCGCAGCGGGGGCCAGAAGCCAGCCAGCGCACATCGTTGGCAATTTTCATCAGCGAGACGGCCAGGGTTTTTAGCGCGCCGCTGGCAAAAACAATGGCATCATGCGCGGCCAGAGCCTCAAATTTGTTGGGCGCAGTGCGAAAGGGCAGCCCGGTAATTTGGGCAATGTGGCCGGTGGCTTTTACGGCAAAATCGGGGTGGGTGTTAAGACCCGTACCCACGGCGGTGCCGCCCAAAGCCAGTTCGTACAGACCGTCAAGGGCCAGTTCAATGCGCTTGATGTTGTTATCGAGTTGCTGCACATACCCGGAAAATTCCTGCCCCAGCGTTAACGGCACGGCGTCCATCAGGTGGGTGCGGCCAATTTTGATAATGTCGCTAAAATCTTGCGATTTTTGCCGGAGCGTGTCGCGCAGTTTTTTTACGGCAGGCAGCAAGTGGTGAACAGTTTGCTCGGCGGCGGCAATGTGCATGGCGGTAGGGAAGGTGTCGTTAGAGGATTGGGCCTTATTGACATCATCGTTGGGGTGGACAGGTTTTTTGCTGCCCATCTGGCCGCCGGCCAACTCGATGGCCCGGTTGGCGATGACCTCGTTGGCGTTCATGTTGGTTTGGGTGCCGCTGCCGGTTTGCCACACGACCAGCGGAAAGTGGTCGTCCAGCTTGCCGGCAATTACCTCGTCGGCGGCCTGCACAATTAGTTTGGCCTTTTCGGCGGGCAGGGTGCCCAACTCTTGATTGGTGAGGGCGGCCGCTTTTTTGAGAACCCCCAACGCCCGAATCAACTCGCGGGGGAAGCGGTCGCCGCCTATTTTAAAGTTCATCAGCGAGCGCGCGGTTTGCGCGCCATAGTATCTATTGGCGGGCACCTGTACCTGGCCCATCGTGTCGCTTTCAATTCGGTAATCCATTGTATTTCTCCTTTGGCTATCCAATCTTCATTACTCTGAAGGCTTCGCGCAGCACTTCGCGGCCATATTCGTCAACGCCTGCGGCTCGCTCTCTAACGCGGGTCAGCGTGCCTTCCGGGTCTTTTATCTGGCTTTTGTGGCACAGAATGGCTTTGGTTTTGACTTCAAAGGCGGCGGTAATATCTACCCAGCGGTCGGGTTGTTCGGCGCTGGCCAGGTAGACTTCTTTAACGGTGTGAGGTTCTAGCCCTTCGGCCAGCAGTTCGGGGTGGTACATGCGGTTGCGGGCGGCGGGAAAGACGGCGTCGATGGCCACTTCTCCGGCGGCGCGGTGGTCGGCGTGGTTAATGTAAATGTTCGAGTGAAAATAGCGGGTGGGGTCTGGGGCAATAATGGCTTCGGGTTTGTGGCGTCTGATTTCGGCGACCACGCGCTTTCGCAAATCCAGGGTGGGTTGCAGTTCACCGTCCGGCTCGTCAAAAAAAATAACTTCTTTAACGCCCAGCACGGTAGCAGCGGCCTGCTGCTCTTCGCGCCGGGTCATGGCCAGCTTTTGCGGGGTCATTTCCGGGTCATCGCTGCCCTTGTTGCCGTTGGTTAAAATCAGGTAAGTTATTTGCGTGCCGGCAGCGCACCACAGGGCGATGGTGCCGCCGCAAAAAAATTCGGGGTCATCCGGGTGAGCCATAATCACCATAGCTCGTTCTGGTGCGGGAAGCGTCAATTTAGATACCTCCATCAAGAAAATAAAAAGCGTGCTGCGCCGGGTAAATGACGAGCCGCTTTTTATGTTTTATTTTAGATTAGGTGAAACAGACCTTAGTGCGCTCGCTCTTCATCAAGGTCATAATCCCAGTAACCGGGGCCTTCGATGAAGTAATTGGCGTTCAGGGCGGTATCGGCCTCGTATTCCTCGGGCAAATCTTCTTCGGGGAAGATGGCTTCTGGAGGACAAACCGGTACACAAGCCCCGCAGTCAATACACGTATCTGGGTCAATATAGAAGTAGGCTCCCCAATCTGGATCACCTTTGGGGCCGGGAATAATGCAATCTACCGGGCAAACCTCTACACAGTCTCCCTCTCGGGTGCAGAGCTTGGTGATTACGTGTGTCATTAAACTGCCTCCTAGAGATATAATGATATTTTTATAACCAGAGGTTAAATAGTCTTAATTGCAGTTGCCGCAAGGCAACCTCATTGTAGTCCTATCATTTAGAATTGTCAATAGTTTGGCTGCGATTAGTGACAAATGTCACGATTAATTGGTGACAGGCTAAAAGCGACTGGTGACTTGCCCCACAATTTTACCGGCGGCAACCGGCCCAAAAAAGCGGCTGTCGGTGCTTTCGTTGGGGTTGTCTCCGGTTAAATCATACCGTCCGTCATCATAAACTGCGGTAACTCGCTTAACCAGGCGCAAATTGCTTTGCCGGGGGTGCCAGGCCACCACAATATCGCCGGGGCGAGGCGGGGCGTGTTGGTAGGCTGTGGGGTTAACCAGCACTTCATCGCCCGGTTTAAGCAGCGGCAGCATCGAGTTGCCCTCTACCTTAAAACGCCGGCGCCGGCGCAAAAGCCAAAGAACCAACTCCCAGAACCCTGTATCCTTTAAATCGCCTGCCATATTTATCCGGCGGCCTATAAATAAGGGGCGACTATTGCCGCCCCTTTATTTTAAATGATTTAACCTGGTCAGTTTAGGAAGCCACGTACCATTCCACGTCGCGGTTTTTGGTGCCCCAGAAAATATCGTGAATTTTGTTGATAGACTCCATCAACTGTTCGGCCTTTTGCTGGTTGACTTCCACCTTAACTGCCGAGCAGAGTTTGGCGGCATTCCAGAAAATATCGTGCAGGTCCGGGTGAGCATCCAGGTGAACGGGTTTGAAGTAGTCGGTCCACAACACCAGCAGTTCAGTTTTGGCCAGGTGCGCCTGCTCTTCTTTTATGTTGATATAGCGGGCCATTGTATTTAAATAATCGGCCATGGCTTTGGCATCGCCGGATTTGGGCGGTTCCAGAGCCAAAATCTTCTTGGTCATCGAGAGGACAGCTTCGGCGGCAATTCGGGCCGAAGCCGGGTCATACACCCCACACGGGCCATCACAGTGGGCTTCAACAACCTCTGTGGCTGGAAAGTGTTCTTTAATTTTAGCGGTGAGATTTTTAATCATAATCCTAAACCCTTTCTATATATTATTTATTATCGTAAGGACTCGTCTGGCAAATAACTTCGTGATTTTAAGCGGGTAATGACCACTTACTAATTACCAATTACAATTTGGAAATCACAAAATTATTAATGGACAACCCCTAAGCAAACTAACTTGAGTGTTTTATGGTTGGCAAAAAGTTGCGCGGAGGTAGTTTTGAGCCAGGCTCATTTGGGACTTTTATTATAGGCGCTGCTCCAAAGGTTGTCAAAAATCAGATAAATGCCCCCTGCCGGCTCAATTGACGAGTCTCCCTACCTCCGGTACAATGTTGCAGGTAAATTTAACCAGCCCGGAGGGTAAATTTTGATTCATCATACCTGCTTTAAATGTAAACGTCGTTTTGATTTAGACCCCGCTTTTGTTGGGTTTGAACTAAATAAGTTGAAAAAGAAAAAGCCCACCCATTATCAGGCCGTCTGCCCCGCGTGTCGAGCTGTAAATAAGGTGTCTGTTAAAGAAATGCAGGCCGAATTGGAAGCCGCCGCCGAGGAAACGCAAAAAATGATGGCCGAGTATGAGGAGAGCAAAGCCAAAGCGCGCGCCGAAAAACAAGCCCGGGCCAAAGCAAAAGCCAAAGCCGAGGCCGGCAGCGCCCCAAAAGCTCAAAAGTCTGATAAATCCTCGGCCGGGGCCAAAGCTCAAAAGGGTTAAGGCCTGAGCGGGTATTTAATGTTTTCGGCAGATTTAGACAACTTTGTTGAAGCTATCCACGCCACGCCGCCCATGGTGGTTATTGAATTTGCCGGAGCCGGAGCGCAGGCGCTGGCCTGGCTGCACGGTGTGGGCGGCTCATCGCGCACCGTGCTCGAAGCCACCGACCGCTACGCCGCCGCCTCGGTGGCCGAGGGAGCCGGCTTTGCGCCAGAGCAATTTACCTCGTCCAAAGTGGCGCGGGCGCTGGCCACCAATGCCTACATTCGGGCGGCGCATCTGACCGGACACGGCCCGCCTGTGGCTGGTATCGGCTGCACCGCCGCCATTGCCACCGACCGCGCCAAGCGCGGCCAGCATCGCTGCTGCGTGGCGGTAAGCAGCGCCCAGGGAGTTATTACCTATTCTTTGATTTTAGAAAAGGGCGCGCGGACTCGCCATGAAGAGGAACAGTTAATCAGCCGGCTCATTTTGAATGCAGTGGCCCGCGTGTGCGGCCTTGAAACTCGATTGCCCCTGCGGCTGCTGGCTAACGAGAATCTGGAGGAGCGCGTTGAACCGGTTGGCCTGTTGGAGCGGCTGCTTGCCAGAGAGCTTGAACTGGTCATTGCCTGGCCTGATGGTCAGTTGACTCCCGGCCGGCAGTTGTCTCATATCGCGGTGCTCTCCGGCTCTTTTAATCCGCTGCACAAGGGCCATCGAAAAATGGCTCGAACGGTTGCCGAGCTGCTAAACAAAAAAGTCTATTTTGAACTGCCGCTGATTAACGCCGAAAAAACAGCCATAGACTCGGCTGAGGCCCATTTGCGGGTGTCGCAATTTACCGGTTATGCCCCGGTGCTGTTAACAACGGCTCCGCTGTTTAGCCAGAAGGCTCAAATTTTTCCCCACAGCGAATTTATTTTGGGCGCGGATACCGCCCAGCGCCTCATTCAACCCCGCTTTTACAATGATGACCCCAACCAAATGTTAGCCTCGCTCCGGCAAATCAGGGTGGCCGGCTGTCGGTTTTTGGTAGCAGGCCGGCTGCAAAATGACCATTTTCTAACCCTGAAAGATTTGTCGCTCCCCGGCGGATACACCGAACTGTTTACAGAAATCCCCGAAGCCGAATTTCGGCAGGATATCTCGTCAACCACCTTGCGCAAACAGGGCGTAACCCCCTAAGCTAATAATTTTGACAAATTGACTATTGAATTATGTCTAAAAGTATCATATACTGGTTTAGCTTTGGGGGGGATTGGTGTTTAACTTACAATATAACCCGATATCGTTTACTTAAAATTTGTCGAACCGCTTGAATTGGGATAAGAAGTGTGATATACTACTTGACATAAATCATATCCTATCAGTGACTCATCGCGCCATTAAATGCAAGTGCCACAATTGCGGTCGTCACAAAAATCCTATTCAAAGTTGATGCTTAAAAATTAATATTTTTAGCGGCAGCGTAGCTGCAAGGTTCAAATGACAATAGGGAGAGCGTTATGCTGGCAAACCACACGCAGTCAGAATCTACAAGACAAATTGGCCAACTTGTGGCCAAAGGGAGAGGGGCGTCTGGACAAACCCTTGATGCTCTTCCTGAACTCAAAGATGATAATTGGGTGGCTTCCGACGAGGACAGCAGCGATGACCTGGATAGCGATAGATCTGATGGTTCCCCCTGGCGCAGAAAACGGACCATCAACGCTGAGTTAAATGTTGAAGACTCGGTTGCTTTATACCTTAAAGAAATCAGCCGCATCCCCCTTTTAACCGGCGAAAAAGAAGTAGAGTTGGCCAAAGCAATTGAGGCCGGCCAAAAGGCTGCCGGAAAGCTGGCCAAATCAGACCACTTGTTAGACCCCTCATTACGCGACCATTTGCAAAAACAGATAGAGTCAGGTCAGGAAGCCCGGCGCTGTTTAATAGAAGCCAACTTCAGGTTGGTGGTCAGCATTGCCAAAAAATATGTAGGGCACGGCGTCTCCTTTATGGATTTGATTCAAGAGGGAAATATTGGCCTGATTAAAGCCGTTGAAAAATTTGAGTACCGGCGCGGCTTTAAATTTAGCACCTACGCCACCTGGTGGATTCGGCAGGCCGTCAGCCGCGCCCTGTCGGACCAGGGGCGGACCATTCGCGTGCCGGTGCATATGGGCGAGCGCATTACCCAACTTTCTCGCGTATCAAGAGAGTTGGTGCAGCGCAATGGCCACACCCCCACCGAGCAGGAAATTGCCGATGAAATGGGCGTTAGCCTGCGGCTGCTGGAGCGTATTCGCCAGGCGTCGCAGTTTCCGCTTTCGCTGGAGATGGAAGTGGGCGAGGATATGGACAGCACCCTGGGCGATTTTATTGAAGATGATAACGGCCTGGCCCCCGATGACTCGGCGGTGTACCAATTGTTATCTGAGCGAATGGATGATGTGCTGGCCTCGCTCACGGCCCGCGAGAATCGGGTGCTGCAACTGCGCTTTGGCCTGCAAGATGGACGCGCTTACACCCTTGAAGAAGTTGGCAAAAAATTTGGGGTGACGCGCGAGCGCATCCGCCAGATTGAAGCCAAGGCCCTAAGCAAACTGCGCCACCCGCGCCGCAGCCGCCGCCTGCGAGATTTTTTGGATTGACTTTAACCGCCTTCCTTGCGGGTCGCCCTGCTATTTTGAAGAGCAACAAAAAAAACGTGAAACGCCGCAGTTGCCAGCGTTTCACGTTTTGATTTGTCGAACAGTTAAAATTACAAACTCGTTCCGTTCGCGTGGTAACGACCAATTAAAACCACAACGTTGTGTCCCCCAAAGCCAAAAGCGTTGATGAGCGCCAAATCGGTTTTATGTTTTCTGGCTTCATTTGGCACGTAGTCAAGGTCACATTCAGGGTCGGGAGTCTCGTAATTAATGGTTGGCGGCAGGATGTTTTCTTCGATGGATTTGATGGCCGCCAGCGCCGATATTGCCCCGGCCGCGCCCAACATATGCCCCACCTCGGATTTGCTGGCCGTTACCGGAATCTGGTAGGCGCGCTCGCCAAATACTTTTTTAATACCCAGAGTTTCGGCTACATCGCCCAGGGGAGTGCTGGTGGCATGGGCAAAAATGGCGCTCACGTCGTCGATGGTTTTGCTGCTGGTTTTGAGCGCGCCCTGCATGGCGGCAATCACCCCGCTGGCGTCGGGCCGGGGCGCGGTCACGTGGTAGCCATCGGAGGTTAAGCGGCCTCCCAGCACTTCGCCGTAAATTTTAGCGCCACGCGCTATGGCGTGTTCTTCGCTTTCTAAAATAAAGGCGGCGGCGCCCTCGCCAAACACAAAGCCGTCGCGGTCTTTATCAAAGGGGCGGCTGGCCGCTGCGGGGTTGTCGTTTCTGGAAGAAAGCGCCCCCATGCGGTTGAACGAGGCAAAAATAACCGGCGAAATGGCCGCTTCGGCGCCGCCGGTAATTATAACGTCGGCTTCGTCTCGCTTGATGAGATGATAAGCTTCCAGGATAGCGTGGTTGCCGCTGGCGCAGGCCAGCGCCGAGCTATTGAGCGGCCCCATCGTGCCCAGTTCAATTGACACCCAGGATGAAACAGCGTTGAGCATAATGTTGGTAATTAAAAAGGGTGAAACGCTGCGGGGGCCGTTTTCTTGCAGTTTGTACGACGCGCTTTCCATGCCGCTTAACCCGCCCCCGCCGCTGTTAAAAATTACGCCGACACGCGGCGCATTATCTGGCGTAATTTCAAAGCTGGCATCTGCCAAAGCCTGACGGCTGGTAGCAATAGAAAATTGAATACAGCGGTCTAAACGCCGGGCTGTCTTTTTGTCCATCCAGTTGGCCGGGTCAAAATCCCTCACCTCGCAGGCAATGCGAATATCATAATCCGAAGCGTCGAAGGCGGTAATTGGGGCCGCCCCCGAAACGCCGGCTTTCATATTTTCCCAAAAGGCATGAACGCTATTGCCAATGGGGGTAACTGCGCCTAGACCGGTAATAACAACACGAGTCATTTTTTCTCCTCTCGTACAGTGTTGCGCCCCGATTTGGGTCTGTCCAAGATTGTAGGACAGACAGGGGGCGCGGGGGGAATCCCCCCGAATCCCCCCAGCTGAAGGTGTCCAGATTTCCTAAAATTCTGGACACGCCCCCCGATTTTATCTTGCTTGAAAAAATCAAGCAAATCAGGGAATTTCGCCTTTTACCAACACCCGGCAAAAGGTTTAGTTACGTTTCTGGAGCTTCCCCGGCCAATTTTTTCAGGTCGGCTTCGCTTAATGTTGGGATACCCAACTCCTGGGCCTTGACCAGCTTGCTGCCGGGGTTTTCACCCAGAACCAGATAACCGGTTTTTTTGGATACGCTGCCGATAACTTTACCGCCGCGCTGCTCGATAAAGGCTTTGGCCTCGTCTCTTGACCAGGTGGGCAGGGTACCGGTAATCACAAAGGTCAACCCCTTTAGGGTTTGGAGCGCAGTTTCTGTCGCAGGCCGACGCTTTGCGGCCATGTTGACTCCGGCTCGGCCAAATTTCTGGATGAGTTTCTGGTTGGCCGGGCGGCTAAACCACTCTACAATTGATTCGGCAATGCGCGGCCCCACGCCTTCGATGGTTTCCAAATCTTCCTGAGTGGCCTGGCGCAGTTGGTCAATTGAGGGAAACGCCCCGGTTATCAGGCCGGCTACGGTACTGCCCACGTAGCGAATACCCAGCGCGGTTAAAAACCGTTCAAACGAGCGGTGTTTGCTGGCTTCGATGGCTTCCATTAAATTGTCGGCCTTTTTTTCGGCAAAGCCTTCCAGGCTCAACAGTTGCTCGCGCTCTAAAAAATAGATATCGGCAATATCTTTAAGCAGCCCGGCCTGGGCCAACTGCTCGCCAATTTTTATGCCAAAGCCTTCAATATCCATGGCCCCACGCGAGACAAAATACTCAATTTGGCGCACCAGTTGGGCCGGGCAGGCCGAGTTGATGCAGAATAGGGCCACGTCGTCGCCCAGGCGGGTGGTTGGTTCGCCGCACACAGGGCATCGTTGGGGCGGTTGGGGCGGCGCCGAGTTGGGCGGGCGCAGGTCTAAAATGGGTTTGACCACCTGGGGAATCACATCGCCGGCCCGTTTGACGACTACCGTGTCTCCCTGGCGGATATCTTTTTTGGCTAAATCATCATAGTTGTGCAGGCTGGCTTGCCGCACGGTAACGCCGCCAATATCTACCGGCTCCAGCACGGCGTAGGGCGTAATTTGACCGGTGCGGCCCACGTTGCCTTTAATTTGCAGCACTTTGGTGGTGGCCTCGCGGGCGGGGAATTTATAGGCAATAGCCCAGCGGGGCGCGTTGCCCACCACCCCCAATTGCTGTTGCAGGGCAAAGCTGTTTATTTTGACAACCACCCCGTCGGCATCGTAGGGTAGTTGGTCGCGCTTTTCCATCCAGGCGTGGATAAAATTGAGCGCCTCTTGAAAATTGCCGGTGTGCAAAATGTCGGGATTAATGGGAAAGCCAAGGGCCTGCAAATAGTCGAGCGCCGCTTTTTGGGTGTCTACCTGAGCGCCCTCAACGTAGCCAATGGCGTAGGCAAAAAAATCGAGCGGGCGCTGGGCGGTAATTTTGCTATCAAGCTGCCGCAGCGAGCCGGCGGCCAGGTTGCGCGGGTTGGCGTAAATTTTTTCGCCTTTTTCCAACTGCTCTTGATTGAATTTGTTAAAAGCGGCAATGGGAAAATAAATCTCGCCGCGCACCTCGATGCGGGCCGGGGCCGCCGGGCCATCATGTTTAACCGGAATGCGCAGCGGGATGCTGTTAACGGTGCGCACGTTGGCGGTTACGTTTTCGCCCACCTCGCCGTTGCCGCGAGTTGCTCCCTGCGCCAGCACGCCGGCCTCGTAAGTGAGGGCCACGGCCAGGCCGTCAATTTTGGGTTCTACTACAAACTCCAGGTCATCTGCGGTAACGCCTTGGGGCAGCAGGCGTTTGATGCGGTTTAACCAGGCGAGCATGTCGTCGTCATCAAAGGCGTTGCCCAGGCTGGTCATGGGGATGGGGTGGGTGACTTTTTCAAAGTTGTCCAGCGGTTTGGCCCCGACTCGCTGGGTGGGAGAGTCGGGCGTGACCAGCTCCGGGTGGTCTGCCTCTAAATTACGTAGCTCTTGCATCAGCCGGTCGTATTCAACATCGCTGATGATGGGGTCGTCGAGGGTGTGGTAGCGGTAGCTATGGTAGTTTATTTCTTTACGCAGCTCGGCCAGCCTGTTGGTGAGGTTGTCGGTCATTCATCCCCCGGTTGGTGTGTGGTCGTTGGGTGCTAATAAAAAAGCATCGCCCTGTAGCGATGCTCATTATAATTCAAATTTTGCAATTATCAATTACCTGGGTTTAATTTGTTGTTTGTGCCGGGGGCAAACTGGGTTCCAGGAAGTCTTGCACTACCCAACCTTCGGTGCCGTCTTCAACGCGCACAAACCACCAGACAAATTCCTGCAAGTTCTCATCGGCGCGGGGGCCGTCTAAAATTAGCACCAGGCTGCTTTCCGGGGCAATGCCGATGCGGGCGTTGTTGGTGCCGGGGCCGGCTCGTACACTCAGGCCGGCGCCTTCGGTGTTGATAACTTTGCCGTAAACGCCGGGTTCAAGGGCAGTGGGCGCGGCGGGGGTGGGGGTGTCGGTGGGGATGGGGGTGGCGGTGGGTTCCAGGGTAACGACCGGCGGAATGGTGGGCGTGGCGGCTTGCTGTTGGGTTGTTGATTCGGCTATGGGTTGGGTGGGGGCCAGACCGGGAATGGCCGACGGGGTGGGGGTGATGGCTTGTTTACGCACAATGTTGACCACGCCCAGGCCCACCAGCCCAATAATAATCAGGCCGGAGAGCGCGCCAATCAGCACCCAGGCAACGGGAAAGCCAATTTCGGCTGAGTTCACTTCTTCTAAACGGCGCGGGCGGCGCGTTTGCCGTGTTTTCATATTTTGCCAATCTGCCATGGTTGTTATTCTCCGTGGCTATTATACGTAATTTGAGCGTTTGTCCTTCAACGGGCTGTCGGAGAGTCAAACGGCTTTGGTAATCAGCAGGGTCAGGTCGTCGGGCTGCTCGGCGCCGTTTCTAAAGTTGTCAATATCATCAACAATTATCTCTAGCAGTTCCTGGGCCGGGCGATGCCCTTGTTTGGCAATAACGGCTCGCAGGTTTTTCATGCCGTACATTTGGTTGTCGCTGGCGCGGGTGGCGTCGGTGACGCCATCGCTGTAGCAAACCAGCACGTCGCCGGCCTCAAAGGTGAGCGAGTCTTCTTCTAAAATCAGGTTGGGCAGTAGCCCCAAAAAGCGGCCCGGCGCGTCGAGCAGCCGGGTTTCTTTGGTAGTCGAGTTGTAGTAGATGGGCCGGTCGTGTCCGCCGCGAATGTAGGTCATTTGGCGGGTTTGGGGGTTGAGTTTGGCGTAAAAGGCGGTCACAAACATTTCGGCGGTTGACACTTTAAGCAGCAATTCATGAACATAGCGGGCCACTTCGATGGGCGAGAGATGGGCCTGGGTTTGGCTTAAAAACAGGGCGCGGACAATGGCCATATAAATGGCGGCCTGAACGCTCTTGCCCGAGGCGTCGGCCATAACAATGCCTACGTGGTCATCGTCCATGGCGATGACATCGTACAGGTCGCCGCCAATTTCTCTGGCGGGGCGAGCTAAGGCGGCAAATTCAAAATTGGGCAAGTTGGGGAAGGCGATGGGCAGAATATTTTTGTGAACCTGGGCGGCAATTTCAAGGTCGCGCTTCAGGCGCTCGCGGCGAACCAGCTCGGCCTGGGCGGCGCGGAGGTTATCCAGGGTGCGGGCCAATTCCTGATTTTTTAGCTGAAGTTCGGCAATGGTAATCTGGTCGGTATCGCGCACGCTGCGGGTCAGGCCGCGCATAATAGCCCGCGATACGGAGGGACTGCGGGTTAAAATGGTGTTAAAGGTATTTTCGTCAATTTCAATCAGTTTACAATCTGAAACGGCGTGAACGGTGGCGGCGCGGGGCGCTCTATCTAAAACACCCAGTTCGCCAAAAAATTCGCCCTTGCCCCGAATGCCCAGAAACTGCTCGCCCTGGTCCATTTGCTTGGTAAAGGCGACATTGCCTTCTTGAATAATGTATAAAATGTGCTCAAGGTGGCCCTCGCGGCAAATAATAGAGCCTGCCTTGTGTTCGCTGGTTACAACCGTGTTAATCAGCAGGTCGTAATCTTCTTCGGGCAAAAGCCCCAGGGCAAGCTCTAGTGCTGCGCGAATACTGTTCAACGGTGCCGTCCCATACTTACCACTCAGGCACTAACTCCCGAGCCAGGTTTTCTTCTCTCACGGTAGCCATACCCCGAATTCGACAATCGTCGATAATGTGCTCAATCCGCTCAACCAACTGGTCTGGCGAAATGGGCTTAACCAGATAATCAACTACCATGGGGCCACAATCAAAGGCCATAGTGATTTCTCGGCGCATGGCGCGGGCGCTCAGAAAAATTACCGGAATTTCCGGTTTTTCTTTTGCCAGAATGCGAGCCGCATCGTAGCCGGTGGTCATGGGCATGCGGGCGTCGAGCATAATCAGGTCGATGGGTTCTTCTCTAACAATTTGCACCGCCTGAGACCCATTGATGGCTTCAAATACCTTGTGGCTGTGATGCCGCAGGGCAAAGGCAAAAAGTTCACGACAATCACGGTCATCTTCTGCGTAGAGAATATTGGCCATTGATGCAGCGCCTCCTAATTTGTTTTAACATTTTACTCGTTTGCGCGGTCTCGTGCAAAACTGAATTTGTAAAGGAGCAATAATTACCTGGTTAGAGTATAGCACGGTTCGTTGGGTTAGACAATAATTCCGGGCTGATTTTGTTATGTCTAGTAGCATTACGGGCGGATTGTCTGCGTTTAAATTATCAGGTTGGGTTGCCTGCTCTGATTTTCGGCTTTGCAAAAAAAACTCTTGACAACTGTATTGATTTGTGGTATCATTACCGGTAACGTTACCGGTAATGATACCGGAAAAGATGATAAATCGAGAATCTAACCTATGCCACGGCCAAAAACATCTGTTACCATCCACGATGTTGCCCGAACTGCCGGCGTCTCAGTTTCCACCGTATCCCGCGTATTAAACGACAAAGATGATGTTGCCATTGAAACCTATGAGCGCGTGCAGCAAGTTATCGAAGACCTGGGCTACACCTCCAGCCTGGCTGCCAAAAGCATGCGCAGCCGAAAAACCAATGTCATCGGCCTGATTATGCCTGATGTGGGCGACTCTTTTACCATCGAAGTGATGAAAGGGGTCAACCAGGCCATCACCCAATTTGGCTATGATTTAATCACCTATACCGGCGGCGACGCCACCGCCAGTTCATGGCCCGCCCGTGAACAAAAATACATTTCATTACTCAACGGCAGCATCACCGATGGCATCATCATCGTGGCTCCACGGGCGCTAACTTTTCCTACCACTTACCCAATTGTAGCTGTTGACCATCATCCCGGAGACACCAACTTTCCCTCTGTACTTTCTACCAACCGCGAGGGCGCACTGGCCGTGATGGATTATTTGATTCAACTTGGCCATCGTCGCATTGGCTTTGTTGGCGGGCGTACCGACCTGCAAAGCGGCATCCGCCGGCATCAGGGTTATATTGACGGGTTGCAGCGGGCCGGAATTTCCGTTGACCCCGATTTGGTGCAAGAAGGCAATTTTACAATAGATGTTGGCTACCGCTGCGCCCAGCAATTGCTGGCCCTGGCTAACCCCCCAACGGCTATTTTTGCCGCTAATGACCAATCTGCCTTTGGCGTTATCAAAGCCGCTCACCAAATAGGGCTGAAAATCCCCGATGATTTATCCGTAGTAGGCTTTGATAATATCCCGGAAACAGCTTATTACCTGCCCGGCGGTATAACAACCGTAGACCAGAGCGTGCGCGAGATGGGGCGAGCGGCTACGGAAATGCTGGTGAAACTTATCAACGGGGAAAAGTTGAAAGAGACTATCCACAAAGTACCTACCCGACTCATTGCGCGCGGCTCTTGCCGGGCCGTTTAGAGCCTATTTTTTTACTCTTCCGGTAACGTTACCGGAAACGTTATCAACAAAGGAGGTGGTATAGGGGGTAAAGTTATTCAAATTAAAAGCAAGCCTTCCTTCCCATCTTTTCAAAGAAGAAAGAAGACTTGCCCAAACCGGTGTGAACCCGGAGTCCACACCCATTATGATTTAACCAATCAACAAACATAACCTTTAGGAGAAGAATAATGCGTAAGTCAATTCTATATATACTAAGTTTGCTGATTATCTCAACTCTGGCGCTAACCGCCTGCGGTGGCAGCAGCGTGCAACCCGCGGCCGAACCGGCTCAGGAACAGCCCGCCGCCGAGGCGCCCGCCGCGGAACCGGCTCAGGAAGAAGCGGTTGCCGAAGCCCCCGCCGAAAAAACGGTGCTGAACGTCTGGTCATTTACCAACGAAATCAACACCATGGCCATTGCCTATGAAGGCAAAAACCCCAATGTAGATATAACATACACCATGATCCCCATGACTGCCGGGGAATACCAGACCAAACTGAAGGCCGCCCTGGGCACCGCAGATACGCCCGATGTTATCGCTCTGGAAGCCGCTTTTGTCAAAGAGCTGGTTGAGTCCGATTTTCTGGAAGACCTGAGTGAACTGCTGCCCGCCGCCGAAGCCGCTAAAACTTACCCCTTTGTAATTGATGTTGGCACGCACGACGGCGTTACCAAAGCCTATGCCTACCAGGCCACCCCAGGCGCTTTGTTCTACCGCCGCAGCCTGGCCAAAGAATATTTTGGCACCGACGACCCCGACGAAGTTCAGGCCCTGCTGTCTGACATGGACAAGTTCATTGCGGCGGCGGCTGTGGTCAAAGAGAAATCCGGCGGAGACACCTACATGGTCGCTTCCAGCGGTGATTTCCAAAATCCATTCTTTGCCAACCGGGAGCAGCCCTGGATTGTTGAAGGTAATCTGGTGGTTGACCCCATGGTGAGAAAATATGTCGAAACCGCCAAACTGTTCCGCGACCAGGGCTACGAAGCTCAGGCCCAGCAGTGGCAAGAGGGCTGGTTTGCCGGCATGAACGATAGCCTGGTTGACGCGCAGGGCAATCCCAAAAAAGTCTTCAGTTACTTTCTGCCCACCTGGGGTTTGCCCTATGTGCTGGCCCCTAACGCCAAATCGGCCGATGGCTCTACCGATACCAGCAGCGACTGGGGCGTTATTTCCGGGCCGCTGCCTTATCAGTGGGGCGGCACCTGGCTGGGCGTCGTCAAAGGCAGCCCCCATATGGAGCTGGCCAAAGATTTTGTTCGCTTTGCCACCCTGGACGAAGAAAACCTGACCAATTGGGCCACCGGCGTTTATACCAATGATTACCTCAAAGCCATCGATCCCCAGGTTCCGGCCGACCAAATGCAAGCCCCCGGCGACTTTGTTTCAAGCCAGGTGGTTGTTGAAAAGATTATCCCCTCCTTTGATGACTCCGAACTGAGCGCCTTTTTGGCCGGGCAAAATTCGTACGCCGGCTTTGCCGAAGCCGCGCCTTCCGTCAACGCCAAGCTGATGACCGGCTCTGATGACGCCATTCAACGCGCCCTCAATGACCCGCTCAACCAATACCTTAACAATGAAATTAGCGAAGAGGACATGTGGGCGATCTGGAAAGACAGTCTCCGCATTGAATTTCCAGACTTAGTTATTCCCTAAGTATTTTGACACAGTATTGTGGGCCGGTGTATTCAAGATACACCGGCCCATTTTACGGAGAATGGGTAGAGCCTGCGCCTTTGGCAGTAATAAGCAAAGTCGCAGGTTGCAAGGTCGCATAATCTTTTTTTCAGAGGACGTATTTTCAGAGGAGTCGTCACGAGCGTTAGCGCGCCACCGATGACGAAAATGGGATTTTTGGGGGAACCTTCCTTCGGTCGCCCCAAGCCCCGCTTCTCAATTTCATTTTCAAAGGAGGCAATTTGATGGCTCAAATGAAACTCAAAAAAGATCACTATGGGTACCTTTTTATCGCGCCTTTTATAATTGGCTTTTTGTTGTTTGGCCTGTACCCCGTTTACAACACCCTTTACCTGAGTTTTACAGACACAACCTTGTTAAGCAGTCAGGCAAATTTTATTGGTTTAAAAAACTTTGAACGCCTCTTTGCCGATAATGTTTTTCTGAATGCGGTCAAAAATACCTGGCTTATCTGGCTGCTGAATTTTATCCCCCAAATAGGCATTGCCATGTTACTGGCGGTTTGGTTTACCAGCCTCCGGTTGAAAATCAAGGGCGTGGGCCTGTGGCGGGCGATATTCTTTTTGCCCAATCTGCTGATGCCCGCCGCCGTGGCCGCCCTCTTCTTTAGCCTCTTCTCCTTTTACGGGCCGGTCAACCAATTTATGGTGCGAACCGGGCTGCTGCCGGAAGCGATGCAATTTTTGCAAAACGCAACCATTGCCCGGGGGCTGGTTATTTTTATTCAATGGTGGATGTGGTTTGGCGCAACCATCATCCTGTTGATGGCCGGTATGACTTCGATACCGGTTTCTCTTTATGAGTCGGCCATGATTGATGGCGCTAATGAGCAACAGATGTTCTGGCGGATAACCGTGCCCTTGTTAAAACCCATTCTGATTTATGTTTTTGTCACCTCGCTGGTGGGGGGCATGCAAATGTTCGACATTCCTTACCTTTTGACCGATGGCCGAGGCTCGCCGCGCGGCTCAATTATGACGAACAACATTTTGATGTATCTGAAATTCAGCAGCAGTAAAGGCCACATTGGAGATGCTTCGACAGTTGGGGTTGTGGTTTTTATTATGACCTGCATCTGCGCGCTGGGTATTTTTTACTTCTTGCGAGACAGGGCGGCGCGGTCATGATCCTCAGAATGAAAAATAATGTAGTAAGGGGAAATGTCGTGATGCTGAAACATTACAGCCTAAACACAATGGTCCTTCGCGGGTTTGTCTACATAATGCTCTTTATTCTTTTAATGATTACCATTGTTCCTATCTGGTTGTTGCTGGTAAATTCAACCCGCTCTACCGTCGAAATTCAACAAGGGCTTAGTTTGATGCCAAGCACTCACCTGCTGGAAAATTACGGTATTTTGCTGGGCCGGGGGTTGAACCTGTGGCGCGGCTTTTGGAACAGCCTGTTTGTGGCCGTTGCTTCAACGCTGATTACCGTTTATTTCTCTTTACTCACGGCCTACGGTATTGTTGTTTACAATTTCTGGGGCAAACGGCTTTTTTCCAACTTCATCGTTGTTCTGGTGATGATTCCGACGCAGCTTTCAATTATTGGGTTCTACCAGTACATGGCCCGCTGGGGGCTGACGGACAATTACGCCTCGCTTATTTTGCCCACTATGGCCTCGGCCGGGGCCGTATTTTTTGGCAAACAATATCTTGAGTCGGTGGTTATCAAAGACCTCATTGATGCCGGCCGGGTTGATGGCGCCGGCGAATTGAGCATCTTTCACAGAATTATGCTGCCGATTTCAATTCCGGGGGCGGTCACTATGGGTATTTTCGCCTTTATCGCCTCATGGAATAATTTTTTTAACGCCTTCATCCTGATTTCATCCATCGAGAAATACACCCTGCCCATGCTGGTCCAAACCTTGAAAGGCGACGTTTACCGCACCGAATACGGGGCTATCTACCTGGGGCTGGCCGTAACCATTGTGCCCATCATTATTGTTTATCTTGTTTTTTCAAAATATATTGTCAGCGGCATTGCTATGGGGTCGGTTAAAGAATAAGCCGTCCCGCGCCGCCCGAAAATAACCTGATTGAAGGAACCATCCATGACCGCAGCAGTTCATGACGCTGAACGTTTATACTTCGACCCACGCCAGCCTCTTGCCGCCCGCGTGCGAGACCTGGTTGGCCGGATGACCCTGCCGGAAAAGATTTCGCAGATGGTTTTTACCGCGCCGGCCATCGAGCGGCTGGATATTGCCCAACATAACTGGTGGAACGAAGGGCTGCACGGCGTTGGCCGCGCCGGCCTGGCCACGGTCTTTCCGCAGGCCATCGGGCTGGCCGCCGCCTGGAACGACGCGCTGCTGGCCGAAGTTGCCACCGCCATCTCCGACGAAGCCCGCGCCAAACACCATGAAGCCGCCCGGCGCGGCATCCGCCAAATGTACACCGGTCTGACCTACTGGTCGCCCACCATCAATATTTTCCGAGACCCGCGCTGGGGGCGCGGGCAAGAAAGCTACGGCGAAGACCCTTATCTCACCGCCCGGTTGGCTGTCGCCTTTGTCAAAGGGCTGCAGGGCGATGACCCCCGCTACCTCAAAGTAACCGCCACGCCCAAACATTACGCCGTGCACAGCGGCCCGGAATCATTGCGCCATCATTTCGATGCCCGGATTGATGAACGGGATATGCGCGAATTTTACCTGTTCGCCTTTGAGGCCGCCGTTAAAGAGGCCAAGGCCGCCTCGGTGATGGGGGCCTACAACCGGATCAATGGCGAACCGTGCTGCGCCAGCCACACCCTGCTGGAGCAAATTTTGCGCCGCGAGTGGGGCTTCAACGGCTACGTTGTCTCCGATTGCGGGGCTATCCTCGACATTTTTGAGAATCACAAAATTGTAGCCACCGCCGCCGAAGCCGCTGCCCTGGCCGTAAAAAATGGCTGCGACCTGAACTGCGGCCGGGTTTATCTGGCCTTGCAAGAGGCCGTTGAGCAGGGCTTGATTGATGAGGCAACTATCGACCGGGCGGTTGAACGGCTGTTTACGGCCCGTTTCCAACTGGGCATGTTCGACCCGCCGGACATGGTCCCCTTCGCCCAAATTCCGCCAGACGTGATTAACTCGCCCCAACATCAGGCGTTGGCGCTGCGGGCCGCCCGCGAGTCAATCGTGCTGCTCAAAAACGAGGACAACCTGCTGCCGCTCTCCAAAAATATCGGCTCGATTGCCGTGATTGGGCCAAACGCGGATGATTTGCAGATTTTGCTGGGCAATTATAACGGTACGCCAGCTACAGCCCTCACCCCCCTCGAGGGCATCCGCCGGAAAGTTTCCCCTGAAACCGTGGTTTATCACGCGCCCGGCTGCGCCCTGGCCGATGGGATGCCGCTGTTGCAGGTCATTCCCACCGCGCACCTGCGCCCTATCAAGCCAGATACCAATGAAACGGGGCTGAACGGCGCTTACTACCCCAACGCCCATTTTGCCGGCCAACCCCAACTGGAGCGGATTGACAGCCAGATTAACTTTACCTGGAAAGACAGCAGCCCCTTAACCGGCCAGTGGGGCGACCATTTCAGCGCGCGCTGGGAGGGTTTTCTGACGCCGCCGGTCAGCGGAAGCTATTATCTGGGAGCCAACGGCTTTAGCGAATACCGGCTCTGCCTGGATGGCGAGCTGCTGCTTCAAAACAAAATGGAACACCACCCCATTCTCAAATCCACCCAGATTGAGCTGGAAGCGGGCCGGCTGTACCGCCTGCAACTGGAGCACGTCAACGAGGGGCTTGACCCCCAGATACAGCTTCTGTGGGCATTGCCGGCGGTAGATTACGAGTGGCCGGCGCTGGAGGCGGCCCAAAAGGCCGAGGTAGTGGTGGTGGTGATGGGCCTCTCGCCACAGTTAGAAGGGGAAGAGATGCCGGTCAACATTGATGGTTTTGCCGGCGGCGACCGCACAGACATCAAACTCCCGGCCATGCAGGAAAATTTGTTAAAGAAAATTCACGCCCTGGGCAAACCGGTGGTTTTGGTGCTGACCAACGGCAGCGCGCTGGCGGTCACATGGGCGGCGGCGCATATCCCGGCCATTGTCGAGGCCTGGTATCCGGGGCAGGCCGGCGGCGCGGCCATTGCCGATGTTCTGTTTGGCGATTACAACCCGGCCGGCCGGCTGCCGATTACCTTTTACCAATCGGTTGATGATTTGCCGCCGTTTGAAGATTATCGCCTGGATGGCCGCACTTACCGCTATTTTCAGGGCCAACCGCTTTTTCCCTTTGGACACGGCCTCAGCTACACCACCTTCACCTACGCCAATCTGCAAATTGACCGGTTAGAGGTTGAACCGGGCGACAAAGTTGCCATTAGCGTCGATATCACCAACAGCGGCCCTCGCGCCGGCGATGAGGTAATCCAGTTATACATCCGTCAGGCAGAAGAGGCGCGGTCGGCGTTAAAGCTCAAGGGCTTCAGGCGTCTGTCGCTGGAGCCAGGTCAATGCAAAACTGTCACCTTTTATCTGCACACCCACCAGCTTGGCATGTATGATAACCGGATGCGCTATATGGTTCAGCCTCAAACGGTGCGGGTTATGGCCGGTCGCTCGGCTACAGATTTACCCCTGACCGGAGATTTTAAAATAGTTGGCCGGCCGGTTGATGCCACTACCCACAAACTCTTTTTCAGCGAAGTTGTGATAAATTAGATTATACGGAGATTTTTATGGCGAACTTGCAATTTCCAGATGGCTTCGTCTGGGGCGTGGCAACCTCGGCCTATCAAATTGAAGGCGGTTGGAACGAAGACGGCCGCTCCCCCTCTATTTGGGACACCTTTGTCAGGACGCCCGGTAAAGTAAAAAACGGGGCAACCGGAGATGTGGCCTGCGACCATTACCACCGCTGGCCCGAAGATGTGGCCCTGATGCGGGAGTTGGGCATTCAGGCTTATCGCTTTTCCATCGCCTGGCCGCGTATTCTGCCGGATGGCCGCGGCCAGGTCAACCGGCGGGGGCTGGATTTTTACAGCCGGCTGGTTGATGGCTTGTTGGCGGCGGGCATTACGCCCCTGCCAACGCTGTACCATTGGGACATGCCCCAGGCGTTGCAGAATAAAGGGGGCTGGCCGGAACGAGAAACCGCCAGCGCTTTTGTAGAGTTGGCCGATGTGACCACCCGCGCTCTGGGCGACCGGGTGACAACCTGGGTTACTCATAACGAACCGTGGTGCGCCAGCCTGTTGAGTCACCAACTGGGTGTCCACGCGCCCGGCTGGACAGATTGGCCTGCCGCGTTGCGGGCCGCGCACACCATTTTGCTGTCGCATGGCCGGGCTGTTCAGTGCATTCGGGCCAATACACCCAACGCCGAAGTTGGCATTGTGCTCAACTTTTCGCCCGCCACGCCCGCTTCGGCCAGCCCGGAAGATTACCATGCCGCCCGGATTTGGGAGGGCTATTTTTCTCGCTGGTTTATGGATGCGCTCTATGGCCGTCATTACCCGGCTGATATGGTTGACCATTACCGCCGGCACGGCCACCTGCCCAGCGGCCTCGACTTTGTGCAGCCGGGCGATATGGAGACCATCGCCGCGCCGCTTGATTTTTTGGGGGTAAATTATTACACGCGCCATATCGTCCGGGCCGGAGATATTCCCCATCTGGATGATTCTGTTCCCAACCCGGAGGCGGAATACACGGCCATGAACTGGGAAGTGCATCCCGAAAGCCTGTACCGCTTGCTGAACCGGCTCCACTTTGAGTACAACATCCCCAAACTGATTATCACCGAAAATGGGTGCAGCTATCTGGACAGGCCGGACGAGCGCGGCCGTGTTTATGACCCCAAACGCATTGCCTATCTGCAAGGGCATTTGACCGCCGTACATCGCGCCATCCAGAACGGTGTGCCCGTGACCGGCTACCTGCAATGGTCGCTGCTTGATAACTTTGAGTGGGCCGAGGGCTACACCCAGCGTTTCGGCATTGTTTACGTGGATTACGAAACCCAACAGCGTATCCCCAAAGAGAGCGCCTTCTGGTATCGAGATGCGATTGCGGCCAATGGCTTTAAGGCTGAGATGTAGCCAAATTTTTCGGGCCAACCCTCAAGCCGGCGAGTATCAAATAACTTGAACAACAAAAAAGACGCCCCAAACAACTGGCGTCTTCACACAACAACTTTACATAAAGTACCCCCGACGGGAATTGAATTAAAGGATGCGCTCATCGTTGAGATTGAGTGACCAACATTCCCGATTGGGGGCTTCTCTTTTTTAAACGGAGGGACTGCCGGTAATTGAAACACCCATATTCTGAGTTATCACGAACCTTGATCTGCCTGAGCCAAAATCGCGTTATAAATGCGGTCGCTCATCCGGAAACTGTGAGTACGCAACTCATCAAGATTGGTTTTGAGATCAGTTATGAGACCAGCGTGATGTGCCGCCAGCAGAATACCAGCGGTACCTTTTACCGGGAGGTTTAGCCTGATGGCATGTGCCCTAGCCAGATCATCATCTAACAGTACAGAGGTTGCCTCAAGTTCTTGGGCCAAGACAATTGCCTCGGCTTCACCATCACCGAGATTGGCTTGCAACACTGCCACGGCGAACGTGTCCCTAACTTGTTGTCGGTGGAGCCAACCTTGTTGTTCGGCCTGGACTACTAATTCAGCGGCTGGTTTACCTGTGCCATGGACAACGATTTCCACCCAAACCGCTTGGGGAATTATGACATCCTGGAAAAGTACCTTGAGTAAGGAGAACTGGTCAATCCTGGCGAGAGCGATTAAAGGACTGGCATTGGCAATGGTGATGCTCATTCTGCTTGATCTCGGATCGCTTTGCCCAGGGCTGCTGCCTGGTGCAGCTCAGCTTCCAATTCATTATCGGTGTAATCTATCCAGGGTACATCGTGCTGTCGGGTGAGGTCCATAAACTCATAGAGACTGAGACCAGCTACCTGAGCGGCTTTGCCTGCCGAGATTCTGCGCATCCGAAACAGTTCCAGGGCGACCCAGCGTTGGATCTCTTGCTCCATCTCTTGCGGCGAAAGACGCAAAAGCGAAAGCAAATCAGAGGGAAGATTGACTTGCAGTGATAGTGTTTCCATTGTTCTTATGTCCAGGGTTTATGTTCATATTGTAGCATTGGAGGATTTTAGTCAAAACTTAATCTATGGTGGTGATTAATTCCAGGTCTTCGATGATTTCAAAGTCGGCCGGGTTATGGGTAACCAGGGGAAGCTTATGTTGCAAGGCAGTAGCAGCAATCCAGGCATCTTGTGGCGAGATGGGGCGTCCGGCGGATCGACATTTGGCCCGGACTATGCCCCACAAGCGACAGGTGTTGATATCGAAAGCAAGCACGGTGTAGGTTTCGAGAAGCGTCTGTTCCAGTTGGTGCACTCGATCTGTTCCCCAGTTGCGAACAGCCGCCCATTGAAATAACTCGGCCACAGTCATAAAGGAAATGGCTAACTGCTGCCCCTGTAGATAAGGCTCATAAGACGCAGCCCGGCTATCGCTTTTAAGCAAGAAGGACACGATGTTTGTATCCAACAAGACAATGTCCATCAGTCTCTTAGCCGATCTTCTTGTCTCTGTTGGTAGAGGTATTCAATGATGTCATCTGCCGATTCTTGTTCCGGCCAGAAGTCAGCTGCCAAATCAGCAATGTTAGTAACAGGTTGCCTGTTTTGGGCTCGAACCAGTTCTTCCACGGATTGCGGACTCCAAAAATCGCCTGTTGGCCGGGTTATTTGGTATTTGACTTGTAGAAATTCTGAAACAGCCTCAATTAATTGTAACTGTTCCAAGGGAGAAAGTTCTTGAGCTGCATCGATAATTGATTGTAACTTCGGACTCATTTTTGCACCTCACCTATTCGATTCTTGAGGCGATAGAGAAGTAATTCTTTCAACACTTATATTTTACAGCCAAAAGGTTGGTATGCCAAAGAACCTGGTTTGTGCTGCCCTGTTCATATGTTGTAGCAGGCTGAAATCGTGAGGGCCAAGTTATGTTGAATTTTTGTGATACATCATCTCTTTGGGATAACAAAAAAGACGCCCCAAACAACTGGCGTCTTCACACAACAACTTTACATACAGTGCCCCCGACGGGATTCGAACCCGTGTCGCAGCCTTGAAAGGGCTGTGTCCTAGTCCTCTAGACGACGGGGGCTTATTAATTTATGTAAGGTTCCGCAAGCGCAACGGCGGGTAATATACCATTTTTAGGGGTTTCAGGCAAATCAAACAGAGGGGAAATGAAAATATATTAGCCCCTGTTTTTTAGCTCTTGCATAATTCGCTCGGTGATAGTGCGGACTAAATCGGTTTCGGACAGGCCGGAACCGGATTGTGGATGGCACGTGTGCTGGCCGTTTACCGCGCAAACCCCGCAAATGTCGCAAAATTCGGCTTCATCGGCAGCGCGACTCAGCCCCATTTCCTGACGTGTCTTGAGCAGCTTTTCTACCTGATGCGGCGGCAAGGGTCGCCCGCCCCCCAGTTGATGCAGCATCAATGTAATTTTGGCAATTTGCTCTAATGTTTCGGTGCGGTAAAAAGCGTTAAAAGGGCTATCACCAACGGTTAAACTTCCGTGGCGTTGTAACATCAGGGCATCGTGCCCGGTGATAATTTCTCTGATGGCGCGGGCGTTTTCTTCGCTGGCGGGGGTGGCGTAGGGTGTGGTGGGGGTGAGTCCTAAAAAAACAATAGCTTCTGGCAGCATACAGTCGGCTAGCGAGATTCCGGCGATGCTCAAAGCGATAGCATGAGGCGGGTGGGCGTGAACCACACTCAGAACATCGGACCGCTGCTTGTATACCTCCAGATGCATGGGGGTTTCTGAGGAGGGTTTCAAATGTTGGTTGACCGGCGTACCTGGCCCTATTTTGCGCCCACCCAGATCAATTATTATCAGCTGGTCGGGGGTCATCATCCCTTTGCACAGGCCGCTGGGAGTAATGAGGATATTGCCATCGGCAAGTCGAGCCGAGATATTGCCATCGGCGGCTACAATAAGCCCGCGCTCGTAGAGCAATTTGCCAACCTGCACAATTTCGTGGCGCAGGCCATTTTCTGTGGGGGTAGTTTGCGTCATAGGTAATTTTTTCATGTAAATAGGGTAGCGGCCAGTTTGCCAATAGCAATGGCGCCGGCCGATTTGGGGCTACTGATTAAAAGGGGTTTGCCGCTGTTGACAGCTTTGATCATATCAGGTTCAAAGGGAATAAAGGCCTTGATAGGACGTTTAATGGCTTTTTGAATGGTATCGACCGGCAGCGGGTTATGTGGCGATACCTGATTGACCAGCAGCGTCACTTTGTCGTTTTCCATTCCCAACTGGTTTAATCCCTGCAAAGCAATAACGGTGGATTGCACCGAGGGCATATCTGGCGAGAGAACAACAATAATTTTGTCTAACAGTTGTAAAACTGGCGAAAAGTGGGCCTCAAGAATATGAGGTGCATCCAGAATGGTTATGGGAAAGGTTGACTTCAAGCCCTTTACCATCCGCATCAGGCGGTCGTCGGTAATCGAGAGTGATTGATGATACGTTGGCGCGGATGCCAGCAATTGTACGCCCGTATTGTGCTGAATAAAATGGGGCTGGACGGCAGTGGCTGAAAAATTACCGTCGTTGATGCTGTTGAGCAATTTGAGTACGCTGCTGGTGGGTCTGACGCCGAGCATTAAAGCCGCGTGACCTCCCAACAGCGCCAGGTCTATCAAAGAAACTTTGGTTTTTTGGCTCAATGCCACAGCAATGGCCAGATTTACCGACAGCGAGGTAACGCCGGAGCCTCCCCGTAAACTGAATAGCCCAATCATTCCCCTGGCTGCGGGCTTTTTTGCTGCTGTTGCCGGCAGTAATTCGGCAATGCGGCCTACCAGCGCATCTGGGGCGGTAGATTTGGGCAGGTAATCGGTGGCGCCGGCGTCAAGTGCGGTTTGCCTGTCGACAGGTTGAAACCGGGCCGAAAAGATGATGATTGGCACTTCTTCCAAATTTGGGTTGGCGCGGGCTTTTTTGCAAAACTCATACCCGGTCATCTTGGGCATCATTACGTCGCAAACAATCAAATCCGGTGTTTTTTCTTCGGCCTGAGCCAACCCTTGCACGCCGTCGGGGCAGGTAATAACGGTGTGGCCTGCCCGCTTAAGCGTAAACTCTAACAGGCGAAGTATATCTTTGTCGTCGTCTATAACCAGAATATTTGCCATAGGTCTAATAGTTTAGAGGGGGTCTATTTTTGGTCGTCTCCGCATAAAACCTGAACCTTGGTTTTGTTAACCAATGCGATTGGCCCCTGAAAAGTAACTTCTGGCAGTAGCGAGTTGGCCGCCGTGACATTGGTAATGGGTAGAAAATTTTGAGTTTCAAGCGAAAGAATTTTTTTGATATCCAAATCTTTAACGCCCCATTGGAGCAACCCGTGTATCTCAAATGAAGGGACTGAGATAAAAACGGGAATGTTATTGCGGGAGCTGTAAAATCGCTCTTTTGAGGTAGCTTCCAACTCGTCGGCCAGCAGAATAAAAGTGATTTCGTTTTTAACCAGCGAACCTTTTTGATAAGTGGCCACAATGCTGCCGGGGCTGTTAATTCTGGACACATAAATATCAACCATATCCAGGTAGTCGGTCATTCTGTCGCTCAACACATCTATCAGGCGGCGCTTATACACCATAATGGCTGCCGAAAAACGGTAACTATTGGTGAAAAAATCGGCGGTAACTCGACCGGTATTAAGCCTTTGAACTGTACTCATTGTTGCGCTTCCTTAAGTTACGCTATCTCTATCGAGTCTAAAACACCGACAATCATCGAGATGATGGGCGCATCTTTTATTTGGGTAATCTGCCGGGCGCCATTGCCTTCGCGCATAACCAGCACTGTATCGCCAATGCCGGCGTGAGCATTATCCAATGCCAAAAATGGCTGGTCCGGCTCTTGTCCGGGTAAATGGAGCGGCTGAACCATCTGCAATTTATAACCCTGATAAGCCGGGTGTTTAATGGTAGAAACTATGGTGCCAATTACTTTAGCAATAACCACTGGCGTTGGCTCTGTTATCTAAATATCGAGTAGCCGGGCGATAGCTCAAAATTTTGAATTGATGGGTCAACATCTACCGTATCTACCACCCCAATGGCGGCCAAATCTACCGGCACAAATTTCTCTTCAAGCGACAGGGCGGCTTCGCGCGCTCTGACCATAAACACAATATCGCCGATACCGGCCTGGGTAGCGTCGGCAGCAACCTGCAGGTTGCCTGTCGGCTGCAAGTTTTTATCAAGCAATTGAACAACCAGCAGTTTGACGCCCTGGAGCGCCGGCGTTTTGATAGTGGCTACGGCGGTTCCAACAATTTTTCCTAATAGCATCGGTGGGGAATTTTCTCGGATAGGGTGTCAGGATTTTTGGTAGGTCAGTTTGCCGTCAACTTCCAGACTATCCAAAATGGCCATAATTACGGCGTCAACCGGCCGGTTTTGGGTAATATTTGTTTGTCGGGCCGATGAACCGGCGGCAATTAAAACCAGGTCGCCCACCCCGGCGTCAACCGTGTCGATGGCTATGAGCGGCTTGCCGATAGGCTCACCGCTGGTATCGGCTTCGCGGACAACCAGCAGTTTAGTGCCGGCCAGCTTTTCATCTTTTATGGTTGCTACGGCAGAACCTACAACTTTGGCAATTAACATATCAGGTATTTCGGCTGGAGATGACCCGGTTAGGCACGGGCAAGCCCGACCAGAGCAACTGTTGCAAGTTTTCTATGGCTTCGTCGTCGTAGGTGCGTTCGCCGCAAACATCGCACACCTGCACGGGCATCCGGTCTGCCACTAATAAACTGTGGCCGTACCACTCTATATAGGCCATGTAACGTTTGGTTAAACGCCCAATTCTGCACGATGGGCAGATGTTCATCATAGTAACTGCTGTGCCTCTTGAATAATTTTTACCCCGGCGCTGGCGCCCAAACGGGTTGCGCCGGCGGCCACCATATTTTGAGCATCACTCAGGGTTTTAATGCCCCCCGAAGCCTTAACGCCCATGGCCGGGCCAACGGTGCGCCGCATCAGGGCTACATCGTCTATGGTTGCGCCGCCGCCGCTAAAACCGGTGGATGTTTTTACAAAATCGGCCCTGGCCTTTTTTGCCAATTTGCAGGCGCGTATCTTTTCTTCTTGGGTAAGCAGTGATGTTTCGATAATCACTTTGCAAATTGCGCCCCGCCGGTGCGCGGCCTGGGCCACGGCGGCAATATCTTGTTCAACCTGGTCGTCATCACCGCTTTTGAGCGCGCCAATATTAATGACCATATCAATTTCGGTAGCGCCGTCATTGAGCGCCTGCTCGGTTTCGGCCACTTTGGCCGGCGTGGAGGTGGCCCCCAGGGGAAACCCGACTACCGTGCATACCTTCACATCCGAATTTTTTAGCAAATTGGCGGCCAGCTTAACGTGAGTGGGGTTTACGCAGACCGAGGCAAAGTTGTAAAGCGCGGCCTCGTGGCAGAGTTGGGTAATTTGCTGCACGGTTGCTTCGGGTTTGAGCAGGGTGTGGTCAATCAGATGGCCAATTTCCGGGTTCACCCGGCCAATGCCCAATTGGGCTGTAAAACGTTCGGCCCCGGCCTGAATGGCTGCCATAATTTTATCGGGGCAGTGTTGGGCGCATTGCCCCAAACAATCGGCGCAAGAATCAAAAGTGACAGCCGGTATTTTGCCCTGTTCTTGCATGATACGCAAAATTTCCTGGCTAATTACGTCAACCAGCCGGTTGATGGTTTGGTGGTCTAAACTGGTCATAAATGGCCTTTCAAAAAGCGTTGTTCGATTTCGGTAATTTTGTCGACTCGCCGCTGGTGGCGTCCCCCGGCAAATTCGGTTTTGAGCCAGGTAGCCACAATGAGCCGGGCCAGGTTCAGGCCAATCATTCCGGCCCCCAGGGTTAGCACGTTGGCGTTGTTATGCTCTCGGCTGTTGTGGGCCATAGCCTGATTATAGCATAACGCGGCCCGAATACCAGGCACTTTATTGGCCGCCATACAAGAACCGATCCCCGCGCCATCAATAATAATACCGCGCCAGGCTTTGCCGCCGGCCACCTGTTGAGCCACGGCGTAAGCAATATCCGGGTAATCAACGCTGTCTGGGGAGTAGGCGCCGCAATCCAGCGGGGTGAAGTTTAGCTCCTCTAAATAGGGTTTGAGCGCCTCTTTCATTGGAAATGAGGGGCCGTGGTCAGAGCCAATGGCAATGATGGGCCGGTTGGTAGATATGGGCATTGTTTCAGACAGCGCCCCTTCAACCAGTTTGACCTGTTTGTCGCGGGCCAACTCGCGGGCCAGGTCGGTTACTATTGCGCCCGGAGAAATTGTCAACGTGCTGCCGGGTGGGGCGGCGCGAACATCATCAACGGTGACAACAGGTCTGGGCATTGGCTCACTGCTCATTTTGGGCGTTGGCGCTGGGCGTAAATTGGTTAAAAAGATGCTTCAGGGTTGCTTCATCGGTGGGGGCATCCCGGGGGATGACGCCCCACTGGTCGGGCGGCCAGTACGAAATCCAGGCCCGGCCAACAATATTTTCCACCGGCAGCGGCCCCCAGTTGTGAGAGTCGTTGGAATTGTTGCGGTTATCGCCCAAAACAAATACCTGCCCGTTGGGAACCACAACCGGAGCGGGCATAGTATATGAACCGGATAAGGGCTGATACGGCTCCTCCAGCAAATTGTCGTTAATGTATACCTGCCCTTTTATCACCTGCACTTTTTCGCCCGGCAAACCGATGACTCGTTTTACATAATCATCATTGGGATTTCTGGGCGGTTTGAACACAATCACGTCGCCTCGTTGGGGGCCGCCTACCCCTAAATATTCTATCAAATAAGGGCTGTAAGAAACCTTGTCGATGATAAGGTATTGGCCATCGTGCAGGTTGTTGACCATACTGGTGCCAACCACCCGAAAATTCCTGATAAACATCTGAATGACGAAAAAGATAATCAGGGTCAGAATGATGGTTTCGCCCACCTCGCGGGCAATGGCCCAGGCCGTTTGCAGGGTAGAGGCTGACTCCTCGGTGGGCGATTCTTCATCTGCCAGGGGGGGCATTACGTAAGTTGACCAATCCGGCTCGGCGGCTGAAATTTTGTAGACCGGTTTGGCCGCCGGTTTGTCTGCCTCTGCGCCGCGTTGCGCCGCCAAAATCTCATCCAGTTTTTTGGGGGTTGCGCTTGAGCTTTTTAGAGGGTTGGCTTCTTCCCGGGCCTTTTTAGCAGCAGAGTTAAAATCGGGCAGGGGCATCCGGGTAGATGAGTCGCCAGCTTGGGACGACTCATCCGGCGGATTTGGCCTGCCAAAATCCGGGCCGGTTTCGTTTGGGGGGTCTGGTAAGTTGTTGATTGAGCCAGACAAAACAAACTCCTGCTAACAACGGTAATTGCATGAAATTATAACCCACATAGTTGTTTGCGGCAAGATAGAAATTTGGGCTAGTCGATGCCCTCTTCAACCTCGCCGCGCATCAGGTTGACGCGCTTGCTGCGGGTAGCGCGCAGCGCAGCTTCATCTTTAAAGCCCATTGCTGCGTAAAAAGCGGTATCGTAGGTGCGGGTCTGGATGACAACCGGCATGGGCACGGCGTGTCCCATAATCAGCGCCTGTTGTTTGGTATCGAGCCGGGCCAGAACCTCGCGCAGCGCGCCCGCGCCCGATACGCCGGTGAACACTGCGTTGATATCCCGCTCATTATCCAGCAGCGCAGTAACGCGGGTGCCAATCTGGCTCATCACCTCCTCGTCAATGCCCGATGGGCGCTGGTCAACAATGAGCAGGGTGACGTTGTATTTGCGCAACTCGCGGGCAATGGCGCCAAAAATTGTCTGGCGGGCAATTTGGGGGTCTAAAAATTTGTGGGCTTCTTCAATTACAATTAAAAGCTGGGGCGGCTCCTGGGCGGCGTCGCCCAAAGCCTGTTCGACGCGCTCCACGTACATATTGTGAATGCGGCGGGTCAGGTAGTTGGCCACCAGAATATAAGCTTCCAGCGAGTTGCCGTAGCGGCCAAACTCCAGCACTACATTGATGCCTTTTTCCAGGTACTCGATAATGGTTTGGGCCGAGTCGCCTTTCCAGCTTTCGCGCAAAAAGTCGAACCGGCTCAGGCGGTCCAGCCGGCGGCTGAGGGCGTCTAAACTGGAGCGGTTGATGTTGCTGCCCTCTACCAGCGCGTCGATATCGGTCTTGTCGGCCTGCAGTAGTTGTTTTATCCAACTGCGGCCCCAAATGCGGCGCAGGGTGTAGGCTGCGCCAATCATCTGGTCGCTCAAATCCAGGGTGGTGCGCAGCATCTCGATATCTTCAGGCTGAATGTCAGACCAGTCCAGCACAATGGTGTAATCTGATTTGGCCCGGCGGCGGCGGCTCGATTCTTCGTCGAGGGTGAAAATGGCGACCTGTTGGGGAAAGAGTTGCTTTAACCCTTTAACGGCGGTGCGGTTTTCGGTTTGCACTTCCCAGCCGTAATCGTTGTGCATGTCAAAAATAAGGCTAACGGCGGCCCGCCGCTGAATGACCCCGGCCAGCAGCAGGCGAGTCAGAAAGCTTTTGCCGGTGCCGCTTTTGCCAAATATGCCCACGCTGCGCTCAACCATGCGGTGCAGGTCCAGGTTAACCCGCACCTCTTCCATATCCAGCGGCTCGCCAACGTGAAAGTGCTGCTCATCTTCGGCCCCAAAAACCATATTGACATCTTCCTCGGTGGCGGCGCGCACGGTGGAAAAATGGCCGGGAATGGTTTTGACCGGGCGGGGCTGCTCGGCTTCCTGGTCCAGCACCAGCATAGGCGAGACGTGGATGCGGCCAAAGGTGCTGGTTCCGGCGTAAATTTCGCGTAGAAAGGGGCTACTGACATCGGGCGGCGTCTTTTCAATTTGGGGGTTGGTGTTATCCAGGGTCACATCTGTAATCATCCCAAAAAAGCGATGCTTGACTCCCTCGATGATAACGTAGCGGCCCACGGCAATATCTTCGAGCGGGGCCGAGGAGTCGAGCTTAACTTCCAACCCTTTGCTCAAAGAGCCGCTCATCACCATGCCCAGTTTTTGGGTGGCGGGATCGGGCCGGGAGAAATAAACGTCAAGGTCAACGGTGTCGTTGTCTGCCATAATCTTCAACTGCCTTAATAGTTGTCTGATAGCTCAAAATTTATACAATGCTTAGAGTTCAGGGTTCGGGGTTCATAGTTCTGGCTACTGGCAACCCCAAACTCTGAACGCTGAACCAAATAACTGATAAACATTTTTAGAGGAGTTTCGCTTTGATGATGGATGAACTATTTGCCCAAATTAGCCCGCTGGAAACCATTTTAAACCAATTTTTGCTGTTTCTGCCCAAACTGGTTGTCGCCATTATTATTTTTTTGCTGACGCTTTATGTGGCCCGATTAGGATACCGGTTGGTAAATTCTGCCCTGGAAAAGCGCCAGGTTGATAACGAAGTCAAGTTGCTGCTGGCCCGGGTGGCCCAAATCTCGATTATTATTTTGGGAACTATCTGGGCGCTGGCGACGGTTGATTTTGATGTAACCGGCTTTGTGGCCGGGTTGGGCATTGCCGGCTTTACCATTGGCTTTGCGCTCAAAGATATTGCTGAAAATTTTGTGGCCGGCATCCTGCTGCTGGTGCAGCAGCCCTTTGATATTGGCGACGCGGTTGAGGCCGGCGGCTATAGCGGCACTGTCACCAACATTGAAATTCGCTCAACCACCATCCGCACCTGGGACGGCCTGCTGGTGATTATCCCCAACGCCCAGGTTTACGGCAACCCCATTACCAACTACTCCAAGGTTGAGCAGCGACGCATCAACATTGACGTGGGCGTGGCCTATGATACTGACCTGCAAAAAGCTCACGATATTATGCTGGATGTAGTTCACGACTTGCCCGGCATCAAAACCGAGCCGGAGCCGTTTGTGGTTTTCAAAGAGTTTGGCGACAGCTCCATCAACGCCACTCTCTATTTTTGGATTGACACCAGCGAAGCCGGTTATTTTGGCTCAATAGATGCGGTGGTCAAGGGGATTAAAATTGCCTTTGAAACTGCCGCCATCGACATCCCCTATCCCATTCGCACCGTTTACATGCAGCAGGCGAGTTCATAGAGTTTGTGGAGTTTGAAAACTCATTCAACTGTATTATCTATAGTGCCGTCGGGCAGCATGGCAAATTCGGTGTCGGCTTCGGCCAGGTTGACGCCCTCAATATTGGCCCGGCTCAAATCAGACTCGCGCAGGTTGGCCCCGCTCACGTTGGCCCCGCTCAAATTGGCTTTAATCAGCGTGGTTTCGCTCAGGTTGGCCCCGCTCAAATCCGCCCCAGCCAGGTTGACCTCGCCCAGGTTCGACTCGCTGAAATTTGTTTTTTGCAAAATTGCGCCGCTCAAATCGGCCCCGGCGAGCATGGCCCGGCTCATGTCGGCCTCAAGCAGATTGGCCCGGCTCAAATTGGCCTCGCTCAAATCAGCCCCGCCCAGCGAGGCCTGCGCCAGATTGGCCCCGCTCAAATTGGTCCGGCTTAAATTGGCGTAGGTTAAATCCGCGCCGCTCAAATTGGCGCCGCTTAAATCCGCCCCAGCCAGGTTGGCCCGCAGCAGCCGCGCTTTTGAAAGGTCGGCCCCGCGCAAATCCGCGCCGCTCAAATCGGCGTTGTTCAGCCACAGCGGGCGCTGGCCGGCGCTGATAATCTGGTTTAATTCCTCTTGGGTATATTGCATCTGTTTGACCCTACCGGGCCTCCTCGTCGGGGTTGATTCGCTTCAAAATGGCGTTCAGCCGCACCAAATCCGAGTTGAGCAGCGGCACCAGCTCCTGCCCGGCCCGCACCAGAAACGAACGGCGCGTCTCCGGCGGCTGGGCAGCCGCGGCCCGCTGCAAGTGGGTAATGACCACCTCATCGGCGGGAATTTGGGCAGCGGTCAGCACCAGGCGTAAATAGTCCAGATTTTTGGTAAAAGCCCGCAGGTCGGTTTCGTCGCACATAATCAGCATATCCAGGCTCAACGGCGGGCGAGGCGGCAGCCCTTGCATAATTACGCCTTTTTTGCCCCGCTGAAAGCCCGCTACCAGCACGCTAATTTCAATCGGCACCAGCCGGTTTTCGCGCTGGTCCAGCACGGCCTCCGGCTCCATTTCCCCGGTGAGGATGAGTTGCCGCACCGCCGGGTCGTCCTGAACCTGCACGTCGTAAATCAGGCCAAAAATGTTGGTGTCGTCGTTAGGCAGCGGTACTTTTACCAGGTCGCCAAATTGGGGCACGCTGGGTTGCAGCACCCGGCAGCCCACGGTAAAGCCCACGGTGCTGGCGCGCAGCACCCAGCCAATGGGAAGCGTCGTGGTCATAAACCGAAACCTTCTTTGCTCGCTCTGTAAGCGTTTTTGTTACGTTGCTTCTGTGAAATTTGCGGGTTGACATGCTGGCGGCGCAATTCTATGGCCAGCATCATCTCCAGCGCCTCGCGCTCCTCGTTGGTGATAATGGCTAACTCATCGGCCCGGGCCAGCACGTAGGGATAGCCGCCGGTAATGTGCGCCTGCCGCACAATCACCGCATGTACCACGTCGAGCGCCTTTTCCTCGGCGGCCAGCCAGGCCGGAATTTCGACCCGCGCCAGCGCCGGGCCGCCGGTGGTTTGGCCTACGTTGAGGTAGAAAAAGTGGATGCCGTGCCCGGCTTGCTGGTATTTTTCCAGCCCCTTGGCCCGCACCGAAAAAACGGCGCTGCGCTGGCCCGGTTGCAAAAAATCGAACAGTTCAATATCGGTCAAATGGCGAAAGGGGTTGAGCCGTAAAGACTCTTCGGAAATGGCCTCCGGCTCAAGCGAGGCCAGGTGCAGCAGCGCCAGCACAAAGGTGCTGCGGGGGCGGTCAATATAGCCGGCCAGCAGCCCGCCAAACTCGCGCAGCCGGTCAAGCAGGCCGACATACTGCTCTTGATATTGTTGCTGGCGGTCAAACGGCAAATCAATAACGCGCAGCGATAGCTGGCCGTCCATCAGCGTAACTACCGGCTCGTCGGTGAGGTTGTGGTAGCTGACCCGGTCAATCAATACTTCCAGCTCGGCCAGGTCTCGCTTAACATTAACCTCGCCGGGCGAGATAAGACGGCCCAGCTCGTCGAGCAACTCTTCCGGCTCAAAGCAGAGGCGAGGGGTGGGGTTGTAAGTTTCCGGTTTGCGGTTAGAGCCGTGCCGGTAGGTGATGCTGCCGGTGTTGATTAAGTAATAAAGGGCAATAGCGTGCGGGTCGGGCAAAATTTGAGAGCCGTCGCTGGCGATGACGGTGACGCGCTCCGGGCAGGCGGGTAGGGGATAGGCCCGGTCTAAAGCCTGGTTGGTGGGGGCGGCCCCAACCCAACCAAAACGCTGGGTTTGCTGAACTTTTTCGGCCTGCTGAATCCGGTCGGCCAGGGCGCTGTATTGCGTTGAGAATTGCCGCAGTAATGCTTGCGCCTGTTGCAGAATTTCGTCTCGCCGGGGGCGCTGCTCTGATAAACTGCGCCCCATTGCTTTTACCTGGGGGGCTACCTGGTTAAGTTCTAGGGTCATGGTTATTTGTTTGGTTTTATCAGCCGGACTATTTTGGCAAAAAAGCCCCGGTTTTGGGTATCGGCCTCGGTTGGGGCAATATCGACCGGCAGCAAAGGCGGAGGCGCAATGGCCGGCTTGTTGTTAAAATAGAGCAATCTGGCGCTGGGCAAATCTTGCTCATCATAATCAATGCGGGCGTAGGGCAGCCGGGCCGGCGGCGAGCTGGGTGGTAATTGCCCGCTAAACAGGGCTTGCCAGATTTGATGGGGCGCGTCGGAAAAATCTTCAACCCAACTGCCGGTGTTGATATAGGTGCTGCCGTTGCTCAGTTTTTCTTGAGTGGGGTAGTGGCTGTGGCCAAATAAAATAATACTGGCCCCTTCCCGGTCGGCTATTTTTTGGGCAGCCTGGCGCAGCATAGTGTGCTGCTGCTCCTGGTGTGCCCGCCCCATTTCCAGCGGGTCATCCATAACATGCGGCGACGACAGAAAATCGGGGTTGATGTCATCCAGAAAATGTTGAATTTGCCGGTTCAATTGTAATCTGAAGGCAGGGTCATTATGATAGCGTGTGGAGGAGCTTTGCCGTTTATCATCTTGGTCCAATTCTGCCAAAAGGACCTCGGTAGGCGACGCGTCTGGCCAGGGGGCGCTGTCAGCGGCCAATTGTGGCGTTATTTGGGCCAAACTAACCAACGCCCGGCTGGCAAGATCAAAATCCCACCGCAGAGCATACCAAATAAGGGTAGGGATGGGTTTGATGTGGTCTACAAACCAGCGATCAGCCTCAATTTGATTGAAGAAGTTGATAACAAATTGCGAGCCGACCGGGTAAAAAAGCTGGTTGTGGTCATCGGGCGAGCGCGGGTCAAAGGAATCATAGCTGCCGTTCATTCTTTCGGCGTGCTGGTGGCCGTGTTCCACGTAAATTTTCTCGCGGCTAACAAATTCATCGGCAAAGCGCAGCAGCGAGGCCCGCCGCCCGGAAGCGCCCAATATTTCTCGCAGGCGACTTTTAACCCCCGGCCAAAATAGATTGACATCGTGATTGCCTTTGATAATGGTAATGCTGCGTTGGGCCGTTTCAACGTGCATAAAATCAGACAGGGCGTTGAAAATATCGGTGTGGCCTTCGGCAATAATGTTCAAGCGTTTGATTGAGGCGTCTTGAGATGAGTCGAGGTAGGTTTCGGGTGGGTAGAGAATTGCCGGGTTGAAATTATCAACGGCCGGTACCTGCAAAAACTCAAAAAAATCGCCGTTGATGATTAACTCTGTTTCGCGTTTGTCGCGCTCGCTTTCGCGGGCAATTTGATGCAAGAACTCAACAAACGACTCGTTAGCCCTGAAATCTTCTAATTGATTAGCGGGGTATCCGGCCCCAATATGCAAATCTGAAAGAACAATTTTTAATTTTTGACCCACCAGACTTGCGCTCCCCTCTATTTGTTTCACATTATACCATAATCGTTTGGTTGGACAATAAACCTTCTTTTCCTTTCCCGGGGACAAATTTGGGTCAGAGGTATCCGCTCAAAAAGCAGGAGCGAGACAACCCGGATTGAGATTGCTTTTGCAAGCAAAGGTCTCGCCGAGTTGTCTCGCTCTTACCTTTCCTTAAAATACAATAGTGTTGACTCGCGCCTACAGTCCGGTTAAAATTGGTCAAACTTTGAAGATACCCCGATGCTCAACCACATCTTCAACTTTGAAAGGAACTGCGGGAAACCGCCGTGACTCTGCGGGGTACGGTGGCCCCGGCTGAGTACAAAGGTTATGCAGCTTGAACTGGATTTAATAGAATGATGCAGTCCTCGTTGTGTAACGCCTGCCGGAGTCACAACGCGCGCGTTGTGACTCCGGTAAGTATATTATCTGAGGATTTAAAGGAGACCCATAATGTTAATTGGCATATTTTCCGATGTGCATGATAACCTTGAAAACCTGCGCCGGGCGCTGCTGGTGTTTAAAGAGCGTGGCGTGGCTGCCCTTATTTTTTGCGGCGATTTCTGCTCGCCCATACCCTCGCGGGTTATGGCCGATGAATTTGAGGGCGATATCCACGTAGTGTTTGGCAACGGCGATGGCGACCGCTTTGCCATTTCTAACGTAGCCAAAAACCAGTTTCCCAACCTCAACCTGCACGGCGAATATGCCGAACTGGACTTTGACGGCGCGAAGGTGGCCGTTACCCATTACCCGTTTTACGCCAAAGCCCTGGCTCGCACCGGCGATTATCAGGCCGTGTTTTCCGGCCACACCCACCAGCAAAGCGAAGAACGGTTTGGAGAGTGTCTGTGGCTGAACCCCGGCGAAATTTTGGGCTGGCAGGGCCGGGCCACCTGTGCCATTTACGACACCGCCGCCAACTCGGCAGAAATTATTACGTTGTAGCCGCTGTTTCAAAATTGACGCACTTTTTGAAATGTGTTACCATAACCGGCCATCAACGCAGGCTTATTGGGGACACAATAGCAGCCTGCGCGCCGTTTACCATCACCGCCAAATTTCGGTGAACCAGGGGCTATATGCCCCTATTTGTGTGTAATGGCCTAACCTGAAGGAAGGAAGTTTCGTAAGAATGAAGTTAAATAAAAAGCTGACAATAATTGTTACGGCGCTGGCGGTTGGGCTGCTCATTCTGACAACCGTTCCCACCAGGGCCTTTCAGGGCGTGGGGGGTAGCCCCTACGCCGCCGATTTGCTGGTGAGCGGCTTGAATACCGGCAGCCTTAACCCTGGCCAGGAGCACTGGTACGCCTACAGCCGCATTGATTTGGGCGACTCGGCTTACAACGCCATTATTCTCAGTCTCAATTTTGAAGCCGAAGGCATTGCCGCCGCCAATCGAGTCAATTTTCAGGTGTTTACCTTTAACCAGGTAGAAGCCTGGCTTAAAGATAGCAGCGGCCCGGTTGACAGCCTGGGGCTGGGCACGCCCGCCAGCACTGATTTTAACGCCAACACCGGCGAACGCCTGTGGGCCGGCCCCGTTGCCCCCAACGAGGTTTATTACGTTCGTATTTTCAATCTGTCGCCCAGCCCGGTGCAATTCAGGCTAACGGCTTTGGGGCAAAAGAATACCGGCTTTGAAGCCTTTTTCGACGCTCAAACCAATGTAACCCACCCCTCCAGCGTTATCCCGGCCTCGGTGAGTGTGCCGGGTGAGGTGGTTGCGCCCGACGCCGTCGAAACCGCGCCCTCTGTAGCCGCCAGCCTGCCGGTAGATATTACCGACGGCTCCCCAAACTCAACCAGTTGGCTGCTGGCAGCGCAGGCCATTAACGGGCTGCCGCCGCAAGAGGCCGCGGCCTGGCTTATGTCGGCGGCAATGCTGGGCTGGCTGCCGGGCAATGGCGGCCCGGCGCAGCCGGCGGCTGTGCCGGTTGACCCCAATCCCCAGCCCGCCGCCGTCGCCGATGCCGGCGATAATGACGAACCCGAACCGGAAGTGATGGTAGAGGAACCGGCAGCGCCGGAGCAACCCGTTGCGCCCGACACCCTCAAAGGCGATAACATTTACCCCAACAACCCGGTCAAGCTGCTGTACGGCCCCAACGTCGGGCGGATGGGTCCCAAAACCGAACAGTGGTACACCTTTACCCCCGGCAAAGTTGACGATAAGTTGATTGAAAACTTCTCGCTGACTCTCTTTTTTACGCCGGGCGAACCCAACCTGGCCCGGCATGTCACCTTTGAGCTATTTACTGGCAGCCAGTACCAGATTTGGGACCGCGGCACGCCGCAAGATATGGAGCATTTTGGAGTCGGCTCCTGGATATCCAGAGATAACGACTACATTACCGGCGAGCGGCTGTGGCACGGCACCGTGGTAGATGGCGACCAGTATTTCATCAAAATTACCAACGATACCAACAAATGGGTTGACTACTACCTGTACCCCGATGACATCATCAATATCGAGTGGGACAACCCCAACGGAGTCTACACCAAGGTAGCCAGCCTGATTGCCGGCGGCGATACCACCCCCACCGGCAAAGATATCGGCGCGCCGCTGGTTGCCCAAAAAGGACTCACCCAGGGCAAACTGGCCGCCGGAGAAGATATCTGGTTTAGTTACCACACCCCCAACACGGCCCCCAACAGCTTTGACTTTTTGCCCTACGGCCTGGAACTTACCCACAAGCCGGGCACGGTGGCCCACTACGTAAATGTTGAAATCTACCCCTACCAGGAGCAAGCCATCTGGCAGCGGGGCGATGGCGACAAAATGAAACCGCTGGGCGCCGGCAGCTTTACCGAATACAGCGAAATCAACAATTCCCACACCTGGCAATGGGACGGCCATTTTGTGTCCAATACCGTCTATTTTATTCGCGTTAGAAACGACTCGCCGCAGGAGATTGATTACGAGCTGTTAATTCGGCCCAA
>CAZAPG010000012.1:0-23195 GCA_964486935.1 uncultured Caldilineaceae bacterium | reverse complement strand
GGCTAAATCTTCAGCCAGGCGGCCCAGGGTGGCAAATGTAGCCGGATAGGTGACAACCACGCGCTCGTGGCGGTTGGCAACCCACTGGTAACGGGTCAACCGGGCGCGGGGGTAAGGGTTAACCTGCACCGATACCTCCCAATAAATTGATTTTTCGGCGGTATGCGCAGGCGGGCTGCTGCGAAGCTGGGCCACATTATCAATGGCGCTTAACTCCAGCAGAGCCAGCGGCTCTTCAAGATAGGTTAATTGTTGCGAAATTTGAGCGGCCACCTGTTGTAAATAATGCTGCGCCTGTTCCTGCTCAATAGACAGGTTTTTGTTGATAACCTCTAATGATTGCAGCGCCGCGCTGTAGCGGTCATAATCCAGCAGGCTCAAAGAGGCGGCGACGCCCTGGTTATTGGCCGCAATGCCAATGATGTAGCCCTTTTCTTGGGCCACGGCATCAACGCTTTTTGGCCCGTTAACCGCCAATTTCTCAAGTTGGGCAATGACCTGTTGTTTTAAGTTCATCTCTTTACCTCCTTGTAAATACAGTCATCAGGTTTGGGTAGCCGGCAGGCTCGCTCAAATCTTTTGCTTTTTAAATTCCTTGCCGTCAAAAGAAAACAAACAGGGGGTCTCATCAACCACGGTTTCAAGGTGAATGGGGCGAGTCCAGATGTGGTGAAGGTTGTGCATCGTATCGTTGGCGTAATCCACCTTCAGGTCGATACCCTCATGGCGATGTTTCAGGTAAAGTTCGCCCCTGTTTTTATAGTTGCCATCTTCTACACAAATGTAGGGCTGTCCAAAATTGGTTAGCTGAAAGAGCAATTTCTCCTTGATATTTTGAAACTCTCGCGAGGAGATTTCATACATATTGTTGTAGGTGTTGTAATCAAAGCTAAACAGTTTTTGTTGCTCTACAAATTCGGGCGTTAGAAATTCGTCAATGAAGGTAACATCGTTATAAAGCTGGCGCACTTCAAACAGTTTTTGACGGCCCAGCCCCAGTTTTTGGTCCCAGTTGCGTTTGGCCTGAATGTCATCGCACTCATCGTACTCTTTGCCAAATTTGCCCTTGTTCCAGCGCTCTTCAATATTGCGCAGCAGTTCCAGCCCCAGTTTGTAGGGATTCAGCCGCCCCGGGCTGGTAGAGACAACCCCGGCGTGGTGGTCGGCAAAGCTAATCACCTCGGCATCGGTTAAAGCTTTTTCCGTCATTATTTTGCTGTGCCAGTACGACGCCCAGCCTTCGTTCATGATTTTGGTCATGCCCTGCGGGGCGTAGTAGTAGGCTTCATCGCGAACAATTTCCAGAATGGTGTGCTGCCAGCGTTCCAGCGGGGCGTAATTCAACAGAAACAGCAGCACGTCTTTTTGCGGATTTTCTGGAAATTGACGGGCCTTTTGCTGCTCTTCGATAATTTTTTGGCGCTGCTGTTCTAAAAATTCCGGCGGATTGATGTAATCGCGCATATAATCGCGTTCAACTTTCAGGCCGGTTACGGTTTGGGGTTCTGCTTCGCCTTCTACCAGCGATGGCTCGGTTTTGGCTTCGGGGCGTTTAATGTAGGGGGCGTGATAGTCAATTAAATTATCCAGCGAAAGGCAGGTGTCGATAAAATCTTCAATAGTTTCCAACCCATAGCGATTAATCAGGCGCTGAACGCGGCTGGCGTGGTTGGCCATTTCATCGAGCATTTTGCGGTTGGTATGGGCAAACCACATATTGTTTTTGAAAAAATCAACGTGAGCCGCTACGTGGGCCATCACCATTTTTTGAGTCACCATTTCGTTGCCTTCAAGCAGGTAGGCATACGAGGGGTCGGTGTTGATGACCATCTCGTAAATTACGCTGAGGCCATAGGCGTACCCTTTGCTAAGTTGGTTGTACTCCATGCCAAAGCGCCAGTGCGGGTAGCGGATAGGAAAGCCGCCCTGGGCGGCAATGGCGTACAGGGTTTCGTAATCCAGCACTTCAAAGATGATGGGGTAAAAATCCAGCCCAAAAGTTTTGGCGTGCCCTTCAATTTCTTCCCAGGCGGCTTGCAGGTCGGGGGGGAGTTTGGTTTGTTTCATTGCCTGTTACCTGCCCTTGCCCAAAAAGGCTTTAATGGCGTCGTAGATTTCATCGGGGTTGGCAATTTCGCTGGTTGCCATTCGTTCATCATCGCTAAAATGCTTGCGAAGCTCGTGCAGAAAATTGCCGGAACCGTACAGGCTGCGCACCTGCCCATAACAAAACAGGTTGCTTTTTTGGAGCAACTCGTTACGCAGTAACTCTACGCAGGTTTCAGTATCGCCGTCGCCCCAGTTGTCGCCATCGCTAAAATGGAAGGGGTAAATATTCCACTCAGAGGGGGGGTAACGCTCGTCGATAACCCGGTTGCACAGCTTGTAGGCGCTGCTGATGCGGGTACCGCCGCCTTCGCGCAGGCGGTAGAAAATATCTTTTTCGACAACCTTGGCGGCGGCATCATGCACAATGTAGCAAATTTCTATTTGCTTGTACTGGCTGCGCAGCCAGGTTTCAATCCAAAAAGCCGTGTTGCGGACGAGCTGTTTTTGCTCCGTGCCCATCGAGCCGGAAACGTCCATCATATAAATAATAATGGCGTTGCTTTCTGGCACAGGGTTTTCTGACCAGGAGCGATAGCGAATGTCGTCGTGAATGGGCACAATAACCGGGTTCTTGAAGTTGTAGGTGCCGCTGCTAATTTGCCGGCGCAGCGCCTCGCGGTAGGTGCGTTTGAAGTGGCGCAGGCTATCCGGCCCAACCCGGCGAATCCGGTTGTACTTTACTTTTTCGCTGACAATATTTTTTTTGCTGCCTTTGGGTTCAATACGGGGCAGTTGCAACTCTTCGCCCAAAATTTGGGCCAGCTCCTCCAGCGATATATCAACTTCTACAATATGCTCGCCGGGGTCGCTGCCGGCCTGGCCCTGGCCTGCCTGCGGGTCGCCCTGGGCAATAGGGTCGCCCACGTCGCCATCGCCCTGGCCAACGCCGCCAGATTGTTTGGCCCCGTACCGAAAGCGGGGAATGTCGATTTGGGGCAGGGGGATGCTGACCAGCCGGCGCCCCTGCCGCCCAATCATCTCGCCTTGCGACATGTATTTGCGCAGGTTCTTTTTTATTTGGCCTCGAACAATTTTGCGAAAACGGTTAAGGTCTCTTTCTATTCGTTGCATAGGGTTTGGTTGCTGGTAATTAGTAATTAGTAATTGGAACAGGACAAATCCAATTACTAATTACTTTTTACCTGAATTACCTCTCCTCCGTATCGCCGCGGGCAAAAATGCTGGCTACATAATTGAGCACATCGGTGGCGCTTTGCTCGTTGTAGCCAAAATTCTTGATGAGACGAGATTTGACCACGTCGATTTTTTCCTGGGTATCTTTATCAATGACCTGGCTAACCAGGGTGCTAAGTTTGATGCTATCTTTTTGGTCTTCAAACAGCTTTAGTTCCAGAGCTTTGTGCAACCGCTGGTTGGTGGTGTAATCAAAGGTTTTCCCTTCGATGGCCAGCGCGCCGATGTAGTTCATAATTTCGCGGCGGAAATCATCTTTGCGGCTTTCGGGGATGTCGATTTTCTTCTCGATGCTGCGCATCAGCCGTTCATCCGGCTCTTCGGTTTGCCCGGTAAATTTATTGATGACCTTTTCGTGTTGGGTATAAGCCTTAACGTTGTCAATGTAGTTGGCGCACAGCCGCTTGATGGCTTCCTCATCGGCGCTGATGGCCCGCTGAACCTCGTTTTTAACAATTTCGGTGTACTCCTCTTTTACCAGGCTCAACAGTTCTCGATACCGTTTGCGGTCCTCCTCGTTGGTGATAAGCGGATGATTTTTCAGACCCGACTCCAGCTCGTTCATGACCATAAAGGGATTTATGTAATTGTCTTCCTGGTAATTAACCAGCGCGTTGCTGATTTTATCCTGCACATAGCGGGGACTGATACCCTCCATCCCCTCGCGGCGGGCCTCTTTACGCAACTCTTTCACGTTGTCTTCGGTAAAGCCGGGCAGCAGCTTGCCATCGTACAGCTTCAGCTTTTGCAGTTGGGTCAGGTTGGCTTTTTTGGGTTCTTCCAACCGGCTCAACACGGCCCACATAGCGGCCATCTCCAGGGTGTGGGGCGCAATGTGAACCGGCACTTTTTTGTGGTTGAAGTCGCGCTCGTAAATTTTTATTTCATCTTTAAGTTTGGTGATGTAAGGCACGTCGATGCGCACGGTGCGGTCTTTCAGCGCCTCCATAAACTCGTTGTCTTCCAGGCGGCGATACTCCGGCTCGTTGGTATGGCCAATAATCACTTCGTCGATGTGGGTTTGGGCAAACTTTTTGGATTTGATTTTATGCTCCTGGCTGGCGCCCAATAAATCATATAAAAAGGCGACATCCAGCTTGAGCATCTCGATAAACTCGATGATGCCCCGGTTGGCAATGTTGAACTCGCCGTCAAAGTTAAAGGCGCGGGGGTCGCTATCGCTGCCGTAAATGGCAATTTTGCGGTAGTTGATGTCGCCGGTCAGTTCGGTGGAATCCTGGTTCTTTTCATCTTTGGGCTGAAAAGTGCCAATGCCAACCCGGTCTTGCTCGCTGAAGATAAGCCGCCGCACCCGCACGTGGCGAATCATCTTGGCCCAGTCGCCATCGTAGCGTTGCATCAACTCCCGGTAATAATAACGAGACGGCGGGCACAGGTCGCCTTTAATGTGAATATGTTCTTCTTTGGGGCGGCTCTTATTAAAGCGGTTGAGAAATTCCTCGCGGGCTTCAACCGGAACCAGCAGCAGCGGTTCCTCGTTCATGGGTGAGGGAACCCAATCGCTCTCGATGCCATCTTTAACAGCTTTTGGATTGGCCGGATACGGGGGAAGTTTGTTGTCGTCGTTCAGTTCGCCCAAATACCAGTCAAAAGTGTACAGCGCGCCGCTTTCGGTGCGGCTGTAAAGCTCCAGCCCTCTTTTGAGCCGGCGAACTACGGTGCTTTTGGCCGAACCAACCGGGCCGTGCAGCAGCAACACCCGCTTTTCGGTGCCGTACCCTTTGGCCGCAGCCTTAAAGAAATTGACCAGCTTCATCAAAGAGATTTCCGACCCGAAGATGGCGTCTTCGGGGTCAAAGCTGGCATCGCTAAAGAATTTGTAGCGGATTAACCGTTTTTTGGCATCGATAAACTCCTCGGTGCCGTATTCCATAATCATATCATAAATACGCTGAAAGGCGTTGCGGGCCACCCGTGGATTTTTGGCAACAATATCCAAATATTCTTGAAACGTTCCGCTCCAGTTGAGCTGTTGAAATTGCTTTTGGTCTTGCATTTGCGCGACCATTTGCAATAAAGATGCTCCATCTTGCACGCTCATTTTCACCTCCTAATGATTATGAGCCAGAACCATCATATCTTCTTGTTAATTTGCCAGGCATTTGTTACTCTATGATGCCCATTTACTTTTCCCCAACTCTAAGCGATATGGCCAGGGCGGTCATGATTTTCAGGATGTGTTCGTGGCAGGGTTATCCCGTGGAGAAACTCGAAACGTGTGTCGGGCCTGGCTAATATACCATTTTGACGTCCACGCCATTGTGTCTGTCATCCATCGACACAAACTCGAGTGCTGGGAGATTTGGAGGACTTTGGAAAGGTCGGTCCATGATACGTAGATAGATTACAGATATTTTAGCAAGTTGGCGTAGATTTTTCAAACGTTCTCCCATTACTTTTGGGGTATCAGTTTGCCCGCCCGGCCATAAGGTTTTGACAAACCACCTGTCATCTTTTAGAATAGCAGCCATCGGGATGGATGAATTTCTCTAAATTATATTGCCTCTATTTAAATGCCTGTACCCACCTGACAAAATAATCGCGTAAATATTGCCTGTATGAGTTTGATTTCCCCGCCTCAAACAATCAGAGCAAGATTGATAATAATTTGTCCAGACGTCTGGCGTTTTTCGGCTCGATGGAGTTGCCCCCTCGATGACTGATGTTCACCTGGCGGCGCACAACGTTTCGCTCACTTTTGGCGGCACGCGGGCGCTAACCGATGTTAGTTTCAACATTCTGCGCGGTGAAATTTTTGCATTAATTGGCCCTAACGGGGCCGGCAAAACATCTATACTCAACTGCATTTCCGGCTTTTACCGGCCCAACACCGGCGCTATTCAGTTTGAAGGGCATCAAATTACAACCACCCCGGCCCACAAAATTGCCGGTTTGGGTATTGCCCGCACCTTTCAAAATCTGGCCCTGTATACCGGCCTCAGCGTGCTCGATAATATTATGGCCGCCCGGCACATTCATATGCGCTCAAATATGTGGCAAAATATGCTTTACTGGGGGCCAACCCTGCGCGAAGAGCTGGCCCACCGTGAGCATGTCGAGCGGATTATCGACTTTCTTGAAATCCAGCATATTCGCAAAGCGGTGGTTGGCGCGCTGCCGCACGGCCTGCGCAAGCGGGTAGAATTGGGCCGGGCGCTGGCCCTGGAACCTCGCCTGCTGCTGCTGGATGAACCAATGACCGGCATGAACCAGGAAGAAAAAGAAGATATTGCCCGCTTTATTTTAGATATTCACGAACTGCAAAAAATTACAATTGTGCTGGTTGAGCATGATATGGGGCTGGTAATGGATATTGCCGACCGGATAGTTGTGCTGGATTTTGGCGTCAAAATTGCCCAAGGCCCGCCCGACGCCATCAAAACCAACCCCCAGGTTATCAACGCCTATTTGGGGCAAGCCCAGCCAACCCAAATTACAACGCAAGGGGAAAATAGATGACTCCAAAGCTGGACAAATTTGCCGCAGACCTTCGCCACGAAAGAGCCAATCGAGCCAGCCTGTTTTGGCTGTGGGTCTTTGCCCAAAATGCGTCGCAGGGCGCGCTGCGCTCCGACGAGTGGGTGGAACTTGGGCTGCGCCAGGGCGCGTCCATTCCCGGCCTCGATGCCACCGACCCCGCCCCCCGGCTGGCTCTGCTGGCCGATTACGACCTGTTTCAGGCAGTCCGCTTAAAAGACCGGCAATCTTTTACCGGCGACGCGCTGGCCTCGCTGGATTGGAACCGAAAATACAATCTCTCGCTGCTGCCCGATGCCAACCCCGGCGGCAACGCCCTGGCCGACTGGGTTGAGGGGTTGTGGGAAGAAGTCGGCGTGGCTTCGCCGGAGGATATTATCTTTGACCAACTGCTGGCCAAACGTTCGCCGCTATGGGGACACGGCGTGCCCGACCGCTCTTTGCTGCTGGAAATTTTGCACGAAGCCCAGGCCATTTACGGCGGCTGGCTGCCTCGCCCGGTGTTGACCCGCATTGCCCACACCCTAAAAATTCCCCTGTCCGACGTGTATGGCGTGACCGAGTTTTACACCATGTTTTATACCAAACCCGTGGGCAAAAAGATTATTCGCCTTTGCGAAGACGCCTCTTGTATGATGCGCGGCGCAACGCAGATTCAAGCGGCCCTGTGCGAGCATTTAAACATTAACCCCGGCCAAACAACACCCGATGGACAATACACCCTTGAGCCGGTACGCTGTTTGGGTTTGTGCGACCACGCCCCGGCGGCGCTGGTCAACGATACCCGCCACTTTGAACTGTCGCCCGATAGAATCAACGTGCTGCTCAACAACGAGCCGCGCCACGGCCAGCATCGCAACAAAATTGGCGGGCTGGTAAAAATTGCCCTGGCTAACACCAACGTGGTCGATGCCACCAGCCTGGATGAATATCGGGCGCAGGGCGGGCTGGCTGCCTTACGCAAAGTGCTGGGGCAAATGTCGCCCGGCGAAGTTATTGAGTCGATTAAAGCCAGCAAACTGGTGGGGCGCGGCGGCGCGGCCTTTCCAACGGGCCTTAAATGGGAATTTACGGCCAAAAATCCGCCCGGCCCCCGCTACGTAATCTGCAACGCCGACGAGAGCGAAGTGGGCGCATTCAAAGACCGCGCCCTGATGGATGGCGACCCTTTCCGCGTGCTGGAAGGGTTAATTATTGCCTGCTACGCCGTGGGCGCGGCGCAGGGCTTTGTCTACGTGCGCGGCGAACACCGGCTGGGTTACGAGCGCTTTGCCAACGCCATTGTCAGGCTGGAGGAGGCCGGCTGGCTGGGCGATAACATTCAGGGTAGCGGCTTCACCTGCCGGCTGGCCGTGCGGCGCGGGGCCGGGGCCTACATCTGCGGCGAGGAAACCGCGCTCATGGAGTCAATTGAGGGCAAACGTGGCTTTCCCCGGCTGCGCCCGCCTTTTCCCACCACTTCTGGCCTGTGGGGTTGCCCCACGGTTATCAACAATGTGGAAACCTTTGCCAAAGTACCCTCAATTATTGTGCACGGCGGACGCTGGTACAGCGCCCTGGGTACCGAGGAATCCGCCGGAACCAAGTTATTTGCCGTTAGCGGTTCGGTGCGGCGGCCCGGCGTGTACGAGGTGCCTTTTGGCGTGCCGCTGCGCCACCTGATTTTTGACCTGGCCGGCGGTCTGCACCCCGGACGCCAGCTTCAGGCCGTTTTGACCGGCGGCGCGGCCGGCACTTTTCTTAAACCTGAGCATCTGGATACGCCCGTTACCTTTGAGGATTTCAAAAAAGTGGGCGGCACTATTGGGGCCGGCACCATGATTGCGTTTGACAACACCGTTGATTTGCGCCGCGTGCTCTCTGCCATTGGCGAATTTTTTGCCCACGAAAGCTGCGGCAAATGTTACCCCTGCCAGATTGGCACGCGCCGCCAGGCCGAGATTCTGCATCGGGTTGAACACGGCCAGGGCAACGGCAACGACATGGACACCCTGCTGGAACTGGCCCAGGTAATGACCGATACCAGCATCTGCGGGCTGGGGCAATCGGCCGGCTGGGCCGTTACCGATGCGGCTAAACGCTGGCCGGAGCTGTTGAAAAGCGGTCGATAATTAACCCTGGCCGGCTCCGTTTTTGTTAACCAGTTTGCTTGTGATGTTACGTGTTGCGTATTCCATCGAAGATTATTTTTTACGCAATACATACCGACGCTTTTTTCAGAAATTTGAAATAAGGACGCAATCATGACAAATACCGTCACGCTCATCATCAACGGCCAATCCGTAACCGTGCCCAAGGGAACCACCATTCTTAACGCGGCCAGAGAATTGGGGGTCGAAATTCCGACCATCTGCTACCATCCCTCGCTCACGCCGCCGGCCATTTGCCGGGTTTGCACCGTTGAGGTAGAAAAGCAGCGCGTGTTACAGCCGGCCTGCGTGGTGCCGGTCACAGAGGGCATGGTCGTCCACACCAACTCCCAGCGGGTGCAGCGAGGCCGCCGGGTTATTTTGGAACTGCTGGCCTCTACCGTCGATTTGAGCGAAGCCCCCGAAATTCAGCAGCAAATCAACGCCTGCGGAGCCGATGCGCAGCGTTTTGCCGGCGGCTACTCTCGCGCCGAGCAGTTTGACGTTTTCAACGACAACCCCTTCTATATTCGCGATTACTCGCAGTGCGTTATGTGCTGGCGCTGCATTCAGGTGTGCGCCGAAGATGTCCAGCACACCTTTGCCCTTACCTGGGGCAAGCGCGGCATCGAAAGCCACGTGGCTACCTTTTTTGATGAAGATATGCCCGATACCACCTGCGTCTTTTGCGGCAACTGCGTGGGGGTTTGTCCCACCGGCGCGCTCAAGGGGCTAACCGAGTGGCAAATGGAGCAAAGCAGTTAGCAACCTTGGGCATAATCAATTCGCCGTGCGCCTGACTCTAACGGGAGCAGGCGCTTTCTTTTTAACAAACCGGCGGTAAATCCAACCCACCCGGCAATGCGTATTTACTAACAATGACCAGCCTGCAAATTCTGACATACAACATCTACCTGGGAGGCGCCGGCCGCCTGGAGGCTATTTACGCCGTACTCTCGCAGCTAAACGCCGATGTCATCTCGCTGACCGAGGCCGACGACCCCCAGGTGGTCGCTGCGCTGGCCGAGCGGCTGGAACTGCACCATGTTTGGGCCACGGGCAGCGGCAACCGGCACATTGCCACCCTCTCCCGTTTTCCCATCACCCACTGGCATATCTACAAAACGCCGCCCCTTACCCAGGCCGCGCTGGAAACCCGGCTCGATTTGCCGACAGGCCCCTTTACCCTTTACAATGTGCACTTTCTACCCTACTTGCTGCTGCCGTTTGAAATCCGGCGCTGGCAGGCCGTGGGAAAACTGGTCCAGCTAATTGAGCGTCGCCGGCCCGGCCCGCACCTGATTGCGGGCGATTTAAACGCCATCGCCCCCGGCGATAGGGTGTTGCAGCGCCGCAACCCGCCCCGCATGCGCCGGGCGATGGCCCTGCAATTTGGGCTGATTTTTCGGCTGGCCCTGCCGCGCCTGCTCAAGGCCGGCTACACCGACTGCTTCCGTCACCTGCACCCCCACGCCGATGGCTTTACCTGGCATCCCGGCAACCCCACCACCCGTTACGACTATATTCTGGCCGACTCGCACCTGACACCCAAACTCCGCGCCTGCCGCGTCATCGACGAAATCGAGGCCGTAAAAGTAGCTTCGGACCATATGCCACTCTTAGCCAATTTTGAGCTATGAAGCCGAATGTAGGAGAAACGCTCGCCGGGCAAAGCCGCCGGGATTTCTTGTTGAAAATGGCGCTACATAAAAACTTAACCCAAAAGCCAAAACTTGTGGTGAGCAAAGTCGAACCATCCAAAATTCAAAATTTAATCATCCCAGAAGACGATTTCTGGCTGCGCCGAGATACCGCCCAAACCCACACCTTCGAGTTTGCGCCCTTTGGCATTCCGGCCAAAATCAGCGCCAATCAGGCCGATGTGCTGGCGGCTGCCCAACTCTCGGCGGGGCGTTTTAGCCGGGCCGGCACGCCAACAACCGGCAAATCTGCCAGCATTAAAATTGTCGTCAGGCCGGGGCCGGAGGGCGCGCTGCCGGACGACCTGCCCCAACGGCTCACCTACACCGGCCTTGAGCAGTGGATTACCGTTTCAGCCGGAGAATGGGGCCACGCCGTTGCCAATCTGAAAACGCGAGAGGCGGTGCTTTTTCTGTCGCCGGCGCTGGCCGCCGACACCCGCCTGACCAGTCGTTATTTTATTGACCACTACCTGCTCAACTTTATTTTGAGCGACTGGGCTATGCTGCACGCCTCGTGCGTGGCGTCGCCCGATGGGCAACGGTTGGTGGTGATGATTGCGCCCCACAACACCGGCAAATCGACCACCGCCCTGCACCTGCTGCGGGCCGGATACACCTTTTTGGCCGACGGGATGGCTTTGCTGCGCCACGATGAGTCGGGCTTTGTGGTCGGCGGCTACCCCACCGGCGAGGTTAAATTGCGAGACGATGTGCTGCAAATGTTTGACAGCTACAGCGGCCCGGCGGTGCGGGTGCGCGAGCACCACAAAACCGTGGTGGATTTGCGCCAAACTCACCCCAACCGGCTGGCCGAAACACTGATTCGTCCTGCCAGCATCTATCTCTGTTTTGTCGAGCGCAGCCGCACCGCCCGCACCCGGCTTGAGCCTTTGCCGGTGGCTAAGGCGCTGGCGCGGCTGGCGGGCAACACGGTTTATTGGGATGAGCCGCTGCAACTGCAACACAACAGCGATGTCCTGCGCAAGCTCATTCGCATAGCCGGGTTGTATTATCTAAAAATTGGCACAGACATCCCCGGCATCATTGCCACGATAGACAAGTTAACCTAAAATACAGAACAGCATCAGGTACACAGAGCAGCGCAGAGATGACGCAGAGGTTCGCAGAGAAAAACCGAAAAATTGCTATTGATAAATGCTCTGTGTATCTTTGAGCATTCTCAGCGTTTTTCTGTGTTCTGTCCGGCTGAAAAATTACAAAAATTTACAGAATGGCATCTATGCTACTCATCGAACATCGAGTCAACACCCTTGAACATTTACAGCGCGTTCCGCCGGAGCGGGGCATCGAGCTGGACGTGCGCGACTATGACGGCGATTTGCGTCTGGCGCACGACCCGCTCCAGAGCGGCGAGCGTCTGGAAGATTTGCTGGCCGCTTACCGTCACGCCTTGCTCATTTTTAATCCCAAGTGTGACGGCCTGGCCGAGCGCCTCATCGCCCTGGCCGGGCAATACCAAATCAACAACTACTTTCTGCTGGATTTAGCCAACCCCACCCTCATCAATCTGGCCCGCCGGGGCGCGCGCAACATGGCCGTGCGTTACTCCGAGTTTGAACCCATCGAGTTTGCCCTGGCCTTTGCCGGGCAGGTCGATTGGGTTTGGGTAGATTGCTTCACCCACCTGCCGCTCAACCCCGAAACCTACCGCCGTCTGCATCAATATTTCAAAATCTGCCTGGTTTCGCCGGAGCTGCAACAGCATCCCCGGCATACAATTCAGGAGTTTCGCCGGCAGTTGCGGCAGATGCCGGTAGAGGCAGTTTGCACCGACTACTGCGAAGATTGGGTGTCACCCTAAATGCTGGAACTGGCTAAACGCTCTCACTGGCTGCAAACATTGGTCGTGCGGTTGATTGCGGCGCTGCCGCCGGCCATCGAGCACAATGTGGCAAAAACCCGGGCCATCAAAAAAGCCTTTTACTTTGCCTTTTTAGAACAGCTTGCCGGCGACTATCTGGAATTTGGCGTCTTTGAAGGCGCCTCGCTGATTGCCGCCTTTGAAAGCGACCGGAAGTTCAGGCTGCCCGCCGCGCCGCCGCGCGCCTTCTGGGGCTTTGATTCCTTTGAAGGCTTCAAATATTTTGACGCCCGCGACCGGCACCCCTTTTTCAAGGAGGGCGAATTTGCCAGCAGCTACCACAAAACCCACCGCCGCCTGGAAAAGCACTTCAAAGGCCGCGCCCCGTGGAAGCTGGTCAAAGGCTATTTTGAAGATACCCTTCAGGCCAAAACCGCCCCGCAGTTGGGCATCCGCCAAATCAGCGTGGCCCTGATTGATTGCGACCTGGGCACGCCGACTCAACTGGCCCTCGATTTTATGGCCCCGGCGCTGCAAAACGGCACCGTGCTCATTTTGGATGACTACTTTGCCTACGGCGGCAGCCGGCAGGCCGGCGTGGCCGGCGCATTTGAGCAGTTTCAGCAAAACCACCCCCATCTGGTTTTTCGGCGCTTGTTTGATTACGGCCACGGCGGGCAGGGCTTTGTGCTGGCCGGCGGCGCTCAAAAGGAGAGATAAGGTATGCAAATTATCATCCCGATGGCCGGAACCGGCGCGCGCTTTGTGCGGGCCGGCTACCAAACCCTCAAACCACTCATCCAGGTTGATGGCCGGCCCATGGTGGAGCACGTTATCCGCATGTTCCCCGGCGAGCATGATTTTCTCTTCATTTGCGCCAAAAATCATCTGGAGGAGACGCCGCTGCGCCGCGTGTTGCAGCAGTTAGCCCCCGGTTCCACGATTATCGCCATCGAGCCGCACAAATACGGCCCCGTGCAAACCGCCCTGACCGCCGCCGATTTTATCAAAGACGACCAGCCGGTCATCCTCAATTACTGCGACGCTGCCGTGTTATGGGACTACCCCCATTTCAAACAAAAAATGGAGTCGTCCGGCTGTGACGGGGCGGTGGTTGCCTTTAAGGGATTTCACCCGCACAGTCTCGGCTCCACCTACTACGCCTATATCCTCGAGCAGAACCACCGGCTGCGCCAGATTCGGGAGAAGGAGTCCTTTACCCAACAGCGCATGAGCGAGTTTGCCTCTACCGGTACCTACTACTTCCGCAGCGGGGCGCTGCTCAAGCGCTACTTCCGGCGGGCCATCGAGCGCAACCTGCAAACCAACGGCGAGTTCTACGCCAGCCTGCCCTACAACCTGCTGGTCGAGGACAACCTGAGCGTCTACGTTTACCCCGCCGACTACTTTCTGCACTGGGGCATCCCGGCGGATTTGGAAGAGTACCAGAACTGGTCCACCTATTTTGCCCGCTACCCCAACTGGAAACCCCAACTGCCGCCCGCCGCGGGCGTCAACCTGATTCCGATGGCCGGGGCCGGGGCGCGATTTCAACAGCAGGGCTACGCCTGGCCCAAACCGCTGGTACCCGTTTCCGGCAAGCCAATGGTTCAGCGCGCTCTGGATAGCTTTCCCCCGGCGCAGGCCACCATTGCCGCCTGCCGCACCGACCACCTGCAAAGCTCGCCGCTGGAGGCGGTGCTCTGCTCCAACGGCCACCGCACCGAAATTCTGCCGGTTGACCGGCTGACCGAGGGCCAGGCCGTCACCTGCCTGCTGGTCCGCCACCGGCTCGACCCATACGCGCCGCTGCTGGTAGCCCCCTGCGACGCCGCCCTGGTTTATGACCCCCGGCAATATCTCGAACTGACGGCAGACGCTCGCACCGATTGTCTGGTCTGGACGTTTCGCAACCACCCCCACGCCAATCGCCACCCGCAGCAGTACGGCTGGGCGCAAACCGCGCCCAACGGCGATATCGAGCGCGTCTCCTGCAAAATCCCCCTCAGCAGCAATGTGCGGCGCGATCCCGGCATCATCGGCGCGTTCTGGTTTAGAGAGGCCCGCTTCTTTTTAGAAGCCGCCGACAGCCTGATTGCCCAAAACCGGCGCGTCAACAATGAATTTTACGTCGACTCCGCCATCGAGGTGCTGTTAGAGCAGGGGCGCCGGGCCAAAGTGTTTGATGTTCAGCATTATCTCTGCTTTGGCACTCCCGACGACGTGCGTAGTTTTGAATTTTGGGCCGATTATTTTAGCCGCGACCCGCGCCATCCCTACCGGCAAGACGGCTGACAACCGGCTATTGATAACCGCTTTTACTGTATTTTCGGAGTCGTTCCTTGACCGTTCGCCTCTCCATTGTCCTGCCCTGCTACAACGAGGCCGGCAACCTGCCTCTGCTGCTCGATGCCTACCGGCAGGTCTGGCCGGATGACCTGCCCGCCGAGTTGATTCTGGTCAACAACGGCTCCACCGATTCCACCGCCCAGGTGCTGGCGCGGGAACTGGCCCGGCCTGAATTGTCGTTTGCCCGCGCCGTGCGGGTCCAGCCGAATCAGGGCTACGGCCACGGCATCTTCACCGGTTTGCAGGCCGCCCGGGGCGAGTTTCTTGCCTTTTCTCATGCCGACATGCAGTGCAGCCCCGCCGATGTTTTTGCCGCCTATCACAAACTCGCGGCCCGGCCCAACCCCGCCGCCGCGCTGGTCAAAGGCAAACGCCAGGGCCGGGAGGCCGGCGCCCGGCTGGTCACCGGCGGCATGGCCCTGCTTGCCTCTGCCGTGCTGACCACCCCCCTGACCGATATCAACGCCCAGCCCAAACTTTTTCATCGCAGCCACCTGGCCCGGCTGACCCAACCGCCCAAAGGTTTTCAGTTTGATCTGTACGTGCTGTATCAGGCGCGGCGGGCCGGGCTGGAAATTCTCGCCATTCCCGTGGTTTTTGCTCCCCGCGCCCACGGCCAATCCAAATGGGCGGCCAATATTTTCTCGCGCTACCGCACCATCTGGGCCACCATTACCTACATTTTTCGCCTGCGTTTTGGAGGCGCGTCGTGAAACTGCATCGCTGGCTGGCCAATCACCCGGTCTGGCTGCTGGTCGGGCTGGCCCTGCTGCTCCGAATTTTGCCGGCCACAGTTCGCTTTGTCATCGGCAGCGATGATGGTCTGTTTTTAACCCTGGCCCAAAATCTGGCGGCGGGCCGGGGCTACACCGGCGATGGCCTGACTGTGCAAATCGACTTTCCGCCGGGTTATCCCCTTTTTGCGGCGGCCATCTACGCCCTGGGCGGCGGCCTGGAATTGCCGACGCTGCTCAACATTCTGGTCATTGGCGCGCTGCTGCCTTTGCCCATCTACTGGCTGGCCCGCCAGCTCACCGATGCCCGCACCGCGCTCATCGCCGGGCTGCTGACCGCGCTGCACCCGGCGCTGGCGCTGGCCCAGGGCAATTTTGAATCCGTGGCCGAGCAGCCCTACGCCCTGCTGCTCTACGCCGGCTGGGGGGTGCTGTGGTGGGCGCTGCGGCGTCGCCGGTGGTGGGCTTTTGGCGTGGCCGGCCTGCTGGTCGGCGCGGCCCATCTGGTGCGCTGGGAAGGGGTCATTTTGGGCGCGATGGCCGCGGGCATTATTGTGCTTGCGCTGCGCCGCGCTGCGCTGCTGCCGCTGCTGGCCTTTTTGGTGGGGCTGGCTCTCTTTGCCGTGCCCTATGCCCTGTTTTTATATCGACATACCGGCTCCATGCTCAGCCCCAAAACAATGCTCACCCAACTTCATGCCGCCGCCATCGACGCCACCGCCAGCGACCCCTACGCCTTTGAGCGCTCTTTTTTTGAACATTATGAAACCTGGCTGGCCGACCCGCGCCAGCCGCCGCCGGTGGTGCAAGAGAGCCGCGCCGCCGCTCTGCGCCGCTATGCGGGCAATGTCGTCTACCAGGGGCGGCTGTGGCTGACCGCTTTCAGCTTTATGACCGTGCTGTGGATTGCGCCCTTTTTTATCGGCCTGCTGGCAATGGGCCGAAGGCAGACCCTGTTTCTGTTGCCGCTGTTTGTCCCGCTGGCGGCCATTCCGGCCTCGGTGGTAGACCCGCGCTACTTCCTCATCCCCCTGCCGGTGATGATGATTTTTGCCGCCCAGGGCTGGAGCTGGTTGCAGCGCCGCTTCCCGCATCCGCAAATATCCCTCCCCCCTCTCCTCTCCGCCCCCTCCCTTGTCACTCTCCTGCTCCTTCTCACCCTCCTGCTCTTCACCCTGGCCAGCCTGACCGGCCCGTTTCTGTACCCGCGTCCCGTGGGCTATCGAGCCGCCGGGCTGGCGTTGCGCGGCCAGATTCCGCCCGACACCCACATTCTGGCCCGCAAGCGGCAGGTTCCATTTTATGCCGGCGGCGTGTGGGAGTGGCTGCCCTTTGCCGACCTCGACGGAGTGCTGGCCTATGCCGGCCGCCGCAACGCCGGTTATCTGGTGGTCGACCGGTTCACCACGCCTGGCCTGCGCCCGCAACTGGCCTATCTACTCAACCCGGCCAACGCGCCCGATAGCCTGACCCCCATCTACGTGGATGAGCAGGCCGGGGTGGTGGTTTATCGCATTAATCACTAACGACCGAAAAAATGATGACATTACTGCGGACCGCCCAAATTATTACCGACTCGCTCCGGCTCGATGGTCCCGCTTTGCGGTTGCCGGGCAGCGTTGATTGGTCCCGGTTGGCGCATCATGCCGACGGCCACTCGCTGACGCCGTTGCTATACGACACCTGGCGGCAGGCCGGGCTGCTGGGCCAGATTCCGCCCGATATTTGTCGGCGGCTGGCCCGCGCCTACGCCGATAACGCCGCTCGCAACCAGCACATCCGCGCCGAGTTGCTGGAAATTCACCAGATTTTGACTCAAGCCAGCGTGCCGCACCTTGTTCTCAAGGGCTGGCCGCTGGTTGAGCAGCTTTACGCCGACCCGGCCCAGCGAGTGCTGTACGACCACGATTTTCTGGTTCCGCCGGAGCAGGCCGAAATCGGGCATCAGGCCCTGAAAGCCGCCGGATTTCGCCCGCTGCCGGGCAAGGATGAGTGGGTTGAAAAACATCTGACCCCGCTGTGGCGCAACGATGGGTATGCGTGGGATGGCTATCTGTTTGACCCGCTCTACCCCCGCCCGGTGGAACTGCACGTCAGCCTGTGGGAAACGGGCTGGCGGGGCTTGCGGGTCAACCCGCTGCCCAACCCCTGGGCCAACGCGCGCCCCGCAACCGTGGCCGGCGCGCCGATGTCGCTGCTTTCGCCGGAGGACACGCTGCTGCACCTGGCCATGCACTTTGCCGGCCACCTGATTGAGCGCGAAGCCCGGCTCAACCAACTGTTGGACCTGGCTCGCTTTGGGCAACAGGCCGGGCCGGCTTTGCAGTGGGAGCAAATTGTGGAGAGCGCCGCGGCCACCCATACGGGCCGCTTTGTCTATGCCTCGCTCTATCTGGCGCAGCAGATTTTTGGCGCGCCCCTGCCCCCAGAGGATGTGTGGCGCAGGCTGAGCCAGGCCGCGCCGTCCGCCTTTAAAAACTGGCTGGCCCGCCACGGCCCCGCCGATGTGCTCACCTCCGATTACCGGCGGGTCGAAAAGGGTAAAGATTATCAGTTGACGTTTCTGGCGGCCGGCTCGCTGACCGAGCGGGTGGGGATTATGCGCTTTGCCGCGCTGCCGCCGGTAGAGCAGTTGATGAAGAAATATCAATTTCGCTGGCGCTGGTTGGGGCCAATTTATTATTCGCGCTATGTGGTTGAGCGGGTTGGCCTCTACGGGCGGAGTGTGTGGCAAAGGCGGGGCCAGGGCTAATCGTTCATCGCTCCGGCCAGAAGCGGCGGCAACTGCTCTACGTGGGGCGACAGCCGCAGGGTGTAACAGGGCACTTGCTGGGCCAGGGCGGTGAGCAGATGCAGATTTTGGGCCACGGCGCTTTTATCCCACCCCTCGATGGCCTGGGGAATCAGTTGCAGCACGGCCTGGGTGGTGGGCACTTCTACTAAATCGCTGTGAGTTAGCCCCGGCACAACCTGCGGAAAAAACACGCCGCCGGCCTCTCCGGCCAAAACCCAGGGGTCGTCAAAGGCATCTTCGGCCTTAAAAACGCGTTTGGGCGGGTTAACCTGCGGGTGGGCGGTAATATCGGCGGGGATGAAACGCCGGAGCGACTCAAAACGGGCCAGCGAGTCGTCAAAGGCGCTGAGCCGGCCCGGATAGGCCAGTACCTCAATTCGGCTGTCTTTCAGGCGCAGCAGGGGCGAGTCGTTGCTGAGTAGTTTCCAGCCGGCCACCAGCAGAGCCAGGCCGGTGGTGGTTTTGCCGGCGCCCATTTCGCCGGTAATGAGCGCGGCCTTGCCGTTAGAGGTAGGAGTCAGCGCGGCAAAAGCATGGAGCGGAAACCAGCCGCGCCGCCGGTAGAGCGGGGCCAGCGAAATCATCATGACATCTTCAAACGCGCCGTACACCTCTAAACAGTTGCGCGTCACCTGGCCGGCCAGACGGTTGCGGTTCAGGTCAACCGTAATCAGCCCGTATTTGGGCATGCGAATGGCAACCTGTTGCCCCTGCCCGTAGTAGCTTACCAGCTCCTCTTCTGAAATTGGGGGCATGTTAGCCGGGGGCGCTGGGGCTACTGGTTCGGGGTGTAGCTGCCAGTGGATGGAAACACCGGCGGCAGCGGCGTCAACCGGGGGCAGATGGCCGTACACCGCCTCAAATCGCTCGGCCAGCGAGGCGTCGGGCGTTTCAAAGGATAAAGTTAATCCGTGCAGGTCAACCGCACTTGTTTGTAACGCAAGGCGTTGCATGGGCCACATCCGGCTGGGTAGATGGTATGCATTTTAATAAAAAACGAGTATAGCTCAAAATTTCTGCAATGGCCTTTTCTTGCCGGTTGGTCAAACCTTCGGTATACTGCATCGCCAAAATCTACCAAATGATGGCAGAGGAGCCACAATGAACAGCCCCAATGATTTAACCGCCCGTATTGACCAATTACACCGGCCCGGCCTAGTGGATATGCATTTTGACTTGTTAATGGACCTGTACGAAAAGCGTAACCGGCCCAACGTGGTTGTTGATGACTACCTGCCTCAGTTTCAGGCCGGGGGCATGGGCGTGATTGCGGTTAATATTTTTTTGCTCGACCTCTACCTGCCCGAACTGGGCCTGCGCCTGGCCCTGGACCAGGTGGCGCGGCTGTACGCCGAACTCGACCAGACCGATGAATTTGCAATTTGCCGCACCTATCAGGAGATTGAGCAGGCCCGGCAGGCCGGCAAAATTGCCCTGCTCATTGCCATGGAGGGCGTGGAGCCGCTGGGCAACGATATCAATTTATTGCGCGTTTTTTATGAACTGGGGCTGCGCGAGTTGAGCCTGACCCACTCGCGGCGGAATTGGGCCGGCAGCGGAGGGATTTACCACGCCTCCGGCTCTTCAAAAGATGGGCTGACCGGCTTTGGCCGCGAAATTGTGCGGCAGTGCGACCAGTTGGGCATCATCATCGACCTGGCGCACATCAACCCCGCCGGCTTCGACGATGTGCTGCAACTGACCGGCCGGCCGGTGATTGTCTCGCACAGCAATCCGCGCCGCTTTTTTGATATCGAGCGCAACATCAGCGATGAGCAAATCAAAATGGTTGGCGAGCGGGGTGGGGTGATTGGCCTGAGCGTGGCCATGCTTGGCCCCTCTAAAGATGATATGACCCTGGATAATTACGTTGACCAGCTTGAATATGTGGCCGATTTGATTGGCATCGACAAAGTGGGGCTGGGCTTTGATTTTTTTGAGTCGATTTTTGAGGCGCTGCCCCAATCGGTCAAAGACGAGTTGAATGCGGCCCTGCCGGAGTTCAAAAAGGTTGAGGATTTGTGCCATCACGGCCATGCCCGTAATTTAACCCAAAAACTGATTGAGCGCGGTTACAGCGACGAGGAAATTGCCGGCGTGCTGTATGGCAATTTTATGCGCGTTTTCAAAGAGTTGTTGTAGGGTAATTGCCAATGGAATACAGATTTGCCCAATTTCAAGAGACGCTCAAAACCAACCCCAACGCCATTCTGCTGGCCAATATCAACGTTGACCGGGAAACCATTGCCGCGGCCCGGCAGGCCGGTATTTACGTGTTTATTGGCAAAAGCTCAAAGTGGGGCAGCCCCTATCAGGTCGGCTGGGATGGCAGCCGGCAGGAGGTGCTGGACAAATATCGCCGGTGGATTCAACAACAGCCCAAATTGCTGGCCGACCTGCCTCTGCTGCGAGGCAAGGTGCTGGGCTGTTACTGCGCCCCGCGCCCCTGCCACGGCGATATTTTAATCGAGCTGGCCGCGGCCAATGTGGCCAAAACTACTGCGTAGGAGTTGTTCATGAAACTAACCGATAAACCGCAACGCCACCCCGAAGCCACCCACCAAACGGTGGGCGAAGAAGCCATTATTATCAAATTGAGCACCGGCACTTACTACTCGCTCAACGATACCGGCGCCATGTTTTGGGAACTGCTCGATGGCCAGCGCACCGTGGCCGATTGCGCCCGCGTGATTGCCGCCGAATATGAGGTAGAAGCGGCTGTGGTTCAGGATGACCTGCTGGAACTGGCCGCCGAATTTAAGCAAGAAGGGTTGATTATTGTTTAGGCGCCTGCGCCGGGGCTGGCAACATAGCCTTACCATTTTGCGGGCGCTGCCGCGTACTGCAAACCGCAAGCTGCTGGGGCAAATGATTATGTTTAGCCGCACCCTGCCCGCCCAATTCAACCGGCCCCTGCCCCAAATGATGGCCCATCTCACCCCCCCGCCGCGCCCCCACCCCGGCCTGCCCCCCGCTGAAATCAGGCGCCTGGCCGATGCCGTCGCTGCCTGGCACTGGCGCTCGCCGCTGGGTATTTGTCTGCGCCGTTCATTGTTGCGTTACTATTTTTTGAGACAGGCCGGCCTGGAGGTCGCCATTGTTTTTGGGGCGCGTTTTAAGGATGCCCAGGAAGGCGGCGGCATTGGCGGGCACGCCTGGCTGACCCTTAACGGCCAGCCCTACTATGAAAATCTCAACGATTATCAGGGTTTTGTAAAAATGTATGTCTACCCTGATCCAAAAATCCCAACCTGAAACGCCTATGTGTGGTATCTGCGGCATCTACAACTTGAATGGACTGCCGGTTGAGCCGGCTGAAATCGACGCCCAAACTGCCACCCTGATTCATCGCGGCCCCAACCAGGGCGCCGTTTGGGTGTCAGCCGGGGGACGCTGCGGCCTGGGTATTCGCCGTTTGAGCATTATCGACGTGGCCGGAGGGAATCAGCCGCTTGCCAACCGGGAGGAAACCATCCACCTGGTTTACAACGGCGAAATCTACAACCACCGCGCCCTGCGGGTCGATTTGGAAAAATTGGGACACCGGCCCAAAACCAACAGCGATGGCGAAGCCATTCTGCACGGTTACGAAGCCTGGGGGCCGGCGGGCGTGCTGCCCAAATTGCGGGGCATGTTTGCCTTTGCCCTGTGGGACGACCCCCGCCAGCAACTTTTTTTGACCCGCGACCGCTTTGGCATTAAACCGCTCTACTACACCCAACACGCCGGGCGGCTCTACTTTGCCTCGGAAATTAAGGCTATTCTGGCCGAGCGGGCCATCCCGCGCCGGGTCAATCTGGACGCCCTGCAGGCCATGCTCACCCTTGGTTTTGTGCCCGGCCCGGCCACCATGTTCGAGGGCATTTTCAAGCTGCCGCCGGCCCACTACCTGCTGGCCCGTAACGGGGCGCTGCGCATTAAAAAATACTGGACCCTCGATTACCGCGAAAATCCGCAGATAGCCGAGGCCGAGGCGGTGGAGCAATTTTTGGCCCTGCTGCAAGAGTCTGTGCAAATGCGGTTGATGAGCGAAGTGCCGCTGGGGGCGCTGCTCTCCGGCGGGCTGGACTCCGGCGCGCTGGCGGCGCTCATCAAGCGGGCCACGGGCGAGGGGCAATTGAAAACGGTTTCGATTGGCTTTGAGCAGGCCGATTACAACGAAGCGCCGCTGGCCCAACATTTAGCCCGACACCTTGGAACCGCCCACCACCCTGTCGCCTTCACCGCCGCCGATTTTGAGCTGTACCCCCAGGTGATGCGTCACCTGGAAGAGCCGCAATGCGCGGCCACGGCGCTGCCCATCTACCGGCTGTACCGGGCCTGCCGCGAGGCCGGGCTAACCGTAGTGCTGACCGGCGAGGGCGCCGACGAGCTGCTGGGAGGCTATCACTGGCACAAGGGCGACGCCCTGATGCGCCCGCTGCTTTATTTGCCGGCGCCTCTGCGTCGGCTGGTCGCGGCCTCGCCGCTGCCGATGTCTGTGGCGGCCCGCCGGGTGCTGGCTCGCGGGGCGCGGGATATTTCGACCCGCTACCGCCACTGGCTCGAAGTGCCTGCCGGCAATTTTGGCGGGCGGCTATTTTCCGGCCAGGTGGCCGGCGTGGTGGGCAACAATGGCGCAAATCCATTGCTGGCCAATTGGGCCGAAAAGATTGACAATATTCACTCGTCGCCGCTGCATCAAACCCTGTGGCTTGAAACCCAAACCCGCATGGTTGATTTCATCAATTTTGAAGTCGATAAAATGAGTATGGCCCACTCTATCGAGGCCCGCGTGCCTTTTTTGGACCACAAGTTGTGGGAGTTCTGCGCCACTCTCCCGGCCCGTTACAAACTCCGGGGCCGCACCGAAAAATACCTGCT
>CAZAPG010000011.1:0-150817 GCA_964486935.1 uncultured Caldilineaceae bacterium | reverse complement strand
TTTTTCATTAATATTTTTTTCGCTACTGGTGCTGGTTTAGTTTAATCAAAACAAGTGGGATTATTTGTCGGATAATATCCCACTGGCTATCGGTCATATTGGTTGGGTATTGTTGTTTGTTCACACATCAACTTTTACCTCAACCTGGCCGATAGCCGCTACTTTTAAAACAGCTTCTAAATGACCCGGAGCAAGAACGAGACGCAGCTAAGCGAGAATTGGATCGGCTATACAAACAAATTAAACGGAACGATATAAAGGTTAGCGAGGAGTTGGTTGTTAGTACCCTAATAGACATGCAAAACGCATTAGGAAAGGGGAAATTAGAAGCAAAAAGAGGAGTACTACAGAAGGTGGTCAACAGGATTGAGTTGGGACGGGACGTGGCGCGCATCCACTATCAATTCCCATTGACACACCTTTGGTTCAAGCGGGTAAGGGGACTCGAACCCCTGACATCAACCTTGGGAATTTTCCCGAACGGGCACGGTGTCAGCCGGAAAGTGATTGATCCGCCGGCCCGTTTGCAACGCCCCCATGGCTCGCGTGTAACGCTCGTAACTGCTGATGCTCCTCCAGCGCCCCAGCAGCGCGCCCGTTTTGCTGCTGTGTCCCAACTCCTCCATCATCACGCTAAACCCCCGCCGGAAGGCGTGGGGTGTTACATGCTCAATGCCCGCCGCTTTGGCGCAATAGCCCACAATATATTGCACCCCGGCACGGGTAATACCCGTGCCGGGCCGGTTGCCCGATAGCGACACAAACAACGCCTCGCAGCTAGGGCGGGCCAGGGCCGGGCGCGCCGGCAGCAAGCGCCGCAGCCGGGCGCAGGTGGCCTCGCCAAACACCCCAACCTCCTCCCGGCCCCCCTTCACCACAATGGTTACGTGGTGCACCACATCCCCGTCAATCGTAAACCCCAGGTACACATTCCGCAGCCGCAGCCGGGCCACCTCGCTGGAGCGCAGGCCGGTATCAATCATTAATGATATCATCGCCGCATCCCGCGCCCCGCGCGCCGACTCATCGCACGCGGCCAGCAGCGCCGTCAGGTCCGCCCGAAAAACCGTGCGCAAAATCTGCGCCGGCTCCGGCGGATTGACCAGCGCCTGGCTCAAATTGCGCTTGATGATCCGCTCATTTTTGCACCAGGCCAAAAATGATTTGACCGCCGCGAAGTACCCTTTGACAGTCGACGGGGTATAATCGCCCCGCTGCAACGTTGCGCCCCACCGGCGCACCAGCAGCCGCGCCTCTCGTTTCGTCAGGTCGTTCAAATCAGCCGGCGCGGTTACATTCTGGCCGGCCAGCCAGCTCACAAACCGGCTCACCACCTGCCGGTACCTCAGTAGCGTGCCCGGCGTACACCCGGCCTGCTCCTTGGCCAATAAAAACTCCTCTAAGACCAATTCAAATTGTAGGTTCGACATCGGCGTCCTCCTTGTGTTATGAGATGGCGAATCTTATGCCATTTCAGAGAACGCCAAAATTCTATTGTACATTATCAACCCCGGCGGGCGGAACCTCAACCAAACGCCGGTAAAAAGCCACCAAAATGACACCACCAGAACATCTACTGGAAACAGCCGCCATCCTATTCCTGTTTGGCCTGGGCTACGATAAATTCGTCGCCTGGCTGCATCGCCGTGGCTACGAACGCGGCTACACGGCCCTGCTGGTAATAGGCGGCGTGGCCGTTACCCTGGCCGGCCAGGCCGTGGTGCTGGGCATCGAGGCCGCCATCTGGACATTTCTCCTCTTTTGCTGTAGCGGCTTCTGGATGACCGTCGGCTCCATCTCCCGCTACCAGAAAGAGCGAGAGCAGGACACCCAAATTTCCCTGGCGGAACTGCGAGGCCTGATCAGTGCCGGACAAACGGAGGTACGACCGACTCAAAATCGGAGGTTCGACCTGGAATGAACAAATCTGGATCATTCGCCAGGCAACCACCGAAATCCGGGCGGCGCTCAACCAGATTGTCGATCTGGCAGAAAGCCAGCCTAACAGCCTGTTCCTTAACCGGCTGGCGCTAAAAATTGCCAAGGCCGCCGTCCCGCTCTCTAAAATTTTAGAAGCGCTGGATGTCATCCAGAACATCGTCGAGAAAAACGCCGATGAAGAGTGAAACAACCAACTGCCCCAGCGGCAAAATTATTTACCCAAACGCCCGCTGGGCCACAAAATTTAGCCAGCAATTCAACCGGCGCCACCGCCGCCGGCAGCGCGTCTACTACTGCCAGGAGTGCGGCGGCTGGCACACCAGTAGTTACCGGCCCAGCGCTCCGGGCCGGGCCAAACGGAGGCTCTCATGAATTTATCTCGCTGGACATTCCTTTTGCGGCCGTCTGGCCGCCGGCCAGGCCGGGCCAGGCTGGTCAACCAGCAAACCTGTAATGGCTGCCGCGCGGTTCGCGTCCGCATCTACAACGGCCCCTCCCAATTTTTCTATCTCACCAAATACCACCTCAACTGACATGTCAACAGACCACTCAGCCCTGTGGGACCAGGTAAAAGCCGACTTGCGCGGCCAAATGACCCGCGCAACCTTTAACAGCAAAATAGACCCAACGCGGCTTCTTCACATAACCAATGAGAATCATTGGGATATATCCTGTCCCAGTGATTCGGTGGCCGACACTATAGCCACCCGCCTGCGCCAAACGGTAGAGCGCGCCGCCAGCAGCGTGGCCGGCCGGCCCGTTACCCTGGCCTTTGTGGTAGAAAACGGGCAAACCCTTCAGCCAGAGCCGGAGACAGACGCCAATCTTGACCTGCCGGCAGAGCTAAACCCGGCCCTGGTGGTAGCCCGGGCCGACCTGCTGAAAGTTTATTTCGGCAGGGGCACTATTGGCTATGATAGCGTGCCTCATGAGATAGAGCTGTACAAAATGGCCGCCCTGGGGCCGGCCTACCTGCTCTGGCGCTCCCTCATTGCCGAAGACACCCGCAGCCTGGCCGATATCGCCCCCAACTTCTGGACGCCCGTCACGCGCTACTCGCTCGAAGAGCTGGCCCGGCGGCTCAACCGCAAACATCCCCGCGTCGTTGGCGGGGACGCCCTGGAGTGCGATTACAGCCGCACCCGGCGCACCAAACAGCAGCAGCCGCTGCGCCGGCCCGAAGATTGCTGCGGCAGCAGCCGCTACTCGCTGCTTTGGTTCAAACTGGCCGGCCAGGTCGCCGGCCAGGAATGCGTCAAATGCCTGCACTGGTCTACCGGGCTGCTGGAGATTTTAAAAGAGGCCAAACTGGCCCGCGTGGAAATGCAAAGCGGTTACAAGCCGGCCATCCAGCTCTGGCGGTTGCCCACCCTGCTCACGCCATTTCAGGTCCGGCAGCTTACGCCAGAGCTGCAAACTAAATATGAACAATACATTGCTCTCCACGGCCCCCGTTACGGCCTGGCCGGCCTGGATGATTGGCTCGCCATCCCCAACGCCTATTTAGAGCCGTTACTACCTGGCTACGATCTTAGCCAGGTGGACAACAACTGGCGGCGGGCGATTAAGACCAAATTTCTGGCCAACGCCACGCCAAACCCGAATTTTCTGCCATGCATGGCAGAAAATTCGGAGACTGAATAAAAATTCTGCCATGCATGGCAGAATTTTCCAGGCGGAGAAATTTTTTTCGCCAAAAATTCTGACCATGTTGGTTCAACATGGTCAGCAAAACCCGGCGATGAGCCGTCGATCTGGCCAAAAAACGGCGTAATTTTCTGCCATGTTATGGCGCAAAATCGACCCCTTTTAAAAGAAATAAAAACCTCTTTAAAGGGAAAAAGAGATATCTCATTAAAAAGAAGGGATTTTTTGCAATGAAGCAACAACATCTTTTAGAGCAACACCAGGTCTGTACGCGCAAATTCTGCCGGCACAAGGGCCAGCCGCAGCTGTTGGCAGAGTTTAAAACCGCCGCGGGCCGCCGCACCAAATGGTGCCGCACCTGCCGCCAGGCAAGCGCCGAGCGCAACCTGATTAGCCGCAAAAACAAACCCCGCCCAGCGCCCGGCGGGTACAACGGCCAGCCGCCGGCGCGCCGGTTCCAGTTGGCCCACCACCACTACCTGCTCAATATCAACCCGTGGCACAAATTTGGCCTGGCCTACGCTGCACTCCACGAAAATGAATCCAAACTTAAATTGTTGCGCGCGCCCGATGGCCGCCCGGTGGCCCGCCGCCACGCCGACCTGAAACCCGGCGAAGTTAGCCTGGTTTTAGAATAAAAACAGCCGCTTGCCCCAACAAGCGGCTGTCAAAAACAATACGCACCCAGGAGGCACGTAATGACTAATTCAACTATATCAAAAAGCAATCCCAAACGCAATCTGCTCACGCCCCGCCAGGCCCTGGTGCTGGCCCGCCAGCCCGATCCCGCCACCTTTGAGCCAGACGATCTCTATATGGCCATCGACCTGCTGGACCAGATGGTCGCCACCATCGCCCTCGGCCAGGTCAGCCACATCGAGGCCGGCCATGATTAAAATCGCGCTCGACCCCTTCTTTGTGCCCGAGGCCGTGGTGCGGAACATGCTCCGCACCGGCCAGATACCAATCACGTCGCCCAGGTGGATGGATGAGCGGATCTGCTGCCGTTACGCGCGACAGGATGACCAGGCCGGGGCCGCCCATTGCCCGCAATTAGCCAGCGAGCCGCACTGCCGGCCCTGGTGCCGGCTCAATGGCCGCCAGCGGCAGTCCCCCTGCGTTTTTGATGAACCGCCCGCCGCCGAAATCTGGCAGCGCATCGAGGAGCAGCGCCGGTATGACCAGGATTAACCTGGCCGACCTGGCCCGGCCCGGCCTGAGCGTCTCCCAAAAGTGGCTCATGCTGCTGCGCCATTTTCTGGCCAGCCCTTACGGCCAGCGCGCCGTGGGCGAGGACGTGCTCAAGGCCATGTACGCCGAGTACAAAACGGCCCAGCGGCAGGAGGGCGAGCTGTACCGCCTCAGCCAGATTACCGCCGAGGTGCAGGCCACCGGTCCGGCGGCTCCGGACCAGTTGGCCGTCGACTATGCCGCCATCCTGCCCCACCTCTCCGATATCATCCAGGATGGCCAGTTTGCCTACGGCCACCAATCCAAACTGGCCCGGCTGCTGGGGGGCCAAAACGCCGGCGCGTTTCGTGAAAACCGGCTGCTGCCCCTGCTGGACAGGCTGGAGCGAGAGCATCTGCACAACAGAAAGGAGCAGGCCGCATGAAATTCATCGCCCAAACCGGCCCCTGGCTCATCGCCTTGGCCCCGGCCTGGTTCGTCTACGATACCCTGACCGCCATTTACCATGTGCCGCCGTTCGTGGCCGGCCCCATCGCCGCCGGCGTCGAGCTGACCGGCGTGGCCGCCTTCCACACCTTTGTCCGGCTCTACGGCTGGAATAAAACCAAACGTAAAAGCGACCCCGCCGGCCCGGTCGGGCTGGCCGCCGGCCTGGTGGGCGGCTACGCCCTCAGCGGCTTCATCCTGACCGCCGTCATCAAGCGCGATTGGACCTTGGGATTGTTTTTTGTGCTGGCCATCGTCGGCTATGCCAACATCGCCCTGGCCATCGACCAGGACGAACGCGAACGGTCGGTGGCCGCGGCCAAAGCGATCGCCAAAAAGCGCGGCCGGTCGCCGGGGGGGGCGCCATCGCCCGTTCAGCCGTCCGCGCGGTCGTCCGCCGGGCGGACGGCGCTGCCGCCGTCCGTGCCCGAACGGCAGCCGGACTACGAGGCCGACCTGGGGGTCGTTCACCGGCAGGCCGCCGGCCAGCCGTTCAAACGGGCCGACGTAGAGGGCTGGACCGGGCGCGCCAAAACGTCTGCGGTCGGCCTCATCAACTACGGCCTGCAAACCGGCCAGGTGCACGCCGTGGGTCGCTACACCTACGCCACCATGAACGGCCACGGAGGCGGCCATGCTGCTGCACCGGATTGATCCCGACCGCGACGAGCGCCGCTTCTATTTCATCACCGTTCAACCCTGGCTGCTGGGTAACGCCGCCGTCGTGCGCGTCTGGGGGCGCATCGGCGGCTGGCAGCGCGTGTTGGTTACCCCCTGCGCCACGGTAGATGAGGCTGCAAAAAAAAAGAACGCGCTGGTACGTCAAAAAATTAAACGCGGTTACCGCCAGGTAGCCATACCGGAAAGGAGAAAAAAACCATGACTGACAGAGAAAAAGCGATCCTTTGGGCCAGAGACATTCTCAAAAAAGAACCGTTGTTTTTAGATACGGAAACAACCGGCATTGGCATGTTCGACCAGATTGTTGAAATCGCGGTCGTGGATGCGGCGGGCAAAACGGTTTTTCATAGCTATGTCAAACCGGCCATACCTATCCCTGCCGCAGCGACCAGAATCCACGGCATCAAAGACTCGGACGTGTTTGGCGCGCCTGGTTTTTCCGAGCTTTGGCCTAAACTGCGAGAGATTCTGCGCCGCCGGGTGGTAGTGATTTACAACCGCGAGTATGACGAGCGGATGATGCTCCAGTCAGCCACCGCCGACGTTGCGCGGGACATGTTAGAGGGCGATTGGAAGGGCGAAGTTTGCTGCGCAATGCTCCGCTACGCCGAATTTTACGGCGATTGGAACGATTACCACGGTAACTATCGCTGGCAGAAATTAACTGACGCCGCCCGGCGATGTGGGATTTCAACCGATGGCGCCCACGGCGCTGAGGCTGACGCCTTGATGACGTGGGGGGTGGTCAAATGTATGGCAGAAACGCCGGTAAAAGGGGACGAATCATGACCGCCGACGATATCATTATCGCTTTAACAGCCTCCGGCCCCGTGCCGCCGTGGGTGCAGTATGCCGCCCTGCTCATGCGCTCCAACGACTACAACCAACCCTACGAAACCACCGCCGTGAATTTTTTTCCCGAGGTGACGGTGCGGCTCGAAACCGATCAGCGCACGCGCCGGGGCAAACCCAAACCCCAGCGCCGCCGGCTGGATCTGGTCGCCCTGGTTCAGCCTCATTATCGCGAGTGGCGGCCGTTTGTCATCGGCGTTGAAATCAAGGTCAGCGAGCACGACCTGGCCGGCGACTACAAGCTGTACGACTACCTCCATTACTGCCATCTCTTTTATCTGGCCGTGCCTCACTATTTATATGTCGCCGCCCTGGCCAAAATCGAAGCCCATCCCGGCATAGAAAATGCCGGCCTGCTGTTGGTTGATCCGCACCCCGAGCCGGGGGCAATCGTCAACGCCCGGACTCCCGCCCCCATCATTCCCGCTCCGGCCGACCTCGCCGGCCTGTACGCCGAGCTATTAATTCGGCCCTTTAAATTAGCCCAAAAAAACTGTAAAAACTTTTATCAATTCGAGAGGAGCGATTGAAATGAAGGGACTCCACAAGAAAACGATCTGCAAAAATTGTGGCAATGGCATCTACAAAACCTTCGACAAGGGGATGTGGCATCACCTCGACATGGAGCCAATGACGGACACCATGGAAATCTGCGGTATGCCAGAGCCAGTCAGCCTGCCGCTCAATACCCTCGATGAAATTGCAGCGCTGGCCAACGATGCCGGCGCTCAGGGCATCTGGGTCATTCGAGGCGCTAACAATGCTCGCTTCGTCTACGAACCGGAAAACAACCCCATCCGGCCCAACATCCCCGGCGTGGTGGGCAGCGCCAGCCTCAGCCTTAGCCTGGATATTGCCGATGCCGGCATCGTCGTTCTGATCCGTTTCCCCTTTTCCGACGGCAACAGCGAGCCAGGTATCGAGGTCAAATGATGGCGGCAAGCGGAAAAGTACTAAAATCAATGAAGCCGGGTGAACCCGGCACAAAACAATGGTCCCGAAAATTCGGAAAACGCCTGGTCTGCGTCCGCTATCGCGGCCATCCCCAACGCCGCGTCCGCAGCACCACCGTTGAAATCGTGGTAAACGAATCATTTTGGGATCCAACAGGCTATCAAAATCATAAAAGCGCGATGTCTAATAATGGACATTCGCGCTAATAAGAGTTAGGGGGATGGAATGAAAAGCGCAGGTAGGGAAATCATAGAACAGGCTTGCGGTCGTATTATGATGGCGCTAAAAGAGGCGACTTTTACCAGAGAAGATTTGGAATTTTTGGTAAAGTTTTTTCGGGAAATAGCAGATGTATCAGAAAAGAAACTGCATCCCCCTAACAAGCCAATGGAGCGGACTGATGAAGCGGCGCTCAGTCCGCAGGACAACCGTAAATAGACGCAGGCCCGTCAGCCGCTCATTGGCGGGGCGTTAGCGAGACTGATTGAGCCAACCTTATTGGTAAAGTTAATCGCCCTGGCCGGAGGCGTAAATCCGGCCAAAGGCGATTAAAATGCCAATCGAGGGCAAATTTTACCAGCACCAGGAATTGCAAGAATTGCTCGATGTCTCCAAGCAGCGCATCTCAAATTTGGCCGTACAACAAAATTGGGATGGGCCGCAGCCTGGCCTGTTTTGGGCCGACGATGTGGAGCCATACCTCCACTCTCGCGGAATCGACCCGGCAAAGCTGCCGGTAAAATCTTATGATTTTCCCGACGGCGCAACATGGGCCGAAAGAGAAGCTGCTTTTGATGAGGTAATGAACAAATGAAAAAAGACGTATCAGCGCGGGGCTTACGGGTCGGCATAATCAATAGCCGGGCGGCTGATTGGCTGCTCGTTAGGCGGAAGCTGAGACGAATTGCTGGCGCGTTATGTCCCAAACTCAAACAGCCGGCGCCATTCCCCCACCGCCTGATCGCCGGCCATCGAGCGATCAATTAGCTCCCACAGCGCCGCCGCCACCGCGCCTTTGACCACCACCGGGTCGTCCAGCCGGTCCAGGCCCACAGTGAGCCGGTCGCCGTCTAGCTGAATCGCAATCCGGGCCGCGCCGCTGGTCAGGCGCGGCCTGCTCTTTTCCTTGAAAAATTGCTGAAACATCGACCACATAGCCGTGGCCAAAATACCCAGCGCCTGCGCGCCGTCGGCCCGCTCTACGCGCCAGGTTAACTCCTGCGTTAGCGCGTTGTGCTCGATGGTAATCAGTTGGCGCAGTTGTTCCTGGCTCACCTCTACCGGCTCAAGCCCCCACTCCTGCCACTGCTCAAAGACCTCTGGCAGCGTTTGCGCGCCGGGGGTTCGCGCCATCGGAAAGCGCTCTTCGTGGTTGGCAAGATCGTTGCTCATCAGGCCAGTTGCTCAAAATTAGCCAGCTTCGTCTTCATGTCGGCCAGCAGTGCCCGGAATTTGGTCGCCCAGGCGTCGGGCATCAATCGCTCTGCCGGCAGGCCGGAGTCGCTGCTGTATTTCTGGATGACCTTATTAGCCCAGCTCGCGCCGGTATCATCCTGCAACTCATAATAGATGACCACCTGCACAACGTCGCTGTCATCCTGGATGATCTCAACCTTGTTGATGTCTACTTCGGTTAGAGTGATAGTTTTAGCCATATGATAAACTCCTATGATTTTTGGATGACCAACAACTGGATGTACGGCGTAATATGGTTGGCCGCCGAGGTTGATGGGCTGGCGCTGCCGGCGCTCAGTGTTGTGGCCGTGTAATTTGTGCCCCCGCCATTGCTACCGGCCAGCCGGGCATTTCCGGCCCCGCCGCCGTTATCTGCGTTGATGTCGTGCGTGTGGCTGGGCGTTGTGCTCAGGGTGTGCGTATGAGTTGGGTTTTGCAGGTTGGTTAGCGCCGTGCCAACCGTGCCGCCGATGGTGCCGCCGCTGGGCACGCCTACAATGGTCCGCCCCTGGGCTGCCGTGTATTCGGTAAAGGCGCTGGGTGGGCTGGCATCTGTGGTGTACATGATGCTGTTGATCGGCACCGCGCCGCTAACTGTGCTGACCATTACCCAGGCCGTCACCGTGCCAGCCCCGCCGCCCCCGTAGGCGGTTAAGGCGATGGCAAACGTCGATTGCGTGCGCGTGGTGCCCGCGCTTTTGGCTCGGCCCGCAGTGGTGCTGGTCTCCAGGTAATCCCCTCGCGAGACATTGCCCTGCACCGCCACGGTTTTGATGCCGTAACCGGCAATCCGCCCGCTGGCGTCGTTGGCAATGCCGGCCGGGTCGGCCACCACGCCTAATACATTGGTTTTGCCGGCGGTAGTGGTGGTCGTAAAGGCATTATCATTGCCGCTGTCGTGGATGACCACCATGCCCTCGGTCACAGCCGAGCCGCTTTTGTTCGTCAGGCTCAATGGCTCCACTGCGTTCAGCAAATGCAACAGGTTGTTGCGTACTTGGTTGTTCCAAATCGTCTGGTCTATTAAATCGCCATCAGATTTGCTGTCAGGACTCGTCCAGGTCATCGTCTACTCCTTAAAATGGCCCCAGGTAACTGGTCAGGCCCAATTCGCTCCGCCCGGTAACGCCCAGTAGCCAATAGTCGGCCTGGGCATGCTGGGCCGGCTCCAAAATCCAGGTGCACAGCCACTCTTTTATGGCCCACTCCCAAGCCTCGCCAATGATAAAATAATCGGCGGCGCTACCGGTCTGGCTCTCGGTAATCCGCACCATATTACCAATGGTATAGGTCAGGCATTTTTCTAAAATGTCTGCCGATTTGTGCGCCTGTAGCGTAATCTGTTTAGCCGTACCAACCGGTTCTTTAAGGCGGCGCACGGTAAAGCTGGCAATGCCGGCAGCCAGGTCCACATCGTCCAGCGGGTAGCCGTAAGAAAAAGGAAACCGCCCGTAGGCTTTAATCGAGTCGCTGTCCAGCGCCTCCATCGCCACGGCAGAAAAGGTGGTGATTTTTTGCCCCCGCACTTGCGCGCCCGCTTGCAGCCAGACATCCTCCACGCCGTTGTTGGTCCAGGCCACCACCGAGCGCGTGGCCGACTCCTCAACCAGGTCGGCTGTTACCCGGTAAACCAGGTTGCCGGCCACAAAAACCTGAGACTCGGTCCAATCCTCGCCGCTGCCGTCCTCCAGCGAGTTGATCTGCCAGTCGGTGGTGCGGGCCGGCTCGATGGCGTTTTTGCCGCCGATATCCACGCCCTCGGCTGTGGATTTATAGCGGATGATAATCTCTTTGGTTTCCCCGCCCCCAATTTTCACCGCTTTGTCCAGCACGCCCAGCACATCGTCAGAAGCCGCGCCCACCTTGCGCGGCGTGGCCGTGGCCACCGCATAATTGATAATCTGATCGCCAAATGAGTAAACATAATCAGCAATGTCGGCGTCCGACAGCGTAAAATCCGGCGTGGTTTTCTCTAGCAGCCGGTCGCGATTCCAAAACACCAGCGCCCCATTGCGGTTCAGAAAAACGCGGCCATATTCGCGCCCGGCCAGCTCCTCCATCGCCGCGTACATCGAGGTCTCATTCCAGTTATCGCCCACGAACGGCAGCACGCTCTGCCCCACGTCGGCCTCTTCCAGCAGGTCGGCCAAATTACCCAGCACTGTATTGACGCCCAATTCTGCCGCGCCAATCTTGCCCAAACGCCACCGGCCGTTGAACGATGGCGGATAAATCTCGGTGGTCAATAAAATTTGCTTCAGCACCTCGTCCGCCGTCACGTTTTCCAGCACCGGAATATTGACCTCGGCCCGCTGCGCCTTGGCCAAAAAGTCGGCGCTGGTCAGCAAAGTTTCCCTCGCCCCCTTGGTGTTGGGTATTGGTTTAATTGGTCCGCTCTCGGTCAATATCATGCTGTAGGTGTTGCCGTTGTAAGTGCACTGCACCCGGATGCTGCGCCCCAGCGTAAAATTAGGATAATGCGGGCTGGCGGCATTTTCCGGCGAAAATCGTTTGTCGCTGTTACGCAATGTCAATTCCAGGGTGCTCTCGCGGGCAATCCGCTCTGCCGGCGAGGCAAATCCCATCTGCCAGTTGGCCCGCTTAACATAACTGCTGATGTCGTCGCCAACGTCCAGCGCATGGTCATCCCCAAAATCAAAATGAAATTCCCACACCGCGGTCGATGGCAGCGGCGAGGGCGGGGCCGGGTTGAGAAAACCATCGGTGATTAACCATTTGGGCGTGCCGGGCGTTAAGCCCAACCCGCCGGTAATAAAATGTTTGGTGGCCATCAGGTCGCCCGCGTAATGCTGGTTGGGTTGGTGCCGTCATCCAGCGTAAAGGTCATGGCCGTAGTACTGCCATCCGGCTTCTTGATTGTTACGGTGGTACCGCTCACGGCCCGCTCCTGCAAAAATTGGTGGATGGCCAAAACGGCCTGGGCAATGGTTGGCTGCGCCCCGTCCGCGGCGTAACTATCGGGGATGGTGTCTGTACGCAGCACGTCCACCACCTCGGCGTTGACATCCGCCTTGGCCTGCGCGCCCAGCGCCGCCGCGGTGCCGATGGTGGAATTAGACTTATTGTAGCCTGTGCCGTCGTAATCGGCCTCTAGATTGTCGGCGGCGGTGGCGTCGCCGCTAATCTGGGTGATATTTACGCGGATGTCCCCCGCCTCCTCAGGATAGAGGATAATGGGGGTGGTTTTAGCGCCGGTCGTCGTTGTTTGGACGATAATCGCCACCGTATCGGCGTTCATCTCGGCGGCGGTCAGGTCCAGGTAATAGATTCCTGACGAGCCAATTTCAGTAGCTTCGTTGGCGCAGTCAGAAAATGCGCCGCCATCCTTGCTAATCTCGCTATCCAGCCCCGCCGCGCCGGAAACCAGGTCGCCGTCAGCATCGAAAATGGGGAATGTAACCCGATAGGCCGTATTTTTCTGCGGAATGGGTCTGGCGTCTGATGCTGACATGCTCTATCTCCCTATTCTTTGCGGCTGCCACTGCCGCAGATGCGGCACGGTGGTCCCGCGTAGTTGAGCGGGGTGGCCGCCGGACGGCTCCGTCGCAATCTCCGGCAACTGCGTCACCTCCGGCAGCCGGAATATCACCGGCGCGCCATTAGCGCGGGCAGTGCCGTTGACGGTCAGACTATTACCATTGCCAGAAAGGTCTATTTCCGGGTCGTGTAGTCCCCACAACGGCCAATGCCCTTTCAGGGATGTACCAGAAAAATCCTGGATTTTTCCTCGATACAAACCACTCACCTCGTCCGCTGACAGTGCGCGGTTAAAAATGCCCACTTCGTCTATTAGGCCGTCGAAATAACCTCCTGTTTGCCCGCCGCTTATGGTGAAGTTCGCAGAACCGTTATGTATTCCGTCGCTGTATGATAGCGGGTTCAGGGACCCATTTGAGGCCAAAACTCCATCAATATAAATCCGCACATCTGTGCCATTATAAACAGCGGCAAAGTGACTCCACGTTCCCGCCGAAAGAACACCACCAGGTGTGGCACATGTAACGTTCGCGTTACCGTTTGGCGATAATAATACTTGTAGCCGGTCATTGCTGTGATTCCATCGCACCCAATAGGAACGATTGTCGCCGGTCGCAAGGTATTTGGCAAGAATGGTCGAATCACCCGATCCGGGTATACTTTCTGGTTTGAGCCATAAAACAATGGATAAATCACCAGTAATATCCAATCCGGTTTGAGCTGCATCCGTTATAGATAAATTCTCAGAATTGTCACGCTCAAAATCCCTAGCCAATCAATCCCACCTCGCGCATTGCCCACATCGCCAACGCCATCGCTTTTTGCTCCGGCGTTGCCGCAGACTTAAATGGCTCCGGCAGATTGGCGTTGAACAATTGCTTAATCGTATTTGTCCTCGCCCCGACCGGAATATCGTTTATAACCGTATCCATCGCCGCATCAATTGAGCCAATGGCCGCCGCCAAATCATCGAGATTGAGATTGGCGGTGGTATTTGATTTTTGAAAAATATGATGGGCTAGTTTCCTGGCCGCATCGCGTTTTTGTGTATCAGTAAGTGCCATAATCACTCCCAAATAATTTCCGGCAGCCACACGCTGATAGCCGCCAGCGTCCAGCTTGCTGTAATAAAAGTCAAGTCCATCTTAAGGAATTCGCCCGCCGCCGGAAACGTGCCAACATCCAATGTTGTTTTGATTTCTTTAAAATCATATGCCTCACCCGCCGCCCAGGAGAGCGTTTGCGTTCCTTCGCTGGCAGGCGTGGCGGCGTCGGCATCATCGCCAATATTGACCTCAATCCATTTTGGATCAAATTTTGCATTGCCGCTAGTAGCGTTGGCGTGAGCTACTAGCCTGAGCTTTGGCGTGCCTGACGGGATTGTTTGTGGCATCCGCCACCACAACCGCCAGATGCTATCCGCGCCAAGGCTGGCCTGAACCCCTAAGCCTTCCGGTGTCTGTGCTGTCAGGCGATACGGGAATAGTCGTTCGGCAGTTACCGGGAATGCTGAAATCAGTACCGCGCCATTAGATGCCATTTAATCCTCCATAATCCCCATTATGTGTCTAATTTCTCGAAAACTTGTAACCCCGCCGCTCGGCCTCTTGTTTGATGGCCTCAAACGCCCGGCGAGGGTCGCTCGACTCATAAATGTTCACATTCTGAATGATGAGCTGCTGCGAATTTCCGCCGCCGCTACCAAAATCCAGCGGCGAGCCACCGTTGTCAACCATTAAGGCATGGTTGGGCACAATCACGCCGTTGGCCGGCGCAACAAACAATTCGGGGCCGCGTTCGCCCACAACATAGGCCCGCCCGGCCTCCACCGGTCCGCCGGTGGCCCGGCCTCCAATACCGCTGCTGCTACTGCTGCTCCGCATATTATTGAGCGCGCCGGCGGCTCGCTGGGCGCTGCTCGTCACCTTGTCCAGCCACTCTACAATCTCGCTCAAATCATCCGGTAGCTTCCTCAGCACGTCGCTGGCCCGGTTAAAGCCGCTCTCGGTTACATTCGAGGCCATCTCCGAGGCCGCTTTGACCTGGTTGAAGCCGCCGGTCAGGGCGGTGGTGGCCGCCAGCCCCGTATTTTGCAACGTCGGAATGGTCTCCTCAATCATCAGCAGCCATTGGGTATCGAGCAGCACTACCGATTCCAGGGTCAGCGCCAACTCTTCCCACATCAATTCCGACATCGCAGTATGCGCCTCGGTAAAAATCATCGTTGCTTCGGGTAAAGTCTGACCGAGCATTGCTGACAGCTCGCCCGCTGCCGAAACCAGCCCCTCTAGCCCGCCGCCTCCGCCGCCCATACCCTCTCCAGGCGCTGCGCCTTCGCCGCCCGCGCCCCGGCCGCCTTCGGCGCTCATGCTGCCGCTGCCTCCGCCGCCGATACCGGCCAGCGCCGTGTTGACCGCCGTCACCGAGGCCTCAACCTCGGCGGACTTCGTTTTGAGTTCGTCCATGGCCGGTAGCATATTGTCGATGCCGCTGCGGTCGCTGCCGATTAGCCCCAGCCCGGTCTGTAGCGCCGTGGCCGGCTCCAACGTGCCCTCCAGGGCCTGTTTCAAAACATCCTGGTTGGCCGCGGCCGTGGCGCTGGCCTGCTCGCTCTGGGTGGCCAGCGCGCCCAGGCTGCCCTGGATAGCCAGGGCCATTTCCTGCGTAACCGGGATGATGCCGGCCTGGATCAGCGCCACCGCATCACTGGCGCTGGTGGCCAGCCCGCCGGTCAGTTGCTCCAATTGGCCGGTGGTTTCCAGCACGCCCAACGCCGTTTTGAGTTTCAGCTCCTCCAGGTGCTGCTCGTAAGCGGCCTGCTCTTTGGCCCGGGCGGCCGCAGCTTTGGCCTCCTGGTCGGCCAGGGCCTGCTCCATGGCCGTCGTTTGCTCGCCATATTTGGCGGTAGTGTCGTTGACCAATTGGTCAAAATGTTCATTCCAATGAGCCAAAGCCGCATCGTTTTCCGCCTGGGTGCGCTCATGCGCGCCGGTCAATACCCAGTGTAATTTTTCCTGCCGTTTCTCCTCTATCTCGGCCAATTTCTCGCTCAATTCCGTCTCTTTGGCCGTGATATCTGCCTGGGCGTCGGCCCGCATCGAGGCGATATTGGCGTGGTAGCTTGCCTCTCCCTGGATATTCTGATCTTGCAAATCTTTGATGGAGAGGAAATAATTGGCCGCGGTGCTTCTCAGCCCCTGCATCATCTGCTGCCGCTCGGCCTCGGCCTGGGCCGCTTTCTCTTGGGCCTCGGCGTACCGCTCCGTCTCCATGGCGGTCATGGTGTGGCCCTGGGCCAGCTCGTCAAGGGTTTGTTTGTTGGCCTGGGCAATGCCCGTCCACCGCTCGGCCTCCGCGCTCTGGGCGCGCTGGGCCTGCTCGGCCTTCTCGGCCATCGCCGCCTGAAATTGTGCTTTCGCTCCGGCCAAATCCATAGCCGCCGCGCTGTTCTGGTGAGCCACAGCGTTCTGTTCGGCGGCCTGGGCCAGCGCCGCCTCTTGTTCGGCGGCTACAACGGCCAGCTTCTCAAATATCCCAAGCTGGTCGTTTTGCTTGGCCATCTCAAATTGGGCCTTTTGGATCGTATCAAAATTGGCAAAAACACCCTGCCAGGCAATCGCCCCCTGCTCCAGTTTACGGATAAACTCCGTCAGCGTGTTCATCCCGCCCGACATCTGGGTCAACAGCCCGCCAAAAGCTACCTGAAAATCGCTCCAGGCCGCGCTTAGCCGCTGACTGTCTGCCGCCGCGCCGGTGGTGGCGTCGCCCAGTTGGGCCACTCGCTCCTTGCCCTTCTCCAACGCCGCGTTAACAAAGGCTTGCTTTTTCTCTTGTTCGGTCAACTGTTCAACGGTTTTTCCCAGTTGCGCCGCGTATATCTGGTAGGCCTCCTCCAATTTCAGGGTGATGCCCAGGTTGTCGAGGATCATGGGGCTTTGGCGGCCCAGGGCCGTGGTCAGGTCGTCAATAGATTTGGTGGCATCCTGGCCCATGGCCGCGCCCAGGGTAATGGCAATCTGGGTTAGCTCGGCCATCTGGCCCTTGTTTTCCACCAGGCCAAACATCATGGCCTTGTTGGCCGCCTGCATGGCCCCCAGTTGGCTGATGGTCTGGCCGCTGGCCTGCTGGATGGCGCTGACCATGGCGTCGCCGCTCTCACCAATGCCCCTGGCCAGGTTATCGGTGGCCTGGCCCAGCGCCTCGGCCTGCGCCGCCGCCTTGAACGACTCAACCGCAAACTCTTTCAGCATCTGGGCGCTTTGCTGCACAATGGCAAAGCCGGCCAGCCCTTTGATAATGTCTCTGGCCCCCATGCCGGCTTTTTGCCCGGCCTGGCCCGCCTTTTCGCCCTCCTGCCCAAACTGCTTAAACTCGATGCCGGCCTTTTTCAGGGCCGCCACCAGTTCGGCAGAATTTCCGGTCACTGCTATGTGGATGGTCTCTTTTGCGCCAGCCATTAGCCCTCTAATTCATCAGCCCATTGCTCCACCTGGGCGCAGTAGGCCACAATTTCTGGATATTTTTCGGCAAATTTGGTTGATTTTTGGGCGTTGTTGCGGGCCGTAAACGCCTCGTAGGCGTACAGCGCCGCGCCCGCCCGCCGCATCAACGCGAGCGGCTGGTCAAACAGGCCGCCCGGCTCCGGCAGGGCGCGCCAGCGCTGCAACTGCCAAGCCAGCCCCAATTCATAAGGCGGCTCGTTCGCCATCGGGTCATTGGCGTAGAGAGCCGCCTCAACAATCATTTTTTTGGGGGCGAGAGGGCCTTGTCAAAGCGGTCGTAATACACCGCGTCCAAAAACCACATGTAAACCGCCAGCGGCCAGTCGTCAATCTCGCCCGCCGGCGCGTTTTCAAATTTGGTGCATAGCGCCTGGCTGCCGTAAAACCGGATCAGATTGATTGACGACTTCTCGTCAATCAACCCTTTCTCCCTGGCCTGGCTGATGCCCCGCGTGTACTGCTCGTGGTGGCGCACCAAAAACACGTCCGGCAGTTCAACCACAAAATCTTCATGCCCCTCAATGGGGCAGACCAACTTAGTCATTAGACCGTCCCGTAGGCCGGCATGACGCCGCCTTGCAGCCGCCAGGTGGTATTGAGCAGCCGCTGGTCGCCCTTGGCCGTTTCAATTTCGGCGCTAACCAGATTGTACTCGCCCGATATTTTTAAATCGCCGGTGGTTGGCGCGGCGTTCTCACCGTACTCAGCCTGGATGGTCCGGGCCGTGTCGCTGTTGATGGCCCCGGTCGTCGGGTGGGTCACAATGGCGTGCACCGTGTCGTTGAATTTGAATTTAATGGTCACGGTGCTGTCGCCCTGCCCTTTCAGGGTGCTATGGTCCTGGCCGTAGCCGCTGTCCTCAATCTCGTCGTAAGTTTGGGGCAGGCCGCTAAACTCCACAATGTGCTCTGACAAATCGGTCAGCGAGCCGCCGTTGTCATCCACCTTAATAACGGTATGTTTACCGCGTAAACCTGTGCTCATGAGTTGTGCTCCTTATTTCCTTACAAAATTAATGGCAAAATTAAAACTGATGCCCGTACCTGATACGGTCCACAGCGCCCGCACATAGCGGTCCACATTGCCGCTCACGGCTACCCGCTCCGCGCCAATGGCCGAGCCGTCCAGGGTAAAGGTAATCAAATCGGCCCAGGCCGCATCATCGGCGCTGTCCTGGATTTTGACGGTGATGGTATCGCCGGCGCTCACGCCGGTCAGGTGCAGATAGCCCACGGCCCCATTGCTGCTTGATGCGCCGTCATCCACGCTGTTGGTGTTGCCATTGGCGCTCACCCCCTCCTGGTCGGCCAGGATGATGCCGAACTCTAGGGGGATACCTTTGGCGTTCATTTGCGCGGCCACGGCAATCACGTCGCTTAGGGCCGGTACAATCTCGTAATTGATCTGCTGCGATTTCAGGCTGATGGCGATGTCGCCCTGGGCCACGGCCGCGTTTTCGCCAAAGCCGGCGCTGACAATAATGCCGCTGTCGCTCAAATCTTTGAGCGCCTGGTGCGTGCTCACGGTCTCCCGGCCAAAATAGCCATCCAGGTTGATGACGCTGTTGGCCTGCCCCTTCAGGGTGCTGTGGTCCTCGCTGTAGCCATCCTCGGCCAGCTCGTCATAGGTCAGGCTGGCCTTGATATCGCGCATTTTGGCGCTCAGTTGGTAGCCGCCAATCCAGATTTTGGTGTGTTTACCCCGCAGTCCCGCTGCCATCGGCGACCTCCTCTCCCGGATAGACGCTCAGCACGCCTACCTTCAGCCAGTGCTCGATGACATTGCGCGGCCATGTACTCAGGTCTGCCGGTTCCGGTCCGGCCTCGACCCGGTGTCTCTCAAATTCGATGCCGCGATGCACCAGGTACAGGGTTTTATTTTTTTGCGTTTTTTTAGTCATCTTTTATCGCCTTCAGCGGAATAATCTCCGCCAGATAGGTCTCTCCGCCAATCTGCCGCACCTTCACAATCTGGCTGCGCCCGTCATAGGCCAGCCATTGCCAGGCCCCGCTGGGGTGGCTGCGGTTACTCCTGAGCAAATTGGCCTGGGCCTGCTCCACATCGTCCAGCGCGTCCTCGGCGTCGGCCTCTGTCCACTCGGCGGACGGGTCGGCGTAGAGCACGTAGTTGGTCACAACCAGGTAAAACGTATTCTGCCACTCGTCGCCGTAGTCGCCCTCTTCGCGCATTACCCCGCCGCCGGTCACGGTCGTCACCGGCGACTGGCCTTGAAAATCGCCCGGCTCGTGGTTGTACACGGCCTGGATCGGCTGGCCCGCGCCCGTCAGGTTATCGCTAAACAGCGTGGCCAATGCGTCGCGGGCGCTCTCGCGGCTGCTGGCAGCCATCAGTCCGCCACCTGCTGCCCAAATTGTTTGATCAGCGGGCGCATGTACACCGCGGTCGCGGCTCGGGCCCGGGTGTAAAAGGCGTGCTCGCCGCCCCGGTCGTGCTCGATTTCGGCGTAATCCGCCACCACCTCGCCGGTGCGCGGGTTGACCGCGCCCGGCTCCACAAACACCTGGCCGCGCACATCGCTAATCTCCATGCGGTGGCTGGCCCGCAGCGCGCCGGTATCGACGTGCGTCATCGCCACCGCCTGCCGGTGGGTAAAGGCGGTTATTTGCTTGATCAGCAGCCCAAAGGCGCTGCCTGGTTGCAGCATGGCAATGCGCTCTCTGTTGGCGGCCTGGGCTTCCTGTAGCCCGGTGATGGTCAAATCAACGCGCATTACTGTTGCTCAATCCTGGCTTTTTCTTTGCCCGCATCGGCAATGCCCTGGCTAATGGTGTAGACCCCCAGCGGCGAGACGATGATGCCGATCATCTCCACCGAAAAACCCAGGGCGAAACCGCCAAAGGCCAGCGCGCTGGCCAGCACGGTGGCGATAAATTTTTTTGATCCCAACATGTCCTGTAAAACGTTCATCGTTTCAGCTCCTCCAAAATTAAATGTAGATATTTGCTGCTGCCAAAGCTCCAGTCGGCCACCGCCCGGACCGGGTACTCCGCGCTGCCCACCACCAGAATGTCGCCCTCTACAATGTCCAAACTGCCATCCACAAAGGTTTGCAAAACCTCATGTGGCGTTTTCAGTTCCAGCCGCTGTTGAATCTCGGCATTCACCGGGTCCAGCGGCGTGCAACTCAATGAGCTGATATTCGTGGCCGGCGCGCCGCGTTTGCCGCTGCTCACCGCCGGCGGCCGTTTGGTTGAGGCCGTTACGGTGGCCAGCCGCTCAAAACTGCTCGACATGTCAATCGCCTAAATCGTAGTCGTTGGCCTCATAACGCAACCGTCGCGCCACAATCCGCCCCTGGCCCCCGCCGCCGCTGCCCTGGCTATCGCCGGTGCCGGTCAACTGGGCCAGGGCGCGGTTGGTCTGGCTGAAATTCTCACGGCGCGGCCCAATTTGCACATCCACCTCCACCGCGTAATCCCGCTGTAGCCGTTCCAGCATTTCCCGCTCTATGGCGTCCAGCACGGTATCCAGCAGCGAGGTATCCAGGTAACGGATATCCGGTTCATCGGTTTCCGGGTTGATCGCTCCCACCTGCCGCAGGCCGGCATCCACCGCGTAGGTATAGCTGCCCTCGGTCAGGCTGCCGCTGGGCGTGGTGCTCAGGCTGCGGTTGGTGGCCAACCGGCCCAGCTTGGCGTGCACCCGCGCCGCCATTTCGGCCCGGGTCTGCGGTACCCACCACAGCCACACGTCATCAATTTTGATGTCGCCGCTGCCGCGATTATTGGTAATCCGCAGAGTATAGGTGGTGCCCGGAACCAGGCCGTACTCATACGTTTGCTCGGCCCAGGCAGCGGCGGTTACGCTGCCGGCGTTTTGGGTCAGCACCGTGTTGCCGTCGCCATCCACAATCCGCAGTTGCAGGTCAGAGGTGGCCAGGTCAACCGTATCCGGTTTGATGGCCAGGTGCAGGCTGTAGCTGCGCACCCGTGGCACGGTAAATTTCTGCTCCACGTAGCCGCTGGGAGAAAGGACGGCCATGCCGTAGTGATCATCCCCATCGCTGGCCTGATACACGGCATTGCTGGCCGTCCAGTTATTCAGGTTGTGCAAAAATCGGCCATTAGACAGGTGGTTGCGTTCGCTCATCAGGCCTCGTCAGGTAGTGCTACATCGACCTCTGGTTCAGGATTCCACGGCTGGGCAATCGGGGTTTTGTGGTGCTGCACCCGTTGGCCCAGGTAGGTTTTGATTTCGTCGTCAGTAGCCAAGCGGAACCCGACCTGTCGTAGGCGGGCCTTGCAGTGAGCGCGAGCAACCGTATGCACCGCCCCGGCCGGATTGACAATGTAGAATACATCGTCCTCGCCCTGCAGCGGGCGCTTTTTGCCCTTAGCGGGCGCTTCCTGGGTGGCTTCCTCTTGCTTGGTGTTGGTAGCCATTGGTGCCTCCTACCGCCCCACCGCTGTCAGCGTAATGGTGATGGTGTCGGTTGTGGCTACGTCCTGATTGATCCGCATATAGCGACCAAACACCGGCACGCGAGCCACCACCGCGGCCCCGTCTGCGGTGCTGGCCGAAACCAGAGTGGCCCCGTCAGTCCAGTCATTCCCCTCGATGCTGTATTGCACCTTAAGCGTGGTGGTATTGACTGTGCCGTGGTCGATGGTGTACTCGATGTCCACCGTCTCAAATTGCAACGCCTCGATGGCGCTGGTGTTGGTATCGGCGGTAATGGCCGTGGCCGGCTGAAAGCGGAAATACCGCCCGGCCCCAACGCTATCCGGGGCAGCCACCGGCGTTGGCGCGGCCGGCGGCGCGGCCTGCACCTGGCCCTGCTGCGGCAACAGGCCAATGGCAATCGTCGCCACAAACAACAGCACTACGGCTAAAATTTGCCCAAACTTGGTTTTCACGTTGATCTCTCCTTTTTTTTATAAAGAAGCGCCAACCATCGGCGCTTCTCGGATTATGTTGATTTCCGTCTAAATCTCGGCAGTTCGGACCACCACGCCGTGGTTGTCGCGCAGCTCGGCCACGCCATACAACACGTCGATAGTGATTTTTACGCCCAACTTGTCATGGTCATAACTCAGGGTCACGCGCAGCCCCAGGCCATCTTCGTTCATCACCGTCTGGATCACGCCGGCGCCCTGGGGCGCGGGTGGCAGTGGCCGGGTGGCCAGTACCATGGCGTTGCGGTGGAAGAACAGGTTTTTGGCCTCGCTGGTGGCCGTTGTAATCATCTGGTCCATGAACACGTCAAACCCCATAAAACGGCCGGTGAACGCGTCGGCGGCGGCCCGGCCCAGGCTCTCGGCGTAGTCGCGGTTGACCACCCGCTCGATACCCAGCATTTCATACTCGGCATCCTCGTGCAGCACGGCGTAGCGCATGCCCAGCGGCGCCTTGGCGCTGTTCAGCAGCCGGCGCGCCTCGCGGAAATCATCCTCGCCCAGCCCGGTGGTGGCGTCGATGCTCTGGCTAAAGCCGGAGTAGAGCGCCGCCAGGTCGCTGTCAATCTGTTCGGCCATGCGGGCCATACCGTCGCCGGCGTAGGCGGTCAACCAGTCGGTCCGGGCCAGCGCCCGGCCAAAATCCTCGATGACAAACGAAATCTCCTTGTGCTTGTTCAATGTCACCGAAACTTTGGTGGCGGTGGGGGTTTGCAGGGTGATATCGCTGTTCTCGCTCTTGTCATTGACCGACAACGAGCCGGTGAACGGAATGTCGATGGTCTGGCCATGAACCGCTACTTCATTCTCGAAATCGCGGTTGACCAGCCGCGCCAGAACGGTGTTGGCCTTGAGGTATCCCAACGCCTCGGCCGCAACGATAGTGGCAATATTGACCGACAGTTCGGTCGTAGTGATGTTAGCCATTTGAATTGTCTCCTCTATATAAATGGTTCAGAGGCCCAATTCGTGTTTAACGCCCAACGCGGCGACAGCCTGTTTGATTGCTATAAAACGTCGGCCAGGGATTTGTCCTTGACCGCCTTCCTGATCTCTTCGGGCGTCATTTTGCTAAAATCAGCCGGCTTCTGGCTGCCGCCCTTGCCGGCCGGGGGCACGCCCGGCCCCTCGCTCGGCTTCAAAAATTTCAGCAGGTTATCGGCGTCCGCCTCCAGCGCGGCCTTGTCCTCACCGTGCAGCCGGGCCGCCAAATCAACTGGCAGCCCCTTGGCGGTGGCCACCTCCAGCCGCAGCCGCTCATGGCGCTCTGCTTTCAGTTCAGCCTCGCGCTGCTGGGCCAATTCCTGCCATTTCTGCTGGTCGGCCAAATCCTTGTCTTTGGCGGCCTTCTGGTCGGCCTCCAGTTTCGCCAGGCGCTGCTCCAACTCTCTAGCCCGGTCATTCACCGCCTTGAAGCGGTCATATGGCACCGGGCCGGGATCACCCTTGGGCGGGTCTGCCGGTGGGTCTGCCGGTGGTTCACCGCCTCCGCCTGAGCCTCCGCCGCCGTCGGCGTCCCACAAAATCAATGGATATCTGTTAAACAACATAATCTTCTCCTTCGTTTTTTACGGGCTACGCCCCGATTTATTATCTCCGGCTGGTTGCATGCGCCGGATGAATCTCGACCGTGGTACCGGTTCGCTCGCGGGCCTCCAGTTCGGCCAGCGCCGCGGCCCGCATCTCCTCGGTGGTGATGCCGGCCACCTCGAATTCTTCCAGCCACAGCGCCGTGGCTGTGCGGCAAAACCAGTGAAACGGCGGCTCCATAATTTCATCACGAAAGCGCGGCGTGCCGGTCAATTTAAACGGCTTGTCCCGGTCCTGTATCTGGCCGTGTACCCGCAGGCAGCAATCCGTGGTCCGCTCATCGATGGCCGCAATGGACTGCTTGCGCCACACCTGCTGCACCTGGTTCTCGCCGGCGCTGTAATACGTTCGGGCCATGTTGGTCGCCGCCGTCCATAAATCAATCTGGCTGTCGGAGGCCATGCGGTTGGTGGCGTCTCGCCACACCGAGACCCGCCCGTCGGCCACGTCCTCGGCCAGCAGCCGGGCGACAATCGCGTCAGTCTCCTCGCCGCTGGCCCGCAACCGGCCCAGTTCCGTTTGTAGCCGCACCTGCAAGGCGTCAATCCAGTTGGTAATGTTTTGCAGCAGGCCGCCCATCACCGTGCGCCGCTCGCCGGCGGTCCCATTCTGGGCCGCCTGAAAATCTGGCGCGGCGGTCGTCAGCCGCGCTACCTGCTCAAATTGCCGCTCGGCCAGCGTCGCCGCTGCCGCTTCAATTGGCTGGCTAAATTCGGCGGCAATCGCGGCCACCTGCCGCCGCAAATCGTCCAATTCTCGCCGGATGACCGGCACCAGGCTGATGTCATTCCCGCCGCTCGATACCAGCGCCTCCACCAGCGCCAGCCGGCTTTGGCGCATCGCCTGCTCCACCGAGCGAATATAGCGCCGCTCCAGCGCGGTCATCTCCCGCCGAAACGCTGTGGCCGGTCGCAAATCAGGCATTATTCGTACTTTCGCCCGGGTCGCCGGCCGGCGTCCCATCATCGTTGTTCTGTGTCCCATGGTTGTTGTCAGGATCGCCAGGGCTGGTATTCATCCCCTCGCGGTCGTTGGCCATCGCTCGCTCCCGCTCCAGCGCCAGCGCCTGAAATTCCAGCCGCATGGCCGTCTCCGGGTCCAGTGGCAATATCGGCCGCTCCTTGTCAAACGCCAGCGCCTCGTCATCCAGTACCGACACCTCGCCCAGATTCATCGATGCCCCGGCCCGGGCCGCCATCCGCAGCGCGTCGGCCAGCGCGTGGTCGTAATTGGGCCGGCAACGCCGAATCTTCAACACCAGTTCCATTAATTGCAACTCCAGCGTCGCCGTCGCTATCTGATCCTTCTTCCGCAACTCGTCAAAACTGATTTCCGGCAGCGCCCCCGTCACCTGGTCGCGGATTTCGCGTACAAATTCCAGCACCCCGGCGATATCCACCTTCGGCAGCACCGGCTCCACTTTTCCGCCGGCCGGGATAAACCACATATTATCCCCGCTTTTAACCAGTTCGCTGCTCTCCGCGCCAATGGCCACCCACTGCGGCTCGGCGTTTTTGGCAATAATGTCGGCCAGGTAGCTGGCCAGTTGGTTCACTTCATCCAGCAACGGTATGGCCTTTTGGTAGGTCGCTTCGCCCAGATGCTCGCCGGTTTTGATGTGCTCATTCTCAATAAACGGCACAAAGCCCAACTCGTTGGTATACTCGGCCGGCCGGCCGTCAAACTCGTCAGGCTGCCCATTTCTGAATGTGCGGATCATCTCGGCTGATATCACCTCAGCGTACTCATATTCCTTGCCGCTCCGGTCGCGCCGCATCTCCAGGTAGATGGCCATGGCCGGCGTGTCGTCATAATCGCCGGCCTCGATGAGCATAAAGCAGCTCGGCTTGACTGGTTTGATTTGAACAATTCGCCGCTCGCGCAGATCGCTGATTTTTAGCCCGCTCACGCCATACATAGCGCCGTAGTGCACAAACAGCACCCCGTCCCGGTCCCAGTCGGACCAATCAAAAACCCGCTCCAACGCCGGCTGCCAGGCCCGGTTGAACGGCTGCTCGGTTGTGCCGTCGGGCAGTTTCCAATCGCCGGGCACAATGCCGGTGTCCACATCGACCGCCCGGGCCAGCGGCAGGTATAGTGGTTTGATGCCCCGGTAGAGTCGCGGCCATAGCCAGCCCAATTGCTCCCGGGCCTTTTTATAAATCGAGCCATCATAATAACTTTTACGCCGCTGCAATTCCCTCAATCGCTGCTGCCAGCGTTCCTCGAATGGCTCAAATTCGGCGGTGTCAAAAATGCTCTCAGTCGTCTTGGCCATAGTTGCTCAACAATTGCTCGATTTCCTCATCGGTTCGCGCCGGTTGTGGCGCTGCGCTGCGCTGCGGCGTTTTGGCGTACCAATCCACCTGGCGGCTGGTCATCGTCGCTCGATGCGCGGCCATGATGCCGTACCGGGCGCAATCGCCCGCGTCATCGCCGCCGATCCCGTCATCGTCGATGTCCACCTTCAGCACGTCCTCGGGACGATGCGGGTCGTGTTCCAGCATCGGCAGCGTTTCGATTAATCGCCCGCACGTTTCAAAAATGGCCCAGCGCGGCTCAATGGGCGGTTTGGCGTCTACATCGCCTAATCTAGCCAGCATCTCGGCCCAGCCGTTCACCCGGTCAATATTGGCCGGCTTCAGCCTGATCCCAAACTGCCGGTATCGTTTGGCCACGGTCGGACCCTCGTCGCGCTGGGCAAAAACGTCGTGGCCGGCCACAAACGTTTTTAACCGGCTCAGCGAGATGTCCCACCGGGCCAGCATCGCCCTGGTGGCCTCGACGTGCTGGCTCACCTGCCAGCGCCGGGCAACATGCTCATCAATGGTATAGACCACGCCGTCGTCATCCTCGACCCACAGGTGCACCACCGTGGGGTGGTGGTAGCCGTAGTCCATCGAGCACCACACCCGCCAGTGGTCTGGTATCCTGATCGGCTTCTTAACGTGGACCTCGTGCCGGAACGTTGTAAAGAACTGGCCGGCGGCGATGTCCCAATCGCCATAACGCCAGGCCCGCAGCAACCAGCCGGTCAACTGGTTGAGCTTCTGCTCGTACTCCGGGTTGACGAACTGGTTATCGTCAACCGTGGCCTGAATAAAGCGCGTCTCCCGTTCCTGCCCATTCCGGGCCGGCGTCACAAACCGGTTCTTATACCAGGCGTGGCCCACACCCCCCGGGTTGGTGGTGGTGTAAATCCGTGGCCGCCAGCCCGGTTTGCTGCTGCGGTTGACACTCTGGATGGCCTGGAACTTGCGCCAGGTCAGGGTGGTGGCTTCCTCCACCCCAATCACGTCGTACTCCAGGCCCAGATACTTATCTACATCCGCCTCATTCTGGAAGTTCCCCAGCACAATCCGGCTGCCGTTGGGAAACACCAGCATGTTGCGGCTTGGCACCCACTCATGCGCGATGCGGCTCAAAATCTTGGGCCGCAGGTCCTCAAACGCCTCTTTGACCGATTTACCGATCTTGCGAAGCAGAAGACCCTTCAGGCCCGGAAAGCGAAGGCAGTCCTCCACCATCTGGGCCAGCATCCAGTGGCTTTTGCCGCCGCCCCTGGCCCCGCCATAGCCCAACTCCGTTGGGCCGCCTGGCCGGTCCATCTCTCGGGCCACGGCGCTGGCCTGGAGTTGTTTCGGTTGTAAAACAATGCCGGCGCGTAAAAGCCGGCCTAACTGGTCTCGCGGGCAGCCTGCGCGTCGGGCGTCGTAAATGAATTGTTCGATAGCTGCTGTTGCAATTGTTTCAATTGCTCTAACTCCCCGCGTCGCCGCGCCTGTCGTAATACCCGGCGGCTAATCCGGCGTAGCAGTGCCGCCTTTACCCGCCGTTTTCGGCGGGTATCTGGCCAGGCCTCTATGGTTTCCAACCGGTCAATCAACGCCTGCATCGTTACCCTCCGGAGCCGGGCCGTACACCTGGTCCAGCAGCCGGCTCAACATCTCGGGCAGGGGTTCCAGTTGCGGCACGTCAACCTGGTGCTTCTGCGTAAATAATTTATGGTGCTGGCCAATCAACTGCTGCGCCGCCTGGCTGTCGTGGAACTCCACCACCAGCCGCCCGGAGCGGTCATATTTAATGCCCTTCACCACCCCGCCCAGGCCGGCGGCTTTAAGGGCATCCAGGTCTATGCCTACGTACTGCCGGACCCGCTGCCCGTCGTTAAGTTCGTATTTGCAAACAAATTGCAACGGGTCAAACCGGGCCTGGTCCGCCAGGCGAACCAGCACCTCATCGGCGCCCATCTGTAATTCATTCAGGCGATCTTTGATGGCCGCCTGAATGTCAACATTTGACAACAACCGGCTGCCCTGCTGCCGGGGGTGAGCGTAGCCCGCCTCTGTGGCTGCCTGGGTTGCGTTCCAGCACCGCAAATAATGTTCAACGAAAACCCGTTGCTTGGCGTTCAGTGGCCATTGCCTTTCTGCCACAAATCATCGTGGAGCATGCTCCACACCCGGCTGTTGCCGACCCACGCACCCACCACCAGCCGCGCCAGCGCGTGGCGGATGCGCCGGGTGTACTGCCGGGGCAGGATGATCAGCACAAACATGAATAAAGTGAACGCCAGGTTCGCTATTGCGAACAAAACCACAAGGCGTTTGAACCCTGTCATCGAATCTCGCCGCCGTGATGGTAGTTGTGTTTCTGGTTTTTAATTTCGTCGGCCAGTTTTGACAGCGCAATGTGGATGGTGGTCAACAAATCGTTGGTGCGCCGGGTGTTGGCCACCACCGAGGATAACACCTCGATGGCGCGCTCCTGGGCAATTGCTAGTCGATCCACCTTTTTGTCCAGATACTCGTAGAGATAGCTGTCTTTCTGGTGGATCATCTCGGCGAACTGCTCTTCGCGCCAGGATTTTCTCAATTGCTCGGTTGCGTCGGCCTGCAGCCGGCTATTGAGTAATGTTTCCTCAATTTGCAGGCTGTGCTCCTGCCGGTCGCCCCTGGATTTGAAAAAATCGCGCACCGCCGACGGGATGACCGTCCCGATCTGCTCTTTGAACAAATTGACCACAATTAAAACGGCCAACAACCACATGGGCCACTGCGAAAAATCAACGCTGGGCATTTGAACTGGCATTTCTCCCCCTTACTGCAACGGCCTCACGTGCAGGCTCACCACCGGCGTCCGTTCGGCCTCGGCCAGCAGCCTGTCTCGGTCCTGCTCTGATATCTCACCGGCCGTCACAAACGCCTTGACCAACTCATTGGGCACGGATTGTTTGGTGACAATCACCTTGCCGGCCATGGCCTCGCCCAATACCTCGATAGCCAGCGCCGGCGTAACTGTAACGCGCTCGCTACAGGAAATGAAGACCCGGCCCAGGCCCGTGATCTCGCATTCGGTATGTTTCAACTGGGCCATGTCGGCCTTGACCTTCTTCTCCAGTTCCTGGTACCGCCTGTAAATTGGTGCCAGCTTGAGCAGCTCCTCCACATCGCGGCGGACCTGCCTTACGGTTGGCCTGGCCATTCACCTCTCCTTTCATGGGGGATAATGAGCCGGTTGCCGGCATGGATGCGGTCCGGGTTGCTCAACTGCGGGTTAGCCTGATAGATCGCCGGCCAGCGCCAGGGCTGGCCATACGCGCAATCGGCCACGCGCCATAGCGAGTCGCCGGTCCGGATGGTGTAAATGGTCCCGGGATGGATCAGACAGCCGGTTTCCAGGGTAATGGCGGTGGGGGTTGCCGGCGGCGTATTTGTTGCGGTTGGCCGGGGTTTTGTTGCGGTTGGCCAGGGTGTGGCCGTGGGAGTCGGCGTAAACGTGGGCGCCGAGATGATTTTGGCGACGGTGGGCGTGTGGGTGGCCGTTGGCGATGAGGTGGCCGGCCTGGTCGCGGTCGGCGTATTGGCCGGTGCCGGCACAAGCCGCTCGATACCGCAAACAATGATGCTGGCGGCTACCAGCGCCAGAGCAATAAAAAGGAACAGGTTGTCGATCTTCTTCATGGCTCTCCTAGATTTTGTCCACCGCCGAACGGAGCTGGTCAACACTGCAATGCGTGTAAATCTCCGTTGTCTCGATGGAGGCATGGCCCAGCAAATCTTTCAGCACGTCCAGCTCCTCGCCGGCCTCCCGGATGGATACGGCAAACGTGTGGCGCAGCGCGTGCGGGTGCAATTCCTTCCTGATCCCCGCCTGGCGGCCCAGCGCCTTGACCATCGTCCGCAGCCAGCGGTTGCTCAATCGCTGCCCGAAGCGGTTCAAAAACAGCGGCCCGGCCTGGCGATCTCCCAAATACTGGTCCATGGCGGCCGCGGCTTCGGCGTGCAGCGGTACAACCCGTTGCTTGGCTCGTTTGCCGTGCCGCACCAAAATGGTCATGGCCTCAAAATCAACGTCCTCTATGTCGAGCATCCGCAGCTCGTTGCTGCGCAGGCCGGCAAAAAGAAACACCGATACAACGGCCCGGTCCCGGTCTGACATATCGGCGGCCAGCAGTCGTTTGCGCTCGGCCCTGGTCAGCCAGGTTGGTAATCGTCTAGCCACCGCGCCTCAACTTCCGAAAATCCACATTTTCGGAACTAAACCAGCTCATCGCTGAAATTAGCCCCCACCCGCTCAGCCAAACTTTGCAGCGCCGCCACCGCGCCCCCTGCCCCGTACCGGTTGCCATACCGGGTGGTATCCTCCCTGGCCAGCCAAATCTCACCGTCAAAAACCCACACCAGCCGGTAATGAGTGCCAAAATTCCGCAGCTTCAGCCACAAGCCGGGCGGCGGGGTCATCGGCGTGCGGTGGTCTGGTCCCCAGATCAACTGCGCCCGCTCCTGTGGTCGTTTTCCGGGTATCGTCAAGGGAGGGGTGATGTGGCCGCCGGCCAGCGCCAGCGCCACCGCGTGGGTGCGGTTGGCCGCGTTAAGCCTCAGCCGGGCGTCGCGCAAATGGCCGCGAATGGTCCGCACCGACAGTTCCAGCCGGCGGGCCATCTCCTTGTCGCTCTGGCCCTGGGCGGCCATCTCTAAAATAGCGCGTTGGCGGTGTGATAAAAAGGGCATAAAAATAAAAAAACCCCGGCGCTTACGCGCCAGGGCCATGGGCTTGGGTGTGATACGTAGATGGGTCGAGACTCAGGGAGTGCGGACCTCGTTTGGCTTCGCCGCCAGGTCGTACCGCCGCTCTATCCAGCGGATAATCATCAGCAGCGCCCGGCGAAGGACGATCATAAATTCACGAAGCTCGTCATCTTTCATTTTGGCTATCCTACCACTCTCAGGGTTACAAAACAACCCGTCATTTTAGGCAAAAACCCCTTACCTAAATTATAAACTCCGGCCAGTTACAGTCAATTGTTAAAGAGCTTTACGTAATCTGCGTTTTCTCCCACGGCAGCGGCCATTCGCCCCAGCTTGTCGGCCTGAACCGCTCAACAAAATGGCGCCAATCCATCGGTTTGAACGTTTCGGTCTGCCCGGTCGCGGGGTTGAACAAATCCACGCTGCTCGACCCCCAACTGTTCATATTGCTGGCCTCGAATACCCCGGCGTGCAAAATCGCCAGCATCCGCCCGTCGTCCAACTCATCCCACAAATTTTTCAGGCTGCGGCTGTTCAGCCAGTTCAGCGGCTTAAAAATATGCTTGCCGCTGCCATAGGTGGAATCTTTGATCAAAAACTTGTACCACTCCAAAATCAAATCGCGGTTGGGCAGCGCAAAACCCTCAAACCCGGCCAGCGGCGGCAGCTCCCGGTAGCTAAACTTCTCGCAGCGGGGCAGCGCCTGCCCGCCCTCCGTTACCAGCACCCCAAAGGCCGGCGGGCGCGGCTCGTTCTTGCGCATGGGCGGCTTCTCAACCAGGGTGCAGGGCGGCGCGCCGCCGGGGATGTAATTCTCGTTAAAATGAACGCACTTGCGGCAGGCATGTGCCTGAAAATGGTCCAGGTCATCAAACAACTGCTCGCCCTCCTGGGCCTGCCAGTAAACCGTAATGGGGGCGATGTGCTGCACCATGGCCCGGGATTCGCTCTCAATTTGGGCGTTTTCCCAGTTCAGCCGGGCCACCTCGTACAGCCGGATGTACTCCCCGGCGCTGGGTACGTAAGGGGCATCCTGCCCCTGCAGCGGCCCTTTTAGCTGGTGGGCCGCCTCGCCCAGGCCGTTCGCAATGATATCCGGCACGGTGATCACCTGCGGGTCATCCGGCCCCACAAAACCATCGCAGGTATCCGTTTCTTTGCCGCGCAGCCGCTGGCAGGGCGCGTCCCAGCCGTCGAAGCGATCCACCCGCCGGCTGAGGCCCTGCTCCAGCGCCGCCAGGCTGCATTGCTTGCAGCCCCAGCCCAGCCCCGGGGCCAGCTCCTGCCAGGCGTCGATATCGTATGAATCCTTCAACCCGGCCAGCGCCTTGACAATCCGGCTAACATCCCAACTGCTGGCCAAAACCTGGCTCACGTTCTTGGCCAGATAATTATTGTGATGCCTCGTCCCCTCCAGGTTCAGCGCGGCCCGGATGATTTGTTCCGGCGGCTGCGTCTCCAGCAGGTGGCGGATCAGCCGCGCCCGGTTGCGCCAGACCGGGTGAAACGGCGTGTCCGGATCATGGCTCAGGCTCCAGCGGTTAGGGTCAATGAAGCGGGCAATGTTGCCCAGGCTCTTTTTCAGCTCGCTCACCGGCGCGCCCCGGTCGCCGCGCTTTTGCAGCGTCTCGGCCAGCAGGGGCTGCATGGCCGGCGGAATCTTGCGGGCCATCTCCCGCGCCAGGCTAAAATCCAGCGCCGGCGCGTCATCGCCGTTGCTCTCTACCAGGGCCAGCACCGCCGGCTCAAGCTCCAGCAGCTTCATGGTGTCATCCACATAACTTTTGCTTTTGCCTACCTTCTCGGCAATGGTCCGCACGCCCCAGCCGTGCTGCGCCCGCAGCTCCGCGTAAGCGTGGGCCTCCTCGATGCGGCTCAAATCCTGCCGCTGAATGTTGTCCATCACCGCCTTGACCTGCTGCTCCCCGGTGGAAATATTGCCGGGTAGAACCCGGGCCGTTATCGGCACGCCGGCCAGCGGCTGGTCTACCTGCCCCTGGGCCACCATTTGCGGCCACTGCTCCCGGCTGGTAAAGCCACAGGCCTCGGCCAAATCCTCTACCGTGTAGCCGTTCACCTGGCCGTGCTCGGCCAGGGCCAGGGCGCACAGCGCCCGCCAGCGCCGCTCGCCGGCAATCAACTCGTACTGGCTGCGCTCGTTCAAGAACACAATCGGCGCGTTCAGCAGCCCCTCGGCCCGGATCGACTCGGCCAGGTTCAGTAACTCCAGCGCGTCAAACACCCGCCGCGGCTGAAACCGCCCCGGCCGGATTTCGTTCAGAAAAATCTCGCCGTAAACCCCGGTGTGGTTCGTGTTGTCACTCATCATCATCCCTTTCTGCCGGACCTGTCCGCCCGGCGGACTAAATACCAAAACCCTGAAGGTCCGTGAGACCTTCAGGGTTTGATTTTACTCACCCTTCTTTTTCCAAAAGCCGGAGCGGGGTTTCCAGCGATAGCCCCACTCGTGGAGCAGGCCGTACAGCCGCTGCCGCGCCATCCGCTCGGCTTCCAGGACCCACTCCATCATAAAATAGCCCATCCGGCAGCCCTGCATCCGGGTTTCGGCCTTGTGGTTGGCGTAGGCCCAAATGGCCGCCTTGGCCTTTTTGGTCAGCGGCTCACGCGGCAAAATCTGGGGAACACCCCGCTTATTCTTCTGCCTACTCAATGGGGTACACCCGCTGCACATAGGCCCACGTTCTGGCCCGCCCCTGGGCGTCGGTGCCCGGTTTCTCGTACCACTCCACCCAAAACGGCTCCGGCGCAAAGAACAACTCCTCATAACTGCCCTGGTTGCCCTGGCCCAAAAACTCTTTATTGCGCTGCGTCCAGCTCTCCTCGCTGAAATGGTCCGGGCTGATCTCCGGGAACACACCCCGTACCCGCTGGATTAACGAGGCAAATTCGCCCCGCCGCCGGCCATAGGCCGAGGCAGGCCGGCCCTCGCCATCCACGTAAAAATTCAGCTTCCACTTTTGGGTCATCGACAGCGTTTTGGTAATGCCGATTTGAGAGCATCTGCTCTTGATGATCTCTACATTCCAGGCGGCGTGCTGGTTATCCGGCACCACCGCCGGCGCGGTGGATGTCGCCGCCGGTGGAGATGCCGGCATGGCCGCCGCGCCGCTGCGAACGCCGCCGCCAAACAACTGCCGGTTCATCACCTGAATTTCGCCGGTGAGCGCCTGCAGGTGCTGGTTGGTCTGGCCACTCATCTGAATGAGCTGCACCAGCGCCTCGTGCACCGGGTCAACCCCAACCGCCGTTTTTCCATTCTGCATTGCTGTTTGTGTTGCCATCATAAAACCCTTTCTTTTGCTAATTTTTTTTTAATTGCTCAACTGTTCAAGCCCGGCCAAAAAGCGCATCAGCCGCAGGGCCGAAAGGCCATCTCCAGCGGCGGTGTGGGCTGGGCCGGGTTGTAAACCGCATTGTCGCAGCCGGGCGGCCAGGCTGCCGCCCTTGCGCCAGTCGCTGGCCTCGCTCCAGTGGTAGCGACCAAAGGCTTCATCGGCCAGCGCCTTGCTGCACACCCAGGTAATGCCCCACTCCGGCGGCGTAAACAGCGCCTCGAACCCGGCATTGTGAGCCACCACCACCCGCCCGGCCAGTGTTTGGCGCAGCAGCGGCGCAACCTCGGCCCAGGCAGGCGCGTTGGCCACCTGGTCGTTTGTCAGGCCATTCATGGCGCTGATTTTGGCCGGCACGGGCCGTAGCGGGTTGACCCGGCTGTGAAAAATATGCCGCCCGTTGGCGTCGATTACCGAAACCTCGATGACCTGGTGCTGCCCGGCCGTGGCGGTGGTGGGGTAACGGCCGTCCACCTCGCGCACCTGCGCGCTCTTCCGCAGGCCGGTGGTCTCGTAATCCAGAAACAGCGGATTCTGCTCCAGCACCTGCCTGGCCCGCCGGGCCACCGAGGCCGGCACGGTTGAATGAATGGCCCCGGTTTGGCGCTGCTCAACCGGCGGGCGATCAACCAGCGCCGCCGCCTGCGCCACCACCCTGGCTGCGGTCTCCATTTGTTCAACCGCCTGCCGTTGAACCGCTACCAGCGCCTCGGCGGCTTCTACCACCGCCGCCTCATCCAGCGGTTGGTAGCTCTGCCTCTGCTGCGCCCTGCCGGGCAACAGCGCCACCAGGTCGTCTACGGTAATCTCGATACCAAACATCAAGCCGCCTCCGGCAACTCTGAACCCTGAACCCCTGAACCCTGAACCTCATACCGCTCCAGAAACTCGCCGGCCAGCATCGGCTCGATGTCCTCGATCTCCAAATCCAGCGCCCCGTTGCGGCTGTGGCAAATGTACCATAACTGCTGCACGCTCTCCACCGTTACCGGCTCCCCTTTCTCGCGCAGGTATCCACACAAAATCGCCAAATCCAGATGCTTCACGCACATCAGCAGCTGCGTTACCCCCACCGCCGGCTCCTCACAAAATTGACACGTCATCATTTGCTCCTTTCTAATCACCAATTACTAATCACCAATTACAAATCTAATCCCCATCCACAACCGGCCTGTACCTGGGCCACGCCCCGTTCCACGGCGCCGGGTCCTGCCGGGCCAGGCCGTTTTGCCGTAACCGTTTCTGGGCCGCATCGATGTCGCCGTCAAAATAGTGGTCGGCCAGGCCGTGCAGCCCCAGGTGGCCCAGGTAAACGTGCCAGGGCGTGGCAAACGGCCACTGTTTGCCGCAGCGCGGGCAACCCGCCACCGGCGCGTGCTTTTGAGCCACCGCCCGTCCGCCCAACTGCTGCGGCGAGAGCTTTGGCGCAGATTGTTTTTTAGCCACGGTCATCATCCCCCTTGGCCACCTCAAAGCCAAACATCACCAGCCCCAGCGAGAGCAAAAACAGCCCCGGCGCGGCCGGCCCGGTCCCATCCAGCATCAACCCCACCGCCAGCAGCACCGCCCCGGCCAGCAGCGCAAACACCACAATCAGGCGGCGCACCGCCCGCGTAATCAAACGCCGGTCATCCATCAGCTCACCTCCAATATCCGTAACTGCCCGCCGGCGGTCCATAAAATTGCCCGGCCAGCCTCCCCCCCGTTGGGGAGGGACTGAGCGGGGCCAACTTCTACTACTTCTACCCGCCCCACGCGCGGCGCAGAGGCCGTTTCTACCCGGCCCAGGGCCACTCCCGGCCAGAGTAGAAGTAGAAGTAGAACTTTGACAACGGCCCCTGCCAGGGGTATACTGGCTGCAGATGCGCCGCTCCCTTTGGAGCGTGCTTTGCCCTCTGGCCCTCGACCGGCCCGGGGGCTTTTTTTATGTTGCTTCATTGGCTTTTCCTTTTGGTTAATCGTCCCTGGGGACTGGTTGTGTTGGTATGTCTTATTTTACCACGTGGCAATGCCGAGTGTCAATACCACAACCTTAAAAAATTACCATTTGGTCTTGACAAATGGCAAGACTGGATTTAAGATGTGTTTATCCCTGCTGGGGAAATTTACTGGAAGGAGGTGCTATGGACATGGCTAATTTGGTGAAGATGATTCAAGTGAGGCAGGGTCAAATGTCAACTGAAGAATATGCCAACAAAATTGGTTTGCGCGGGTCTACGCTTTTCCGGTATTATAACGAAGAGCGGTCTATCAGTTTGGACGCGCTCCGAAAAATGGCGCAATTCTACCGGCAACAAAATGATACAGAAATGATGCGTGCTCTCAGTTCTTATGCCCTTGGCTTCGAGTTGCCGTCTTCACCAAACTAAACAAAAAAACCGCCCCATCTTTATGGATGGAACGGTCTTTTTGTTTGGACAGCCTATCGACTATCCAGTTAGTCAATCGGCCTAGGTTGGCCCCGAATACCGATTGGCCCAACTACCATGTAAAACTTTGGGGTATCCAAATAAAATGGCCCTGGTTCTGCACTTCGATCAGTACATCGTCTAATGGAACATTGTCCAGGCCTCGCTTCCCTGTGCAATCAACCGTTTTACCTGTGCCCTGTAAACTTGTTCCAGCTTCCAATGTTTTGCCACTTCGGCCCATTTTAGAGCAAGAACCCAAAGCATCTACATACCAGTAAGTGTCAAATTTTATCGTGTACATCTTTGGGATCGGCGTAAAAGTCGGCGTGGCTTTTGATCCGGTCGTTCCCGAAGTCAAGTTGCTACAGCAGGAAAACAACCCAAATACAATCACGGCGATAATCACGACCACCCCAACAACCGGATTGTTTTTTGAAGAGCGTTTTCTTCGGGACATTCTTTTTGGCTACACCTTTTGTAGCGAGTAGCTCAGTGGATGAGCACCGGCGCGCCCAGGCCTTGGGCCTGACAGGAAAAGGAGGACGCGGGTTCGAATCCCGCCTCGCTACCATGCTATATTATTAGCATTGTTTACAAGCCAGGTTGTTGGCGCACGTCTACTCATCAGTGCCAACATAAAGACTCTCGGGTGGGTGGAGCCTGGCTAACTCGCTGACTTTCCGGCGGTCACGTGGGTGGAACCCGAGCCGGATAAATTTTATAAAAACCCTCATTAAGGGTTAAAATAAAAAAAGGCCGCCCGCGCCAAGTTTGCACACGACGCGCGGGCGGCCACCATCCTACATCCACCAAAGGAGGTGAATGATAAGAGCATAGCCTATCAAAAACGCCCAAACTGAATATGGAGTTTTTATGGCCGCCCTAGAGCGGGTAAGGGGACTCGAACCCCTGACATCAACCTTGGGAAGGTTGCGTTCTACCACTGAACTATACCCGCGTTTGATAGTCAAAATTATAAAGAGCAGGGTAAATATTGTCAAAATTAGTTTACAATTATTGATTGCGCTCAACAGGTCGGGTTCGATCCGTCCCCCATTCTTCCCACGAAGCATCGTACAGGGCCAGATTTTTGTAGCCGGCCAGGTATAGCGAAAAAAGGCTCTGCGATGCGGCAATTCCGGCCCCACAATAAGCAATGACCCGCTGCTCCGGCCTGACTCCCGCCGAGACGGCCCGCTCTCGAAGCGCTTGGGGTTGATGGTAACAGTAATGATTGGCCTGATCCAGATTGCCAGATGCCGGCAGACTGACCGCTCCGGGAATGTGTCCACCGCGCATTGCCCGGCCTTCAACTTCCACCCAATCCTGGTCGGGCGGCAGAAACAGGCTGCCTTCGGGCGTCCAAACGGCCTGGCCGGCGTATTGTTCAGAGGGGCGCGTGTCGAGCAGGCAAACCTGGCCGGCAGGATTTTGAAGTTGCTGTTGAATTTCGGCAGCGGTAGCCAGCCACTCCAATTGGGGTTTGGGGGTAAACTGGGCCGGTGTTGGCTGAGGTATCTCTCTGCTAATAGGGCGCTGTTCAGCCTGCCACCTGGTCAACCCCCCGTTCAGTACGGCCACTTGTTCGTGGCCGTAGTAGCGCAGCGCCCACCACAGCCGCGCCGCGCCGGAATAATCGGTTTCCGCGTAGGCAATCACCCGTGTATCATTGCCAATACCCGCAGCGGCCATCACCTGGGCAAAACGCTCCGGCGGCAGCAGCAGATAGCGCACGCCGCGGTCATCGGTATAAGCCAGGTCAAGATGCCAGCATAATTGAACTGCGTTGGGCAGGTGCCCGGTCAGGTACATCTGGCGACACTCCCCCCGACCGGCGCAGCGCGAGTCAACCAGACACAGGTTTGGTTCGGACAGATGGGCGGCCAGCCAATCGGTTTCAACCAGCGGGGTTTGCCGTAAATCTATCATTTTTCTGCCTCCTCAACGATTGACAAATCTCCTCGTCAGAAGATAATACTCTGGTTGGAAAAATGCAGCAATTTGCGCCGGCTCAGTTTATGGTAAATTACATTCAACTAACAATTAAAGCCGGACTTGTCAGCCTGGGCATCATTATAACCTTGACCCGCCTGGTTCCACTACAGGCAACGCCGGTTTTATCCGTAAATGGCGTCGGCGCTGATAGTTACCCCGGCGGCCAAACTGTCTACCGGCTGGAGTTGCTCAACCACACCGACCAGATTGTTTATGATGGCGTGCTGACGGCCACCTTGCCTGCCGGCTTCAGTTACGTGCCTGGTTCAACCATTGTAATGGGCGAAGGCTGGCCGATGGAGAGTCGAGAACCGGCCATAACCGGGCAGACCCTTACCTGGGGGCCGTATCATCTGCCCGCCGCCGGCATCAAAGTCCACAACCCTTACGGCATCCATACCCTTATGGAATCGTGCGATGGCATCCCGGCGCTGCATCTGGAAGGCGCCAAAATGTTAACCGGCAACGGCGGCTACGTGACCCAACTTTTCTATCCCATCGACCTTGCCACCACCGGCCCCAGCCAGTGCGCCATTAACTTTGTGCAAGAGGCCTACGCCCGCAACCTCATCCCCATTTTGCGTTTACAAGGACACCGCCTTAACGGCGTGTGGCAGGCCCCTTCTCCCGGCCCCGGCGGCAACTACACCGAAATTGCCCAGGCCTATGCTCGCTACGTAGCCGGCCTGCCGCGCCGCGATACCAACCCGCTCTACATTGTGGTTTGGAACGAACCAGACCTGTGGATTGAGTGGAGCGGCCGGCCCAATGCCACCCAGTACGCCCGCTTTTTTGTGGCCGTGTCTAACGCCATCCGGCAGTTGGGCGATGCCCGTATTCGGGTGGTCAATGGCGCGCTCACGCCCGGCAACCCTGCCTTTATCAATCAAATGCTGCAAGTGCCCGGTTTTAGAGACGCCTTTGATGTGTGGGCCAGCCATTGCTACCCCTACAATCACCCGGCCTGGTACAACTATCATAACGGCACGGCGCGCTACGGCACTTACAGCATCGACTGTTATTTTGAAGAAACGGCCATCATCAACCGCTACGGACGCGCGGGCGTGAAGGTCATGCTCACCGAAACCGGCTATGCCCTGGGCAACAATACCTTTGGTTTTGAGGGCTTCCCGGCCATCACCGAGTCCAACCGGGCCGGCTATATTGCCAGCGCCTTTAAAGACTATTGGCTAAAATGGCCGGAGATTGTAGCCGTTACCCCCTTTGAACTCACCGACGCTTCCGGCCTGTGGGCCGCCTTTGACTGGGTTCACCCCTACCCGCCCTACCCACCGCACCCGCAATACACCACCGTGGCCAGCCTGCCCAAACCCGCCGGACAACTACAACCCTACGGCTACCAGGTTATCTTCAAAGCCCAAATCAGCACCAACACCCTGACCGGAACCTACACCCTGAGCCTCAGCGGCAGCGAGCGGGATGGCAATTTTGTGTCAGCCGGCGGGGCGGCCCCGGTCACCGTTCAAACCGCCCCACCCCGGCAGAGTATCTACCTGCCGGTTATGTTGAAATCACCGGGTAACCAGGGGCCGTGGTACCAGTTAGCCCCCCCGGAAGCCGCTGTTTTGCCGGCAGCCAGCGCGGGCGCTATTGTGCCCGGCAACTTTCTAACCGCCTCCATGGCCGTATTGGCGGCTCATAACCAATTTCAGGTGACAGACGTGTTGCTTTCCGGGCCGCCGCTGGCCGCCGCGCCGGTCAATAACCAGATGGTGGCCGTTCTGCTGGCCGATGGCCGGGTAGAGTTAATCGACACGGTTGCCCACCAAACCGTAACCGCCATTTTTGCCGGGAGCGACCCGCAAACCATCATCGCCGCGCCCCAACATCTGTACACTTCGCTGGGCGATGGCCTGGCGCAAATAGACCCGCAAAGCGGGCAAATACTCAACCGCCGCGCCCAAACCGGGCTGCTGCGCGGCCTGGCCTGGGATTCTGCCGGGCAGCGGCTCTTTGTAGCCGCAGCCGGGCAGGAGCAACTGCTCATTTTCAATGCCGACCTGTCGCAGCAGCTTGCCGTAATTCCATTGGGGCAACAACCCAACCAGCTACTGTTTGACGATATTACCCGCCGGCTCTACATTTCCTTTCCGGCAAACTCGCAAATTGCCGCCCTCAACGGCGATACCCTGCAAGTTGTGTCACAGGCCAGGCTAATTGGCGGGCCAATTTTAAAACTGGCCCTCGACGCGCCCGGCGGCAAACTGTACGCTCTCAGCGCCCTGGCCCCCAAACACCGGGGTATCACCGCCTGGCAGGCCGGCACATTGACCCAAACGGCGCTGGTAGCCGGCACAACTCAATTTCCCTTTCACACGGCGCAGGCGCTGGCCGTTGACCCCAACGGCAATCTGCTGGTAGCGGAAGTTGAGGGCGTCTGGCAAATCACGCCCGATTCCTGGGCAGTCAGCCACATTGATACTACTGTCAGGGCCATCCCCGCCACAGAGTTACTGGTCAGTCAAACAACAATTTACCTGTTGGAGCCGCAGCAAAACCTGCTACGGATTTATCAATGAGTCCTTATAAACCCGCCCCGGCTTCGCCGCCCGAAAATCAAAGCATGCCGAAAACTGCCCGGCCAGCCGGCAATTTCAAAAGCTGGCAGTGGGCGGCGGGCTGGTCGGGGTTGGCGCTGGCGCTCAGTTGCCTGCCTTACTTGCTGGCAACTTTCAGCGCGCCGGAGGGCTGGCGCTTTGCCGGCATTCTGGTCAACCCGTTAGACGGCCACTCATATCTGGCCAAAATGCAGCAGGGCGTTGATGGCAACTGGCTGTTTCATCTAACCTACACCCCGGAGCCGCACAACGGCGCGTTTATTTTTACTTTTTATTTGCTTCTGGGGCGCGTGTCGGCTTTAACCGGCCTGCCCAAAATTGTGGTGCTCCACCTGGCCCGGCTGCTGGCCGGTTTGGGCCTGCTGCTAATGGCCTATCGCTTTATGGGCCGGGTAACGTCTGGCCGGCAGGAGCAGCGGCTGGCTTTTGCCTTTGCGCTGACCGCTTCCGGGTTGGGCTGGCTGGGCGCAGCGTTTGGCGCATTTCCCATTGACCTGTGGGTTCCCGAAGCGTTTACGCCTTACAGCCTGTATGCCAACCCCCATTTCCCCCTGGGAATGATGCTGATGCTCATCATTTTCGACCAGATTATCACAACCCTTAAGGCGGAGCGCTCCATTTTAGAAGCCGGGTCGCCCTTCCCCCTTTTGTGGAGCGGGTTGGCCGCGCTGGCGCTGGCAATGGTTTTGCCATTTGCCCTGCTGACGGTTTGGGCGGTGCTGGCGCTCTTTTTAAGCTGGCTCTTTATCATTCGCCGCCGTTTGCCCTGGCTGCAAATTTGGCCTACACTGAGCGCGGTTATTTTTGCGGCGCCCGTTATTTTTTACCAGTATTGGGTGTCTGTTACCAACCCGGCGCTGGCCGGCTGGAGCGCCCAAAATTTAACCCCCGCTCCCGCCGTGCTGGATGTTGGGTTGGGCTACGGGCTGGTGGGGCTGCTGGCCCTGGCGGGCGCCGCCTTTGTGCTGCGCCGCAGGAATCAACCCGTATCCGGCGAGTGGCTGGCGCTCTGGTGGGCCGTTACCACGGTGGCGCTGGTTTACATTCCATTTGAGTTGCAGCGCCGGCTGATTACCGGCCTGCATCTGCCGCTGTGTATCCTGGCCGGGTTGGGGCTGCACCGCTGGCTGGCCCGCAGCCGCCTGAAGCCGGGCTATCAACGGCTGGTCATCAGCGCGGCCATTACCCTTGGCGCATTGGGCACCCTGGCGGTGTGGACATTGCCCCTGGCGGGGCTGCGCCAATCGCCCCAGGAGTCGCCAACCACCGCCCTCTTTTTTCTAAGAACCGAGGAGCAGGCTGCATTTGAGTGGCTGCGCCGGCAGGCCGAACCGGATGCCGTGGTTTTGGCCTCGCCGCGCGTGGGGATGTTTGTGCCGGGTCAAACCGGCCTGCGGACATTTTACGGCCACCCATTTGAAACCATCCAGGCCGGAGCTAAAAAAGCCCAGGTAGACGCCTTTTTTAAGGGCGAAATTAGCCAGGTAACTCCCCCGGCTGATTATATTTTTTACGGCCCAACGGAACAAGCCCTGGGCCGGCCACAGTTGTTAGCCGCGCTGCCGGTGGTCTTTTCTACAGAGCAAGTCACAATCTATAAAATTGAAAGAGAATGAGCGCAAAATGCAAAAATTGGAGGTTTCTTCAGCAATGCTTGGCACATTTCTGTTGGGGTTGGTCTCGATTATGCTGCTGTCGGCCGGGCAAACATCAATAAAATACGGTTTAACCGTTATCGGCGGCGTCAGCCTGTCCGATGGAATAATGGGCGCTTTCAAATTATTCCAGACGCCCTGGGTTTTTGTCGGCTTTATGTGCTATGGCCTCAGCGCCATTATCTGGCTGGATGTGCTTTCCAAGCTGGATTTTAGCCTGGCTTTTCCAATGGTCGGGTTAACTTATGTCTTTACCCTGTTGATTGGCCGCTTCTTTTTTGGCGAGACAGTAGGCTGGGAACGAATGTTGGGGGTCGGCCTGATAATTTTTGGCATTTTCTTTTTGATTCGCAGCGGCGTGTCAAGTTAGCGTTTTTTAGCGAGTCCTTAAATTGCAGTTATTGCCTGTCAGATTTAAAGCGCATTTATTCCCTCTGGCGCTGCTGGCGGCGGCGGTGGTGTGGCTTTTTTGGCCGGCGCTGCTGCGTTCGGGTTCTATTTTGTACCCCACCTTCAGCCCCTATTCAGATACAATGGTCATCCACTGGCCCAAAGCCCACCTGATGGCCCAAAGCTGGCAGGCCGGGCAGGGACTCCCCTACTGGACGCCGCTGATTTTAAGCGGAATGCCGCTGGCCGCCAACCAACTGGCTATGTTGTTTTACCCTCCGGCCTGGCTTTTTTTGTTTTTACCCCTTGAGCCAACCTTTAATTTGCTCTTTATTTTTCACTTGCTGCTGGGCGGTGTAGGGATATACTTCTTACTACACGAATATCATCATCTCTCCCCTGCCGCCGCGCTGCTGGGCGGCCTGACGTTTGCGCTTAACGGCAAGTTGCTGGCCCATGCCGCCGGCGGGCATGTGAGCCTGGTGGGAGCCGTCGGCTGGATGCCCTGGAGCCTGCTGGCGGTTTTGATGCTGCTGCGGGCCTCGTCGCTATGGCGACCGGGCGCGCTGGGCTGGGCCGCGCTGGGCGCAGCGTCGCTGGCGCTGCAAATTGTCACCCACACCTTGCCGGTTATTTACAGCGCCTATCTATTGGGCGCAGCCGCCTTATGGCACATGGTGGCAGGTGAGCGCCCGCGCCCGGCAAGAAGTCGCTTAAAATTTTATGTTCGATCCCTGATGAAGGCCGTTATGTTGCCCGGCGGTATTTTTGCGCTGGCAACGTTGTTGGGGGCTGCGCAACTGCTGCCGCTGCTCGAATTGGCCCTGTACAGCAATCGCTCGCTTAACCTTGAGCAGGCCGCAGCCTACTCGGTAACGCCGGCCCAATTGCTGGTAGGCTTATTTTTACCCTCGGCGCAGGGCGGGCACGAGCTGGTAATTTATCTGGGGTTGATTCCACTGGCGCTGGCTCCGCTGGGGTTGAGCCGGCGCAACCGCTGGAGCTGGTTTTATGTAACGGTGGGGATTTTGGCCGTGTTGTTTGCCCTGGGGCCGGCCACCCCGCTGCACGGGCTGGTCTACCACCTGCTGCCCGGTTTTCGATGGGTTCGCACGCCGGCCCGCATTTTTTTTGTGGCCGCCATTGCCACGGCAGCGCTGGCAGGCTTTGCGGTTGACCGGCTGGCCCAGGCCAACTGGTTGCCCCAACAACAAAAACGGCTGACGCTTATGGCCGTGGCTGCGGGCGCGCTGGCTCTGCTGCTGGGGTTGGGGCTGGCCTTTGGCTTTGGGCAGTTGAGCCGGGCCGCGCTGGCCCTGGCGATTTTTGTTCCTGCTGCCCTGATAATAGTGATTTTGCGGGTCAGGCAGGTTATTTCGACGCGCCGGGCGACGGTGTTGCTGGGCGCGCTTTTGTTTTTAGACCTGGCCTGGTTTGATATGTCGATGATGCGCTTTGTGCCGCGCCCCCAGGCGCTGGCGCCGGGCCAGGCCGCCGCCGCATATCTGGCCCAACAGCCCGGCCTGTTTCGAGTTTACTCGCCCAGCTACAGCCTGCCGATGCAAACGGCTGCCGCCCACAATTTGCGCCTGGCCGATGGCGTCGAGCCGGTGCACCTGGCGCTTTACGACCGGTACATGGCCCGGGCCGGCGGCTACAATGAGCCGGGCTTTAGCGTCGCTATCCCAAATTTTGGCAATGACCCGCCGGAATCCGCGCTGCAACATGTCGAGCCAAATTTAAAACTGCTGGGGTTGTTGAATGTCAGGTATGTGGTTGCAGCTTTTCCGGTGCGGGGGCCGGGGTTAAGGTTGGAAACGGAAATTGAGGGGAGTTACATTTACCGGAATGAGTGGGCGCAGCCCCGCGCCTGGGTAGCCCACCGGGCGATACCGCTTGAGCCGGACTGGCTGGCTCAACTGGCCCAATTGCCCGATGCTGCCAGCACCGTTCTGATTGAGCCTCATGTCATCGAGCAGCAATCGCCGGTAGACAGCAACCGTTCCACGGCGGTCAACATTACCCGTTACGCCACCGGCTTAATTGAAATGGAGACAGAAATTGACGCGCCGGGCTGGCTGGTGGTCAGCGAAATCTGGTATCCGGGCTGGCAGGCTACGGTCAACGGCCGGCCGCAGCCGGTGGAAAAAGTCAATGGGCTGCTGCGCGGCGTCTATTTGCAGAGTCCGGGCCGGCACAAAATTGTAATGACCTACCGGCCTGATAGCGTCATCTGGGGAAGCCGTATTTCGGCTATCACCTCTGGGGTGGTGTTGCTGGTTGTGCTGGGCGCAATTGTGGTAATCTTTACCAAAACCGGGCGGGGTAAGTTTGCTTATTTTTTTTGATGAAGTTGGGATTTAGAGCCATAGCTTCCGGCTGATATCGCGGTATCTGGCAAAACTTTCTTCGTACCTTTTACTCCGGGCTTCATCGGGCGTAATCTGGCGGGGCGATTTCTGGAAACGGGCAATACCGGCCTCCGGCGTGTCAAAAATGCCCGCGCCGGTTCCGGCCAAAATGGCTGCGCCAAGCGCGGGCCACTGGGCATATTGAGTCAGCGAAATGGGGACGCCGCTGACATCGGCCAGAATCTGCGGCCAGATGGGGCTGTGGGTTGCGCCGCCGGCCACCCACAACTGCTCGATGGGCAACCCGGCCTGCCGCATTGTTTCCAGCGCCCAGCGCAATTCAAAGGCTGCGCCTTCTAATACGGCTCGACTCATATCGACGCGGGTGTGGTCTAGCCGAAGCCCCACAAAGCCGCCCTGCGGTTTGCCGTCGGTTACCTGCAGGCTTCCTCCCAGCGGCAAAAACAGCAAGTCGTTGCAACCCGGCTGGCTGTGGGCCAGGGCTTCGTCAAAGCGAGCGTACAACTCGGTACGGGACAGGGGCGCGTCTGGCCGGGCAGACTGCCAGCATTGATTGAGGCACCACTCAACCGATGCGCCAAAACCGCCTAGAAATTGAGAGATGGTCCAGCGTTGGGGCGCTACGTGAAAGTTGAGGTTCATATTAGGCGGAATAGCGCGGGTAGAGGGGGTATCAACCACGCCCGTAACCACCCAGGCGGTGCCGGTTGCCAGCATTACCTTGCCGGGATTGGTCATCCCCATGGCCAGGGCGGTGCAACATTGGTCGTGCCCGCCATTAATCACCAGCGTTTGGGGGGATAGCCCGGTTAGTTTGCTCACCGTGGGGGTAACGTTACCCACAATTGTTCCGGCAGGCTCAAGGCGAGCCAGGTAGTTGGGCGTAATGCCAACCAGGCTACACAGTTGAGGACTCCACTGCGCCGTTGAAACGTCAACCAGTTGCATTTCGGTTCCGCTGGACAGGTCGGCGCAAAAGATGCCGGTCAGCCGGTGGTTCAAAAAATCAAGGACGCTCAGGAACCGTTCGGTGGCGGCAAAGATATCGGGTTTGAATTGGCGCAACCAGGCAATATTGGGAAACGGGAGGCCGGGGTATAGCAGCCAACCACTCAATGTTCTAACTGTTTCCTCAATCCCTTCGGCTTTCCACTGTCTGACCAGCGCCTCGGTGCGGGTATCCAGCCAGGTAATCATCGGGTAGACAGGCGAGCCGTCGGCCCGAGCCGGAATTACAGAGCCGCTTTGAGCGGCCAGCGCCAGAGCCACAATCTCACTGTCCGGCCCGGCCTGGTTTACTACCTGCCGTATCACGCCAACCACCGCCTGCCACACCTGCTCCGGGTCTTCTTCGGCCCAACCCGGTTGGGGCGTAACAAGTGGGTAATTTTGTTCAGCCTTAACCAACTCCGCGCCGGACATGTCAAACAGAACGGCTTTGGTGGCGTTGGTGCCAATATCCAAACCAAGAAGTGTTTTTTGCATAGTCGTAGAATCAACCGCCAGTTTGTTCAGGGTGTGTCCGACATTTTAGGAGGACGGAGGGTGTGGGGGTATCCCCCCAATTCCCCCTGTGCTTTCCAAAAATTCTGGACGCACCCGTTTGTTCAGGCCGGGACCAAACTAACTCATGACCATCCCGCCATCAACCTCGATAGCCTGCCCGGTGAGATAGCGCGAGTCTGCCGAGGCCAAAAAGGCCACCACCCCGGCAATTTCCCACGGCTCGGCCAGCCGTTTCATGGGGCAGTCGTTGGCCCGCATTTGCAGCCATTCTTCGGCGGTCATCCCATTTCGCGCCCCTACCTCGGCAGCCACATTTTTGACCATATCGGTGATGGTATTGCCGGGGCAAACAGCATTGACCGTGACGCCGTAGGGGGCCATATCCATCGCCACCGAGCGCGTCAGGCCGATAACACCGCTTTTGGAAGCAGAGTACTCGGCAGAGGCGGGAAAACTGGTTTTGCCGGCCATCGAAGAAATATTGATGATGCTGCCCGATTTTTGATTCATCATTATTTCAGCCACAGCCTGGTTAGAAAGAAAGACGCCGGTCAGGTTGATGTCAATTAAACGCTGCCACTGTTTTAAGGGCACTTGGGGCAGCGGCGAGCCGCTATAAATGCCCGCCGCCGTAACCAGCACATCCACGCGGCCCCATTTGGCCATAGTGGCCTCCACTACGGCCTTGAGACTCTCGGCGTTGGTTACATCGCAAGTATAAGCAATCGCCTCTACGCCCAATTTTTGACATTCGGCGGCCGTGGCCTGATTAGCCTTTTCATTAAAGTCCAGGCAAGCTACATTGGCTCCTTCCTGGGCAAACCTGATGGCGCACGCCTGGCCAATACCGCTGGCCGCGCCGGTGACAATGGCTACCTGTCCGGTAAAACGTTTGATATCCATAGTAACTCCTCTGAAAATAGCCCTCACCCCAACCCGGGGTGAGGGTCAAAAGTTTTTTATGCCTCTGCTTTGAGCGCAGCCGAAGGGTGATACGTGAATTTTATGGATGTTTGCTCCTCAGGCAATTCGTCCAAACATATCGGGTTTGACTTGATAGAGCGGCGGTTCACCCGCAAAGAAACGGCGCAACTCTTCAGCCGCCATCTCGCCCATCCGGCTGCAATCCTCGATGCACCCGGCCAGGTGAGGCAGCACAACCACATTCTCCAGTTGCCGCAGGGGGCTGTCCGCGGCCAGCGGCTCGGGGTCCGTAACATCCAGAAAGGCAAAAAAGCGGCCCCTGCTCAATTCGGCAATCAGCGCGACCTCGTCAATGAGCGTTCCTCGCGCTGTGTTGACAAGCAGGGCGTCATCTTTCATCAGGGCCAGCCCGCCGGCGTTTAACAGGTGGTACGTATCTGCATTGGCCGGCGCGTGCAGCGAGACAATATCGGCCCGCCTTAGCAAGTCATCCAGTTCTACTTTTTCGACACCCAGCTGCGCCGCCTGTTCAGCCGCTACAAAGGGGTCGTACAGCAAAATGTGTACCTCAAAGGGTTTTAGCAAGCGGATGAGGTGTCGCCCCACGTGGCTGGCCCCGATAACCCCCACCTGCTTGTGCCGAATTTCGCGGGAGGGCCAATAGGCGCTCTCGCGCCACCCCCCGGCGCGGATGTGCTGCCCAAGGGGCCAAACCCGCTTCATGCCAACCAGCATCAACCCCAGCGTTGTAATAGCCACATCTTCGGCCAGGGCCGGGGCCGCCGTGGTCACGTGGATGCCCTGCGCCCACAGCGCCTCGCTCACAAAGCGTTTGACGCTGCTGCCCATATGGGCCATCGCTTTCAAACGGGGCGCGGCGGCAATGATGTCCGCATCGAGTTGGGCCACGCCCCAACCGGTCAGGCAGGCATCGGCCTGGGGGAGAATGGTCAGCAAATCGGCTTTGGTGGCCGGCTCGTCGCCGGGGTGCTCGATGATTTGGGCAAAGCTGCGCAATTTGTCCCAGGCTGTCCGGTTGAGCATCCGGGCATAATGATTTTGGCCGATGAGAATAGCAACAACAGGCGGGTTTGGATTTTGAGCGTTAATTGCCGGTATCCTGTAAAGTCTACATTGATAAACTATAAGCTAAAGGAAACAAGGCGTAGAACATGGCGCCTTTGAGTAGTTTTTCCAGGTCAACCTGGTCTTGCGGGGTGTGGACGTATTGCTCCTCCATCGGGCCAAAGCCCAATGTCGGAATACCGGCCACGCCCGCCGAGTAAGTGCCGTTGGTGCTGAATTTCCACACGTCAACTCGCGGAACCTGGCCCCACAGGGCCGCGCAGGTTAGTTTGCCGGCGTCAATCAGCGGGTGGTCTGCGGGCAAAAGCCAGCCGGGAAAGAAGGCCGGGCCGCTCAAGTCGATGCCGGTCCAGGTGTTGACCGGCTGAACCGGCACTTTTACCGCAGCGCCCAGTCCGGTCACGGCGGCCTCAAGTTCAGCAGCCACGCTTTGCGGCGTTTCGCCCGGCGTCAGGCGGCGGTCGATGGTGGCTTCGCACCAGCCGGGGACGCTGTTGGGGGTGTGGGGCGACTCGATAACGGTGACAACCTGGGTGCCTTTACCCAGAACCGGGTCTGCGGGCAGGTTGCCGGCCATTTTGTCCAGCGCATCCAAAACCGGGCGCATTTTAAGGATGGCATTTTCGCCCAGATGGGGGGTGCTGGCGTGGGCGGCTTTGCCTTCTACCCGCACCTTAACTTCGCACCGGCCCCGGTGGCCGCGCCGCAGAGTTAAATCGGTGGCTTCGGCCAGCAGAACCGCGTCGGGCCGGGGGAAGCCGTCGCCTTCAATGAGCCGGCGCATGGCAAATCCTTCGGCATCCTCTTCCAGGGTGGAGCCTTTGATGGTGATGGCGCAATCGCCGGTCAGGTTCAATTCGGCGGCAATGCGCGCGCCATAAACAATCGAGGCCACCCCGCCCTTGCAATCAGAAGCGCCCAGCCCGTAAAGCTTGCCGTTTTCAATGACAGGCTCCAGCGGCGGATGCGGCCAGGCGTTTTCATCGGCAATTTCATTTTCGTCCAGGTGCGCGTCGTATAACAGATGAAATTTGCCGCCGCCAATTGTGGCCAGCGCATCGCCGGCGCTGTCGGTACGCACATCCCTAAAGCCACAGGCCCGCATTTCGGCCAGGGTGCGCTCTACGGCCGGCCCTTCCTGGCCGGTGTAACTTTTCAGGCGAATCAGGTCGGCCAAAAAGTCGATTTGAGCCTGTTGAATCTTTTGGGCGTGTTGGCGCACCCGCTCGGCGGCCTGGGCCAGGGCGCCGGGAATGTGCAGATTGTTGGAAGACATCAGGCCCGCCCGCCCATGGTCAGGGCCATGAGCGCCTTTTGAATATGCAGCCGGTTTTCGGCCTGCTTGTAAATAACCGATTGCGGCCCGTCGATGACCTCGTCATCCACTTCGTGCCCGCGGTCTACCGGCATGCAGTGCATGTAAACGGCGTGTTTTTTAGCCAGGTTCATTTTTTGCTGGGTAACGCGCCAATTTTCGTTTTTGGCGGCCATCGCTTCCACTTCGGCTTCCTCTTCTGTAACCATAATTGGCCCCCATGATTTGGGGTAGAGGAAATCGGCATTTTCAAAGGCGGCTTCCATATCGTGGGTTTCGGTCAGGGTAACGCCCGCCTCCTGGGCGTTTTTGTAGGCGGCTTCCATCACGTTGGGCATCAGGTGGTAGCCTTGGGGGTAGGCCAGGGTCACGTCCATGCCAAAGCGCGGCATCAGCCACACCAGCGATTGCGGCACGCTGAGGGGGCGCACGTACTTGGGCGCGTAAGTCCAGGAAATAACAAATTTTCGACCGCGCAGGTCGCGGCCAAACAGCTCCATCAGGGTCATCAAATCGGCCATGGCCTGGCAGGGGTGGTCAACATCATCCTGCATGCTAAAAATAGGGGCGTCGGCGTGTTGGGCCATCTCGTACAGGTAGTTTTGGCCAATGTTGGTGCGGCAATCTCTAATAGCGATGCCGTGGCCGTAACTGCTTAACACAATGCCGGTATCTTTGGCGTTTTCGCCGTGGCCTATCTGGGTGGCTTTGGGGGTCAACCAGATGGCGTGGCCGCCCAGTTGGGTCATGCCGGTTTCAAACGAGTTGCGGGTGCGGGTACTTTCCTCAAAAAAGAGCATGTAGAGCGTTTTGGCCCGCAGAATATGGTCGTGGGGCACGCCCATAGCAAATTCGCCCTTCAACCGAAAGGCGAGCTCGAGCATCGTATTCAAATCTTCCACCGTCCAATCCTGGGTGGTGATAAAATCTTTTTGAAACAGTTTGGTGTTCATTGATTGTTTTCTCCTCATCTCCAAAATAATTGGGTCAATTTTGCGTTGATTGAAGGGTCTGTCCCAAATTTTGGGAACAGACAGGGGGGTGCGGGGGTATCCCCTCGGTTTGCCCCAAATTCCTAAAATTTGGGACGCACCCTTGATTGAACTGCCGGCATTACTTCATTGATAAACAGGTCGATGCCGGCGAGACTCGGCTCATCGGCAAAGGCCAGAATGAACAGGTTGACGCCCAGGGCGGTGTATTGCCGCAATTGAGCCGCCACGTCTGGCGGCGTACCCACCAGGGGGATGTCGCCAGGCCAGATGGGGTAGGTGGCCATCGCGGCCTTGGCTTGGGCCCGGGTTGGGGCCAGGCTGACCACCCCCATCCAGGTTTTGCGGATTTGGGCCGGGTCGCGGCCAACCTCGGCGCAATGGCGCTGCAACACCTGAATTTTATGGGCGTAGGTTTCGGGCGATACCCCGACCAGATTCCACCAGTCGGCGTGTTGGGCCACAACCCGCAGCATCAGCTTTTCGCCGCCCCCGCCAATCATCACCGGGGGAGCGGGCGAAGGTTTGGGGTTGCAGACGGCCCAGTTAATGTGGTAATGCCGGCCCTCAAAGGTGGCTTCGGGTTGGGCCGGGTCCCACATTGCTTTGCAAATCTGAATCGCTTCGGCCAGTTGGGCAATGCGGGCCGGGGTCGATGGGAATTGATAGCCATAGGCTTTGTATTCCTCGGCGTGCCAGCCGGCGCCCAGGCCCAAAATAAAACGCCCGCCGGTTAATTGCTGGATAGTGGCCGCCATTTTGGCCAATAGGGCGGGGTTGCGGTAGTTTTGCCCCAAAACCACCGGCCCAAAGAATAATTGAGAATTCAGCGCCGCCAGGTGGCTGAGTGTCACCAGTGATTCGGGGTAATCATTGCGCTTTTGGTTCATGAAATGGTCGGGGAGCCAGGCCGAGTGAAAATGGCCGCTGATATAATCTAACATGCGGCAAACGTGGGGCCTGTAATTTTCTGCGCCAACGGGCATGCGGCGGTCGCCGTTGGGCATCTCCCAGCCAAAATCTATGGTCAACGAAGCAGCCTCCTATCCGGGTTTGGCTTTACTATGTCCAAAATGTTCGCTGCCATCATCAACAGTTTTTTCTTCTAAAACCCGCCAGACCAGAAAAAAGGTGAGCAACAGCGAGGTTGTGCTCACGGCGCTCACCGCCCATAAATTGGCTTGCTCCCACAGAGCGATGGTTATGGGCGGGCCAAGAGCCATCCCTATCGACATACCCAACCCCACTAATGAAAACATGATGGCTCGCGCTTTGGGGGCTTGCTCAGAGTAGAGCGCCAACAGCGAAATCACGGAAAATTCCAGGGCGCAACTCAGGCCAATTAATATCAAAATAGCCAAAAACAGGTTGCCCCGGCTTAACGGCAATAACACAAAGGCCGTTGCGGTAAGCAACAACCCCAACCGGCTGCCATAATGTTTGCCAATACGGTCAATAAACAGGGCCGAGAGAGCAATGCCCCCCAGTTCGGCCAGGCCAATAGCGGTGGCAACTAACCCCAGTGACGCGGCAGTCAGACCAAAATCGGCGTTAAACCAAACGCCCCAAATTGTCATCGAAGAGCTGCTGGCAAAAAGCAGCAGCAACCCCGTACCCACTCCGGCCAAGACATTGGGCCTGAATATCACCTCAAGCATAGCCGGCCAGGATAGCCGGGGGTGAGCGCGGGGGTCATCGGCAGGAGAGCCAAACCAGATAATTGCAGCGGCAACCAGTCCGGGAAGGCTCAACATTAAAAAGGGCGCTCGCCAGCCCAGAGCGTCAATCAGCCAGCCGACAATGGGTAAAATAACAACGCCTGCCATAGCAAAAGATATATCTATGGTGGCCATCACCCGGCCCCGTTTTTCATAAGCAACCTGGTCGCTGATGTAAGCCAGTTGAACGGGCAGAAAGGCAGAGGCTCCAAAGCCAAACAGAAGCATTGGCCCAATACTCCACCATTGCCAGGAAAGTCCCATTCCGGCCAGGCCCATACTTTGCAACAGTAACCCGGTGGCCATTATTCTGCGGCGGCCATACCGGTCGGCCAGCATGCCAAATAACGGCCCGGTTAAACCAGCGGTAGAGCGAATGAAGATGAGCCAGCTAAAAGCAGCCACCGTTAGCCCCAAGCCGGCCGAAATCTGGGGGATAAAGGGGTAAATCATCCGCAAACCGGTGATGACCACCAGCCGGATCAAGAACATGGTCATAATAATTTGCAGGCCGATGCCAAAAAAGATATCGGCCCTGCTTCTAAATAAAAGCGCCCTGGAGCTTTGAGCCAACTTTAACTCCGCATAAACTAATCGACCACCACCCCGGCCCGCTCGAACAGTTTTTGACACGCTTCACGGGCCTGGCATAATAACGCAGCCTCATCAACAAATAATATTTCCTTGTGACGCATTAAAATCTCGCCATTGACAATAACGGTGTCAACTTCGCGGGCGTTGAGGTTATAAACCAGGGCCGAGGGGACGCGATGCACGGGCATAGCAAAGGGGGTATTCAAATCGACCAGGGTCACATCGGCTTTTTTACTGACTTCCAGGGAGCCAATCTGGTCTGGCAGGCCAAATGACTCTGCGCCGCCCCGGCAAACCATACGCAGCACATCTTCGGGCAAAAGAATCATAGCATCGAGCGTGTTTACTTTGTGCAGCAGGGCCGTTGCTTTGAGCGTTTCCAGCATATCCTGGCTGTTGTTGCTGCCGGGGCCATCGGTGCCCAGGGCCACGGTGATGCCTTTTTGCAGCATCTCCGGGATGCGGGCCACGCCGGAAGCCAGGTACATATTAGATACCGGGCAGTGGACCACAATGGCGCCGTGTCTGGCAACCATCTCCAGTTCTTCATCGTTAAGCCAGACGCTGTGCACCAGTTGCACGCTGGAATCTAACACGCCCAGCGAGTCCATCCATTCGATGTGCCGTTTGCCTCGTTTTTCCAAATCAATCTGAACTTCGGCTCTGGATTCGGCAACGTGGATGTGGGTCCCCATACCCCACTCTTTGGCCAACTGAAAGGTGCGGCGCATGGTATCATCTGAGCAGCCCCAGGGGATGAGGGGGCCAAATTGAAGGCGGAGCCGCTGGTTGTGTTTGCCGTGCCAGGCCTGGCGCAGGCGGCTCATCTCTTTAACAATTTGCGTTTCCGTTTCCATAAACGCTTCGTGGTAATCCATATCGGCCCAGCCGCGAGCCATCATAAAGCGGATGCCCGACTCTTCGGCGGCGCGGAAAACGCCGTCATCGTTGCCCGGCTCGGTGTGGATGTAGTGGTGGTCGTTAACCGAGGTGCAGCCGCTGCGAATATTTTCTACCATACCGACCATCGCGGCCAGATAGGCGTCTTCTTCGGTCAGGGCTTTGGCTACCGGCCAGATGGCCGCTTTGAGCCAGTCGAGCAGCGGTTTGTCATCGGCCAGGCCGCGGATGAAGGTTTGAAAGAGGTGGGTGTGCGCGTTGACCATCCCTGGCATAACGGCCATCAGCGAGGCGTCAATAATGGTTTCAGCCTGGCTGCGTAATTCTGCCGGCGCCTGCCCTGGCCCGATGGCAGCAATCCGGTCGGCGTCGATGAACAGATAGCCGGGATCAAATATTTTATTTTCGTTGTTTACGGTTACAATGGTCCCGTTTTCTATAAGGATGGTTCCCATCTGTCTCCCAGTAACAATATTCAGACAACCCGGTATTTTAGCGGCTTGCCTTCGATATGGTTGGTAATATTTGTATAATCGCCAAGGCGTTCTCTGGCGGCGGCGGCGCTGGCTCCGGCGGCTGTGTGAGGGGTTAACAGCACATTGTAGCCTGCCTGCGCCAATGAAATCAAGGGGTTATCGGCCCTGATGGGTTCCCATTCAAAGGTGTCAAGGGCGGCCCCGCCCAGCTTACCGGATTTGACAGCTTCGGCCAGCGCGGCCTCATCAATAACGCTGCCGCTGCCGCAGCTAACCAGGCAGGCCCCATCTTTCATTTTGGCAAAATAGTCGGCATTAATCATTAAATCGGTATCGGGAAAATAGGGCAGCAAATTAGCAATGTAATCGCTCTGAGCAAAGAGCATATCAACATCCACATAGGCAAGGTTTAATTCGGACTCCACCGTTTCCGGCAAACGGCGGCGTTTGTTATAAAGCAAAGTGACATCCCAGCCCTGAAGCCGCCGGGCCAGTTCGGCCCCGATTTCGCCAAAGCCCATAATACCGATGGTTTTTTGCCATAACCCATCTACATTTTGGCGGTTGGACCAGTTGTAGGCAAAAGTATCCTCGTCGGTGCGTTTGCTCTCGCCCCATTTGGTCTCGGCTGCCAGGGCAATGGCTTCGGTTTGGCGCAGTTGTTTGCTAAGGGCCAACATTTGCAGCGCCAAATGCTCGGCCACCCGAATAACGCTGCCTACCGGCCAGTAGCAGACCGCCACGCCGGCGGCTTTGGCGGCTCCGGTATCAATATCGTAGGTCAGCGAGCCAAGGCGCAGAATCAATTTTAGTTTGGGCGCAGCCTGAATCATTTCGGCGTCAATCACGCCCGTGCGTTCAGAGATAAAATATTCGGCGGCGGCAAGGTGGTGTAACAGCGTCGCTCTATCGGGCTGGCGCAGCATGGTAATAGTCAGGTTGCCGGGGGCGGCTTGCAGGGCGGCTTGCTGGTGGCGATGACCTCGCTCGGTGGTGAAGATTACTTTGTGCTGAGACATAAAGTTTACCTCTTGGTGGTTTTGAGTTTATTGAGCCGTATCCAACCTGCTAGAACTGTGATTCTCGCTCCTCGTGCCATTTGCCAATCGCCTTTGTTTGAAGCCAGCCAAACAACTGAAACACTACCACGCCAAGCAAAGATGACATGATGATGGCGGCCAGCAATTGCTCGCCCATCAGCCGGTTGGCGTACCGTTGCAGCAGTTGGCCAATGCCGGGGTCGCCGCGACCAAAGAAAAAGTCGCCGACGATGGCCCCAATGACCGACAGGCCGGCCGAGATGCGCAACCCGGCAAAGATAGCGGGCAGCGCCGCCGGAAACATCAGCTTGCGTAAGCGGGTCAGCCGGTCGACTTGTTGCAGCGTCAACAGATCGTGCAACCCGCCAGGGGCCGACAACAGCCCGAATAAAGTATTGACGATAATTGGGAACAGGGAGATGATGACGCAAACAATCACCCGCGCACTAACGCCAAAGCCAAACCAAAAGCCGATGAGCGGAACAATAGCCAAAATGGGAATCGCCTGGAGCGTTACCGCGTAGGGAAATACGGCCCGCTCGATGAGTTTGCTTTGACTCATGAGAGTTGCCAGCGAAATACCAATGGTGATGGCAAGTGTCAACCCGATGATGGCAACCTTGGTGCTGGACCACAGTCCGGCCAAAATTTCCCCGAAGTTTGTCCAGTTAGCAAACCCCACTACCCAAACCTGATGGGGCGGGCGCAACAGGAAACGGCGTTGCTCATCAAGTATGCCGTAAGAGATAAAATACCACAGCCCTATAATGAGCAACCCAAGCAAGATTGGCGGCAAAATATTGCGCGCTCCGCGCCGGAGGGCGCCGCCGTCCGGGTCAACAGGCACAACAGCGCTTGCCTTAGACTTGGCAAAGCTTACATCGGTTTCGGTCAATTGTTTCATGAATGAGCCTCCAGAAGCGCATGCGAAACGGCTCGACTAAGTTCGCCAAACGCCGCCTCAAAGCGCAGGTCAGGATTCCTGGGGTAGCTAAACGGCACATCGAAAGTGGCAATAAGCGTTCCCGGTCTTGCCGACATGACATGAACGCGGGTTGAAAGAAACACGGCTTCAGAGATAGAGTGGGTAATGAAGAGTCCGGCAAATTGTTCTCGCTCAAACAGTTTGAGCGTTTCCTCGTTAAGTCGTTCTCTGGTAATTTCGTCCACAGCCCCAAAAGGCTCATCGAACAGGAAGATGGGGGGTTTGAGGGTGAGCGTGCGAGCCAGCGACACCCGCATTCTCATGCCGCCGGACAGAGCTTTGGGATAGTGGTTCTCAAAGCCGGAAAGACCCACCAACTCAATCGCCTCGGCGGCTTTACGCCTTCGATCCTTAACATCAAGACCTTGCAGTTCAGCCAGCAGCTCCACATTTCCCCGTACGGTGCGCCATTCCATCAAAGTGGCATCCTGAAATACATAACCCAGCCGCTCGCGGTTAATCGACACCTCGCCCTCGGTTTGCTGGAGCAACCCGGCGGCAATACGCAGGATGGTTGATTTTCCGCACCCCGAAGGTCCAACAATGGTCACAAACTCTTTAGGCGCTACATCAAAGGTAACATTCTGCAGCGCCTCAGTGCCGTCCGGGAAGGTCATCCCGACATTAGAAAAGGACAAAGCCTTGCTGGTTACTGTTGATGTGGTCATGGCTGCACCCCCGAACAGACTGCGCGGTTGCGGTCTGGTATCGGCAGTTGATGTGAAACCTCCATCTTATACTTATCCAATAATTGGGCAAATCTCATATTATTTTCTCCAGGTTGGGCAGCCGTGAAGGCTGGCGCGCGGGACGATTTGCCACCATCCCGCCACGCCAACCTTCACGGAAACATTATGGCAACCCGATACTTTCGTTAATAAACTCGTTGGTGGAGATGTCTGACGCCTGCAAGCCGTCAACAATATCCATTCCGGCGGCAACCATCTTGTCGATGACGCCCTGCACCCGGGCCGGCTCCATATTACCCACAATACCATCGGGGCCGTTGCCCACCAGCCCCAGTTCAAGCTGGGTATTCACCGAATACTCGGCCAACTCCGGGGTGTAAACCCAAAAATCCTGATACTGTTCCACCGCATCAATGATAATCGCGTTGGCCCGGTCGGGGCTGGCTACATAATCAACCACCGATTGCTGGATGATGGGCACAAGCTGTTCCAGACAGGGGCGATGCTGCTCCAACTCTCCGGCGCGAATGGCCAGCGCCTGCGAGTAAATCTCAAGACCGGCATCGTGGATGAGCTGAAAGGCCACCGGTTTGCCCCACTCCTCTATCTCGTTCAGGTAAACGAAAGGCTCGGCCGAAGCAAAGCCCTGTTGGGCAATTGCCCCGTTTGAGGCCACCCAGCGGGCCGGCGAACCATCATACGACGGGTCAATCTGGTCTGCCGACAGAACGCCCTCGTTGACAAAGACATCAATGAACGTTCCCCCGGCAAAAACGTTGATTGTGGCCCCGGTCTCTTTCAAATCGGCAATCGTCTCAACATCCGGGTAGGTTTCGGGGTCCCACATGATAATCTGCGGGTTTTTCTCCAGCGGAGCAACCACCGCCAGGGTGGGCGTGTCGGCTGCGCCCAGCACCGCCTCGTCGGTTGAAACATAGCCCAGCAGAATATCTGTCTCAACGTACATCTGGGTGTTGGGGTTCTGGAAACCAATCGCCGGGCCGCCGGTGCGTACCTCGATATCTATCCCCGTGTCCTGCCCCGAAGCCATCAGCGAACCCCGGACGAGTTTCCGGTCGGTGTCTACGGAGTAGTCATCGCCAAGCATTTGGTACAACGCCCCGTGCTCCGCTTCGGGGAACCAGTCTGTCTGGATTACGACCGGGTCGGGACACACCTCGCCCAACGCCATCATCGCCTCGGCGGGGGCCTCCTCTGCGGCAGTCGCCTCCTCCTCGGCGGGAGCCATCTCCGGCAACCCGATAGTTTCGTCAATAAACTCGTTGGTAATAATATCGGAAGCCTGCAACCCATCGGGAACGTCCAGACCGGCAGCCGTCATTTTGTCGATGACGCCCTGCACCCGGGCCGGCTCCATATTACCCACAATACCATCGGGGCCGTTGCCCACCAGCCCCAGTTCAAGTTGCGCGTTAACTGAAAACTCGGCCAGGCCGGGGCTGTACACCCAGAAATCTTTGTACTTCTCCACCGCATCAACAATGATAGCATTGGCCCGGTCGGGATCGGCCACATAATCAACCACCGCCTGCTGAACAATGGGCACAAGTTGCTCCAGGCAGGGGCGCAGCTCTTCCAGTTCTCCGGAGCGAATGGCCAGCGCCTGCGAGTATATCTCAAACCCGGCATCGTGGATTAGCTGAAAGGCGACCGGCTTGCCCCACTCATCAATCTCATTCTCGTAAACGTACGGTTCGGCCGAGGCAAAGCCCTGTTGGGCAATTGCCCCATTAGCGGCCACCCAGCGGGCCGGCGAACCATCATACGACGGGTCAATCTGGTCTGCCGAAACAATGCCCTCGTTGACAAACACATCAATGAACGTTCCCCCGGCAAACACCTGGATGGTTGCGCCTGTTTGGCCCAAATCGGCAATCGTTTCAACATCCGGGTAGGTTTCGGGGTCCCACATGATAATCTGCGGGTTCTTCTCCAGCGGAGACACTACTGACAAGGTCGGGGTATCTTCTGCCCCAAATACAGCCTCATTGGTTGACACATATCCCAACAAAATGTCCGTCTCAACATACATCTGTTGAATTGGCTGCTGGAAACCAATCGCCGGGCCGCCGGTGCGTACCTCGATATCAACCCCCGTATCCTGGCCCGAAGCTATCAGCGAACCCCGCACAACCTTCCGGTCGGTGTCTACGGTGTAATCATCGCCAACCATTTGGTACAATGCTCCGTGCTCCGCTTCGGGAAACCAGTCTGTCTGGATTACGACCGGGTTGGGACACACCGCCGCCAATCCGCTGGCTGGCGCTTCTTCTGCCGGGGCGGCGGCTTCTTCTTCAGCAGGGGCTGTGGCTTCCTCCTCCGCCGGAGCGGCCGCTTCCTCCTCTTCGGCAGGGGCGGCGGCTTCTTCTTCCGCCGGAGCGGCCGCTTCCTCCTCGGTGGGAGCCGGAGCGGGCGCTTGCTCTGTTGTTGTTGCGCCTCCGGTACAGGCCACCAGCACCAGAGAAAGCAGCACTACAAGGGTAACGAGAAACCATACGCGTTTCATAAAAGTTCTTCTCCTTTTTATAGTGATGGGGTAGATAAATTTAGAGTATAGTGAACCCTGAATATTCCTATATTCATCACCCCCTTTGTTTCTTAACGAAGAGTTTTCGGCATCAATTTTTGCATACAAATATTACAATCCGGGTGGAGTCATACAACAAATAACAATCAATTCCTCATTGTTGGCCGAACCAAACTCGCGCAACAAATCTCCGTCAAGATAAATGCTGTCACCCTGTTTAAGCAGATGGGTTTCGTTGCCCACCGTAATTTGAAACCAACCTTGCAGCACAAAAAACCACTGCTCGGTTGGTTTGGCCAGAGGTTGGGCAATACGACGGGCGCCAGGCTCCATTCTGATTAGCAGGGGCATCATCTGCCGGTTCAAATCCGGGGTTAGTAAATCATACCCCATTTGAGAGTCGGGAAAATGAAGTTTGCGACGTTCATCGGAGTGAACAACTAAACTGGAGCGAGTGCCGTTGAGAAAAAAGAACATGGGTACTTGTAAAGCAACGGCAATGCTTTGTAGCGAATTGAGGGAGGGGGAGATTTGGTCATTCTCAATCTGGCTGAGAAAACCGGCGGTTAAATCGGTACGCGCGCCAAGGGCGCGCAGACTGAGGCCAAGTTTTTTGCGTTGTTGACGAATACGCTGGCCGATTTTCAAAGTTCCCCTCCACAGCGAGGACAAACCCGATTAGAGAGAGGTGTGTTCAAGGCTCAAGGAATGCGGATTGCAATCCCTATTTTTTTTGAATACTGAACACACTCGATTAAGCGTCTGTTTACAGATAGAAATGAAAACAGAGGTGTATAGTATTATTAAACTTTGTATTTTATAAACATACAAAATATTAACACGGAACTATATTTTGCACAAAATAAAAGATTAAAGCCGGTATTTCACCATGCCTTCAACGGCCTCAATAATATCATCAACTTCCGGAAGGATGAACTTTTCCAGTTGAGGATGATAAGGGAAAGGCACATTTTTTGTGGCTACCCGGATAATGGGCGCATCGAGATATCCAATCGCTTCTTCGGCCAATATGGCCGCAATTTCAGCGCCCGGCCCGGCCCGGCGATGAGCCTCGTGGACGATAACGGCCCGCTTTGTTTTTTTGACCGACTCGACCAGCGCGGCTGTATCTAACGGAACCAGGGTGCGCGGGTCAATAACTTCAACCGACACTCCCCGGCCGGCCAATTGCGCGGCTGCCTCCATCACTTTGGGCAAAACGCCCCCAATGGCAATGATAGTTGCCTGGTCTCCCTCTTGACGAATGGCCGCCTGACCAAAGGGTATTGCAAAATCTTCTTCGGGCACGTGGCCCTTGACCGCGTAGAGCATTTTGTGTTCAAAAAATAGAACCGGGTCCTCGCCGCGAACGGCGGTTTTTAACAGGCCCTTGGCATCGTAAGGCGTGGCGGGAACGGCAATCTTCAGGCCCGGCACATTCATAAACCAGGCTTCCGGGCTTTGCGAGTGTTGGGCCGCCGCCGAGCCGGGCGCGCCGTTGACAATGCGAATGGTCAACGGAACTTGAGCCTTGCCGCCGCTCATATAGCGGGCCTTGGCCGCCTGGTTGACAACCTGGTCCATAGCTACGGTCACAAAATCGCTAAACATAATTTCGGCAATGGGGCGCATCCCCACCAGAGCCGCGCCCAATCCGGCCCCAACAATGGCCTGCTCCGAGATAGGGGTATCGCGCACGCGCGTTTCGCCAAACTCATCAACCAGCCCGGCGGTAACGCCAAATACGCCGCCAAAAATGCCAACATCCTCGCCAATAATAAAAACCGACGGGTCGCGGCTCATTTCCTCGGCCATCGCCTCGCGCAACGCTTCGCTGAAGGTAATTTGACGGGTCATTAAAATACCCTCCCGCCATGCGTGTCGTGATAGACTCCTTCTAAAGCTGTTTCGGGTTCCGGTTGGGGGCTGCTGGCCGCAAACTGAACGGCCTCATCCAGAGTGGCCTGAACTTTTGTTTTTATCTGGACTATCTCAGCCTCGGTCGCTACCCCGGCTTCGAGCAGCCGCTGATAAAAGGTAGAAATAGGGTCGCGCTGACGCCACGCTTCGATTTCTTTTTTGGAGCGATAGACCATCGGGTCGCCCTCATAATGGCCCAGATAACGGTAAGTTTTCCCCTCGATGAAGGTGGGGCCATCCCCGGCTCTGGCTCGTTGAACGGCGGTTTGGGTGGCTTCAAAAACGGCCAACACGTCATTGCCGTCAACAATAACGCCGGGAAAGGCATACGACTCGGCCCGAATTGCCAGGTCTGCCACGGGCGACTGTTTGCTTTGGGGCGTGCCTTCGCCGTAGAGGTTATTTTCGCAAAAGAAAATGATGGGCAATTTCCACAACCCGGCCAGGTTGGCCGCCTCGTGAAAAGCCCCTTCGTTCACCGCCCCGTCGCCAAAAAAGGCCAGGGCCACCCGCGCCTCTTCGCGCATCTGAAAGGCCAGCGCCGCGCCGGTTGCCATCGGCAGGCCGCCGGCCACAATGCCGTTTGCCCCCAGAATACCCAGGTCAAAATCGGTCATATGCAAACTGCCGCCTTTGCCGCCGCAATAGCCGGTGCTGCGGGCGGCTAACTCGGCCATCATGTATCTGGGTTCGCCGCCCTTGGCAATCAGATGGCCGTGCCCCCGGTGGGTGCTGGTAATCACGTCATCGGTGCGCAGGGCAGCGCACGCGCCAACAGCCGTGGCCTCTTGCCCCACGCAAGAATGGATAAAGCCGGGAATTAACCCGGCTTTACGCTCATTAATAGCGCGCAGTTCAAACTCGCGGATGAGGAGCATTTGCTGGTAGAAATAGAGTAACTGCTCTTTGGCGTAATCTGTTATGGCCATAATTTATCTGCACCTGTTAGTTTGTTTTGTACTACGCTACGTGGTAGAAATCCAAACAGATTTCACTTCGGTGTACGCTTCAATTGTTTCCTGCCCGTTGTCTCGCCCATAGCCGCTGCCTTTGAAGCCGCCAAACGGCGCCGCCGAGTCGAACATGTCATAAGTGTTGACCCACACCACGCCGGCCTTGAGCGCCGCTCCCAGCCGGTGCGCCCGGGCCACGTCTCGCGTCCAAACGCCGGCGGCCAATCCGTAGACCGTGTTATTGGCGCGGGCAATCACCTCCTCTTCGGTTTCAAACGAAAAAACCGAAACCACCGGCCCAAAGATTTCTTCGCAGGCAATGGTCATCTCGTCCCTCACCCCGGTAAAGATGGTGGGGGCCAAGTAAAAGCCGTTGGCGTATTCGCCCGCCGTGAGTCGCTGTCCGCCGCAACGCAGCCTAGCGCCCTGTTCCAGCCCGCTTTGAATATAACCAAGAATTTTATCCATTTGAAGCTGGTTGACAATTGGTCCCAGGCCGGTTTCCGGGTTCAGGGCGTGTCCAATTTTAACATCTTTTGTCATTTCGACCAGCCGCGCCACAACCTGATTGTAAATTGGGGCCTGAATATACAGCCGGGCGCCGGCCACGCAGCTTTGGCCCGTATTTCCAAAAGCGGCTTTGAAAGCGCCGTTAACGGCAACTTCCATATCGGCGTCGGCAAAAATAATGTTGGCCGCCTTGTTGCCCAACTCCAGAGATAATCGCTTGAAATTGACCGCCGAAGCCTGAATAACGCTGCGCCCCATGCCCACCGAGCCGGTAGCCGCAATTTTATCAACGCCGGGGTGTTGGGCCAGGGCCGCGCCGGCGGCTATCCCCGGTTCGGTTAAAATATTGACAACTCCCGGCGGAAAACCCGCTTCCTGAATCAACTGGCCCAATCGCACCATAGCCACCGCTGCCCACGGAGAGGGTTTGAAAACAACGGTATTGCCGCAAGCCAGCGCCGGCGCAATTTTCTGCATCGAGTGAATGAGGGGATAGTTCCAGGGGATAATGATGCCGACGACGCCAACCGGCTCGCGCCGGGTGTAAACAAAATGATTGGGGATGGAGACCGGGGCGGTGTAGCCGGCAATTTTGCCCGGCCAGCCGGCGGCGTGGTAGGCGCGTTTGGCCGCCGCCGGCGCGTCGATAGCCTGGGTGTGCCGGATGGGTTTGCCGTTATCCAGCGATTCCAGTTCGGCCAATTCCTCGGCGTGGGCAGTGATGAGATCTCCCAAGTTCCGCAGCAGCGCCTCCCGTTGGGCCGGGCTGAATTTACTCCAGGGGCCTTCAAAGGCGCGCCGGGCGGCGACTACAGCCCGGTCTACATCTTCCAGGCCGGCGGCAGCCAAATTGGCCAGGTGGCTCCCATCCGAGGGGTTGGCGGCGGCAAAGGTTTGGCCCTGAGCCGCAGCTACCCATTCGCCGTTAATGAGTAGCCGGTGCGGCGATACGGCCAGAAATTGGCGGGTGTCAGCCGTTAAGGGTTTGAGCGGCATTGCTGAACTCCTTGCAAATGTTTGCCGGGCAAGTTGTCAGGCGCTGTTGAGGCCCAGAATCACTGCAACATCTCGTCCAAAATAGCCCGGCAATCGGCTATTGATGCCGGGCGGGGATTGTTGTTGATTAACACCATGCGCGTGGTCTCTTCGGCGATGCTGTCCCAATCCACGCCCTCAAGCGATATATTTAAATCACGCAAGCGGGTGGGCAACCCCAAATGGCGCACAAACTCGGTGAGCCGTTCGACCAATATTTCGTCGCCCTCGGCCGGCAGGTCAAACAGCCGGGTTAACGCTTGCCGTTGTTCCGGCGGAATGGCCGGGAGATTGAAGCGCATAATATAAGGCAAGAGCAACGCATTGGCCAGCCCGTGGTGCAAATGCAAGCGGCTGGTGAACGGGCCTGAAAGAGCATGAATGAGTCCCAGTCCGGCGTGGTCCATCGCCGTGCCGGCCCACAGGGCGGCCAGCATCATCGCTTGCCGGGCTGCCAGGTCATTGCCGTTGGCGGTGGCCCTGGGGAGCATGGTCCAAATGGTTTGCAGCGCAGCCAGGGCTAACTGGTTGGTAAAGGGGTTGGCTCGCTGCCCAACGTAACACTCCAGCGCGTGAGTGAAGGCGTCCATGCCGGTGGCGGCTGTGAGCCAGGCCGGTAGCGAACGGGTTAACTCCGGGTCGAGAACGGCAGCCTGGGGAAACATCAGCGGGCTAAGGACGCCCTTTTTGAAGGGGTTGGCCGGGTCGACAATAACCGCCACCCGGCTGACCTCGCTGCCGGTGCCGGCTGTGGTTGGCGCGGCCAGCATGGGCCGGCTGCGTTGGGTAATTGGCCGGCCCCCCCACTGGTAATCGGCGTAAGTTCCGCCGTTGGCCAACAGCATGGCAATGCCTTTGGCCACATCTATGGCGCTGCCGCCGCCCACAGCGATGAGAGCCTGCGCGTTCTGCTCACGGGCCAGGGCTAACCCGGCGGCTACCTCGGTGGTGGTGGGGTTGCTGCTGACCTCGGTGAAGGGCGTCACGCTAAATTTGGCCCGCTTCAACCCCGCTACAAATTGCTCAACCAGGCCCAATTGGGCCAACCCCGCATCGCTGACCAGCAACAACTGTTTGGCGTTCAAATCCGCCAGCTCGTTTTGTAATGCTTCCAGGGCGGGTTGTCCAAAAATTATTTTAGTTGGTAAATGGTAAGAAAATTGAGTCAACATTGACCACTCTTAAAAAATAGATGGCGTAATGGCGGTTATAAAGCGCAGGGGTTCCTGGCTTTTGGCCACCAGGCGGCGAAGGTGGATGCCTTCAAAGTAAATACTATCGCCGCTGTTTAGCAGATAAACATTTTCACCCAGTTTGATTTCAAGCTGGCCCTGCGCAACGTAGATACATTCTTCGGTAATTTGGCGGGGCAACAGGGTGGCAATGTTGCCGTCCTCCGCTTTTAATTCAACCATAAATACATCCATTGGCTGCTTCATATCTATGGTTAACAACTCAAAAGTAACCTGCGACCCCGGCAGGGTTAACTTCAACCGCTTATCGGCGGGCACAACCGGGTTTTTGCTTTCCTGCTCTACCAAAAAGCTGGAGTCAGACAGAGGCACATCCAGAACTTCGCTGATTTTGCGTAACGACTCGATGGAGGGCGTAATCAGGTCGTGCTCAATCTGGCTCATAAAGCCGGGGGTCAGCCCAACTCGCTCGGCCATCTCGCGCTGGCTCAGGTTTAACGCCTGCCGTCTCTGTTTGATACGCTGGCCCAGTTGCATCTGTAATTGCCTTTCCGCCTGTTTTGTTGAAGGTAAGGAATATAAATAAAACTAATTTTTTGTTAAAAATAACCAAGAAATCGAAAGTAAGTTTACTTATACTTGACAACTTATTAGGCTTAAGTTATCATAAGTTCAATCAAAAGTCAAACTCCAAACCGCTTTTGCAAAGAGGTAAGGTTTTTTCGGAAAGTCGCTCATTAGCCGGGCCTGCGTTTAACGGAACACGCAGCACGTAGCGTGATTCGTGTTGCGTGTTCTGTTTTATTTAAGCCTGTTGTTTACTTTCCAAGAACCCCGGAGTTTGGTGGAGGTAAAGAATGGACCCCAAAGGTAAAATTGCCTTTGTTACCGCCAGCGCGCGCCGCATAGGTAAAGCGACCTCGTTGGCTCTGGCGGCGGCGGGAGCAAATGTTGTTATCAATTATCGCACCTCGGCGGACGAGGCCGAAGCGACAGCCGCCGAAGCCCGCGCCCTGGGCGTCGAGGCGATGACGGTGCAGCTTGACGTAGCTGATTATCGAACTGTAGCTCCTGCAATCACAAAAATCAGCCAGGAGTTTGGCCCCATTGATATTTTGGTTAATAACGCCTCGCTCTTTAAGCAAGCCCCCCTGCCCACCACAGATTTTACCATCTGGCACAATACCATTGATGTGATTGTCCACACCCCTTTTTATTGCGCTAACGCCGTGGCGCCGCATATGCTGGCAAAGGGTGAGGGTGTTATTATTAATATTGTCGACCTGTCGGCCTGGGAAGCGTGGCCTAAATATGCGGCCCATAGCGTGGCCAAAGCGGCTTTGCTGGCGTTGACCCGGCAACTGGCCCTGGAGTTGGCCCCGGCGGTACGGGTTAACGCCGTTGCGCCCGGCCCGGTTTTACCCCCCCTCCACTTTACCGATGAGATGGTTGCCCGCACCGCCGACAAGACCTTGTTGGGCCGCTGGGGAACCCCGGAAGATGTGGCCGAAGCCGTTCTGTTTCTGGTTAAGGCCAACTACATCACCGGCGAGTTTATCACCGTTGACGGCGGCGAACGGCACGGGCACCGCAAATACGAAGCAGGATAGCAAATACATAGTAAGGGTGAAAAAATGTCAACAACTCGCAGAATGAATCGAATTTTTCGGCCCGATGGCAGAGCGCTGATTGTAGCCCTGGACCACGGCTTGCTCGATGGCCCCTGCCCCGGTTTGGAAGAGCCTGCCAAAACCATTGCCAAAATCATCGAGGGGGGCGCGGACGCCGTTCTGACCTCCTACGGTATCGCCCGGCGGTTTGCCCGCGAATTGGCTCCACTGGGGCTAATTTTGCGCGGAGATGGGGCCGCAACCAATTTGGGCAAAAAGAGCGACGGCCCCAGCTCATCGCTCTTTTTTGATGTGGAAGAAGCGTTGCGTTTGGGGGCCGATGCCGTGGCGGTTACGGCTCTGCCCGGCTCGCCCAAAGAAGAGTCTACGCTAAAAAACCTGGCTGCTATGGTCAGCCTTGCCCATAGCTGGGATGTCCCCGTTTTGGGCGAGATGGTTCCCGGCGGCTTCGATAGCGGGCCGGAATATCGCACCCGGGAAAATATTGCCATGTCGGCCCGGATTGGGGTTGAGTTAGGGGCCGATTTTATCAAAACACCCTACGCCGCCGGATTTGAAACCGTGACCGGTACCTGCTTTTGCCCCGTTGTAATTTTGGGCGGTTCCAGGCGGGGCAGCGAGCGCGACATGCTGGCTGATATCAAGGCCGCTGTTGACGCGGGCGGGGCCGGCGTCGCCATCGGGCGCAATATCTTTCAGGCAGACAACCCGGCGGCCATGACTGCCGCCGTAGCCGCCATCTTGCATCAGGGCGCGTCGGTTGAGCAGGCCATGGCGATAATGCAGTAATCCATCAACCCGTCTCTATTTTTGGGAGTTGGAATGGAAAGCGAACAAAATCTCAAACTGGGCCATCGAATTCAGGAAAGACGAGAACAAATGGGGCTGAGTTTGCGAGAACTGGCTAATCAGGCCGGCGTTACCGCCAGCTTTCTTAGCCAACTGGAGCGGGGTCAGAGCAACCCCTCGCTTAAATCGCTGCAAGCCATTGCCAATACTCTGGGCGTCTCCATCTTTTATCTACTGGTCGAGGAAAGTTCCGACAGCCACTATCTGGTGCGTAACGGCCAAGGCCCTCACTTTTTTCTGTCCGACTCAAACGTGGATTTGGAAGCCATATCGCCCGGCCCGGAAATGGAGCAAAAAATGCTGGCCTTTGTGGGGCGGCTCCAGCCCGGTTACAATCACGAGGTTGTGCCCTCCCGTCTGCCAACGGAAGAGTGCATTCATGTGCTCAGGGGCCGCCTGCGGGTAGAACTGGAGGCGGCCAGCTACACCCTCGACAGCGGCGACAGCATCACTTTTGACGGGATGAGCCTGCGCCGGTTGACGGTGATTGGCGAGCAGGAAACGGTCTACCTGTCCTTCAGCACTCCGCCGTGTGTTTAGTTTGAAGTTCAGGGTTCAGAGTTCGGGATTGGGGGTTGGACTCGCAAATTCGCCCCTTCGCCCGTTTTTAGGAGAACAGCTTCATGAAGACTCGCAGACTTGGCCGGATTTTTCGGCCCAATGGCCGCACCTTGATTGTGGCGATGGAACACACGGTTATTTTTGGGCCGGGCAAAGGGCTGGAGCGGCCCGGCGAAACCATCGCCCAGGTCATTGCCGGCGGCGCAGATGCCGTGATGACCTCGTTTGGCATCGCCAGCCACTTTGCCCGCGAACTGACGCCGGTTGGCCTGATTCTGCGCGCCGACGGGGCAACAACCAAACTGGGCCAGGATGTGCCGGCGCCGGTCTGGTTTGGCGTTGAAGAGGCCCTGCGCCTGGGCGCGGACGCGCTGTGCATCTCCGCCTATCCGGGCGACCACAAAGAGCAGGCCACGTTTGACAATCTGGCTTCGGTAGCCCGTGAGGCGCATAGCTGGGGGCTGGCCTTGCAGGCCGAAATGGTGCCCGGCGGTATGGGCAGCGGCCCCGAGTTCCGCACGGCAGAAAACGTCGCTCTGGCGGCCCGCGTGGGCATCGAGCTGGGCGCAGACTGGGTTAAAGTGCCTTACACGCCAAACTTTGAGCAAGTGACCGGCGTTTGTTTTAAGCCGGTGGTTATTATGGGCGGCGCGCAACGCGGCAGCGCAATTGAGTTCCTGAGTGAATTGCGAGCGGCGATGGATGCCGGCGCGGCGGGCGGCACCATTGGCCGCAACATCTTTGAATCGGATGACCCCCAGGCGATGACGGCGGCCATTGCCGCCATCATTCATAATGACGCCTCGGTTGATGAGGCGATGGATATTCTTAATCGAAGATAATCTGAATAGGTTGTCACCATGAAGCTTCTCATCCTGGGCGGCGTCGGCGCGATGGGCGCTCACACTTCCCCCGAATTGATTGCCTCTGGCCGGTTTGGCCAGATTGTGATTGCCGATGTTGACCTGCCCAAAGCGCAGCAAATGGTTGCGGCCTGGGGCTTGCCGCCCGAAGCAGCCACAGCGCTCGATGCGTCGAATGAAGCCGCCCTGCAAAGTTTAATGACCGGCAACCCGGTAGTCGTCAACGCCCTGCCCAAAGCCTTTACCCTTAACGTGGCCAGGGCCGCCATTGCTGCCGCCAACGTCAGCGTTATCGACCTGAGCAGCCTTAGCCCCGAACTGCGGGCGCTTGACCCGGAAGCCCGCGCCGCCGGCGTCACCTACGTGGCCGGCTGCGGCTCCAGCTCCGGCCTGACCAATATGATGGCCAGGCACGGCGCCCGCCAACTTGAGGAAATCGAGGCGATAGAGATTAGCTTTGCCTCGTTTCGTTCCATTGCCCTCTCCCCGGCCTCCATCCACGGCGTTTTCTGGGAGTTTGGGCCTGACTCGGTGCGGGGATATGTTGCCAATGGAGAATATGAGCAGGTAGCGTTGTGGGCCGAATCAAAGGAAATTGAATTTCCCCAACCCTACGGCCGTTTGACCGTTTACCCCGTTCCCCACAGCGAGCCGCGCACCCTCGCCCGCAATCTGGGCGCAAAGCGGGTTATCGCGCGCGGAACCTTCACCCCCAAAGTTATGCGGCTGATGCGAACGCTGGTTGAATACGGGTTTTTTGCGCCCGACCCGGTCAATATTAATGGCGCCGACATTTCCCGGCGAGAGCTAATCTGGCAATATCTGGCCCAGGCCCCCGAAGCCAATCAGGAGCCGGTGTGGGGCTACGCCCTGCACGTGCAAGTGACCGGTCTCATCGCCGGCCAACGCCTGCGGCGAACGTTGTGGACAACCCACCCGTCGAGCGAGCAGCCGGGCTGGTCAGGCGCGGACGCCTGGGCCAAATGCGTGGCTTTGCCCCTGGTTGCCGGCAGCCTGTTGCTGGCCGATGGCAACTACACCGGCGCAGGCATAGACGCCCCGGAAGCCTTCTTGCCGGCCGCTCCCTTTTTGGCCGAACTGCAAACACGAGGTTTGCGCGTTCATGAGGTAACAGAGGAACTTGATTGAGCAGGAGAATATCAAAATGATTAAAACAGGAATTCACATTATCCCCGAGATGTCGGCTACGGAGATTGTTGAGACGGCCGTGGCTGCCGAAGAGCTTGGTTACGACTACTGTTTGGTTTGCGATGAAGGCATTATGCACGATGTCTATGTTTGTCTGGGCGCAATTGCCCAAAAGACCTCTCGCCTTAAGCTGGGGCCGGTAACGAATGGCTATACCCGCCACCCGGCTGTAACGGCGGTGGCGCTGGCCTCGCTCAATGACCTGTCCGGCGGGCGCGCCATCGCCGTGCTGGTGGCCGGCGGCACGCTGGCCTTGCAGCCAATGGGTCTAACCCGCGAAGCTCCGCTTGCTGTAATGCGAGACAGCATCGACATTATGCGTCATCTGTGGAGCGATGAAACCGTTACCTGGGCAGGCAAACGGTACAAGCTCAACTCGGCCCGGCTGGGTATGGGTCAACAGGATATCCCCATCTGGCTGGCGGTACGCGGCCCCAAAATGTTGGCGATGGCCGGCGAGTCTGCCGATGGAGTTCTCTTAATGGCCAAGTCTGATTTGGGGCCGGCCCTTGAGCTGGTTGAAGCAGCCGCCGGCGGCAGAAACCTGGAGCGGGTTTATCTTGACCGGATGGCCTATACCCCTCAAATGGTGGCCGAGGCCGGTATCTCCTACATCTACGCCATTATGGACGCGCCCGACAGAATGTTAACCGGCATGGGCCTGGGCGAGGCGGATATCGCCCGGCTTAGGCAGGCGATGAAAGCGGGCGGCCCGGCTGAAGCCGCCAAACAGATTACGCCAGAAATGATTAAAGCCTTTCAAATTGCCGGAACCCCCGACGAATGCGCCCGAATATTACAAAATATGGTGGCCCGGCATAAAATTGATACCTTCCTGTTAAACGTTACCTCACCGGGCCTGAAGGCCAATATCCAGCTAATGCGCGATATTCATTCTATTGTAAAACAGTAACTGCTCAGGTACACAAAGTTACGCAGAGGGAGCGCAGAGCGACTCGCTGTGTTTCGATGGTTGGGCTGAGTGGTTACGTAAAATAATAAAGCAAAGTAACGATACCCGGCTACAAAAAGGAGCAATTATGATTGGCGGGACCCATGGAAAAATTCTGCACGTTAATTTAACCACAGGCAAAACCCACATCGAGCAACCTCCAGACCATTTTTACCGGCTGTTGGTGGGAGGCCGGGCGGTAGTGGCTTACCTGCTGCTGCGCGACCTGCCGCCCCAGACCCATCCCCTCAGCCCGGAAAATTTGCTGATTTTTGCCCCCGGTATTATGCAAGGCACCAACCTGCCCGGCGCAGGGCGACACGGCGTCGGCGGCAAATCGCCGTTGACCGGGGCCATTGCCAGTTCCGAAGCCGGCGGCTGGTGGGGCCACGAATTCAAGCGGGCCGGTTTTGATGCGCTGGTCATTAAAGGGCGGGCCGAGCAGCCGGTCTATCTCTGGATAAAAGACGGCGAGGTGGAAATTCGCCCGGCGCAACACCTGTGGGGCCTGAAAACCGCCCCGGCTGAAAACGCCATCCGCCAGGAGTTGGGTGATAAACAGGTTCGAGTGGCGCAAATTGGCCCGGCGGGTGAAAATCAGGTGCTCTATTCGGCGGTCATGCACGATATTAACCGGGCCGCCGGCCGTAACGGCCTGGGCGCGCTGATGGGGTCAAAAAATCTCAAGGCCGTGGCCGTGCGCGGCACTATGAAGGTGCCGGTTGCCGTCCGCAAAGAGGTAACAGGCGTGGCAAAGTGGCTGGGCAATAATTACAAGGAATTATCGGCCTGGGCCGCCGCCGGCATTGGGCGCGGCACGCAGGATGGCATCATGAGCCTGGCCTACCTGGGCGGCGCGCCGACTCACAACTTTAGCGAGCCGATTTTTGAAAACCCGGAACTGTTGAGCGGCGAGCGCAACTACGAAATGTTTTTAAAGGGACGCGATACCTGCCAGGCCTGCCCCATCACCTGCAAACAGGTTTTTGAAAATGAAGATGAAAACCCCTACCGCAAGCTTGACCCGGCTTACGGCGGAGCCGAATATGAAGCGATGGCCGCCTTTGGCACCTCCTGCGGCGTGGAAGATAACCTGGCCGTGCTCAAGGCCAATGAACTGGCCAACGCCTATGGCCTCGACGCCATTTCAGCCGGCGCTTCCATTGCCTTTGCCATGGAGTGCTACGAAAACGAAGTGATAACCTTGAAGGATACGGGCGGGCTGGCCTATCGCTGGGGCGATGGCGATTTGCTGGTGCGCTCGGTGGAGATGATTGCCCGGCGCGAAGGATTTGGCAACATATTGGCCGAAGGCGTGGCCCGGATGAGTCAACAATTTGGGCCGGAAACGGAGCCGTTCAACCTGACCATCAAGGGCCAGGAGTTGCCCATGCACGAACCCCGCCTCAAGCACGCCATGGGCGTGGGGTATGCCGTAGCCCCCGTTGGCGCGGACCACATGATGAACATGCACGACACCGACTTTACCAGCCCAAGCGATGCCCTGGCGCACGTGAATGACGTGTCGGACCGAAAAATTGAGCCGTTATCGGCCAAAGTGTTGAACGAAGACAAACTTCAGATTTTTTACCACCACGTCAACTGGATGCATTTTCAGGATTGCGCGGTCAACTGCCATTTTTATCCCTACAGTTACCGGCATCTGGCCACGGCCCTGTCTGGCGTAACCGGCGTTGAGTACAACCTGCGCGATATTCTGGCCGTGGGCGCGCGGGCGCAAACGCTCTCGCGGCTTTTTAACCTGCGCGAAGGCTTTACCGCCGATGACGACAAGCTGCCCAAACGGGTGATGAAAGCCTTTAAAAGCGGGCCGCTGGCCGGCGTTGAAATTACCGACGAGGCGTTCAACTGGGCCAAAAGTCGCTATTATGAGTTGATGAAGTGGGACCCGCACACCGCCGTCCCCGGCGATGCGTGTCTAAAAGAGCTTGAGTTGGAGGAGTTGCTCAAGTTTTCTCAATAAAACACCATGCCGCCATCAATGTTAATAGCCTGGGCGTTGATAAAGGCGGCATCATCCGACGCCAGAAAAGCGGCCAGCCCCGCGATGTCCGAGGGTTGGCCGTAGCGACCCACCGGAATCGTCTCCAATATTTTGGCGTCCCAGGCTTCCAGGGTGGTGTTATGCCGCCTGGCCAGAGATTGGTGGGTTGATTTGAGCATTTCGGTATAAATGGGGCCGGGGCAGATGGCGTTGGCGGTGATGCCGCGCGGCCCCAACTCTACGGCCAGGGCGCGGGTCAACCCCACCACGGCGCTTTTGGTGGAGCAGTAGGCCACTTCGTTGGGAAAGGCTACCTTGGCCGCCATTGAGGCAATGTTAATTATACGCCCCCACCCCTGCGCCAGCATGTGCGGCGCGGCCAGTTGGGCGCACAGAAACATACTTTTGTAATTTACGTTTGAAACCTGGTCCCAGCGCGCCTCGCTTAACTCGGTCAATGGGGTGTCATCAAAGATGCCGGCATTGTTGACCCAAATGTGAATCTGGCCCCAGGCGTCGATAATCTCGGCCACGGCTGCGGCGATACTGCTTTTGTCGGCCACATCAACCACCAGCCCCAGCGCCGAGGCCCCCGCTTCCCGGCAGGCTTGCGCGCCCGGCGTCGGGTCTTGCCTGTCCAAAACGGCGACACTGGCGCCTTCCTGGGCAAAACGCAGGGCAATGGCCGCGCCAATCCCCTGGGCCGCGCCGGTTACAACCGCCACTTTATCCACAAAACGCTTCATAAGCTTCCTCTTTTTAAGATTAATATCCGTTCAGCGTCATCAGTTTACACAGGGCAATTAGTAAATGGCAAGTAGTAATTCGCTCGTCCAATTACCATTTACCATTTTCCCCAATGACGTTTCACTTTGCGGTTCGACCCGCAGCGGTCGGCCAGTATCAGGGCGGCCGTCTGGCATTGGCGCAGGATGTCTGCTTCATCAAGATGTTGAATGATTTTATCCTTCATCGCTATTTTGCCGCCGGCAATAGTGGCGACTACATTCTCCTCGCCCGACGAGTAAACCAGGGTGGCCACCGGGTCGTGGGCCGGCACAATTTTGGCCGAGTTGAGGGCCAGCACAAACATATCGGCCTGTTTGCCCACCTCCAACGAGCCGATGTCGTTGCTCAGGCCCATTACTTTGGCTGCCTGGCAGGTGGCCCAATCGAGCGCGGTTTGGGCGTCAACCACCGAGGCATCTTTGGCCGCCACCTTTTGCAGCAGCGCCCCCATTTTGAGCGACTCAATCATATCCTGCGAGTTGTTGCTGCCCGCGCCATCGGTGCCAATGCAAACAGTCACCCCGGCTTCTATCATCCGCATAATTGGCGCAATACCCGACCCCAAATACATATTGCTGACCGGGTTGTAGCAAACCTTGACATCGTGTTGGGCAAACAGTTCGATATCGGTCTCGTCGGTGTCAACGCAGTGAATCGCCAGCAAATCCGGCCCCAAAAAACCAACCTCGGCCAGGTAGGGAATCATATTCTGGCCGTGACGCTGCTGGCTGAGGGCATTATCCACCTCGTTTTCATTAATGTGCATTACAATAGGGATGCCGGCCCGGCGGGTAAACGCTCGCGCTTCAACCAGCCCCCGGTCGGTCACGGTCCACGGCGCGCCGATGGCCAGCCACACCGCCAGCCGGTCAGAAGCGGGATACTGGTCAAGCAGTTGCTCATATTCGGCCAAAAACTGCTCGATGGGTTTGATGAGTTCCGGCAGCACGCCATACTCTTCGCCAAAATCAGAGATAATGGTGGTGTAGCGGCTGCGCAGGCCGCTATCGACCATCGCTTTGATGTTGGCGTGGTGCAGGTTAAAGGAGTGGGCGGCGTAGCTCATATCAATTACCGTGGTGACGCCGCAGTGGATTTGTTCCAGGCAGCCGGTCAGGCAAAACAGGTACATCTCTTCCGGGTTGATGTGGATGGCGGTGGGAGCCGTGACCACTTCCACCCAATCCTGCACGGGCATATCCTCGCCCAGCCCTTTGACGCCGGTTTGAAACAGGTGAATATGGGTGTTAATCAAACCGGGAAATACGGCATTGCCCTGCGCGTCGAGCGTTTCGGCGGCGGTGTAGCGGGAGACAATCTCGGCGGTGGGGCCAAGGGCGACAATCCGGCCATTGTGAATGGCAATCGCGCCGTCGTTGATAATCTGGCGACGCTCATTTTGGGTAACAATTACGCCGCGCGTTACTAAAAGGTCAATTGGTTGCATGGCCGCCTCCGGCTAAGTCTAATTTGCGCCCCGCACAATCCCGGCTACATCACGCAGCAGGCGGGTGTTGGCCTCCAGCCCGGACGAGTTGAGATTCAGCAAGAAAATGTCAATTCGGTGTTGGTTAATCATCGCCCGCAGGGCGGCGCTGCACGCTTCGGGCGTGCCAGAAATCACAAAATTTTCGAGCATCTCCGGCGTAACAAATTCCGCCGCTGCGGCCGGCCCGCCCTGGCGAAACGCGGATTGGATAGTTTCGATTTGCGCGTCGGTTAGCCCCATGCCGTGCAGCATCCGCGCCGGCGCATCCATAACGGTGTAGGTATACATTTTGCCGGCCTCGGCCAGCATCTGCGGGGTGTAGGCAATCCGGTCAAGATAGATACGGGTGGGCCGGTTGCCGCTTTGGGCGCTGCCCTGCTCCACAATTTCAAGGGCCGGCCCCAGGTCAGATTTGGCCGCCAGCACCACGGCCTCGGCCTGCCGGCCGGCCAGTTCCAGCATCTTTGGCCCGCGCACCGACAACCAGACCGGAATCTGCTGCGCGCCCAGCGTAATCTGGGCCGAGTCGAGCCGGTATCGTTTCCCCTGGTAGCTCACCTTCTCGCCACTCCACAACCGGTGCAAAATGTCGATGGTTTCGCGCATAACCGTCAGCGGCGCTTCGCGGGGAATGGCCATAGGCCGCAACACCAGCGAGCCGCCGGCCACCAGATTCACCAGCGCCCGCCCGCCAGAAAGTTCATTGAGCGTGGCGGCGGCGTTGGCGGTTACAGCCGGGTGACGGGTGTAGCCGTTGGTCACTGCCCCCAGTTTGATGGTTGAGGTTTGCCGCGCCGCAAGGCCCAACATCACATAAACATCGGGCATGAAGCCCTCGTCGGCCACTACGCAGTAGCGATAGCCCAACTCCTCGGCCAGGCGGATGGTATCGAGCACCTCCTGCGCCGGCATCATGGGGATGATTTGCAAGCCAATTTCGATCATGGTGCTACCTCGTGTTTAGCCATCTCCGCAAACATTCTGGCCTGGGCTTTAATATCAACGCCAACCATTTCATTCCAGGCCCCAATCAAGCGTTGGGTGATGGGGCCGGGCCGGCCGCTGCCAATCGGGTGGCCGTTGAAGCGAGTTGCCGGCAAGATTGAGAAAGAGGTGCCGGTAAAAAAGGCTTCGTCGGCAGTGATGGCGTCGTAAGGTTCGATATTACCCTCGCGGCACGGCAGGCCCAACTCCCGCGCCAGGTTCAGCACGTTCCGGCGGGTCACGCCGCGCAGGATGTTGCGCGGTTCGGCGGTGAGCAGTTGCCCATCTTTGATGATAAAGAAGTTGGAGCGGGTTCCTTCGGTGATAAAACCATCCTCATCAAGCAACAAGGCCCAGGCCTGGGGGTCAATTTTTTTGACCTGCAGGTCGGCAAGCTGATAATAAATCCGGCTGCGGCTCTTGATTTTAGAGTCGACCAACCGGGCCGGAATCGCCTGTTGCAGCGGGGTAACGGCGTGGACGCCGCTTTCGTAGGCCTGGGCCATTGCCCCCAATTGAAAGGTCATTACCCAGGTGTTGATGGCGACCGTGGGCCGCGCTGCCTGGGGAAAGAGGATGGGGTAGAACCCCACCGGCCCGCGAGAAACGTTATGCATTATTTGAAAATCGACTCCGGGCGGGAAGCAGGGGCGGTTGATTTCCACGGTTTCGAGCGTGGCCGCTTCCATCTGCGCCAGGGTTAACCCGCAATCTATCTCCAAGATTTTGAGGCCGGTATAGAGCCGCTCCAGGTGGTCGCGCAAGCAAAAGGGGGTTCCGTTAAAGGTGCGGGTGAATTCAAAAATCATATCCCCCACCATCAAAGCCGAGTCAAAAATAGAGATACGAGCCTCGCTTTCGGGGACAAATTGGCCATTCAGATAAACCTGGCGTTGTAAGCTCATAAATCTCCCCTATTTAGCGGCGGGTCCGGCCTCGCGGGCGCTCAGGGCGCTGTCAACCGGCAGCACAATCCCGTTGATGTAGGAGGCTTCTTGGGAGGCCAAAAAGAGAATAGCCTGCGCCATTTCAGCGGGCGCGCCAAAGCGTTTGGAAGGAATGTGGCTGCGCACGCTGTTGAGCAGCTCCTCGGAGGGAAAGCCGGCCAGCATGGCCTGAGTCTCAATCAGGCCGGGCGATACAGCATTGACCCGCACGTTGTGCGAGGCCAGGTCAAGGGCCATAGCGCGGGTCAGGCTCTCGATGGCGCCTTTGCTGGCGCAGTAAACGGTTCGCTGCGGCACGGCCAGTTTGGCCAGAATAGAACTGACGTGAATGATGCTGCCCTGTTTTCGGTCGGCCATTTTTTGCGCCGCCAGTTGGCTGAGGTAGTAAACGCCGCGCACGTTGATGCTCCACACCCGGTCAAATTCGGCTATGTCAACCTCCAGAAAGGGCGCTCGATTGAAGCCGGCGGCGTTGTTGACCAGCACCGAGACCGGCCCAACGGCTTCCGCCGCCTCAAGCAGCCGCCGGCAACCATCCAACTCGCCCACATTGGCCTGCGCAATGACGCCCCGCCCGCCCTCTGACTCAATGGCGGCCAGGGTTTCTTGAGCGCCGGCTTTGCTGTGATGATAGTTGATAATAACCTGCGCGCCCTCGCGGGCAAAGGCAATAGCTGTAGCCTGACCAATTCCCTGCGACGCGCCGGTCACAATGATTGTTTGGCCTTCAAATCGTTTTGTTTGCGGCATCAGTCTTCATCAATCAGGCACAGCGGCGTGCCCACGGGAATATCTTCGGTATCTTCTTGCACCAGAATTTTGCGGATGACGCCGCTGACCGGGGCTTCCAGTTCATTGGTGATTTTTTCGGTTTCCACCTCGGCAATTACCTCGCCCGCTTCAACCCGGTCTCCCTCTTGTCTGAGCCAGGAAACCAGCGTGCCTTCTTCCATAGTTAGTCCCCATTTGGGGAGAATGACTTCAGTTGCCATATTAGGTTGTATCTCCAAAGTTAGTGATTAGGGTCATCGGCGCTGTTCACGATAGGTTGATACTTTTCCAACACCGACGAAGAACGAATGACCAATGGCGAAAATTTGTGCCGAGATTCGTCATTCATCTCAAGCCTGCCGTGACGCTGCCTAATAATCCAGCGTGGCCTGAATTGCGACCTTGATATCATCCTTATTGGGCAGAATGATTTTTTCCAGCGGCACCGAAAAGGGAATGGGCGTATCCAGGCCGCAGACGCGGCGCACCGGCGCTTTGAGGTTAGCGTATACCTCCTCGGAAATGGTGGCGCTGACTTCTGCGCCAAGGCCGCCCATTTTGGGGGCTTCGTTGGCCACAATGGCCCGCCCCGTTTTAGCCACCGATGCCAGCACCGTTTCCCGGTCCCACGGGCGCAGGGTACGCAGGTCGACCACTTCCACCGACACGCCCTCGGCGGCCAACGCTTCGGCGGCGGCCAGGGCTTCGTGGGTCATTTTCATGCTGGCAACGACGGTGATGTCGCTGCCCTCACGCGCAATGGCGGCTTTACGCAGCGGCACGGTGTATTTGTCCAGAGGCACTTCGCCTTTGAGGCGATAGAGGGCTTTGTGCTCCAGAAACAACACCGGGTTATCGTTTTCGATACTGGCAATGAGCAGCCCTTTGGCATCGTAGGGCGTTGCCGGGCCGACAATCACCAGCCCCGGCACATTCATAAACCAGCCCTCTACGGATTGGGAGTGATGCGGCCCGCCGCCAAAGCCGCCCCCGGCCGCCGCGCGGATAACGATGGGCGCTTTGAACTGGCCATCGAACATGTAGTGCATTTTGGCCGCATTGTTCACAATCTGGTCGTAGCAGGTGCCCAAAAAGTCGGCAAACATAATTTCCGGCACGGGCCGCAGCCCGACCATAGCCGCCCCCACCGCCGCGCCGATAATGGCCGCTTCGGAGAGGGGCGTGTCCCGCACGCGCTGCGAGCCGTATTTATCAAACAGGCCGCGGGTTACGCCAAAATCGCCGCCCATATGGCCGATGTCCTCGCCCAGCAGAAAAACTTTCTCATTTTCAGCCATCATCAGGTCGAGGGCATTGTTGAGAGCCTGAGTCATAGTCATCTTTTTCATCGGAGTTCCACCTCCCAACCGACATAAACATTGGCGGTGGCTTTGGATAAATCCGGGAGCGGACTCTCCAGCGCAAAGGTAATCCACTCTTCTACCTCGGCGTCTACCTCGGCCTTGATGCGCTCCAGCGCGGCTTCATCGGCCAGCCCTGCCGCTAAAATGCGCTCGCGGGCCATTTTGATGGGTTCGCGCTCCTCTTTCCAGTAGCGGACTTCTTCGGGGGGGCGGAATTCGCCGGAAAAGATGCCCTGCCAGCGCCAGGTTTTGTATTCGATGAAGTAGGGGCCGTTGCCGGCGCGGATATAATCCACGGCCTCTTTGGTTGCCTGATATGCGGCCACAATATCGTTGCCGTCCACCTGCGCCGAGGGCATTTTGTAGGCGGCGGCAAACTCGTACAGATTTTCGGTGGCGTGGCTGTGGCCCACCGCCGTTGAGATGGCGTAGCCGTTGTTAACACAGCAGTAAAGCACCGGTAATTTCCAGGTGGCGGCCAGGTTGAGGCTCTCGTGCCACTCGCCCCGGCCGGCGGTGCCATCGCCCACAATCACGGCGGCCAGGTCATCCCGGCCCTGCATTTGAAAGCCCAACCCCACGCCCAGGGCCGTCGCCATCATCGACCCTTCGACGGCGTTATCGCCAAAATTGCCCACGGACGGGTCGGCTGAGTGAAGCGACCCGCCTTTGCCGCTGCACACGCCGGTGGCTTTGCCAAACAGTTCGGCCATAATTTTTTGGCCGGGGGTGCCGGCCAGCACCAGCAGGCCGTGGCAGCGATGGTCGGGAAAAAAAGCGTCGGTGTGGCGCAGGTTGCGGGCAATGGCGGCCTGTACCGCCTCCTGGCCTACGCCGGTGTGCAGCATCCCCGGCACGTTGCCTTTTTTGAACTCCCGCTCCAGGCCAAACTCAAACGAGCGAACAACCCACATATCGCGGTAGAGGTTGAGCATTAGCTTTGGGTCGATTGTCATTGCATCCTCCAGATTCAATTTCAGTTTTGAGTGCACAAAGAAAGTTTCGATGGGTGCATTGTCATAACCACCACCATTGCGGCTCATGCTACTCACTATCCAATTTTTCGTCAATAAAACCGGGCAGGTATCGCCGGCGGGCCTGTTTGATAAATTTAGAATTGCTGGTCCGGGTCGACAAACACCGCGTCAATATGGTAAAGTATGGTTAAATTCATCTTGAAAGGATGCAGACCATGGAATACCGTACCTTGGGGCGCAGCGGGGTGAAAGTTTCGCCGCTCTGTTTGGGAACTATGAATTTTGGCGGGGCAACGCCGGAACGAGAGTCGATTCTGATGATCAATCGAGCGATTGAGGCCGGCATCAATTTTGTAGATACGGCCAACGTTTACAACGAGGGCGAGAGCGAGCGCGTGCTTGGCAAGGCGCTTAAAGAAAGCGGTCAGCGAGATAACATTATTGTGGCAACCAAAGTGTACAACGCCACCGGCAATGGCCCCAACGACCGGGAGTTGTCGCGCTACCACATTATCAAAGCCTGCGAAGACTCGCTGCGGCGGCTGCAAACCGACCATATTGACCTGTACCAGCTCCACCGCCCTTCGGAGTTCATTCCGCACGAAGAAACGTTGCGCGCGCTGGATGACCTGGTGCGGGCCGGCAAAGTGCGCTACATCGGCGCCAGCACCTTTCCGGCCTGGATAGTTATGGAGGGGTTGGCCATTAGCGAGAAATACGGCTGGGTCAGCTACACCAGCGAGCAGCCGCCTTACAGCCTGCTGGAACGCCGCATTGAAAATGAAATGATTCCGCTGGCCCAAAAATACAACCTGGCCATTTTACCCTGGTCGCCGCTGGCAATGGGCATTCTGGCGGGTCGTTACCTGCCCCAAGAGGACGCGCCCAAAGATTCCCGGCTGGCCGAAGGGCGCAATATGATGGACCAGCGGGTCACGCACCGGGGACGGCAGGTTGGCGCGCAGATGGTAAAACTGGCCGCCAAGCGGGGGATGACCGCCTCGCAACTGGCGCTGCTGTGGTGCAAAGACCAGCCCGGCGTTACCTCGCCCGTTATCGGGCCGCGAACGATGGCCCACCTGGACGACGCCTTGCCCGTGCTGGAAATGGCCTTGCCGGATGAAGACCGCCCCATTTTTGATGAACTGGTTCACCCCGGCACCGCAGTGGCCGACTTTTACAACAGCGCCTGGTGGATGAAAGCCCGCGTGTTGAGCTAACAATCACCCTGCTCCTGAGGCTGGGGCGCAGTATGATGGACTCAAAACAAATTATAAGGGTTCAGTCAAAAAACCAGCATCGAAAACCAGATACCCTTGAGATTAAAGGGCATTTTTTCCCAGGCGTCGCCATAATCGGCGCTGTGCCAGACATCGCCATTGGTCAATCCGGCAAAAAGGTGACCGGGCGCACCGGGCAGCGTTACTAGCGCGGTAGACGCAACCGGGAGAGGGTGCGCTGTCCAGCCGATAGGCTGCCAGCCGGCCCCGCCGGTCGAGCGGTAAAGAAAGATTTCCGGCTTCTGGCCAAAAGCGTTAAAGGGGCTGGGCGCGACGCATACGTACCAGATTTCGGGGTTGCCGGGGTCTGCGGCGCAAACAAGGCCGTAATGCCTGGCCAGCCCCCGCCCGGCTTTTTGAAAAGTGCGCCCCCCATCCCGGCTAAACGACGCCCCGCCGCCGGTGCCGCCGGCCTGGTAAACCCAATTTCCGTTGGCAGCGTGGAATTTAAGCGAGTGGCAATCGCGTAATGCGCCCCGCCGGTGGCGCGACCAGGTTTGGCCGCCGTCCTCACTGCGCACCACCGCGCCAAACTCGACCCCGGCTAAAATTACATTCGGCTCGGTGGGCGAGGGAGCAATAGCAAACACATAAGGTCGGCGGTCGGGTGGCTCGGCGGGGGAAAACCACCACCAGCGGTTGGGGATGCGTCGAAAGCCGTCCAGTTCGGCCCAGCTATTCCCGCCATCCCGCGAGACAAATAACAAAGCCGGTTTGGTTCCGGCGTAGATAATGTTTGAGTTGTGCGGGCTAACCGCCAGCGATTTGACCCCTTGACCGCCCAGGCCGCTATCCTGCCAGGTCAGGCCGCCATCGTCAGAGCGCCGGACTCCTTGCGCTTTTGTTCCGGCATAAATGACCTTCGGATTCAGGGGGTCGGCGGCCAAACAGCACACGCCCTCCCCGGAAAGCAATAACTCAACCGACCACTCATCATTTGCGGTATATGTGGCCCTGGCCAGCTCTTCTCCCGTTGCGGCGATAAATGTCGTAAAGTTCATTAGTCTACCCGCTTCGGGCAAATCTATGGCGCAGGTGCTCTACCACCTGCCGGTCAATCATATCTCCACCGCCATCCCACCGCTCTTCCAGGTTCTCGATGCCGACCAATACGCGCAGCGCCTTGCGGGTGGCCTCATCAAAAACCCCGGTCATCGGGCCTTGATAATACCCTGTTTGGCGTAATAGCTCCTGAAACTCGGCTGCGATGCTATCCAGGGGAATCAGGTCGTCAGGGTCAACCTGACCAAAGTAGAGATGGTGCAGCGCCACCAGCTTCTTGAGCCGGTCAATTGGCGCCGGGTCATCATCCACCCGCAAATCCAGGTAGCGGTCGTTGTTGCCGCCATAGCCGCCATTCTCTCGCGCCACCAGCACGCCGGCAGATTGGCGGCCTCGCCGGTCTCCCCCGGCCTTCTGGCCGGCGGCCAGGGCGTCTACCAACCAATCTGCCAGTTCGCCCGGCCCCTGGCGAGCCTGCTCAAATTGCCGGGCCATAGCCTCAACCGTGCCAGGCACCAGAATATTGCCCTGGCAGGCGAACCCTTGCCCAACGATATGCCCGGCCCAATCGAGACAATCGGCTCCGGTGTAGGCCGCCGCTTGCCCGGCTTTATCGACCAGCCCCACCTGGCGCAGGGCCTTACCCTCATCCTCGCCAATCAACGTTTCAACAGTGGCCTGGGCCGATTTGCCGGCTGCCATCATATCCAGCCCGCGGGGGCCGTAGGTTACATTCACATACGATTGGGTAGCGACCGCGCCAGCGCCGGCCCTGGCCCACGATACCAGCGCAGCCGCCGCCAGAAATTTTGACTGGACCGCTACCCCCCATTCCCGACGTTGGGAGTCATAAGCGACAATAGAGAATGTGGCGATGGGTTGCATTTTTACCTCCCCGGGTAATATTCCCCGGTTTAATGGACGGAAAAAAGAAAAAATTGTAGACTACCGGTCACTATTCAGCAGCCCAAACCCTAAAGGTTTTTTAGCCAACTTTACCAAACCTTTAGGGTTTTAGTTGCCCTGCTGAATAGTGACGGCTATTAAATCACGGGAGATAATAATAAGCAAAGACAAACGGTTCAGTTGAAGGAGGTGTTTTGGCCCTATGAGTCCAATCCGCATGTCAAAGTTAGAAGCAGCGATGCGCCTTGTGCTTGAGTTTAATCAGGCCTTCAACCGTCATGATGTGGCGGGTATGATGCAGCTTATGAGCGACGATTGTATTTTTGAAAACACCAATCCGGCCCCCGACGGCACGCTGTACTCGGGAAAGGAAGCCGTAACTCAATTTTGGCAAGAGTTCTTCCGCGCATCGCCCCAGGCCCACATTGATATTGAGGAGATTTTTGGCCTGGGCGAGCGGTGCATTATGCGCTGGAGATACAGTTGGGTGAATCTGGCCGGGCAAAAAGGGCATGTTCGAGGCGTTGATATATTCCGGGTGAGAAACGGTTTCATCCGCGAGAAACTATCCTACGTCAAGGGATAGGGCAGATAGGTACGGACAGATAAGCCCGGTACTGCCTTTAATATTGATAAGGGTGGTAATAGCGAATTTACCTGAGATACCCGCAGCCAACCCATTGAGCAAAACGCCGATGATATCCCCGGCCTGTGGGCTATAAACTTCACTGAGCGTCGATGAGCCGGACGGTTTCCTGCAATATTTGCCGGATGGCATCTTGCGGCAATTTTTCAAGCTTTTTGAACCTGATACAGCTTTTGCCGCAATCCAACCCCTGCAGGGCTGGTTTGTGTTTTTCAATCAGCCCGGTATCCATATAGAGGCTCAGATAATGTTTTTGAGAGGCCATAGCGCACAGCATCTCGCCTTGATAATGATAGGTAGGCATATGGTAGCGCATGGTTTCTGTGGCCTGGGGCGCAACTTCAAGCACCATTGCCCGCAGATGTTCCAGCGCGGCCCGGCGCTCCGGCGCTAAATTTTGCAGATAGGCGGCTACGGTTTCGGTTTTCATTATTCCTCCGGCATCTGGCTGATAATTTTCATTGTTTCCACGCTGACCGTGCAGACGCGCTGCAACAAATCTATAACCTGCTCTTTATAATCAACAAAGCGATAGCTGTTGAATTTTTCGGCAATGGTCGGGTCGCGGGGTTTGCGCTCTTTGTAGCGGTCCAGCACCCACTCCAGCGCCGAGCGATTGCCCAGCCGGTAGGCCCACGCTTCGGGCGGGATGCCGGCCAGGGTGGTCAGCGTGTCCACCTCGATAACGCCTTTGGATTTGACCGCTTTGAGCCGCGCCCGGTAGGCCCGCCGCGCCTCCGGGGGGCCGGCCTCGATGCGCTCCAGGGGGGCGGGGCCGGCGGATTCGTAGCCCAGATGCAGCTCCAGCAATTGGCGGCCCCACCCGGCCCACTGCCAGAAATCATTGTAAAAGGGGATGCGGGGGAACTCTCGCTTGAGGTTGAGCCGGTATTTTTGGCGGTAGGCCGGGTGATGCAGCGCGGCGTAAACGTAGTGGAAGATGTCGCTTTTATCCAAGACCTTTGAGGTTTTTGAAACCTCAAAGGTCTGCTGATACCGCGCCCGAAACTGCTCCAGCGCCCAATCCGTGATGTTTTCGACTCGCTCGCCCGACTCATCGTAGCGGTAGAGGGGCAGGCATTGGGCGCTGCATCCGGCCCCAACCAAATGCAAGTCGGCAATGTGGTCCGTCGCCATCGTCATAAATGGTTTTTCCGAGCCGGAGTCAGTGAAACAGATGAGCAGGTTTTCAGCATTTTTATCGGGGAAAAATATGGGGAGTTGATAGGTCATCCCGTTGAAATGCTGGTCAAAATAGAGTTGCATTTTGACAAAAGGACGGTATTGACCCGTCACAATCTGTTTTTCATCAAAGGTTTTGCTGATGCCTCGCTCCCAATATTTGGTCAATTCCCGGTCCCACTTGATTTGGAATTTGTCGGGGTAATCGGGGTTGGCGAGCGTTTGTTGGTACACGCCTACAAAAAAGCGCATTTTTTCGGCCAGCGCCGTTTTTGAAAAATCGTAGACCCATTCATCGCGCTGAGTAGCAACGCCTCTGGAAAATAGTCTAAACACTGCCCCTTTACTTGCGCCCGCTTTTACATCTTTATCGACCAGTGGCAGCAGGTCATCCCAGTCATTATCGGTCTGGTTAATCCAATAGTGGCGGCGGCTGGGGGTGATGTGCTCAAATTTGACATCCTCAAAGCGGGTAGCCGACAGCCAGTTGAGTTTTTCAACGTTGGTTTCCATTTCCGGGCGGCGGGCATAGTAAATCTGTGCCGTTTGGGATGAGACCTCAAGGGTTTTGGAAATCTTTGAGGTCTCATCCAGTTTAACCATAAAGCCAATGGTCACGCCGGTTTGGATACCAAAAACATTGTGCGTGGTGCCGGAGAGTTTGGGGTTTTTGCGTACGTTGCCGCCCAGGTCAATCAAGTAGATGTAATCAAACTCATCGGCCACCACTTTGCGGAAGCCATCGTAGGTTTGGGCATCAATGAAAGAACTGTTGGTAATGAAAGCAATAATGCCGTTGTCGCCCAGCCGGTCGGTGGACCAGCGAATGAAGCGGGTGTACATATCGTACACGGCAATCTGGTTTTGGGCCGTACCGTGTTTGATGTAAGTATCTTTGATGCGCCGGTCAATTTCTTTGTAGGGGCGGTTGGGGTTTTGAAAGTTGAAGTTTTCCTGCCAGGCGTTGTAAGGCGGGTTGCCAATGATGACGCTGATGTCGCGCTCGTTCTGGCGCTGGATGCGCTCGGCGTTTTCATCGGCCAGGTGAAAGAAGTCAAGCTGCTTGCCGGCAAACTGAAAGCCCAGGTTGTCCAGCGTGTCCACAAAAACAATGTTGTCAAACGGCCGGTAGCGCCCCATTTTCTGGCGGTAGGTAAACTCGATGTTGAGGTTGGCGATGTAGTAGGGCAGAATGGCGACCTCGTTGCAGTGGATTTCCTGTTTGTATTTGCGCTCAAGCTGGTGGGGCGGCAGGTATTCGATGAGTTCGGTGATGAAGGTTCCGGTTCCGGTGGCCGGGTCCAGAATCTCCACGCCGGGGTCGCCCAGGGTTTTGCCAAAATGCTTAAAGGCCAGATAGTCGGCGGCCTCAATCATAAAGCGGACAATCTCGTTGGGGGTGTACACAATGCCCAGCCGGTCGGCGGCTTTGGGGTTGTAGGCTTTGTAAAAGTTCTCGTACAGGGCCTTGAGGAATTTTTGCTTTTCCTGGTGGTTGTAAATTTGGGCGGCGCGGGCGTTGATGGTGGCGTAGTAGTGGCCCAGCCGGTCGCTGATGTTGTGGCGGGTTGCGCCGTGGTAAAAGGTGTTGACCACCTGGCCCAGCCGTTGGGCGATGTTGTTTTCCTGGTGAAACTGGGGGTCGTCAAAAATTTTGGTGAAGATATCCTGGGTCAGCACGTGCTGAATAATCATTTCGCGGGCGTCGGCCATTTCCACGGCGGGGTTGATGGCCTCGCGGCACAGCTCCAGAAAATCCTGGGCGGCCTGTTGAAAGGCGGGGTTGGCCTCGGCCTGCTCGCGGATAATGGCCCGCAGGTCATCGGCCAGGGCGGGCACCTCGGCGGCAAACTGCTCGATGGCCTCGCGGAACTCGCGCACCTCGCGGCTCTCGTAGTTGACAAACCGGTTGAGCAGGGCGTCCAGGGCCTGGTCGTCTTTAAAGTTGGCGCGGCCTACTTCCTGCCCGGCCTGATAGAGCACGGCGGTGCGGGTATCTTCAAAAAGAATATTGGTGGTGGGGTAGCCTTTGGCCAGCTTGGCCGCAATCTCGGCTTCCAGGTCGTCGTACTGGTCTTTGCTTTCCCAAAAGCCCCAATCCTGGCGCAGGGCGTCTTTCAGGGTTCCGTCGGGGTAAACCACGCTGCCAAAGCGGGTGCGGAAATCCAGCTCGGCAATCATCTCCAGGTTGCGGGCGCGGGCGTACTGCTCCAGCAAATCCTGAAAGGGTTTGCGCAGGGCAGACTCGTTATAGCTGCCGCTGTATTGAATTATTTTAGCAACTTTGGTGTGGTACTGCCGGATAAGCTGAATGGACATTACAACAACCTGGCGTGGTGATGGTTTTATTTTATTCGGATGCGAGGCAGATTACAAGGGGCGGCGGTATTAATCATCCAGGGCGCTTTGGCGCAGTTGCTTTTTCTGCTCCAATGCCCGTTTTAACTCTTTGCGGCCAAATACGGGCGGTTTGGCCGGGGTTGGTTCTTGCGCCTCGGCGGCTGCGCCGGCTTTCTGGCCGGCGTGAACGGCCACGGCAGAGACCAGTCGCTGCACCTTTGCGCTCTGGCAGGCGGGGCAACTCACCTGCGCTTTGGCTGCCTGCTGCAACGACCGGAATAATTTATCAAACTGTTCCCCGCATATCTGGCAGCGATATTCGTAAATGGGCATTTTCTCTCCTCTCCTTGGGCGGGCGAGATATTTGTAAAGCTCTCTATAAACTTTAAACAGGGATAAATGCCGGCAGGCCGGACTATTGTATCATATTTTCAAAATGTCAAAAAATGACATTTTGCCGCCGTATTGCTGCCGGGGATGGGCTGTTGTATAATCACGCCGGGCTAAATACTATGAACCTCACCGCGCAGGCCGCAACTCCCCTCGCTTGGTGGGGGTCTATTTTCAGAGGAGAAACAAGATGGAACAAATTTTGCCAGAAACCGCCAAACGGCGGGTGGGCGATATCATGTCAACCGATGTGCTCAAAATTTTTCCAGATACGCCGGTTAGCCAGATTGCCCGGTTGATGTCGGGCCACAATATCAGCGGGCTGCCGGTGGTTAATGATCAAGGGGAGGTGTTGGGGGTTGTTACAGAGCTGGATATGATTGTGCGCAATACGCGCTTTAAAATGCCAACCTACTTTGTCATTCTCGATTCAATTATTTATCTGGAAAGGCCCAAACACTTTCAAGAACGATTGGCGCACGTATTGGGCACAACGGCCCGGGAGATTATGTCGAAACCGGCGGTAACAATTAGTACCGCCGCCACTATTGAAGAGCTGGCCGAGCTAATGATCGACCGGCGGATGAACCCGATTCCGGTGGTAGAGAATAATCGCCTGGTGGGGATTGTCAGCCGCTCTGACATTATCAGGCTGATGGCCAGCGAATATGAGGATGACCAGGGTTAGACGCGCCAATAGCCGGTTATTGAATCTGGCCAAAGGGTTTTGTATCGCACAGGTATCTGGCCGCTACCCGTGGCGCGGCTACAATCAAATCTTCCACGCGAGGCGCCTTGTTAAGGCAGGCATCCAGCTTTAGACCGCTGCTCATCCAGTATACCAGATCGCTGCGGCTAGATTTGGTGGAAACGCCAATAATAGTGGAGCGAGGTAAACTGCTGCACAGGCTGGGCAGTAAATTACGCAAAAAGCTGTTCAACCCGTCCAAATCAATTATCAAAAAATCCCAGCCATATTGGTTGGCAGCAAGACAATTAAAGGGCTGGCTGCTGGTGGTTACGTCAATGCCATCGCCGGTAAGGATGCGGGCCATCCGCTGCATGGCCGGTTCATCGCTACCGCAAATTAAAACTCTCAGTGGTTTTATCATAGACTAAACTCCCCCGCAAATCTAATGAGATACTTTTGAGAGTGTATCAAAATCCAATATGAGACGGGTTAAAAATTTCTAGGAAAATGGTTAGAATTTGCCTAAAAAATCGAGCGCATCCCCGCAAATTTTCAGGGATGCGCTCGCCAATTTACAGACAGGTTATAAAATTTTTACCACACCCGGCAGACAAACCCTTTTAGATATTCGGTTTCCGGGCAGGTAAGGAGAATAGGGTGGTCTGACCCCTGCGAAAGTTGCTCGATAATTTGCACGGACCGGCCGGCATCCAGGGCCGCGCCAAACAGCACTTTTTGGAACAGGTCGCGGTTTACCGCGCCGGAACAAGAAAAAGTAATCAGAATACCGCCCCGTTTTAGCAATTTCAGCGCCAGCAGATTAATATCTTTATAGCCGTGTGTGGCTTTATCTACCTGGCGCTTGCTGTAGGCAAATTTAGGCGGGTCTAAAATTACCACATCAAATTTCCATTGAGCGTCGTTGTAGGCGCGCAGCAGTTCAAACACGTCGGCGGCGGCGTATACATCCTCGCGGTCTACAAAGCCGTTGCGACGCATATTTTGCTCGGCAATTTGCAGCGCCCGCTCCGAAGAGTCGACATTGACAATGCGCGTGGCTCCGGCATGAGCCGCATACACCGAAAACGCGCCGGTGTATGAAAAGGCGTTGAGCACCTCTTTGCCGGCGAAATATTTGGTAGACTTTTGCCGATTTTCTCGCTGGTCCAGGTAAAAGCCGGTTTTATGCCCCAACTTTACATCTACCAAAAAAGTATGGCCATTTTCTAAAATTTCTATCGAGTCGGGCGGAACTTCGCCCCACACCGGCCCGGTTACGGGAACCAGCCCCTCTTTTTCTCTAGAGTCGCTATCGCTGCGCTCGTAAATGCCCTGCGGCTCTACCAGGTCTAACAGAACGCTTAAAATAGTGCGCCGGTGCTTTTCGGCGGCCAGCGAGAGAAATTGCACCACCAGCCAGGTGCCGTATAAATCGGCAATAAAGCCGGGCGCGCCATCGGCCTCGGAAAAGACCAGCCGGTAAGAGTCGGTATCCTGGGCCTGTTTCAGGGCCAGCCGGCCCACTACGGCCCGGCTGATGCGGCGTCGCCAAAATTCTTCATCAATCGGGTCGTTGGGATTCCAGGTGAGCAGCCGCACCCGAATTTGGGATTTTGAGTTGTAAATGCCACGGGCTTCAAAGCGGGCGCGGTGATTCCAGACATCTACTACATCGCCATCGGCGGGGTCGCCTTCAATGCGGCTAATTGCGCCGGAGTAGAGCCAGGGATGCCGGTTATTGACCGACTTTTCTCTGCCTTTTTTAAGGATTATCTGCGAAGTAATCATTACATTTATCCCTCGGTGGGGTCGTGAGCAAGGTTATACCGGGCGTATAACCCCAAAAAACGGTTTGGCCCTAATATTAGCTGACATAAAGAAAATGTCAATGTTGCCGGCCAAAAATGTAGCTCTATTCAACCGTAACGCTTTTAGCCAGATTGCGCGGCTGGTCAACATCGGCGCCGCGCCTGACGGCAATGTGGTAGGCCAGTAGCTGCATCGGAATTACGGCGATAATGGGGGTCAGCAAGGGATGCGTTGAAGGAATGGTTAAAACGTGGTGAGATTTGCCGGCCAGGTTTTCGTCGCCCTCATTAACCAGCGAGATAACCGTGCCGCCCCGGCTATGCACCTGCTCAATCTGACTCATCATCTTGTCGTATACGTTATCCTGGGGGGCCAGGCAGACCACGGGCATATTTTCGTCAATCAGGGCAATGGGGCCGTGCTTCATCTCGCCGGCCGGGTAGCCTTCGGCGTGAATGTAGCTGATTTCCTTCAGTTTGAGCGCCCCTTCCAGGGCAATGGGGTAGTTGACCCCCCGGCCCAAAAAGAGAAAGTGCTCTCGCTTGTGGTACAGGTTGGCCAGGGTTTCGTAATCGTTGTAGCCGTCGGCCAGCACTTCGCCGGCCAGCTCCGGCAGGTGGGCCAGCGCGATGGCCAGTTTAAAACTTTCCTCATCAGAGAGCGCGCCGCGAAGCTGGCCCAGGTACATCCCCAGCAAAAACAGGTCGGTCAGGGTGGTGGTAAAAGCCTTGGTGCTGGCTACGCCAATTTCCGGGCCGGCGTGCATTAAAATAGCGCCGTCGCTGGTGTGGTGGATCATGCTGCCCTGCGCATTAACAATGCTCCATAGTTTGGCCCCTTTACTTTTGGCCTCTTCCATAGCGGCCAGGGTATCGACTGTTTCGCCGGATTGGCTGATGGCCAGCACCACCGTTTTGTCGTCGATGACCGGGTCGCGGTAGCGAAACTCCGAGGCGTAATCAACCGACACCCTCACCCGGGCCAATTTTTCGATGACAAAGCGGCCCACCTGGCCGGCATAGGCCGACGTGCCGCAGGCCACAATGATAATCCGGTCGATGGCGGCGGCTTCGCCGGGCGTCAGCTTCAAATCTTCCAGGTTAACTTTGCCGCTTGTAAAATCAATGCGGCCCCGAATGGTGCTTTGAATGGACTGGGGCTGCTCGTAAATTTCCTTCTGCATAAAATGTCGATATTGCCCCTTAACCGCGCTGACCGGGTCCCAGGTAATGCGGGTTGGCTTTTTGGTGATGGCTGCGCCATCCAGCCGGCGGTATTTAACGTTGCCGGCGGTGATAATAGCCATTTCCTTATCTTCTAAAAAGACAACCCGCTGGGTGTGCTCCAATATAGCCGGAATATCAGAGGCCAGATAATTTTCTCCTTTGCCCAGCCCCACAATCACGCCGCCGGCATTGCCCAGCCGAACCACCACAATTTTGTCCGGCTCTTGCGGGCTAACCACGGCAATGGCGTGCGCCCCTTCAAGCTGCTGAAAAGAGAGGCGGCAGGCGTCAACCAAATCATTGCCCTGGGCCAGATATTTATCAATCAGATGGGTAATCACCTCTGTATCGGTATCGGAACTGAATTTGTGGCCCTCTTGCTGAAGCTGCGCCCGCAATTTCATAAAATTTTCAACAATGCCGTTTTGCACCACCGCCACGGTGTAAGCCTCATCGGCGTGGGGGTGGGCGTTGCGCTCAACGGGCGCGCCGTGCGTGGCCCAGCGAGTGTGTCCAATAGCCAGAGTACCGTGGATGGGCGCGGCTTTTAATTTTTCTTCAAGGTTGACCAGTTTGCCTTCGGCCCGGCGAATATCCAGCTTGCTGTTGATAATGGCAATGCCGGCTGAATCGTAGCCGCGATACTCCAGTTTTTTCAGGCCGTTAAATACAATAGACGAGGCATCTTTTGGCCCCACATAACCAACAATACCGCACATGGAAATATTCTCCTTTTTTGTCTGTTGTTTGGAAATTCAAGTTGCAGCCAAACAGCAAGGGAACACCGCCGGAGCAGAAGCGCAGGGCAGCGAATTGTAAAAATATAGCTGGCTCCCGGCCTTTGACCACTGACCACCGGCAAACATTTTCTGTTGTGCTGTTTAGTGAATAACTCCACTGCCATTTTTTTTGTGCCGGCAATTACTCGCCGGTTTTGTAAAACAGCTTTGCTCCCTGGGGAGGGAATTTTGGGGACAATTCGGGCTGTGGCAGCCCGGCAGGAACCCGCCGATTATTTCGATGAACCTGCTCCTCGTCACCCTGTTTAACAGGGTCAGGCGCTAATCGCCCCGGTTATTTATGTTTTGGCTCACCTCCTTAATTATACTCCCGGTCATTATAGGCTTAATCCAACAGTCAGACAAATCCCCCATAAGTACCGCTAAATGGGCAGCAAATGGGTTTGGGTTGCTTGTTCTAAATGGCAATAGACGCCTCTAAATTCCGGGGGAAGTTGGGCGGCCAACTGATACATAATTTCTGTCGTAATCTCCGATAGCTCCCGGCGCGAGGGGCGGCCATTGTCAGAGTCCAAAAACCGCACCTTAAACGGCCTGCCCACCGACAGGCGCACCGGCGGGCGCTGCAATCGACGCCAATAAACTTGTGCCCGATGGGTGCCGGTCACGCCAACCGGCACAATTGGCGCGCCGCTGCGCAGGGCCAGCACGGCTGCGCCATCTTTGGCCGGTTGCAGTTGATAGTTGCGGCTGCGGGTTCCCTCTGGGGCCATCAGCACAATATCGCCATTTTTTAAGCAGCGCAGGGCGTATTTAACGGCGTTCATATCGGCTTCGCCGCGCCGCACCGGAATAGTACCGTAAACTTTTACAAACAGGCCAAAAACCGGCAGTTCAAACGCCTCGGCTTTGGCCATTGGCACTACCCGGCGGGGCACGCTGCCCAGCACCATCACCGGGTCTAAAAAGGCAATGTGGTTGATTACAATAATCACCGGCCCGGCAGGTGGGATATTTTCTGCGCCAGAAACTTCAAAGCGCAAAATAGTTTTCATTAACAGGCGCAACGCCACCAGTTGCAGCCAGCGCCCGGCAGCGCTGCCCGATGGATCATTTAACCCCATTGTTGTATTTTTGCACCAACTCTTTCAATTGCAAAACAACCTGGTCAATGGTCAGGCCATCTGTGTTGACAATAATGGCATCTTTGGCCGGAACCGTGGGAGAAACCGGATTGTTGCTATCTTTCCGGTCGCGCTCGATAATGGCGGTTAAAATCTGGTCAAAGCTGGCCGACTGGTTTTTAGCCAGCGCCTCTTTGTAGCGGCGGCGCGCCCGCTCCTGGGCCGAAGCCTGCAAAAAAATTTTCAAATCGGCGTTGGGCAAAACCACGGTGCCAATATCGCGGCCCGCCATAACAATAGGCCCTTTGCCGGCAATGCGCCGCTGCTGGGCAGTCAACGCGGCCCTGACGCGGGGATAAGATGACACCCGCGATACATTGGCGTCAACTTCGGGCTGGCGGATAAGCCAGGTGACATCCTGCCCGTCGGCCAGCACCGTGTACAGGCGGCCATCATCCGGCCCCTGCGACTCTACTTCAATCGTCAAATCTTCGGCCAGTTGCGATACCGCCTCTTCGTCATCAGGGTCCAGGTTGTTGTGGAGTACGGCCCAGGTAACGGCGCGATACATAACGCCCGTATCAAAATAAAGATATTCCAGCGCTTGGGCCAGCCGGGCGGCCACGGTGCTTTTGCCCGAAGCGGCAAATCCATCGATGGTAATGGTAGCTGGTTTTGACAATACTTTCCTCGCAATGGATGTTTATTGATTGGCTGCTTGTTTGAGCCGGGTTACTTCTCTGGCGGTCAGGGGTCGCCACCGGCCAGGCTGTAGCTGGCCCAGCTTAATGGGGCCAATTCTGACCCGCTTTAAACTTTTTACCGGATGGCCCAACGTTTTAGCCACCTCTCTAATTTGCCGCTTGCGCCCCTCGGTCAAAATAATTTTTAACCAGGTGTTGTTCTTTTCAATCTTCATTCGCTCTACCCCGGCGGGGGCTACGGCTTTACCATCAACCTCGATGCCGCCCTGCCGCCAGCGCGCCAGAGTTTGGGCGTCGAGCAAGCCGGCCACTAGCACCTGATACTCCTTTTCAATGTGGCGGCTGGGGTGGGTCAGTTTTTGGGTCAATTCGCCATCGTTGGTCAGCAAAATCAGGCCCTCGCTATCCAGGTCTAGCCGGCCCACCGGATATACCCGCTCCGGCACGTCAACCAGATCGAGCACGGTTTGACGCCCGCGATGGTCGCGGGTGGCGCTCAGGATGTTGCGCGGTTTGTTGAGGATGATGTAAACCGGTTTTTCGACCGGCTGAGGCAGGGGCCGGCCATCCACCCAAATTTCATCGCGCCGGGGGTCAACCTTAAGGCCCAGTTCGGTCACAACCTGCCCGTTGACCGATACCCGCCCTTGCTGAATCATCGCCTCGCTGGCCCGGCGCGAAGCCACGCCGGCGTGGGCCAAAACTTTTTGTAATCGTTCATACACAGGTTGGTGGTTTTTGGGTGGCATTAGCTACTTTGTCGTAATAATCCAATAACTACGTTAATCAGGCGTCTTCACTGCCGGTTCCGTTTTCGGGCAGTTCCGGTTGCGGCAAATCCAGTTCCGGCAGTTGGTCGATGCTATCCAGGCCAAAGTAGCGCAAAAACTCAAAGGTGGTGGCAAACAGGGCGGGGTGTCCAACCGTATCCAGACGCCCCACCTCCTCTACCAGCCCCTTGCTGGTGAGGGTGCGCAGCACGCCATCGCTGTTAACGCCGCGAATCGCTTCGATTTCGGGCCGGGTAATGGGCTGGCGATAGGCAATAATGGCCAGGGTTTCAAGGGCCGGGGTTGACAGTTTGCCGCTAAAGGTTAAGCCCAAAAAGCGCTCAATGTAATCGGTTAGCTCTGGCGCGCTGACCAACTGCGCCTTTTTGCCCTGCTGCTGCAAGCGAATACCCCGATTCTGGCTGTCGCTTTTTAATTGCTGCAGGGCTACCTCAACCTGCTCTGCCGAACATTCGATAGCCGAGGCCAAATGATTAACCGTTACCGGCTCAGACGCCACAAACAGCAGCGCCTCTACTATTTTCACTATTTCCTTTTCAGTTACGTTATCTGTTGTCATGTTACCTGGAGGATGCTATAATTTTTGTCCACATTGTTATATATGCGCTACAGAGTGCGCTCAAAAATTAAAATTACGCGCCACATTCCACGTTACGTGGAATGTGGAATGTGGAACGTAGCCCAAAGCGTCCCGTTATAGTCATCGAGTAACTATTTCAGAGGAGTTTGTGAATTTCTGTGTTACGCTATAGAGTTTTTGCCATTATTTTTTCATTGGTTTTGCTGGTTGGTCTGGCCTGCCGCTCTAATGATAATATTGACCAGATTGGCCCGCCCGGCGGCCAGATAACAGTCAACCAGGAAGCCGCCGACCGGCTCAGACAAAATTTTTACCAGGCTTTGCAAGAAGCCAGCCAAAACCACGAGTCGCAACTGCGGGTGACAAATGAAGAGATTACCTCGCTGATTGCGCTGGAGTTAACCCAAACCGGCCGCATCCCGATGAGCGATCCCCAAATCTGGTTTACCGGCGGCAGAATTTACATGACCGGCGGCGTTAAACCTTTTGGCCCTTTCACGTTCGACTCGCTAATTGTGGCCACGGCTGTGGTTGATAAAGGCCAACTGGTGGTTGAAGTTCAAGAAGCGCAAATGGGGCTGTTTGATTTTCCCGACACTATTCTCCAATCAATGACTCAAACCGTAAACGAGGCGCTGGCCGGCATTTTGATTGACCTGGACATTACCCGTCTGGAAATTTTAGAGGGTGAAATGTTTGTGCTGGGCACGCGGGCCATTGATTTGTAGCCGCCGTCTATTCAAATAGCCCGTCAACAAACGCCCTGGCGTCAAACGGCAAGATATCTTCCAGCCCTTCGCCCACGCCCACAAAGCGCACCGGCACGCCCAGCTCTTTGCCAATGGCAAACACCACCCCGCCTTTGGCCGTGCCATCCAGTTTGGTGAGCACCACGCCGGTAATATTGACACTCTCTTTGAAGTGTTTGGCCTGAGAAACAGCATTTTGGCCGGTAGTGGCATCCAGCACCAGCAGCGTTTCGTGCGGCGCGGCGTGAACCTGCTTTTGGGCGATGCCGCGCAGCTTTTCCAGCTCTTTCATCAAATTATATTTGGTATGCAGCCGGCCCGCCGTGTCGATAATGACCATATTGGCTTTGCGGGCCAGGGCGCTTTTCAGCGCGTCAAACACAACCGCGCCGGGGTCGGCGTTGGGCTGATGGGCAATCACCGGGCAGTTGGCGCGCTCGCCCCAAATTTTAAGCTGGTCAATGGCTGCCGCTCTAAAGGTATCGGCTGCGGCCAAAACCACCCGCTGGCCCTGTTTCTGGTACAGCCGGGCCAGCTTGGCAATGGTGGTAGTTTTGCCAGAGCCGTTGACGCCTACCACCAGAATAACGGTTAAAATTCGGGTGCGGTCAAGCTGAGAGGGGATGTAGCCCTCCAGCAGCTTTTGCATTTCATCTTTCAAAATGGCCTGAACCTGGGCGGGTTTGGTGATGCCTTCCTGCCCAACCCGCCGGCGCACGGTTTCAATCAATTGGCCGGTGGTTTCAACGCCAACATCGGCCTGAATCAGCAGCGCTTCCAGGTCGTCCCACAAATCGTCGGTAATTTCACCGCCGCCAAACAGGCCGGTAATCTGTCCAAAAACCGAGTTTCGAGTGCGAGCCAGACTCTCTTTGATTTTGTTTGTGCCAAAACTAAACATAAATAATCCTCAAGCAGGTAGATAAATAATTGTTCACAATTATATAACACCCAGGATGGTATTCAAAACCGGCCCGCAGAGGAGTCGCGCTATTGCCTTGCACCAAGGCGTATGCTTGTATAATGCCCTAAACTGAACTATACTCATAGTGTAACATTGTTAAAGCGCGTGCGCCAGAATTTGGGCAGGCGCGCCCCCAACAGTCAGCGAGATAAGCCAATGAGCAATTCAACCTTGCGATTTTTACAGCATGAGAATGCGCGTCTAAAAGAGGAAAATGAAACCCTGCGCGAGGAGAATAGCGCTCTCCGGGGGTATGTTAGCGCCCTGGAGGAGCTTCAGCGGGCCACCCAGCAAATTGTCTCCGAGGAAAATCTGTTCGACCTGCTGGACCGGATTCTCTACAGCGCCATGAACGTTCTTGATGCCGAGGGCGGCTCTTTGCTGCTGCTGGATGAGGAAACCGACGAGCTGGCTTTTGTGCTGGTTCACGGCGACATTCGCAACCAGTTGCGCGGCTACCGCATTGGCAGCAATGTTGGCATTGCCGGCTGGGTAGCTACCAACCGCCAGCCGATTATTGTCAACAACCCTCACCAGGACCAGCGCTTTTCTCAGGTTATTGACAAGGGGTTTGGGTTTCATACCCGCTCGATTGTGTGCGTGCCAATGGTTGCCGGCAACAAGCTGATAGGCGTAATCGAGGTGCTTAACAAACACAGCGATGAAGGCTTTACCGAAGCCGACAGCACCCTGCTTTCTATTTTGGGCCTGGTAGCCGGCGCCGCCCTGGACGCAATGCAACGGCGTTTAGAAGCCGAAGAAGCCGCCCAGGCTAAAAGCTGACTTCACCGAACCTCCGTAACTATAACCCCGGCGGCTCCGGCAGCCGATAACGCTTCGGCTACATTGGCTATTACTTGCGATTGGGCCGGAACCAGGGCAATCATATTGCCGCCCCAACCGGCCCCCGACAACTTGGCCCCCACAGCGCCGGCCTGTAAAGCCGCCTCAATCAACCGCTCCAGTTGGGGCGATGAAACGCCAATAACCCGCAACATCTCCTGATTCTCGCGCATCAGTTTGCCCAGGGCCAGCGTGTCCGGCGCGCCTTGCTCAATTATCACTCTGGCCTGGCTGGCAATGGCCCCAATTTCATCAAAATAACCCTCGTATCGCTCCGGCTCGACCTGCCAGCGCTGCCGCACCTGCCCTACCACCTGCCGGGTTGAGGCCGCCACGCCGGTATCGCCAACCACCACGGTAAAAGGCCGGGCCACCCGCATCCGCCGAATCGGTTCGCCTTTAACAAAAAAAACGGGTTGCTCAAAGGCCACCACCGTGTTATCAATGCCAGAGGGCGTGCCGTGGTACAATTTTTCTGCCTCATACACCAGGGCCGACACTTCGGCAGAAGCCAGGGGGCGTTCAAGGTAGCGGGCCAGCGCCCGCACAATGGCGGTAGAGATGGCCGCGCCGCTGCCCAGGCCGCGCCCCAGCGGAATAGTCGAACTGACGCGCAGGGTGGCCGCCGGGGGGGTTGGAATGTTTAAGCGGGCCAGCGTAATTTGCACGGTCACGGCCAGCGGGTCATCCGGCCCGGCTTGGGCCAGCAGATAATCGCGGCCCAAATCGGGGGCAATAATTCTGAAGCCGGTTGTGGCCGGTTGCAGGGTGGCGCTGGCCTGCACTCTGGCAACAGGCACAGCAATGGCCGGACGCCCATACACCACCGCGTGTTCGCCAAACAAAATTATTTTACCGGGAGCGGTAGCCGTTGCCTTGTTCATAACTCGGTTGGCTGGCCGGCTGCCGGCGCGGAAGTTTCTGCAGCGGCCAGCGCGTCGCCCTGCTCCTGAATTTCAAGGTAGGTGAGTGTCCATACGGTTGAGCGAAAGATGAGATAAAAACCGCCGGCCACGCTGGAGACCAGAATAATTACCAACAGGGCCAGCGGCCCGCCGGCAATGGCCGCGCCAATAACCGACTCAGAAATAAAGTAGACCAGCAGGGCCGGGATACCGCCCGCAATTGCTGCCGCAATCAGCGAGACCGGCAGCACCACAATCAAGGCGACAAAGGTCCAGGCAAAACCTACGCCAAACATCAGCAGCCAGATAATTATCACATCTTTCAGGCGGCGCTTGATCAGGCCAAAGGTATCGCCAACGCTGGCAATGACTCCGGCGTTATCCAGCACCACCCGCCGCCGGGCCAGGTCTAGCAGCAGAGTTACCCCGGCGCCCAAAACAATTAACAGCAATAGTACCCCCAAAAAGGCAACAACGGTAATGATAATGGCTATAATTGTGAGCGCGGTATTTTCGGCCAGCAACAACAACAGCGGCGAGAAGGCAAGCAGCAGCAGAAAAATGGCAAAAATGGTCCAGGGCAGGCCGATAACCAGCCCCACCAAAAAGAGTCGCCAGGCCCGTACAGACCAGCCCAGCCGCCAGCCTTCGGCCACAGTTACGGCCTGGGTTTGGGAAATCTGGCGCACCATGGCAATCAGGGCCGCGCGAGTCACAACCTGGACCACCACGCTTAAAATTGAGAGCAAAATAATCAGGCAAAAAACCCCAACCACAATGGCAATAATCACATTGGGGTCAATGTTGGGAATGGAGGGTAAATCGCCGCTAAAATCCTCAAAGTCGCTGCCGCTGCCCGAAAAGTTAAAATTACCGCCCCCGCCGCCCCCACCGCCGCCCCCGCACAGGGCCAGCAAAAAGCCAAATATCCACAAGGCGCGGTAACGCCAGCTTATCTGAAAGGCTCGCTTTAAGATGTCGATATGGTTCATCTGCGACTCCTTTTGCATAGGTTGAGTTCAATCATACCACAACCGGCCAAATAAAAAAGCGGACAGCCCTTGTTTGGGCTGCCCGCTTGTGCGTTGGCTTGCTAAATTAAGCGGCCTGTTTCTTTTGGTCTGCGCCAATTTTATCCAGATACAGGGCAACTTCTTTTTGAGATTTTTCAAACCGTTTGAGCAACTGCTTATCGGTGTCTCGCAAGGCGTTGATGGTACGCTGCGAGCAGGCGGCGCAGCCCAGAGCGGCTTTATAGCTGCCCAGGTCGCAGTTTAGGCAATCGCACAGTTTAATCATCATATGAGAAAAAGCCAGCGCGTCTTCGTGGGTTTCGGGCAGCGCTGCAATGCGTTCGGTTAACTTTCGCCAATCTTCGCCTTTTAATCGCTTCAAACCACTAACCCGCGAATGGGGAAACAAAATTTCGCATCGAGAGTACATAGCTTTCTTTCCTACAGTTACTAAAAATTTGCATAAAAAATTGAGCCGTGTGGGACTCGAACCCACGACCCACTGCTTAAAAGGCAGTTGCTCTACCGGCTGAGCTAACGGCTCAAGGGGAGAGAATAGCATAACCAACCTGTCTTGTCAATACCCTTTTTAAGTTTTTTAAGGTGGTTATCCGGTCAGGCAACCGGAGCATTGAACGCCCAAAACTTGCTTTACATCTTAATCAACGGATGTTATAATTTTTCATAATCAATTAAAGCTGGCTGTTTTCCATTAGAAAAACTATCGCTCTCCCTGTTCGCTACCCATACAGGCCCATTAATTGATTGGGAACCGACATGATCCTACCCGATACCGATGAATTTACCTCGCGCTTTCCGGATGAAATTAGAACCTTACTAACCATGCTCCGGATGGGCAACCTGGGCGGACTGGCAGTGGCCGAGTCCGACGACTTTGACTTGCGCGCCCGGCTGTTTGATTATTTTCGCCGCCGCCTGGAGGCCAACAGCGTTTACCTGTTTAACTACGAGGTCAGCGGCAAAGATACCAACCTGGTCCGCAGCCTGACCGAACTAACGGAACATCCCCGCTTCAAAAATCTGGAATTGACCGGCAAATACAAGTCGATTGCCATCTTTGTCTACGGCCTTGAAAAATTTACCCCCGACCAGCGCGACCAGTTTGTCAAACTCATCAATTTTCTCAGAGACCGGCTGACCATGATTGCCTACCCGGTTGTTATTTGGGGCACCTCGGCCTTTGTTACCCAACTGGCTCGTAACGCCCCCGATTTTTGGAGCTGGAAGGGCTATTTCTTCAGCTTCCCCTCCACCGGCCCCCTGGCCGATACCAGCAACAGCGCCCGGTTGACCTCCCCCAGTCTCGCCGAGGCGTCGCCCGTCCGCCGCTACCTGCGCCGAATTATCGAAGACCCCGATTATCGCGTTTGGAAAGAGCTATACGTACCCCTCAAAGCCGCCCGCGCCGATGAAACCATCAGCGCCTTTCCGCCGCGCCATACCCTTACCTACAAAGAACTGCGCCGCCTGGCCCCCCTGCTGCCCCACGCCGAAACCTTCGAACCCAACCAGATCATCTTTAAACGCGGCGACCAGGGCGATAGCTGCCACATTATTGTTAGCGGCGAGGTTGAAGTGCTGGTTCCCGACGCGCTGGGTAATGATATTGTCGTTTCCCGGTTGGGCAAGGGCGACTTTTTTGGCGAGATTTCCCTCATCAAACAGGTGCCGCGCACAGCCACGGTGCGCACCGCCAGGCCCACCAAACTGGTTACGCTCACCCGTGGCTCGTTGCGCCAGCTAAAACAAAAATCACCCGATATTTTAGAACTGCTGGCCGATATTGCCCAACGGCGTTTAGAAGCCCGTACCCAAGACCCGCAAGAAACCGTCTCGCCGCTGCGCCGCTTTGCCCTGGAAGGCTCCAGCCTGGCCCGCGAAAATCCCATCGACGTGCGCGAGCTGGTAGCCAACGACCGGCGCGCCGTTATTTTGGGTGAGGCCGGCGCCGGCAAAACCACCGTCCTGCGCCGCATGATGCTCGATATTGCCGAGTCAACCCTGCACACCCTGAACGCCGGCAAAGAGGCCGTCGTTTTGCCTGTTTTCATCAAGCTCAACGCCCTTAGCCCCGCCAAAACCATTGAGCAAACCCTGCTGGAACTTTTTCGGGGTTACGAAATTCCCAAACTCGATACCGAGGCCGACCTTAACGCCCTGCTGTCCGGGCAGGGGCCGGACGACACCCCCATTCAGGCTATTGTCTTTTTAATGGATGGCCTCAACGAGTTGCCCGCCCAAAATGAAACGCGCCAGGAGTTGAACCGCTTTATTCAACAGTACAACCAGCACCGCTTTGTCTTTTCCTGCCGGGCGCAAGATTACACCGCCCTGCAAGGATTCCGCACGGCCATGCTCCAGCGCCTCTCCGGCGAGGATATCGAAGCCTTTCTGGTCAACTACCTGCATGCCGAACAGGGCCGCAACGTAGCCCGGGAAATTTACAGCGACCCCCAACTGGAAGATTTGGCTCAAACCCCGCTGGCCCTGTTTATGCTGGCCCAAATTGCCAAACGCAGCGATGAAGAGTTACCCAAAAACCGGGGTGTCCTGTTTGAAGTTTTTACCGATAACCTGCTGGAGCGCACCGATACCGAATGGCAAAAAGTGCTGACGCCCTTCAAATCGCAGTCGCCGCTCCGGCTGCGTAAACAAATTTTGGCCGCTCTGGGGCTGGCCATGCAAGAAGAAGAAGCCTGGACCTTTGCCCTTGACCGCTGGCTGGAGATAATTGCCGCTGAAGTGAGGCTTTACCAAAAACAAGCCACCCCCAGCGAGCGAGTCGAACTGGAATTACTCACTCCTCAGGACATTCACCACGAAATTATGCGCAGCGGCCTGGTTCGCTACGCCGAAAGCCGGAGTTGGGTAGAATTTGCCCACCACACCTACCAGGAATTTTACGCCGCCCTGGCCCAGCTTGAAAAAGGCTACGACCTTGAGCCGCGCCTGGGCACCAACGAAGCCCGCCGCCGCTGGCAAGATACCATTGTGCTGCTCTACGGCATCAACAAAGATAAGCCCGCTCTCTTCTCTAAAATTTTGGGGGCCGATAACGATTACGCCCGCATCTGGCTGGCGGCCCAGTGTCTGGCCAACTCCGGTCAGGATATTGCCGCCGCGGTGCAACTGTTTGAGCGCACCCTGCCCATGACCCAGCACTTTGCCCTGCTCTTTAGCGCCGGGCTGGCCAGCCGCCAGTTGGGCCGCTACCCCGAAGCCCTCAGTTACCTGACCCTGGCCAGCGAAGAAGCCCCCGGCTCCGCCGAGGCAGAATACGAACTCGGCGCCCTCTACCGCAAGGTTGAACAGTACGGGCGGGCCATTGAACATCTGGAAGAAGCCATTCGTCTGCGCTCAGATTTTGTAGACGCCTACAACCAGCTTGGCATTACTTACCACAACCAGGGCAAATTTATCGAAGCCCTGACCGTGTTCAAAGCCACCACCCAGCTTGAACCGGCCAACGCCCACCATTTTTACAACCTGGGCAACACCCAAAAAATTCTGCGAGACTACACCGCCGCCCGCGAGTCATTTAGAACCGCGCTCAAGCTCAAGCCCGACTATTCCGAAGCCCAAACCCAACTCAAGCTGCTGGAAAATGCCCTGGCCACCGGCGTGGTGCGCGTGCTTGAAAATATCCCCATTTTAAGCCGCATGACCCTGGAGCAAAGCGTAGTGCTGGCCGGCCGCATTCAGGTAGAAGATTTCAAAGCCGGCCAGATTATCTTCCATATGGGCGAAATGGGCGATAAATTTTATGTTATCGAAGCCGGCGAAGTTGAGGTGCTGGCCCCCGATATGGGCCGGCAGCCCAGCGGCGTGATCAACCGGCTCAGCCCCGGCGATTTTTTTGGCGAGATTGCCCTGCTGCGGGCCATCCCCCGCACCGCCACCATCCGGGCCATCACCCCCACCCGCCTGCTGGCCATCAGCCGCGAGGATTTTGAAAGCGTGGTTGAAAAATACCCCTCCATTGCCCACACCCTGGCCGAAACTTCTGGCCTGCGGTTGCTGCGCGACCGCCAGATTGGCCGCCGCATCGACCTGGATCGCTACTACGACCCCGGCTACATTGCCGAACTGACCCACCAAAACGAAGTCACCGTAGTAATGGGCGATATTCACGGCTCTACCTTTTTAACCCACGCCATCGGCCCGGAATTGATGGTGGCTTTTTTAGATGAATACCTGCTGCGGATGTCTACCATTATTGTGCAGGCCGGCGGCGCAATGGATAAAAGTTTGGGCGATAGCGTCATGGGCGTATTTGGAAATTTTCCGGGCCGCCACCAGGATAGCAAAGTAACATCCGCTAACTCGGCTTTACTGGCCGCGCTAAAAATGCGCCAGGCTTACGTTATATTACGCGATGAATGGAAGCGCGAAAGCCAGGAATTTACCAAAACCGGCATGGGCATTGGCATTAGCACCGGCAAGGTAAAAACCGGCACCGTTGGCCCCGAAGCCACCATGGTCGGACCCGCCGTCAATCTGTCGAGCAAATTGAGCAAGCTGGCTATCAACGGCCGCACCGAAAGCGAAATTTACGTTGACATTCGCACCCGCGAACTGATTGGCAGCGCCTTCACCACCGAACCGCTGGATATGGCCTACACCCGCAAAAAAGTGGGCGTTGATTTGGAAGCCTACCGCGTTATTCAGAGCCGTTAACCCTCGCCCCACCGGCGGCAACCCCTACGCGCATAACCCGGCCTATACCTTTTTTATTACCCTTGATTTTTTCCAACCGTCTCCCGGACAAGTATAATCCGCTGCATTTGCTCACTATCCCTTACTAACAACGTTTTTCATATAAGGTTATATGGCCCATCACGAATTAATTCTATTTTTTCTACAGCTATCCATAATGCTTGCCTGTGCCCTGATATTTGGCCAGTTGATGCACCGGCTGCGCCAGCCGGTTGTTTTGGGAGAATTGATTGGCGGCCTGTTGCTTGGCCCCACCATTTTCGGGCTGCTGGCCCCCGGCTGGTATGCCTGGCTCTTTCCCCCCTCCGAGACGCTGGCTTTAGCCAGAGACTCGGTAATTAAGCTGGGGATGTTGTTCTTTATGTTTGTCGCCGGCCTGGAGGTCAATCTAAATCATTTGCAAGCGCGGGCCTGGAGCACAACCCTGACCAGTATTTTAGGCATTGCGGCACCCTTTGGGGCAGGTTTTGGCGCGGTGCTGCTTTGGCCCAACCTGTGGGGCCTTCAAGCTGTGGAGCAGCCGGTCTTATTTGGACTCTTCATCGGCGCGGCTCTCTCCATTTCGGCGCTGCCCGTAATTGCCAGAACCTTGAGCGACCTGGGCCTGCTAAAACAGGAGTTGGGACTGATTATCATAGCCGCCGCCACCCTCAACGATTTAATCGGCTGGTCGCTGTTTGCGGTTATTCTAAGTAATTTGTCTCCCGACCAACCGGCAACTGCCGGTTTATGGCTAACGCTGGCCCTGGTGACAATTTTTTTGGCGGTTATCCTGATTATTGGCCGCTGGTTTGGCCGGCGCGGCCTTATATGGATACAATCTCACCTGACCTGGCCCAACGGATTTATCGCGATAGTGGCCATCTTTGTGTTGATTGCGGCTGCCATCGCCGAAGCCATTGGCATTCACGCATTTTTTGGCGCGTTTCTGGTGGGGGTAGGCATGCAACAACACGTTGCCCAGCCGCACCAGGTTTACAAAGCCATCGAGCAAATTGCCTTTGGCTTTTTGGCTCCCATCTACTTTGTTTCTATTGGGCTTGGGGCAGATTTTGCGGCCAATTTTGATATCACGCTGATTTTGGTGGTCATTATTGTTGCCACCGTTGGCAAAGTGGTGGGGGCCAGCGGCGGAGCCTGGTTAAGCGGCATGTCGCCCAAAGAATCGCTGGCGGTGGGGTTTGGGCTAAACGCCCGTGGCGCTATGGAAATTATTTTGGCATCGGTGGCCCTGGAATACGGTCTAATTGACCAACGCCTGTTTGTGGCCCTGGTTATCATGGCCCTGGTAACATCTATGTTGAGCGGCCCAATGATTCGCATTTTGCTCAAAAAACATCCCGTTTACAGCTCATGAAAATTGGCATCGATTATACCGCAGCGCTCAAACAGGGCGGCGGCATTGGCCGCTACACCCGTGGCCTCATCACCACCCTGGCCCAACTGGACCACCGCAACCAATACACCCTGCTGCTCACCTCCGATGCCCCACCCGAGGGACTGCAAGACTTTCAGCCTTACCCAAATTTTAGCCCCCGGCGCTATCCCCTGCCAGAGCGCTGGCTGACCATTGGCTGGCACCGGCTGTACCTGCCCGCGCCGGTCGAGTGGTTTGCCGGGCCGCTCGACCTGTTTCACTCGCCCAACTTCATTTTGCCGCCCACCCGCCGGGCCAAAACCCTGCTCACCGTGCACGACCTTTCCTTTATCCGCCACCCGCAAGGCGCGGTAGACCGGCTGCGGCGCTGGCTGGAAAAAGTCGTCCCCCGCAGCCTCAACCGGGCCGGCCACGTGCTGGCCGATTCTCAAAGCACCAAACAAGATTTAATTGAGATTTACGGCCTGCCTGCCTCCCAAATTACCGTAGTTGGCGCGGGCGTTGAGGCCCGCTTTCGGCCCATAAGCAACCCCGCCACGCTCAAGACGGTGCGGCAGCGGTATGGCCTGCCGCCGGAAAAGTTCATTTTGAGCCTGGGCACGCTGGAGCCGCGCAAAAACTTTACCGGATTAATTCAGGCGTTTGACCACTCGCCGGCGCGTGAAACGCATCACCTGGTAATAGCCGGCGGCAAAGGCTGGCTGTATGACGACATTTTTGCCGCCGCCGAGTCCTCGCCCGTGGCCGACCGGATTCACCTGATCGGCTTTGTGGCCGATACCGACCTGCCGGCCCTCTACAGCCTGGCCGATATCTTTGCCTACCCCTCTCACTACGAAGGTTTCGGCATTCCGGTTATCGAGGCCATGGCCTGCGGTACGCCCGTGGTCTGCGCCAACAACTCCAGCCTGCCCGAAGTTGCCGGCCAGGCGGCGCTGCAAATTACCGCCGCCGATACGCCGGCTCTGGCTCAGGCGTTGTACCAGTTGGCAATAGACTATTCTCTACGCGAAAAATCAATTCGGGAAGGCTTCATCCAGGCTAAAAAATTTAACTGGCCGGCTGCGGCCAAACGTTTGTTAAATGTCTACCAGCAGTTTGAACGCCAATAACTTAAACCTTAAAGTTTCGTTTTGAACCAAACTTATGTTATACTCAACCATAATAGTTACCTTACGTAAGCGAGACACGTAATCATGCCCTTGTTGTTGCTAAACGAAGATGAACTGCGCCAAACCCTGACGATTCCCGAAGCCATTAAAGTGGTAGAAGATGCCTTTGCCGCTTCGGCCGAAAGCCGGATGACCGTACCCGGCGACTTCTCTTTGACTCTGCCAGGCGTTGAAGGCAAGGTGGATGTTAAAAGCGCTTATCTGCAAGAAGCCCCCTATTACGTGGTTAAAGTTGCCAGTAACTTTAAAGATAACCCGGCCATCAACCTGCCTCCCAAAAGCGGGCTGATTGCCGTGTTTGATGCCGCCACCGGCTTTCCGGCAGCCATTATGGTTGATAACGGCTATCTTTCCAACATTCGGGCCGGCGCCGCCGGCGCTCTGGCGGCCAAATATCTGGCTAACCAACAGGTCAGCCGGGTAGCGGTGCTGGGCAGCGGCAGCCAGGCTTACATGCAGCTAAAATCATTAATGGCCGTAAGAAATTTTAGCCACGTTTGGGTGTGGGACCGCATCCCCCTGCACGCCGACAACTACGCCCGGCGGCTGGTAGAAGACCACGACCTCAATATTCAAATTGCCCCCTCGGTGCAAGCAGCCGTGCAGCAGGCCGATATCATTATCACCGCCACCGCCAGCGAGCAGCCCTTACTAAGAGCCGCGTGGCTCAAACCCGGCGCGCATATTACCGCCGTGGGCAGCAACACTCCCGCTAAACAAGAACTTGATATTGACGTTTTGCAACGGGCCGACGTGATTGTGGTAGACAACTTTGAGCAATGCGCCCTTTCCGGCGAAATTCATCACGGCTTAAAAACCGATGCCATCAGCCGCGAAAAAATTCAAGGTGAATTGAGCCACCTGATTGTCGGCAAAATTGCCGGCCGAACCGGCCCCAACCAGATTACTCTGGCCGATTTAACCGGACTCGATTCTCAAGATGCGATGGTAGCGACCCTGGCCATGGAAAAGGCGCTCTTTTATGGTCTGGGCCAGCGCATTGAAGTTGGCCTGGGGCAGCGCGGCCCTCATTCCATTACCACCCAAATTTTGTAATCACCCCGATACTCTCCCAATTGCCATGCAAAACAGACGCTACTGGTATCTGGCCGCGCTCCTGGTTGCCAACCTTACACTGCTGTTACCCAACGGTCACTGGCTGCGCGTCGCCGGAGCGCTGCTACTCATCACCGTCTGGCCGGGGGTAGGCTGGTCTACCCGGCTCATAGGCAGCGACGCTCCCCTGCTGCGCGTTTTGCTGGCCGCCGCCCTTGGCTACACGCTCACCGGCCTGGCCGCCTTACTGCTGCATTACCTGCCCGGCCCCGTTCACGCCTGGCAACTGCTGCTTGCGCTTAATGGACTCGCCATCCTGCCCCTCTTTACAATGAAGCAGAAAATAAGGCAGGCCGACTTTCACTGGCCGCGCCTCGCTGCTATTGGCGCTCACCTGCCGCTGCTGCTTATTTTGGGCGTTGCCATCTTTTTACGAGTCGCCAACCTGCCCTACAGCGAATTTCAGGGCGACGAGGCGCTGGCGATGATTTCTGCTGCCGAGGCGCTGGAAGGGCACGAGGACGCCCTCTTTTTACGCGCCAAAGGCCCCGGCGAGGTTCTGCTGCCCATGGCCCTGTGGCGGCTCACCGGCGTTATCACCGAAGCGACGGCCCGTTTGCCTTTTACGCTGGCCTCGCTGCTGGCTATTGTTACCATCTATCTGCTGGGGCAACAGTTGTCGGGCGGGCGCGTCGCCTGGCTGGCCGCCGGATTTTTTGCCCTCAACGGCTTTATGGTGGCCTTTGGCCGCATTGTGCAGTATCAAGCCCTGGTGGTGTGGTTCAGCGCCCTGGCCTTTTTAATGGCCCTGCACTGGCAGCAAACGCGCCGGCAGCGCTTTGCCATTTTAAGCGGCCTGTTTCTAGGCGTCGGCCTGCTGGCCCACTACGATGCTATTCTGGTTGCCCCGGCGCTGCTCTGGCTGCTAATATTCAGCGGCCGAGGGCCGGCGCTCAAGGCCGCAGCGCTGCTGGCTGCCAGCGCATTGCTGGCCGCCCTGCCTTTTTACCTGCCTTACGCGCTCGACCCCCAGGCCAACCGCACCGGCGAGTATGTAGGCCAACGCATTGGCGACGAGTTACGCAACAACCTGCCCGACTTTTTTCACTTCACCACCTTTTACAGCTCATCCTATTATCTCATCATCAGCGGGCTGCTGGTGTTTGGCCTGCTCATCGCCTGGATTTGGCGCGCCCGCTGGAGCCGCTGGCCGCTGCCGGCCCTGCTGGCTGGCGGCGCGCTGGCGGTCAGCCTGAAGCCAGACCTGCTCAATTTTGAGCCAACCCTAAATCTGGCGGCGTTGCCCTTTGCCCTCATTTTCTTGGGGGCTTTTCTGGCCCTGCCGTTTGGCTCCGCCCGGCAGGCGCTGGTCATGTGGCTGGCCGCGCCCTTTTTGGGCTACAATTTTATAGTCGCCCTGGGGCTAACCCACATTTACACCACCGCGCCGGCCTGGTCTCTGTTGGCGGCCATTTCAATGAACAATTGCCAATTGATAATGAATAAAAAATGGCGCGCCCCTCGCCTCGCGTATCGGGTTTTGCTCATCATCCTGCTGGTCCTGCCAACCCTCTTTCTGTGGAACGCCTTTGTGCGCCACGATGTGGAATACTGGCAGGATTACCCCAACGGCAATCTTTCAATTTTTTGGACGCCCTACCCTGAGCCGCCCAAAGCCGGTTTTTTTGGCTTTGCCCACCGCGCCGGCTGGAAAGCGGTCGGCCAGCAAATTGCCGCAGGGCAACTCAGCGGCGATTACGGCAGCAACGAAGAACCCGATGTGACCACCTGGTATACTCGCGGCGCGCCCCGGGCCTGCGACCCCCGGCCAGAATATTATTTTTTGGCCGATGATTTAATTGACCCCGTGCCCGTGCCCGCCGAGGTGCTGAACTCCAGTTACCGGCAAATTGGAGGCGTCGTTTTGCCCAACCAAAAACAATTGCGGATAATGCAGCAAACGCCGGTAACGCAGCAACCGGGGCAACTCGATGAGCTTCAATTGAGCCGGGCCTTTGACGCCTCGGCCACGCCGGCCGCCTTTGCCCGCTCGGCTCGCGGCTCGCTGCCGGCGCAGGCCAACTTTGCCAACCTGATTCAACTCGTCGGCTACAACCTGGACACGCGGCGGGCTTATGCCGGCGGGCGGGTTCCGGTTACGCTCTACTGGCAGGCAATCGCGCCCATTCCCGCCAGCTATCAGGTTTTTACCCATTTAGCAGGCAAGGCCGGCCCGGTGGCTCAAGCCGATGGCGTGCCGGTATGCTGGAGCTACCCCACCGATGTGTGGCGGCCCGGCCAGATTATTGCCGACCAGCACGCCATTATCATTTCGCCCGACACGCCGCCCGGCCAATATCCGCTGGAAATTGGCCTTTACCTGCCCGATACTTTTGAACGGCTCGACGTGCTGGACGTGGCCGGCAATCCGGCCGGCGCCAGCATCACCCTGGAGGAAGTTTTAATAGAACGCAGGTAACTTGGCCGATTAGCGCAGATTTTTGGTAACTACTCAGCCGCCGGTTTGCCCCGCGTTAAAACGCCGGGCTAAAACAGGTGCAAGGACGCTAAAGCGCCCTGAATTTGCTTAAGATTGGGCTTTTGAGCCGGTTTTAACCGACTTTCACCTATCTTAGCCTGGGGTTTGAATCCCAGGCGACGCCGGCTGAGTAGTCACGATTTTTGTTTTATTTCTAGCTGCGAATATCTGCGCCGTCTGCGTTATCAGCGTTCTATCAGGTCAAGTCCATAATTCATTATGATGTCTAAAAAATTTATACAAACCTCAACTTTCGGTAGCTGGCTGCTGGCGCTTGGGCTTTTGCTGGCCGGCATTGGCGGCGCCTTTGGCCCCTGGGTCAACCACAACAGCGTGGCCTTGCAGTTAACCGCCCCCGGCCTGGCCGAGTTTGTAAAATTTCTGCCAGAGATACGGCTGGGGCAACTCAATATCGAACGCCTCTATTTTCTGCTGCCGCTCTTTGTGGCTATGCTGACTATTCCGCTGATTGCGGCCAACCAAAAATTGGCGCTGCCGGCCTGGCTGCGCTGGCTATTGCGGCTGGCGGTTATCCCTTTGGCGCTGGCTTCGCTCTCGCCGGTGTGGACGCCGGTCATTTTGGCGACCCCGGAGTTCAGGCTGCAAACCATTCTGGCCGGGCTGGCGATTGCCCTGGCCCTTATCTCGCCGCTGTTCAAAACCCTGCCCTTAAAACCCCTGGCCCTTATTTTGATAATAACCGGACTGGCGGCCACCAGCCTGCCGTGGCAGCAATTCAACTTAATCAGGCCCGCCCTTGAAGATGTCTACCGCGAACCTATCCGGTTGGGTTGGGGCTGGGGGCTGATGGTAGCCGGATTTGTTGCCGGCGTTACCGGCGGCCTGATAGCCGCGTATTTCAGCCAACCCCCGCAACAGGATGAACCGTGAACGCGCTACCCGGCCTCAGTTTTCAGCCCCATTTGCTGGCCCGCAACGCCCACTTTCAAACCATCGCCTCCAGCCTGTATAAAGTAAAAGCGCCAACGCTGCTGGCCGCCTCGCGCCAGTTGCTGGTAGATGCGGGGCAGGGCGTCCGCCTGCAAGGGTTTTACTCGCCCCAGGCAACACAAGAATCAAAGGGACTGGTATTGCTGCTGCACGGCTGGCTGGGCCACGCCGGCGCCGCTTACATTCTGGCTGCCGGAGAAACCCTTTACCGGCGGGGGTATGCCATCTTCCGGCTAAATTTCCGCGACCACGGCGACACGTACCACCTGAACCCCGGCATCTTTCGCGGCGATTTGCTGGACGAAGCCTTTGCCGCGGCCCGGCGCGTTGCCCAATTAGAAAACGACCGCCCTTGTTACATTATCGGGGCCTCGCTGGGCGGTAACTTTGCGCTGCGGCTGGCCTGGCGACACGCGCAAACGCCCATCCCCACCCTGGCCCAAACCATTGCCATTAACCCCTCCATTAACCCTTACCGCACCGCCCTGGCCCTGGATACGGGGTTAAACATCTATCTGGCCTACTTTCGGCGCAAATGGCGCAAAGCCTTTCGCCACAAAAAAATCGCCTTTCCAAATCTGTACGACGATTTTTCAGCGGTGCTGGCCGCGCCCACCACCATGGCCATGACCGAAGCCTTTGTGCCCTATACCCCCTACCAAACGGCGCTGGAATACCTGACCAGCTACGCCGTAACCCCGCAGATGATGGCCGAACTGCAAAGCCCGGTGACTATTATCACCGCCGCCGACGACCCCGTAGTTCCGGTCGAGGATTTTTATCCGTTTTTCGACGCGTCGCCCTGGCTGCAAATTTACATTCAACCTTATGGGGGGCATGTCGGGTTTGTTGATATTTTGCCCTTCAGGTATTGGGTGAGCCAGGCGGTCGCGCAAATTATCGAGGCTTCGGCCCATTAACAAGCCGGATTTGTCAAACAAAAAAAACCAGCGATTATGCTGGCTTTTAGCTTTTACGGCAAACCTGTAAATTTTTAAAAACAAACAAAAGGCAAGTTAATTATCAGCCGCCGCGTTCTAATGAAAAATATGGGATTTGTTGTTACGCGCCAGCAGAGCTTCCATGGCCAGCCAGCGCCGTTCTACCTCGCGCCGAACGGTGCGCTCAATCATCTCCGGCTTGCCCATCAATCCCATTAAATAGGCCAGTTCATCTTCCTGATTTTCTTCTGCTAACCGTTCTTGCAGTAATTCAATCTCTTGCAAGGTTAACCGTTTCTTGTTCATTGTCGCTCTGCCTTGATATTTTGCCAGTAAATTTTATATGAGTCATCATACAACAGATAGGTGTTGAAAATAAGAGGCAAAAGTCACCAACCCAACAAGACTAGAGGTACTTTTTAATTTTTCCCTAAAGTCATTAAATGCTACGCATTATTCACACCTTTGAGCCTGCCTGCGCCGCCGACATTTGCCGCGACCGCCGCTCTTGCACCAGCCCCCAAATTCCCAGCGCCAGGGCGATTATCGTTAAGATGGCAACCGCGAAAAATGTGTCTTGCAGCCCGGCAATTTGGGCCGATACGGGCGCAGTGGTTGCCCCGCCCGGCAATACCCTGCCGTGATGAAAAATTACCCGACCGGCCCACAGCGCGCCTATCAGGGCAATACCGCTGGTTTGCCCCAGCGTCCGGCTGATTGAGAGCAGCCCGGACGTTACCCCCAATCGCCCGCGGGATACAGCCCCCATAATGGCGCTGTTATTTGAGGTTTGAAAGACGCCCATACCCAGCCCAAGGGGAAACAACCGCAGCACGTAACCCCAGGTACCGGTCTGGGCGTCAAGCGTGCTTAAAGCAAAGTAACCGGCCAGCAAAGATAACAAACCAAAAATGGTTACAGGCCGGGTGCCCAGGCGGTCGGCCAGCATACCGGCAATAGGCGAGGCCAGGCCCAAAAAAATTGGCACCACGGCCAGCAGCAACCCCACCTGGCGAGTGCTGTATTGCAACACATTTTCCAGGTAAAAGGGCAGCAAAATCAAGGTGCCGGCCAGGGCAATAAAGGTGATAAATCGCGTGACCAGATTAACGGTAAAGATACTATCTTTGAACAGCCCCAACTCGACCATCGGCTGGTTGATACGCCACTCGATGACGATAAAAATTATTAAAAAAAGCAGCCAGGTGACAAACAGCAACAAAATCAGGGGGTTGGCAAAGCCAAACTGCTGCCCCAGGGTCAGCGCCAGCAACAGCGACAACAGGCTCACAAATAGCGAAACAGCGCCCCCGTAATCAAACCGCTGCCGGCCTTCTGGCGCAGACGGGGGAATGTAGCGCAGGGCGATGACCGTCCCTATTATGCCAATGGGCAGGTTGACAAAAAATATCCAGCGCCAACTGAACGCCTCGATAATCAGGCCGCCCAGGGTTGGCCCCAGCACAATCCCCACCGAAACCACTGTACTGATGACGCCCATCGCCTTGCCCCGTTCGCTGGGCGGAAAAGCCTCGGTGGTGATGGCAAACCCCAGCGCCAAGGCCATGGCCGCGCCAATGGCTTGCAGCACCCTAAAGGCAATGAGCCAAAAAATTGAGGGCGCAAATCCGCACAGCACCGACCCAATTGTAAATACCACAAAGCCGGTGACAAAAATAATTTTTTTGCCAATCATATCGCCCAAGCGCCCCACACCCAGCATCAGGGTGGTTTGGGTGAGCAGGTAAACCAGCACCACCCACTGCACCACCGGAAAGGTGGTGCTCAATTCTCGCACCAGGGTGGGCAGAGCGACATTAACAATACTCTCGTCGATGGTAGACAAAAACAGGCTGGCGCCCACAGCAGCCATTACATGCCACTTGCGGCTGTAGTCGATGGTTTGGTCGGGCACAAAAAGTCCTTAATTAATTATTAGAGGGCTGCCTTTACCGCCGGCACAACTTCTTTGGCAAAGGCTTCAATTTGCAGGCGCTCATTGCCGGCTACCGGCCAAAAAATAAAAGTGTCTTGACGGTAATCGTGGTAAAGGCTCACAAGTTCATTAACCCAATGCTGCGCCGAACCGTAGATATTGTGTCCCTCTTCTTTTTCCGCTTTGGTATCGGGCCGGCCTAAATCCAGCACGCCCATCAGGTTATAACCCCGGCGTATCCCGGTAACTGCTCGACCCGCCGCCTCTGCGCCTTCGTCAATGAGCCGGTTGATTTCCAGCAGTCGCTGCCGCGACTCGTAACTTGTGGAGACCAGTACGCCATCGGCCTGTTGGCCGGTAAGCCGCAACATTTTTGGCCCCGATGCCCCCACCCAAATGGGGATTCGATGGGCCGGCGCCGGGCCGGGCCGCGCGCCCTGCACCTGATAAACCCGGCCCTTGTGGGTAAAAGAGCCGCCGGCATTATCCCACATGCCGCGCAAAATAGCCAGCGCATCTTCAAAGGCAGTAAAGGCCTGGCCGGGAGAACGCTGCGGCCCGCCATAGGCGACAATCCCTCGCCAGAATCCCCCGGCCCCTAACCCCAGTTCAATGCGCCCGCCGGTCAGAACATCCAGCGTGGCAATCTGTTTGGCCAGCATTGCCGGCGGGCGCAGCGGCAGGTTGGCTACGTTGGTGCTCAAACGGATGCGTTTGGTTTTTACGGCTAAGGCGGTTAGCAGGGTCCAGGTATCAAACAGATGGGCATTGTAGGGGTGGTCCATCAGGGTGATTAAATCCAGCCCATGTTCATCGGCCACCTGCGCCCGCAAAAACGGTTCATGCGGGTCGGCGGACGAAGGGTCAACGTTTGCGCCAAATTGCGGAGAGAGTCTGTCCATTAATACCTTCCTTTCTGTACTAGCGGCGGCGGTGGTTGTCTATTTTATCAAAGGCGCCGCCATACACCAGATTTTTAACTTCATCAGAGGCCAAAAAATCGTGCGGAAAACCCAGCTCAATCTGGCTGACTTTATTGAGCGCGGCTATCTGCTCGGCGGTGAGCGAGTAGTTCACACTGCCCAAATTGTCCTTTACCTGAGCCTCTTTTCTGGCCCCCAACAGCGGAATGACAACGCCCGGCTGCTGCCGCACCCAGTTGAGGGCTACCTGCGAAGGCGTGCAGCCAATCTCGTTGGCAATGTTGACCACGGCTTCGGCAACAGTTAAATTTTCCTGGTTGACTGCGCCCCACAGAGCGGCTCGCCCCTCGCTCGACGCATCTTTTTTATTATACTTACCTGTCAAAATGCCCGACCCCAGCACGCCCCAGGCCGTAACGCCAATATCCAGGGCGCGGGCCATCGGCAGCAATTCCCGCTCTGGCGAGCGATTGAGCAGGCTGTAACGAAATTGCAAACCCACAAATTGCGACCAGCCGCGCAACTCGGCCAGGGTGTTGGCCCGCGCCACAACCCAGGCCGGCGTGTCGGAAATACCAATGTAAAGAATTTTGCCGGCCCGTACCAGGTCGTCCAGGCCGCGCATCACCTCTTCCACGGGGGTCATAAAATCCCAGGCGTGAACCCAATACAGGTCAATGTAATCGGTGTTGAGCCGTTTCAGGCTGGCCTCCAGCGACTGGACCATATTTTTACGATGGTTGCCGCTAAAGTTGGGGTCATTGCGGCGCATAAAGAGGGTGTACTTGGTTGACAGCACAAAATGGGCGCGGTCGGCGGCAATGAATTCGCCCACAAATTTTTCGGCGGTGCCTTCGGTGTAGCGGTTGGCCGTGTCGATAAAGTTGCCGCCGGCCTCGGCGTAGGCACTGAAAATTTTCCGGCACTCCTCTTTCGATGCGCCCCAGCCCCACTCTTCGCCAAAGGTCATGCTGCCCAGCGCCAGCTCCGATACGCGCAAGCCGCTTTTGCCTAAAAGTTTGTATCGCATGGTTGACTCCTTATTTTGGTTGAATCCGGCTTCTAAGAAACAGGTTGTTTCTGCCCCAATGAAGACCTCAAAGATTTTTGAAACCTTTGAGGTCTGAAGTAGCTGATAATTCAAATGGGACGCAGATGGCGCGGATTGGGCAGAATAACCCGCATAACCTACGTCCCATAATTCTTTGACAACATAAATCCAAACTATGTTGATTTTTTAATACGCTGCCTCGAGGCCAGGTCGAATGACCGTTTTAACAACTCAATTGCCCGGTCAACATCGCCCGGTTCCCGAATATAAAAGCTGACCCAGCCACTATCGGGCAAAACATGGTGCGGTTGAGCCTCTCCAGCCTCGATAACTGCATTACGCACTGTGCTGGGAAACGGGATATCTACCAGATAATCTCCGTGGATGTGTCCAATTTCCCGGCGGCCCAGCCGATATTCAGCGCCGCCAAAACGGTGGGGATGCGCCGTAACGCCATCCCAATTTAATACTTGCTGCTCAATTTTATCCCTCGCGCCTCGAACCGTCATAAGTATCTCCTGTTGTTGACGACTAATCCCGGCCTAATTTTGTCAACAGGCCAACAGCAACTGCCCCAGCCACAATATGCATCATACTCAGGCCAAAGCGGGTTGCTAACGGCACAGCAACCGGCAAACTGATAACCGGAATGAATGATACCAGTAGAAACGCAATCGAGATAATCCAGAATACCAAAATGGGCCGTGGCGCAAATTTGCCCAGCAAGGCAAAAACTATCGCTGCGCCGATAATCGGCGCCACTGTCGCCAGAATTACGGCTATCACCGGCAATGGCATCAACTCGGTTGAGCCGGGTCCGGCCGAAATCACCCAGTTAAGGCCAAACAAATTGCCCAGAGCAAAAACAGCCAGATTAACCAGGACCGCCGCTGCGGCCGCAACCAATCCAACCCACCACAATTTACTGATAGGAGCCACGCTACCACGAGCTGTAGAACTTGCATTTGTTAAAGTAGACATTTTTTTCCTCCAATAATTTAAGCTTGATTTTAATTAGACGGCTAACTATTCTGGTAAAAAATTAGCCAGATTCTCAAATAACATCCGGCCCGGACACTTGCGACAAATTAATTTGCCAGCTAAATATTAGTATAACACCTCAACAGAAACTCTACATCATTCAATTGACCAGCTATGACCTGTACCAAAGAGCAGGTCTAATGCCGGTTCAGGTTTTCGCGCACCTGCATTAACAGGCGTCGCAACAAAACCTTCTCTTCCAGGCTAAAGGAGGCAATGGTGTATTGCTCTAATTGCTCCCAAACGTCTTCTACCTTTTTTTGCAGAGTATGGCCTTGTTCGGTCAGGTACACCCGTGAGATTCGCTGGTCATACGCATCTTTTTGGCGCTCAATCAAGCCACTATCCATCATGCGGTTGAGCATTTTGGTTACAGTGGCCGGTTGAACACAAAGTTGCTCGGCCAGTTCAGATTGAGTCAGCCCATTCTCGCGCCACAATTGGCACAAAATCATTTCCTGGCCCACGTGCAGCCCCACATCAATCAGCAACTTTTCGGCCAGGCTGCGGTGCGATTTACAGGTTTGGGCAATTAAATAACCAATACTTTCAGAGATTGCCATTTCAGCCATCGTTAAATTTTCCTTGCCCCAATATCAATTTTTAATTAGCCAGCTAAATGTATCAAAAAAACGCTCAGGCGTCAATTCTTGCAAAAAAGAATCAATGGTATAATCAAGCATTGGTGCGACAGTTCCCCGCCTGCGGCGGCAACAATACCCACAGAGCACAGGTGATAAAAACCCGGAGCGTCAAAGTGTGCTTTGACACTCCACCAACTTTACTTTCTGAGGAGCCACTATGACCCTACGAAACTTTGCCTTTGATTTAGACGACCCTACCTACCAGGCTGCCCGGCAGCGCGCCCAACAAGAGGGCCGCTCTCTGGAAACGGTACTGGCCGAACTACTCACCACCTACGCCGGCGGCCAGCCGGAGCGAGTGATGACAACCTACACCGTTCAGCGGGGCGACACCCTCTCGCGCATTGCCCGCCAGGTTTATGGCGACCCGCACAAATACCCTCTGCTGCAAAAAGCCAACAATCTAACCGACCCTGGCCGCATTTGGGTGGGGCAGGTGCTGGTCGTCCCCTCGCTCACCGAAAGCGGCGCAGCGACGCCTCCACCCGCGCCCCCGCAACCCGCGCCGCCCCAGCCGCCGCCCGCCCCCACCACGCCGACAACGCCGCCACCACCGGCCCCAACCCCCTCTCCCACCCCGCCTCCCCAGCCGCCCCCACGCAGCATCGACCCCTGCGCGCCGATTCCCGGCCAAAGTTACGGCACGCTGCCCATTGTCGGCTCGCCCACCGACCGCCCCGCCGCCCAGCACGGCGATATCAATTTTGCCTTGCGAGGGTACAATCGCGTTGAGGCCGCCCAAAATTTAATCGACATGTCCGGCCCCACCGACTCCCGCGCCCCTCAATTGGCCACCCTCTTTGCCGACACCCGTACCCCGGCTATTAGCAACGTCTACCGCGCCAATCACTGGGATTGGGGCAGTAACGCTCGCGGCGGCCCCATCACCGACTTTCAGGTAACAGTGGCCGGCTTCAAGGTAGATCCCGGCGAAACCATCCACGTGCCTAACGCCGGTTACGAGATTGGCCAGGGCTACGCCGTGCTGGTCCTCTATGCCGACCACGAACGCATCACCCTCAAATACACCGGCGAAGATAGTGTGGTTAGCGGCTACACCCTGCACATCGATGGCGTTTGCGTGGAACCCAACCTGATGACCCTGTACGCCCAAATGAATGCCGCCGGGCGTCGCCAGCTTCCGGCCCTACGCGCCCGCCAGGCGTTTGGCCGCGCTCGCAGCAACGAGATTCAGGTGGCCGTGCGCGATACCGGCCGCTTTATGGACCCGCGCGTTCGCAAAGATTGGTGGCGAGGTCGATAACCCCCGCCCCGGCAATAGGGAATCAGTTAACCAGAGGCAAAATATGTTTGGCGTCATCAAGGGATGTGGCTGCAATATGAGCCTCGCCGAGCGGCAGGAGTGGGTGAGCCACGTGTGCGGCCTGTGCCTGGCCCTGCGAGATAACTTTGGGCAGTTCTCCCGGTTAGCCACCAACTACGACGCCGCCCTGCTATCGGTATTGTGCGAAGCCCAATTGCCACAGCCAATGAGTCGAACCGGCCATTTATGCGCCATTCGGGGGCAAGGTTTTCAGCGAGCGCAGGTGGTTGGCAGCACCCCCACCGTTCAGTACGCCGCCTCGATGGCTGTGTTGATGGCTGCGACCAAACTTCAGGACCACGTGGCCGATGGCGATAGCTGGCTGCGCTATTTTCCGCGCCGGTTGACCCGCTGGCCGGCGCGATGGGCAACTGCTGCGCGACGTGTCGCTGCCGGGCTAAATTTCTCTACGCAGCCCATCGAGGCGCAAACCGGCCGCCAGCTTGAAATTGAACTGCAACCCCGCCGCGATTTCTTTTTCTTCGCCCGCCCCACCGAGCTGGCCGTGGGCGCGGCCTTTCAACACACCGCGGTGATTGCCGGTTGCCCCCAAAATGCCGGCCCGCTGTACCGGATGGGCCAAATGTTTGGCCGCATTATGTACCTGCTCGATAGCTACCGCGACTACGCCGCGGATGTCGCCAATAAAAAATTCAACGCGCTGGCCCGCTGTTTTACCCCGGACGAAATCCAGGCGCAGGCCAGCCAAATTTTTCAACAGGCTCACGCCGAGTTAACGCATCAATTCAACCGGCTGGCCCTGCCCCAGCCCCAATTGGCCCGCAGGCTGCTTATTCAACAACTGGCCCAAACAGGCCGGCAAACCCTGGCCGGCGCGGCAGGAGTCTGCGCAGTCTCGCCGGGCCAGAAAAAACGCCGCCGGGGGGCAGGTAGCGGCAACTCGTACCAGGGCGCCGGTTACGACGCCGCCTGCTGCGATTGCTGCTACTGTTGCGCCCCCTGTGGCGATAGCGGCCACTCAGATAACCACACCTGTGGCTGCGGCGATTCCGGCGGCTGTAGTTGCTGTGGCGGGGGCGACTCGGCTGGGTGCGGCTGTTGCAATGGCGATAACAATTGCTGTTGCGGCTGCGGCGAGGGCGGTTGCGACTGCGGCCCCTGCGATTGCGGCAACTAAATTACACCCACTCGCGCAGCGATTTGATGTAGTTGTGCGGCAGGTGGTCTTCCATTTTGTCAACCAGCCTGGATACAATCTCGGTCAGGCTGTAGCCGGTTTCGGCCTGTTTGCCAAGCTGAAAAATTTGTCCGGCGTGCTGGTACGCGCCAGGCGGCAGCGCAGGAACCACATCGGCCCCATTAACAAATCTGAAAGCGCGGGGAACCTGCTGCTCAAAAGCAGCCACAAATTTATCGTTGCCCACCTTGGGTGCGCCAAAAGTGTAGCAATAGGCCATTTTGCCCGGCACATTGCACTGAATATCCAGAGCGCACAGCACGGCCAAAGCGCCGCCCAGGCTGTGGCCAACGGTGATAACCCGCTGATGCTGCGATTTTTTAACCGCGTCCAGCACCGCCTCTCGCACCGATTGGTAGGCTTCAATAAAGCCCTGATGCACGGTTGCGCCTTCGCTTTTGCCCGCGCCAAAGGGAAAAGGGCGCGGGATAAATTTGGCGTCGGTCAGCCAGTCGGCCAGGCCGGTTTCTTCTGACCCTCTGAAGGCCACCGCAAAGGTGTTCCCATAAACCTCGCCAAACAGGCCCTGCGTATCGGTGCCTTTGTTCTCAAAGGTCGCGGTCAGGCAAAAGTCGGCCTCGGTGCAACGGTTGCTATAAGCCGATTGCGCTAAAGCAGCGCACAACAATGCTTCTTTTTTGTTCATGATAAATACCTTTCTTTTTATAAAATCCCCTCAGTTTATTGCGCCGATAAAATTTACTGGTAAGATGATAAGGTGTGTCACGCATCCGTAAACTATCAGCCAATGAGCGTTAATCCCTATAATTTTAGTAATCCGGTAGATAGTGCCAAATTTTTTGGCCGAACGCAATTTTTGACCTCGCTTTTGCAAACCATTCAATCCGGCTCAAAGCGAGTGGTGATTATTTACGGCGGGCCGCGCTTTGGTAAAACCTCTACTCTTCAAGCGGTTGCCGGCCAACTGCCCGCCGACACCCATTTTCCGCTTTTGCTGACGCTCAACGATAAATTGAGCCTGCCCCTGACCCAAACGCTGCAAATTCTGGCAAACTCGCTGGCCCAGGCGACGGGCCTGCCAGCGCCAACCCTGGCCAACGAGTCCGCCGCCGCTGATTTTCTTCAGAATTTTCTGCCCCAGGTGCGGCAAAAGGTAGAACCCCGGCGGCTCGTATTTTTGCTGGATGATGTTGACCATTGGCTGAATGTTTCTGCCGAAGCCGGCAACTTTTTGCAACGCTGGATTGACCTGCAACCATCCGCCGCCTTTGTGCTGGCTACCGCCACAGATTTTCGGGCGTTACCGCCGGCGCTGGTCCAGACGCAACAGGCTGAACTCGTCCGGCTGCCGTTTTTACCCCCGCCAGAAACGCTCAACCTGATTACCTGGCTGGGCCAAACCGCGCCGCTAACTTTTACCGACAAAGCCATCGAGGCTATCACCCGGCTTTCGGCGGGGCACCCGTTTCTGGCGCAACTCATCTGCCACCAAATGGTTGAGCAAACCAACGCCGCCAACCGCGCCGAAATTGATGTGGCCGCCATCAACGCCGCCCTGCCGGCCATTCTTGCCCACAGCAGCCCGGTCTTCAAACCAGCGGTGGCTGGATTATCCGAAGTGGAGCAATCTACGCTGGTTGCCTGCGCCGCCACCGCTATGCAGTCAAAATTTTTAACGCCCAAGGCCATTGGCGACTCCCTGCGCAAGCAGGGCCTCAAAACCGGCGAGAAAGAACTCAACCAGATTCTTGAGCGCCTGCAACAGCGCCAGTTGCTGGAGCGGGAAATGCAGGGGGTTTTTAGTTTTGTAGTGCCGCTGGCCGTTCACTGGGTTTTGTATAACTACGGGGCTAACGCCGGGTCCGCTTCGCCTTTGGTCTCTAAACGAAATCTGTTTATTGGTTTGGGCGGGGCTGCGCTGGCGGTCATCGCTGCCGGTATTCTCTGGCTGAGTCTGGCTCCGGCTCAAACAGCCACCCCCACCGCTCCCCCGGCTGCCGCTGTGGCCGACACCCCCACCAGCGTCCCCGAACCAACGCCAACGCCTGCTGAGGAGTCAACAGAACCAATAGCAACCGAACCGATAATAGAACCAACTCCCTCGCCAACGGCAACGCCAACGCCGGAGCCAACCTTTACCGTTACATCTACGTTTACCCCCACCCCGGCGCCAACCGAAACGCTCGCCGCGACGCCAACCCCAACCGCCACACGGCAGGCCACGGTTGTTGCGGCTTCGCCAACAACTCCGGCGGAAATTACGGCGCTGCCCACGCCAAACCCGGCGGCGCTGCCCCTGCCCGACGGACTTCAGTTTTTTGATGTGGCTGCCGCAGCAGGCGGCCAGGTATTTGCGGTGGCTAAAGACCAGGGTATTTATCGACGCGCGCCCGGCGGCGGCTGGTCGTTATTTAGCGCGGACTTGGGCGACGGGGTAACGGTGCGAGCGGTTGGCTTACGAGACAGCGGCGGCGGCAACATCACTCTGTATGCCGGCTATGATAACGCCGTCAGGCAGTGGCGCGCCGAAACCGGCTGGTCGGGTAAAATTTCCTACCCCCGCTTTCACGAATTTGCGCCTATCCCCAACAGCAGCCTTGTTTTTGCCGGCAGCGATAAAGGCATCTACCGCAGCCTGGATGATGGCCGAACCTGGGAGGCCGTTAATTTGGGTGTCAAGGGGCGCATCATCGAAGTGGCAATCTTTTCGCTGGCGCTGGGCCGCAGCAGCGGCGGCAACTATACCCTGTACGCCGCCGGGGCCGATAGCGCCGTATTTTTCAAAACCAATATCAACCCGGCAGAAGAGGCTGCCAAACCGGCCAATGAGCCGCGCTGGGAGGATGTTGTTTGCCAGTGCGACACCCGCAGCGCCATTTTTGCCATAGCCACCGACCCGGCCAATGCCCAAACCATCTACGTGGGCAACGACCGCTCCCGCATCAGCCTGAGTACGGATGGGGGGCTAACCTGGGCTACCACGGTTGTGCCGGTAGGCCGGGCGCAAGAGGTTTTCATCACCGATATTGAGGTAGCGCCCGGCAACAGCGCCGCTTATGCCGCTACCGGCAGCGACCCGGCGGCCTACGCCAGCAACGGCCTGCTGGTGCGGGTTGGCTCAAACGAATGGTCGGCGGTGCAGCCGCCCAAATTCATTGCCGGGCGAGATTATGTGCAGAGCGTGGCTATTGACCCGGCCAATCCCGCCGCAGCGTATGTGGGCGGCTCCAACGGCCTGTTCAAATTTGATACCGGCGCTCAGGCGTGGATTCCTTCCCCCTAACTTCATTAGCTATATATCAGCTCAGGTGGTTGATTTTGGCCGGCCAACTGTGATATAATTTTAAGTGAAAATTTTCACACATAGGTTTGCCGGCGCTTCTGGGCCTGGACTCTCGCCGGCAGGCTGGCAAGATATAGCAGTTCAGGCGGCGGGTGCGCCCATGTCTGCTGACAAATCAATCTGTCCCCATTGCAAGTCGCCCATAACTTTTGACGCCGAGTTTTGCGCTTACTGTGGCGCCCGGCAAAATTATTACGCCCCTGTTTACGGGTCATTCCCCGATAGTTCGGGCGACAATATCAAAAACCCCAATCAATTAGCCATGATTGCCCTGACGGGGCCGCTGGCGCTGTTTTTTCTGGTTACGCTGCTGGCGCTGGGTTTTGTCCTTGGCGGTTACAACACGCCTGTGCTGAAGGTTATAATGTATGTTGGCGGGGGGTTGTTTGCTATATTTGGGCTATCCTGGATTAGCCTGTGGGTATCTGGCCTGTGGCAGATGCAAAAAGGCCGCGCTTTTCTTGACAGCGACCGCCCCCTGCTGCGCTGGACTTACAACCCTGAGGAATGGCGTGAAATAAAGGAGGCCATGTGGCAGGATGAAAAAAGCGACTGGCAGGTTCAGCTTGGCTGTTTGACCGTTTTGTTTGGCCTTATTGGCCTGCTGGTGGGGGCAATGATTGGCGCAGATGAGGGGTTGGCCGAAGCAATTACCGGCGGTATTGGCGGCGCCGGTTTAGGCGTACTAATTGGCGGAGTCATTGGGGCGGCAGTGGCCGGCGGCAACCATCTGGCCTCTCGGCGGGCGTATTATGGCCGGCCTCAACCGGGAATGGTGGCGCTGGCTCCGCAGGAGATTTACGCCAATAACGCCTACTTTAAAGGCAATGGCGTCTCGCGCTATATTTACCAGATTGCTCTGGAAAAAGAGACCCCGCCCCTGCTGCGAATTGAAATGCGGGTGCCGCCTCGCCCCCGCGCCCCCACAGAAGAAGAATGGCTGATTATGGTTCCGCCGCGCCTGGTTGAGGCGGTTGAGCAGGTAATTCCTTACTTAACCAAAACAGAACCGGTTGAGATAAAAAATTGAGGCCAGAACCGTCAGCCGCTACCCTGGCGGGTTAGCCGCTTTTCCATAAACAGGCTGAGTGGGTCATCCCGGTAATCGCCAAAAGAGCCGCAGATTACGTAACCTATTTTCCTGTACAACCCAATGGCTTCGGTTTGGTGGATGCCCGTTTCGAGCCGGGCCAGGGGGATGCCGCGTTCAACCAGATGCTGCTCCAAATAGTCCATAATGCGCCTGGAAATCCCCTGCCCCCGATAATCCGGCCTGACAAAAACCCGCTTGATTTCTCCGTAGCCGCCCTCCATTATTTTTACCGCTCCGCAGCCCACCAGCGCCTCCTCATCAAACGCGCCCACAAAGAGCACGTGAGCTTTTGACAACTCATCGACGGAGTCCAAATAATTGCGCTCGGCGGGATACAGCCCGTTCAGGTAGGCGTCAAGCTTGCTGATGAGCGCCTGCGCCTGGGGGTGTTGGGGTGAGACTTTTTTGATGGTTAACACAAACTGCTCCTACGCAATGACCAAAATCCGTTTGATTATACCACATCAGATTCAAAATTGTGACATTTGTCACTACCGCCGCGCACCATTTTTTGATAGAATAGAGGGTATAAGCCTATCTTTCTGCCCCGCCAAAAGAATATAAGGCTGACCGGGTGACGAAACCTCGAATAAATTTTGAGAGTTCACAGTTACCTTTGGCACATATGCGCCACCTAGTCATAGGTGGCGTTTTTGCTGTTTTATGGAGCTTTTTACAAAGAGATGAAAGGAGTAAACAATGAATCGCCAACAAATGTTACAATTAGCAATTACGGTGATAGTGGTTATATTGTTTTTAGGAGGTTGCAACGCTCCCGCCGCACCGCCGGTGGCCGAAGCGCCGCCGGCAACGGCTACGCCAATCCCGCCGGTTCCACCCACTGCCGCGCCAATACCAAAGCCACCGACAGCGACGCCTATTCCACCGGCAGCCACACCAGCATCATCCCCCACCACCCAACCGGCCCCGACTTCAGAGCCAGCGGAGGCTGCTCCGCTGACACAGAATGACTTGTATACCGTTTGGGGTAGCTCAAACAGCGACGTATTTGCCGTTGGGGGTCTCGGCACTATCCTGCACTACGACGGCAGCGCCTGGTCGCCCATGGAAAGCGATATGACCAAAGATATCTTTACCGTCTGGGGCAGTTCGGGCAACGATGTCTTTGCCGTTGGGGAGGCGGGTACAATCCTGCATTATGATGGTAGCGGTTGGTTGCCCATGAACAGCGGCGCGCCTGAGTGGACACAGCTCCGGGGTTTGTGGGGCAGCTCGGCTAGTGATGTTTTTGCCAGCGGCGACCTGGGCGCGATTCTACACTACGACGGTAACACCTGGTCGCCCATGAAGAGTGGCGTGGCAAATTCGCTCACTACCTTATGGGGTAGTTCGGGCAGCGATGTTTTCGCCGTTGGATTGGGAAGTACCATTCTGCACTACGACGGCAAGGTTTGGTCGCCGATGCAAAGCGGTACGACCGAACAGCTTTGGAGCGTGTGGGGCAGTTCAGGCAGCGACGTTTTCGCCGTTGGATTGGGAAGTACCATTCTGCACTACGACGGCAGCACCTGGTCGCCAATGGAGAGCGGCGTAACGCAGGAACTTTATTCCGTGTGGGGTAGTTCGGGCAGTGATGTCTTTATTACCGGCGAGAAAGGCACAATTCTCCATTACGATGGCACAGCCTGGTCGCCGATGGACAGTGGTACGGATGTCCAAGAGATTACCAGCGTCTGGGGCAGTTCGGGCAGTGATGTCTTTGCCGTTGGTTATGAGGGTACGATTCTGCACTACGACGGCAACACCTGGTCGGATATGAGCGGCGGCGCGCCGGCCGCCGAAGCGCAGGCGGCCACACCCACGCCACAACCGATAAACCCGGCGGCGCAACTTATGGAGTCCGTATCGCTGCCAGATGACAATTTGTACGCTATTTGGGGCAGTTCGGCCAGCGATGTCTTTGCCATGGGGGATGGCGGCACGTTGCTGCACTACGACGGTAGTGCCTGGACGCCGCAGGAGAGCGGCACCGAGGCCATGCTCAAATCAATCTGGGGCAGTTCGGCCAGCGACATCTTTGCGGTGGGCGATGGCGGCGTAATTCTCCATTTTGACGGCAGCGCCTGGCTGCCGCAGGAGAGCAACACCCTGTACAACCTGGTTGAGGTGTGGGGCAGTTCGGCCAGCGACGTCTATGCCGTGGGCGATGGCGGCACACTTTTGCACTACGACGGCAGCGCCTGGTCGCCTATGGACAGCGGCTGGGGCGGCTGGCTGTTGGGGGTGTGGGGCAGCTCCAGCAACGATGTCTTCGTGGTCGGGGAAGGCGGCGTTATCCTGCACTACGACGGCAGCGGCTGGTCACGTATGAAGAACGACAAATTCGTGGATCTCTTGAGCGTCTGGGGTAGTTCGGGCAGTGATGTTTTCGCCGTGGGAGGGAGCGGTACGATTCTGCATTATGATGGCAGCGCCTGGTTGCCCATGAACAGCGGCACACCCAGGTTTCTGCGGAGTGTGTGGGGCAGCTCGGGCAGCGATGTCTTCGCGGCGGGAGGCGTGGGAACGCTTCTGCACTACGACGGCAGCGCCTGGTCGCCGATGAGCAGCGGCGCCGGCAGCAGCATCGAGTCTGTCTGGGGCAGTTCGGCCAGCGATGTCTTCGCCGTTGGCGGCGACGGCGCCATTCTGCACTACGACGGCAGCGCCTGGTCGCTCATAAGCGGCCCGGCAGCGGAACCATCTCTATCGCCACAACCGGCAACAATACCGAGGATTACTTTAAGCAACGTGTGGGGCAGCTCTAGCAGCGATATCTTTGTCGTCGGCTGGGAGGGCGCGATTCTGCATTACGACGGCAGCGCCTGGTCGCCCATGGCCAGCGGTACCAGCGCCATTCTCGAGGATGCCTGGGGCAGTTCGGGCAGTGATGTTTTTGTCGTTGGCAATCTGGGAACCATCCTGCACTACGATGGCAGCGCCTGGTCGCCCATGGAAAACGAGGAGCCAGCCTGGCTCACCGGTGTGTGGGGTAGTTCGGGCAGCGACGTCTTCGCGGTTGGGGATAAGGGGACCATCCTGCACTATGATGGCAACGCCTGGTCGCCCATGAACAGCGGTACGACCCAGCCGCTTTATACCGTCTGGGGCACTTCGGGCAGCGATGTCTTTACAGTTGGCTGGGAGGGCATAATCCTGCACTACGACGGTAACGCCTGGTCGCCCATGAACAGCGGTACGACCAATCTTCTTTTCGGCGTGTGGGGCAGTTCGACCAGCGACGTCTTCGCCGCTGGGGATGACGGCGCGATTTTGCACTACGACGGCAGCGCCTGGTCGCCCATGAACAGCGGCACCTCCAGGACTCTTGTGAGGATGTGGGGCAGCTCGAGCAGCGATGTCTACGTGGTTGGGGCGATGGGCGCGGTTCTGCACTACGATGGCAACGCCTGGTCGCCCATGAACAGCGGCACGCTTAATCTTCTTGTCGGCGTGTGGGGCAGCTCGAGCAGCGATGTCTACGTTGTTGGGGAGGTGGGCACGGTTTTGCACTACGACGGCAGCGTCTGGTCGGATATGAGCAGCGGCGCGCCGGCCGCCACGCCGGTGGCAAAACCGTACCTACCAGCAAAGGGCGAGTTGAAGCACGAGAAGATTACCAGCCATGGCCTGGCTGGTAATCTAATTGGTGATTCGGCCGAGCGAGGTTACTTCGTCTACCTGCCTCCCGGCTATGCTGAAGGGAACAAACGCTATCCGGTCATCTACATCCTCCACGGGGCCACGGGCAACGAATACCAATTGTTGTTGTTAAAAGACATCTATGAGGCTATGCTTCGGAAAGGCACAGTCCAGGAGATGATCCTCGTCTTTCCCGATGGCGACAACAAATTCAGAGCCAGCAACTACATCAGTTCGCCTACCATTGGCGATTACGAGACCTACATTGCCCGCGAACTGGTAGCCCAGATTGACGCCAATTACCGCACCCTGCCGCACCGCGACAGCCGCGGTATTACCGGCTGCTCTATGGGCGGCGACGGCTCCATGCACCTGGCCCTGACCTTCCCCGATGTCTATAACGTCGTAGCGCCTATGTCCGCCACCTATGACTTCGCCAACGACCCGACGATTCCCGAAGCAGCCGCCTCCTTCAATCATATCCCGGAAAACTTCGTTGACATCTACGAATACTGGAATGTCGGCAATGGCAATACAGCTTTCTATATCTCGCTCGCCGCCGGGGCCGCGCCCAACCCCGACAAGCCGCCCTTCTACCTGGATATGCCTTTTGAGGTCGTAGGCGGCCAGGGTCGCATTATCCCAGAAGTATGGGAGAAGATCGCCGCGGTGGATGAAGTGCATGACCTGGAGGAGTACTTGCAGCAACCCATACGGTTAGACCACATTTTGCTCTATCACGGCGAACTCGATGACACAGCGCCGGTAGAGTTAGTCCGGTCATTCGACCAGTTGCTCACCACACGCGGCGTAGAGCACGAGTACGTGGAGATTGAGGGAGGGGGTCACTGTAGTTACGATATGATGCCGGTCCTGCAATACCTGTCCGACTACCTGGTCGCCGAGAAACCTTCGGTATCCGCAGCGCCGGCAGCTACGGCAACGCCACAACCGATAAATCCGGCGGCGCAACCAACAGTCGAAATAAAACGGGAAAAAATTACCAGCCAGGCGCTGGCCGGCAACCTGCTGGGCGACCCGGCCGAGCGCAAGTTTTTCGTCCTATTGCCGCCGGGGTACGCCACCGGCGATAAACGCTACCCTGTAGTCTATGTGATGCCCTGGGCCGATGGGCCGCCGGGGGACAACGCGGCCGGTTTCAAGGTAGCGATGGAGTCACTGCTGCGTCAGGACGAATTCAGCGAGATGATTGTGGTTGTGCCGGATGGGTCCACTGTGCTGGGGGCCAGCCACATGAGGAGTTCGCCAACCATCGGCGATTACGAAACCTACGTTACCCGGGAAGTTGTGGATTATGTGGATGCCCACTTCCGCACGCTGCCCACGCGAGACAGTCGCGGGTTGGCGGGCTGCTCCAACGGCGGCGGCCCCGCTATGCGCCTTGGGTTAAAGTATCCCAACATATTCAGCGTGGTCACAGCAGCGGACGGCATCTACAATGAATCGCTGGAGGTGTGGCCACTAGACGTGGAGGCCGCACACCGTTTGACGAAATTACCCCAGAACTTGATAGACGCCCAGCAATCGGAGCTTGATTGGTATTTTCAGATGGCCGCCGCCAGCGCGCCCGATCCGAACAACCCACCTTTCTATTTCGAAATGCCAGTTCGTATTGTTGACGGGCATGGTGAATTCGTTCAAGAGGTCATCACCAAAATTGTGGAGCAGGACGCTATGCACGAGGCGCGCCGGTATGCGGAACAACCGACCCGCCTGCGCGGCATCTTCATCCGGCATGGGACTTACGATTCAGAGTACGATAAACAGGTAGAAAGCTTCGACCAGTTACTCACCGATTTGGGTATTGAACATGAATACAGCGAAGTAGCTGGCGGTCACTGCGCCCACGGGTGGGATGAAGACTCGCTGAAGTACTTGTCGAATAAGCTGGCATTTACCGTTGCTTCCAGCTCCTCGCTGCCACCCCAACCATAATCTTGAACGCAGCCTCAATCCAGGTTGTCTCGCCCCTGCCTTATCCCAAATTATTGGGACGACACCAACGGACCTGGATTATCAGGGCCAGGGGCGAGGTCTCAAATTTGCTGCAATTCGTAGGGAGTATCGGGCACGGTGTAATCGGGCGATTGGTGGCGGAAGTAGGTGTTGTATAGTTCGGCGTAATGGCCGCCCCGTTGCAGCAGCGAGGCGTGAGTGCCCTCTTCAATAATCTCGCCTTTACGCAGCACAATAATCCGGTCGGCGGATTTGATGGTAGAGAGGCGGTGGGCAATAACAATGGCGGTGCGGTTACGCAGCACCAGCTCCAAACTTTCTTGAATTTGGGCCTCGGTCAGCGGGTCGATGCTGGCGGTGGCTTCGTCTAAAATTACAATGGCCGGGTTTTGCAGCAGCACCCTGGCCAGGGCGACCAACTGCCGCTGGCCCATCGAGATGCCGCGCCCTTCTTCGCCTACCGGCGTATCCAGGCCGTTGGGCAGCGCCTCCAGCCAATCGCCGCCGCCAACCCGCCGGGCAATCTCAACCACCTGCTCGTCCGAGGCCTGCGGGTCGCTGTAGCGAATATTATCGGCGACTGTGCCGGAGAAGAGAAAGGGCGTTTGGGGCACAATGCCCAACTGCAACCGGTAGGCCGGTAGGTCAAACGAGCGGATATCGTGCCCGTCTACCAGCAGTTTGCCCCCCTGAAATTCGTAAAAACGGGCGACGAGCTTGCCCAGGCTCGATTTGCCCGCGCCGGTGTGCCCTACCAAAGCCACGGTTTCACCGGCGTTGAGGGTCAAATTGAAGCTTCGCAGCACAGTTTCCTGCTCGGTGTAGCTAAAATCAAGCGCCTTGAACTCAATTTTGCCCTTGAGTTTGGGCGGGGGCCGGTGGTCAATCTGCACCACGCGGGGGTCGGCATCGACCAGGGCGAATACGCGCTCGCTGGCCGACAGCCCCAGTTGAAACTGGCTCCAGAACGAGGCGATACCGGTCAGCGGAAACCAGAACAGGTTGAGTCCTTCCAGAAACAAAAACCAGTCGCCCGCCGAAACAAGGCCATCCAGCACGTACAGCCCGCCAAAATAGACCACCACCATGGTGCCGATGCCGGAGATAGTGCCCAAAATGGGGAAGATGCTGGAAAACACGTACCCCTGCCGCAGGTTGATGCGATAAGATTGGGCGTTGACCCCCACAAACTCGTTGTAAATGGTCTGCTCTTGCCGAAAGTTTTTGGCCACCGAGATGCCGGTAACGGTTTCCTGCACGGTTTTGTTCACTTCGGCCAGCACCCGCCGGGCTTGCTGGGTGGTGTGGCGGGCAATGCGTCTAAAGGCAACGGCAGCGATAACAATAAAGGGGGCAATAGATAGCGTAATCAGGGCCAGGGTGGGGTTGAGGTAAAAGAGTATGGCCAGGATAATGATAACCAGCAATACCTGGCTTAACAGGTTAAGAGCAAGGGTGACAACGTTGGCAAAATCCTGGGTATCGGAGGTGACGCGGCTGACAATTTTGCCGGAGGGGAACTCGTCGTAAAAGGACATGTCGCGGGCCAGAACCGCGTCAAAAGCATCGTGGCGCAGGTTGAGCACCACATCGCCCACGGCGCGGGCCGTGTACCAGCGCCGAAAGAAGTTGAACACCCACGATAACACGCCGGAGAGCAAAATAGCCCCCAATAGCCAGCCGGCGGTTTGCCAGTTGACCCCCGCCGCCAGGGTGTCAAGCCCGCGAGCAATCAACACCGGCAGCACGGCATCCATCAATGAGTTGAGCACAATCATCGCCGCCACAAAAGTCATCACCGGCCAGTGTGGCTTAAAGTAGCCCAATATTCGGGCCAGCAGTTCCCGGTCGGAGTAGGAGCGGTCGTAAGCTTCGGCGTCGAGGCCGTCCATCAGAAAGCCCATAGAGTTTGTCCTTGTTATTGGTCATTTGTCAAATGGCAAAGGGCGAATTTTTTATTCGTACCAGGCAAAAATGCGACGGTACAGATTGCAGCGGGCCATCAACTCGGTGTGGTTGCCCTGGTCGATAATTTCGCCCTGCCTGAGCACCAGTATTTTATCGGCCCGCCGAATTTGCGACAGGCGGTGGGTGATGAGCAGGGTGGTGCGGCCTTGCAGCACCCGGTTGATGGCCTGCTGAATTTTATCTTCGGTGGCGCTGTCGATGGCGCTGGTGGAGTCATCCAAAATAAGTATGCGGGGCGAGGTGAGCAGGGCGCGGGCAATAGCCAATCGCTGGCGCTGGCCGCCAGACAGGGTGACGCCGCGCTCACCGATGACGGTTTGGTAGCCATCTTTGAAATCGGCAATAAAATCGTGGGCCTGGGCCGCGCGGGCAGCCTGCTCGATGGCCTGCGAGCCGGCCTTTTGGCCCAATCCAAAACCAATGTTTTCGGCAATGGTGCGGGAGAAGAGAAAGACATCCTGCTCGATGGTGGAAATTTGGGAGCGCAGCGAGGCCAGGTTCCAGTCGCGCGCGTCTACCCCGTCAATCAAAATACGGCCTTCGTCCACATCGTAAATGCGGTTGACCAGTTTGGTGAGCGTGCTTTTGCCGGAGCCGGTTTGCCCCACAATGGCAATGGTTTGGCCCGGCTCGGCCCTGAAGCTGATATTTTTTAGCACCGCATTTTCGCCCTGGCGAAAGGTGACATTTTCAAACACAATCTCGCCGCGAATGGGGGCCTGGTGGCCCTCTTTGTTTTCGTCAAGTTCGGTTTCTTCGGCCATCAGGCTGAGAATGCGTTCGGCGCCGGCCAGCCCCAATTGAATGAGCGAGAAGGTAAAAATGGAGATAAAGGCCGGAAAGCGCAGCACGCCCATCAAGCCCAGGTAAGCCACCAAATCGCCCACGGTCAGGCGGCCCAGGTTCAGCAGCCACAAGCCGTGGATAAAAGCGCCGGCCAGGGCCAGCCCCAACAGCAGGGGCGGCAGGTATCTGGCTTCTACCTGCCCCTGCTCCACAAAATGGTCGCGGTACAGGCGAGAGTTTTTGTAAAATTTTTGCTTCTCTTGCGCCTCTTGAGCGGTAGATTTTACCACCTCGATGCCGGAGACGGTTTCGGCCAAACCGGCGTTCATTGCCCCAAATTGACTCCGCACGCGGGCGACAACGGGACTAAGCTGGTTGGTATACAGCCGCAGGGCAAAACCAAAAGCAACCAGAAAAAGCAGGGGAGAAATCAGCAATTGGGGCGAGATAAAGGCAATGAACGCCAGCGGCGCAATAATGCTAACCGAGGCGTCAAAGGTTAGAGCCACGCCGGGGTTCATCATGGGGTTGAGCTGGCGCACATCGTTGGCGGCGCGGGCCATAATATCGCCCACGCGCTGGCGGTTGTGAAAGGTTTGACTTTTACCCAACAGGCTAATGTAAAGCTCGTCGCGGGCATCGCGCTCTAGCCGCTGGCCCAGCGTTTCAATAGAGAGGGCATTGACCATATCAATTGCGCCCCGCACCAGCACCACGCCCAAAATAGCCAGCGCGATGGCGGTCAGGCGCCCGGCATTGGGTTGGGGGTGCAGCACTTCATCAAAGGCCCAGCCAATCATTGCCGGAACCAAAGAAAAAAGTATGTTGGTTAAAATACTGGCCAGCAAAAAGCTGGCCAGCACCTTTTTGTAGCGCAGCAGGTGAGAGATAACCCAGCGAATTGGGCTGGAGCGAATGTATTGATACTCGTTGGCGGTACTGAATTCTCGCCGGGGGGCAATGGGCGTAACGGCCATATCGGCAACTCCGCAGACTAGAACATTAGTTCAAAAACAACCGAAATATAGTACTACAGAGTGGCAAAGCTGTCAACGGGGAGGGCAAAGTTTGGGTGTATTTCAGTTTTGGGGCAGGATGTATGAGCACGCCTTTTTACCCCCCTCAATCCCCCCGCTTGCAGGGGGACTTGGCAAGCTTCCCCCCGATGTCGGGGGGACTGAGGGGGGGAGAACCCAAATTCGCCCCCAAATTGAAATGCACCCGCAAAGTTTAAGGCCGCCATTTGCGTACGTTTTGTTGATAGCGCAGATATTCATCGCCGAACTGGCCGGCCAGTTGACGCTCTTCCCAGGGGCCAACCAGCCCTTCAAGATAGAACAGGGTTAACGGCAGCAGCAGCCACAGCCAGCGCGATGACACAGCCAAAACCTCGCCCGTAACCATGAGCACCATCGCAATTGCCTGGGGATTTCTGACAAAGCGATATGGCCCGCTGGTGACCAGTTTCCGGGGCGGGTCGAGCGGCATGGGGGTGCCGCGTCCATACGTAATTAAATGATACCCGGCCCACCAGGCCAGCCCGGCCCCGGCCATAAATGTCAACAGGCCCAAACCGGCCCAGCCCAGGCCTCGCAGCGGCGGCAACAAATGGCCATACTCCAGGCCAATAATTAGGGCGGGCAGCACTACCAGCCAGCCGCCGCCCACCCCCAGCATATACAGCAAGGCCCGCAGCCAGATAGCCATTCTTTCCTCTTTATGGCGAATACTCCAGCCCGGCAAAGACCTCCAGCCGCATAAACTCGTATTTGGCCGGGTTGACCGATTTGAGCCAGGCAGGATAGCGCACATAGGCCATGTAAGTTTCGGCAAAATCCTCAAATTTATCGGTGCGAGCGTAATCCGATACAAACCCGCTGCCATCGCGGGCAAAAGCATCTTCACTTTGGCGGAACAACTGGCCCCAGTAGGTATCAAGCTCGATGTTTGCCGCGCGCAGATTTTTGTGAACGTTGTGCCCCACTTCGTGGGTGAGCGTATCTAAAATCTGGTCGGCGCTTTGAAATTGCGGGTCAACAGCAAATACCTGAATCTCCCGATATATGGGGATGATGCTGCCGGCAATGGGCGTGCCGTGTACCGCGCCGCTTTTGTGGATATACTCGATGCCCCGGCAACCGTCCAGATGGCCGGGCGGAATAACCTCGCGCAGAAATTGTTTGACCTCGTCATCGTTGATAACGCCGCTGGCCCCAAAGTTGGTTACTTGATTAACGCAGTTGGCCCGCGTGGGCGTTGGGGTGTGGTAAGGCGTTTCGCTCACCACCCGCGTGCTGGTAGCCGATGGCAGCGGCGTGGGCGTGGCTGTTTCGGTGGGCGTGGCCGGTGGCGGCGGCGTAGCCGTATCGGGCGGCAGCGGGGTGGGCGCGGGCTGTTGGGCGACAACCTGCGGGTCAGACACGCTCGATTGGGTAGGCGTGACAGCCGTAAAAAAAATCAGGGCGCAACCGGCGCTGCCCAGCGCCAGCAAGGCAATCACCGATAGAACTGCGAGGATAACTTTTTGAGCCGTGGTCACAAGCTTTACTCCTTAACTATATTACCTGCCATTATACCCTATTTACCCGCTGCGTAAATCATCCAATTGACCTACAACCCAATCTGGCAACATTTAAGGCTTTTTATTATAATCCTGTTACCATGAACCAAACATTTCCACCGCCCAATTATATTTCCACCCCCTCAACCATCGAGGGCATTGAAGTTTATAAACCCGCCCCGCCTCAACAAGAAAAACACCGCCAGGTGGTTCGCTTTAGCTGCCCTCAATGCGGGGCCACCACGGCCTACAGCGCCGCCGATGGCGGGTTGACATGCACCCACTGCGGCTACTACGAGCCGCCCCATAAACAGGTTGTCGGCAAAAGCGCAGAACGGTTTGAATTTACAGTCGAAACCCTACAGCGAGCCGCCCACGGCTGGGGCCAGGCCCGTAAAGAGTTGCAGTGCCAGGGGTGCGCGGCCTACACCTCCATTCCGCCCGACTCATTAACCCATATCTGCCCTTTTTGCGGGTCGAATAAAGTAATTCAACAAGAGGCCCCGCAGGATGTACTGCGCCCCCGCTTTCTCATCCCCTTCAAAATTGAGGCCGACGCCTGCCGGCAACTGGCCCGCGATTGGCTGGGCAGCAGTTGGCTGACCCCCGGCTCGCTGCGCCGGCTGGCCGGCGTGGCCAACTTTACCGGCATCTACCTACCGTTTTGGACTTTTGACGCCAACACCCAGGCTAACTGGCAGGCCGAAGTGGGCCACAGAAAAACCTACACCGACAGCCAGGGCAAAACGCGCAGCAAAATTGAGTGGAAATGGGAGTCGGGACACGTTCAACTGGGCCACAGAAATTTACTCATTCCGGGGACAGGCCGCCTCAGCCGTATTTTGCTGGAGCGCATCAACCAGTTTGACCTGCGCCAACTGGCCGAATATGAGCCAAAATATCTGGCCGGTTTTCACGCCCAGGCTTACGACGTGCCGCTGGAAACCGCCTGGGAAAGCGCCCGCCACAATATGCGCGAGCAGACTCGCCAGGCCTGCCGGGAGCAGGCCAGCACCAATCGCATCCGCAATTTTAGCATGGAGCTGGATTTTGCCGAAGAGCATTGGCGCTATATTTTACTGCCGGTCTATCTGGCTACCTACCAGTACCAGCACAAAAGCTATCAGGTGATGGTCAACGGCCAAACCGGGGCTATTTCCGGGCAGCGGCCCGTCGACTGGTTCAAAGTGTGGCTGGCTGTGGCAGCGCTGCTGGCCCCCGGCCTGACGGTTGGACTCATTGGCCTGGCAACGTTGATATTCGGCGGCCTTGGCTTTCCCATTGCCGTGGTTGGCTTTATTTTGTTGATTATCGGGCTGGTAATTACTTTCAATTTGCTGCGCCGCGCCCAGGGAATGGATGATGCCTGAATACAACACCTGGGGAGCCAACCTGCAAGCAGCCATCTGCGAGCTGTGCGACTGGCGCTATCTGTTGCCGCCGGGCCAGTTGCGCCAGTTGTGCCCCCACTGCTTTCAAACAGAACTGACGCCACTCGATGAACAGGCCGGCGGGCTGAACAGCCATCCGCCAGAGTTGATTATTTCTTTCTCTGTAACCGCCGAGGCCGTCAACCGGCAAATCCAGCAGTTTGCCGGCGGTATCTGGTTTGCGCCGGGCGACCTGACTCCGCAAAATCTGCAGGCCAGGCTGCGGCGCGTCTACCTGCCTATGTGGCTGGTAGACAGCCAGGTGCAGGCGCTCTGGCAGGCCGAAGCGGGCTTTGATTATCAGGTGGTTTCTCACCGGGACTCATTTGATGAAACCGGCGGCGGCTGGCGGTCAGAAGAAATTACCGAAACCCGCGTTCGCTGGGAGCCGCGCCTGGGCCGGCTGACCCGCACCTACCACAACATCCCGGCCCCGGCTCTGGAAGAGCATTTTGCGTTGCTGCAACGGCTGGGCCGGTTTGACCTTGAGGCCGGCCAGCCCTATCGGGTTGAATTATTGCAGCAAGCAGCCGTCAGATTGCCCAACCGCACCCCAACCGACGCCTGGCCCGATGCCGCGCCCGCCTTTCAAGCTGCCGCCGCCGAAGAGTGTCGAAAAGCGGCAGCCGCCGACCATATCCGTGAATTTCGCTGGTCGGCAGAATATCCGCAGCCAAATTGGACTCTGTTGCTGCTGCCCCTCTTCACCACCTTTTATCTTGATGATGAGCGGCGGCCCCAACCGGTGCTGATTCACGGCCAAAGCGGGCGTATCAGCGGCCCCAAACGGGCCTCGATGCGACGGGCGCAGCGCATGGCCATGGTGATTGTCGCCATTGCTGCGCTCATTTTTATCCTGAGTCTGGTGGTTGCCGGCGTTTCGTTGATTGCGCCGCCGCTGTTGGTGGCCGCCGGGGTGGGGATTGTGGTGGCCTTGATTGTGGGCCTGCTGGCCATAGTGCCGCCGGTTATTGCCTGGCAAATTAATCGGACCCGGTAATTGGCAAACGATATCCGGCTTTTTTGAACCTTAAAATGTACCCCTACATATTGTGGTATAATACACTTTCAAGTACAATATCTAGTGATTTGTCAAGCAGTTATGAGCAGAAAGCGTTAAGACCGTTTTGAGCATTGAAACCACCCCCGGCAAACCATTGCCCCTGGGCGCTACCCCGACCGCAACCGGCGTTAACTTTGCTATTTTTAGCCGCCACGCCACCACGGTTTGGCTGCACCTGTTTGACCAGCCCCAGGCCGGCGCGCCCAGCCACACCTTTGAACTGGACCCGATTGCCAACCGCACCGGCGATATCTGGCACATCCATTTGGCCGGCGTGGGGCACGGTCAATTGTATCTGTACCGCATGGACGGCCCCTACCGGCCCACAGAAGGGCACCGCTTTAACAAACACAAACCCCTGTTAGACCCGTACGCCAGAGCCGTTACCGGCGGCTTTCGCTGGGATTTCAGGCAGGCTTACGCCTATGACCGCTCCGACCCGCAAGACGGCTCATCCTTTTCTGTCACCACCAATTTTGCGGGGATGCCCAAATGCATTGTTTACGGCGACGACGGCTTCGATTGGCAGGGCGACCGCCCCCTCAACCGCCCCCTGAACGAGTCTATCATTTACGAAACTCACGTACGCAGCCTGACATGTCACCCCAGCGCCAGGGTTGAGCACCCCGGCACATTTAAGGGCGTCATCGAAAAAATTCCCTATTTTCTGGAGTTGGGCATTACCGCCGTTGAGCTATTGCCAATTCACCTCTTTAACGAGTGGGAATTTGACCGGCTCAATCCCAAAACCAGAGAGCCGCTGCGCAACTACTGGGGCTACAACACCCTGGCCTTTTTTGCCCCGCAAAGCCTTTACAGCCATCTGGGTGGCGACCGGGGCCAACAGGTGTTTGCCTTTAAGGAAATGGTGCGCGAGCTGCACCAGGCCGGCCTGGAAGTTATTTTAGATGTGGTTTTCAATCACACGGTCGAGGGCAATCACCTGGGGCCAACCTTTAGCTTCAAAGGCATCGATAACAGCATCTACTATCTGCTGGAGGATGACAGGCGGTACTACAAAAACTTTTCTGGCGTGGGCAACACCCTTAACTGTAACCACCCCATTGTTAGAGATTTCATCATCGACTGCCTGCGCTACTGGGTGCTGGAGATGCACGTTGATGGCTTTCGCTTTGACCTGGCTACCATCCTCAGCCGCGACCGCTGGGGCCACGTCTCCGGCAACCCGGCCCTGACCGCCCGCATTGCCGAAGACCCCCTGCTGCGCACCGCCAAAATTATTGCCGAACCGTGGGACGTGGCCGGCTATCAGGTAGGCCACTACCCCGGCGGGCGCTGGTGCGAGTGGAACGATAAATTCCGCGACCAATTGCGCCAGTATTGGCGCGGCGACCCCGGCCTGACCAGCAGCCTGGCAACGCGCATTGCCGGCAGCGCCGACCTGTACCACGCCAACGCCCGGACTCCCAACCACAGCATCAATTTTGTGGCCGCCCACGATGGCTTCACCCTGAATGACCTGGTCAGTTACAACCAAAAACACAACGAGGCCAACGGCGAAAATAACCGGGACGGCCACGACCACAATATCAGCTTTAACTACGGCGTCGAAGGCCCAACCAGCGACCCCAAAATTGAGGACGTTCGCAACCGGCAGGTCAAAAATTTTTGGGCCACGCTCATTTTCTCTCAGGGTACGCCGATGATTAACGGCGGCGATGAGTTCAGGCGCACCCAGCAGGGCAACAATAACGCCTACTGCCAGCACAACGAGGTTTCCTGGTACAACTGGGAATTTTTAGACAAATATGCCGATGTCTATCGCTTTGCCCGGCAGGTGATTGCCCTGCGTCAAGCGCACCCCGTGTTCAGACGCACCACCTTTTTTACCGGCCTCGACCTGGATGGCGACCAGTTCAAAGATATTCACTGGTACGACGCCCGCGGCCACGATGCTGCCTGGGACCCCACGGATAAATGTTTGATGCTGACGATGGATGGCTCAAAAGAAGAAACCGGCGCAGAGGCCGATGATGTTGACGTGTTGATGATGTTTAATGCCGACATCTCGCTGCGGGTCTTTTGTGTGCCCGCTACGCCCCACGAGGGCAAATGGCGACTGATGATTGATACCGGCCTGACCCCGCCCAACGACATCAACCCCGAGGACTCCGCCCCTGAAATAGAGCCGGACGCGCTCTATAAAGTGCGCGCCCGCTCGATAGTAGTTATGTTCTCAAGCTGGAAACGGCCCCGGCAAGATTAAATAATATTGTACTCCGCCACATCCTTGCCCAACGCAAACCGCTCGTAGCGCAGGTCGTCAATATTAACCGTGTGGGCGCGGCCATCCACAATCTCTTCGGCCATGAGCTTGCCCACAATAGGGCCGTGCATAAAACCGTGGCCGCTAAAGCCGGCGGCAATCACCGCCCCCTCGATATCCGGCAGCTTGCCCAAAATGGCCTGCTCATCGGCCGTTGTTTCATACAGCCCCGCCCATTGAGTCACCAGCCCCGCCTTTTCCAGCAGCGGAAAACGCTCCATTGCCTCCAGCAGATGCACCTCGGTCCATTTGGGGTCAACTTCGGTGTTAAAGCCTACCGGCTCCTGCGGGTTCGACTTGCCGGTGAGGATACTCTGCCTGCTCTCCGGGTGAAAGTAGAGCGTCTGCCCAAAAAAAAGCACAAAGGGGAAATCCGGCGGCAGTTCCGGCAGCGGCGTGGTCACGGCAATCTGGCGGCGCACCGGCACAATAGGGATGTCCAGCCCAATCATCTGCCCAATCTGGCCCGACCATGCCCCGGCGGTAATGACGATGGTTTCGGTGGCAATCTCGCCCTGGTCGGTTATCACGCCCCGCACCTTGCCGTTTGACACCCGCACACCGGTGACGGCCACATTATTCAGCAGGCGGACAGGCGCAGCGCCTTTTTCCCGGCTCAACCGGCGGGTTTTGTTGATATAGCCCAGCACAATGCTGCTGGGGTCGGCCAGGCCGTCGCGCTCGTAAATGGTGCCGCCCACAATACCGTCCAGATTGAGCAGGGGGACGCGCCGCCGGATGTCATCCACCGCCAGCAGCCGCGACTCGACGCCCAGGCTGTTTTGCAGAGCCACATTCCGTTTGAACTGGGCCAAATCCTTTTCATCATCCAGCACAAACAGATAGCCAATCTGGTTCAGGCCAATTTCCTGGCCAATCTCTTCGGGAAAGCGTTCCATCATTTTGATGCTTTCAATGGACAGCCGGATATTGACCTCGGTGGAAAATTGGTGGCGGATGCCGCCCGCGCATTTGGCCGTTGACTCCTGGCCAAACTCCTGACCGCGCTCCAGCAGGGCAACGCTCACCCCGCCCCGCTCCGCAAGATGGTAGGCCGTGCTGGCCCCCATAATTCCCCCGCCGATAATCACCACATCGGATGTTTTGGGTAGCATTGTTACCTCTAAATTTCAATCCAAGTCCAGTTCATCTTTCATCAATACATCGGTAGAAACATCAAAAATCTCTGCTATTCTTAAAATCATAATTGCATTTGGCCGTGTCTTTTGTTTTTCGAGTTGTGAAATATAAGTGTGGTCAACTTCAAGCATTGTTCCTAACTTTCTTAATGTTAGACCATGCTGTTTTCGCAATTTAGCCAGCTTCTCCCCAAATCTATTCATCATGATGAAATTAATACTTGACTTTCAAAAAAATATATGATATCATTTTGGGGAGTTGCAACTCCCCAAAATGATCGTTGAATTATCGCAATGTGGAAAGGAATAAATTTATGGGGACTTACACACCAGAAAAACTCTTGCAACTTTGGCAACGAGAAGAAATCCTTGTTGAAGCAGTCATTGGACATATTCTACAAAACCTTGTAAATTTACAAAAAAATTTCGACCACCAAAAACAAACACTTAACAATTTGCAAAAAAGGCTACCTTCAACTCAAAAAACTAGCCGGTAAGGGCTACCGCAGTATAATTTGCTATATTTTGTTTTCTTAATACGATAGCCAATACAATTTATACAAACAAAGAGCAAAAAGCCAATAAAAATGGATTACAGCATTAGCTACCCCAATAAAGCATCTGAGCAAAAAATCTTAAATAGAACACCCTCTGCAATTTTTGAGGAAAAATGTGTGGTAGGTAAAAATCCTGCCGATATGCTAATTCAGGGTGATAATTTACCTGTTCTCAAAGCCTTAACTCTCAACCCAACTATTAGAGGAAATGTGAGGCTCATTTATATTGATCCACCGTATTCTACCCAAAGGATATTCACTGGTAAAAGTGTTTGGTATCAGGATGACATTGATATTGATCATAATTCGCACGCTTATGAAGACAAACTATCGGGCAGTGAGTATTTGGAGTTTCTCCGATGGCGACTTGTCTTTCTCCGAGAACTGTTAAGCGACGACGGTACTATTTATCTTCATTTAGATGATAAAATGGCTTTTGCTGTAAAAGTTATAATGGACGAAATTTTTGGCGAGTCTGGATTTAGAAATTGGATTACCAGACGAAAATGCAGTTCCAAAAATTATACAAAAAATCAGTTTGGCAATATTAGTGATTATATTATGTGCTATTCAAAATCCGATAAACCCGTATGGAATCAACCGTTTCGGGAATGGGACGAAGAACACGCCAAAAAAGAATTTCCTCGTGTTGAAGAAAAAACGGGGCGTCGGTTCAAACCTGTACCCATTTATGCTCACGGCACCAGGAATGGTGAAACAGGGCAACCCTGGAGAGGTATGATGCCACCAAAAGGTAAACATTGGTTCACCAGTCCTGAGAATCTAGAAAAGTTAGACCACGAAGGAAGAATTTATTGGAGTCCTAGCGGCAACCCAAGGAAAAAGGTCTATTTAGATGAAAGCCTCGGCTTATCTTATACTGACATTTGGATGGATTTTCGGGATGCTCACAATCAAAATGTTTCGATTACAGGTTATCCTACCGAAAAAAATCTCGAGATGATCAAAATGATAATACAGGCTTCTTCAAATGAAGGTGATTTGGTGTTAGACTGCTTCTCAGGTTCGGGGACAACACTGGAAGCTGCGCACTGCTTAAATCGGCGATGGATTGGCGTAGACTCTTCGGAATTGGCTATAGACATTACCACTAAACGATTAAAAAATGCCCTAGAAGCAGGGGCTACACCCTTATTTGGTTATGACAAGCCCGGATTTACCGTGTTAACGTCGGAGATCAAATCTTGACCTATTAACCACTCTGCTGTAATTCTTTCATCAGACAAGCTGAGTGTTGTTACTCGAACATTACCATCCCAAGAATCGTCAAGTTGGCAGGCGGCTTCCCAAGTGTCATTGTGAGCCAAACCCGGGCCATCGGCTACAAAAATTATTCTGAACTGGTTGCCGGTTGCTTTAACATATTCAGCAGCTTTCAATACCTTAGTTTCATTACCACCTGTTCTGTCATCTGATTGCGCCCCGCCTCTGGTAGAATCGTAACGGGCAAATCCAACTGCCAGAACCTTATCATTTTCATCTTTTATAACAAAATCACACGGATACTCACCAGAAAAATCAGGGAAAATAGACGACAATTCTATATCGCTCCCTGCACCCCGCGGCCCATCTATGACAAAGTTTGGGAACTTTGCCTCAAACCAAGAAAAAAATAAATCGGTCAAAATATAGCCGTGTATACCTCTGTCATCATATTCACCAATCAAAACGGCAAGTGCGGCTTCTTCCTCGCGGGTCAAATTTCTAAAATTATTTTGCAAAATCTTTATAGGTTTAAATGTATGGCCGTAATTTTTAACCAATTCAGCAGTAGGATGTTTGCGGATCTTTTTAGTCGTTTCTGTATCACACACCAAGCAAACACAACGCCGGAATAATTTGAGTAGAGACATTCGCTTATCCCCACCATAGCCAGAGTCTCTTATTTTTTCCAGCAGTTCAGCACTACTATTTGAAACCAGAACTAACTCTTTGAACAGATTTATATCCTCTCTATACTTGTCCAGTAGCAAATACATCTTTTCTGGAAAGGGAACACCATATTCTATAGGGGTAATAACCGAATAACGGTCTTGGATACTACGTAAAAAAGCCATCCCCTAGAATCCCCTTGCTAACATAATTTTTCTTAATTTTATGACAACTCGGACTAAAAGAGAAAATTTCCCTAACAATTTAGAGATTTTGATGGGAAACTTAAACGAGGCGAACAAATTTTATAGATGAATTAACGTCCCCAACCCCTGCGACTCGGCCTCTTGCAAAATGGCGTTGGCGGCGGCGGCATCCTGCACGGCTACGCCCACGGATTTGAAGAAGGTGATTTCCTCTTCTGACTCGCGGCCCGGCAAGTCGCCATTGACAATGGCCCCCAACTCGCCGTGGATGTCTAACTTGCTGATAATATTTTTCTGAAGGGGAATAACCAGGTCGCCCGCTTCGGCCAGAGCCGATTGCAACGAGTCGACCACAATTTTGGAACGCTTGACTGTTTCCTCGTCCACTTCCTGCATGTGCGGAGCGTAGGAACCCACGCCGGTAATATGCGCGCCCGGTAACAGATGCCTGCCCTCAAACACCGGCGTTTCCGAAGTGGTGGCGGCAATGATAATATCAGCCCCGGCCACGGCCTGCTGGGGCAAGCCGGCCACAACAACCTGCGGAGCGTTGGGCCAGCCCCTAATTTCTGCGGCAAATTTTTCAACCGAGGCCGGCGCGCGCCCCACAATCCGCACTTCCTGTACCTGACGCACCACGCAGGCGGCCTCTAGCTGGGCGCGGGCCTGCACCCCGGAGCCAAACACCGCCACAATGTGCGCGTCGGGCCGGGCCAGCAAATCGGTGGCCAAGCCGCCGCCGGCCCCGGTGCGGACGGCGGTCAGCGCCTCGCCGTTGATGAGGGCGGTCGGCTGGCCGGTATCCGGGTCGACCACAGCAGCTATGGCAATCACTGCCGGCAAGCCCCGGCCGGGGTTGTCGCCCCAAATGGAGACCATTTTAAAGCCAATCTCGCGGCTTTGACGCAAAAAGGCGGGCATAAACAGCATCAGCCCTTTATCGGTTTGCAGCCGGGTACGCAGCGGCACGTCGGCCTGGTTGGCCGAAAGCTGGCCAAAGGCGCTGCGCATCACCTCAATGGCTTTGCTCATCGGCAGGGCGCGGTGAACATCATCGGCGGTGATGATTCTAATTTGCATTGGTTTTTCTCCCTTCCCCTCAAAAGATGAAACGTATTGCCTGTTGCGTATTGCGTAAACTATCTTTTACGCAATACGCGATTTTTTTATTGAACCGCTATGGTTCTTTTTTCGGCTAAATAACGACTCACCCCCCCGCGTAAACAGCTATGACCACCTGCGGGGTGATGTTGGCTTCAATGAAGGCGGCCAGCAAAAGCAGAGGGGCAACCAGAAAAATGAGAATCTTCAAAAAGTTGGCAGTCGTCATGAGCAGCCCCTGGCCCACGTCCAACCCCTCCGGCGGCGAGACCAGCCCGGCCCCCATCCGCAGGGCAAAGGTCATCCCGATAAGAATGGCAGGGATTTCGATGATACCGTGCGGCAATATAAAAGCCGTTACAAACAGCCAGGGGTTATAGCCAATTAAAACAATCTCGGTAATAAGCAGGCTAACCAGCCCCATATTGGCCAGCGTCAGCAGCAGGGTGAGCGCGCCAAAGGAGAAAACTGTTACCAGCGCGGCCAGCAGCATCACCCGAATGTTGTTGACAAAGATAGACAGGGTTGAAATCTCCGGCAAAAAACGAACCTGCCGCACGCTCTGAAAGGTGTCGGCGGTGATGTTTTGCAGCGGTACGGCCTCTGCCGGAATCGGGTGCTGCCGGGCCAAAATAATTCCCAGCGCCACCGCCGACACGGTGACAAGCAGGATAACGCCAAAAGGCAGGGCGTGGCTTCGCAGCAACTGCGGAATATCGTGCCGGTAAAAGCGCAGCAGATTGAATTTGGCGGCGGCCTGGTTGCCGCGCTGCGCCGCCAGTTCGGGGGGTCGCAAAAAATAGCCTTTAAAATCGCGCCAGATGGTTTTGAGGTGCAACTCATCCATCTCTTTGGAGAGAATCTCTTCGCGGTTGAAAATACGGATGCCCATTCGCACCAAAATCAAATTGACCAGCAGCAGCGCGGCCACAAACCACCACAGAGCGTTGTATTCGGCGTAAAACATAATTATGCTCTGCGCCTGCACCAGCAGCGCCATCGGGATGATGATGAAACTGGCCAGCAGGTTGGCCGCCCGCACGCTGGTGGTTTGGCTGGAAACAACCACCGCCCCGGACACCATCACCAGCGCCTCGACGGTGGTCAGCAGAAACATTAAAATAGCCAGCTCCAGCGGCGGAACCCAGGGCGGGCTTGTCAACAGGCGGCTGATAAGAAATACGCTAATGCCAACGTAGGCCGCCCCCAGCGGCAGCAGCAGCGAGGAGAGCATTTTGCCAAGGTACAGTTCCAAATCGGTCAGCGGCATGGAGAGAATCGGCTCGATGCTGTTGCGCTCCTTTTCGCCCACAAAGGATTCCAGGGCAATAATCAGCGAAAAGGAGATGGGGAAAAAGCCAACAATCATCAACAAAAAGGGGTTGATTCGTTCCACCAGAATCGGGTCGGTATATTGCGACACCCAGTTTGTGGCCCAGCGGGAGGTAAAATCCATTAAAAAGGGGAAGATGAGCGTTAAAACGAGAATGGGGGTGATAATGCGCCAGTCTTTCAGGCTGTCGCGCAGCTCTCGCCGGGTGATGACCAGGGCGTTACCCAGCGTGCCGCGCTCTAAACGAGGGATGGATTGGACGGTCATCGGCTTGCCTCCTGAGGTTGAGCCAGGCTCATACTTTCTACCTGCTGGTCGCTTTCTACAATGCGCAGGTACACTTCTTCTAAACTGCGAGAAACCTCGCTCAGGGTGACTACCGGCGTATTTTGGCGGGCCAGGTCGGCCAGCAGGCCGGGGTTAAAGGCTGACGGGTTGGGCACGCTGTAGCGCACCCAGTTATCGCCGTGGCCCACCACGTTTACTTTTTCATTCAGATAGCCAACCAGCCCGTTCATTGGCCCGGCCAGTTGCAGCTCCATCACCGGGTCGCCCAGCAGGCGTTTTTTCAACTCCAGCGGCGTGCCGTGAGAGATAATTTGCCCCCGGCGGATAATGGCGATGCGGTCGGCCAGTTGTTCGGCCTCGTTGAGGTTGTGGGTGCAGAGCACAATGGTGCGCCGGTCGCGGCGCAGGCCGGCAATGGAGTCGCGCACCAGCTTGGCGCTGTGGGGGTCCATGGCGCTGGTTGGCTCGTCTAAAAATAACACCTGGGGGTCGTGCAGCATGGCCCGCACCAGGGTGAGTTTTTGCTTCATCCCTTTAGAGTAGTTGCCAACCTGCATATGGCGGGCATCCCACAACTCAAAGCGGCGCAGCAATTCTTCGCTGCGGCTGCGGATAATATTTTTGGGCATGCCCTGCAATTCGCCAAAAAATTGCAGGTAGTCCGGCCCTTTCATGCGCAAATAGAGGCCGGGAAACTCGGTGAGCAGCCCGATGATACGGCGCACCTGTTTGGCCTGTTTGACTGTGTCGTAGCCGCCAATGCGGGCATAGCCACGAGTTGGTTTGAGAATGGAGCCAAGCATCCGCACGGTGGTGGTTTTGCCGGCTCCGTTGGGGCCTAAAAAGGCCAGCACTTCGCCTTCGGATACCTGCACGCACACATCGCGTACGGCGGTCAGGCTGCCAAATTCTTTGGTTAAATCAACGGCTTCAATCATAGTATGTCCTGTCGGGTGAACAGCATAGAATTTTGAGGAAACGAGGGATTTTATTTATCTTTCAAAAAGTTTAGCCTGAACGGATAGGGTTGTCAATTGTATAACGCGCCGGGCAGCAGGTCACGCGCCGGCCACTGTTGCAACTATTGTATCCTGGCTCTGCTCCGCAGAGTCGGCGGCACATAACTCCGAAATGTCGGAGGGGTGAGGTTGCTTACTTAAATGAAAAAGAAGCGGTTTTGCTCAACTGAGGAAAATTTGAGTATAATCTATGGGGGTTACAGGTAGAAAATAACCGGTAGCGCCACGCCGGCAATGGCTCCAAACTCCCACAGGGTTCGGCGAGAGAGAGTTCCGGCCAGTTGCTGCTGGGCCAGCCCGGTCAACATATAAAATATCAAAAACAGCAGCAGGCCCGCGTTGAGCGCGCCGGTGCGCCAATAATTTAACGCCCAGGTTATTTGCCCCAGGCTCAGGCCAATGACAACGGCAAACAGCCAGGTATTGATGATAACCCTGGGGTCCTTGCGCAACAAAGCCAGGGCCGACATGCCGCTCACCAGCAGCACGCCGGTGGCGCTCATGGCGCTGCGATTGCGTGTTTGATAGATAACAATAAAAAAGGTAAGCGTTACGGCGTAACCAATAAACTGTCGCCACAACCGGGGCCACATTCCGCCCGTCCCCTCCGGTAAGACCTGTCGAAATTCAGCGTAGATGGTAAACCAGAGCAGCACTCCCACTACAACCAGTCCAACCGCCCAACTGGTGGGGGTTGGGGCCAACCCCAGCGTTTGGGTAGCTAAAATCACCAACAGCCCCGGCATCATCCAAAAAGTAGCCCGATAAGCCAATCGGCGCGAGGCCAATTGTGGATGCGCCCGCACCACGGCATCGGCGCCGGCCATGGCCATGCCGGCCAACAGCGCCACCATCAACCACTGGCGCGGCGAGGCCAACTCTAAAGGCGAGCCAAACAAATTTATTTCGGCAGCCTGCGCCGGAAATTCCAGCACAAAATAGAGCGCCAGGCCAATTAAAATAATACTTACAACTGCGTTGATTCGTTCGTATGCGGGCATTGTAAAAACCAGGTAAACAAAAATTTGGCTCGCATATTCTAGCCCACCGGAACAGATTGTCAACATGCGCATTGCTGCCCACTTGCCCCAGCTTGGATTAATTACCCTTTTGCCGTTGCT
>CAZAPG010000010.1:33224-176086 GCA_964486935.1 uncultured Caldilineaceae bacterium | reverse complement strand
TTTCCACACCTGCCCAGCAAAGCTGTGCGGCGCTGGGAAAATTCTGGACGCACCCAATCAACCGGCCATCTTTTACCGAGCAACGGAAATGACCAACGCTATCCCGGCCAACAGCGCTGAAAATACCCCCATTTACAAGGTAGACCTGCCCCTGTTTCAGGGGCCGCTCGACCTGCTGCTCAACCTGATTGAGCAGGAAGAGCTGGATATTACCAAAATCTCGCTGGCCCGCGTAACCGACCAATATCTGGAGCATCTGGAATACCTGAGAGAAACCGACCCCGACGAGCTGACCGATTTTTTGGTGATTGCCGCCAAACTCATTCTGATTAAATCAGAGGTGCTGCTGCCCCGGCCTCCGCCTATTTTGCAAGAGGAAGAGCAAGAAGATGTGGGCGACGAATTGGCCCGGCAACTTATTCTTTACAAACAGTTCAAAGAGGTTGCCGGCCACCTGCAAGAGCTTGAAAACGCCGGGCGTCGCAGCTTTGTGCGAGAAGTGCCCAACGTAAAAGTTGAACCCAAACTCATCCCCGGCGATGGCGACCTGGCGGCCCTGCTTCAGGCCGCTCGCCAGGCTATGGCCATTAAGCCAGAAGAGCCAGGCGTAGACGAGGTTGTATCGCCTCATTTTGTTACCATTGGGCAGCAAATGCTCCACATCTGGCAAGAGGTTTCGGGCCGGCAAACCGTCTCCTTTAAATCACTTTTGAGCCACGCCTACAACCGAATTGAAGTGATTGTAACGCTGCTGGCTATTTTAGAACTTGTCAAAAGAAATGTGGTCAGTGTAAACCAACCCCAGCATTTTGCCGATATTCTCATTGCCAAAAAAGAAGGCGGCCGGGATTTAACCGAAGCCGAACAAGAGGAACTAATGGGCATTGTAGAAGTTTCATAATCATCCCCCCTCAATTAACCACTGCAATATCGTTACGCCGCCCACCCCCAGCATAGCGCAAATAATTAATAACACGGCCAGACAGCTAATGAGAATGTGAAACTGAAAAAAGAAGCTGGCCCAACCCGCGCGGGCTTCTTCATTGCCGGAAGGGTGTGGGTGGGCAGCGCCGGGGGCCATTGCCCCGCCCGCAACGGGTCTGACTGAAACGGGGGGAGACACGCCGGGGTAAGAGGTGGCTGTTCCCTGGGCAATTGAGCGCGTTCGCCGGCTGACCCGCTCAGACTCGGCCTCTTGCTTTAAACGCTCGATGCCGGGGTAAAACGGCTCTATGGTTTCAAGCCGCTGAATATGTTTTTTGGCCAGATGAAACTTTTCTTTGGCCAAAGCCTTAACCGCCTGCTGAAACAAATCATCCGCTACCGGCTCATGAAAAACAATATCACCCGATAGCTCATCTTGCAGCCGGCTGATATGCGCCTCAATATCCTCAAGCTGAAACTCGATGCTGCTGACCACCTCGGGCCGGGTTTCTTGCTCTAGCCGGCTCTCCAGCAGCGATTGGTTGAGCCGCAGTTGATGTAAGGTTCGTTCTTTGTATTCTCTCTGCTCTGGCGTAAATGATATCATAGGTCTGGCTGCCATCTGCTTTTGTTTTTTGGGAGACTCGACACAACCTCCGGGAAGGTTCGCAACCATTTGAACCAGCGCAGCAGCAGCACCATCAACAGCGCGCCGCCGGCATCAAACAATACATCGGCCAGGCGGCTATAGCGGCCCGGCACATATGCCTGATGAATCTCATCAGAAATGCCGTACAGGGTGGTCAGCGCAAACGCCGCCAGCAAAACAGGCCAGGTTGTTTGCCGCCCCGCCGCCAGCGCCCGCCACCATAACCAGGCTAAAATAGCATAAGCAACCAGATGAGCGGTTTTGTAAAAACTCATCTCGCCGGCTTTGTTCTCAATATCAATAAGCGTTGAGCGCGACGACAGGAAAAAAATTAACGCCATCCAAAAAATCAATGGCGCAAAATCTCGCAGCCAGCGCGGCAGCGGGTCAAACTTAAGGCGAGTCAAAATAAGCTCCCGTTACAAATTGAGATAGCCCGGCCCAGTTAAAATGTTGCCGAACAGAACTGGCCGCGGCCTGCCCCAATTGATGCTGTTTGTGGGGGTCGCGCAGCAAATCCAGCAGAGCGGCCTCAAACGCCGCATCATCTTCGGCCGAAACCAGCACACCCGACACCTCGGGCTGAATATACTCGCAGTTTTGGCCCACGGCGTCGGCCACCACCGGCACGCCGGCGGCCAGCAGGTCAATCAACTTAACCGAGCATTTGGTGCGGTTGATGAGCGTGTCGCTGTAGGGAAAAATGGCGGCATTGGCCGCAGCAAAACAGGCCGGCAAATCTTCGGGCGGCAGCCAGCCGGTAAAGCGGGCGTACTTATCCAGGCCCGCCTGGGCAATTTGCCGCTTTAGCTTTTCATCTTCTCCCTGCAAGCCCTGGCCCACTATTAGCCAGCGCGCCTCCGGCATTTCCTGGGCGACTCGCCGCACCAGGGTGACAATTCGCCCCAACCGAAACTCGGCAAAGCGAGAATAAAGCAACACCACGGGCGCCTGCCCCAACTGCCACTTTTCTCTAACCGCCTGGGCTGTCAGGCCGCTGATCCTGGCCTCGCCGCCGCTGGGGTAGCCATTGGGCACATAATAAATCTTGGCCGAGTCGTGGCGTCGATGGGCCATTGTCAGGCGTTGCAGGGCGCGGCTGGCCACCGTAACCGCATCGGCGTGACGCAGCCCCCAATTTTCTTGCCAGGCAAAAAGCCGCTTTTGCAGCCCGGTGTAGGGCAACCGTTCATTCCAGGCCTGTTCCCAATCATCGGCATCTACTACCAGCCGCGCCTTGAATGCGCCCAATCGACGCAACCACCACAACAGCAGGTGGGCCAGGCCGGCATAGGCTTTTGGTTTGAAAAAATGAACCACCTGGGGTTTCAAAGCTATGGCCTGGGCCGCCAGCGAGCGAGTCAACATGATATCAAAGAGCACCGGCAAACGCGGCGGCAAAGTTATATTGATAACCTGCACCCCCTCCTCCTCCCAGGACTGGCCGCTGCGTTGCCGGTCGTCCCAGGGGGGAATCACGACCGTTACCGAATGCCCCTGTTTGACCAACGCTTTGGCTAACGGCAGGGCGCGCACGCTCATTGTGCCTTTGGGTTGTAATCCAAAGGGGCCAATAAAAACAATCTTCATAACTTCATTGATTGTAGTGACAGGCTGATAGACTGGCAAATACGGATTTTGGATTTTAGCTTTACAATTACGCCGCCAAAATCGCGGTAATTAGCAACCCGGTTTCGGCCACCTCGCAGATAGCGCCGTACACATCGCCGGTCAGCCCGCCAATACGGGCCACCGCCAGTTGAGCTATCAGCGTGGCCGTTAGCCAGGCGACGGCCAGCAGCGCCAATCCTGCCAGGCCCAACCAAAATACCGCCGCCCCCACCGCCACCGCCGAAGCCAGCAGCAGTTGCGGCCAGCTCAACCCGGCCACAAACATTACCCCCAGCCCTTCCCGGCGGGCCAGGGGATAACGCACCATAACCCAGGTAATGGCCCAGCGAGCCAGCACCAGAATGACGGGCAGCAGCGCGCCCTGCCCCTGGCCCAGAAGCGCGGCCAGCCCGTTAAATTTTAGCAGCAGCAGCAAAACCACGCCCACCACCCCAAACGCGCCCACGCGGCTGTCTTTCATAATTTCCAGGCGACGCGCCGGTTCGCGGGGCGGAAGCAGGCCATCACAACTGTCCATAAAGCCGTCAAGATGCAACATGCCGGTTAACCCCACCCACAGCGCCAGCGCCAGCGCCGCCGTAAGGTTAATAGACAACCACCGGCCCAGGCCAATTTCAACGCCGGCCAGCAATAAGCCCAGCAACAGCCCCACCAGCGGATAGTAGCCCGCCGCCCGGCCTGCGGGTCGCGACAAATCTTCCGGCGGCCCCGGCCAGGGAAGAATGGTTAGCAGCCGCCAGGCCAGCCCAAAGTCAATCAACACGCCGCGCATCAGCTATCCAGCCGGCCAACACAGATATTGGGCCGGATGAAATTTGCGGCCCTCTCCAGTTCTGTTTCAATTTGACCCTCAATTTGAGGGTCAACATGGATGAGCAAGCGCCAGGTTAGCCGGTTCTGGTTATTTTCAAGCTGCCATTCGCCGGCAACCTGCCCATTCACCACAATGGTTGGTTTGGCCGCGCCGGAGCTATTAAAAATGTGTCGCTGTAATTTCTGGTCATTAAAATAGCGATTGCGGCTGGCTCGATGAGCCGTGATGAAGGGGTCATTGGCCGGTAAAATATTGACGACCGGCCGGGCCGGCGGCTGTACGGCCCGCAGCGCATCGGCCTGGTTTTTTAACATCAGCAGCATACCGGGTATGCCCCGCACCATGGCCAGCATGGTTTCGCCGCTTAAAGCCGACACGGCGCGGGCCGTTTCGCTTTTGCCAAAGCCGGTCCAAAAACTAATGTCGGCTTCGGTGGCCGGGCCAAAGGCAGCCAGATAAGCCCGCACTACTGCTTTTTGCGCCTCGGCTTCGGGCGGCGGTTGGGACAGGTCGATATCTGGATACCGGCGGCCAAACGGCGCGTAGGCCAGCTCCGCCTCTTGCCAGTTATCCGACACGTTTTCAACGGCCAGTTTGCCCCGCGCCGCCAGCCAGCGCAGCGCCAGAGCCACATTGGTGGTCTGGCTGACGCGCCCGCCCCGGCTGGTTTGAGTCAATTGCCTGACTTCTGCCGGCGGCAGTTGCGCCGCAATCGAGGCGGCGGTGGCGGGCCGGTCGCCCGGTAAAGCCAATATTTTACGGCCTAACCGTTCAATTTCGTCGTTGTTGTCGATGCCCCACAGCCGGAACTCGGCGTTGAAAGCCTGGTTGCGCTGGCGAGCGGTGGCCGCGTGCCAGTCAACAAACTGCTCCAGGCTAACAATGTAGGGGCTGGTCCGAACCAACTCGCTTTTAATCAGGCTGCGCGTTTCAGCAAGGGCCAAATGCAGCAAGTCCGGCGTAAAATCATCCAGGCGAACCCTGGCGGCCAAAAAAGGCGTGGCCGGCGGGTCGGCGGGCAGGCCGGCGATATGTTGCGCCAGCTGCTCAAGCCGGGCTGCTTTTTCTGCGGCCAGATAATTTTTTTGCAGAATAAAGTGGTTGCATTGGGTTAACGTACAGCTAATCATCTCTCTCCCTGATAAAGGGTCTATTTTGGTTTTGGCGCATTATAACACAGCCGCGGCCATTGCACCGAACCTTGCGGTTGTGGTATACTGGGCCAACTTTTTGTAAAGGGTATTTTGTAACTTCTCAATTTTTCGGGGTAAAGACCGCAGAGGTTTTAAAAACCTCTGCGGTCTGGCAGGTTGCTCTCCGAATTATCGAGATGACACGGTATTTTTGTGAAAATTCTCATTTTGGGCCGCAACCGGCATTACCTTTAAGATTACAGAACATGCTGAACCCGGATAAGTTAGGGCAAAACTGGCGGCAAACCATCTGGCGAGAGTGGCGCTACTGCCGCGATGAAGCGTACGGCCAGCGCCTGTATGCCCTTGTGGCCGACACCCCGGTGAGTTGGGGGTCAAAATTGAGCCTGATTGTATTTAGCGCCGTGGCCGGCGCGGCGCTGGGTATAGTTATCGGGGCGCCGGTTTCAATCAGGTGGTCGGTGCTGCAACAGTTGGCGCTGGCGGGAATGGTCATCGGCGGGGTTAGGGGCTATTGGCTGGGGCGGCAACTTACCTGGCGAAACTGGCTGGCCCGGCTTGAATCGAATGTGCCAACCGACAATCCCTCGACCCTGGCCGGCGCGGCGGCGCTGCTGGGCCTGTGTGGTTTTGTGGTATTTGGGCCAATTTTCTGGCTGGCAATGGTTGGGCTATTCTGGGCCATTGGCGGCGTCATCACCTGGCTTAACAGCGGGCTGGAAAACAAGCCCGACTACAACCCTGAAGACCGCCGTTGGTGGTTTTGGTGGCGGGGGCGTCCGCACCAGTTTGCCGTAAAAGCGGCCCTTGAGCAAGCCTGCGCCGAGCTAACCACCGCCCGCGAAATTTGGCAAGAGGCGCTGCAACGCCTGCAACAACAACAACCCGCCCCGCCCGATACCCTCATCGCCGCCCTGCTCAGCGAGGATTGGCAAGCGCGCTTTGTGGCTCGCTATACCCTGGTAACGTTGGGCCGGGAGGCAGTAGTCCCTTTGCAAAAGGTGGCCGAATATGACCGCACGCCGCTAAAAGATACCATCCTCTGGCTGCTGGAAAACATCGAACAGGCGCCGAAACTCGGCCAGCAAACTCAGGAATCGACCGGCGGCTGGCCGATGTAACGGGCGCGGGGGCGAATCATTCTGTCGAGTTGGTATTGCTCGATTACCTGCCCTACCCAGCCGATAATGCGGCCGAGCGCAAACAGAGCGATGGGGCTGCCCGGCGGCAGCCTCAAACTTCGGGCCAGGGCTACCAGTCCAAAATCCACATTGGGGCGCTCGCCGGTTACTTGCTGAACCTCGCCGGTTACGGCGGATACCAACATTGCTGCCGGCGAGTCGGGATAAGCTGCGGTGATAGCTTGCAGCAGCGCCCGGCCGCGCGGGTCGCCCTGCGGATACAGAAAGTGCCCAAAGCCGGGAATCGACTCGCCGCGCCGCAGCCGCCCGGCAATGGCCGCCCGAACGCCGGCGGGCGTCTCCGCCTCGCGCAAAAAAGCTTCCACCCGCTCGGTATTGCGGCCATGATTGACTCCCTGCAAGGCGGCCAGCCCGGCCATCACCGCCTGATACGGCGACGCGCCGGCCGAGGCCACGCAACGGGCCGTAAACGAAGAGACATTCAACTCATGGTCGGCGCAGAGGATGAGGGCCAAATTGATGAGTTTAGCGGCCTGCGGATTTTTGGGGCGCCAGCCTTGCTGCAATTTGTGGGCAATTGCGCCGCCGGCGTGCTCTTCTCCGGCGGCAATTGCGGTCATCAGGTGCAAAATACGCGCGCCGGTTTGAGCAACGGCCGGCGGGCGCAGGTCGTACCCGGCTAAATCTTCGGCGGCAGCCAGGGGCAGCAGGGTCTGAAACTGCTCTACAGCGGGCAATTCCTGCACCTGGCGGCGCAGCGCGGCCAACCCCGTTGAAAGGGGCGCCGGCGGAGGGTCAACCAGGCCGGGAATCTCGGCCTCCGGCGAGCCGGCCCAAATCAAGGCGGCCACCTGCTCAACCGTGCTGGTGGCTGCCAGGCGCAGCACATCATGGCCGCGATAGTAGAAGCGGCTATCTTCAATCAACGTAATGGCCGACTCAAGCAGGGGCGCGCCCCAATGCAGCGCGCCCTCAACCGCCTTGGCCGGGTTGCGCCGCTGCTCCCGGCGCGTTTTTAACTTGTCCACATCCTCCCGGCGATAGCGCCGGGTGCGCTTGCGCCGGTCGGCCTCTTCAGAGCGAATTAAGCCCCGGCTCACGTAAGAGTAAAGCGTGGCCAAACTGATGCCCAACTCCTCGGCGGCCTCACCGGCCGAAAGATAGGCGCTTTGCGGCATGGCTGTTTCCCCCTGAGTAGCCGCCGTCTGCCGGCGGTCATATCATTACGTTGATTTATAAATCAATATTGACAAGCTATAAAGCTATTATTTATAATGATACTCGAAGATGACACTGGACGCAAGCGCATATCATCAATGGCAGCAATTCTAAATTTTCCAAACGAGGCAGAAGAGGCCAGGCAGGTCGAAGCAATGGCTATTTGCGCCGAAAAGGCTCTTTCAATCTGCCTTGCCCCTACATATGCCACAACAATCCAAATGGAGCGACAATGACCGCTTTTGCCAACCGCATGCAAAATCTGCGCAAATCCTTTATCCGCGAGATTTTGAAAGTTACCGAAAACCCGGAGGTCATCTCCTTTGCCGGAGGGCTGCCCAATCCCAATTTCTTTCCGGTGCATGAAATTGCCCAGGCCACCCAAAAGGTGCTGCAAGCCGATGGCCCCAGCGTGCTGCAATACAGCACCACCGAAGGCTACCCGCCTCTGCGCCAATATATTGCCCGGCGTTACCTGCAACGCTGCGGCTTGCAGGTCAACCCCGATGACATTTTGATTACCAACGGCTCGCAACAGGGGCTTGACCTGATTGGCAAAGTTTTTCTCAATGCCGGCGACTCGCTGGCGCTGGAAAGGCCGGGCTATCTGGGCGCTATCCAGGCGTTTGGCATGTACCAGCCGCAATTTCACACCGTTCCCCTGCTGGAAGATGGCGCGGATATTGACCAACTGGCCCGGCTGTTTGACGCCCAGCCCATCAAACTGTTTTACACTACCCCCAACTTTCAAAACCCATCGGGGGTTAGCTACAGCGCCGCCAGGCGAGAGGCCGTGGCCCAACTGGCCCGCCGGCACAACGTACTGCTGGTAGAAGATGACCCCTACGGCGAGTTGCGCTTTGTGGGCCAGCATCAGCCGGCCATTAAAAATTTTGCGGCGGAGCATGGGGTGCTGTTGGGTTCGTTCTCAAAAGTGGTTTCGCCGGGGTTGCGCCTGGGCTGGATTTGCGCGTCGCCGGAGATTATGGAAAAGCTGGTTATTGCCAAACAAGCCGCCGACCTGCACTCAAATTACCTGGCCCAGCGAGTAGTCTACCAGTATCTGCAAGATAACAACCTGGACGACCACCTGGCTACCATCAAAAGCGCCTACAAGCAGCAGCGAGACCTGATGCTGGAAATGATTGAGGAATGTTTTCCGCCAGAGGTGAGCGTCATCCGGCCCGAAGGCGGCATGTTTGTGTGGGCTACGCTGCCGCCAGGCATGTCCTCGATGGCTCTGTTTGAGCAGGCAGCCAAAAACAATGTGGTGTTTGTGCCCGGCCACCCCTTTTATGTGGATGGCGGCGGCGATACCACCCTGCGGCTCAATTTTTCCAACTCCAACCCGCAGAAAATCGAAACCGGTATTCAGCGTTTGGGCCAGGCCATCAAAACATTAAATCTGGAAATGAGGAATAAAAAATGACAGATACCATGTTAAAACCCGGACTGGAAGGCGTTATTGCCGCCGAAACTCGCCTCAGCAGCGTTGACGGCCAGGCCGGCGAACTCATCATCGGCGGCTTTCCGCTGGAAGAGCTGGCCGCCAAGGCCACCTTTGAAGAAACCGTTTACCTGCTCTGGCACGACACGCTGCCCGATGCCGAGTCGCTGGAGATTTTCAAACAGGCGCTGAACGCTCACCGCGCTCTGCCCGCCGCCACGCTCAGTTTGCTGCGTGAAGCGGCCCGGGCCAACGTGTCGGTTATGGATGCGCTGCGCATGGCCGCCGCCTCGCTCAGCCTGAATGCGCCCGACCCCAACCCCGCCGGCGACCCGCAACGGGACGCGCTGCTGGTGGCGGCCGGCTTCCCTACCATGGTTGCGGCCTACTGGCGGCTACGCAACCAGCAGGAGCCGCTGACTCCTCGCGCTGACCTGAGCCACGCCGCTAACTATCTTTACATGCTTTTTGGAGAGACGCCAGACTCGGCCCAGGTGCGCGGCCTGGAAACCTACCTCAATACCGTAATCGACCACGGACTCAATGCGTCAACTTTTACCGCCCGCGTGATTATTGCCACCCAATCCGATATGATTTCGGCGGTGGTGGGGGCGCTGGGGGCGCTCAAAGGGCCGCTGCACGGCGGCGCGCCCGGCCCGGCGCTGGATATGGTCTTTGCCGTAGGTGGGGAGGCGTCCAAAGCAGAGGCTTACTTGCGGGCCAAGCTTGAGCGCGGCGAGCGGCTGATGGGTTTTGGCCATCGCGTTTACAAAGTGCGCGACCCGCGCGCCGAGGTTCTCTCCAGGGCGGCGGAGCGGTTGTTCAAAGCCGGCGGCGATATGGAGCTATACAACCTGGCCCGCAGCGTGGAGCAAACCGCCGTAGCTCTGCTGGCCGAGTACAAACCGGGCCGCAACCTGCAAACCAACGTTGAGTTTTACACGGCTCTGCTGCTGCACGGGCTGGGCCTCTCGACTGACCTGTTTACCCCCACCTTTGCCATTGGCCGGGTTGGCGGCTGGACCGCCCACTGCTTTGAACAAATTGAAACCGGGCGACTCATCCGCCCGGCCTCGCGCTACATTGGCCAGAAAAACCGGCGCTGGCCGCGCCCGTAGATTGTTATAAACACCAGAGGAGTCATCAGCCATGATGACTCCTCTTTTTTGTTCGGCCAGGTACGACCGCTCTATTTTCCGGCCACGTGTTCGGCAAAATGGCGGCCCCAATGGGGCTGCCGGCCATCGATATCGGTGAAACCGTACTCCTCGGCCAACCCCCACGAACTGAACGCCTTGCCCGATTTTTGCGACACGTTGGGGTCAGCCGCCAGAGCGGCAATGGCCCGGCCCAGATAATAGGGCGTTTCCGAGGCGATGAAGTGAGGGTCTTTTTGAGCGCCCTCCTGCCAGTTGGCCTCGGTTACGCCAAAATGCTCCAGCATGGCCTCCGAACGCAGAAAGCCCGGCGTTACGGCCACCGCGCTAACGCGATGAGGTCGCAACTCCTGGGCCATAGCGTAGGCCAGCCGGATAGCCGACGTTTTGGCCAGGTCGTAAAACAGGTTGCCGCGATAGTCCATTGTGTCGCCATCGGTAATTTCGACAATCAACCCCCGGCCCTGCTCTACCATTAACGGCGCGCCGTAGCGGCTGGTGATAATATGGCTATGCACGGCCCGCTGTTGCATCAGCAATCCCTTGGAGATTGTCAGTTCCCAAAAAGACACACCCCATTCGGCCAATGCGTCACCGCCCCACACATCGTTGACCAGAACATCGAGCCGGCCCTGCTCCGCGCGAACGCGCTCAAACAGGGCCTTAACTTCGGCTTCAATCGTGTGGTCTACCCGAACGGGAATGCCTACCCCCCCGTGGGCGTTGACCATTTCGGCGGTTTCTTCAATGGTTTCGGGCCGGTGCTGCAAGTCAAAGGGGTCCGCAGCTTTGGCCTGCGGTTGGCGCGTTGCCCCGCGAGTGCTGCGCCCGGTGCAGTAAACCGTGGCTCCGGCCTCGCCCAACATGCAAGCAATACCTCGCCCGGCCCCTCGGGTAGCGCCGGCTACCACCGCAACTTTTCCTGCTAATGGCTGCATTTTTATTTCCTTTCCGGTTAAAAAATTCTACATTGTTGATTTGACACATTATATTCTACAGTGTAGAATTTGTCAATAGCATTTTTTAGGTGTCATCATGAATCTGGCAACACGCCACCGAAGGAATGAAAAACTACAGTTTCACCTGCACTGCGCGCAGGCGCAAGTGTTCACTCCGCATCAACTCCACCAATTCTATTTTCAGAGGAGATATTTATGACCCGCAAAACTGGCCGGCCCAAAGCCGGGCAAGAGCCGCTTACCCGCGAGCGAATTCTGGCCGCTGCGCTTCAGTTGGCCGATGAGCGCGGGGTTGAGGCATTGAGTATGCGCCGCCTGGCCCGCAGGCTGGGGGTAGACCCGATGGCCATTTACCATCATTTGCCGGGCAAAGAGGCCGTTTTGGCCGGGCTGGTTGAAATGGTATTTAATGAATTACAGGTGCCTGCAATGGAGAATGAGGATTGGCAAAGCCGGGTACGCGCTTTTGCGCGCGCCTACCATCGTTTGTCCCGCGCCCATCCCAACCTGGTGCTGTACCTCATTACCCACGCCGAGGCCGGGGCCAGCGCGGCCCTGCTTGCCAGCGAGCGGCTGTACGCGGCGCTCGAAGCGGCCGGCCTGCCGCCCGAAATGATTATTCGGGCGGCGGATGTGGTGGTTGATTATCTCAACGGCTTTGCTTTGAGCGAGGGGTCCAGCCGGTTGGGTCAAGCCGGTGAGCGAGCAGAGTTGTTTGCTCAACTCAAACAATATCCCCCGGAAAAGTTGCCGGCCATGCATCGCGTTTTTAGCCACTTTACCGAAAACGACATCTTATCCGATTTTGAAATGGGTCTCGATATTATTCTGGCCGGCATAGCAGCCATTGCCAAAAGCGTCGACTGAAGGTTATAGCAGCCCCAGCTCTCGCGCCCGGGCCACCGCCTGAGTGCGGCTTTTGACGGCCAGCTTGCTGTAAATATTATTGAGATGCCACTTGACCGTACCCACCGTCACCACCAGGGTGTCGGCCAACTCCTGGTTAGACATCCCCGTAGCGATAAAATGCAATATTTCAAGCTCGCGCTCGCTCAGGGGGTCAAGCAAAAGAGCAGAGTGGGAGCTGGGGAGAGTAAAAGCGGCCCGCAGTTTGGCAACGTATGGCGGGGCAATGCCGCTGGCGGCAGCCTGCTCCAGCAAAGCGGCCATTGGCTCGCCTTCGTCTACAAAGCAGCGAATGTATCCCTCCGGCTCGGCCAGGGTTAGCGCCTGCGCCAGCGCGTCAAGCGCCCTTGAGCCGTTAGCTTGCGCGTCAAACACAAGGGCCTGTAAAATTAGCGCTTCGATGGTTCGCCCGATTCGTTTTGACTCGCCGGCGGCGGCGATAATTTTTTCAAGCAGGGCTAACGCCACCTCCAGCGGCGAGCCAACCGGCAGCACCGGGGCGTCTGCCTGTTGATGTTGGGCCAGCAGCAGCCGGACCAGCAGCAGGTAATTCTCTTCGGCCAGGTAGGGAATTTCATGGGGCGCGGGCGTTGGCTGCAAATTTTGCTCCCGCACCCAGTTGGCTGCCGCCCGTAATTTACTCTGCATAAGCCATAACCGAACCTGGCCGTTCATTGCCTGCGCGGCCAGATAGCGCGGGCCGGTGTAGCGCCGGGCAAAATAGGTAGCTTGCTGAATGGACACCAGCGCGCCGGGCAGGTCGCCCTGAGCCTGTTTGAGCCGCGCCCGCGCCAGGGCAGCGCCGGCCAGCGCGCCAGACTCCTGCCCCTGCCCGGCCAGACGAATGCCCGCTTCAAGATGCTGCGCGGCGGCCTTCAAATCGTTCCACTGGTACGATACCTCGGCCAGCCCCACCTGAATCCGGGCTGTGGATGTTAGCAATTCTTCCCTGTGGGGCGAGGATTGCTCATCAACCAGTTGCAGCGTTTGGCGATAAATTTGGGCAGCCTGCTGCAAATATCCCTGCTCTACATGCAGTTGGCCCAGGTTCCAGCGCGCAATCAAGGCAACCTGAAGGTTGCCGGACTGCTGGTTTAGCGTACCGGCTTCGGTAAAGGCGTGGGTAGCCTGGCTAACAAAGCCGCACCAACTCTGGGCCGCACCCAAACATTGCATAACAATACCCCGCAAAAACAGGTTGTCGGGCGACAGGTGCTCCAGGGCCTGTTGATACCCTTTGATGGCCTGCGGCATGTCGCGCTGAAAATAGGCCAGCGTGGCCCGGAGCGTGGCAACCTCGCCCAACAGGTCGGTCTGGTTGACATCTGATGACTCGGCAAATTCGCGCTCGGCCTGGTGCAAGTATTCTTCGACCCCCTGCAACTGGCCAGTCAGCACCAGCGCCCAGGCTTGCAACAGCCACAACCGGGGCCGGGAGCGCGCTAACGCTTCGGGCAGCGAGTCGAGCCAACTGAGCAGCGTCACCAACTCGCTGCGGCTGAGCAGGGTTTCGGCCTTTTGCCGGGCCAGACGCACAATGCGCGCCACATCCACGGCGGCCAGGGCGTGGCCCATGGCCTCGGTGGGCAGGCTGTTTTGCTCAAACCAGTCGCTGGCCCGGCGGTGGAGTGCGGCCAGATTTTGCGCCTCTGTTTGCTGGGCCAACCGGTGGCGCAGCAAATCGGCAAACAGATGATGGTAGCGATACCAGCGCCGCTCGTCATCCAGCGGAATGATGAACAGGTTGGCCGCTTCCAGATGCTCGAGTGTCTCTTGTCCATTTAAGGGCAAGGATGTCATTTCTCTCCCGCTCTCTTGCTCCCCGGCCCCTCTGCTAAAAAGGGCGTCGCACAGCGGGCCGCACATGCGCTCTAAAATGGAGGTTTGCAGTAAAAATTGCTGCACCGGCTCCGGCTGGCGATTGAGCACTTCCTCCAGCAGATAATCTAAAATGTAGCGATGGCTGCCGGTAAAGTTTTTGACAAAACCGGCTGTATCCTTAATCCCCCGCATCGACAGCGCGGCCATTTGCAGGCCGGCAATCCAGCCTTCGGTGCGGCTTTCTAGCGCGTGTATCTCGGCGGGGGGTAGGTTCAGCCCCATCACAGAATTGAGAAAGATAGACACTTCATCTGGCGTAAAGCGCAGGTCGGCGGCGTCCAGTTCGGTTAGCTGGCCCCGGCTGCGCAACCGCGCCAGCGATAGGGGGGGGTGGGTACGAGTGGTGATGACCAGATGAACCTGGGGCGGCAGGTTGTCAAGCAGAAACGCCAGACTATGGTGAATGAGGGGATTTTGGATGGCGTGATAATCGTCAAACACAAAAATAAACGGCTCGGTAATGGTTGCTATCTCATTGATCAGCGTGGCAATGAGTGGGTCGGCGGGCATGTGGTGCAGTTGGGCTATAACAGACTGCCCCAGGCCGGGCCAGATGGTTTGCAACGCCGCCACGCAATAAACCAGAAAGCGGCGGGCGTCGTTGTCCTCTTCATCCAGCGAGAGCCAGGCAATCTGGATTTTGGGTTTTGCGTCTTTCTCCAATCCCAAATCTAAAATCGGCAATCTAAAATTGGCAATCCACTCGCCCAGCAGAGTGGTTTTGCCAAAACCGGGCGGGGCAGAAATAAAGATAACGCCCGGCGGGCGGGTCAGGGCGGCGTTGAGTTGGGCTATCAGCCGGGGACGGGATACCAGATTGGGCCGGGGTTGCGGAATGTAGAGCTTGGTCGCCAAGATGATTTCGGGCAAACTATTTTCGACAGCAAAATTGATGGCTGCCTGAGTGCTAACCATTGCACGCTCCAAACCGGTGGCTATTGAGTGAAGTATACCATGCCCCCATGCCAAAAACAATGAGCCAAAATATCCTGTCATTTGCCAATTGTGGTATGATGGATGCCTGAATTTAAACGGTTTGAGGATGCTTATGCACATCCATCAGATTGACCCCGGCAACCGGCGCGACGCCCGCCGTTTTGTGCAGTTTCCCAACACGCTGTATCGCCGCTGCCCGCAGTGGGTGCCCTACCCGCCCGGCGATGGGCTGGCCCAGTTGAACCGGCGCAACGCCTTCTTTTTGCACTCCGAGGCCGATTTTTTTGTAGCGGAAGCGGGCGACCGGCTGCTGGGGCGCATCTGCGTGATGGAAAACCGGCGCTATAACCAGCACCATCAGGCGCGACACGCCTTTTTTTACCTGTTTGACGCGGTTGAGGATTTTGAGGCGGCGCAGGCGCTGTTTGAAACGGCCATCGAGTGGGGCCGGGCGCGGGGGCTGAACACGCTGGTTGGCCCCAAAGGCTTTGTGCCGTTCGATGGCATGGGCATGCTGTACCAGGGCTTTGAGCACCGGCCCGCGATGGGCATTCCCTATAATTATGAATATTACAACCATTTTATGGCCCAACTGGGTTTTGAAAAAGAGATGGATTTCACCTCGTTTTACATCAACAAAACCGCTTTTGACATGCCGGCGCGGGTCGGTCGAGTTGCCGAGCGCGTCAAACAGCGGCGCAACCTGCGGGTCAAAACCTTTGCCTCAAAAGCCGAGGTGCGCCGCTGGGTTTGGCCGCTGGTAGAAACCTATAACCGGGTATTTGTTAACAATTGGGAGTATGTGCCGGTTACGCCCCAGGAAGCGGATGAACTGGCCGGCCGGATGCTCCAGATTGTGCAGCCGGAGCACATCAAACTGATTCTCAATGCCCAGGATGAAGTGGTTGGCTTTTTGCTCACCTTTCTGGATATTTCGGAATATTTGCAAAAAACCGGCGGGCGACTGCTCCCCTTCGGCTGGCTGACGCTGCTGCGCGGGCTGCGCCAAACCCGCTGGGTGAATATCAACGGCATGGGCATTTTAGAGGAATATCGCGGGCTGGGCGGCAACGCCATTTTGTACGCCGAGCTGGAAAAAACGCTGCGCCACAACCGCTTTGTCCACGCCGACCTGACCCAAATGGCCGATACCGTTGCCAACATGCTGGCCGATGTGACCACCGTTGGGGCCAGGCCGTACAAAGTGCATCGGGTCTACCGGCGGGTGATTTAGGGTTTCCCATCCTCGCTCATTTGTGCTAAAATTTCCTTACGTGGAACCTAGCGCGTGGGAAAGAAAATTCAGTTTACCCCATGTACGCTATTGACGCTCATCAGGATCAGCTTATGCCCGTCACTTATCTCACCGGCCCCGCCGGAACCGGAAAAACAACCCAGGCCGTCGAGCGCCTGCGCCAGTTGCTTACCGGCCACGTGCCGGCCAGTAACATTTTGGTGCTCGCGCCGCAACTGACCCTGGCCCAGCCCTATCGAGATTTGCTGCGCGACCCTCTTCTGCCCGGCGCGGGCGCGGTTGAAATCTCAACCCTCAACGGGCTGGCCCTCAAAACCATCGACCTGTTCTGGCCGCTGGGCGCAACCTCGGCCGGCTTTGGCCGCCCCCACGCCCGGCCCATCTTTCTCAACATCGAGCAGGCCCAATATTATCTGTGGCAGGCCATAGCCCCGCTGCTGCGGCAGGGCTATTTTGACCCCAACGTGGTGCCGCTGACCATCTCGCTGCCCCGGCTGATGAGCCAGATTTTGGACAATCTTAACAAGGCCGCGCTCATCGGCCTGCCCCATACCGAGGTGGGCGGGCGGCTGGCCGCCTCGCTGACCCTGGAACCCAGCAGCCGGGTTGCGCTGGAGCACACCCAGGCGTGCGTCAACCGCTTTCGAGAGTTCTGCCTGGAGCGCAACCTGCTGGATTTCTCGCTGCGCATCGAATCGTTTTACGAGCACTTATGGCCGGTGGCGGGGGTCAAACAATATTTAACCGGCCGCTACCGCCACCTGATTGTCGATAATATTGAAGAGGACACGCCCTTTGCCCACTCGGTTTTGGCCGAGTGGCTGCCCCACACCGAGTCGGCCCTGCTGGTTAACGATGAGCAGGCCGGCTTTCGCATTTTTTTGGGGGCCAACTGGCGCACCGCCCGCCAACTGGCCGGGGCCGCCGATGAAACCAACCGCCTGACCGGGTCTCGCGTGGCCTCGCCCGACATGCTGGCTCTGGGCCAGGGGCTGGCCCAAATTCTGCTCGACCGGATGCCGCGGAGTCGAATTGGCGAATTGACGAACGACGAAGGACAAAAGTCAAAAGTCGAAAGTCGAAAGTCGAAGGACAACGGACAACTCGCAAAAGACAACCTTGAACCCGGAACTCCGAACTCTGAACCCGAAACCCCAATTACCAATCACCAATTACCGTTTACATTTGAACAAACCCGCTTCTACCCCCAAATGCTCGATTGGGTGATTGGCCAGATTGCCGCGCTCATCGAGGCCGGCGTTTCGCCCGACCAGATTGTGGTGCTGGCCCCCTTTGTCAGCGATGCGCTGCGCTTCTCCTTTGTTCACCGTATGGAGCAGCGCGGGCTACCCGCCCGCTCGCATCGCCCGTCGCGCCCCCTCAGCGAGGAGCCGGCGGCCAAAGCCATGCTCACCCTGGCCCGGCTGGCTTTTCCTCACTGGGGTTTGCTGCCGCAATCCTTCGATGTGGCCCAAACCCTCAGCCAGGCCATTGCCGGTTTGGATTTAATCCGGGCCGACTTGCTGGCCCAGGTGGTCTATCGACCGCTGACTGCCGGCCGCCGACCCGTTGAACAAGCTCCAATCTCCAATTACCAATTACCAATTACCGGCTTTGACCAGATTGACGGCCCCATTCGCGAACGCATCTCCTACGAAGTGGGCGTCCGTTTTGACCGGCTGCGCGACTGGCTGGCGCAGGTGCAGGTCGACTCGCCGCCCGTACTCGATCATTTTTTCAGCCGCCTCTTTGGCGAAGTGCTGTCGCAACCCGGCTTTGGTTTTCACAATAACCGGGAAGCGGGCGAGATTGTGGCCAATCTGGTTGACTCGGCCCGACAGTTTCGGCGCGTGGCCGAGCGCGTCCCCACCGCCCTCAACAGCGGCGGCGAGCCTCAATTTCCCGATGTGGACAGCCTCAACCGGGCCTACCTGGAAACCATCGAGCAAGGTATTGCCGCCGCCCAATACATTCGCAGTTGGGATGTGTCACCCGGCGATGAGGCGTCGGTGCTGATTACGCCGGCCACCACCTTTTTAATGAGCAACCGCCCGGTCGATTACCAGTTCTGGCTCGACGCCGGCAGCAGCGGCTGGTGGGAGCGCATCGCCCAACCGCTGACCCACCCCTACATTCTGGCCGCCGATTGGGAGCCGGGCCGTCCCTGGAGCGACGAGGACGAACTGTTTGCCCAGCACGACCGCCTCTACCGGCTGGTGCTGGGGTTGACTCGCCGCTGCCGCCGCCATATCTACATTGCCAACGCCGAATTCGGCGAGCAGGGCTACGAGCAGCGCGGCCAACTGTTGCTGGTGTTGCAGCAACTGCTGCGGCGGTTGCGGAAAAAGTAAATTAAACGCCTTGAAAAGATTTGGTGATGATGACTCATTCAAAATTTGAGATATGTCCGGGCTGTGGCGCGAACCTGCCGAAACTGGACGGGCCGACCCATCGCTATATTGGCGCCTCGGCGGGCTGCTGGGCTATTTTCTCGGCGTTGTCTAACGCCGGAGAACCGCCGCTGACTCCCGCTCCAACAAATGCGTTGCTAATTGATGCCTACGCGGTCCAGCATCCGGGCCAGCCGTCGGCCCAGGCTATCCAATCGGTCGCGGTGCATCTGCTGGCGCTTTATGCCGTTTTGGTTAAAGGAGTTGCTGTGGACCGGGCCGTATGGGTTCGGCAACAGGCTTTGCGCGAAGGAAAAACCGGCAAACGCGGGCGCTTTGACTGGCTCACGCCGCCCCTGTTTTCCGGCACACTGACCGTTGCCGATATTGTGAAAGAACCAACAGTGGCTGCTCGTACCGACCGGGCCGCTCAATACATCAACCTTGTCTGGTCTGTCTGGTCCGAAAAGTACATTGCCATCATTGCCCGCTGGTATCAGGAATTTGTAGAATCAGAACTGCGGTAAATAATTTATGCCTACCGAAACCTTCACCCCGCGACCATCGCAACAAAAAATTATCGAAACGCTGCTCAGCGCCGATGGACCCATTCGGATGGGCGTTTCTGCCGTGCCGGGCAGCGGTAAAACGCACATTCTCTCGTTTCTGGCCTCGGAGTTGGTGCAGCGCGTGGACGACGAGCAAGAGGTACTGATTGTCACCCTGGTCAATGCCGCGGTGGACAACTTTCGCCGCCGGGTGGATGGTTTTGTGCGCCAAAAAGGGCTGCTGCCCGGCTTCAACTATCGCGTCTGCACCCTCCACTCGCTGGCTAACGAGATTGTGCAGCAGCGCCCCTCGCTGGTGGGCCTGAGCCAGGATTTTGATATTGTTGATGACCGCACCGCCAACCTGATTTTGCGCGAGGTGGTGGATGGCTGGTTGGCCGCTAACAGCGATCTGATCACCGGCTATCTGCTGCCCAACATCAACCTGCCGCCGCTCATGCGCCACAACCTGCCGGAACTGGTACTGTCGGTGGGGCAGAGCTTCATCAAGCGGGCCAAAGATTTACGGCTGGCCCCCCACCAGCTTGAAGATGCCTACCGCCAGAAATCCGGCGCGCTGCCGCTGGCCCGGCTGGGCATTGAAATTTACCGCGACTATCAAAATCGGCTGGCCCGTACCGGCGTTGATTTTGACGACCTCATCCGCCTGGCCTTTCAGGCCATCGACCTGGACCCCGATTTTCTGGCCCGCCTGCGCCGCAAATGGCCCTACATTTTAGAAGACGAAGCCCAGGACAGCAGCCTGCTCCAGCAAGAAATTTTAGACCGGCTGGCCGGCCCCGACGGCACCTGGGTGCGCGTCGGCGACCCCAACCAGGCCATTTATGAAACCTTCACCACCGCCAACCCGGAAAATCTGCGCGAATTTTTGCGCCGCAACAGGGTAATTGATTTGCCCATGCCGGAGTCCGGGCGCTCCTCGGCCAGCATTATCAATCTGGCCAACTATTTAATCGACTGGACGATGAGCGACCACCCGCTGCCACAGGTGCAAAACGCGCTGGGGTTGCCCCACATCCAGCCCACGCCGCCGGGCGACCCCCAGCCCAACCCACCCGACCGTCCCGACCAGATTTACTTCCGCACCGAAAAATATCAGCCCCGCCAGGAAATTCAGGCCATTGTTCGCTCGGTCAAGCAGTGGCTCAAAAAAAATCCCGCCAAAACCGTAGCCATTCTGGACCCCCGCAACAAGCGCGGCGTGGATGTGGCCAATGCCCTGCGCCGGGCCAACGTGGAATATGTGGAATTGCTCAACAGCACCGCCGCCACCCGCAGCACCGCTGGCGTGCTGGGCAATGTGCTCAAATACCTGGCCCGCCCCACCGACTCGCGCCAGCTTGCCACCGTCTTTCACGTCTGGAAGCGGCACGAGTGGGACCTGGAGGATTTGCAGCCCCTGTTCGAGTGGACAGAAAACGCCCTCAAAAACTGCGCCCGGCCCGAAGATTACCTTTATCCCCGTCCCGGCTACGATTGGCTGGCCCGCCAACTGCAACAACTGGCCGAGGATAACCCCGAGTGGGCCATCCAGGCCGAGCTGGAGGAGGAATTTGGGGATGACGAACGACAAATGACGAATGACCGCGAAGCGGGACAAAGGACGGAGGGTGAAGAACAAAGCGCCAATCCCCAATTACCAATTACTGATTACCAATCCCCTGTCTCACCGCTGACGCAGATAAAAAAATTCCTGACCGACTTCAAAAGCCTGCTTCGCCGCTGGCAGGAGGCGGCCATTTTGCCCATCGACCAGTTGATTTTGCTGCTGGCCCAGGATTTGTTCGACAGCCCGGCCGACCTAGCCCTGGCGCATAAATTTGCCGTGGTGCTGCGCCGCACCGCCGCCGACCACCCCGATTTTCGCCTGCCTGAATTTGTTGAAGAACTGTCTGAAATTGCCCGCAACCAGCGCCGTTTTTTGGGTTTTGATGAAGAGTCAACCGGTTTTGAGCCGCCGCCCGGCAAAGTAACCGTGGCCACTATGCACCGGGCCAAAGGGCTGGAGTGGGACCGGGTCTATTTGATGGGGGTCAACAACTACAGCTTTCCCTCCGGCCAGCCGCAAGACAGCTACTTTTCTGAAAAGTGGTTCGTGCGCGACTCGCTCAACCTGGAAGCCGAAGCCCTGGCCCAGCTTGAAGCCCTGGCCGGTCAATCCCCCTACCTGGAAGGCAGCGCCACCGAAGAGGCCCGGCTGGATTTGGTGCGCGAGCGGCTGCGGCTGCTCTTTGTCGGCCTGACCCGCGCCAAAGAGGAGCTGGTGGTTACCTACAATCTGGGCACGCAGGTCATCGGCAAACCGGATAACCAGCCCGCCGTGCCGTTTGTGGCGCTGCAAACGTGGTTGGAGGAGACCGGAGGAGGGAGTAAGGAGTAGGGAGTATGGAACTGCCAAACACCTTCCAATTCAGCCAATCCAGTTTGCAAGATTTCGACACCTGCGCCCGGCGCTTCAAGCTGCGCTATCTGGACGAGTTGCGCTGGCCGGCCATCGAGAGCGAACCGGTGGAAGAAGCCGAGCGGCTGGCCCAACTGGGGGCCGATTTTCACCGGCTGGCGCAGCAGCATCTGGTGGGGCTGGATGAAGCAACGCTGGCCGAGACGGTAAAAAACGCCGCGCCTGAATTGCAACAGTGGTGGCAAAATTATTTGCAGCATCGCCCGCCCCAGTTGGCGCAAGCAGAAATTCACCCGGAGTTGATACTTTCCGCGCCGCTGCGGGGCTACCGGCTGCTGGCCCGCTTTGACGCGCTGGCTGCGCTGCCTGATAACGGCTTTGTGATTGTCGATTGGAAAACAAGCCGGCAAAAACCGCCCCGCGATGCGCTGGGCCGCCGCATGCAAACCCGCGTTTACCCCTTTGTGCTGGCCGCTGCCGGAGACGCCTTCAACAACGGCCAGCCCATCGACCCGGCGGCCATCACCATGTTCTACTGGTATCCGCAATTCCCCGACTCGCCGGAAATTTTTGAATACAGCCGCCAACTCTACCGGCGGGATGAGCAATATTTGAGCAACCTGATTGAGCGGGTCAAACTGGCTGCCCAACAAAACGACTTTCCGCTGGTAGAAGACAAAAAACCCTGTACCTACTGCGTCTACCGCTCTTTGTGCGACCGGGGCGAGCAGGCCGGTCCGGTGGCCAACCTTAGCGCAGACCTGGAAGAAGAGATTGACCTATCGGCCCTGCAATGGGACCAGATTGCGGAGATACAGTTTTAAGGAGATCGGTAATAGTAATTAGTAAATAAATCTAATCACAAATGGCTCGAATAGACGAATAACACGAATTTACAATAGTTTTTAAAACTATTTGTGATATTCGCTGAATTGGTGCTATTCGTGATTAAGAAGTATTCAGGAGAAACACCGTGAATCAAAAATTGTTCCAAACCCTCCTTGCTACCCTCTACCCCCACACCCTGGCTCAAATGGTGGTTGACCTGGAAGAGGCTCAGGAAGATTGGCGATATTACCCCGAAAACGCGCCGCCGGAGGAGGTTGGAAAAGAATTACTCGATGCGTTGCGGCTGGTTAGAAACACCGGCGTGGAACAGGCCCGGGCCGAAGGAATTGATTTTGACCGGTTGGTTGAGCAAATTCTCGATGCGCGAGACCGCGCCGACTGGACGCAAGAACGCAACCGGCAGGTCAGAGAAAACTGGTTAAAAGATTTGGAATGACGCTCACCTGGCAATTTCCCCCCCAAGCAGATGTTCCTGCCGATTTACTGGCCTATACCGGCGACCCGCTGCTGGCCCAACTGCTGGCCCAGCGGGGTTTGCTAACCGTTGAGCAGGCCCGCGCTTTTTTAGAGCCGGCCCACTACCAACCCGCGCCCCCCGCTGAACTACCCGATATAGACAGGGCCGTCGTCCGGCTCAATCAAGCCATCGAGCGCGGCGAATCCATTTGCGTATGGGGCGATTTTGACGTGGACGGCCAGACCGCCGCCACGCTGCTGGTTGAGTCATTGCAAAACTTGGGCGCGCGCGCGCGTTACTACATCCCCAACCGGCTGACTGAAAGTCATGGTATCAAACTGCCCGCGCTTAACCGGCTGCTGGCCGAAGGCATCGACCTGATCCTGACCTGCGATACCGGCATCAGCGAACACGAGGCGATAGCCGCCGCCCAGGCCGCCGGGGTGGATGTCATTATTACCGACCACCACGACCTGCCCGGTGACCTGCCCCTGGCGCAAGCTATTATCAATCCCAAACGCCTGCCGGCAGACCATTTGCTACGCGAACTCCCCGGTGTGGGCGTTGCCTACAAACTGGCCCAGGCGCTTTATCAGGCTCACGGACGCCCTGCCGCCGCCGAGTCGCTGCTGGATTTGGTGGCGCTGGGCATTGTGGCCGATGTGGCCCACCAGAGCGGCGATACCCGCTACCTGCTGCAACAGGGGCTGGTCGCCCTCAATCAAAGCGCCCGCACCGGCCTCCACGCGCTGATTGAGCAGGCCAACCTCAAAACCAGTCGTATGACCGAAGAGCATATTGGTTTTTGGCTGGCCCCTCGACTCAACGCGCTGGGCCGGCTGGGCGACGCCAACCTGGCCGTGGAGCTATTGACCACCACCGATTTGAGCCGCGCCCGCATTATTGCTCTTCAACTGGAAGCGCTCAACGACCGGCGCAAAATGCTGGTAGACCGGGTAGTGGTGCAGGCTCTCAGCCAGCTCGAAGATACGCCCGCGCTGGCCGAGTATAACGCCATTGTGCTGGCCTCTGCCGACTGGCACCCCGGCGTAATTGGCATTGCCGCCAGCCGGGTGGCCGAGCAATATGGCAAACCGGCCATACTCATTAGCCTGCGGCCCGACGGCCTGGGGCGCGGCTCGGCCCGCTCCGTGCCCGGTTGTGATATTCACCAGGCCCTCAAAACTCAAGCGGAGTTGCTGGTTAGTTTTGGGGGACACCCTCTGGCCGCCGGGCTGACCATCAAGCCCGAAAACCTGACCGATTTCCGCCGGGGCCTTTCGGCGGCGCTGACCGACTGCCGGCCAGCGCCGGAAAAATCCATCCGGCTTGATTTGATGGTGGCATTGCCGCAAGCATCCATTAATTTGTTGACCACTATCCAGCGATTGGCCCCCTTTGGCGCGGGCAATCCGCCGGTGCGGCTGGGCTGCGCCGGCCTGCGGCTGGTAGACCAGATGATTTTTGGCAAAAGTCGCAACCACAAAAAGCTGGTGGTTGAAGATGAGTCGGGCTACCGGCAGCAACTCATCTGGTGGGGTGGCGCGGCCGAAGCATCGCCGCAAGGCCGGTTCGACCTGGCCTTCACTCTTAGCCCCGATGATTTTGCCGGCGGCGACGCCCTGCAACTGGAACTGGTTGCCATCCGCGAGTGGGAACCGGCCCCCGTTATTGCCGCCCCCGATTTTATTGACTGGCGACAAGCTGAGAATATTGAGTCCAAAATCCAAAATCTAAAATCCAAAATTCTGTGGGCCGAAGGGGATATCTATTCCTCATTCGTTACTCGTCACGCGCCACGCCGTCGCCACCAACTGCACCCCGCCGGCACGCTGGTTATCTGGACCGCCCCGCCGGACCAGGATATTTTTCAGCAGGCAATTACCGCAGTCAGGCCAAAAGAGGTTATTGTGGTCGGACTGCCCTCGCCATTGGATGGCTTTGGCGCGTTTGTCAAACAGTTGCTGGGGCTGGTCAAATACGCCCTGGCTCACAAAGAGGGCGAACTTATTTGGGAGGAGCTGGCCGCCGCGCTGGGGCATCGGGTCTCAACCACCCGGTTGGGGCTGAATTGGCTGGTAGCCCAGGGCAAGCTGACTTTTTACGCCGAGGAAGAGGAACTGGTGGTCGTTCGACCGGCGCAGCAGCCGCCCGCCGCAGAAGCCGCCACCGTTGAAACCGTTCTCAAATCCGCTCTGGCCGAAACCGCAGCCTATCGCCAATTTTTCCGGCAGGCAAATTTGACCTCATTGAGAAAAACTGTTAGTTAACAGCTTTCTTTTCAAAAACAGATAGGGGCGAGGCAACTCGGAAAGCGTATTATTTGCGCTCATACGCCAATTTGCGTTGCCTCGCCCCTACCTTATCCCGAATCACTGAGAGGATAGCTTATGCCGCAAAAACCACTCATACAACTCCGGGTTATCGTAGGTTTGTGTCCAGGAGTCGTGCTCGGCGTGGGGGTAGATGGTGAAGCGGGCGTTGCCGCCGCAGGCATTGAGCGCGTCAACCAGCTTTTCTGACTCGCCCACCGGCACAATGTCATCCTTTGCGCCGTGAAAGGCCCAGACCGGCACATCATTTAGCACGTACACCCGCTCTGGAAAACCCAGCAGCCGCGTCGCCCAACCGCAGATAGGCGCTATGGCGGCGAATCGCTGCGGGTAGGTGGTCGCCAAATGCCAGCAGCCGTGGCCGCCCATGCTCAGGCCGGTCAGGTAGATGCGGCGGGTATCAACCGCATAATTGGCCGCCACTTCGTCAATTAAGCGGCTCAACGCCTCAATTTTGTCCAGCCACCACTCATTTTCCGGGCACTGCGGCGAAATGGTGATGAAAGGAAAATCCGGCTGCTGCGCCACAATTTTGGGTATGCCGTGGATTTTTATTTGCTCCAGATCGCTGCCGCGCTCGCCGGCTCCGTGCAAAAACAGAATCAGCGGCCATTGCTGCGCTCCATCCGGCCTGTAATCCATGGGCAAATGGAGCAGGTAGTTGAGTTGGGTTGTGTGCGTCATTCGGGTTTCAAAAACGTGCGCTTGCTGTGACATAATCTCTCCTGAAAATAACCCCCATCCCATCCCTCCTCCTGGCAGGGGGAGGGAATTGCCGCAGGCGACGGGTGGGGGTGGACCAGTTTCTTATTCTCGTCTTCGCTGAAGGCGTTTGGGGCGGCCCCACCCCTATTGATCGCCCTCTTTTAGCGGGATGCGGCCGATAATGGGGTATTGCTCCAAATCAATGACACTGCCGGAGATAGGCCGGCTCTCATCGCTGAGCCAGAAAACGGCGTGGGCGGCAATCTCGTCCGGCTGGGTCATTTTGCCGGCAGGCACGCTGTCGGGGTCGGGGTTGTCAGACCAGCCTTCGGGCAGCCCCTCGATCATTTTGAGTTTGTACTCGTTGGGGGTGATGACCCAGCCCACGTTAAAATGGGTAAAGCGGACCTGCTCGGCGGCAAAGGCGTTGGCCAGATGGCGAGAGAGGGTCATCAGCGCGCCTTTGGAAATGCTGTAGGCAAATTGGCGGGCCTCGCCGGTGTAGGCGTTAATCGAGCCAATATTCACCACCGAGCCGCGGCTCTGCTTGAGGTACTCGATGCCCGCCTTAATCAACAAAAACGGGGCGCGCACATTGGTGGCCATCACCCGGTCAAACATCTCCACATCGGTGGTGTACAGCGTGCTGCGGATAATCCAGGCGGCGTTATTCACAATGCCATCCAGCCTGCCGAAGGCGCCAATGGCCGCCTCCACCAGCCGCTGCGGCGCCTGCGGGTCGGCAATATCATCAATGTGCAGGTGGGCGGCCTGGCCCAACCCGGCCACCAATTGCTGGCCGCGCTGCCGGTCGCGGCCATGCACCACCACTTTGGCCCCTTCGGCCACGCAGCGCCGGGCTGTCGCCTCGCCAATGCCGGTAGTGCTGCCGGTTACAATAATCACTTTGTCTTTCAATCGCATTGATTAGCTCCTGTGAAAATAAAATTACGCAGAGTTACACCGAGACCTCACAAAGCCACACAGAGAAATATTAAAAAACTTTGTGTCGCTCTGTGTCATCTTTGCGTTCTCTGTGTTCCTGATTTTCATTCTCGGCGCTGCGCCGTAGGCTCGGTCACACTCCTGTGAAACGGGTTTTCGTGTTTCAGAATCACTTTCTTGTATCGGATTGGCTGCATCCGTATAATGAAATTGAGCGCAAATTTTAATCGCTGTTTTTCCTCAACTCAACTCGATGATACCACACATATTTTTAATCATCCAAAATTGGTAGCGCACTGCAAAAATTATGTAAATCAGGAGAGTAATCGACAATGAGTATTGCTACGGCAGTAGATGGCTTGGCCACTGAAACCATTGCCATCCATAAAAACATTTTGACTACCATTGGACACACTCCATTGGTGCAACTGAGCCGGGTGACACGCGGCGTAAGGCCAACCGTGCTGGCCAAGGTGGAATTTTTCAATCCCGGCGGCTCGGTGAAAGACCGCATCGGGCCGGCCATTATTGAAGATGCCGAACGCAGCGGCAAACTCAAAGCCGGCGGCACCATTGTTGAGGGCACCAGCGGCAACACCGGCGTGGGGCTGGCCATTGCCGCCGCGTTAAAAGGTTACAAATGCATTTTTGTGATGCCCGACAAAATGAGCAATGAGAAAATTCAACTGTTGCGGGCTTACGGGGCGCAGGTGGTGATTACCCCCACAGCGGTTGAGCCGGATGATCCCCGCAGCTATTACTCCGTTTCCAAACGGATTGTTGAAGAAACCCCCAACGCCATTTTGGCCAACCAGTACCACAACCCGGCCAACCCCCAGGCCCACTATCAAATCACCGGGCCGGAAATCTGGCAGCAAACCGGCGGCAAGATCGATGTGTTTGTAGCCGGCATGGGCACCGGCGGCACCATTACCGGCGTGGGTCGCTACCTGAAAGAGCAGAATCCGGCCATTAAAATTGTGGGGGTAGACCCCATCGGCTCATTGTTGCATGAGTTATTTCAAACCGGCAGAATGACGCCGGCCCACACCTACAAGGTTGAGGGCATCGGTGAGGATTTTCTGCCCGGCACGCTTGACCTGTCGGTGATTGATGATACCGTGCAGGTTACCGACAAAGAATCATTTTTGATGACTCGCCGGCTGGTGCGCGAGGAGGGAATTTTTTGCGGGGGGTCGTCCGGCTCGGCGGTGGCCGGGGCGCTGCATTATATTCGCCACCACGATTTGGGACCGGATGCCACAGTGGTCGTCATTCTGCCAGACTCCGGCTCGCGCTATTTGAGCAAGGTGTTTGACGATGACTGGATGCGCGAAAACGGCTTCCTGGAATCAACCTGGGCCGAAATTCGCGTGCTGGATGTGCTCAATTGCAAAACCGACCAGACGCTTTACACCGCCCACCCCGCCGATTTGCAAACCGAGGTCATCCGGCTGATGAAAGCGCACGACATCTCGCAGGTGCCGGTGGTGGAAAACGATGGCCGGCTGGTTGGCATTGTGACCGAGGTGGAGCTGCTGGACCATATGTTAATGGCCGGTCATCATCACGAACCGTCGGAAACCATCGAGTCGCTCATTCGCAGCGATGTGGCCACCATCTCATCCGATACCCAACTGGAGTCGCTGATGAGCGTTTTCACCACCCGCCGCGTTGTGCTGGTAGTGGATGACGACAAGCTGGCCGGCATCATTACCAAAATCGACCTGCTGGACTTTTTGACCGGGCAGGTGAAGTAGAACGTGGTGCGTAGCATGTAGTGCGTAAAAAATTTGTCACGCAACCCGCACTACGCACTACGTCTACTGTAAAATCAGCTATTTTGGGAGCGAGGGTTGCCTAATCCAACTCCTTCATCGCTGCCTCCAAATCCGCCAGCAAATCATCAATATGCTCAATGCCAACGGAGAGGCGAATCAGGCCGGGGTCAACGGCCAGCGCAGAATCGGCCACGGAGGCGTGGGTCATGCTGGCCGGCTGCTCGATGAGGGACTCTACGCCGCCCAGCGACTCGGCCAGGGCAAAAATTTCGGTGCGGGTTACAACCCGGCGGGCCGCTGCCAGCCCCCCCTTAACGATGAATGAAATCATCCCCCCAAAATCGCGCATTTGCCGGGTGGCCAGCGCGTGGCCGGGGTCTGATTCCAGGCCGGGATAGTAAACCTTGTCCACCGCGGGATGGCCGGCCAGAAAAGCGGCAATCCGGCGGGCGTTGGCGCAATGGCGCTCCATGCGCAGCGGCAGGGTTTTGAGGCCGCGCAGCACCAGCCAGCAGTCCATTGGCCCCGGCACGGCCCCGATGGCGTTCTGCAAAAATTTTAGCTGGTCGTAGGCGGCCCGGTCGCTGGTGACAATGGCCCCGCCAACCACATCAGAATGGCCACCCATGTATTTGGTGGTACTGTGAACCACAAAATCGGCCCCCAGTTTGAGCGGCTGCTGCAAATAGGGCGTGGCAAAGGTGTTGTCAACAACCACCTGGGCGGCCTGCCGGTGGGCCAGTTCGCTGATGGCGGCAATATCGGCCAGCTTGAGCAGAGGGTTGGTGGGCGTTTCCAGCCAGACCAGCCGGGTCTCGGGGCGCATGGCATCGGCCACGGTAGACAGATTGGCCATATTAACATAGCTAAACTCAAGGCCGTAGTGGCGCAGAATTTTGTCAAACAGCCGGTAGGTGCCGCCGTACACGTCATCCCCCACCAACACGTGCTGGCCGGGGCCAACCAGCCGCAGCAGCGTGTCGGTGGCCGCCATGCCCGAGGCAAAGGCCAGGCCGTACTCCCCTCCCTCCAGCGCGGCGATGCAGCTTTGCAGGGCCGTGCGGGTGGGGTTGTCGGTGCGGGAGTATTCAAAACCTTTGTGTTTGCCCAAATCGGTTTGCACATAGGTTGAGGTTTGATAGATGGGGGTCATTACCGCGCCGGTGGTTGGGTCGGGCGGCTGGCCGGCGTGGATGGCCAGGGTATCAAAGTGAAAATCTTTTTGCATTATTTTGGCGTCCTTTGCTAGTCTGTTGTTAAACATTTGATATGATTATAATCAAAACCGCAAATTGAAGAGTCGAATAATTCCGATACATCTGCCAGAAAGATTTTTTTGGAGCGAATTAGGGAACGTTTTTGGTACGGTTTGCAGCTATATTAAGAGTACAAAAACTTTTGTTCAGGGTCAAAAAGCTAATCTGTTTTAATCTTTTGGCAATCACGGAGTAATGGAAATGATAAGCAACTCTCAAGATGCAGCGAATGATTCTCTTTATTCACCCAGAAGCTGGCCATATGGCAAACAGGATATTATCTATTCCGGTGATATTCGTCATCCCTGGAAATCAGTTTTTGGCTTTTCTCTGACCACTGCCAAACTGGCCGCCCATCAAAAATTGGCGCTCCATTGCAGAGAAGACGAAATTTTTGAATTGATGGCCAAATTAAACAACCTGATTGAGCGCCCCAGGGTAATAAACCGAACGTATACCTGGCTAAAATTGCTTGAGCAGCAACATTATCATAAACTGGCCGGGTTAATTGAGTTGAAGGAAAAGCCGGTGACAGAGGCTGAAACCGCACAGCTTCTGGAGACGGTTGATGAAATTTTGTCGGAAAACACCAATGAGGCAACGGCCGACCGTTTGCGCGAAGTTTTGGCTCCCAACCACTCTGTTGAGGAAATTGCCGGGCTGAGAAAGATGCTGGCTAAGTTGCAGCTCTTAATACCGGCGGTGGAACAGGTGAAAGAACGCGGCTTTCGGGCGGTTGTTTTTGACCGGCGTCGCCAACCATTGCGGCCTGCGTGGGAAGTTCATCGCCACAAACCAATATTACAAAATGGGCAACAAACAGATTTTACTGCCGGCCTATTTTTACCGCGCAGGCATCATTTAACGCTGTGGAATTATCTAATCATCCGTAGCGAAGGGCAATCTACCATCTGGAATTAAGTATGATGACATCAACCGGGCCTAAATTAAACCGGTCTATTTTCTTGGGCAGAATTAGTTACTTTTTGTTCTTTGCGGCTGCATCGGCGCTGCTGCCCTTTTTAGTGTTGTATTATGAGCAACTGGGGCTATCGGGCCGGCAGATTGGTTTGCTGGCGGGTGTTATGCCGCTGATAACCCTGATAAGTTCCTCATTGTGGGGCGGCCTGGCCGATGCCACCAGGCAGCACAAGCAGCTTTTGGCCGTGGCCGTTGTTGGTAATATTGTGTTTGCGCTTTTAATCTATCTGGCCAATTCTTTTTGGACGCTTGTGCCGCTGGTAGCGCTTTATGCTTTTTTTATGGGGCCAATTATGCCCTTAATTGATCACACAGTTTTAGAGGCGCTAAACGATGACAGCAGCCGGTATGGCAAAGTCAGGCTGTGGGGGTCGCTTGGCTGGGGCGTGGCTGCGCCGCTGGCCGGCCAACTGGTTGAGCGGTTTGGCCTTGGCTGGGCCTTTTACAGCTCCGCCTTGCTGGGATTTTTGGGTTTGATAGGGGTATTACGATTGCCGGTAAGCAGAGCCAGCCTTGCCAGCGGTTTTGGCCAGGGGTTGCGTACCCTGCTCAGCGATGTTCGCTGGCCGTTATTTTTATTGCTGGTATTTTTGGGGGGAATGGGCCACTCAACCGTTCACAATTACTGGTTCTTGTATTTAAAACGTTTGGGCACCGGTGAAACGGTCATGGGGCTTTCCTTAACCATCGCTACGGTTAGCGAGCTGATTTTCTTTTTCTATTCTGACTCCCTGCTTAAGCGATTTGGGCCACGCAAACTACTGGTTGTGGCGGTGATTAGCCAGGGAGGCCGGCTGCTGATTTATTCAATAGTAACCCAACCCGCCGTGGCAATCTTTTTTCAACTGTTACACGGTCCGTCCTTTGCCTTGATGTGGGCGGCCAGCGTCTCGTATGCCGGCCAAATAGCCCCCAAAGGATTGGGCGCAACCGCGCAGGGGTTATTGTCGAGCGTTTGCTTTGGCCTGGCTATGGCCACCGGAGCGTTTCTGGGCGGGTTTTTATATGAGCAGGCCGGAATCTTTCTAATGTATCGCTGGGTAGCTATTGTTCTGTTTGCCAGTCTGCTTATTTTTGCGGCAGCAGGCCCGACTATTAACAAAGCCCTTATGAGAAAAATGGCCCGCGCAAAAATCTAGAAATTAGGGTCGCCTGTTTGGCGGCCGTACCCCTACGCCGTTATAAAATTCAATCTCCAACCTTGCAACAACCCTAAAGTGGAGGCAACGACGATTAGAAAAATCGAGTAGTCGTGTTATAATATGAAACCAGCTAACCCCTGACAGGCGGACGGACCTTGAAAATCAGAATATTGGGTTGAGGCATCAATGCAAGATGAGAAAAAATCCAGGCAAGAGCTTATAAAAGAGTTAACCACACTCCGCCAGCAAATGTTCAGGCAAAACGCCAAACATTTGAAAGGGATTGCTCAGATGTTTCCCCAAAATGAAGCCCTGTTTCGCACTTTGGCCGAAACAACCGCCGCAGCCATATTTATCTATCAGGATACTCGCATCCGCTACGTTAACCCCGCGGCTGAAACCATTACCGGCTATTCTCAAGAAGAACTTTTGGGGCTGGATTTTTGGGATATATTTCACCCTGATGCCCGCGAATATATTAAAGAACAGGGGTTGGCTCGCCAGCAAGGTCTGGTTACCTCTAAACGATACGAACTTGAGCTGCTAACCAAAAACGGCCAATTACGCTGGATTGATGTTACCTTAGGGCTGATTGAATTTGAAGGTAACGCGGCTGTTTTGGGTACGGCCTTTGATATTACAATCCGCAAAGAGGCAGAAAAAGAGCAAGAACGCCTGCTGGCTGCCGAACGCCAGCAGCGCCTGCTGGCTGAAACTCTGGAAGATATTTTTTTAATACTTTCAGCCCAAACCAGCTCGCAGGCGGTATTGGGTGAAATCTTGTGCCAGGCTTATCGGCTTGTGCCCCATACCGCCGCCAACATTACCCTTTTACAAGAAAACACCTTGCGAATTGCCCGCTGGTGGGGTTATCAAACCTATGGCGCCGGGGATGCTATAGCTAACCTGGCTCAAAAGCTTGAAGATTTTCCGCTAGATGCCCAGGCGGTCCAATCGCGTCAACCATTAGTAGTGCCCAATACGCAACAAAACCCCGAATGGGTGGCGATACCGTCTCTGGAATGGATAAAATCATCTATTTCGGTACCTATTTGTCTGCGCAACCAGGTACTCGGCCTGCTCAGGCTAGATAGTGAAACAGCCGATATGTTCTCGCCTACCGACGCCAGATTTTTGCATCCTCTGGCCAATGCCGCCGCTATTGCTCTTGAAAATGCCAGGTTATACGAGCAAGCGCAGCAAGAACTGGTCGAACGCAAACAGGCTGAACAGGAAGCCTCGGAACTCAATCAAAAGCTGCTCACGCTACAATTTGCCAGCGCCACCCTTGCTACCAATTTAGATCTAAATTACGTGTTAGAAACCCTAACCAGAGAAATTACCAACTTTTTAGAGGTTGAAGGTTGCTACATTTCCCAATGGAATCGAAAAACCGATACCATTTTGGTAATTGCCAATTATGGAACACGTAATTGGTGGGGCGAAGGCAAGCCAAAGGCAGAATATCGTATGGCAGATTACCCTTTGACCAGGCAGGTTTTACTGGAGGGGTACGCTCAACAAATGACCATTAGCCAGCCCGGTGTTGACCCGGCTGAACGAGATTTTATGCAACATTTCCAACTCAAAACGTTGTTGATGCTGCCAATGGAATTTCAAGAGCGGATTGTCGGGCTGGTAGAAGTAGTAGATAGCCGGGAAGAACGTATTTTCACACCGCAAGATATTGCCCTTACCCAGCTGCTGGCCAATCAGGCCGCTATTGCTATGGAAAATGCCAGGTTATACAAGCAAGCGCAGCAAGAAATTGAGGAGCGGCTGCAAGTAGAAAATGAATTGCGCCGGAATTCAGCCAGAACCCAAAGTATTTTAGATGCCATCCCCGACTCTATGTTTTACCTGAGCCGCCAGGGAGAGCTTTTAGATTACAAAGCAAACGACAACCTGCGTGAGATATTGGATGCAGCTATCGGCGGCCAGCATTTGAATGATATCTTTCCTTCTGAAACAGTTGACACCTTTCTGCAATATATTGGGCAAACTCTCGACACCAAACTGATGCAGGTTTTTGAATACGACGTGTCAACATTGTTGGGAAAACAGGTTTTTGAGGTACGCCTGGTTACGGCCGGCCCGGACGAAGTGTTGGCGCTTGTACGCAACATCACCCAACGGAAACAGGCCCAGCAGCAGGCCATCCGCACCGAAAGACTGGCCGCCCTGGGGCATCTGGCCGCAGCGCTGGCCCATGAGTTGAATAATCCCTTGCAGGCCATGCAAAGTCATCTGGATTTGATCTTAAAATACCCTTTGAAAGAAACAGAAAAAGAAGAATATTTACACATTATTAACAAGCAAATTGAGCGTTTACACAACATCACCCGCCGGGTGCTCAACCTGGCGCACCCGAGATCAATTCCGCAGCAGCCAGCGTCTGTAATCGAACTTCTGCGCCAGGTAGTGGCCCTTACCCAAAAACGTCTGGAGCAAAATCATATCCGGTTGAGCATGCAATTGCAAGATAATATTCCCCCTGTTCTGGCCGTAGCAGACCAATTAACTCAAATATTTTTGAATTTAATCGTCAACGCTATTGAGGCTATGCCAGATAGCGGTCAGCTTAATATTTCGGTTTATTGTGAGGGAAAAGATGTTGCCATCTCTTTCACCAATACCGGCCCGGCCATTCCCCGAGACGTTTTGCCACACATTTTTGAACCCTTTTTTACCACCAAAGCCGAGGGCAGCGGTATGGGCTTGTGGATTAGCCATCAGTTGGCGCAACAACACGCAGGCATGTTAATTGCAGAAAATTTAACCGAAGATTGGGGCGTGATTTTTACAATTAAGCTGCCAGCCGTGTAATCAACCACAACCCGCAACTATAGTCTGTTAGTCTAACTGTTTTCTTATTGTGTTTTGATTTATATCTTATAATTGTCCCTTAAAATTGAAGACAAGCTTAACCTGCTCAAGCACAACTGTTATAAAGGTTTATCAAATATGGATAGGCTCGCTGAAGACCCAATCCCTCTTTCTACACATAATGCCTTATCTTCGCGCTTATTGGTAGTAGACGATGAGCCAGAAATCCGCTCGGGACTAACCCAGATTCTGAATCTGGAAGGCTACACCGCCGACGAGGCCGCCTCTGGGAATGAGGCGTTGAGTATACTTAAGCACAATCCCTACGACTTGATGCTGCTTGACCTGCACTTACCCGGATTAGATGGGTTGCAAGTTATGCAACAAGCCCGACAAACCTGGCCAGAGTTATTAATTATTATCCTGACCGGGCACGCCACACTTGAAAGCGCCATAGCCGCAGCAAAATCCGATGAGGTGGTAGATTACCTGCTTAAGCCGGCCAGCAATGAAGAAATACTGGACGCCGTTCATCGAGCCTTGAACAAGCAGGTCGAAAAGTCAAGCCAGCAACGTTTAATTAGGGCTGCACGTGAGATCTTAAATGTTGTCGACCAACCCAACCCCGAACCAAGCCTGCCCCCTGCGCCAGAGTCCCCACCTGAGCCGCAACCTTCCGCAGTAGCCTTACCGCAATTTATCAAAATATCCCCATTTTTCTTAGATCGCAAAAAACGGCTGGTAACGCTAGAAGGTAATCCAGCCAACCAGGTCGAACTGTCCAAAGGAGAGGCCACCGTTCTGGCCAGCCTGATGAGCTTTCCCGATCAAATACTTTCCTGCCGCAGAATAATTTTCATCGGCTGGGGCGATATCTTGGACGAGGATGAAGCGGAAAGTGTTACTCGGCCTTATATTTCACGCTTGCGCCAGAAGCTTGAACCCAACCCCAAAAAACCTCGCTTTATTTGCACCGTGCGGCGGCGTGGCTATCGCTTTAGCCCCCAATAAACCGGCCAAAGCCGCTGCCCCTGCGCTTATCTGCCTAATTATTCAAACTGAATTATTTTTGAAAGAATAAGTGAAATAATCACGCCTGCTTCTTACTTTATAATGTTAAGAACCACACTCGGTTCAGTTAAAAATCGGCACTTTGACCACGGTGTTCAAAATGGCAACATAGGAGCGAGGCTATTCGGATTGATGGTTAAAAGGTAAAGAATCGCTGGACCGAATGGCCTCGCCCCTACCAACTATTTTCAGTTTGGTAAGATGCTGTTGATTTTTATTAATTACAGCATCCCCCATGATAACAAAGATGATACCAACTCAAAAAGGCGAGGAAACCTGCCCGGCTTTAACACCCGGGGCCAGCATATTGGTAGTAGATGATGAGGTGGACATCTGTTCAGCAGTGGCGCGTATACTTCAGCTGGAGGGTTTTCTGATTCAGGTAGCCAACTCCGGCGACCAGGCCTTAAAATTATTGCGACTTAACCACTATGATTTGCTAATATTAGACATGTATATGCCGGGGTTGTCTGGCCTGGAACTATTACAGCAGGTCGAACAGATGCACCTCAATCTGGCAATCATAATAATGACCGGCCATAAAGAATTTAAAGATATCATTACTACGCTAAACTCGGAACTGGTAACGGATTTTCTGCTGAAGCCGGTCAATAATCAAGAGATTATCAGCGCAGTGAATCACGCCCTGCAAATACAGGCCCAAAGGCCAACTAATGACGCCTTAAGTTAACGATAGCAATCAACGGCCACTCTACTGGCTTAATTTATCTCCGCGCGGGTACCCTACCCATAATTCTTGCCCCCCATTCTATTTTTTGTCATTCTGAAACATTCAAACTGAATATTTTTTGCAAGGTAAACTGAAATATTTCACCCCCTTTTGGCTGTTATAATGAAACCGTTGCTATTGTGATTTTTGGCGCTTACGCCATGAGCAAGCCTCAAACCTGGGACCTGGAGCAAATTATGATGGATGCCTGGGAACGAAAGGAGGTAGGGTAGGGGGAAAACCTGTTGATGTTTTAGAAACGGCGCGCGCTTGGCCACTCACCCCCTGCCGCGCCAAACAAACCGTTTTTCCGTAACGAATAGAAAATTTAATAAAACCGGCCTGCTGTCACTGAGGACAGCGGCCACCTAGCTCACTGATATGGAGGAATTAACAATGAAACTAAGATTTTTGCTGATTTTGGTATTGATGGCCTTGTTGCTTTCTGTGACCAGCATGGCTGTTGCCAGTGGGCCGGACTGGGTTCCCGGCTACGACGCGACTGCGACCACCAAGGCAGTGTTAGTTTATCGACACCTCTTCAACCCTGGTAAGAGCGGGTATGAAGGATTCCTCGGCCCGTGTGAAGGAGGTTATGAATGTAATGTAGGTCAAGCAACTTGGGATACTAATCCAGCCAAATACGCTGCAACAAATAAGGTAACACTTGTATACGATGGTGCAGGCAAATTCACAGCCACAATCGATCCTGACGGTATAGACGGCCCTTATGTAATGGAAACCACTACTACATTTCCAGCACCAGGAGATTTGAATTACTTGCAACTCACTCTCCGAGGTCAGGTTGGTACTGGTCCAGTGGATGAAATTGTCAGCTTCAATAATGCGACACTCAACGGGAATCCATTGAGCGATGTTACCGGGAATACTGGAACATTGGACTGGAACATCAAGGGAGTTGATCTCACTGGCGGGTTCACTCTTGAAGGGGATATGGTTCTCACTTGGCCTCAGTCAAACAGTGGTTGTGACGGGTGCAACAAATTAAAGGTGAGCGTCGGCTACGTTGAGCCTCCCACCGGCATTGACGTGACAACCAACACCCCGCTCTTCTGCACCGGCGAAACAAGCGTTGTCAAGATTGACCTCAATAGCGTCACCGACGTGTTTGGCTACCAGTTTGAGGTGAGCTATGATGATGCGAAGGTCAGCGCCAGCGGCGCCTTTGTTGATTCCTTCTTCGACACATCGGCCCCGGCCAGCAAACCTTGGAACGCAACCTGCGCTGCCGGAAAGTGCCAGTTCTCGGTTAGCCACGTGGACCCGCAGTTACCTGTCTCCGGCTCCGGCACCGTAGCCGAGATCACCTTTACGGGACTGAATGCCGGCGAGTTTGATGTTACCATCAGCAATGACATCCTGTCTGATAAAGACGCCAATGTTATTGGTCACGCCACCGGCGGCCCGCTACACCTGACCGTCTGCGGATATGCGTCCGCCAGCGGTGTTGTTTCATTGCAAGGTCGCGCTACCCCAATTGATGCGGGGACAGTCACCCTGACCAATGGCGCATTTGCGCCCTATTCAACCAGCTTTGATCCCAGCACAGGCGCCTGGAGCATCAGTAATATCAAGGTTATGCCCGGTGGAACTGACTACACCTTTGACGCAGCGCACAGCCTGTACCTGGGCAATCAGATGACCCACACTTTGATGCCCGGCGACGCCTACGATGCCGGCCCAACCAAGCTCAAGGGCGGTGACGCCGACAACAGCGGCCTGATTGATATCAGCGACCTGTCCTGCATCGGTGGCGCTTTTGGCGGCGCGCCGGTTGTCTGTGGTACTACCGGCAGCAGCGACATCAACGCCGATGGCACAACCAACATTCTCGACCTGGTGTTGCCCGGCGGCAATTATGGGCTAGCCACACCGCAAGCGTGGTAATGGCGTCTGTTTAACAACGCGCTTTTGTGGAAGGTCTGCCCGAAATGAGACCTCAAAGGTTTTGAAAACCTTTGAGGTCTACTCAAAAAAATTTTGAAGGCGGCCTGCCCGGAGTGGCGCTGCGCGTGGTAGCGCCACCCCTGCTTCTGACCGGCCAGCAAAGGTGACTTGCTTTGAAGCTATCACTACCAGTCCCCAGATTTAATTTCACGGCTCATATAATCAGGCTGGGCGCGGCGCTGGGCCTGATTGGCCTGTTGCTGCTGCCCCTGCCGGCTCAGGCCGATGGCGCGCTGCTGCGGGTCGATCCCCCAGCTCTGTACCTGATCCAGAATCAGGTAAAAACGCTCACCCTGGTTCTGGAAAACGCCCAGGAGGTTTACGGCCTCAGCGTCAAGGCCAGCTTTGACCCGGCCGTGGTCGAGGTGGTCGATGCTGACCCCGTCCAGGCCGGCCTGCAAATGACTCCCGGCCCCTTTCTCAAGCCGGATTTTTTGGTGCTCAACACCGCCGATAACCAGACCGGCGCGCTGGAATTTGTGGTCACTCAGACTAACCCATCCCCGCCCGTTAGTGGTACGGGGGTTGTTTTAGCCATACAATTTCGAGGCAAAAGTCCAGCCACCCAATCCCCCTTTACTATTACCGCCGTAGATATCGTCAATCGACAGGGGACCAAATTGAGTGTAGAATCTCAAAATGGGGCTTTTGAAGTAGCTGCAAGCGGCGCGCCGGGGACAAACCCGGTTTTCCTACCCCTCATTCTAACTCACCAGCAGCCCCTCACCAGCGATGCCTCAGCCGCTGTGTCCGAAGCAAACCCGGCGCCCATAAATTATGATTATGCCCGCGTGAGCGGCAGCGTAGTTCTCCAGGGTCACGCCGCGCCCGATGCAAGCAGCACCGTAACGCTGACCGATCTGGACAATAATTTTGCCCCGACGGTGGTCAACATTGACCCGGCAACGGGGAATTTTACAGCCAGCGTGCCGGTGCTGCCCGGCGGCACCACTTATCAACTGGAGGCCAGTCACGCGTTATATGTGAGCGGCCGGGTCACACAGCGCCTTGCGCCAAACAATAATTATCCGGCCGTCACTATCACCCCCAAAGGCGGGGATGCTGATAACAACGGCAAGATCGAGACGGATGATCTCGTTTGCATTAGTCAGGATTTTGGCGACTCGCCCGGCAGTTGTGGCGACTCCGGCAGCAGCGATATTAACAATGACGGCGTTGTCAACATCCTTGACCTGGTGCTGGCCGGGGCTAACTTTATGCAAACACCCTGATGATGATATTTGTGTCTGATAGCAGTCACTTTTTTGGGAGAAGATGCGACAACACAGACCCTTGAAATCTTAGCAACTCAAAGGCAGCAAACATTGAAGTTACTAATGCATCATTCTAAATATCTCTATCAAATATTCAGGCTAAGCGCCCTGCTCTGCCTGATTTATGTTACTATAATGCCCGCTTCAGCCCAGGCGGATAGTACTCTGGTGCGCAGCGATCCCCTGACTGTTGAGATTGGACAGAACCAGATAGAAACGGTCAACATCATTCTGGAAAACGCTTACGAAGTGTACGGAATCGAGGTGCGGGCTAAATTTGACCCCGCGGTAGTTGAGGTAGTAGATGCCGATCCGGCTAAAGATGGTATCCAGATGACCCCCGGCTCATTTCTGCAACCCGATTTTCTGGTGCGCAACACCGCCGATAATCAGGCCGGCACGCTGCAATATGTCACCACCCAAACCAACCCCACCCCGCCGGCCAGCGGCACCGGCATTGTGCTGTCTATTCAACTCAGGGGTAAAACTTTGGGACAGCAATCGGCTTTTACCATTGATTTTGTGGACATTGTCGACCGGCGGGGAGTCAAGTTGAGTGTCCAGCCTCAAAATGGCGCCATTGTTATTGTGCCGCCCAAACCACCCACGCCAACGCCGCTGCCTGCCATCGTCCCCTCAGAACCCTCACCGCCGGCCACGCCGCAAGCAGCAGCGGTCAACCCGCCGGCCGCAGGCAACACTTCTACCCAACCCGATAACTCCTCGCCCAGGCCGGCAGCGGACGACAAAATTACGGCTCAACCGGCTGCTATGAGCAACTCCGAGAAGGTTTTAATTGTGGGCAGTCTATTCACCGGCCTGGCAGGGTGTGTGGGCGCAACCGCCCTGTTGGGGGTGGCCGCCTTAATCTTATTCATGAAATCCCCCAAGAAACATATCAAGCGCAGGAGGCCATTATGAGTCTAAAAACAAGGCATTTAGTGATGTGGGTTTTAGGGGTCACATTCATTTTAGGGGTGGGGATGGTTGGTTTAATTCCCGCAGCGATGGCCAACTCCGGGGCCATCGTGCGGCCAGACCCACTTTCACTGGGGCTGAAACCGGGCGCGGAAAAGACAGTCACCCTTCTTTTTGAAGACGTGCAGGAGCTGTATGGCATCGAAGTCCATCTTACATTTGACTCAAAATTGGTGGAGGTGGTAGATGCTGACCCCGACAAACCGGATGTGCAAATTCAGAGCGAGGATTGGCTGAAAGATGGCTTCATTGCCGCCAACAGAGCCGACAACGCCGCCGGCAAAATTGATTTTGCAGCCACACTGCTTAATCCCGCTCCTCCGGTAAATGGCAGCAAAAGTTTTGCCCAAATCACCTTTAGGGCCAAAAACGATGGGACCAGCCCGCTCAAGATTGAACAGGTAATTCTGACAACGCGGGATGCCCAGGTGATTCCAAGCCAGCAGCAAAATGGCCAGCTTGGCGTTTCGGAGCAGGGCCAGCCTCCAGTTATGGGTAGCTCAGACACCCCGCCCGCGCCCCAGCCGGGCGAACAATCCGGCCTGTTTAATCTGCGCAGCGGCCTGCTGGTCAGCGTTGCCGGCTGCGGCGTTTTTGCCTTTGTAATTGCGCTGCTGGTAGTGGTGGGGGTCATATTCTGGCGGCGCCGGTAATGCGGCTCGTGAATTGAAGGAACAATATCCATCCATGTTCCTCTCTCCCTAAAAAAATGACCCCGGCTGATCCGGGGTCGATTTTATTTTAGGCATTATTAACTTTTGGCCTCAACAGGTTCTTAGCCCTCAAACACCAGGCGGTGATATTTCTTTTTGCCGGCCCGCAGCATGATGCCTTCAGCCGTGAGATGGGCCGGGGTGAGGATGGTTTCAATTTCGTCAACCCGTTCATCGTTGACGTAGATGCCGCCCTGTTGCGCCATCCGGCGGGCTTCGCTGCGAGATTTGGTGAGGCCCACTTCGTCAAAAATCTCCAGCAGGCCCAGCCCCGCTTCCAGCCGCGAGCGGGCGAGGGTGGTGGTGGGCACGGCCTCGACATCGCCGCTGCCGGCAAAAGCGGCTTTAGCGCCCTGCTCGGCGGCCTCGGCTTCGGCCTGGCCGTGGGTAATTTTGGTGGCTTCAAAGGCCAGCACCCGCTTGGCCTGGCGGATTTCGGCCCCTTCCAGCGCAGAGAGCCGCTTGATTTCGTCTATTGGCAAAAAGGTGAAGATTTTGAGCAGCTTTGCCACGTCACGGTCGTCGCAGTTAATCCAATACTGGTAGTAGTCGTACGGGCTGAGTTTGCCGGCGTCGAGCCAGACTGCGCCGGCGGCGGTTTTGCCCATTTTGGCTCCGCCGGCGGTGGTCAGCAAATGATAGGTCATGGCGTGGACAGTTTCACCCTCAACCCGGCGAATCAAATCGACGCCGGCCAGCAGGTTGCCCCACTGGTCATCGCCACCCATTTGCATCACACAGTTGTGCCGCCGGTACAGTTCCAGATAGTCATACGCCTGCAAAAGCTGGTAGTTGAACTCGATGAAGCTGAGGCCCTTTTCCAGCCTGGCCCGGTAGGCTTCGGCGGCCAGCATGCGGTTGACGCTGAAATGGCGGCCAATCTCGCGCAAAAAGTCAATATAATTCAACTCCAACAGCCATTTGGCGTTGTTTTCGGCAATGGCCTGCCCCCCCTCAAAATTCAGGTAGCGGTTAAGCTGGGCGTGCAGCTTGTCAACATTGGCCAGAATAGTCTGCTTATCGAGCATCTGGCGCATTTCGCTGCGCCCGCTGGGGTCGCCAATCATGGTGGTGCCGCCGCCCACCAGCCCAATGGGGCGATGCCCGGCCCGCTGCAGGTGCATCATGGCCATAATTGGCACAAGATGGCCGGCGTGCAGGCTGTCGGCGGAGCCATCAAAGCCCACGTAAAAGACAATTTGTTTGCCGCCCAGCACTTTACGGACGGCGTCTTCGTCCGTAACCTGGGCGATAAAATCTCGTTCTTTGAGGGTGTCAAATACATTATCGGCCATTGGTTGTAAACTCTTAGTGAGATATTTTTATGGACGAGGCGGAATTCGCAATTCCATGCCTACCCGAATGAGACCGGGGTTGGAGATTTTATCTCGATTGGCCTCAAAAATCAAAGGCCACAGGGTAAACTGGCCGTAGAATTTTTGGGCAATCCGGCCCAACGTGTCGCCGGGCTGAACCAGGTAAATTTCGCCGGGTTCTTCCGGTTCCGGCGGCTCTTCGGGCGCGGGGGTGGGGCCGGGCGGCTCTTCTTGCGGCGGGCTGGCCGCCGAGAGAAAACGCTGGCCGCGGCCAGCCATGTCGTTGAGTTTTGTTGCGGTGGCCTGGGGCGTGTCGCCCACCACCCGTTCAACCAGAATGGCCCCGGCGCCGCGAATATCATCGAGAATTTCATCGGATATCTGCTGGGGGGTAGCCACTACGGTTACATAGGCCCAGCGCCCGGCTACGGCATTGGCGGCAAAGGTAAAATCGGGGGCAAAGCGGCGGATATATTTGAGCGCGGCCGGCAAATAGTCGTTGGCATCGCCCAGCAGCGCCACATGCTCGCCGGGTTGGGGTTCAAGCACGGGTAAATCATCGGGTGGGGGTTCGGGTTTTTTGACGCCCATCGCCAGGGCGTACTGCGCGCCGGGCCGCGCGTCGATGGTGGCGGTTTCGCCGGGGGCAAAGGTGTGAGCGCGAGTGCGCTGGGTTGGGCCAAAAACGCGAAAGAGGTCGGTTTGGCGGGTGCGGTCCCAATCTGGCAAAATCTCCCACGGTTCAATGGAAAGATGGCCCGCGCCGTAGCTGTCAACCAGCAGCTCGTTGCCGGCAATTTTAATGAAGCAGTGCGCGGCTACGCCATCCGTGCGCCAGCCGATGGTCTCATCCTGGTAAACATGGCCGCCCACTGTAATTTGCTGCGGCAGGTTAAAGCGGTAAGCAAGCCCGGCGTCCACATCTCGGATGGTGGAGAAGCTGGCGGCTTGGCCCACAGCCAGCCAATCCTGGCTAAGGCGCAGGCTTAAATCCCGGATGGGTTTGGACTGGTCGCCTGCCTTGAATACGCCAAAGTTGGCCTCGTAGGGGTTGTGGGTAATGTTGACATCATTAAGCGACCATTTAAGGCCGCCGCCAAAAGCGTTGGCCCGTAAAAAGGCGTAGGTGGCAACTTCGTACAGGGCGGTCAGGTCGGCGGAAACGGGCTGGCTGGTGGCGGGGTTGCGGCTGGAGTGGTTGCTCCAGCCAAATTCGCCCAGCATAATTGGGTGATTGGGAAATGCCTGGCGCAGCCCCTGCAAATGAGCGGCGGTGGCATTGAACCCGGCCAGCGTGAGCGAAGGGTAATTGTGGTACTCCTGAAAATCCAGCAGCCGGTTGGCCGGCAGCGAGGCAAAGTGCATCCAGTTCCAGCCGACGGTGAGCAGGTGCTGGCAGCCCGCCGCTCGCAGCGGGTCGATGCGGGCGCGCAGCCAGGCCTCTACGGTTTTATCGAGCGCGTCAATAAAAAGATGCCACGGTTTAGCCTGCTCCGACAGCATAAAATCAACAATGGTGCCTTTGCCCTGGTTGACAAAATTGTTAACGGCCTGGTCGTACTCTAAAAAAAGGCGGAGGGCGTTGATGTAGTAATACGCCTGGTCGGCCTCAAGATGGGCAGGGATTTTGCGATTGCGCTGCATTTCCAGCGCTTCTGCCTGGCTAACGCGCGCGCCGTAGCGGTCAACCAGTTGGCTGGTTTGGAGGGGAGCCTGATAACCCTGGGGGTAAATAGCCGCGGCCAGATTGTAGAAAACAGGCTCGTTTTCCAAATCATAGGCAGCAATGGTGGGCACATCTTTGTAGCGTTCGGCAATTTTGACATCCAACTCAGCCACACGTTTTAAATCCAGGCTGTGGGCGTCGTTGAGGGTAAAAATGACTTTTAGTTTGTAGTCCTGGGCAATAGAGAGGGTTTGGTCGAGCTTGTTAAAATCATTCCGCCCGATGTCTTGAATAAGGGCGGTGTGGGCAAACAATCGAATGGTATTGAACCCGCTGTTTTGAGCTTTGCGAAAATCGCGGGTAATGAGGTCGGGGTCAAATAAATCCGGCTCCCACATTTTCCAGGCCCGGTCAAAATAGCCGGCATAATTAACCCCCAGGGCAAAGAAGGGTTGTCCTTTAGAATCAAGTAAGTGACGTTTATCTGCTGCAACTTTAGCCAGAGCCATGTTCAGTTAGCGCCTCCAGATGATTTTGCAGTGCGAGGTTATGTTAATTTTACCGTATCTCGCCGGGATACACAAGCAAGACCGGCGAGGTAGGAACAGGGCGCTAATGGGAAGGATTAGAAAAAAAAGTGCCCCATTGCGGGTACAATGGGGCTTGGGCTGGGAGAGAAAAAAGAAAAAAGAGGCTCAAAGAGCCAGAGGGAACTCACGATAGGTAAAACTCACATTATGGGCTGTCGCTCCAACTTCTTTTTCATAATCTTCAACCACGGCTGGTAGTTGAACGCCCGGTTCGTCAAAATCTTGTTCATCGCACAGATAGCAAGCCGCTACCTGTGGAAAAAAAACTATCAACTCTTCTGGTTTTGGCAGGTCGCAGGCGCAGACATCCAGTTCCAGACTCTGTTTTAATTCGGCGGCCTCATCTGGGGTGGTAGACCTGAAGGAAACGCCCACTTTTACCAGGTTGGGATATTTTCTAAAAAAGGTTGGCAGCAAAGTGCGTAAAAAACTGTTCATATTATCCAGGTCTATAATTAGAAAATCCCACGCCTGAGATGAAAGGCTCAAACAATCTACCAAGCGATTGCTGGTTTGAACCGTAACGCCCTGGCCCGATAGTTGACGCATCATTCGATTTAGAGTGGCCTGGTTGCCGCCACAAACAAGAATGTTCAGCACTCTGGTTTTCACTGTTTCTTCTCCTGGTAAAACTGGTCTATAATGGGGTGTGCCAAGCGTTACAGCAGTTGTGAGTTAGCAAATTTCAAACCGTCGCTTATTGGTTTTCAGTATATAATTTAAATAATTGCTTGTGAAGCGTAGAATATTCGGATTTTTTGAAGGACAGTGCTGCGGATTTATACGGAGAAAAACAGCCATAATCTTGGTAGTAACTACGGAGGCCAGCCCACCCGGCTAAGGCTACTGTGGCGGGTTTTCAGGCAGGGGCAAACGTTCTAACACTCTGGCGGCTAGCTGGCTAAAAATCAACAACAATACTACATCGGCCCGGGCAAAACCGTGGGGATGTTTGTTGAGCAGTTGGATAACGCCAATCAACTTTTCTTGACTCATTACTGGCGCCGAAATAATCGATTGGGTGAGAAAGCCAAACTCCTGGTCAACCTGCAACGAGAAACGCCAATCTTGCCGGGGGTTATTAACAATAATCGGCTCTTTATTTTCAACTACCCAGCCGGCAATCCCCATATCGCTTTTAATGCGGTAGTTTTCCAGCCGCCGGGTCAACTGACCGTGAACCAGTACAAACACCAGCTCGCCGGCAGCCGCATCCAGCCGGGAGATAGAGCCATCTTTGGCCCCCACTGCCTCGATGATTCGTCCCAGGAGTTGTCGGAGCAAATCGAGCGGGTTTTCCTGCAAAACAATTTGCCGGTCAAGCCGAGACATATCTTTGATAATTTCCAAATACCGCTCTAGCATACTAATTTGCTGGCGCAGAGACTCGGTTTCTTTGGTTAAGCGAATGTTCTCCTGCTGCAAAAATCTCACCGCCGCTTCTGTGCCCATTGTAAGCTCCTTTGCCGCCTGGCATCCACCCAAAATTTTAAATGCAGTATAGCAGAAAGTAAAACAAAAATAAACTACACAGGAGACAATGACCTTGAATTTAAACGATAAGGTTGCGCTGATTACCGGCAGCGCCAAACGTGTTGGCAAATCTTTGGCTTTAACCCTGGCCCGGCAGGGTTGCCACGTTATTATTCACTACGGTACCTCTCAAAAGGAAGCGCAGCAAACCGTGGCCGAAATCGAAGCCCTGGGCGCGCAAGCCTGGTCTGTTTCGGCCAATTTACACGACGAGGCCGCGGTCAACTCGCTGGTGCCATTTGCTTACCGGCACGCGGGTCGGCTTGATATATTAATCAACAATGCCTCTATCTTTCCACCGGAGGATTTTCTGAGCGCCACACCGGCCACCTGGGATAAGGCGATGATGATTAATCTTAAAGCGCCTTTTTTGCTGGCCCAGGCCTTTGCCCGCGCCCTGCCCCAAGACCGGCCCGGCAAAATCATCAACCTGCTAGATGCCGTAGCCATGCGCCCTCGTAACCACCACTTTTCTTACACAATTAGCAAATATGCCTTACACGGATTGACCCAAACTATGGCGCACGCTCTGGCCGGGCGCAACATTCAGGTTAACGGCATTGCTCTGGGGGCTATTTTGCCCAGCGTTAACGATGACGAGGCTGCGTTTCAAAGAATGGCCAAAAATATCCCGGCCCAACGCACCGGCTCGCCGCAGGATGTGGCCCATGCCCTGCTCTATTTTTTACAGTTAGGCGATTACACCACCGGCGAGGTTATTCGGGTAGATGGCGGCAAGCACTTGGCCTGAGTTTTTACTTGCCAAGCCACTCTATTCTGAGTACAATTACAGCCTAAGCAAGCCGGTTTATTTAGTGGCTATTTACTATCAGTAATTAAAGCTTGAGAACTGAGAATTGATTAAATCCTTCCATTTGCGCGACTCCTGGCTGGTAGCGCGCCTTCAACGAGTGGGGATATCGCTCGATTTAGAAGAGCAACTCACCCATCCCCGCTCCCCCTTGCGCTCGGTGCTTTTGGATGCTTTTTTCTCTGCCGGCGCAGGTCCATCTACCTTCATTCTTGACCAACCAGATGAAAACGGAAAACTGTTGGGATTGGCGCAGGTACACGCCCGGCCAGGTCGCCCGGAACGAGATGTGGTTTTTATGTCCCCCTCGCTGGATACCGGCAACGGCAGCCACGCCATCTGGCAGCGTTTGCTCAACCATCTGTGTGTGCAAACCGCAGAGCGCGGCGGGCTAAGAATTTACGCCCGATTGCCGTTGCAAAGCGAAGAGCTTCACGTATTTAAAAACGTGGGCTTTCTTGAATACGGGCAAGAAGATATTTATCAACTGGACACATCGGTTAACCGGGCCAATATTACCGCCAGCATCCAGTTGCGCCCCCAACAATCCAGCGACGGTTGGGGCCTGCAAAAACTGTACGCCACGCTAACCCCCCGCGCTGTGCAAAACGCCGAAGGGCTGGCCCAGGGGCAATGGGCCATAACCCACCGGCGCTGGGGCGAGCAAGGGCGACGGCACGGCTACGTATGGGAAGCGGGCGGTGAAATTGCCGGCGCGCTCCATATTCGGGCCGGCAAGCGCGGCTACTGGGTTAGAACGCTGCTGCACCCCGATGCTCTGGAAAATGCCGAAGAACTGTGCAAAGCCGCCCTAAAATTAACAGCTCGTAAACCGCAGCTACCGGTTTACTTTGCCTTCAGGCAATACGAAGCCGGCTGGCAGCATATTTTGCCCGCGCTTGGCTTTAATCCCTTAACCAGCCAGATGCTGGTGGTAAAATCAATGACCATCCGCGTCCGAGAAAAAACAGCCGGGTTAATCTCGGCGGCCCTGGAAGCCAGCCCCCCCGAAGGCGCCGCCCCTTCGATGATTACCCGCACCAAAATATTCTCAAACGCCTCTCGCCAGGGGTATCGCCGGCATCGGCAGCAATTGCAAAAAACACATTAGCGACAGCTTTTTTCCTGCTGGCTAACACGTTTGGAGGTACTAACATAGAACCTGTAAACAACGCTTCAACCCAACAAATAAAAATAACCGACGACCTGGACGCGCTGCTGCGCGTTTTACCAGCCCACATTCAAGAGGTACTTGAAGCCGTAAACGAAGGTGAAAAACTGATAGAAATTGTGATGGACCTGGGGCGACACCCCGAAGCCCGCTTTACCGACCACGAAATGATTTTGAGTGAAAAAGAAATTACTCAAGCCGATATCGACTATGTTGTTCAACGCATCGGCAAATTTATGGGCGATAACCGCGCCGGCATCGAACGCACCCTGCACCGCATCTCTGGCATTCTCAACCGGCAAGGCAAAGTCATTGGCCTCACCTGCCGGGTGGGCCGCGCTGTTTTTGGCACCGTTGATATTGTGCGCGATATTCTGGAATCGGGCCAAAGCCTGCTGCTGCTGGGCCGGCCAGGCGTTGGCAAAACCACCCTGCTGCGCGAGGCCGCCCGTATTCTGGCCGAAAAGAAACGAGTGGTCATTGTAGACACCTCAAACGAAATTGCCGGCGATGGCGACATTCCCCATCCGGCCATTGGCCGGGCGCGGCGTATGCAGGTTGCCAAACCTACCCTACAGCACGAAGTGATGATTGAGGCCGTAGAAAACCACATGCCCGAAGTCATCATTATCGACGAGATTGGGCGTCAGCTTGAAGCTGAAGCCGCCCGCACCATTGCCGAGCGCGGCGTGCAACTGGTCGGCACTGCCCACGGCATCAGCCTGGAAAACCTGCTCATGAACCCCACCCTGGCCGACCTGGTGGGCGGTATCGACAGCGTCACCCTATCCGATGAGGAAGCGCGGCGGCGCGGCACTCAAAAAACGGTACTGGAACGGCGCGCCCCGCCCACCTTTGATGTGCTGGTTGAAATTCAAGACCGGCAAACCTTTGCCGTACACCACGATGTGGGTCGCTCGGTAGACATGCTGCTGCGCCAAAAGCCGCTGGCCCCGGAAATTCGCTACCGCAACGAGGCCGGCGAGGTGCAAATTGAAGCACCGCCGCCCGTTGAGAATATGGAGGCCCACCCCCCCAAAGGAAAAAATGGCGGCTACCGCCACTACCGGGCAGAGCAAGGCCTGCCCACCCCAGCCGATTTTGGCCGGGATTACTCCACCCTGCGGGCCAAAAAAATTTATCCCTACGGCGTGGGGCAAAACCGGCTGCGGCAAGCCGCCCGCACCCTGCGGCTACCCATTACCCTGGTAGATGACCTGGATGACGCCGATGTGCTGATGACGCTCAAAAGCTACTATCGTAAACACCCGCAGCCTATTACCCAGGCCGAACGGCTGGGCAAGCCGGTATATGTGCTGCGCTCTAACACCGTTATTCAAATGGAAACTGCCCTGGCCGATATTTTTTCGCTGAGCGCCGAAGAGGTTGACCCCTCGTCGGTGGCCATGCGAGAAACCCAGGAGGCCATTCACAAAGTGCTATCGGGGACGCGCAGCGTGGAGTTGTCGCCCCAATCGGCCCAAATTCGGCGCGAGCAGCATCAAATGGCTCGCCAGGCCAACCTTATCTCTCACAGTTTGGGCCGGGAACCGTATCGGCGGGTGCGGATTTACCGCGATGCTCAAATGAGGGATAAATCTTGAGTTTGTTCATTACCTTTGAAGGCCCCGATGGGGCCGGTAAAAGCACCCAAATTGCTCTCACTTCTGAGTATTTGCAGGGCCGGGGTTACAATGTGCTTTGCACCCGCGAACCGGGCGGCACCCCCATAGGCAACCAGATTCGGGCCGTGCTGCACGATGTAGCCAACACCGAAATGGCTGCCCAAACCGAAGTTCTGCTTTATTCGGCCAGCCGGGCGCAATTGGTTCAGCAGATAATTTTGCCGCACCTGCAACGCGGGGGCGTGGTGCTGTGCGACCGCTACGCCGACAGCACCTACGCCTATCAGGGCTATGGGCGTCAACTGGATTTTGACATGCTGCGGTTGATTACCCGGTTTGCCACCCAGGGGCTAAAACCCCATATTACTATTTATTTGGATTTAGATGTAGAAGAGGGATTAAACAGAAAAGTTGCCGCCAGCGCCGCCGGCAAAGGAGAATGGAACCGGATGGACCGGCTTGAACTTGATTTTCATCAACGGGTTCGGGCCGGTTATCTGGCAATGGCTCAGGCCGAGCCGGACCGTTGGCTGGTGGTCAACGCTACGGACTCGGTGGCGCAGGTTCAACAGGCCATTTGCCAGCGATTGGAGCAGGTGTTGAAGGGAGTAGGAAGCAGGGAGTAGGGAGTATGAGGCTAATTTTCCTACCCCTTAATCCATACTCCCTCCTGCTTAATCTCCAAACCAGTCGTCGCTTGCGCCGCCCGCGCCGCCGCCTAATTCCGGCATTGATTTTTCAATCGACTCCGGGTCTTCGCCGGCCTCCAGGCGGTCAACAACTTCGTTAAAATCTTCGCCCAGGTCTTCGCCCACCTCACTGCTCATTTTGCGCATCCAGCGGGCAATGGATTTGGGGTCATTTTCATCCAACCCGGCCAGGCTGCTGGGGTCGGCCAGGTTTTCCAACCGGCTCTCCTCTGAGCGCACAAACGCAACTCTGGAAATGAGCCTTTTAAGGTTAACCCCTCCGCAACGCGGGCAGGTTGCTGCTTTAGTTTCTACTTCTGAAAAGCTGCGAAAAAACACATTAACCCGTTTCCGGCAGTCGTAACAGCCATACTCATAAATTGGCACCGGACACCTCCCTGTTTGGCATGATGTGTTTCTGTATTATACTGCCAACTTCAAGGCAAATCAACAGACCCGCCACAGAGCGCCGGTTGGAATAACGCTATTTTTCACAGGAGCCGCGAATTTGTCGCATCGAATTGACCCTTACAACCACCAAGAGTCCCCCCTGTTGGTCGTCATTTCCGGGCCATCGGGGGTAGGTAAAGATATGACCATCAAACGGATGCAGGAGTTGGGCTATCCGTTTCATTTTGTGGTTACGGCCACAACTCGCCCCCAACGCGCCGGCGAAATTAACGGCAAGGACTACTTTTTTGTCTCTACCAGCGCTTTTGCCGAAATGATTGAAGAAGATGAGCTGCTGGAATACGCCATTGTTTACGGCGATTACAAAGGCATTCCCAAACAGCAGGTGCGCGAGGCGCTGGCCAGCGGCAAAGACGTGATTATGCGCATCGACGTGCAGGGCGCGCAAACCATCCGGCGGCTGGTGCCGGAGGCCGTACTGATTTTCATCTCCGCCGAATCCGAGGAGGCTCTGGTGCGACGCCTCCAACAGCGCAAAACCGAGCCGGAGGACCAGCTAAAAATGCGCATCGCTACCGCCCGGCAAGAGTTAAAACGGCTGGACATGTTCGATTACGTGGTCATAAACCAGGAGGACCAACTGGATGACACCTGCCGCAAAATCGCCTGCATTATCAGGGCCGAACGCTGCCGGGTACAACAACGGGAGATAACCTTGTGACCTATCCATCAGATTTTGATAATATTGACCGCCCGCCGCCAATTTCGCCGCCAGCGCAGCGCGTGGCCATTCCCTTGCATAATGTTTTTGTTACCTACGTGCTGCTGGTCATTATTGTTGTCATCTGGCTGCTGATGGAACTTTTTGGCGGCTCAACCAGCACCCAGGTATTGATAAACTTTGGCGCAAATTCGGGCCAGCACATTTTGCTGCGCGGCGAAACCTGGCGGTTGTTCACCTCGATGTTTTTGCACGTTGGCCTGATGCATTTGGGCTTTAACGCCTACGCCCTGTTTATTTTTGGCCTGGAAATGGAGCGCATCTACGGCCCGGCCCGCTATTTGATTATTTATATTTTATCAGGGCTGTTTGGCAGTTTGGCCAGCTTTGCCAGCAAAGGGCCGCTGGTAGTTAGCGCCGGCGCATCGGGGGCTATTTTTGGTATCATCGGCATGAACCTGGCCTACTTTTTGCTGCACCGCAATGCCTTTGGACACTTTGGCCGCCAGCGAGTCACCAGCACTCTGTTTATTATTGGCATCAACCTGGTTTTTGGTTTCACCGTGCCCGGCATCGACAATTTGGCCCACATTGGCGGGTTGATTGCCGGCTTTGTGCTGGGTTACGGGCTGGCCCCCCGCTACCAAATGGTCGACCAGTTTACCCTGGCCCCCCGGCTAACAGACAAAGTTTCCCTGTTAAACCGCCTCTGGATTCCTCTGCTGGCGACGGCAATGCTGGTGCTTGGCACGCAGGGCGCTATCTGGTTTTGGTTGAACCGGTTGGGAGGTTTGTAAAATGAGCGCAATCTTGCATGTCCGCCCGCCCCACTACGCCGACGGCCGCTGGTACAGCGCCAATGCGGCCCAACTCAAAAAGGATATTCAAAATTATATGAGCAGCCCCCCCCCGGCCCCGCCGGTGGCCGACATAGTGGGGCTGGTAGCGCCTCACGCCGGCCATTTTTTTAGCGGGCACGTGGCCGGGGCCGGCTTTGCCGCGCTAACGCCCGGCGCGTTTGAAACGGTGGTGCTGCTGGGGCCGGACCATCGCGGGGCCGCGCCGGGCAAAATCTCCACCGTTAAGGCCGATAGCTGGCGCACGCCGCTGGGCGATATCCCGGTAGCCTGGCCGGTGCTCGACGCCCTGCAATCGGAAATCGAACTGGTCGTGCTGCCCGCCGATAACGAGCACTCGCTGGAGATTGAACTGCCGTTTTTGCAGGTCGCGCTGGAGCAGTTCAAACTGGCGCCGCTGATGATGGGCGTCGACTCGCCGCAGGCGTGCCGCCGGTTGGGGTCGGCCCTGATAGAGGCGCTGACCATTGGCCGGGCCGGCCCTACCCTGCTTGTCGCCAGCAGCGATTTGAGCCACTATTTTGATGACGCCACCGCCCGTCGGCTGGATGAAAATACGCTGCAATTCATCATCAATCTGGATGCCGACGGGCTGCTCAACCACATCAAAACCGGACGCCGGCAGGGACAACCCTTTGCCTGCGGGGGCGCGCCCATCGCCACGGTTATTCACGCCGGCGCGGGCCTGGGAGTTACTCACAGCCATCTGCTCAAATACGCCACCAGCGCCGACGCCTACCCCGACAAGAGCCAGGTGGTTGGTTACGCAGCCGTCGCCTTTAGCAAGTAAATGTACGCAGAGGTAGTTGTAGACCGCCCCATCATCAAACCCACCCGGCGAGATTTTGTCGACGCCCCGGAAGATGCCGATATTCCCGCCCCGGAACTGGAACCGGAAGAGGATGACCTGGCCGAAGACAACCCCCTGGCCGTCACCTTTCACTACCACATTCCGCCTCACCTGGCCGAACAAATTCGGGCAGGCCAACTGGTGGCCGTACCTTTTCGCACCGAGCAGTTGATGGCCGTGGTGGTTGGCCTGAGCGACCTTTCGCCCGTAGAGAACACGCGGCCCATCGCCGCTATTCTGGACCCCAGGCCGGCGCTGACGCCCGCTCAAATTCAACTGGCCCGCTGGCTCTCACGCGAGTATATTGCCCCGCTGGCTACCTGCATCCGCTACTTTTTACCGCCCGGCTCCAACCGCAAACCCGAAACCGTGCTCAAAGCCACCAGCGCAGCGCCTTCCGAACCCCTGACTGCGCCGGAGCACATTTTACTCGCCTACCTGCGCCAAAACGGCCCCACCCCCCTGGCCGAGGTTGACGCCGGCGCGGCCAATTTGCTGCTTAACAAAGGGCTGGCCCGCCGCGAGTCGATGCTGACCAAACCCCGCGTTGGCCCCAAAATAGATCGCATGGTCGAACTGCTCATCCCTCCCGACGAAATCGAGGCCGCGCTGCCCACGCTGGGCCGCCTCTCCAAACAGGCCGAAATTCTGCTCTACCTGGCAGAGTTAGATGACCCGCTGCCGGCGCTGGCCGACGTGCTGGCCCAGGTTGGCTGCTCTCTCAGCCCGGCCAGGGCGCTGGCCGAAAAGGAACTGGTCCAAATTATCCCCGCCCAAACCCGGCTCGACGTGCCGCCCCAGTTTCGCCGCAGCCCAGCCGAGCTAGACTCGCTGGCCCTCTCCCCGGCGGAACAAAAGGTAATGACCTACCTCATCGGCCAGGGCCGTCCCGCGCCGCCCGCTGACATCATCGCCGCCACGGATGTCGAACCGGAAATCATCGAAACCCTGCAACGGCAGGCGCTGGTGGTACCATTTGAAGAGCCGGAGCGCATCAGCCTGGCCTTGCCGCCCTCAGAGCTGCTCGACGCGGTGGTAGAATTACGCTGGGCCAAAAAATATGCCGACGTGCTCAACCTGCTGGCCGCCGAGGACGGCCCGGTGTGGGTGGGCTGGGTCTACGCCCAAACCGAAGCCAATCTGGACACCCTCAAAACTCTGGCCGAGGCCGGCCTCATCAGCATGGGCGAAGCCCGCCGCTGGCGCGACCCGCTGGCCGGGCGCAGTTTTACGCTCGACCAGCCGCCCAAACTCACCCCGGAGCAGCAGGCCGTGTGGCAAGAAGTCGCCCTGGCCTGGCGGCGTGAAAACCCGGTCAGGCTGCCCACTTTGCTGCACGGCGTCACCGGCTCCGGCAAAACCGAAATTTATCTGCGGGCCATTGCCGCCGCCCTGCGGGCGGGTCAGGGGGCGATTATGCTGGTGCCGGAGATTTCCCTGGCCGCTCAAACCGTCGAGCGGCTATCGGCCCGTTTTCCTGGGCGGGTGGCTATCTGGCATTCGGCCCTTTCGCCGGGCGAGCGGTACGATACCTGGGAACGGGTGCGGGCCGGCGAACTGCCCATTGTGGTGGGGCCGCGCTCGGCCTTGTTTGCGCCGGTGCATAATTTGGGCGTGATTGTGGTGGACGAGGAGCATGAACCGGCCTATAAAGAGCGCGACCGCGCCCCGTTGTTTCACGCCCGCGATGCCGCGCTGGAGTTGGGCCGCTTGAACGAGGCTGTGGTTATTATGGGCAGCGCCACGCCCGATGTGGTCACTTATCGCAAGGCCGAACGGGGCGAGTACCGGCTGCTGCATCTGCCCAACCGGATTCTGGCCCACACCAAACACCTGGCCGTGCAACAGGCGCTACTCAAACGCCGCCGGGAAATTGCCCTGCCCGCGCCCGAAACGCCGGAGAGTGAATTTGTGGCCCTGCCTTTGCCCAAAGTTGAAGTGGTTGACCTGCGCGAGGAACTGAAGGCGGGCAATCGAACCATTTTCAGCCGGGCGCTGCAAGAGGGTATCCGCCAGGCGTTAAGCCGGGATGAACAGGTAATTCTGTTCCTCAACCGGCGAGGCGCGGCCAGCTTTGTGATTTGCCGCGATTGCGGCTACGTGATGACCTGCCCGCGCTGCGAAACTACGCTCACCTACCACGCCAGCAACGAGTTGATGGTGTGTCATTACTGCGGCTACCGCAGCAAATCGGTTGAAAGCTGCCCTAACTGCCACAGCGACCGGATTCGTTTTTTTGGGCTGGGCACCCAGCGGGTTGAAGAAGCGGTGGAGCGGTTGTTTCCCAATGCCCAAACCATTCGCTGGGATTGGGACACCACCCGCCAAAAAGGGAGTCACCATATATTTTTAGAGCATTTTATGACCGGGCGAGCCAATGTGATGGTGGGCACGCAGATGGTGGCCAAGGGGCTGGATCTGCCGCTGGTAACGCTGGTGGGAGTCATCTCGGCGGATACGGCTCTGTACCTGCCCGATTTTCGGGCCGCCGAACGCACGTTTCAACTTTTGATGCAGGTAGCGGGCCGGGCCGGACGCAGCCCGCTAGGGGGCAAGGTGATTGTCCAATCCTACAACCCCGACCAGGTGGCTATCGAGGCGGCGGCCAACCACGATTACGAAGGGTTTTATCAAATGGAGCTGGCTTTTCGGCGCGAGCAGCGCTACCCGCCCTTTAAACGGGTGGCCCTGTTGATGTACCAGGGACCGGGGCTGGAGCGCAGCACGCAGGCGGCCCAGGAATTGACTGCCCGCCTGCGCCGGCATGTCGAAAGGCAGGGGCTGCCCGCGGTAGAAATTATCGGGCCGACCCCCAGCTATGTGCGCCGGGTGCGTAACCAGTATCGCTGGCACGTGCTGGTTCGCGCCCAGGACCCGGCCTCGGTGCTGCGGCCGCTGCTGCCGCTGCCTCGCGGCTGGAAGGTTGATATTGACCCGGTAACGTTGCTGTAGAGGGTATTTTTAAACCTAAAAGGGCGTCACCAAAAATTTGGCGACGCCCTTTTTTTCACTGCTGCCGATTACTCAAACAGCAGGCAGAAAACCTCATAGTGCGATTCAACCGGTCGATGTGGGCAATTCTGGCTATTGCCCATCCGGGCGGGTGGTTATCGGATAGTGCGCGGTTCGTCGTCAATTACTTCCCGCTTCCACCAGTGGGGAAAACGCGGTTTGATAACCGTAGCCAGATACCAGACTGTCGCCACAATTAACAAATCAACCGCTAACCAGATGGTAGCCAATTTAACAATCATGATAGTCAACATTATTACAGCCTACCGTTGAAGCCCCAGGCGCATAGGCCGGGTGGCGTGCGAATGATTGGTGACGCTGCCAATTCGCATTGGCAGGGTTGGGTGTTGATGGCGCGAGCGGTGGGATTGGGGTTGCGATATTGAAATGTCATTATCTCTACAATCTGTGCCCGCGCCATTGGATTGATTTTGTCCCTGTTCAAAATATCGGCCCAGCCAGTAGGCCGGGATAATCATCAACAGCCCAATGAGCAATCCCAGTACCAGGGGCGAAGTCAGTATTAAATTCAGCTCAAGCCAGATGAGAGTTAACCCCCAAATAGCCAGGCCCGCCAAAATAATTCGAACCCATTTCATAATCAGCGCCTCCTTAATTGGCACATCCCGGGTTTGGGGAGTCTGGAAGGGTTATGGGGAGACTCCCCGCGTTCCCCTAAGCCATTTTAACGTGGCGAATTTTCAAGAACCACTCAATTCGTCCCAGCAAAACCAGCCCGCCCAGCGCTATGGTTAATAGCAGAATGGCTGCCTGGGTAACGGTAGGGCTGGCCAACAACCGCGTGCGGAACCAGGTTTCGGGCGTGGTTGAGGGCAGCGGGTTTCCGTACCGGGTCAAGCCGGAGTCGGCGGCAACATAAATGCCGCCGGCTTCGATAGTGATTCGATTGGCTAACTCGCGGGTATCAGCAATTTTAGTCCAGTGTCGGCCGCCGTTAAAACTTTCATAAATGCCATCGCCCGTTAGCCGGCTGCCAACGCTAAAGGCCGCAGCCAGGGCCAGGTGTTGGGGGTTTTCCCTGTCGATGGCAATAGCGGGAATACGCAATATAATCCCCGGCTGCCAGCCCAACCCATTGTTCATTGGCTGCCAGCTTTGCCCGCCATCGGTTGAACGGTGCAGGCCGTAGCCCACGGTGCCCGCATAGAGAATTTTTGGGTTGGCGGGGTCAATCGCCAGACTCACCGCGGCGTCGGGCAGCGTGGCAATTCGGCGCAGGTGGTTGTCTTCAATCACCATCAAGCCATCGGTGGTAACGGCATATACCTGGCTTTGGGGGGCAACCACAACATCATTCACATACAGGTCCTGCACCGAGGGGTCGCCAATAACTTCAAAGCCGGCATAGCCCGATTGAACCCGATACAACCCGCGCCCCTGTGTGCCAACATAAAGAATCCCCGGATGGTTGGGGTCAACCGTTAAGGCAGATACAGCCGGCAATTGACCATCGGCATTGGCCGGCAGGTTGAGCGTGTATCGCTGCCAGCTTGCGCCTTTATTGTTACTGTACCACAGGCTGCCTTCCTGGCGGTTGGACCCGCTGGTGCCCACAAAAATAGTATCTTCGTTGGTCGGGTGAATTTCCAGGGCGCTAATAGACACATTGGGCAGGGGCGCAACTTTTTGCCACGAGCGGCCATAATCATCGCTGCGATAAACGCTATGCGCCTCAGCCTGGTTTAACGCGGCGTAAAGCTCGTTACCATAGGGGGCATCCGCCAGCATTTTTACCGGCGCATCCGACAGGTCAGCGAGGGCCAGGCCCCTGGTTTCGCCAACAAACATGGCCACGCCTGTTCCCAAAAAGAGAATGACGGCAAACAGTCCAATCCTCAGCAATAGGTTTTTCTTTTTCATTTTTGCCTCCTATACCCCCGTGGAAGGGATACTTTAGCGAGCAATTTGGCCTTAAAGATAACTGGTTTCCTTAAATATATCATATCAAAAATGAGTCAATTTATAATCGGCCAAAAGACCCGTTGCGTGTACGTCAAATGAATGAGTTTTAACGTTGTGGAATTAGCATATATTACGAAAACGATGGCCGTTTTGCCTACCCCAACAGGCCAAAATCGACCCGTTCAGGCGGCAGCATCAACCCGCTACCGCCATTTTTCGGGAGAGTTGCCGGGCTGGCCGAAAGGGTTGAAGAGGGGGGCGGGCGCGGCGCACCACCAGCGAGGCATAATCAAACCGAACCTCGAACATGTCGGGCACGCGCTGAAATATCCAGGCAATACGTTGCAGTGTTTGTCTATCGCCAATAATTCGCACAACCGGCTGGCGATTACTCCACACTTCACGTCCAACATTTTGGGCGGTAATCGCCGGAAATTTGGAATTAGCTCGAATAATCATGGTCATAATCCTTCTGCAAAGTGCAGGACCTTGATTGATCCTACTTGTTACCAACTATACACCCTCTTCATCCCTCCTTCAATGGGGAAGACTCCTGTCTGAGGGGTAGGGAAATCCCTACCAGACGGCTGAATTTCACCAAAATGACAATTATCACCTCAATGTAGTACCATTTGTCACTAGACTTGGAGACATCTTCTTGATATACTCAAGGTTAAGATAATATGTCTACCCTGGCGGGTAGCAGCTCTTTAAAAAATCGGTATGGCGCGCAAACCAAAAAATTCTATATGCAAAACCGGTTGCCTGCCGTTTACGCCTGGGTGCGCGATACATTTTCCCGGCCAATAAGGGAGATGTATCCCGTTGACCCCGCCTTTGATACTTTATTTATCGAGCCAGCCCGTTACAGGGTTGGCTTTTTTGTTGTTTGACCCGTAGGGAAGGGATAAATTATGAAAACACAACCGAAAATAAAAATATGGTTCATCGGCGGGTTAGCCCTGATAACCCTGGTACTGGCCTCAATCAGCCTGCCTGGCCCGGCCACTCTGGCTCAGGAAGAAGAGCCTTCCGTAATGTTTATTGAAAACGTGGGCCAGTTTTCTGATGCGCGGATTCGCTTTCAGGCCAATATGGGCCAGATGACTCTGCGCCTGGCCGATGATGCGCTGTGGGTAACAGTGGTTAAACAGCCCGCCACAACCGGCAACCCCTCCGCCGGCCTGCCGCCCGAACCACTGCGGGGCGTCAACCTGCGCTTTGGTTTTGCCGGCGCCAACCCTGCGCCGCAGTTAGAGCCGTTCAACCGGCTGGATACTACCATCTCTTACTTTGCCGGCAGCGACCCCGGCAACTGGCAGGCCAACGTGCCGGTTTGGGGCGGCGTGCGCTACATAGATTTGTACCCCGGCGTTGACCTGGAACTGACCGGCCAAAATGGCAAGTTGGTGCAGCGGCTGGTTTTGCGCGACGCGCCGGAGGCCGCCCTGGCTCAAACCGGCGACTCCGGGCCGGAAGTGCGGCTTCAGGTAGCAGGCGCCGATGAAATGAGCCTGGATGACAACGGCCAGCTCCGGCTGAATACCGCCGTCGGCGAGGTGACGCTGCCTTTATTACAGGTGGTTGATACAGATTACCAGCCGGTTGAATTAACCGCCGCCCCTCAACAGGTCAACCAGGCCGAAATTGCCGCCCCCTTTGCCCCGGCGGAAACGACGGCCGGCAGCCTGCCCACAGAAATTGCGGCGGCGGGTGCGGCTGACCTGCTTTACAGCACCTTTTTGGGCGGCAGCGCAGGCGGCGAGGATGGCCGCTCCATTACCATAGACCAGGAAGGCAACGCCTACATTGTCGGCCATACCATCTCCACCGACTTTCCGGTAACGCCCGGCGCGTTTGATATCAATGTGGATGGCGGCGACTCTTTTGTGGCTAAATTGAACCCCGCCGGCGCAGATTTGGTTTACGCCACCTTTATCGGCGGGGGCCGGGGCTTTGCCATTGCGGTGGACGAGGCGGGCAGCGCCTATGTTACCGGCGATACCGCTTCCCTTGATTTTCCGGTAACGCCCGACGCCTTTGATACCACCTACAACGGCAGCGGCGATGCCTTTGCGCTCAAGCTCAACCCCGGCGGAACGGAGCTGGCCTACGCCACCTATCTGGGCGGCGGCGACTCCGAGTTGGGCTTTGGCCTGGCCGTGGATAACGGCGGCAACGCTTTTGTCACCGGCTTTACCGCCTCGGCGGACTTTCCGGTAACGCCGGGCGCGCTGGATACCGACTACAACGGCGGCGGCGCCTTTGGCCGCGATGCCTTTGTAGTCAAACTAAATTCCGCCGGCAGCAATCTGGATTACGCCACCTATCTTGGCGGCAGCAACACCGATGAAGGCAGCGCCATCGCGGTTGACGAGTCGGGCAGCGCCTACCTGACCGGCGCAACCGAATCCGCCGATTTTCCCACCACGCCCGGCGCGTTTGATACCAGCTTTAACCGCATCTTTGTGGCCAAACTGAACCCCACCGGCAGCGAGTTGAGCTACGCCACCTTTTTGGGCGGCAACGGCAACGATGCCGGCCGGGGCATTGCCGTAGACCCGGACGGCAACGCTTACGTTACCGGCGATACCACCTCGACCAACTTCCCCACGACGCCCGGTGCCTTTCAAACAGAGGCCCACAGCAGCGATGATATCACCCATCTGGGCGATGTTTTTGTGGTCAAATTCAACGCCGCCGGCAGCGGGCTGGTTTACGCCACCTATCTGGGCGGCAGCGACCACGATAACGGCTTTGCCATTGCCGTAGACGAGTCAAACCACGCCTATGTGACCGGCGCAACCTATTCCACCGATTTTCCCGTCACCCCCGATTCATTTCAGACCAGCCGAAGCGGCTACCCTGACGCCTTTGTGGCCAAACTGAATCCGGCCGGCAGCGCCTTAGCCTATGGCACTTATCTGGGCGGCCAGTATGGCGAAGCGGGCTACGACCTGGTCGCCGACGCCGGCGGCAACGTTTATGTTACCGGCTACACCGGCTCGCCCGATTTCCCCGTTACCGAGTTAGCCTTTGATACGGAGCGCTCCGGCGGGCAGGATGCCTTCATCGCCAAACTCTTCACCGGCAGCAGCGAGCCGGAACCCGAACCCACGCCGCCGCCCGTGCCGGAGCACGCCTGCGCCCCCACCGGCCTGGGCCAGATTACCGTGGGCGACAACCCGCGCGGCGTGGCGGTTGATTCGGAGCGGGGCCGGGTTTACGTGGCCAACTTTGGCAGCAACAGCGTCTCGGTAATTGATGGCGCAACCAACACCGTGCTGCGCACCATCACCGGCATTACCAGCGCCAACGGCCTGGCCTACGACCCCGCCAACGATGTTATCTGGGTGTCAAACTATGCGCCCAACCTGCTGACCCCCATCCAGGCCGCCGACAACCCCGCCGATTTTGTGGCGCATCCGGCCATTGCGGTGGGCCAGGGGCCGTGGGGCGTGGCTTACGACCCGCTGCACAATTACGTTTACGTGGCTAACAGCCTGGGCAATTCCGTTTCGGTGGTTGACGCCGCCGGCCACAGCGTTGTGACCACGCTCACCGGCTCGTTCAACCAGCCTTTCCACCTAGCGGCCAATCCCAACAACGGCAAGGTGTACGTGGCTAACAACGGTCACAACTCCGTGACCGTTCTCAACGACGCGGCGGTTAGCAAAGTGACGCAACTGTGGGATAGCGGCCGGGCCTACGGCATCGCCGTGGATGAAACGCGAGACATTGTGTATGTCGCCACCATCCAAACCAACCGGATTGTGGCCCTTGGCCCGCTCAACGGCCAGCCCGACCAGTTTTTGGGCTGGGCCTCGTTTCAGCGGGGTTACAACCCCAACCGGCGCATCCCGCTGCGGGTTATTGCCGTTAACCCCCACCTTGGGCCGGCCGGCGATGGCGGGCACGTGTGGGCCACTACCGCCACCGGTGACGGCAGCGAGGCCAACCAGGCGCTCTTCATTCCCAAAGGCTGGAGCAGCCGTTTTCACGTGCCCTTTGCTCAAAACGTGGGCGCTAACCCCACCGACGGCATTGCTGTTGACCGCGCCGCCAATCGGGTTTATGTGACCAGCGGCGGCGCGCCCGGCGTGGTCAGCGTAATTGGCGACCACGCCGCGGTTTGCGGCGGCATTGCCCCGGCTTCGGCGCTGCGCCAGGGAGAAAGCGACGAGATTACATTTAATTTCTATTCCGTGGAAAAAGTTACGCTCAGCGATGTAAACGGCGACGGTCAGGTTGACATCTTTGATTTGTCGCTGGTTGCCTCTCGCTACGGCAGCAGCGATTCCGCCGCCGACCTGAACGGCGACGGCGTGGTTGATATTTTTGACCTGACCATCATTGCCAGTAACTTTGGTCAAAAACTGCCCGGCAGCCAATAGCAGCTTTTTTATCGGCCAACAAAACGCCAATTGGACACGGGCGGGGTACCCGTGTCCAATTTTATTTTTTAAAGGCGGTATGGTTTGACCAATCCCCCAAATACCATTACATTAAGAGGAAGCGCGCTGACCCGCTTGATTGGAGAAAATAATCAATGAATAATCAGCTTGAACTTTGGGAAAAGCCAACGGCCAGGGAAATATATATGATTGTCGGCTGGCAGCAGTGGGCCGATGCCGGCTCAATTTCATCGGAGTTGCCGCAATACCTGATTGAGCATACCGGGGCCAGGAAAATTGGCGAAATCAAGCCGGCCGGTTTTTACCTGTTCCAGATACCGGGCACCCATCACTTTTTGCGCCCGGAAATAAAGCTTAAAGAGGGACACACCAAAGCCCTGTCGCATCGAAAAAATGAATTTTTTTATACCGGCGATGAGCAAAAAGGGCTGGTGATATTTTTGGGCAGCGAACCCCACCTCAACGCCGAACAATATGGCGACGCCCTGTTTGAAGCTGCCCAAGCTCTGGGGGTCAAAAAAATGAGCGCGGTGGGGGGGGTGTATGGCCCCATGCCCTATGACAAAGACAGGGATATATCCTGCGCTTACAGCCTGCCCCACATGAAAGCCGGGTTAGAAGAATACGCGGTCAGGTTCTCTAATTATGAAGGCGGCGCGACCATCGGTTCTTTTCTACTGAGCCAGGCCGAGGAAAAGGGGCTGGAATTTTTTGTAATGTACGCCTTTGTGCCCGCCTATGATTTGTCGCAATTATCCTCGCTGTTGCAAGGTATCCGCATTGAAAATGATTACAAAGCCTGGTACGACCTGCTGCGACGCCTCAACCATATGTTTGACCTGGGCCTTGACCTGTCTGAACTGGAGCAGTTTAGCCATGAGTTAATCCTTTCGATGGACTCAAAAATTGAGGCCCTGGAAAAAGAGATGCCCCAACTCAAGGTTAAAGATTACCTGCGCAATCTGACCGAAGATTTTAATGAGATGTCATTTATGCCTCTGGACGATGTGTGGGAACGCGAGCTGGGCGACCTGCTTGACGATATGGATAATTGACCCCGCTAAAAAACAAGTCGAGGAAAGTAATTTATGAACAACAACGGCAAACTTGAAGCTATCTGGCTGAAGCGCATGAAACTTGGCCCCATGGACTTTACCGAACGGGCTACCCTCAAAGCCAATTTTGGCCTGGTAGGCAACGCCAATCAGGGCGGCAAACGGCAGGTAACAATTATTGAAAAAGAGGTGTGGGACTCGCTGATGGCGCAGTTGGGGGCGTCGCTCAACCCCTCAAACCGGCGGGCCAATCTGATGGTCAGCGGCATTCGGCTGGCCGAAAGCCGCCACCGAATTTTGCAAATTGGCAACTGCCGCATTCGCATTTACGGCGAAACCAAACCGTGCGAACGCATGGACGAGGCCTGGCCGGGTCTGAAAAAATTAATGAGCGATAAGTGGCAGGGCGGCGTTTTTGGCGAAGTGCTGGATGATGGCCAAATCAGCATTGGCGACCCGGTGCGCTGGCTTGAGTAAAAAGGCGTAATGATGGCCGCGTATCTTTTCCGCAAGCCCTTCGGAGTTAAAAGTTCCGAAGGGTTTCTCGGTTAAATAGGTCAACTTGATGAATACATGCACCCCCACCAAATCGAGCCGGTTAGTCAACGGCGTCCCATTTTTTTACGGCTGGGTCATTGTGGTGGCCGGCACGGTAATTACCGTGATGATGGGTCCCAGCCAAACCTTTACCATTGGGGTTTTTCTTGATGCTTTTATTAATGATTTGGGCATTTCGCGGGCCAATATCTCGCTAATTTATGGCCTGGCCACGTTGGGCGCGTCGCTCATGCTGCCCGTCACCGGCCGGCTGGTAGACCGCCACGGCCCCCGCCAAATGGTGATAGTGGCCTGCGTGGGGTTGGGCGTAGCTACGGCCAGTTTGTCGCTGGTGCAGAGCGTAGTTTCTATTTTTTTGGGACTGCTGGCGCTGCGGTTTTTGGGGTTTGGGTCGCTCCAGCTTATTAGCAATAATGTGGTGGCCCAGTGGTTCATCCGGCTGCGGGGCACCGTGATGGGGCTGGTCGGCCTGAGTTTACCGGTGGCTCTAATTGTATACCCGGCGCTGACCCAATGGTTAATTGATTGGACAGGCTGGCGGATGGCCTGGATAATTTTAGGCGGACTGGTTTGGCTGGTGGCGCTACCCGTTGGCTGGCTTTTTTTTAAAGACAAACCGGAGCAGTACGGCCTGTACCCCGATGGCGACTCTGACCAGGTTCATGGGGCCAGGCGGCGGCTGGCCGCCGAAGAAAACTGGACGCTGGCCGAAGCCAAACAAACCAGCGCTTTTTGGATTTTTGCGGCGGCGCTTTCAACCATCACCATGCTGATGGCCGGGCTTGTGTTTCACCAGATTTCGCTGTTTGAAGTGCGCGGCCTGGAGCGTCAACTGGCTATCGACGCCTTTAAAGTGATTGCGATATTATCAATTGTGGGCAATTTGAGCATGGGCCGGCTCATTGATAAATTCTCGGCCCGTTTGCTGCTAACCCTGACCTTGTTTATGCTGATTGTGGCGCTGGCGCTGGTCCAGGTGATGACCACCCCCCTGCAAGCCGTTGTTTACGCCGCGCTGATTGGTTTGGGCAGCGGCAGCTTTAGAGTTATCGACTCGGTGGTGTGGGCCAAATATTATGGCCGGCTGCACCTGGGGGCTATCAGAGGGGCCACCATGATTGGCGTTATTGGCGGCACCGCCCTGGGGCCTTACCCTTTGGGCCTTAGCCTGGATTACCTGGGCAGTTATGCCCCGGTTTTAACCGCGTTGCTGGCCCTGCCAGTTGTAATTGGGGTAATGGTCATTTTTATCAAGCGGCCCCATAAAACAACATAGCTTATTGCTACTTTTGCATATCCACCCCGAACATCTATAATCTGAACCAGCGCCCTATAGGGAAAGTGTTGTGCCCGAAACCCTGCTTAAAACAAAATTGTATATTCCTCCAACCCGCAGCGGGCTGGTTTCTCGCCCCCGCTTAATTGAGCGGCTCAACCAGGGCTTGCGCGGCAAACTAACCCTGATTTCTGCGCCGCCCGGCTTTGGCAAAACCACCCTGTTGAGCGAATGGGTTGCCAATTTTAGATTGCCGATTTTAGATTTTGGATTGGAAAAAGACGCAAAATCCAAAATCCAAAATCCAATCGCCTGGCTCTCGCTGGATGAGCAGGATAACGACCCGGCGCGTTTTTGGAGCTACGTTATTGCCGCCCTGGAAACAATTGCGGAAGATGTGGGGGCCGACGCGCTAACCCTGCTGCTTGCGCCCCAGGCCCCCCCCATAGAAACCACCCTCACCACGTTAATTAATGCCGCCACCAACATCCCTCACCACATTGTCCTCATTCTCGATGATTACCACATCATCGTCAACAACTCCATACACCAGGCGCTTACATTTCTGCTTGACCATTTGCCGCCCCAAATGCATTTGGTCATGACCAGCCGGGTCGACCCGCCACTGCCCCTCAACCGGCTTCGCGTCCGTAACCAGCTTACCGAACTGCGCGATGCCGACCTTCGCTTTACCCTAAAAGAAGCTGTCACCTTCCTCAATCAAGTGATGGGGCTAAATCTCTCGCCGGATGATATCATTGCCCTGGAAAACCGCACCGAGGGCTGGGTAGCCGGGCTGCAACTGGCGGCGCTTTCCATGCAAGGCCATGCCGACACCCAGGGCTTTGTTAAAGCCTTCACCGGCAGCCATCGCTACGTAATCGACTACCTGGCCGAAGAAGTTTTGGCCCGCCAGCCTGAGCCGGTGCAACAATTTTTACTATACACCTCTATTTTAGAGCGCATGTGCGGCTCGCTGTGCGACACGCTTTTAAGCAGGGGAGCAGAGAAGCAGAGGAGCATGGGGGAAATAACCTCTCCTTTGCCCTTAAATGGGCAAGAGACTCTTGAACATCTGGAAGCCGCCAACCTGTTCATCATTCCCTTGGATAACGAGCGCCGCTGGTACCGGTACCACCACCTATTTGCCGATTTTTTGCGCGAGCATCTGCGCCAAAAAGCAGGTCGCCAAAGCGAAGCCCGGCTGCACCGCCGGGCCGCCGAGTGGTACGCCGCCAACGGGCTGATGACCGAAGCCGTTCGACATGCCCTGGCAGCGCCAGACCCGGAGTGGGCCACCCAATTGATAGAGCAGGTTATCATTGACATGCTGGCCGGCGGCGAAGTAGCCACCGTTTCCGGCTGGCTGAACGCCTTGCCCCAACCCCTGCTTCGCGCCCGGCCACGGCTGCTATTAGGGCTATGCTGGACTCAGGCTATCTATAATGAGTGGGAGCCGGTGCCGCCACTCATCCCGGATATTGAGCGGGGCTTGCAAACCCTTGAAGCCGACAGCAATCAAGACCCGGCCACTGTTAGCAGTATGTGGGGTGAACTGGCCGCCCTCAAAGCCATGATGATGGCCAACCGGGAGCAGTTTCAACAGGCTATTGAACTTTGCCATGAGGCGCTAACTCGCCTGCCCCAGGAAAATCTACTGGTCCACAGTATTATCTCGATGATTTTGGGTAGCGCCTACGAAGCCATTGGAGACTTAGACAAAGCCAGTCAGGCCCTAAACCAGGCTCTGAACCTGAGCCGGAACATCGACGCCATTACCATTGCCCTGCCCACCACCGGCAACTTATGCAGAATTCAAGAAGATTTGGGCCAGTTGCCCAAAGCCATTGAATTCTACCGGCAATCGCTGGAAATGGTTGAAGAACGGACGGCCAAACGCGGCCAGGCCGGGCAACCGCTCTTAATTGCCGGCTGGACATATGTGAATCTGGCCGACTTGCTGCGCGAACAAAACGATTTGGAAGCCGCCCAGCACCACCTGACCATCGGCTTACAGCTATCGCAGCAGCTTTACAGCGCCAAAAGCACCCCGGCGGCAATTGGTCAGATTATCCTGGCCCGTATTCTGCACGCCCAAAACGACAAAACCGGCGCGCTGCAAGCCATCGAACGCGCCCTGGAAGCAGTTGACCCGGAAGACCCGCTGTATGTGTGGATTGGCGCGGTTCAGACCCGCCTGTGGCTGGCCCAGGGAAATCTGGCCGCCGCTGCCCGGTGGGCCAAAACCTGTGGCCTGCCGCTGGATGAAGGTTTCAATTTTCATCGCTACCCCGGCGAATATTCAACGCTGGCGCGAGTTTATGTTGCTCAAGAGCAGTTTGACGAAGCCCTGACTTTACTCAAGCGCATGCAGGCTATAGCCGAAGCCAGCGGCAAGGCCGGGCGTCTGCTAGAAATTTTAATGCTCCAGGCGCTAACCCTGCACGCCCAGGGGCACGCCGGGCAAGCCCTGGCTCCGCTAACCAGAGCCATTTCTCTGGCCGAGCCGGGCGGCTTTGTGCGCACCTTTGCAGATGAAGGCCCGCCAATGGCCCAATTACTCAACCTGGCTAAAACCAGGGGGGTTGCCTCTAACCCGGCTTACTTAGATAAATTGCTGGCGGCCTTTGGCGCCCCTACTCAACCAGAGCCGCCAACCCTATCCTACTCTCCCGGCCAATTACTGCCAGATTTGATAGAGCCGTTGAGCGAACGGGAATTGGAAGTGCTCCGGCTGGTGGCCGACGGGCTGTCAAACAAAGAAATTGCCGAAAAGCTGGTGATTACCGTCGGCACGGCCAAAACCCACACTATCAACATTTACCGCAAGCTGGACGTGCGCAGCCGCACCCAGGCCGTGGCCCGCGCTACAGAAATTGGCTTGCTGTAATCGCCCTACCCCTCAGCAACCCCATAAGACCGCAACTTGTTTTCTGCCCCGGCAAAATATACCCCGGCTCTACACCTTTTGGTGGATGACGTTCTTCACCATGCCTGATATACTGGCCCCAACCATAAATTTTGGATGCAGTTGTCACAAAACTCGTTTCTTGAGTGTCATATTGTTTGCAACATATTAACGCCCGATGCGTACTGAATCAATAGAAAACCAGAGGCAAGGAGTAGACCTATGAGTCACCAAAAGGCAACAGAACCGATTATTCAGATAAAAGATGTCATTAAAAGTTTCAAAGTTGGCGATAAAGATATCACTATTCTCAAGAAAGTGTCGTTTGAAGTAAACCAGGGGGAGTTCGTTTCAATTGTTGGGCCATCGGGCAACGGTAAATCGACCCTGCTCAATATGATTACCGGCATCGACCGGCCCAGCGATGGCGAAATTACCGTCACCGGCCAGCCGGTTCACAAAATGAGCGAGAACCAACTGGCTGGCTGGCGCGGCGAGAATGTCGGCATTATCTTTCAGTTCTTCCAGATGCTGCCGGCGCTCAGCCTGCTGCAAAACGTAATTTTGCCGATGGATTTTGCCGGTAAGTATACCCCCAAAGAGCGCCGGGAACGGGCCGTGTACCTGCTGGATATGGTTGGGCTGGCCGACCAGGCCGACAAGCTGCCCAGCATGGTTTCCGGCGGGCAGCAGCAGCGGGCCGCCATTGCCCGCGCTCTGGCCAACAACCCGCCCCTGCTGGTGGGCGACGAGCCGACCGGCAACCTTGACTCGCGCACGGCGGGCGAAGTATTTGACCTGTTCAGCCAGCTTGTTGAGCAGGGCAAAACCATGATTATGGTGACGCACGATAAAGAGCTGGCCCAGCGCGTTCCGCGCCGAATTGAAATTACCAACGGCCTCATCACCAAAGATGAGTATTTAATGGCCTTACCGCAACATTCAATGCTGCCGCAACCAACATTCGCGGCTTAGTAACTTTCAGTTGGTGGGGCTAGAGGAGGTTTAACATGCAATTTTGTAACGAGTTTCCCAGGTTCATTACGTTTTTTAACCGGCCCATCTTCACCGACCGGCTCAAAGAGATGTCTGCAACCAAACCCGATCAAAATCTGCCGTTATTTAACCCAACTCGACCCGCCCAACCCGCCAAAGATCTGGAGTGGTTAAAATTATATCGAGCCATTGATTTGGGCGGCTAAATAAAGTTGCAGCCGTTAAAAAGGCCAGGTGACGAAATTGAGAGTCACCTGGCCTTTTTTATCTCCCGGTTATACCCGCTTTCTACCCCACTAATCTACTATTTGGTAGATGACTGGCATCCTTCTGGCTGATATACTTGGCTACAACCAATGCAACAACAGCGGGTTTAAACAAGGGGAGGCAACCATGAGCGTTATCTGGAAGAAAATCTGGTCCGATTTGTGGCATCACAAGGCGCGTACGTTGCTGGCAGTAGTCAGTATTGCGGCCGGCGTGTTTGCGCTGGGGGCCATTTTTGGCATGATTGACCAGTTAATTCCCAACCTCAACCGCATTCACCAATCTATTCAGCCGGCCAACATCACCATGTTTCTGGGCGACCGGATTACCCAGGACACCGCCGACCGGCTCAAAAATATCAAAGGGGTAAAAGGGGTTGAGGTGCAGAACGAGCTATCGGTGCGCTACCGGCTCAACGAGGACGAGCCGTGGCAACCGGCCCGGCTAACCATGCGCGACGATTACGATGCCCAAAGCTACAATCTGTTGCAACTTAAAGGGGGCGAGTGGCCTCACCGCAACAACATTGGCGTGGATATCAGGGCTTTTGATTATCTGGGGCTGGAATTTGGCGATGAAGTAATTTTTGAGTTGGATGGCACCGACCGCGCCCTGCCGGTCACCGGCAGAATTCGCCACCATTTTATGACCTCGCCCGATTTTGGCGATAACCCCGGCTTTTTTGTCGACGCGCAGGGGTTGGAGCGCTTCAATATTCCCAAAGGCGAGTACAACCAGCTACTCGTCGCCATTGAACCCTACAGTGATGATTTTGCCCGCCAGATAGCCTCTGAAATAAAAAACCGGCTGGGCAAAGAGGGCGTCAGCGTGGATGTCACTTTTTACAACAAACCCGACGAACACTGGGCCAAAGAGTTTTTTGACGGCCTGAATCTGGTGCTGCGGCTGCTGGCGGTGGTCTCGTTGTTTATGAGCGTGGTGCTGGTTTACAATACCCTGTCCGCGCTCATCACCGAGCAGATCAACCAGATTGGGGTGATGAAGGCCATCGGCGGCAGAACCGGCGTTATTGTCAAAGTCTACCTCATTGGCGTGCTGGTGTATGGCGCGCTGGCCCTGTTTATCTCGCTGCCGCTGGGGGCCTGGGTGGCTCACAGCGCCGCCGCTTATTTTCTGGATATTTTCAACATCGACCATAGCGCCTTTCAACTTTCAAATCGGGCCATCATTATTCAGATTGCGGCGGCGGTGGCAGTGCCGCTGCTGGCGGCGCTGTGGCCGGTTATCAGCGGCGCGTTGATTACGGTGCGGGCGGCCATTGCCAGCTACGGCATTGGCGGCACCTTTGGCGCCAGCGGCTTTGACCGGCTGATTGAACGGCTCAGCCGCCGTTTTCTGTCGGCCCCCAACGCCATGGCCCTGGCCAACCTGTTTCGGCGCAAAGGGCGGTTGAGCTTAACCCAACTGGTGCTGATTACCGCCGGCACCCTGTTTTTAATGGTGATGACCCTGTCCAACTCCATTCAGCTTACGGTTGACAACGAACTGGGCCGCCGCAACTACCAGACCACCCTGCTGTTTGAAAAAAATCAGCGCATTAACCGCATCGAGAGAATGGTTGAGTCGTGGCCGGGTGTTGAAAAAGCGGAACTGCGGTTCAGACAGGCCGCTTCCATTCTGCGGGCCGGGCAGCGCACCAAAGAGGCCGGCACCGGCGGCATGCTCATCGGCGTACCGGCAGGCAGCGACATGTACACCCCGCTGATTGTGGCCGGACGCTGGCTGCAACCCGGCGACGACCGGGCCGTGGTCATCAACGAGGAGACCGCCGAAGAAAACCAGATCAACCTGGGCGACACCATCACTCTTGACCTGGGCGAGCTGGGCGACAAGCAGTGGCAGGTGGTCGGCTTTTATCGCACGCTCTCGGTAGTGCCCGACCCGGATAATGTTTACGCGCCCCAGGCGGCTATTTTTAACGCGACCACCAAACACAACGTCGGCAGCCAGTTACTGGTTGCCACCTATAGCAAAGATGTAGCCGCCGTTGACGCCATCAACACCGGGCTGAAAGAGATGTTTGAAGCTCGCAACTGGAAGGTACAGGATACCCAGACCATCCACGAGACCCGCGCCTTTTTTGATAACTTCTTTATTCAATATCTGGGTATGCTGTTTGCGCTGGCGGTGATTATGGCCCTGGTGGGCGGGGTGGGGCTAACCGGCTCGCTTTCTATCAGCGTGGTAGAGCGCACCAAAGAGATTGGGGTAATGCGGGCCATTGGGGCCAAAACGCCGGTGTTGATGCTGATGTTTATTCTGGAGGGCGTTTTGCAGGGGGTCATCAGTTGGGCTGTGGCCGTGCCGTTGTCGTTTGTGCTAGGGCGTCCGCTGGCAACAGTAGTGGGAGAGGCGATGTTTAACATTGCCCTGGATTACCGGTACAATGTGCAGGCGGTGGGCGTCTGGCTGGCGGCGGTGATTATCATTTCCGTTCTGGCCTCGGTGATGCCGGCGCGCAATGCCGTCACCATCAGCGTGCGCGAGAGCCTGGCGTATGCCTGATGCCGGCGACGAAGCACGAAGGGACAAAAAAATCATTCGCCCTTCGTCGCTGGTCTTTCGCCGGTTAATTCTGGCCGGGCAATCACAATCAGCCGGTGGGTTGCGCCGGGGCGGGCGCAGGTAATCAGCGTCAGGCGTTCGTCTGGCGTGGGCGCAATCAACTGCGCGTTTTTAATGCGGGTTTCCAGGGAGACTCCCTTTTCCCGCACCAAAAATTTTTGGGTAATCCGATAACGGTGAGGTTGGGCTGCGGCAGCGGTGAAAATAGTAATTTCATCACCAATATCCACCTGCCATAAATCACGAAAGATTCTGGCGTACACATCGCTGTGGCCCGATAGCACTGTGTTACCGGGCCGGCCCAACCTGGCCGAAAGATTGTGCCAGCCCACCTGATTATCGGCGGCTAGCCACTGGCCGTAAGTTTGACCATTGACCCTAACCGGCTGCCAGCCCACCGGCACAATCTCGCTATCCAGGCCAATCGAGGCAATCACCAATCGGGCCGGAATATCGGCGGCGCTGGCCGGTTCGCCGGCTATGGCCGGTATTGCCGGTATAAATATCAGGCTCAATGCCAGCAAGGTTGATTTGGCAATGCTCAACAAGGTCAAATTCAGGTTATGCGCGCTCATCTCGACTCCTGCCAAATAAATAATTGACCTTTAGCCGCCGGAAAAAAACAAACGCCCTCCTGTCCTCTTGTCTTCCTCCCAGGAAGCCCAAGACAGAGGGCGTTACAAGCCGACAAACAACTACATTTTAAGGTACAAAACGCTCGAAGGCGGTTTCCCCAGCCCACCAACCAGACACACTAAATGTAACGCATTTTCGGGTTGGACTCAATTAAGTAAATAGTCCCAATTTGCCGAGTCTACCATTACTCATTCACCAACACTTTGACAAATTATACAGAGGCGGTATAATTTAGCGATGAAAGTCAATGCCTCGGTGGCGGAATTGGCATACGCAGCAGGTTGAGGGCCTGTGCCCGTACGGGCGTGAGAGTTCGAGTCTCTCCCGAGGCATAAAAAAAATTACAACTTTTTTCAGAGTCAAAGCTCCCTTTGGGGGCTTTTTTATTTTGCAAACCAAGAATCAGTTATCCCAATCCAAATTACGTCCAATAAGTAATTCCGTCATCTTGGCGTGGTGTGTATTTTTCATGGCAATCTCTTTCATTGCCAAATGATACTTTCGAGCTAAATTTTTTACATCTTTGTCATTGCTATAGGTCATCAAAAAATCGCCAGTAAGTCTACTGCTTACATTAAATAATTTATCATGGTCAAGTTCATAATGAGTATAAAGACGATTACCCGCTCTTTTTCCTCCTGCTGTGTATGGCGGGTCTATGAAAAAAACAGCACCGGCGAGGTGCGAATTCTCTTCTAACACCTCTATTCCATCCCCCTCGATAAATGCGAATTTGTCTCGAATTCTGATAATTTTTCGGATACGGTTACTTAGGGTTTCAGGATACCAACGAGAGGCAAGTCCTTTGCCATTTTCGCCATATTTAACCTTGCCTGCGCCGGGCGCTAAAATCCCGCCACGATTGACCCGGTTCTTGAGAATAGTTTGAAAAGCTTGTTCCTTAATCGACAAGTCTGTTCTGGCTAATTCTGCTTCGACCATTTCAGCCGAAAAATCAAAATCAACTATCATATTTGCCAGCCACTCGCCATCACCATAAAGAATTGTTTTCCAAACAGCGGCAATTTGATGATCTAACTCGACCAGTGTAACCCGATTAGCCAAATCTTCAAAAGCAACCGTCAGACCGACTATGCCCCCGCCTGTAAATGGTTCAATAAATTCATCTGGTTTTGAAGGCAGACTTGCCAGCCATCGTCGGATACGCGGTACTAACCAGGTTTTACCGCCAGGGTAACGAAATGGGCTTCGCAATGGTACGGAAGCCACATTCACAATTTTATCTTTTTGTGGCAGAAACGAGTATTGGTAAGCCATCGGAACGCTCACTGCTGGATAATATCTGCTAGTGTAGGCGCATCGGGCGGATAGTTGTTCTCGAACTTTTCATCAAGTTTTGTTTGTAGTTCTCTTACAAATTCTTTAACTGATCCTGCTTTAGGTGTCGTAATTTCCTGTAATGCCGGGTCAAATTTGGTGTAAATAGTTTTGTCTGGAACTAACTGGTATCTATTCTGCTCCCGTATAAACTCAAAATCATAAACGAGCCAGGCAACATCTGCCTCATTCCGAGCAACTTCCGGTAATTCAGGTAACGTGTCATAAAAAGCCCGGTGTAGAACTACGGCTTGTTTTTTGTTCCAGGCTTGAAAGATAGCCCCTTTGTAGAGCATTTGTGGCACTAATCTCTTGCGCGAAGATGACAGATAATCAGCCCTAACATTAAATGGCCCCGCACTGCTTGCAGTGAATTACACTAAATGCGCCCAGGTTTTGAAGCCCCAAGTGCTTTAAGCCTTGAGCATTGCAGTAAGGGCAGCGCAATGTGACCATAAATTCTGATAACCTCACCCATAAAATTTTTGTTTATATTATTTTATCATTGGCCAGGCTTCCAACCGGCTGTAAAAACCGGCAAAATATTCACCTCCTGTTGCGGCTTTTGGCCGCCCAAACTTTCTGCCCTCAATTTTTCCCAATTTCTCCGGCCTCAGTAAAATAGTGAGCGTGTATATAATTGCTGTTAAGCTACGGAGCGTAAAAATGTCTACAATCAATGTAACCATCTGGAATGAATTTCGACACGAAAAAGAGAATGACAAAGTCAAACAAATTTACCCCAACGGCATTCACGCCGCCATTGCCGAATTTCTGTCGCGGCAGGGGTTTCAAACCCAAACCGCCACGCTCGATGCGCCGGAGCATGGTCTGGCCGGTGCGTTGCTGGCCCAAACCGATGTTCTGATTTGGTGGGGCCACAAGGCCCACCGCGAAGTGCGGGATGAAATTGTCGAGCGCGTTCACCGCCGGGTGCTGGAAGGGATGGGGCTGATTGTGTTACATTCCGGCCACCACTCCAAAATCTTCAAAAAGCTAATGGGTACAACATGCAGCCTGCGCTGGCGCGAGGCCGGCGAAAAGGAGCGCGTCTGGGTGGTAAAGCCGGGCCATCCCATTGCCGCCGGCCTGGAGCCTTACTTTGAAATTCCGCAGGCCGAAATGTACGGCGAGCATTTCGATATCCCCGCGCCTGACGAACTGGTTTTCATTAGCTGGTTCAAGGGCGGCGAGGTCTTTCGCAGCGGCTGCTGCTTTTACCGGGGTCAGGGCAAAATCTTTTACTTCCGCCCCGGCCACGAGACTTACCCCATCTACCACCAGCCAGAGGTTCAGCAGGTTATTGCCAATGGCGTGCGCTGGGCCGCCCCCGCCCCTGGGCCGGCCTTCCCCTACGGCGGTGGCGGCGCGCTTAACATCAAAACACCGCTGGAGCCGCTGGCCTAGCGCATCAACGCGGCTGATTGTTTGAACAGGTCCATCTTAGTAAACGGGCAAATGACCAAAGACAAATGGTATGCTACCGTCCTTCGTCACTTGTATTCGTCATTTGTCCCGTTAAATAACTCATCACCCCCAAACACTATCAACGCTATTATCGGAGTAAAGTCAAAGTCCCGCTCCGACACTTCGGAGAGCAGCCGTGCTACCATAGCAACGATGGTAAAAGCATTGTTGTTTACACCCGGAGCACTTGCATGTCTTTGATTAACGTCTCAAAGCCCTCAACTACCCAACATATCCGCCTGCCGCGCCAGGCGCAAATTATTTTTAATCTAACCATTGCCGGCCTGTGGCTGTGGCTCTACTGGCCGCTGTTTGATTATTTCGCCATCATTTTTACCCGCGAAGACTTTCGCACCAACCAGCTAGTCCTCATCGGCGTTGTTCTGCTCATTGCCTATCAGGTGCGCCAGGGCAGCCTGCGCCCCCGTTTTGCTGCTGCCCCCCATCTGTACCGGCCCGCGTTGATACTGGCGCTGGGCGGTTCGCTACTCTTTGTGCTGGTCGAGCGTTTTCTGGATGTCAACACCCTGTCGGCCAGCCTGTTTGGCCTGGCCAGCTACGGCCTGCTGGGGCTGTGGCTACCGGCCCGGCGCTGGCGGCAGGGCTTGCCTGCCGCGCTGCTGCTCATCGGCGCGCTGCCCTTTGGCGAACATCTGCAAACGTTTGTGGGCTACCCCATGCGCATCCTCACCGCCCGCACGGTGGGCGATGGCCTGTCGGCCGTCGGTGTGACTTCCATCGGGGTGGATACCATTCTGGTATTTGAAAATGGCGTATCGCAGGTTGACCTGCCATGCAGCGGCGTCAAAAGCCTGTGGACCGGCGCGCTCTTTCTGCTGGCCGCCACCTGGCTAGAGCGCCGCCCGCTCAACTTGCGCTGGCTGGGAGTCGCCCTGATTTTTGCCGGACTCCTCTTTGCCGTCAATCTGGCTCGCGTGGCCGTGCTGGTAGCGGTTGGGCCGGTGGCCGGCTGGCCCCTGGCCGCCGAAATGCTGCACGTGCCGCTGGGCGTGCTGGGTTTTGGGGCCGTTTGCGCCGCCGCGCTGCTCTTGCTGCGCCGCCAGCCCCCGCTTGCAGATAACGCTCTGGCGGCGCTGGTCGAAAAAATCTCGCTGCCCCGCCCGGCATGGTTGACCCCGGCGCTGGCCCTGACTATTCTGGCCCTGGCCCTGCTCTACGCCCCCCGCCCGCAAACCGGCCTGTCGCAACCGCCGGCCCGGTGGACCTTTCCCGCCGAACTGACCACCGAGCCAATGCCGCTCAATCCCGCTGAAATTGCCTGGCTGACCCGCGATGGCGCCGACTCCGCCGACCGGCGCCGCTTTGAATGGCGGGGCATTACCGGCTCGATGATTTTGATTACCAGCCAAACCTGGCGCGCCCACCATCGCCCGGAACGCTGCTTTGAGGTGTACGGGCTATCGCTCAACAACTCCCGCACTCATCTGGTCGACACCCGCTTCCCGCTCCGCTTTGTGGCCCTGGGCGACAGAGCCGGCCAGAATCTGGTGTCGGCCTCCTACTGGTTTCAATCCTCAACCCGCACCACCGATGATTACGCCACCCGCATCTGGGCCGACCTATCGCTTGAGCGAGAACGCTGGGTGCTGGTCTCCATTTTATTTGACGGCGTATACGACCCGAACAACCGCGATATTCGAGAGTTTTACGCTGCGCTGCATGAAAGCGTGGCCGCAAATTTAGCAAACAGATGATGAAAATTCATGTGCTACCCTTTCTGGAACACAGAGCTACGCAAAGATTTCGTAACTGCTCAGGCATGTCATTTCGAGCGACGCAGGAGCGAGAAATCTCCCGGCAGGCGCATACCAGCAACCATCTTGGGGATTTCTCGGCAAAAACCGCCTCGAAATGACATAAGGGCTGAGTAGTTACTTTCCAAATATAATAGCTGACTGCTATTTTCAAGGAGGTCATCACAATGAAAATATTCCTTCGCAAACTAGCCAACCTCCGGGGTTGGGCCTACTTTCTGTTCTGGTCGTGGAACATCATTTTTCTGGCCTTTATGTTTTTGGGCTTTGGCCCGCGTATGCTGCCGGAAATGCTCACCGCCGTCCGCGCCGGAGATATTCCCCCGGCCTTTCTGGGGTATGCCCTGTTGATGACCCTCATCCCGGCCATTGCCGTCATCCTGGGGCTAACGCTTTTGCGCCGCTCGCCGGAGCGACTGTTTGCCCTGGGCTACGGCATCGAGGGGCCGTTGATGCTGCTGTTGGGCCTGCGCTTTTTTGTAATCAGGCAAATGACGCCGGCGGTGGCCTTGCTGCTGGCCGTGGCCGGGCTGGGGATGGCCGCCTTTCTGTGGCAAATTCTTGACCGCAAAATTGACCAGCGCGGCCCGCTGCTTACTCATTTGCGGGCGCTGGGGCTAACCCTGCTGCTGGTTAGCGGCCTGTACGCCGGAGCCTGGCTGGCCTTTTACGCGCTGCCAATGGGCGCTCAGGGAGTCAATTTAATACTTGAAATTTTAAAGAACCTGCCCGAGTTTCTGCGCAACTTCTGGGCCGGCCTGCTGGATATTCTGACCGAAGGCATCCTCTGGCTGCCCTTCTTTGGGCTTGGCTCTATTTTGCTCATCTACACCGCCACCCTGTTTGTGCTGATGCCCATCGCCGTGCCGGTTTTATGTATCCGGGCCTGGCAGCAGGGCATGCGGGCGTTGATGGCCGCTCATGGATCGGTTCGGGCGGCTGGCCTGGCCGCCGGTGTGCTGCTTATCTGCGCCGCCCTGTTTGTCCAAACCAACCGGCAGCCGCAGCACCAGGCTTTTGCCCTGCTTGAAAAATCGCCCGCCTCTATTGACCAGGCTCAGGCGCTGCTGGCTCAAGAGGAGGTCATCCGCAAGGGGCTGCTCAACGCCTACCTGGCTCCGCAGCGCTACATCAGCGCCATAGGCGAGGTGCGCCACATCAGCGAAATTTACGAATACGTACTGAACATGCCGGCAGAACGGGCCGGGCGCGTCCAGCAGCTATACGAAACCGTGGCCCAGCCGCTGCTGTACCAGCCGGTCAACCAGTATGAACCGGCTGAAAACCGCTGGGAGAATCGCCCTCTGGCCAAAGAGCCGCAGCAGGCCGCCGAACTGTACGCCAGTTTTTTCGACCAGCCGATTATCGAAGGTGAGCGAGAGGCGGTGGTGCAGGCCGTCCGCACCACCTGGTCCATCGACCAGGCCCGGGCCGGCTGGCAGGCCGTTGACGACCGCGAGATTTACCTGGCCCGGCAAGAAGTCAACGTGGCTGAACACGGCGATTGGGCCGAGATGGAATTGTACGAGGTGTATCAAAATCAAACCGGCCAGCGGCAAGAGGTGGTTTACTACTTCAGCCTGCCGGAATCGGCGGTAATTACCGGGGTGTGGCTGGGCGACAGCGCCAACCGCGACCGGCGCTTTGAATATCGGGTGGCCCCACGCGGCGCGGCCCAGGCCGTGTACCGCAACGAGGTGCGCCGCAATATGGACCCGGCCCTGGTTGAGCAAATTGGCCCGCGCCAGTACCGGCTGCGTATTTTCCCCATCGAACCGCAACAACGGCGCTGGGATGAAGAGGGCCGCCGTTCAACCCTTGAAGCTGCCCCGCCCATGCACATGTGGCTCACCTGGCGGGCGCTGGTTCAGGATAATCGCTGGCCGCTGCCCCGGCTGGCCGAAAAACGCAACGTCTACTGGGATGATGAGTCCACGCGACTCGTCAACGGCCAGCCAATGGTCGCAGATGAAAAAAGCTGGCTGCCAGAGTCCGTTGCCGCCGGCGCGGCTGCGCCGCCGCTGGCTCACCGGGTTGACTTCCCCGGCGGCGAGGCTATTCTCATCCGGCCCGTTTCGGATGAGACGCGCCCCCAACTGCCCAACGGCCTGCAACTGGCAGTCGTGCTCGACCGCTCGCGCAGCATGGTCTCGCAGCAGGCCGAGGTAGAGGCGGCCTTCAACCGGCTGAATCAACTGGCCGGAACGGGCGCAATGGTTGACATCTACCTGACCGCTTCGCAGTATCGGGGCGAGGAGCCATTACGGGTGAGTCTGGCCGACCTGAAGGCCAACAACATTATTTACTACGGCGGCCAGAACGCCGCCGAACTGCTGGTTCAGTTTGACCAGCTCCACGCCGGACAACGTTACGACGCCATTCTGGTTTTAACCGACGGCAGCGGCTACGAGTTGGCCACCAAAGATATTGACGTGCCCACGCCCAACGCGCCGGTGTGGATGGTACACGTGGGCCGCGACTTTCCGCTGGGGTACGATGACGCCACGCTGGAGGCCATTCAGGCCAGCGGCGGCGGGGCCGCCGGCAGCCTGGATGAAGCCCTATCGCGGCTGGCGGCGGCGCTGGCCGGCAATGAGCTGGCCGATATAATTGATGGCTACGAATGGCTGACCGTGCCCGGCGAAGTAGCCGATGAAATGGTTGGGGCTGAAGTCATCGTTCACCGGCCCACCGACGCCTTTGCCGCCTTTGCCGCCCGCCGGTTGATTCTGGCCGAAATGCGGCAATATGGGGGGCAGCTCGGCCAGTTAGACAGGTTGGACTATCTGCACGCCATCGCCGTGGAGCACAGCGTGGTCACGCCCTACTCGTCGATGATTGTGCTGGTTAATGAGGAGCAAAGACAACTGCTCAAACGGCTTGAGCAGCAGGGCGACCGCTTTGAGCGAGAGCATGAAGAAGTGGGCGAAACCGCGCCGCAACTGGCCGTTACCGGCGTGCCGGAACCGGAAGAGTGGCTGCTGCTGGCGCTGGCCGCAGGCATGCTGGGCTGGTATCTGTACAACCGGCGGCGAGGCGTGGCAGTCGATTATATGAGGTAGCGCATAATTTGTTACGATGTCCGATTTATCAAACACACCCCAACGCCCGCATCGCGTCGTGGGTGCTCAAATGGATGCGGTCTGCGCCAACGTGGTCTACAAAACCCACTTTCTTGAGCCGGTCCATCACCGGGCCTTTGATATCGGCCAGGTGGAACGACACGCCGGCATCGCGCAATTCCTGAATGAGCGACTCCAGGGTTTCCAGCGCGCTGGCATCGATAAAGTTAATGGCAATCCCAATCAACACCAAATGCTTCACTTCCGGGTGGTCGGCCACAATTTGCAAAATGGCGTCTTCTAGATATTTGGTGTTGGCAAAATAAAGGCTCTCGTCCACGCGAATGGCGACCACGCCAGGGCAGGTTTTAACCCGGTGACGCAAAATATTGCGATACGTCTCGCTGCTGCCAACGCGTCCAACCACGGCCATGTGGGGCCGGCTGGTCCGCCAGATGAACAGCAGAATGGCCGCGGCCACCCCCACCAGAATGCCGGTTTCAATGCCAACCACCAGCACCGCCCCAAACGTCGCCAGCATCGAGACCGCGTCGGCCTTGTTGTAGCGCCACACGTGCCTGAGTGTTTTTACATCAATCAGGCCGGCCACAGCCACCAGAATAATGGCCGCCAGCACGGCCCTGGGCAAAAAGTAAAATAGCGGGGTTAAGAAAATTACGGTAAAAGCAATTAACCCGGCGGTAATAATCGAGGCCAGCCCGGTGTTGGCCCCGGCGGCAAAATTTACCACCGACCGGCTGAAGCCGCCCGTTACCGGATAGCCGCCGGTTAGCGTTGCGCCCAAATTGGCCGCGCCCAGCGCAATCAACTCCTGGTCGGCATCTACTTTTTGGCGGCGTTTGCTGGCCAGCGATTTGGCTACTGAAATACTCTCCATATAGCCCACAAAGCCGATTGCCAGCGCGGTGGGCAGCAAGGCCCGCCACAGGCCAGTCTCAAAAATTGGCAGAGAGAGCGGCGGCAGGCCGGCGGGCACATCGCCCACAATGCTCACCCCGGCAGCGTCGTTCAACCCCAGGCTCCACACCAGCAGCGTCCCCAGGGCTACCACCGCCAGCGGCCCGGCTTTGGCAATAGAAATGCACCAGGTTTGTTTTATACCCAGCTTGACCAGCCGGCGGCTCAGGCCATTTTTGAAATAAAACAGCAGGGCAACGCTGGCCAGCCCGATGCCCAGCGTCAGCGGGTTGGTTTGGGCCAATCGCCCGGCAGTCAGGCTGACCGTCTCGATAAAATTCTCTGTCGAGGGCATCGAAACCCCCAACAGATGCTTGAATTGGCTAAAGCCAATCACAATGGCCGCCGCGCTGGTAAAACCGGCCAGCACCGGATGGCTCAAAAAATTTACCAAAAATCCCAGCCGGATTAACCCCATCACCACCTGAATGACGCCCACCAACAGCGCCAGCGTTAACGCCAACTGGATGTACCGGGGCGTGCCCTGCTCCGCCAACCCGCCCACTCCCGAGGCCACCAGCAGCGAGACAATCGCCACCGGACCAACGGCCAGCGTTCGGCTGGTGCCCAGCAGGCCGTAGATAATCAGCGGCGCAATGCTGGCATACAGGCCAACCTGCGGCGGAAGACCGGCCAGCAGAGCATAGGCCATGCCCTGCGGCACCAGCATGATGGCTACAATCAACCCGGCCAGCAAATCGCCCATCAGGTCGTCGCGGCGATAGTGAATTAGCCAGTCGAGAAAAGGCAGATAGCGGGTGAGGCCATTGGATTTAAGGCGGGTTGGCGCAGAAACGCCATTGAGTGAATTTATGGCCATAAAGCGGGTGTCTTTCTACTTGCAGGGTTGATAAATTGGCCTCCCGCAAACCGGCCGGGGCTGTAATTACCTTTGTTGTTTTTAGGCGCGGGAGACTATTTTTTTCAGGGGATTAGCCGGTTGGCAGCCCGGCTTGTCGCCAGCCAACCATACCGGCGCTCAAATTATACAGGTTGGTAAAGCCGAGGCCGGCCAACTGCTCGCAGGCTACCATGCTGCGGTTGCCAGAGCGACACACGCACACAATCGGGCGGTCGGTGGGCAGCTCGCTGATGCGCTGGCGCAGGTTGGGCAAGGGCAGCAGCCGCGACCCGGCAATGTGACCATCGGCGGCGTATTCCTCTGGAAAGCGGACATCCAGCACCAATAGCGACTCGCCGGTTTGCAGCCGCTGCCGCAACTCTGCCGGGGTAATATTTTTGATAGCGGTTTGAGCAACTCGATTTTGGGCCAGGCCCGGAGCTTGCGGCCGGCGGCCAAACAGGGATTGAAACACGATGATTTTCTCCTTTTGATAGTTAACAGCTACTCCAGACCTCAAAGGTTTTTGAAACCTTTAAGGTCCTTCATTGGGCCATAAACAGCTTGTTTCTTGAGAGTTATTTGTTTGTGGCGTCTCTGGATTACGCCTGGCCGTTGCGCTCAACCGGCAGGCCGGCGGCGGCCCAGCCCTGAATGCCATCTTTTAGCTTGAGCACGTTAGTAATGCCGCCGGCTTGCAGCAGGCTGGCCCCAATGGCCGAGCGGTTGTTGGTGCGGCAGTGAATCACCACCGGCTTGTCGCCGGGAATTTCGCGCAGCCGCTGGGGCAGGTAGCCCAGCATCAGGTGGCGCGCGCCGGGGATGTGGCCTTCGCGCCACTCGCTGGCGGCGCGCACGTCAACCACCGTTACCGCGCCGCTGTTAACTTTGTCGGCCACTTCAGCGGAAGTGATGATGGGGTAGCTTTGCAGGCCAGACCAGGAGTTAATCAGCGAAACATCAAAATAGCCGCCGATATTATCCAGGCCGATGTAAATCAAATCGTGGACAGCCTGCCGCATGGTATCGGCATTGGCAATCAGGTAAAAAGGCCGGTCGTAACTCAGCAGCCAGCCGGCCCAGTTGGTAAAGGCATTATCTGCGGGGATGTTGATAGTGCCGGGAATGTGTCCGGCGGCAAACTCGTCGGCGGCGCGGGTGTCAACCACCATTGCCCCCTTGGATAACAGCAACGGCAGGCGGGCTGCCTCTAGCTGCGGCGGGCGGGGTAATCCGTTCAAAACCGCCGGGCCTTCTTTATTGAGTTTTTTCATCATGGCAAAATATTTGGGCGCTTCCGGTTGACCTTCAAGCAGCGCCTTAACAAAGGCATCTTCATCCTCAAAAGAGAGGGCCGCGTTGAACAACTTTTCGTACCCCACGGTGCTGGAAGGGATGGCTCCAAGGGCTTTGCCGCAGGCGCTGCCCGCCCCGTGCGCCGGCCAAACCTGCATATAATCGGGCAACTGCTTGAAACGCTGGATGGAGCGGAACATCTGGCGCGCGCCCGGTTCGGCGGTGCCGGCAAGGCCGGCGGCCTCTTCCAGCAGGTCGGGGCGGCCAATATCGCCGACAAATACAAAATCGCCGGTAAAAATGCCCATTGGCCGGTTAGCCCCGGCGGTATCGGTGATGATAAAAGAGATGTGTTCCGGGGTGTGGCCGGGGGTGCGCATCACCTCAAATTTGATGTTGCCAACTTTAAAGCTTGAGCCATCTTTGACCAGCTCGTAATTGTAGCTATCAAGGTACTGGTATTTCCAGTTCTCGTCCCCTTCATCGGAGAGGTAGAGTTTGGCCCCTGCCTGTTCGGCCAGTTCCCGCGCCCCGGAGACAAAATCGGCGTGAATGTGGGTTTCGGTGGCCGCCACAATTTTCATATCCTGCTCTTTAGCAACCTGCAAATAGGGTCGCAAATCCCGGCCGGGGTCAACAACAATGGCCTCGCCGGTGGCCTGGCAGCCAACCATATAAGAGGCGTGGGCTATTTTATCATCGTAAAAATATCTCAGTAACATCGACAATTCTCCCTGCTCATTAAATATTTTTGATGGCGACACTATAATGCGCCCCTGTAAGATGCGTATAAGAAGATTGTAAGGATTTGGTAAGTGTTTGGGAGGAGATAAAACGGCCTGCTTTACAATTTTTAGACCGCAGAGGTTTTAGCAACCCCTGCGGTCTGACGGCGTGAGCTATTGTGCGGAAATGTCAAATCAAACGGCAATGGCTTCTCTAATTTTGGCCAGCAGCATCGGTTCGGGGGCGGCGCCTTCAAGATGCGCCACCTCGTTGATGACCGTGCGCGGCACGCCCCGCACCTGATATTTCATCGACAGGTGGGGAAATTCGATGGCCTCGACCATATCGGCCCGAACCAAATCGCTTTCCAATGCCAGTTGATGGGCCAGCCGCACCGCCTGCGGGCAATAGGGGCAGGTGGGGGTCACAAATACTTGCAAATGCAGCGGCTGGGTCAACTTGCTCAACAGCAATTTTGTTTCTGCCGACAGGCCCGAATCGCCCAGCGAAACCATAAGAATATCCTCCACCAGCGAGCTGAACTCGTAGCCGGAGGGGATGCCATAGTAGCGAATGCCGTAATCCTTGGGCGTTTCGCCGCCGCGCATAATTACCGTAGCCGGAATTTTGTCGATGCCGTACTGCGTTACCGCTTCTTTATCGGCCACAAAATCCAAAACCTCAAACGAGATTTTGTCAGACAGGGCCGCCACCTCCTCAACAATCGAGCGGGTTTCGCGGCAATACTGGCACTCTTTGTCCTGGGTGAACATCAAAATTTTGACCGGGCTTTGCAGCGCTTCAAATTCTTTCGCCAATTGCTGGCGGTCTTTTTCTTTTAACAATGACATTATTGGATACCTCCATATGAAACTAAAATGTTATTGGGTTGATTATTGCTAATGATTAGCCACGTTGGCCGCCACCAGAATAGGGTCCCACACCGGGGCAAAGGGCGGCGCGTAGCTAAGGTCCACTTCTCCTAACTCGTAAGTGGTCCAGCCGGCGTGTAGCGCGGCGGCCAGCACATCAATGCGTTTGGCGACTCCTTCCCGGCCCACCATCTGCGCCCCCAGCAACCGCTGAGAGCCGCGCTCAAACACCAGCTTAACGTGTATGGGCGAGTGGTCCGGCATGTAATGCGCCCGCGAAGCGGCCCTAATCGAAACGGTCTCCACCTCAAACCCCTCCTCGCGGGCCTGTCGTTCAGACAGGCCGGTGCGGGCGACGTGCAGATTGAACACCTTTACCACCGCCGTGCCAACAATGCCGTTGAAAGCAGCCTCACCCCCGGCGGCGTTGGTACCGGCAACGCGTCCCTGTTTATTAGCGGTGGTGCCCAGCGGCACATACGCCGGCTTGCCCGTTACCAGATGGCGCGCCTCGGCCACATCGCCGGCGGCCCACACGTTGGGCAGGTTGGTGCGCTGGTGGTCATCCACGGCTACGGCTCCGGTTGGCCCCAGCTTGATACCGGCCTGTTGGGCCAGCAACACATTTGGCTTTGCGCCCACGCTAAAAATCACAATATCCGCCGGAAAGCGCAGCCCGCCGGCCACAACCTGCCGTACCTGGCCGTTGCCTTCAAACCGTTCCACGGCCCGCTCCAGCTGCACGTTGACTTCTTGCTGCTTCAGCTCTTCCAGCGCATAGGCCGACATGTCGGCGTCCATATTGGGCATCACCTGAGGCAACATCTCCACCAGGGTAACATCAATGTTGTGGGCCGCCAGCGCCTCGGCCATTTCCAGCCCGATATAGCCGCCGCCCACAACAACGCCTTGCCGGGGGCGCTGCCGGTCAATCCAGCGGCGAATGGCCACGGCATCCTCCACCGCCCGCAGCGTAAAAATGCCCGGCATGCCCAGGCCGGGGATGGGGGGGCGGGCGGCCATACCGCCGGTGGTGAGAATCAATTTGTCCCAGTGGTCGCTAAATTCATGGCCGGTTTCCCGGTTGCGCACGCGCATGGTTTGCGTACCCGGCTCGATGGCCAATACTTCGTGGCAAACGTTGGCTTGAATATTCTGTTTGGCAAACTGGGCCGGCGTGCGGACCACCACATCCTCGGCGCGGGGAATCTCGCCCTTGATGTAATAAGGAAAGCCGCAGGCTCCATAGCTGACGTAGCTGGATTTCTCATACACCACTACGGCCATATCTTCTTTCATTCGGCGGGCTTTGGCCGCGGCGCTCATGCCCGCCGCCACCCCGCCGATAATCACTAATCTCTCGGACATTTGTTTTTTCCCTTTTTGCTTATTGTACTACCCCTGTGTAAGACGGGTTTAAGGAGTTTGTAAGGGTTGTGTAAGACGGGTATCATCTAAAAAAGTAGGGACGAGGCAACTCGGATTGACGTTTTGAGCGTCAATAACCCATCTTTCGAGTTGCCTCACCCCTACCAACCCCGAATTATAGAGATGATACCGATATTCTTTGACACAGAACGCCAACAAGATTAAGATATCTTTTAATTGACCGGCGGTCGGTCTACAATAAATAGAGATAAAATATGGCGAGAATTGTAAAAAACCCCGATGTGCGGCGCAGCGAAATTCTTGATGTAGCCCAGCAGTTTCTTTATCAAAAAGGCTACAAACAGACCTCGATTCAGGATATTAATCAGCCAGATTGGTATTGCCAGCCGTGCTTATAAAGGCACTTAGACCCCGCTGGCGCAAAGTTATCCGCGATTTGTGGATGAATAAGAGCCGCACCGCGCTGGTAGTGCTTTCTATTGCCGTGGGCATATTTGCCGTGGGCACTATTCTCAATTCCCGAACAGCCCTGTCCGACAGCCTGGCCCAAACCTACGCCGCGACCAATCCGGCCCACGCCGTCATCCTCACCATCAGCCCCTTTGACGAGGATTTAGTCAAAACTATTCGCAATATGAGCGGGATAGAAGACGCCGATGCCCGTCGCAGCGTAACGGTGCGCCTGAAAACCGGCCCTAATGAGTGGATTAACACCCAGCTTGTAGCCATCCCTGATTTTGATGATATGAGGGTTTCCATTGTCAAGCCAGAAAGCGGGGCCTGGCCGCCAGATGAGCATGACATCTTGATTGAACGCTCGGCGCTGGGGCTGATCAAGGCCAACATGGGCGATACGGTTACTATCAAAACGCCTAGCGGTAAAGAGCGCCAGGTAAAAATTACCGGGCTAACCCACGATATGCAAGGCTCGCTTTATGTGTTGGGCGGGCTGGGTTACGGCCACATTACTATGGATATGCTGGAGTGGCTGGAAGAACCTCGCGGTTTTAATGAAATGCACATCAGGGTGGCCGGAAACCGGTATGACCCAGACCATGTTAAAACTGTTACCGATGAAGTGCAGGATAAAGTTGAGGAGAGTGGCCGCACCGTGCTATTCACCCTCACTCAAAACCCGGACCAGCCGCCGATAGATTACGTCATCCAGGCTATTTTAGCCATTTTAGGCGCGGTTGGGTTGCTGTCGCTCGTTTTAAGCGGCTTTTTGGTGGTCAATACCATCTCGGCCATTTTAGCCCAACAAGTAACCCAGATTGGGGTGATGAAAACTCTTGGCGCTCGCACCGGCCACATTGTGAGTATGTATATGGTTATGGTTCTGGCCTTTGGGCTGTTAGCCCTGCTCATTGCCCTGCCGCTGGGCGGCATTAGCGCCTTTTATATTAGCCAATTTATGGCCGGGTTGCTTAATTTTGATATTGTTAATTTCCAGATACCGCGGACAGCCTTGCTCTTGCAAGTGGCTATTGCCCTGTTGGTGCCGCTGGTGGCCGGCTTCTTTCCCGTGTTTAGCGGGACACGCATTACCGTACACCAGGCCATTAGCAGCCATGGGCTGGGCAAAGGTCAATTTGGAACCAACCGCATTGACCGGTGGCTGATTAGCCGGGCGCTGTTAGGCTGGCTTACGCGCCCAACTTTAATCTCTTTGCGCAACACCTTTCGACGCAAGAAACGGTTACTGCTAACCTTGGGCACACTGATTGTTGGCAGCGCCGTTTTTATCACCCTGGTTAGCCTGCAAAGTTCGCTGCGCGGCACCCTGGATAACATGCTGGCTTACTACCAGTACGATGTAGCGGTGCTCTTCAGCCGGCCCTACCGGGTAGAGAAAGTAGCCCGCACCCTGGCCCAATTGCCGGGCGTGGTAGATACAGAAGGGCTTGGTTATTACACTACCCGCCGGGTTCGGCCCGATGGCACCAACAGCGCCAACATCACTCTGTTTGCCCCTAAACCCGATACCAGGGTGATTAAACCCACGCTGATTGAAGGCCGCTGGCTGCACCCGGAGGATGAGAACGCCGTGGTGTTGGATACGATAATCCTCCGAGACGAGCCGGACATTCAGGTTGGCGACGAAATTATTCTCAAAATAGAGGGAAAAGAGCGAAGCTGGCAGGTAGTTGGTCTGGCCCAGGGGGCCAACGTTACCCCCCTGGCCTTTGTCAAATACGAAACCTTAAGCCGGATGCTGGGCCATACCGGCCAGGCAGATTATGTGATGATAATCACCGAGCAGCACGATGGCGCGTATCAAACCGAAATGAGCCATGTCATCGAAGACCATCTGGCCAAAGCTGGCTTTCGAGTCAGCATCGTGGCCCCGGCTGAACTGGACAAGCAGAACATCGAAGGCATGTTCTATATCATCTCGGCTTTATTGGTTATTGTCGCCCTTGTGCTGGCCGCCGTTGGTGGATTGGGCTTAATGGGCACCATGAGCATCAACGTGCTGGAGCGCACCCGCGAAATTGGCGTTATGCGGGCAGTGGGTGCAGCCACCCGGGCTATCCTTAAAATCATCCTCTTTGAAGGTATTTTTATTGGGGCCATAAGTTGGCTGGCCGGCACGCTGATTGCCCTGCCCCTGAGCAGGTTGATTAGTGATGCAGTGGGCCAACTCTTGTTAGGAACCCCGCTTGATTACGCCTTTTCCACCGGCGGAACGCTGCTGTGGCTAATCCTGGTCATGGTTCTGGGGGCTGTGGCCAGTTTGCTGCCGGCCCTCAATGCCGCCCGGCTAACGGTGCGCGAGGTGCTGGCCTATGAGTAGGCTTTTAACATAGACCCTGGTTAATACGGCAATTTGGGCTGCACAAAAGCAAAAGTGTACATACCGGCCAGCGCCGCCAGAAAGGTGACAATGGCGGCATACTCACCGCTGCCAATCTGGGCGTAAATGGGGCCGGGGCAGGCGCCGGTAATGGCCCAACCCATTCCAAAAATAATGCCGCCAATTATCGTCCCTTTATGGAACTGTTTGTCTCGGAGGATGATAGGTTCTTTGGTGATAGTACCCGCTTGAAAACGCTTGATGAGCCACAAAGAAATTGCCCCCACCACAATGGCCGAAGCAATAATCAAATACATGTGGGCTTCTTCAAAGCGAAACATCTTTTGGATGCGATACCACGAGACCACCTCGCTTTTAACCAGCACAATGCCAAAAAAGGTACCGACCAGCAAAACATATAACTGCTTAATCATGGTCAACCTCCAACCCCAAAAATGTGAACCATCGCCAGCCCGCCGATGAAAAAACTAATTGACGCCACCAGGCTAACCCATCTCAAATTAGATAGCCCCATAATAGTGTGGCCCGACGTGCAGCCATTGGCGTAACGGGTGCCAAATCCTACCAAAAATCCGCCAATGGCCAGCGCCACAACCCCACCCCAGCTATAGTAACTTTCCGGCAGAAAGTGAACCGGCGCAGCCGAGAGGAGCTTTGAGCCAATAAAGGCCCCCAGCGCAATCCCGGCTACAAAGGTGAGCCGCCAGTTGTTGCCGCGCAAATCGTAATTTTTGAGATAGGGCAGCCGCGAACGCGGCGCACACAGCGCGCCAATATACTGAAAGCTGCCCGACACGCCAAAGGTTTTGCCGGCCAACAACAGCAGCGCCGGCACCATCAAACCGATCAGCGGCCCTGAAATGTACCAGGGCCAGGGTTGCATGATCCATTCCATTGTTTGCCTCCTTGTAAATACAGTAACCAGTAATCAGCAGCCAAAGATGGTCTATCGTTGGGTTTGTGATAACACTTTCCATCTTTTGCGCCAGAGATTATAGGGATGCTTTGTAAAAGATAGATAAAAATAATGTAAGGATTGTGTAAGGATTGAGTCGTAACCATTCAATAAACCGGCAAGAAACCTGTCAGACCACAGAGGTTTTGAAAACCCTTGCGGTCTTTACCTGAATGGTAATGCCATGCTGCGCTGGAGTGGACGGTGTTAGGGTGGGTTGGCGCGCTCGGCTAGGGGGAGGACGAAAATGAAGCTGCTGCCCTGGCCCTGGCCGGCGCTGGCGGCGGTCAGTTCGCCGCCCATGGCCCAGGCCAGATGGCGCGAGACGGTCAGGCCGATGCCGCTGCCGCCGCTGCTGCGCGAACGGGAGGAGTCGACCCGGTAAAATCGCTCAAAAATGTAGGGCAACGCCTCGGCGGGGATGCCGATACCCGTATCCTGCACCACCACCTCCGCCTGCCGCGCAGCAACCCTTACCCGCACAGTGATACAACCCTCCTCTGGCGTGTAGCGAATGGCGTTGCCAATTAAATTAACCAGCACCTGGGCCACGCGGTCGGGGTCGGCCTGCACCCAAACCTCGGATTGGGGGCAGTCGGTCACCAAATCAAGGCATTGGGCCAGCGCCTGCGGCTTCAGTTGGGTTACTACCCGGCCAACCAGCGGCAGCAGGTCAAACGCGCCCATTTGCAGGGAGATTTGCCCCGCCTCCACCCGAGACAAATCCTGCAAATCATCAACCAGCCGGCGCAGGCGGCGCACTTCCTGATACATCCGGGCAAAACTTTCATCGTCGGTGGGCAGCAGGCCATCCATCAACCCTTCCAGATAGCCCTCCAGGCCGGTCAGCGGTGTGCGCAGTTCGTGCGAAACGTTGCCAATCAGGGTGACGCGCTGGGCTTCAATCTGCTCCAGGGCCTGGGCCATCTGGTTGAAGTGGGTGGCCATTTGGGCCAGTTCATCGCTGCCCGGCACCGCCACCCGCTCGCCATAATGGCCGCTGGCAATGCGCTGGCTGCTGCGGGTAATCTGTCGCAGCGGGCGCAGAATCTCGCGGGTCAGCAGCAGGCTGGTTATCAACCCGGCCGCTACCGAGGCCAGCCCGGCCACCCCCAACGAGAAGAGAATTGCGTTTTGAAAGGTAGCCAGCAAATCGGCGGTGGCCTGGTCGATGGCCGCCGCGCCGGTGGTCTGGGTCAGGTCGACCAGCCGGGGCTGGATGTCGGCAGCGGAGCGCCGGATCATCAACCGGGCGGTCAGCAGTAAAATGGTAACGCCCACAAAAACAACAACCATATGGCCGGCCACAATTCGCCAGCGAAGCTGCCGCCAGATGCTTTTCATTTTTCCGGTTCGTCCGTAAATTTGTAACCCACGCCGCGCACCGTCTGGATGAGCAGTTGCCCGGTGGCCTGCTCCAGCTTGCGCCGAACCTGCCCCACGTAGACATCCACTACCCGGTCGGTGCCATAAAAATCGTGGCCCCAGACGCGGTCAATCAATTGCTCGCGGGTGAGAACCCGCCCGGCGTGGCGAGCCAGTTCCAGCAGCACGCCAAATTCGGTGGTGGTCAGGTCAAGCGGCTGGCCGCCGGCGCGGGCTTCGTGCCGCTCCGGGTCAATTTGAACCTGTTTGAAACGGAGGATATTGGCCGGGGTTGCTTTGCCGCCCCGGCTGCGGCGCAGAATGGCCTGCACGCGGGCCGCCAGTTCGCGGGGGCTGAAGGGTTTGGTCAGATAATCATCCGCGCCCAGCCGCAACCCGGCGATACGGTCGGCCTCTTCGGTGCGGGCGGTCAAAATCAAAATGTAGACATCCGACTCCTGCCGCAGCCGGGCGGCAACTTCCATGCCATCCATGCCAGGCAGGTTGAGGTCAAGCACAATCAAATCGGGCCGGTGCTGGCGGGCCAGTTCCAGGGCCTCGCTGCCGTTGCCGGTGCAGATCACGCTGAAGTTCTCCTGCTCCAGGTAAACCCGGGCCACGTTGCGGATACTGGCTTCATCTTCGACAACAAGAATGGTAGCGTTCATATTTGGCGGCTTTCTGCCTGCAGCAGGCTTGTGCCCAGTTCTTCAAGCAACCGTCTGGTTGCGTTCAGACGGTCGTGCCATATTTTGGCGCAGGTTGACCAGTGCGGATATTCCCCGGTCAGCGACCGGCAGGCCGAGATAGATTCCCCGGCCAGCAGTTCCAGCCGGTTTAGCAGCGCCGGAACCAGTTCATACTGGCCGGCCTGCCGAAACAGGCTGTCGAGCATGCGGAAGCGTTCGCCCATCGCGGCGGGCAGTTCCAGCGTCTGGCCGATGCGGGCCAGCTCCTCGCGGGTGAGGAACAGGCCGCTGTAGGCCGGCGTCAGCAGCCATTTTACAATGTCGCCCAGCGCCACATCCGGCTCGGCCAGGTTGGGGATGGGGGAGACGGGAAGATGAGGCTCCGGAGCCATCGAGCCGGCGTTGCTGGCAGAAAGTGACAGCTCCCCCAGCGTGGTTAACAGCAGGTCGAGCGTCAGGTCGGACAGGGCGCGGTAAAACGGGTGGGGCGAGAGGCGGCGCAGGGTCAGCACAAAGGGGGGCACCCACATGGCCAGATGGTTGCCCAGCAGCCGGCCGGCCAACCTTGTTTGACCCGAAGCCAGGCAGCCAGTCAGAGCCAGCAACTCCGCACCCAGATGGTCGGGCGCGCCGGCGCGAATATCGGCGGGCAGTTGCCAGCCCGCCTGCCGGTAAAACGATTGAAGCTGCTCGCTGGTCCGGCCCATGAGCATCAGAGACGAGTCAACAAAGAGGCTTTCGTAGGGCGGCAGGTTGAAACCAAACAGCCGCTGATACTCAACCGCCAGACGGGTCAGCGCCGCCTCATCATGATTGGGCAATGTTTCGGCCAACTCCGGCAAAGCGGCAATGGTCGGCAGGTCGGCGGGGGTGATCTCTTCCAGCCAGAAACGGGCCAGTATTTGAAACGCGGGGATAATTGGGTTGGTCATAGTTACGTATTTCGCGGATTAGCGCAGATATTTCTAAATTTTTATCTGCAAATATCTGCGCTCCCTCGGCGCGCTTCGCGTCTGTGTACCTCCCAAGAAACACGCTGTTTCGGGCCTAATGAAGACCTCAAAGGTTTTTGAAACCTTTGAGGTCTGGAGTAGCTAAGAAGTAACAAATTGTTACGTCTTATTCAACGGCTGTCCGGCTCCATCCACCATCGGCAGGCCGGCAGAGGCCCAGGCGTTCATGCCACCGGTGACGTTATGAATATGGCGGTAGCCGTTCATCAACAGGATACTGCAAGCCGTGCTGGAGCGCATGCCGGCGGCGCACAAAACCGAAATGGGGTCATCGGGCTTGAGGGCAAGCCGGTTAAGCTGCTGGCGCAGGTGTTTGTAATTCATATGGTGGGCTACTTCAATATGTCCGGCGTCCCACTCCGACACGTCACGGACATCCAGTACGTTCATCTCCGACCCGTTTTGCAGCTCGTGGCGCAATTGCTGAACCGTGATTTGGGGCAACGTTTTAACGGGCAGCCCGTTATTGAGCCAGGCTCTGATGCCGCCGCTGATGTAACCTTTCACGCGCTGGTCAAGCCCCAGAAAGGCCATGGCCTTGAGCGTGCGCCGCAGATCGGCCTCATCTTCAAGCAGGAGCAGCAACTCGGCTTCCGGCGGGGTAACCCAGCCGACCCGCTGTTCAAATTCCACGCTGCTGAGTTGAATGTTGTAGGAACCGGGGATATGCCCGCCGCCAAACGTCCCTTCGGAGCGGGTGTCGATGACCAGACAGCCCTGCTCAATCAGGCGGGCGGCCTCGGTTGCGGAGAGCGCCGGCGCGCCGGGTTCATCCACAGTCAGCGGTTTTTTGCCCTGGTTGATAGCCACAATATTGACGAAATTGGCCGGGCGCGAAGGCTGCCCCTGATTCATGTATTCCACAAACGCATCGCGGCTGTTGAATTGCATGGCCGGATTATAGCGGCGCTCGTAGCCCAGAGTGGTGGCAAACTTGCCACTGGTCACCCGGCCTCAGGTAGAGCCGGAGACGTGGCCGGGGTAAACCTCCACAAAATCGGGCAATCCTTCCAGGGCAGGCAGCGCCTGGTCGAACATTACTTCCGCGCCCTCCGCGCCGCCCTGGGCCAAATCGGAGCGGGCAACATCACCCACCAGCAAAAAATCGGCGGTGAGCAGGCACCACGGCTCGTCGCCCCGGCTCAAATCGCTGACAAGCAGGCAAAGCTGCTCCGGGCGGTGGCCGGGGGTGTGGATAAACTCCAGCCGCACCTCGCCCATGTTGATTTTATCGCCGCCTTTCACGCGGGTGGCGGCATACGTAATATCGGCCAGTTCCGGCAGAATCAACTCAGCCCCGGTCAACCTGGCCAGCCGGCGCGCCCCGGAGATATGGTCGGCGTGGCTGTGGGAGTCGATGACGTAGCGTATTTTGGCCGATTGCTCATCAGCCGCCGCCAGATAGGGCTGCACATCCCACAACGGGTCAAACACGGCGCAAGCCCCGGCCTCCAGCGAGCCGATGAGATAGGTGGCGCAGCCGGTCTGTTTACGAACGATCTGTTCAAACCACATAGGAACCTCCTGGGTGACTTGCAAAGTTGTTCGGTTTTGAGCTGATGACGTGGTAAGTGGCGCATAGGGCGTAATGACGATTTTTTGCAGAACAGACACTACGCGCTACGTTTCTTATTTTGCCTCTGAAGACATCAATCAACCCGCTTCTTTTTCCTCCTCCAGGTAAAACATACTCACCTCCGGCTTGAGCGGGCGTTTGAGCCAGAGCGGGCGGCGCAGGCCGTTGGGGCCGGGAGCCGGGCGAGTCATCTTCAGCCAGTGATAGTATACCTGCATGCTCTTCTGGGTGTCCACTTTAATATCGCCGTTGCGGTCGTTGGGGCCGGCCTTGGTCACGCTGACGGCTTTTTGATGCCAGCAGTGCATGCCGCTGATGGGGTCGGGGTGGACAGCGTGAGTAATGTTCTGGTGAACGCCGACATCCTCCCACCAGATGCGGGCGGTGTCGGGGTCGGTTGACTCATAGGCTCTGGCGCCGTGAAGCTGGCGCAGGGAAAATTGGCCGGCGGGCGTCTCATCCAGCGCCACCAGCGCCGACGACATGGGGTTAACCCCGCTGTTTTCCTGCAATCGCCAGCGGCCCAGATGGTGGCTCATGGCGATGACGCCGGGCTTGATCCCCTCCGTGACCCAGACTTTGGCCACAAAGTAGCCAATTTCGGTCTCAACCTTAATCAGGTCGTCGCTGGAGACTTCAATCCGCCGGGCGTCGGCGGGGTGCATCCAGACCGGGTTGCGGTGGCTGATTTCATACAGCCATTTGGCGTTGGCCGAGCGGGTATGGATGAGCGTCGGCAGGCGGAAAGTGGGCAGCAGCAACATTTCGCCCTTGCTCCGGTTGATATGGTCGGGGTGAACGTGGCTTTTGATATAATGGGGCAGGGTGTATTCCGGCTCCGGCCAGCCCCACTCCCTGAGCGTTGGCTGGTAAAACTCCAGCTTGCGGCTGGGTGTTTCAAAACCTACTCTGGCCTGACCGTCAATCATTACCCCCACCACTTTGCCATCTTTTAAAATCCGGCTCGACGCGTCCATCGTGTAACCGGCGGGCAGTTGACCGTCCTGGATTGAAGATTTCACTGGCACAGCACGGCCAGGATGATGCGGGGTTTGGAACGAACCGTTCCCCTGCTCCTCCGCTCCCCTGCTCCCCTGCCCCCCTACTGCCTCGCCACTCCGCTCAAACAGCGATTTCTCATACGGCGCGTAATTCTCCCGCACGACCTCAAAACTGCCGTATTTACGCATGTACTCCAGCGGGGTCAATCCTTCGGCGGCGGCGGCTTCGGGCAGGCCGGGGACGCTGTTTTCAAAAATCCAGCGGTAATACTCGTCCACGGTAATGCATTGGCCGGGCCGGTAGGGGCTTTCAAAATGTTGACGAATACCCAGCGAGCCGTCCGGGTCAATCCGCCATGAAAGTTGAACCCAGAATTCGTCCTCTTCCCAGACTTCGCCGGGGTTGGCCTCGTAAGTGAATTTGACGCGCTGCCCCATCCGCTCCATGGCCACCCGGCGCACCGGCTGCCGAAAGGCAATCCACTGGCCGGCGTGGGTTTCCTGGCTCATCAAATCGTGCCGCTCGCCGGCGTGGCCCATCGGCAGCACATAATCGGCAAACCAGGCCGACTCGTTCCAGGTGGGGGTCAGGGCAATATGGCAGCCAATGAGCTTTTCATCGCGCAACGCCTTCATCCAGATGAAGCCGTCGGGATTAATCCACAGCGGGTTGTAGACGCGGGTAAAATAGACATCCAGCTTGCCGCGCCCTTCCAGCAGAAAGTGGGGCAGCAGAAAACTCAGTTCGTAGTGGGCCAGAGGCCACTCTCTGGGCAATAGCAGTTCATTCCACTTTTTCTGCGGCGGCGGCACATCAAACGGCCTGGGCACAAATTTATTCCAACTGTTGGCGCTGGTTCCCCCTCGCGTCCCCACCGAGCCGGTCAGCACATTCAAAAAGAAGAGGGTGCGGGCCACCTGCCAGCCGCCCAAATTGCCGCTGGCCGCACTGCGCCAGACGTGCGCGGCCAGCCGCCCCTGGCAGTCGGCCACCACTCTGGCAACCTCAAGAAGCTGTTTGGCGGGCACGCCGCTTTCCTGCTCAGCAAACTCAAAGGTAAATTCAGCGTACAGTTCTTTAAGGGCGCGGTCAAAATTCTCAAAGCTGATGTCCAAATCGGGGCGCTCGGCCCGCAGGTACTCCGCCCAGTTGACCCAGCGGCGCACAAATTCCCGGTCATACAGATTGTTTTGAATGAGATAATTGGCGATGGCCAGCAGCACCGCCGCCTCGGAGCCGGGCCAGGTGGGCAGCCAGTGGTGGGCGTGAGAGGCGGTGTTGCTCAGGCGGGGGTCGAGCACAATCAATCTGGCCCCGTCCATTTTGCCCTCGATGATGCGCTGGGCGTGGGGATTGAAATAGTGGCCGGTTTCCAGATGGCTGCTGACCAGCAGAATCACGCGGGCGTTGGCGTAATCGGGCGAGGGCCGGTCGAAGCCGCCCCAAAAGGCGTAGCCCGCCCGCGCCGAGGCCGAGCAGATGTTGGTGTGGCTGTTGTGACCATCCACGCCCCAGGCCTGAATCACGCGGTTGGTGTAACCATCTTCGCCGGGGCGGCCCACGTGGTACATAATTTCGTTGTGGCGCTCTTCCTGAATGGCCCGGCGCATCCGCCCGGCGATGTCATCCAGCGCCTCGTCCCAGGTGACACGCTGCCATTGGCCCTCGCCGCGCCGCCCGGTCCGTTTGAGCGGGTAGAGAATCCGTTCCGGGTCGTAAATCTGGTTTTTGGTGGCCGGGCCTTTGGCGCAGTTGCGCCCCCGGCTGCCGGGGTGGACCGGGTTGCCCTCAAATTTCTGAATTTCCAGGGTATCCTTGTCCACGTAGGCCAGCAGGCCGCAGGCGCTCTCGCAGTTAAAGCAGATAGTCGGCACCAGCGTGTAACGGCGCGGCACCTTTTTGGGCCAGGCTTTGGGGTCGTACTCCACCCAATCGTCCCATTTTTCAACCGGGGGGTAGTTGGTGAGCGGAGAGGTGGGGTGTGTAGATTGGGCGGTGGTTGGGGAATGGTCACGAGTAACTGGCAACGAAGTGCCCTTTGGGTATTGCTCATTGCTAACGAAACGCCCTTTGGGTATTGCTAATTGCTCATTGCTCATTGTTAATTGATGATTGGCAGGCTGCGTGAGTCTGGCAACCGAGTTTAGAAAGTTGGCGAGTTTTTGTTTCACGAATTTCTCCAGGGTTGGCGGCCTCAGCCACATATTCGCATCAGAAAGATTTTACAACCGGATAATTTTCTAAAGTGGATTTGTTCTTTACCCGGATAGAGTTTTACACAGATGATTTAGATTGGCTTTGGCGGTTTCAACAAACACCGCCTGATTAGCGCCAACCACAACCGTCCAGTTGCCGCCGGAGTAGCTCCAGCACTGCTGGGGAGTCCAGCGCATCTGGCTCATAGTGTTAAACGAGCCGGCCAGGATATCAAACAGCATCGACACACTGGCGCAGAATTGAGCCGTTACCTCGGCCAGTTCCGGCGGCATATCCGTGCGGGCGCGGTAGTCAGTCAGTTTACCATCCGCGGTGAATTGACCGGCCATCACCACACCCTCTAACTTTAAAAGCTCATCCAGACTTGCCATGATCTATCTCCTGGGTAAACACTCCACTTTTTAATTTATGAGTTTGGCACTTCCTGCGGGGCCATCACAAAAGCGTATTCAAACAGGTACAGGCCGGCAATGGCGCACAGCGCGGCGATGATGAGCAGGGCCGGGGCCAGGGCCGGACTGACAGCGGCAACGGCCACCAGCGCCAGCGGCAAAATATGGCCCAGCCCAATTGCGCCACCCCAGAAATGATTTTTGTACTTGCCGTGGCTGATGTCGTGGGCGGCGCGGGCGGCAATTTCCGAGGCGTGGGGCATACCGAATTCGCCCAACAGGGTCACAAACAAATCGACCAGCAGCGACACGCCAAAAATCCACGTGACGGCGGTTGTCATTACGGGTGACATGCCGGCAACCAGCCCCAGCGCAAGCAGCGCGCCGGAACCAACCATCAACGCCTGAATGACCAGATGCGCCGGCAGCAGGGTGCTCTGCCACAGGTCGCGCCCTTCCGCCTGGCCAAAGAGAAAGGCGGTGTACACCGCCGAGCCGACGGCCAGCGCAAAACCGATGGCCAGCAGCGGCAACCGGGTGGCAACCGCCACGGCGGGAGGCAGCAGGTCAAGGTAGGTCGCGCCTTCGATGGCGAACCACAACCCGGCCACCGCCGAAAAACCAATTAAAATGAACGCGCCCCGCGCCAGCCACGATTTCAGTTGCGGGCGGAAGACAATCCGTAAAAAAGTGGCCGGTTTTTCCAGGTCAAGCACCAGCAGCAGCGTGGTCAGCCCGATGAACAGCAGCGAGGCGAAGTTGCCCGCCAGCGCCAGCAACGGGTTGAAATCGACAATATTCAGGCCAAAAAAGATGGCCAGCAGCGCAAAGATACCGCTGCCGATACCTTTGGTGACCAGATAGGCCGGCACTGGCCAGTGCCACGGAATTTTGTGCTGGGCGTTGTAAGTGGTCTGCACCATATGTTCGGCCAGCCGGCCCCGGCCAATGTGGATGGGGCCGCCGTAACCGACGCCCTGCGCCTGTGGGGTGCGAATCGGCGTGCCGGAGTTGGCGGTTTTGGCCGCCGCGGCCAGCGGAATGATTTCCTGGCTGTGGCCGTTATGATGATGCCCGTTGCGGCCCGCCACGCCCTGCTCAGAGACCAGATCAGCCCACATAAAATTGGCGTCGGCGGCCGTTGGCGTCAGCCCCACGTCGTCGCCGTCAATATAGAACAGTTTGGGCGCGGTCCCCTGCTCCGGTTTGCGCACGCTGACCTGCTCGCGGGCCAGGATGCGGCTGATGATGCTGGCCGGGTCGTCCAGGTCGCCGGCAATAATAGAGCGGGTCGGGCAGACCACCACGCAGGCCGGCTCCAGCCCCAAATCGGTGCGATGGGAGCAGTAATGGCACTTGGCCGCGCTGTGGGTGTCGGGGTCAATGTAGATGGCATCATAGGGGCAGGCCTGCATGCAGGCTTTGCAGCCGATGCAAACGTCGGGATCAAACTCAACAATGCCGTCGGTGCGCTGGTACATGGCCGTTACCGGGCAAATGCGAACACAGGGCGGGTTGGCGCAGTGGTTGCAACGCGACACCTGAAAGTAGCGCTTGCTGTTGGGAAATTCGCCCTTTTCCACATACTTCACCCAGGTGCGATAAACGCCCAACGGCACCTCGTTCTCCGACTTGCAGGCCGTGCTACAGGCGTGGCAGCCGATGCAGGTTTTGTTGTTGATAATAAAGCCGTAGTTCATGTATTGCTCCGTTGCAATAGAGTCAGAAAGGCGGATGTTACCAACCTGATTATACCACATTGCGGCAAAAACTATAGACTGCGCTACAACGTCCCCAGGTCGAAGATTTCTTTGACGATGGTGTAATAAATGAAGGTTTCGGTGCTGAGTACGCCAGAGATATTTTGCAATGTTGAGGTAAAATCGAGCAGATGGGCGTTATCTCGACAAATCACTTCGACCATCAAATCAAACGAGCCGGCGCAAATGACCAGGTATGAGACTTCATCGAATTTGGCAATTTCATCGGCCACAGCTCGATGATTGCCGCTGGATAGCTTAACCCCAATGTTGGCCATAACCTGTTGTTTGGCCTTCAGCGGGTTTAGCACGCCCACAATTCGCAAAATGCCGCTTTCAATCAGGCGGTTGGTACGGTCTCGAACGGTGCTGGCGGGCACGCCAATTTCATCGCCAATTTTGGCAAACGCTTCTCGACCGTTTTTTTGCAGGTATTTAATAATTTTTTGGTCAACTTCGGCCAAATCCTCTAAATTGGGGGGAATGTTTCGGATGCTGGTCTGCACGACGCCTCCTTGTAAATTTCAGCGACTTTTGATTAATTTTACGCTGTAAAAACGTAATTGTCAATGTAATTTCGCTCAAAATCATTGACTTTAGCCCAAAATCCGTGTATACTGCGAGTCATAAAACAACTATTTTCGAACTATAGGATGAAGGAGTTTATTATGTTACGCCGAGAGAAGTCGCAAGCTATTTTTAATCGGGCTATGAATGTGATTGCCAAGGGGGTTAGCTCTAATTTTAGGTATTGGGGCCCCACCGAAACCCCCGTGTTAGCCCGAGGCAAAGGCGCCAGAGTTTGGGACGCGGACGGCAACGAATTTATTGATTACCGGCTGGGGTGGGGTCCAATTATTCTAGGCCACGCCGATGAACGAGTCAACCAGGCGGTGCATGCGGCCATTGAAAACGGCACCACCTTTGCCGCCACCACCCAACCGGAGGTGGAAGTGGCCGAAAAAATAGTGGCTATGGTGCCCGGCATGGAAATGCTGCGCTTTACCAACACCGGCACCGAGGCCACCATGCACGCGCTGCGCGTGGCTCGCGGTTACACCGGCCGGGAAAAATTTATTAAGTTTGAGGGCCAGTACCACGGCATGTATGATTATGCTCTCTTTAGCACGGCCAGCTCGCCAATTAAAGCGATGGGGGCGCGCACCAACCCGGTTCCGGTGCAGGTTGGGTCGGGTATTCCCAAGGGCATTGGCCAGTATGTTATTACCCTGCCCTTTAATGATTTTGATCTGGTTGAACGCGCGGTTAAGGACCATTACGGCGATATTGCCGCCATGATGATTGAACCGTGTTTGGGCAACATTGCCGGCCTGGAGCCTCAACCCGGCTTTTTGGCCCACCTGCGTAAATTGTGCAACGAGTATGGCATTGTGATGATTTTTGATGAAGTCAAAACCGGCTTTCGGCTGGCCAACGGCGGAGCGCGAGAAGCTTACAACGTTATCCCCGATATTTCAACCTACGCTAAGAGCCTGGGCAACGGCTACCCGGTGGCCGCCTTTGGCGGTAAACGGGAAATCATGGAGGTGATTGGGCCGGGCAGCGTATCGCACGGCGGCACGTTTGGGGCCAACGGGGTGAGCATGGCCGCGGCCAAAACCGTATTGGATATTTTGGATAAGAGTCCTGTATTGGCCGATTTAGCCAAACGCGGCCAGCGCTTAAAGAGCGGCCTGAGCGAAATTTTGAGCGATGCCGATATCCCCCATCAGATGACCGGCCACCCCAACATGCAGGGTTTTCTGATTACCGATAAACCGGTTAACGAAGTGCGCGATTTGGCCCACCACGATGAGGAATTATACGACAAAATTCTGACCCACATGTATCATCATGGCGTGTGGCCCGAGGCCGACGCCCGCGAACCGTGGTTCTTGTGCGAAGCCCACACCGATGACCTGATTGATGAAACGTTAAACGTATTTCAAGATGCGGTCAAAGCAGCGGTGAGTTAGGTTTATCAGGCGTTCCTCTCCACCATTTCAGCAGACGAAGGACGAAGGACAGACGACGAAGGAGAAAAATGGGCCTTGGGAGCCAATTGGTTCTTCGTCTTTGGTCTTTCGTCTTTCGTTGCTTTACAGCCCCGCTTTTTGCTGCGCAAAGCCAAATACCTCGTACAGAATCTTCAGGGCCGCCAGCGAGGTGACATCAGACACATCCAGCGGCGGGCTGACTTCTACAATATCCATAGCTTTAACCGGCAACCCGGCAAAAATGATTCGCAAAAACTCCAGACACTGGCGGGTAGAAAGCCCGGCGGCCTCCGGCGTGCCGGTTCCCGGCGCGTAGGCCGGGTCAAGGCCGTCAATATCTATGCTCAGGTAAACCGCCTCAACTTCACTCAATTGGTTGACCACCTCAGCGGCAATGGTCTCGATGCCCCGGCGGTAGACATCTCTGGCGGTGTGCCAGCCAAGGCCGGGATTGGCGGCGTAAAAATCCAACTCTTCGGTTAAAAAGGAGCGCAGCCCCACAAAGGCCATGCGCCCCGGCGACAGGTTTGGCTGCTCAATATTGCGCCGGGCCGTGTTGGCGTGGCTCCAGGGGTGGCCCTCAAAATTGAGGGCCAGGTCGGGGTGGGAGTCAAATTGAATATACCCAACCGGGCCGGCAAAGGAGGCGGCAAAAGCTTTAAACAGGGGAATGCCCACGCTGTGGTCGCCGCCCAAAAAAATGGGGAGTTGATGCTGTCCATTGATCAAACTCCTGGCAGTGGTTTCGGCGGTTTTGAAAAACCGTTCCCAATTCAGGTCGGGTTCAAGGTCGCCGTAATCTTTTAGCCTGATTTTCAGGGGACGGCCCTCTTCGGTAATAAAAGCGAGGTGCGGCGTCAGGCTGCGGATGCGTTCCGGGGCGTGTCGCGCCCCACCGCGCCAGCTAACCGCGTTATCAAAGGGAACGCCCAACACGGCAATTTCGGCGTTGGCGTCGCTACTTTCCAGGCCGCTCCAGCGGCTGTGGTGTTCAACCAGTTGGGGCATGTTCTGTTGAGGTTTTTTCCAAAAAACAGAGAATTCCGGCGGCAATACCGCGAGCCACCACCTTGGGTTTGTGCTGCAAAATGTGGCGGTCGTCCAGCAGAAAGCCGGTTTCAATGATTGCGCCGGGCGTATAGGGCGCAATTTCTCTAAAGGCGTGGTAGTTGGTCATATTATCGGTAATGCTGGCCGGGTGTTGGGGCAAACCGGTGTAGGCGGCGTATTCCTGATTAAGACAGGCCACCAGTAAATCTTCAGCTTCGGGGATGGCGCTTTCGGTGACGCGGGCCACTTTGAAGCCGCTGGCGCCGGGGATGTTGCAGCTATCGGAATGGATGCTGACCAGCGCGTCGGCCTGATATTCGGCCAGCCGGTCATCAAACTCATCCAGCAGGTCGGCCCGAATGCCTCTGCGCTCCAGCAGATTGACCACTTCCAGGGCGATAATGTAATTTGTGTCGGCCTCGGTCAGGCCATCGGGGCAGACCGCGCCGGGGTCGTACCCTTTGTGGCCGGACACAATCCCCACCAGATGACCGGTGGTGTTCTCCGGCAGACGCGCAACCTCGCCGGCTTCCACGGTGGGGGCCGCTACGGTGGGCGCAGCCTGAGCCACCGGCGGCGCTATTCTAATTTCCGCATTTGAGGCTTTGGGCGCGCCAAACAATTCGGCCCCAACAAACACCCCCACCAGCAGCAGCGTAACCAGAGTGACAGAGAACATGGTTTGCTCGCCGCGCTTGATGGCTGTTTGTCGAATAGCCTGATTTTGTTTGCCCGCCTGGGGCCGCTGACTTTTTGACATAAAATCATGATAGCATAAACTTAAAATTTCGTCTACATGATTATGTAATGTTGATAACGCCGCCCGGCCTCACATTGACACAGTCGAACGCTTTGATACAATAACAGGAGGGCGTGATACGTGAGCAATTAATTCACGCTTCAGGCATCTGATTCCAAATCTCACAAAATCCTGAAGAAACAACATTTTCAAGCTATGAGCGAGTCTATAATTTTAATTGTTGACGACCTGATGTTTCTGCCCCGGCTGGAAGGCGGCCTGCGCCAGTTGGGCTACCAGCCTGTGGCCGCTACCGATGAGTCGGCCTTGACCCGCGCTCTCTTTAAATCGCCGGTGCTGGTGATTGTTGACCTGTTCAGCCAGAATTTCGACTGGGCCGCGCTCGTCGGGTTAATCAAAAAATCAAAGGCCGGGCCGGTGCCGGTACTGGGCTTTGGCCCGCACGTAGACTTATCCCTACGCGAAAAAGCCCTTGAGGCCGGCTGCGATGCCGTGGTTGGCCGAAGCGCGATTGCCACGCAGTTGCCCCATTTAATTGACAAGCACAAATGGGTGCTCAGTAAAAATCGCTGCCGCGACGAGCCGCCGGAGTTGCTTAAACAGGGCATCGAGTTGTTCAACGCCGGCGAATATTTTGAGTGCCACGAAGTGATTGAAGAAGCCTGGCTGGCCGAAGTCGAGCCGGTGCGCATTATGTACCAGGGCGTTTTGCAAATTGGGGTAGCCTGCTATCACGTTAAAAACAAAAACTGGCGCGGCGCAATGAAGCTGCTGGAGCGCGGCCTGCCCAAAACCCGGCGCTTTGCCCCCACCTGCATGGGCCTTAACCTGGAGCGGCTGCTGGCCGATGCCGAAGCCATTCGGCAAGAGTTACTGCGCCTTGGCCCAGAGTGGCAGGGCGAGTTTGACCCCCGTCTCTTTCCAAAAATTCACCTGGCCGCTACGCCCCCGCCAGGGTAATTGACCTTTAATACCCACCATAGTATAATTTTTTCTTCGTTAGACAAACGTTCCGTTTGCGCTACCATTTCTAATTTCGATTTCTGGTTTATGGTGTGAGAGTCTTCATGAAGACGATTGTAGTCATTCCCACGTATAACGAGGCCGACAACATTTCGGCTATTACCGCCGAACTGCTGACGCTAGAGGTAGACAACTTAGAAGTTTTGATTATTGATGACAACTCGCCCGACGGCACGGGAAAAATTGCCGATGAGTTAGCCGAACGCTGTTACCCCGGCCGGCTGCACATTTTGCATCGAACCGGCAAACAAGGGTTGGGGACGGCTTACATTACCGGCTTCACCTGGGCATTGGAACACGGGGCAGACCACATCATCCAGATGGATGCCGACTTTTCCCACTCGCCCGGCTACATTCCCCAAATGTTGGAGCAAATTGCTGATTACGACGTGGTTGTTGGCTCGCGCTACGTGCGCGGAGGCCAACTGGATGAACGCTGGAGCTGGTGGCGCTGGTTTTTAAGCTGGTGGGCCAACTCTATCTGGACCCGGGGGATTTTGGGCGTTAGCACCAAAGATGCCACCGCCGGCTTCAAATGCTGGCGGCGCAGCGCCCTGGAGCGCATCGGCCTGGAGCGGATTAATTCCAACGGCTACGTGTTTCAGGTTGAAATGGCCTACGTGTCAGAAAAACTTAACTTTCGTATCCACGAAATCCCCATCTATTTTGAAGACCGGCGCATTGGCCGCAGCAAAATGTCGGTGCCGGTAAAAATAGAAGCGGCCCTGCGCGTGTTTGAAATCCGCTGGCGGCATCGCAATGTTCAACCCCTCCCCATTCCCCGCTCGGCCGAAGCCTCGTAGGAGTTTTGCGCTTGTTCAGAGCCATTCACCGGCGGGATTGGCTGGCCGCGCTGCTCCTGCTGTTGTTTCCCCTGCTACTTTTTTGGCCCGTTACGGTTGGCCCATACACTTTGCTCCCGGTTGATAATTTATTTGCCTTTGAACCCTGGCTCTCCTATCGAGACCAGTTGGGCGTGGGGCAGCCCCAAAACCACCTGCTGTCCGACTTGATTCTGGAAAATTACGTCTGGAAAAAATTCATCCGCGAGTCGATTGCCGCCCGCCAGATTCCGTTGTGGAATCCCTACATTTTTTCCGGCCAGCCCTTTTTAGCCAACGGCCAGCACTCGGCGCTGTATCCCTTTAGCCTCATTTTCTACATCATGCCCCTCAGCAAAGCCTACGGCTGGTTCACGGTGAGCCAGTTATGGCTGGCCGGCCTGAGTATGTACATTTTTGGACGCGCCCTGCGGGCCACCCGGCTGGGCGCGCTGGTAGCCGGGTTGACCTACTCCCTCAGCGGCTTTTTTGTGGTGAGCGTCACCTTTGCCATGGTCATTGCCGGAGCCGTCTGGCTGCCGCTGCTGCTGGCTTTCATTGAAATCATCATTCGCAAGCAGGAAGAAAAGGGGCCGGTGGACTACTCGCCCATCCCCTACGTGGCGGCCGGCGCGGCCGTGCTGGGCCTGCAAACGCTGGCCGGGCATATCGAAATTACCTACTACACCCTGCTGGTCGGCGGCTTTTACGCTTTTTTTCGACTCCTGGTGTTGTGGCGTCAACAGCGCGCGCCCCGCTTTGCCCTGCGGCTGGCCGGCTGGCTGCTGGCGATGGTCGGGCTGGGGCTGGGATTGGGCGCGGTGCAACTTGTGCCTATGTACGAGGTCGTCAGCCAGAACTTTCGGGATAACTCGGTTACGCTGGCCCAGGTGCGCGGCTGGGCGCTGCCCGCCCGGCGACTCATCAGCTTTGTCATCCCCGATTTTTTTGGCAGCCCGGCCCATCACGGCTACTTTGATGCGGTCACATGGCGCTGGCAGCCGCTTGGCCCCAACGCCCACGGCCAGATAAATCCACTCTGCCCCCACTGTACCCGCTGGGATGTTAAAAACGCTATCGAGGCCGCTGCCTATACGGGCATTTTACCGCTGATGCTGGCTGCGCTGGCGGTGGCTCAGGGGATACGTAGTGCGTATGGCGTAGTGCGTAAACAAACTACGCGCTACGCGCTACGCACTACGCCACACGTCTTCATCTTTGCTTTGCTGGCCCTACTTTCGCTACTATTTGCCTTTGGCACGCCGCTGTACGCCCTTCTCTACTACGGCTTGCCCGGCTGGAATCAACTGCACTCCCCCTTCCGCTGGATATTTCCCTTCACCCTCAGCGTAGCGGTGCTGGCCGGACTGGGCGTTACATTTTTAAACCAACTCGTCAGCGCCCGGTTTGAGCAAGAGAGCAGGGGGGCAGAGGAGCAGGGGGGCAACATTTCTCCGCCGCGCGCCCGCCCCTCTACCCCCCTACCCCATTCCCCTTCCTTTCTGAACGCCCTGTCCCGCTACCTGGGCTGGCTGCTGTTTTGGGGTGGACTCGCCGGGCTGGCGGCCATGCTGGTTGCCCTGTTCTGGCCGGAGCCGTTTATTTGGGCGGCCACGCAGCTCTTCAACCGTTCCGGCCTGGCCCAAAACGCCTTTGCCAACGGACGCCAATTTTTTGGCTACCAGTGGCCTAATTTCTTCAAGTTCTTTTTGATGCTTACGGCCTCAGGCGCGGTACTGCGAATTGTCCGCTGCCCTATCTTTCTCAAAATCAGGCAGAGGAGCAGAGGAGCAGAGGAGCAAGGGGGAAGAAACTCTTCCCCACCCCCCCGCCTGCCTGTTTGGAAACCCCTGGCCGTTATTGTCGTCGCCCTCGACCTGCTGCTGGCCGGGGCCGGTTTCAACCCGGCGGTCAACCCGGCGCTGCTCAATTTTAAACCCCAGGTAGTGCAATGGCTGGAGTCTCAACAGGCCGCGGACCCCTTTTTCCGCATCACCAGTTTGGATACGCCGGAGGGGCGCGGCAACAAGGTTTTTTTAGCCAACGCCGGCATGTACAGCAACCTGTTTGATGTGCGCGGCTACGACAGCATCATTCCGGCCCAGTATGGCCGCTTTATGCAGCTCATTCAAGAAAATGGCGACCTGCTTTTCAACCGCATTGGGCCGCTGTACACGGTTGATACCAGCGCGCTCGATTCGGCGCTGCTCGACCTGCTGGGCGCACGCTACCTGCTCACTACCGTAACCATTGACAACCCCAACTACCAACTGGTTTACGACCGCGAAATTCGGGTGTATGAAAATATTGACGCCCTGCCGCGAGCCTTTATCGCGCCCCAGGCCGTTACGCCAGAAGCGTTCCAAAAGCCGCCGGATCTGGCCGAGATGGACAACCGGGAGTTTGCCCTGCGCAGCCTCAACCCCCGGCAGCACGCCCTTTTGGATAACCAGACCAACGGGCTGGGTCGCAATTTAGGGCCGTCAGACGCCCAACCCCACCCGCCGGACCAATCAACCGCTGAAATTATCGAATACACCCCCAACCAGGTGCGGCTGCACGTACAAGTCGCCCAACCCGGCTGGCTGGTGCTGGCCGACACCTATTTTCCCGGCTGGCGAGCGTATGTCAGCAATCGGCAAAACCCTGAACCCGAAACCGAAGTCACCATCCACCGGGCCAACGGCAACTTCAGGGCAATTTACCTGCCGCCGGGCGAGTGGCAGGTGCGCTTCAGATATAGCCCGCGCACTTTTCAGTTGGGGCTGTACGGCTCATTTTTAACGGCGGCGCTGCTGCTGTTTTTAGCCGGCTACTGGAGTTGGGGCAAGCTGTATCGGGAAAGCGAAAGCGACTCGCCCATTAAACGAGTCGCCAAAAACAGCCTGGTGCCAATGGTCATGGCCCTTTCAAACCGGGTGATTGATTTTGCCTTTGCCTTGCTCATGCTGCGCATTTTGCAGCCGGAGGGCGCCGGACGCTACGCCTTTGCCGTGGCCTTTATCAGCATGGCCGAAATTTTGACCCGCTTTGGGCTGGGCACATTGGTTACGCGGGATGTGGCCGGCGACCCCGCCCAGAGCAATCGCTATCTGGCTAACGTCTCGATATTGCGGGTGTATTTGTGGCTGCTGGCTATTCCGTTTATGGCGGGCGTGCTGGCAATGTACGTAATTTTTGGCGATACTACCCTGGATGTCATTATCACTATTGCTATTTTTACAGTGGGGACATTCTTCAGCAACCTGTCCGATGGCTTGACCGCCATTTTTTACGCCCATGAAAAAGCCGAGTATCCGGCCGGGGTAACGGCCATCACCACTTTTACGCGGGTGAGCGTGGGGGCGCTGGTGCTGCTGCTGGGTTGGGGCATTATTGGGCTGGCTTTGGCCTCGCTGCTGGCAAACCTGGTGGCGCTGGTAGTGCTGGGTTACATTTTGGTGACAAAAATTTTCCGCCCCCGGCTGGAAACCGACCCCGGCTTGCAGCGAAACATGCTAAGCCAAAGCTTTCCGCTTATGATTAATCACCTGCTCTCGACCATCTTTTTTCGCATCGACGTCTTTATTCTCAAGCCGGTGCGGGGCAATGCCGAGGTGGGTTTTTACAGCGCGGCCTATAAATATATCGACGGGATTAACGTTATCCCCCAATATTTCACCCTGGCTGTTTTTCCGCTGATGAGCCGCTTTGCGGCCAACTCGCGAGAGTCGCTGGTGCGGGCTTACATTTTGAGCCTGCGCCTGCTGCTAATTCTGGCGCTGCCCATTGCCGCCGGCACGCCCTTTGTGGCCCGCGAGTTGATTCTGTTTTTGGCCGGCGAGGAGTTTTTGCCCGACTCGATGATTGTGCTGCAACTGCTCATCTGGTTTTTGCCGTTCAGTTTTATCAATCAGGTAACGCAATATGCGCTCATTGCCATCAACCAGCAGCGCCAACTGACCCGCGCATTTGTAATTGGGGTGTTGTTTAACACCGTTACCAATCTTATTTTCATCCCGCTATATGGCTATCGGGCGGCAGCCGTAACCACCATCATTTCTGAATGGTCGCTGTTGATTCCGTTTTACCTGCTGGTGAAACGTCATTTATGCCCGGTGCCCTGGTTCGACGTATCGTGGCGGCCTACCGTTGCCGCGGCCATAATGGCCGGGGGCTTGTGGCTCATTGGCGATATTAACTTTTTTGTTACGCTGTTAATTGGCGGGGGCATTTATGGGGTGATGTTAACCTTGATGGGCGGGCTAACCCAAAAAGATATGGGGGTGGTGTGGCAAGCCATTCCGTTGGCCCGCTTCAGGGAGAAGCTTAAGAGTTGATGGAGTTTTTAAACTCAACAAATGCATTAAACTCTAAAAACTCTGCAACTCATTACACGCTACAAACTGGTAAAACGCTATTCCCGGCAGCCCCGGCACAACCCAAAAAGGCTCATGTGGTCGGTATGCACCTCAAAGCCGTAATGTTGCTCCAACCCGGAGCGCACCGGGTCAAAAATTTCATCAGCAAATTCCTCAATTGCGCCGCAATTCAGGCAGACCAGATGGTGGTGAGAACCGTGGTCTTTTAAGGCAAAGTAAGTCTGGCTACCCCCCAGGTTGGTAGGAGTAATCAGGTTCAACTCCTGCAACAATTCCAGGGTGCGGTAGACCGTGGCTAAACTAATGTAGGCGTTAATTTCTTGGACTTCCGCAAAAATATCCTCGGCGGTAATATGCCCTTCCAGTTTTTCAATGGCCTCAAAAATAATAGCGCGCTGCGGCGTGACCCGCATTCCCCGCGCCTGCAACTCTTGAATCAAACTGTTGTTTTGCTTCATATTATCATCCGATTTGAGAATATTCGCAAATAATATTTTATCACATCTGCAAGCTGACAGCAAACTGGCAAACTATCCGCCACCTAAAATTCATGCTGGTAGAGCAGATAGGTTTGCTGAGGCTGCGCGCCGTGATGTATTAAAAATTGTACGGCAGAAATTGGCGCCGGCAGCGGGCCGATGCTTAAACCATGCCATTTCTGTTGACGCGCAGCCGCCAGCGCCTGATGCAGCAGTTGGCGGCCAATGCCCTGGCCGCGCCAATCCGGTAAAACCGCGCCAAACAGAATTCGTCCAGCACCGGCAGGCCGGGCGGCGGCCCGCCGCAGCCACAATCGCCACAGGGGGTTGCGCCCGCCTTTGGCCCGGCGCAGACTGGCGGACAAGTCTGGCTGAAGAAGCACAAAGCCAACGGGTAATGAGTCGACCTGGGCCAGCCAGCCAAACAGCGGCCACGGCTCCAGCCAGCGCAGCAAAAAAGCCGCCTCTTTGGCGTCGGGTGGAGCAAAATCAAGCCAGGGCGGGCAGGCTGCTTGCAGCAGCGGCAGCAAATCGGCAGCCAGGCGGGCCGGCTCCAGCGGCACAAGTTTGGCCGGGGAAGAGGCCGGTTGGGGCGGCCCTGGCGGCGACGGCAAATAATAAAGCCGCGCCTGGCTTCTGGTTTTGAGGGTAATGTTGGCCAGTTCGGGCAGGTAAGGCGGGTTGTAAGGCGTGTGCAGCGGCGGCAGTTGGTTCCAGCTATCTTGCAGCAATCCGCTGCCCAGGTGGGGCGATAATCCGGTAGGGCCAATGAGTTTGCGGTATTGCTGCATTTGCAGTAACTCTGCGGCGTAATTTATTAACCGCTCAAATGTGCCGGTATTGTTTACGCAATGCAACAGGGCCAGATAGGCTGTCCGGTCTCGCCGCCGGGGGTCGGTTAAAACTACGGCTGCCGCCACCGGCTCTTCAATAAGATACCGCGCAGAAGCCGGGCGAGGCGAAAGCGCCACGTTCTCGTTTGGGCAATGCTTCAAGGTGGATGAAATGAGGGCGTAGCCGGATTTAGGAGTTGTCTGAAAATAACTTCGCCCTTTTGAACAGGCAATTAGTAATTAGATATTGGTAATTACCACTTACTAATTACCAATTAGGTTTAGAAATCACGAAGTTATTAATGGACGACTCCTCTGTAAATAGCGCCGCAGGCCGGGGGCTTGGGGGGTGTCCCCCCAAAAAAACCATTTTCGTCATCGGTGGCGTGCTAACGCTCGTGACAACTCCTTAGAATAATTCGGCAAAGTAAGAGCGGGCCGCGCGGTCAACCAAATCAATAGACATTTCTTGCGGCTCGCCTCTAAAAGTGGCAAAGTCGGCCAGTTGGTCTAACAAATCACGGGGATGGCAGGCTTTTAAGGGGCGCCCCGCCCGCAGGTAATATTCGCGGAGCAGATGCACAAAGGCGTTTTTATCAAACTTAATTTGACGCTCTTCGCAGGCGGTTCGAAAAATTTGGTAATATTGCTCCTCGGTGGGGTTGTCGATGCCCATTTTGTGGCGAATGCGCCGCAAAAAGGCTTCGTCCACCAACGATTCCGGATCGAGGTTGGTTGAAAAGACAATGAGCGTTTCAAAGGGCACGGCAAATTTTTTGCCGGTGTGGAAAGTCAAAAAATCCAAACGTTCTTCCAGGGGAACAATCCAGCGGTTGAGCAGGTCTTTCGGTTCCATCTGCTGGCGCCCAAAGTCGTCAATTAGCAGCATACCGCCATTGGCTTTTAATTGAAAGGGAGCTTCGTAATAGCGGTTGGTATCGCTCCATTGCAAATCCAAATCTTGCAGGGTTAACTCGCCGCCGGTGATGACGGCGGGCGGTTTGCAGCAGACCCAGCGTTTATCCAGGCCGTTGGCTTCGGCCAACTGGGCCTCCTCGCTTTCCAGGGGGGGATGCACTTCGGCGTCGAACACTTTGATAACCTGCCCGCTCTCATAAATAGCGTGAGGAATCATAATGTTGCCCGGCAGTAATCTTTTGGCAATGGCTTTGGCCACGCTGGTTTTGCCATTTCCAGGCGGGCCATAAACAAACAGTGATTTAAATGAGTTGACCGCCGGGCCAATCTGCTCGATAATATTTTGAGAGAGTATCAGCCCTCGTAAGGCCTGTTTCACATCTTCTTCGTTAACCAGGGGGCGGTTTTGGGCCTGTAACTTAACCACCTGAATATAATGTCGCAGGGTTACGGGACACGGCCCGGCGTAGCGGTTGCGTTCTAACAGCTCTCTGGCGCGCTGGCTGCCCTTATCGGTAATAGCATACTGGTACGATGCCCGGTTTAAATTGCTGCCGCCCGTTACCTGCACCAGATGATGCCGCTTTAAGGTTTGCAAAATAGGTTCAACTACGCCGCTAAAGTGCAACCGCATCTCTTGAGCTACTTGCCAGCCTTTTATGGTGCCATTAAAATAAAGAATCTTCAAAGCCAGGCCGGCCACAAACTCTTGCGGAATGCCGGTGGCCTCAAGCGTGCGAGGTTCTTCTAATACCTTCAAAAAGCCATCGCTAAACTCTTCAACAGGCAATATCGTGGAAACAAATCGCTGATGCATGTCATTTTTAGGCATTTGAATTGCCTGCAATTTGGCTGGCTGAACATTAGCCATAACTTCACCCCTTAACCCATAAACGCTGAAGAAGGTTGTATTAAAGCAATTGTTAAAACACGCCTATACTATAGCACATTGCCTATGTTTGCACAATATATCTGCCAATGGATATTTGTATATTCCTCACCATCCGGTATTATGTGCTAAAATATCCTTATGAATTTATTTGACCATGCCCGCGAAAAACAAGTAGAAAAAGAGGCGCCCTTGGCCGCCAGACTGCGGCCCCGCACCCTGGACGAGTTTATTGGCCAGGAGCACATTGTGGGGCCGGGCCGCCTGTTGCGTCGCGCTATTCAGGCCGACCAGCTTTCTTCGGTTATTTTTTATGGACCCCCCGGCACCGGCAAAACCACCCTGGCCCAAATTATTGCCAACACCACGCACGCCCATTTTATTGCGCTCAATGCCGTTCTCAGCGGGGTCAAAGACATTCGCGAGGCCATTGATGTGGCCCGCGATAAGCGCGGCATGTTTGGCCAAAAAACCATCCTGTTTATCGACGAGGTTCACCGCTTTAACAAAGCCCAGCAAGACGCGCTGCTGCCGCACGTTGAAAATGGCACAGTCATTTTGGTTGGCGCCACCACCGAAAACCCCTATTTTGAAGTCAACAAGGCGCTGGTTTCGCGCTCGCGCATCTTTCAGCTACGCAGCCTGACCGAAGATGACCTGCGCGCCATTGCCCGGCAAGCCCTGGCCGACGAAGAACGCGGCTATGGCCGCCTGAAAGTAAACTTAACCGACGAGGCGCTGGACCACCTGGTCAACGTAGCCAACGGCGATGCCCGCGGCGTGCTCAACGCCCTGGAGCTGGCGGTTGAAACCACCCTGCCCGATGAATACGGCATCGTCAACGTTACGCTCGAGGTTGCCTCCGAGTCTATTCAGCGCCGGGCCGTATTGTACGATAAAGATGGCGACGCCCATTTCGATACCATCTCCGCCTTCATCAAATCGCTGCGCGGTTCCGACCCGGACGCGGCCCTGTACTGGATGGCTAAAATGGTGTACGCCGGCGAAGACCCCCGCTTCATTTTCCGGCGAATGCTCATTTTTGCCGCCGAAGATGTAGGCATGGCCGACCCCCAGGCTTTGCAAATTATTACCGCTGCCGCCCAGGCCTTTGATTATGTGGGCCTGCCCGAAGGCCGATTTCATCTGGCCCAGGCATGTCTTTATTTAGCCACCACGCCCAAAAGCAACTCTGGCTTTGCCTTTTTTGACGCCCTGGCCGCCGTTGAACAGGAACGCCAGGCCGAGGTGCCCAACCACCTGCGAGACAGCAATCGCGACTCTCAGGATTTTGGCCACGGGGCCGGCTATCTCTATCCCCACGCCTACCGCGACCATTGGGTAGCCCAGCAATATTTACCCGATAGCTTGCAGGGGCGCGTTTTCTACCAGCCCAGCCGCCAGGGTTACGAAGCCTCTATTAGAGACCAGGTAGCCCGCCGCCGCGAGGAACAACTGGCCGCCATGCTAGAGCCAGACCTGTCGCTTGAGGGGCTGCTTGAAAAAACAGGTAAGGGGCCGGCAGCGCAGAGCCGCTGGTTGCAGCGCACCCTCGGCAACGTGGGCCAGCAATTAGGGCAAATTAGAGACAAGGTATTTGCCCTGGCCAGGGTAGAGCGCCACAATCTGGTGCTCGACTTGAACGCCGGCAGCGGCCTGCTCACCTGGGAGGCGGTTCGGCGCGCCCCGGCGGGCGGGGTATGGGCGCTGGCCCACGATGAGCAAACGGCCCAGGCCCTGCTTCAACAGGCCGGTAATTTAGGCAGTTTGGAAAGACCCATAATTTTAACCGGCCCCATCGGTCAACTGCCTCAACTTGTTAGCGCTGCCCTGCAAAATCAGGATGAACCAGAAAACAACGGGCAAGCTGGTGCCTTGACTTTTGAGGTGATTATTGGCCGCAATCTGTTTACCCATCTGGTTGACAAAGCGGCGGCGGCGCAAACAATTGCCGGGTTGCTCAAGCCGCAGGGCCGGCTGGTACTGGCCGAAATTGTGCCCAAACAGACCCAACGGTTGCACCAACTGGTCGACCTGTCGGCCCTGCCGTTTGACCTGGCCGGGCGGGTTGCCGCCGCCGAAGAAGCCATTTACAGTAACCCCAATGACCCCATGGTAAATTGGAACAGCAAGGATTTGGAGCAACTCTTTCAGCAAGCCGGCTTAACCAATACAAAGCTTATGGTGGAAACCACTACCTCTGAATGGCGAATTGGACGGCAACAAATAGAGCGCTGGTTCAACCTGGAAGCGCAGAACGCCCGCTTATCCTTTGCCCAACATTTGCTTAACGCCGGCATTGGCGCGTCTGAAATTGAGCAGATAAAGACCATTTTTCAACACCAGCTTACCGAAGCCGTTGTTCCCTGGCATTCAACAACCGCATATCTGCAAATAAACAGCTAACGTTGCGACCGAAAGTTTCATTGAGTAACAGCAAGCGAGGGTTATTTTGACGCCTGAAATTGCCTTGACTTTTGCCATTTTAATTGGGGCGCTCATTGTTTTTGCCCTTGATATTTTCCCCATTGATTTTGTGGCCTTTTCAATTTTAGCCCTTATGCTGGCCCTGGCGCCGGTAGTAGAGCTAACGCCAGAAGAAGCCATTTCTGGCTTTAGCAACCCGGCCACTATAACGGTGCTGGCTATGTTTATTTTGAGCGGAGGCATCTATCGCACCGGTATTATCAACCGGTTGACCCGGGGCTTAATTCGACATGCCGGCAACAACGAATTGAAGCAACTGCTTATTCTGATGGTGATTGTAGGGCCTATCTCGGCCTTTATTAACAATACCGCCGCTGTCGCCATTCTAATCCCAATGGTCTTGACTCTGGCCAGAGAGCACCAGCACGCGCCCTCAAAATTACTGATCCCCTTATCCTATTTTTCGCAACTGGCCGGGGTTATGACGCTGATTGGCACCTCAACCAACGTGCTGGCCAGCGCGCTTTCGGCTCAACATGGGCATGGCGCTTTTGGGATGTTTGAATTTTCTCACATTGGCTTATTTATATTTGCCACGGGCGCTATCTATTTGTTAACCGTGGGCCGCAAGCTTTTGCCAGAGCGCCGCACCCAACCCGAAGCCTCTGAAAACTACGAAATAAAAGAGTATCTGACCGAGGTTATCTTGCTGGAAAACTCGCCCTTAGTTGGCAAAAACGTGGTAGAGAGCCATCTGCGCGAGCAGTTTGACATCCACGTGTTTGAAATTCTCAGAAACGGGCGCAGGTTAGCCCACCCCCTGGCCGATAAAGTGTTTCAGGCCGGCGATATTTTGTTCATCAAGGCCAACACCCAGCAGTTACTCCAGATTAAAGATATTGAGGGGCTGGAAATTGAACCGGAAATGCGCCTGGATAGTCAAGAGTTAAAAAGCGACAAGCGCGGCCTGCTAGAAGTTGTCATCGCCCCCAACTCCGATTTGATTGGCGGCACGCTTGAAAGCACCAACTTTCGCTACCATTACAACTGCACGGTTATTGCTATCCGCAAACACGGCGAGGTGATTCGAGAACGGCTTAGCGAGGTGACGCTGAATTTTGGCGACACCCTGCTGCTGCGGGGCGCAGCCGAGGCTTTGGAGCAAATCAAGCGCGAAACCGGTTTTATTGTTACCGAAGAGCTAAAACCCGAAGCCTTCAGAACCGAAAAAATTCCGGTGGCGCTGGCTATTATTGCCGGCGTGGTTTTAATTGCCGCCCTTGGACAGCCCATTTTAGTAACGGCCATTGCCGGCTGCGTTCTGATGGTTTTGACCGGCTGCCTTAAAGTTAACGAGCTGCACGAGGCCATTCGCTGGGATGTGATATTTCTGCTGGCCGGGGTCATTCCCCTGGGGCTGGCTTTAGAGAAAACCGGCGGCGCGCAATGGCTGGCTAACCTTACGGCCCAATCGGCCTATTATCTATCGCCTCTGGCAATGATGACCGTATTTTATATAATGACTATGCTGCTAACGGGCCTGATTTCTAACAATGCGGCGGTGGTGGTAATGGTTCCGGTTGGGGTAGCCGCCGCCGAATCGTTGGGCTTAAACCCCCGCGCCTTTATTTTGGCCATTATGTTTGCGGCCTCTACCAGCTTTTTTACGCCGGTGGGGTATCAAACCAACGCCATGATTTACGGCCCCGGCGGCTACAAATTTTTAGATTTTACCCGGATTGGCGCGCCGCTCAACCTTATTTTGGCGGTTGTCACGCCCATTTATATCCATTTTATGTGGGGGCTTTATTAAGCCCTGCCTACATATGCCCATTGCGCGACGCCTCGATGAAAGCGGCAAATATTTTGCGGGCCGAATCGTGCTCTGTGACCAACTCTTCCGGGTGCCACTGCACGCCCAGCCCAAAAGGATGCCCCGGCGCTTCCAGGGCCTCTATCACGCCATCATCAGCGTAGCCCACAGCTTTTAACGTTGAGCCAATCTCTTTTGCCGCCTGATGATGCAGGCTGTTTACTGCCACCGTATTTGCGCCCACAATCCGGCTGAGTAAAGAGGACTCATCTAACCGCACCTCGTGGGCAATATAATTGCGCGGCAAGCGGTCATCTTGATAGTAGTAATCGTGACGCCTGGCTTGAGGATACTGGCTGTAAATATCCTGATACAAATTACCGCCGGCGGCAACATTCATTATTTGAATCCCCCGGCAAATAGCCAAAAACGGTTTTTGAGTTTCAAGCGCCAGCCGCATTAAGGCCAATTCGTAAACATCTCGCTCTTTTTGGATGGTAGCCAGGTTATCTACCAGCGGCGGTTCATTATAAAACACAGGGTCAATATCGCCGCCGCCGCAAAAAATCAATCCATCGACCCGGTTAAGCGCATCTTTTAACATCTCGCCGGTCACTTCTACCGGAATCAAAATTGGAATTCCACCGGCCTGAATAACCGCGTTAGAGTAGGATTGGTTTTGGGCATTGACAGGCCGTTTTGGGTAAAGGCCGCTAATATCTGGCCGGCACGAAATGCCAATAAGCGGACGAATTTGAGTCATGGTTATCTTTTCTCCATAAATTAAGGTGCCCGGCTTACGGACACCTTGTAATTTTGCGCAATAATAATTTCCAGCGAGAAAGTTTTTTCGGCTTGCCTCGCTCCTACTTTTCAACCAAATTTAACCGAAAGCCGTGGCCGCGAACGGTTTCAACATATTTGTTATCGGGGTCTATTTCGGCAATCCGCTCACGCAGACGCCTGGCCAACGCGTCAATGGCCTGCTCAGAAACGCCGTCGGCCTCTTCATCAGACCAGACGGTACTAACCACCGCATCTCTGGAAACAATGTTGCCGGCGTTATTATATAATAGTTCTAACAAACTATATTGCGCCAGCGAAAGAGGCGGGTCAACTTCGCGGCCCATCACCCATACGCGCCGGGCGGCCAAATCCATTCTTAAGCCGGGGTCTTGCCGGGGGTAATAAATTGCCGGAGCGGTAGCATCCTCGGCCACAAAGGTTAGTTTGGCGCACAGGGCAATGCCTATTTCATCGCCGTTTCTTATGGGCTGCGGCTCGGTAGTGATGGGCCGGCCATTCAAAAAAGTGCCATTTTTACTACCCATATCTCTAATGGTATAGATATTGTTTTGATAAGCTATTTCGGCGTGTTGCCGCGATACCTGCCGGTCGTCAATTTGAATATCGCTATCGGTTTCTCGGCCAATAACATTGCTGGCTTTGGCCAGCGGCCATTGACTTTTAGGGCTATTCCCTTCCTGAACCAGTAAAATAGCCACTTCTCTGCCAGACATGGCTTTCACCTCCGCAGAATGCCACAGGCTATAATCTCTTTTGACAGAACAACTCTATTAGACTAAGCTAATTATAAGACATGTTCCTGTATCAGCTTCAATTAAACAAGTCCTGATGCCGGCGAGTGTCTTTTGAGGAGAAGTAGAGATATGTCGTTAGATGTACTCAACCCCGGCGCCATTTTGTGGTCCCGGTATAGAATATTAGACCTGGTGGGTCAGGGGGGTATGGGCGCTATTTATCAGGCCGAAGATTTACGCCTGGAAGGGCGCTTGTGCGCCATCAAAGAAGTTATCCCCGACGCCAACGCGTCTAAAGAATATCAAGAGCAGTCGCAGGCCGCTTTTCACCGCGAGGCCAGCGTTTTGGCTCGGCTTGACCATGCCAATTTGCCCAAAGTGTCCGACTTCTTTCTGTTTAACGGGCGCAATTATCTGGTTATGGATTTTGTGCCCGGCCAGGATTTGCGAGAGCTTATCGAGAACGCGCGACATAAGGGAACCTTCATCCCCGAAGAGCAGGTGCTTGCCTGGGCCGAGCAGCTTATTGACGCGCTGGCCTACTTGCATCAACAGAACCCGCCCGTTTTGCACCGCGATATCAAACCCTCAAACATAAAGCTAACGCCAAACGGCACTATCAAACTGGTTGACTTTGGCCTGGTCAAACTGCTGCTGCCTGATGATAATAGAACTATTACAGTTTTGCAAGGCCGGGCAACTATTCAATACGCCCCGCTTGAGCAAATTGGCGGCGATACGGGTCATACCGATGTGCGCTCCGATATTTACTCGGTGGGGGCTACCCTGTATCATTTGTTAACCAACGAGCCGCCCTCCGATGCGAAAACACGCTACATCAGAGCCAGACAACAGACTCCCTTGAGCATTAGAGAGATTAATCCGGCTGTATCGCCCCAAACCGAACAGGCGGTTTTGCATGCCCTGGGCCTGCACCCAGAAGAGCGCCCAGAAAGCATCCAACAATTCAAAAAAGAGTTGTTAGCCAACGCGCCCATTGTTATCAATGGCAGAATTACCAACGGCTGGCGCTTTGCTTTTTGGCGAAACAGGGTATTGCTGGCCTTGATTACCGCCCTGCTGACCCTGGCTATTATTTTGACGTTTACCCCCGGCGTCTCCTCATCACAAAATGAGGCCGGGGTAGAGTTGTCTAATCCCATTAGCGAAATTAACCCCTGAGCCTGTTTGCCCCTTTTTTATCTAACATTCTTCCAAAAAACCCGGCCCGGTTTCAAATACCAAATTGCCATGCCCCCAATGGCAAACAACAAACTAATTAGCGGGGCTACCCAATGCCCGGTTGCGTTTTGCTCAACGATGGTGCGCAAATAACCGGATTGGGGCGACATCATGGCCACAATGGCAAACAAAATGTACCCCACCAGCCCAACCGCAATAGCCACCAAAGCCGGGCGAATCCGCTCCTCTAAAGAAAAACGGTCGCTGCCCAACGTAAAGGCAATCGCTCCAATCAGGATCATGCCCAACAGCGAGTAAGTCAAATCAATAATATTGATGGGCCTGCTTGCGCCCGGCGGCAGGCTGGCAGCCGGAGGGGTTGGTTCGGGTTCAATGACCGGGGTGGGAGTCGCCACAATAATTACCGGCGTGGGGGTTTCGGTGGGGGTAGCGGTTGGCGTGGGCGTCTCGGTAGAGGTGGGGGTAGGGGTGGGGGTGGGGGTGGGGGTGTCTACAATACCGGGGCCAATATTAAACGTTACCGAATCTACCGCCAGGTTGCTGGAAGCCCGCACCTGCAACGGCGTGTCCCGTTCTTTGATAATTGTGGTTTCGGCCACGCCATTGATTGTTCTGGATTGAAGCGGTTCCAGCGATAGCCCTTCGAGGGGATAAAACCTGAAAAAATCAACCAGCGTGCCATCGGGCACCGGGTTATCGTTTCTATCGGTAATCTCGCTGGTTCTAAACAAAATGCCTTCACCCACTTCTAAATCTATAGAAGCGCCCGGCTCAGGCACAGAAACGATAGGGATAATATTGCCCGACGTGTCGATTTTGTGAACGGGAATTAAATCAATCGTTTGGGCCGGGTCGGGGCTGAGGTCTAGCGGCCCAATCGCCGGAATAGTAACCGGCGACGCCCCGGTTGGCTCAAATTGTTGAAATAACAATCGGGCCGCGGTTTCCAGATAAGCCTGGGTTTTGCTATAAAAGCCGTAATAGGCCGTCAACTGGCTAATTTCGGTTTCGTCTAAAAAATAGGGGGCGTTGAAGGCAAACAGCACCAGCTTTTTGTTTCTAATTTCCTCGTACCGGCTGCGCAACAGCACTCTAACCGCATCTGATTGGGGCGCGGCTTCGGTATCGATGTTGAGCATGGCAAATATTATCCAGTCGGCCTCTCGAATCAGGGTTTCAATTTCGGCTCTGGTAAGGTTTGTGTTTTCGGCTTCAGCGGGTTCTTCGGAATTTTCAACACTTTCGGAACTTTCTGCGGGGCTTTCTTCTGACAGAAAATTTTTCAATTGGGTAAAACTCAGGCTGACAATTTGCTCCGGTTGAATCTGGCCGGTAGCGTTAGGCCCAAAAAGTTGAAGCAATGTGTTTTCCAGGGCGTTTGTTTCAATTAAAGGAAAGGTTGGGCAGGTAGAGCAATCCTGGCCCAGCCGGTCATCAGAAACAATCAGCAACGACTCGCCGGGTTGGGGCGGGTCGGGCAGAGGTCTCAGGCCCCGGCGGGTGGGCGGCGTAATCAGCGTAACGCCGGCCTGAGCAATTTGGCCCAAATCTATATTGATATTGCCAATTTCATCCAAATTATCCGCCGGTTGCTGCGTATTGGCGTTAAACAAATCCTGGCCGTAGATTTTTAGTTTGGTTTTGATAATGCGCTTAACGGCCCGGTCGACCACGGCTTTAAAGTTGGGGTCGGTGTTGTATTTTTCTTGAAAAAATGAGATAGCATTGGCAATATTTGCCATTTCGGCCTGGGGGTCATTATCAAAGGCAAAATCTTGCAGCAGCAAAATATCGCTGCCGGCCAGCAGCGCATCCTGGGCCAGCCGCCGGGCGGGAAAGTTGTCTCTGCCGGCGGCAACACCTTCCAGGGCTGCCGGCACGCCCAACGGCGCGCTAACCACCAGGCCGCCGGCGTTTCGCCAGGGGGCAATCTCTTTTAAGGCTAAAATAGCCGGCAAATTTCTGGCATCCAGGCTTAGGGGCACGTTGCCCTGCAACCCCTGATAACGAACGTGCGCGGTCATCAAACCATCGGTGATACCATCGGGGGTTGGGGCAGATATGTTCATCACTTTAAAGAAGGGCAAAAGTTCTCGCCGGCGCAAATCATCCAAAGATTTCAGGATAGTTGGCACGCCCTGATTAATTTGGCGGTCGCTGCTGCCAAAGCCGGGAAAATGCTTGGCAATGGTAATGAGTTGTCCCTGGCTGCCCTGGTGTACCCCCCGGATATAGGCCTGCCCCATTTCCCCCACCCAATAAGGATGGCCGCCAAAAGTGCGCGTCCCCAGGGTATTTCCCCGATCCAGCCGGGGGTTATCGAGCACATCGAGCGAGGGGCCAAACAGCATGTTGACCCCCAACAAGGCCAAATCATGCCCCACCACCTGCCCTACCTGTTGGGCGTACTCCACGTTCCAGGTAGCCCCCAGGGCCATTGGGTTAGGGATGTCAACCATGCCGCTTCTAATTTGGGTGTAGGGAAAACCATCTCCTTCGTGATTGAGGGCAATAAACAGGGGAACAGGGTTGTAGGTTACGGTTTCGGTCAGGGTTGTTGTAATAGTAGGGGTTGTTACCGAGGTGTCGATATTTGCATTTTCTTCTGGGGTTAGGGCCGGGGGTTGTTGGGCCAGGGCTTGCAACCGGTTGTTCAGGCTTAACATTTGAGCCGGGGTGTTTAGCCCATTGATAAAATTTTGGTTTTGCGCCGAAATAACAACGCCGCCAACCCGGTATACTTGAATCAGTTCGGCAATATTTGAGGCGGGGTCAACCTGGTTGCCATCAAAAGAAACCATAAACAATTGCCCCACCCGCTCGCTGGGGGTGAGCGCATTAAAAACGGCCTCAACTGCCGGGTCTGACTCCGCGCCGCTATCTTGAGCTTCAACCGGATTGCCTGAAATTAAGATGACCAGGAAGAGCAGAAGCACCAGGATATGAACAGGAGTTTTTCTGGAAATAAATGTCATCAAAACTTCTTTCTAAATAGTGAAGTGTGCGGAAAGTATACCGCCAATCCACAGCATCGTCAACACAATTTTACAACGTTACTTTAGCCACATACGCCTGTAGTCCCTGCTTTTTGGGGTGAAGGGTTAGGGCACGGCCCTCGTATAATAAAAGGGATTTTTTGAACTCGTTCCACGCGCCAGGCAACGTAGAACGTGGCGCGTGAGACGTAACCAGGAACATACCGTTAGTATCTTATCAATTGAATTCCTGTTTTTTGACCAAGAAAATTTGTTACGCAGAGATTCACTGAGAAAATACAGAGGCACGCCGAGGAAAAATAATAAAATCTCTGTGTATCTTGGCGAAATCTCTGCGCATCTCTGTGTTCCTGTTTGACTGAAGGTGGCTTGTCCGCGTTAGGGTTATCAAGAAACTATTAGGAGTTGGCATGTTTTCTTTGCAATCGCTATATGCCGATGCAATGTTTAGACTCTCCGGCCTCACCTGGATAGAGGGCCTTGATTTGCTATTGGTTACCACCGCTTTTTTTCTGTTACTGCACCTGATGCACCGCAGCAGGGCGGGCTTTTTACTGCGCGGCACGCTGGCTTTGTGCGCCGTGCTGTTAATTGTTACCATTTTACTGCCCCTGCCTACTTTTGATTGGTTGATTCGCGTCTCGTTGATGGCTATTTTGGTGGGTACGCCCATTATCTTTCAGCCGGAATTGCGCCGTTTGCTGGAGCGGCTGGGGCGCAATACCGGCCTGGGGCGGGCCGTGCGCCAAACCAAGGCCGAAAGAGTCATCTCGGCCTTATCGCACGCGGTTGAGGGGTTGTCAAACAGCAAAACCGGGGCGCTGATTGTGCTGGAAGGCAGCGACTCGCTGCAAGAGGTCATTGAAACCGGCATCCCCTTTGACGGGCAGCTTACCAGCGAGCTGGTTCAATCTGTTTTTTACCCCGGCACGCCGCTGCACGATGGCGCGGTGATTGTGCGCGAAGACCGGGTGGTAGCCGCCGGTTGCGTGCTGCCGCTTACCCAGGACCCGCTGCCGGCCGAAAGGCGACTCGGTACCCGTCACCGGGCGGCGGTGGGGTTAAGCGAAAAATGTGACGGCCTGATTGTGGTGGTTAGCGAAGAAACCGGCTCTATTTCTGTGGCCCAGTATGGCCGCCTGATGCGCAAGCTCAACAGAACCAAACTCCGCGAGCACCTGTTAAATTTTTACACGCCCCCCACCCAACCTGGGCTTGAGACTAATAGAAGCGGCCTTGCCGCTTATCAGGGCTGGCGCTTTTGGCGCTGGCAAGGTTTGCAAACGTTCTTTACATACGGAGGGTTATTTCTGGTTTCTATTTTGCTGGGGCTGGCAATGTGGTCTTTTGTGGTTGAACAAACCAACCCGGCCCAGCGCTTTCGGGTGGAGAATATTCCGCTGCGCGCTGTTGACCTGCCGCCCGGCACTACCCTGCTAACGCCCTTACCGGCTACGGTTTCGGCTGTTGTGCAAACCACCGCCGATGTTCGGCCCACGCTGCGGCCCGGCAGCTTTCAAGCTGCGCTCTCTTTTAAGGGTAAATCGCCGGGGTTGCATCATCAGCTGATTCAGGTAAACTCCGGCGCGCCGCAAGTTAGAATTTTAGCGGTAGACCCACCGACCCTGGATTTGGAACTGGTTGAAGTGATTAGCCGCACCCTGCTGGTGATGGTTGACCTGCCCAACCCGCAAACACTCTCGCCTGCTTACAAAGTTATTGGCGAGCCGGTAGCCCAGCCGCAGCAGGTGCAGGTTATTGGCCCGGCGCCGCTGGTTGAAAAGGTCAGCCGGATTCACACCGATATTTCGCTGGCTAATGCCGGAACCTCGTTGCAAGAGCTTCGCCCGCTGCGCGCCCTGGACCAGGACGGGCACGAAGTAGCGGGCGTTACCCTGGAGCCGGCGCAGGTACAGGTCAATATATCTATTCAACAGCGCCCCAATGCCCGTGATGTGGGCGTGCAGGCGGTCCCTGGCGGCCCGCCCCCGGCCGGTTACTGGCTCAGCGGGTTGAGCGTAGTGCCGGCCAGCGTAACCCTGCAAGGCAACCCCGACCAGCTTGCCGAAATGGGCGGTTTTGTGAACACCGTGCCCGTTAACGTGAGCCAGGCCTATGGCAACCTGGAAATTCAAGTTCCGCTGGATTTGCCCGCGGGCATGCAGGCGCTGGATAGTAATGGCAACGTGGTGCGCAACGTAACCGTGCTGGCCAGAGTCACGCCGCGCAGCGGCGATATTGTCAGCACCCGCGTGGTTGAGTTGATTGGCCTGACTTCTGGCATTACGGCAACGGTCAATCCGCCAGAGGTGGAATTATTGTTGAGCGGCCCCTTACCGGCGCTGCAAGAAGTTGAGGCCAAACCCGAACTGATTCAGGTTTGGGTTGATGCCGGCGAAATTACACCCGGCCAGAGCGCCGAGTTACAGCTAAATTTGTTTACCCCCAATGAAATACAGGCGCAATTACTTCCGCCATCGGTGCAGGTGGCGGTATTTGAGGCTGACGCGCCCATTGCTCTGAAAGATTCGGTGGAGGCTGTCTCCAGCCGTTAAAGGATGGGCTTTTTGGCGGGCAATCCGGGGCGGCGGGGGTATAACCGGGGCGTAGCGTGTATTTTCTCCATAATCACCAGATGGCGGGCCTCATCCAGCGCAGGCACCTTTACCGGCAACACCTGCCTGAGCCTGCCCCCCAAAATATCCAGCGCGCCGGCGGCGGCTTCAACCTCATCCGCAGGCTCCTGGCCTTTTTGGGCAATTACTAATCCGCCAACTTTAACCAGGGGCAGGGTGTATTCCGCCAGCGCCGGCAGCGCCGAGACCGCCCGCGCCACCGCCACGTTGTACTGCTCCCGGTGGGCGGGCTGTTGGCCCGCATCCTCGGCCCGGGCTGTCAGCACAGTGACGCCGGACAAATTCAACAACCCAACCATGTGTTCAAGAAAGCGCGTTTTTTTGGCGGTTGACTCTAAAAGCGTCAGCTTTAGCCGGGGCAGGGCAATTTTAAGAGGCAAGCCGGGGAAGCCCGCGCCGGCCCCCACGTCGATGAGCGAGAAATTTGGGGGTAACGTTGCCAGCGCCAGGCAAACCGAGAGGGAATCTAAAAAATGCTTCACCACAATTTCGGTGGGTTCAATAATGCGGGTCAAATTGACGCGCTGATTCCAGGTAATTAACTCCCCGCTGTAAATTTCAAAAGCATCCAATTGGGCCGCGGTGAGGGTAAGGTTAAACTGCTGCGCGCCCTGCCAAAGCAGTTGCCGTGGAGTTGCCACGCTACTCTTTTTTCTCCTTGACGACCCGGATGCGGTCAAAATCTCTGGCGACGATAGTATTGGGAAAGATGGCGCGGGCCTCGTTGAGCACATCTTGCTCGCGGTAGCGGCGAGAAAGATGAGTCAGATAAAGCTGGCTCACGTTGGCCTGAACGGCCAGCCGGGCGGCTTGCGCGGCGGTAATGTGTCCAAAATGGCGAGACATCTCGGCATCCACCTCAAGGTAGGTGGCTTCGATGACGAGGGCGTCGGCATTTTGGGCCACGTCAACCAGGTCGTCGGTGCGGCCGGCATCGCCCACAAACACCAGCCTGGCCCCGGGAATTTCCGGTCCAAGTACATCGTCGGGATGGATGGGGCGGCCATCGGCCAGGGTGATGCTCTGGCCCTCTACCAGTTTGCGCCGCTCCGGCCCCACCGGCACGCCCAACGCCTCGGCTTTGTGGTTGAGAAAGGGGCGCCGGGATTTTTCCTGAAACAAAAAGCCAAAACAATCCGCGCCCCGGTGCGTTACCGGAAAGGCGCTAATTGAAAAGCTCCGGTCTTCAAAAATTGGGCCAGGCTCAAGAGTCACAAAATTAAATTTTATGGGCAGGTTATCGCCGCGCAGCACCACTTTGAAGAGCAAATTTTTTACTCGCTCCAGCGTAGCCGGGCCGCCGTAAAATTCTAGCCGGTCAATGGCCTCCCAGCGGCTAAATGTAGAAACCAGCCCGCCCAGCCCCAAAATATGGTCCAGGTGGCCGTGAGTAAGCAAAATTTTATTAAGACGCTTAAAGCCCAGCCCGCTCTTTAAGATTTGGCGCTGGGTTCCCTCGCCGCAATCAATTAAAAAACGATATTCGTTGTGCATCACCACATTGGCCGATAGGCCACGGTGAATGGAAGGCGCAGAAGCTGATGTGCCTAAAAAGACAACTTCAAACATTAAAATGGTTCCTCAAATAAAGGTGTGACAGGCGAAGTTATTTTCAAACAACCCCCGGCTGCCTATCTTGGGATATCGTTGCGGGAGAGCCAGAGAATATCGGTGGATTTAAGCAACACAACCTGGTGGGTCAGCGGTTCCGTTTTTCTGGCCGAGGGGCCGGCGCGATGGGTTACGTTACGCAGGGCCAGCTCTACGGTGTTTTCCTCATCGCCAACCAGCCGCATTTGGTAGAGGTCGCCCTCAAAACAATCGCCGCTGCGCATTTGAACTATCAGGTGAGGCGGAATCAGATTTAACCGCAGCGGCTCAATTTGCAAAACCGTGTGCCACAGCAAAAATGCCTCCGGCGGGTCTTTACCCAAAATAGAGTTCCACCAGCGGGGGCGGTCGCCCGGCGCGCCGCGCCCCAAAAACGAGGCAAAGCGGCGGGCCATGATCAAACTGGCGGCCAGATAGACAATGCCCCAAAATACGGCCTGGGCCACCACCGGCAGCGGATAGGTGCCCAACGGGGCCGAAGGGTCGAAGGTGGCGTAAAACAAATTACCCGTGACCCCCCAGTAAGCCAGCACCCCCAGGGCAATAACCGTTAAAATAGTGGCGTGAATAATGGTGCTGCCAATGATAGCCAGCACAAACTGTTCAAAAGCGGTTGGTTCGCGGTAGTAGCGCGGCCGATAGGCGGTATAAGTTCGGGTAAAAACAAAGCCGGGCGCAATAAAGTAAAGCAGCAAAATGATGCTTTGGAAATCGAGGTTGAGGCTCATTCACCCTTCCGAAACTTGCGAATAGGCCAACTGGATAACTCTTCGGTAAAAGAGACGCTTTGCAGGGCGCTGGCAGCCCGAATGGCCTGGGCCTTGAGCTTTTCCTTGCTCTCGAGCAGGCTAAAAGCCTCGCGCACCACATCGCGGATGACCTGAATATTGCCGGCCACTTTGCTCTTGTCGATAAAATCAAACGCCTTGTATTTTTCTTCGGCCTCTTGCTTGATTTCCTGTTCCGGGTAGCCGGTCAGCACAATGGCGTTAATTCGATATTGGGCCAGTTGCTTGAGCAAATCCATGCCCTGGCGGTCATTTTCATCGGTGGGGCTAAGGCGCAGGTCAACAATAACCAGCTCAATTTCCTGGCTGGTAATCACTTCCATGGCCGCTTCGTAGCTGTCTACGGTTTTTACCTCGTAATCGCTGGTGAGAATGTCTTCTAATTGGGCGCGCCAGTCTGGCACGTCGTCAACTACCAAAATTCGCTTACGCATGTGGCTCTCCATTCAGCTAAAACTCATTCTCTGCCCAACAACACCGCATCTTACTCTATTTCCCGTAAGAATGCAACGCCGGCAGCGTGCGCGGCAGGGTGACGGTAAAGGTGGTGTGCTCATTGGGGCTGCTCTCTACGGTAATATCGGCGTGCTGTTGCTCTAAAAAAGTTTTGACCCACCACAGCCCAAACCCCAGGCCGCTGGGGCTGGTGGTATAAAAAATATCAAAAATCTGCTTGACATTTTCGGGCGGAATACCTGGCCCGTTATCGGTAATTTGTATCGACACGCAATCCCGGCCATTTTGAAAAGTGGCAATGCGCAAAACGCCGCCGGGCTTGTTGCCCAGCGATTTAATGGCGTTGGTCGCTAGCTCGACAAACACCTCGATGAGCAGGTCGCTGGTATCAACCGCCGGCAGGTCCGGGTCAACCTGACAGACCAGCCTGACATTATCCGGTATCTCTACCAGTTCAAGGGCCTGTTCGACCAGGGCGTTGACATCGTGGGCGGCGGTTGGGTGGCGGCGAAAGCGGCGCAGCAGCACTTCGGCCAGGTCTACGGTATAGAGCGAGTTACGCCGGATTCTGTCCAGATTGTCGTCAACCTTTTTACGCAGCTCCGGCTCCAGCTCAACCTGCTGGAGCAATTCTTGCAGCCGCTGGGCGGCCATGGGCACCAGGGCCGTGCTGTTGTTAATTCGGTGAGCCAGGTTGCCCGCAGCCTTGCCCAGCACCGCCCAGCGTTCGGCAGCAATGCGCTGGGCCTGGGCCTCGCGCAGGGCGTTGTTGGCCCGCTTGAGGGCCTGATACTGGCGCGCATTTTGAATGGCGCTGGCCGCCGCCGAAGCCACCAGCGAGAGCAACTGCATGTCGTCTTCAACAAAATCGCCCTCTTTTTTGTTGAGTAGCTCCATTACGCCCAAAATTTCACCCTCAACCCGCAGCGGCACGGCCACAAGTTTGCGGGTGGCAAAGCCGGTCAACTGGTCGGCCAGGGGAGACCAGGCCGGGTGCTGGTGAACATTGTTGGCAATAATGGGCTGCCCGGTTTGGGCCACGGTGCCAACAATGCCGCTGCCCAGCGGCATCAAAAAATCTTCAAGTTCTTTTAGCTCTTTGCCTTCATTATCATAGGCCAGTTGAAAGACCACGCCGCCGCGCTGCCGGTCAATCAAGGCCAGCGAACCGCACTCGGCGCCCACAATTTCGGCGGTGCGTTGCAGCAGCAGGCGCGGAATCTGCTCTACCTCCAGCGTGCCGGAGACCAGCCGGGTAATCTCGTTGACCAGGTGCAAATCGCGGCTGCGCTGGCGGATGTCGGCGTATAATTTGGCGTTTTGAATGGCAATGGCGGCCCACTCGGCCAGCACGCTCAGCAATTTTTCATCATCTTTGATAAAGGCGCGCTGCTGGTGGCGGTTGTCTACCCCCAGCACGCCGATAACCGTATTGCCCAAACTGACCGGCACATTAACCAGCGAGTAAACGGTTAGCCCGGTTTTTACCTTCAGGCTGTTGCTGTTTTTGGACAAAGTAATCGGCTGGCCGGTTTTTACGACATGCCCGGCAATGGAGTCGTTAACTTTAACCCAGAAGTTTTTCACTTCCTCAACGCCCAAATTGGCCTGCGCCCGCAGGTAGAGATTGCCGGAGTTGTCGTCGATGAGCAGCAGGTAGCTTTCATCGGCGTTGGTCAAGTTAACGGCGGCTTCTACCACCAGCCGCAGCACATTTTCCAGGTCAAGCTGGGCTGTAACCGACTTGCCAATTTCCGACAGGGTTTGCAGCTCCTGCACCCGCTGGGCCAGCCGCTGGTTGGCATCAACCAGTTCGGCCCGTTTGGCCAGCACCAGCTCGCCGGCGGGCAGGGGGCGCTCCAGGGCCGATTGTATGAGGAGGGCCAGTTCGGAACCGGTGAAGGATTGGCTGAGCCAACCGATAATGTGCGGATAGTCAAAATTGGTTGAGGCGGTGTCGCCGTTGGCGTCTACCAGCACCACCGGCGGGGTAAGGTTGTGGGCTATCAATTGCGAGAGCAGCGCGTCGGCCGAAGGGTTGGCCAGACGCGCATTCAGCACAATCAAATCGGGCCGGAGGCGGCTGACGGTTTCCAGCGCGGTTTGCCCGTGGGCCAGGTGCGTAACCTCCAGACCGTACTGTCGCTCTAAATTTTGGCGCAGCGACTCGATGCCGTTGGGGTCGATGATTAAAATTTGGGGTGTTTTTGTTTTTGTTTTCATAATTTACTTTCGGTAAACCGGATGGTGTTTTCATTGCGGTTTACCTGGGCTACGGGTCCCAAAAATTGCTCTACTACCCAGATATTGGTGAGTGTATGCTCAGAAGCGCACTCGGCAGAAATTTGGCCGGTGAAGCCGGCCAGCACCAGCGGCAAAATCATCTGGTCGGTCAGGTGGCGGTCGAGCGCCGCGCCGCTGCGGTGAAAGTGCAGCAGGGCATCGACGGCTTCCTGGGCCACCTGCTCTGAGGGCTTGCCTCTTTTGCCCAGGGCGGTGAAGCCGGCCCGGCTGTGTTCATATTCGGCGGTTAAAAACAGGCCGGCGCCCGGCGAGTAGGAGCGCACCCGCTGCGGGGTAATTTCGCCGGGCAGCCCGGCCTGGTTGAGCAAGTTGACGGCGCGGTTGCAAATGCGCTGGGCAATGTGAGCCGGCAAATTGGCAGCCACGGCCAGGCCGGTAATTTGCTGCAATTGGCCTCGCGCCGGCCAGTTATCCGGCGGGGTCTCTCTGGCCGGTTGACCGGTTTGGCCGGCAATTTCTACCTTTATCTCGCCCTCGCCGCCGGGGTACCAGCCCCAGGCGGTCAGGCTGGCCGCGGCTTGCAGGCCCAGTTGGGCAATTGTTGGCAGGTAAACGTTTTGCAAGTAGTGGAAGGAGGGACTCCAGGCTACATGGGTACCGCCTTTCACTGTCACGGTGCTGCTGCCGTTGGCCAGCGCCAAAGGCAGCAGCACGGTTTGTAGCACCAGCGAGGCGGCCCCGGCGCTGCCGCCCTGGCGGGCTTCGGCCACGTCGAACTGGTAGTTGCCGGGAATTGATTTGCTTTGGGGGTCAAACGTAAATTCTGTTGCGCCCAGGGTATCGCCGGTAAGGTTGGCCTGGCAAATGGCGGCGGCGGCTCTAACGGCGGTAAGGTGCTGCGCGGCCAGGCCAGGGTTTTTTCGATTGGCTCTGATATTTTTGATACGGATAGGTTGTGTGAGAATGGCGGATAAAGCCAGCGAGGTACGGAGAATTTGCCCGCCCCCTTCGCCATAGGCCCCATCAATGGTGAGCATACCTTTTCCTTTTAGGAAAAATTATACCACAGGCCAGGCTCAGAATCGAGAAGTGTAACAACCTGACCCTAAACTTGCAAATTTTTGCTTCATCAGTAATATACTACGCTTTATAGCAGTTATTTTTAAGAATAATTGTTTAAGTTAACAATTGAAAATGGTTCAGCTAAAAAGAAATTGGGAACAGGTTTTTATTTTAGCATGAGGGAAGGAGTTTGTTGCAGATGAACGCATCGTTACCGGGGCGTATTGTCATCAACAAGTTGTACCACTTTATTGGGATGATAACGCGACATCGGGAAAATTCGTCGCCCATAATGGATACGCTGCATCAAGAAATTTATCATATTGAGCAAACGTTAGTAAAAAGAAGTCGCCAATCAAGTTCCAGTTCTCTGGATACCAGACCGCTGGAGCCGATAACGGAGCAACAGAAAATTATTGATTTAGCCGGATAAGTTATCAACCGTAATTAATTAAAAATCCCACCCGTCATCAGGTGGGATTTTTGTTATTTTGACGCCTGGTCTGAGGCGATGGTATAGCCCCGGCGGGGAATGGTAACGATGTATCTGGGGTTGCGAGGGTTATCTTCTACTTTGTTGCGGATATTTTTAATATGCATTCGAACCAGGTCGGGGCTGCCGCTTTCTGATGGATAATCCCAAACTTCTTGCAGCAGGCGGTCACTGGTAAACACCTCGCTGGGGTGAGTCATCAAGTGGTACAGCAAGTCAAATTCAACCGGGGTTAAGGTGGCTCGCTTGTGGGGGGTGGTTATGGTGTAACTGTATCTATCTAAAACCAGATTATTTACTTTAATTTGCGAACCGGGCGAGGCAACGCTGTTGCCAGATACGCGGCGCAAAATCGCCTTGATTCTAAGCTGTAGCTCTTCCAGGTTAAACGGTTTGGTAAGGTAATCATCGGCGCCGGCTCTAAACCCCTCTACTCTATCTTCGGGGCGTCCAAGCGCGGTTAAAAATAAGATGGGAATATCCATTAAGGCCGGGTCATTTCGTAACTGGCGGCAAGTTTCCAGCCCGTCCATGCCCGGCATCAAAACATCCAAAACAATAATATCCGGCGAATGTTGACGCGCCTCTTTGATGGCCTTAATGCCTGTATGCACCACAGATACCTGATAGTTTCTGCGGAGCGTGGCTTCAATAGATTTGGCTACCTCCTGGTCATCATCCACCACAAGCACCCGTGAGGATTTGACCTCTGCTGGCCCATAGGTACCCATATCACTTCCCCTTGATAAAAGATAAACCTTTTATCTTGTACCACAAATTATAACATAAGCATAATCTTGAGCCAATCACCCAAATGTCTTGGGTAGTTTTGGGGTTAATACCCGCAATTTCAAATTAACTTGTTTTTAATTTACAAGTGATAATATTCTCTTTGTTAAATGGCATAAGGGTACCTTAACAATTTTGATTTTGATATACGAAACTCGTTGACATTCGAACAAAAGTGCGATAAAATACAGTTACTGGTATACACTGGTATATTCACTGTAGAGGCCCTATGCATCTGGATAAGCAGCATCCCAAACCAATCTATCTTCAACTAAAAGATTTGCTGCAAAACCAGATAGAACAGGGCGTTTATCTTTGCCATCAACAGTTGCCATCAGAGCGAGATTTGTGCCAGCACTTTGATTTAAGCCGGATGACGGCCCGACGCGCCCTACAAGAGCTGATAGCCGATGGTTTTGCCTATACCAAAGCGGGCAAAGGCACCTTTGTTAACGACATCTCTAACATTAAAAGCGCTAATCAAACGGCTTTTAGCGATGACTACCATCTGGTTTATATTCAAAAACTGTTAGCGCCTTTACTTTCGTTTGATGATGTTGGGACAGATAAAATCATACGCGAGGCCCTGGCTAAATACTCGCTTGAAACTGTTGCCTGTAAATGGTTTCCAGAGTTAATTAAAAGCTCTGAACGAGAGTGGCTCAAAGGCAAAATCAGTTTACTGGTTCACAATTACGCCGTTACTACATTGTATTCACAGTTAATTGTGATGATGAACGCTGCCAAAATGCCAATTACAGGTCCAAAAATACTTTTAGCCTGCGCCCCGGGCGACCGGCATGAAATTGGGCTGATACTTCTATCTATTATATTACGGCGGCGGGGCTTTATCGTAATTTACATGGGGTCAAATTTTGCGACTGACGAATTGCACCAGACAATCAAATTAGTTCAGCCCAATCTCATTTGTCTTTCGGCCGCCACCAAACAATCGGCCCAAAATTTGGCTAACCTGGGCGCACAATTTGAAGAAAACGGGGAAACCGCTAAAAAATCATTATTTACTTACGGCGGCGTGATATTTTCTAACAATTCAACGCTCACAACCGCCATGCCGGGGCAATATTTAGGTGACACTATTGAAAAAGCCGCGCATAAAATTCAACAACTCACTCATTAAGATGGGCAAAATTACACAATATAGCGTAACTTTTTCACCAAAACTGAAGACTTCTTTTGTAGCAACGTATAATAAATAAATGTCATCTGAATGACAGGGAACTTTGATTAATGTTAAAACATGGCACAAACATCCCGCTCTTTCCGTTGAATGTAGTGCTATTTCCAGGGATGATGCTACCCTTACACATATTTGAAGAACGATACAAACTTATGGTTAAAGAATGTCTGGCTACCGACCAGATGTTTGGCGTAGTGTTAGCCAAAAATAAAACGGCTCAAGCGCCAAATGTAAACAATCTTTACCTTGACGATTTGTATGAGGTAGGCACTACAGCTCAAATTACAGCCGTAGAACGCCTAAAAAATGAGCGGATGAACTTGATTACCGTGGGCCAGGAGCGGTTTCTCATCAAGGCAATTAAGGCCAGCGAAGATGACTTTTTAATTGGCCGGGTTGACCCGCTGCCAATGCAACCCAACACCAACCCGGCTGTCATAGATAGCCTGACTCAAAAGCTCAGGCCAATGGTCAAACAATACATTAATTACCTGGCCGACGCATCGGGCGAGGACCTTTCGGGCGCTACATTACCTACAGACCCTGCCGCGCTGGCCTATCTGGCCGGCACGGCCGTACAAGGCCCCTTAACCGATAAGCAACAACTATTGGCCGTCAACTCGTTGAGTACACTTATTGCAAAAACCGTCAACATTTTAGATAGAGAAAACAAAATTTTGGCTTATATGCTAAAAGCGCATCAAGCGCATCAACAGATTCAAAGATTACCTTTTGTAGATTACTCGTTAAATTAACTCAAACTGCATTAACATTTTTTAGCAAACACTCTACTGAAGACTTAAAAACTTAGCAAAATCTTTCCAACCGGATCTCACAAAGCATGGTAGAGCGTTAAGTAGAAACTCCTAAAAATTAGGTGAGGTGATAGAGAATGGCAACAACTTGGGCACCTGATGAAGCACTGTTCCGGCTGAGTATTGCTAACCTGGCGGCAACCGCCCCGGTATCCCCCGAAGAAGAAAAACGCCTGATCAACGAGATGATCGCTGGAAAAAAGGCAGCCAGACGACTGGAAAAAAATCGGGATGTTTTGAGCCTGGATGAACAAGACAAGCTTCAAGAAAAATCAGATAGAGGCAACGCTGCCCGCAGAACACTGATTCAGGCAAATGGCCGGTTGGTAATTAGTATTGCTAGCAAATACACCGGGCATGGCTTAACTCTGGCCGAGCTTTCTCAAGAAGGCGTACTTGGCCTGATCAGAGCCATCGACAAGTTTGACACCAGCAAAGGCGTGCGGTTAAGCACTTACGCCAGCTACTGGATTAGACAAAGCGTAAGCCGGGCTGTGGCCGTGCAAACCCGCGTCATTCGGCTGCCGGTTCACAAGGTTGACCACCTGGGCAAAATCAAAAAGGTGATGGGGCAACTGACCCAAAAACTGGGCCGCACTCCCGAACTGGAAGAGATTGCCGCCCACACCGGCGATGCCCCGGAACAAATCCACGAGCTGCTTCAGGATGGGCAGGAAACCCTTAGCCTTGAAGAGCCGGTAGGCGAAGATGGCGCTACGCTGGGCGACTTTGTAGAAAACGATGTGTCTCAGGCCCTGGAAGAGCAGGTAGACGCCACCTTGCTTGAAGGCGAAATTCGGCGAGCGCTGGCCGGGCTGACTGCCCGCGAAAGCCGCATTGTTGAACTGCGCTACGGCCTGCGCGATGGCCAACCGCTAACCCTGCAAGATGTAGCCGAACGGTTTGGCCTGACCCGCGAGCGCATCCGCCAGATTGAAAAAGAAGCGCTGGCTAAATTGCGCCAGCCGCGCCACGCCAACCGATTGACCGGATTTGTCAACTAGGCGATTGTCTGCAACAAAGAACCCCCGGTGAAAAGCCGGGGGTTTTTTTGTTGGTCTTAAAACTCTATGGTTAGCGCAGCCGGGCAGAAATTGTAGCGCCGCCCAAAAACAGTAACAGCGCCGGAGCAATCAATCCAAAAAAATTACCCGACAACAACAACAGCAGCAAAAACGGAGCCGTGCCAAGCGCCAAACAGCCCACCACCACATATCTTAAATACCGCGAACGACGCCTGCCAACTCCCCAGCGTACCGCTTCGGCAATAAAGCCGGCTACGGCCGGCGCGGCAATAAAACCGATAATAATACTGAAGAAAAACCAGCCGATACGTCCCAAAATAAAGGTAAACAGCGCCGCCGCCAGCAGCGATAGCGGAAAGGCAATAAACGCGGCAATCACATAATCCAGATTGCCGCCGCTATAATATTTGTCCTCCTGCTCGCGGATGCAATCCGGGCAGCGAAACCCCACCGGCGTTCTGACCGCGCATTTGGGGCAGATAAATTTGTTGCACTTGTTGCAGCGCAACCCCGTTTCTGTTTGGGGATGGCGGTAGCAATACCCCAATCCGGTGGCGGTTTCGGCCTGCTGGGTCGCCTTCTGTTCGGCCAGCTTTTGCTCTACCCGGGCCAGCCCGGCTTTGGCCTCGCTGTTGTCGGGGTCAAGGTCAAGAACTTTAGAAAAGCAGCGCTCCTTTTCCTCTAAAGTCTCAACAACCCCGGCCAGCGCCAGCCAGGCTTCAACCCGGTTTGGCGTTTGCTCGGTGGCTTGGTGCAGCAAGCGACGCGCATCATCAACATCGCCCACGCGGGCGGCGGTTAAACCCTGTTGCACTAAATCTTGGGTGGCTTGACTCATCGGATATCAGCTACTCCCCATCCATCAATTTTGGTTTGATTTTAGGCGGTAAACCTTGGTATTTGATTAATAAGCCCTACCGTTTATCGTTGTGCTGGGGCCAGCCCAGGCGATGCATGAGCGTTTGATAAAAGTAGTTTTTTTCTTGCAAACGCACAAAGCGCCCCACCGATGGGCTGGCGCTCATGATAATCTCATCGCCGTCGGCCAGCTCGCGCTCAAATTGACCATCGCCGGTGAGCACGGCGGTGTGGTCGGTGGAGACTCGCACCCGCACCGTTACCCCCTTTGAGAGCACCAGCGCCCGGTCTAAACTAAGGTGCGCCGCCAGCGGAATCAACAAAAAGTTTTCCAGCTCCGGCGGCAAAATAGGGCCGCCGGCGGCCAGCGCGTAGGCCGTAGAGCCGGTCGCCGTGGCAATAATCAGGCCATCGGCGGTGTAGGTGGTTAAATAGCCGCCGTCGATGTACGTGTCTAGCCTGACCACCCGCGCCAACTGCCCCCGGCTGATGACCATTTCGTTAAGCGCCTCGTAAACATTGATGACTTGCCGCTGGCGGTGATGCTCGGCGTGAACCATCATGCGCTCTTCTACCCAGAAGTTGCCCAGCAAGGTTTGCCGGATACGGTCGGGCCATTCGGCGGGTTGAACCTCGGCCAAAAAACCCAGCCGGCCCATATTAATCCCCAAAATGGGAATTTTATAACGCGCCGTCATGCGGGCCGCCCGCAACAGCGAGCCATCTCCACCCAGGGTAATCAGCAAATCCAGCCCGGCCACTTGTTCGGTAATCGCCTCCTCATCCCAGCTTGAGCGGACCCAGGCCGACGCCCCAAAGCTTTCAATAAATTCCAGCATCTCGGCGGCCATCACCCGAGACTCGGCCAGCTTGGGGTGGTAGAGCACCCCCACTATGGCAAAGGCCAACGGGCGCGGGCTGGATGAGTCAAGCGAGTCTGCAATCATCACTTACAATCTTTCGGTGAGCCAGCCCACCAAATCGGTTAATTTTACGGCGGTTTGCTCGCTATCGAGCATTTTGCGCACGGTCGCCTGGCCGGCCTTCACTTCGTCCTCGCCCAAAATTATGGCATATACGGCATTGATGCGGTCGGCGGCTTTAAGTTGGGCTTTCAAGCTGCGGTCGCCGGGAGTAAACTGGCTGCCGATGTTGGCCTGCCGCAACTCCTCAACCACTTTCAGGGCGACCCGCTTGGCCGCCTCGCCCAGGTAAGAAACGGTTACTTTGGGCAGCGGCGCGGGCGGCGGCTCTACCCCCAGGTGGCGCAGGGCAATCACGTATCGCTCGATGCCGGAGCCAAAGCCAATGCCCGGCGTGGGGCGTCCCCCCAACTCTTCAATCAGGCCGTCGTACCGCCCGCCGCCGCAGATGGTATCCTGGCTGCCCAGGCCATCGGCCTTGATTTCAAACACGGTTTTGGTGTAGTAATCCAGGCCGCGCACAATTTTGTAGTCAACCTGATAGGGCCGCTCGATGGCATCCAGATAGGTTTTTAGTTTAGCAAAGTGCTCATCACATTCGGCGCACAGGTAATCGGTAATACGCGGCGCGTTTTCCAGCAGCGGCCGGGTGGCTTCTTCTTTACTATCTAACAGGCGCAGCGGATTTTTTTGCAGCCGGGTTTTGTCGTCGGGCGGCAGCATGTCGGCGTATTGGCTAAAATAATCTACCAGGGTTTGAATGTAGGCCGGTTTGCAATTGGGGCAGCCGGTAGAGTTAATATACAGCCGCAGCCCGTAAAAACCCAGGCCGGTAAACAGATGCCAGGCCAGGCTAATCACTTCGACATCTACGGCCGGGTCTTGCTCGCCAATAACCTCGATATCAAACTGGCTGTGCTGCCGGTAACGCCCGGCCTGCGGCTTTTCGTGCCGAAAGAGCGGGCCAACGGTCCACACCCGCAGCGGGGTGGGCATGGTGTGCAGGCCGTTTTCAACGTAGGCCCGCATAATGCTGGCCGTAAATTCCGGGCGCAGGGCCAGGTGGTCGCCATCGCGGTCTTCAAAAATGTACATCTCTTTTTCCACAATATCAGTGCCCTCGCCCACGCCGCGAATGAAAAGGCTGGCCTGTTCAAGCAGCGGCGTATCCAGGCGAAGATAGCCAAACAGGTCGGTGGTTTCCCGGATTTTTTGTAAAATAAAACGCCAGTAGGGCTGGTCGTCAAACAGTACATCGCGCATGCCGGTAACGCGCTGATACTTAGACAATGGTTAACTCTCCTTGTGGGTGTAGTGGGTGCAATGATTATAACCTAATTTGGGGGCGATGTCTAAGTCTTGCCTCGATGGGCAAGCTGTGATACCCTGCCGGGTATGCGTTACGCCATTTTTTCTGACATTCATAACGACGCTCCGGCCCTGGCCGCTGTTTTAAACCATGCCGACACCCAAAATGTGGACGCTTATTTTTGCCTGGGCGATGTGGGCATTGACGACTGCGTTAATCTGGTAGGCGCGGCAGGCGCGCCGACGGTGTTTGGCAATTGGGAGGCATCGAACTGGCGCTATCTTTCTGCGGAGAATCGGCGGTGGGCGTTATCGCTGCCGGCGGTGCGCCAATTAGAGCGGTTCTGGTTGACTCACGCGGGGCTTTTCTGGCCGCCCCAAATTACCACCCTGGCCGATTTAACCGCCAACCCGCATGTTGCGCCCGGCTCCCGCTTATTCCCCTATTTGCACACCGAGTCTGAGGCGCTGTGGCAGACCTTTGCCGCGCTGGCCCAGGCGAAAATTCCGCTGCTGTTTCACGGCCATACGCACCGGCAGGTTGTCTGGCGGCTCACTGCCGACAACCGGCTGCAAAAAGCGCCGCAGCGGGCGGTTAAATTACAACCCGGCGACACGCTGGTGGTGGGGGTCGGCAGCGTGGGGCGTCCCCTGGACGGGCCGGGGGCGGCATATGCCATTTTTGATGCTGAAGCCGGGGTAGTTGAATTGGTGAGGGTCAATAAATAAAAGGGGGTCTTCAGGGTTTTGTGAGGTTTGGGCGTGAAGCGTGATGGCCTGGTCACGCATCACGCTTCACGTTGCCACTGACAGTTCTGAAAGAGCCATAAACAGCTAAGGCCCTGACCATACAAAAGGCTATTTACTGGTCAATATTTGGGGTTGCGGCTGTTGGGGTTGCTCTGATTGCTCTTCTTGAGGCGCGTATTTTTCGTGCAGCATGACCATGGCCATATTGCCAATCATTTCTAAAGCCTGGGCCGGTTGCTCTTGTTTTTGGCGGCGCGCCTCTTCGATATTGGCCCGCAGCAGATAGAAAAAGGCGTCGTCAATTTCTTCAAGGTTATCGGCCAGCACCTTATCGGGCGCGTTAGATTGGAGCACCTTTTTGAGCAACCCGGAGGCCTTTTCTAGCGCGGCCTGGGCTTCTTGTTCATATTTGGCTTTGAGGTCTAAAATTTCAGAGCGAAGGGCCTTGAGTTTTTGGGCAACCTGGGTGTTGCCCTTTTTGGTGGCTGCGTCGATTTTGTTGGTGAGTTTTTGGAAAAAGGTGTAATCGAGCAGCGGTTGGCCGGCGGCTACCAGCGATTCCCGTTCATCCTGGTTTTCGGCGTTTTCCAGGCGTTCCAGCAACTCTTCCTGGCTTTTTATAACAACCAGCCCCAGTTCTCTGTCAATTTGGGCCACAATTTCCCGGCCTTTGGAACTCATCTCGGCCAGTACGGTGCGCAAGGCAAAGAAGGCTTGAAATCTGGCCTGGTCGCCCGACATTTGGGCGGCCTGCATGTAGGCGGTAAGGATTTCAAAAAATTCGACATCCAGTTTGTCGTCGTTGGTTTCAACCAGTTTTTTGAGCGCCTCGTCATCGGGTGTCTTCAAAAATTCTTCAATGAGTTTGGCTTTTTGGGTTTGGGCTTCGAGCATTTCTTCGGTAATGCCGTCGGCTTCTAAAATAGCTTTGGCCATACTTTCGATGGACAAAAATTGTTTGGGGTTGAACAGGTAAAATTTGCGCTGCTCGGTGGGCAGGCTGTTAATCAGCTGATTGGTTAAATTGCCAATCATTTTTTCCTGGGCCGGGCCAACCAGGTTTAACTGCGGCGGCATCAGCACAAAGGCCAGTTCTTTTTGCAGGTCGTAATAAAGTATTGGAATAGCAGGCGAGATAGAAGCGCCACACTGGGGGCACTGCACAATGTTAAGCCGGCCTTGCAAAAAAGCGGCCTTCATTGCCGGGTTTTGGCCATCAATGATATTTTCCACAGGGGCGTTAAACTTGGCCCCACAATTGGGGCATTGAGCGGGGACCACTTGTTGAGTTGGCATAAACTAACCTTTCTAACAGCAGGCGCACTGAGTTTTAATGAGTAAAATTGAAGGGTTTATCTTACCCGGTTAGAGGGTAAATGTCAAAAGAAAATAAAAACCGCCGCAGTGATTTCTGTGGCGGCTTTGCGCAAAATTTGCTTTGTTTTTTAGTCGCGGAAGAAAGACTCAACCTCTTCCTGGTCGCCTTCGGAGGGCAGAGTTTCTAAAAAGCTGATTTTGTGCCAGGGAAACATGACCCGGGTTGCTTCGCGGTCAACATAAACTACGGGCTTGCCATCTCTGGCTCTAACGTTGGTAAAGACCACGTAATTTGAGAGGGGGTCTGGCAATTCGTCAATTTCACCGACGATGGCGTCGCCACCTTGAACGTGAATAATGCATGTAATCGACACCTGAAAATCTCCTTATTTTGTAAAGTTTCCCCGTTACCGGTTGGGGAACTAATGCATTTCTACTTCTATAAGCAGCTTGCCAAGCTGAAGCTGGTCGCCGTGGTGAAGCACTTCGGGCAGGTAGGGGGCCAGCCGTTTGCCGTTAATGAATGTGCCGTTGATGCTGCCCAAATCTTCGACCACTACGGTGCCTTCTCGCTTGAGAATACGGGCATGGCGCCGCGATACGCCTTTTTCCAGGCCGTTATCATTGGT